>WYBP01000013.1 GCA_011525845.1 Gemmatimonadaceae bacterium | reverse complement strand
GCTGCACCGTGGGCGCCGCCGGGTCGAGGCGGGAGAGCGCGACCGTCAGCACGACCAGCACCAGCGCCCCGACGCCGATGGCGACGTTGCGGCCGGTCTTCTTCTTGGGTTCGCGGGCGATGTCCATCGCAGTCCGTTCTCAGTCCGTTCGCAGGGTGATCGCCGGGTCCACCGTGGCGGCGCGGCGCGCGGGCGCGAAGGTCGCGATCGCGGCCACCCCGATCAGCACGAGGGGCACCAGCGTGAAGGTCGTCCAGTCGATCGAGTTGTCGCCATACAGTACGCCGGCCAGGAGCCTCGAGGCAGCCAGCGCCCCGACGAGTCCGACCGCCGTGCCGATCAGCACCAGGGCCATACCCTGCCGCATCACGAGCCCCACCACATCACGCGCCGCAGCGCCGATCGCCATCCTGATCCCGATCTCCCGGGTGCGTTGCGAGACCGAGTACGCCATCACGCCATACATCCCGACCGACGCGAGCAGCAGGCCCAGGATCCCGAATCCACCGAGCGCAGCGCCGGTGAGGCGGGCGGGAAGCAACGAGATGCCGAGGTGCTTGTCCATAGTACGGATGCTGCTCACGGGAAGATTCGGATCGAGGGCCGCGACCTCGCTGCGCAGGAAGCCCACGAGCGCCTCGGGGTCCGTGCTGGTGCGGATCACCAGGGACATCCCCGAGACCCAGGCCTGGGCGTGCGCCATCCACATGAACGCCTCCGGATCCTCCCCCAGCCGGCGGTACTTCCCCGTGCGGACCACGCCGATGACGGTGTGCTCACGTCCCCCGCGACGGAAGGTCTTCCCGACCCCATCCTCCCCCGGCCAGAAGCGATCCACGAATCGCTGGTTCACCACCATCACGCGGGCGGCACTGCTGTCGTCCTGCTGCGTGAAGTCGCGCCCCCGGATCACGGGGATCCCCATCGTGGCGAAGTACCCCGGCGTCGCACGCGAGTACATGATGGACATCCCTTCGTTCTCCGCCGGCGTGTACCCGGGGATCTCCACGCCACTGTCGCTCCCCCCGAGGCCGAGCGGCAACTCCTCGATCATCGCGACGGAGCTCACGAGGGGATTCGCCTCCAGCCGTTCCGCGAGCCGTCGATAGAACTCCTCGGTCCGTGCGCGCGAGTACCCCTGCAGCGCCGGATCCAACTCGGCGATGAGCATCTGCCCCGCGTCGAACCCCTTGTCGATGGCGGTGGCGTTGCGGAGGTTGGCGAGGAAGAGCCCGGCGCTGATCAGGAGCACGATCGAGAGCGCCATCTGCGCCACGACGAGCCCCTTGCTCGTCCGCGATCGTGACTCACCCGCGGGCGCTTCCCCCTTGAGCGCGGGGATCAGCGCGGGCCGGGTGGCCTGGAGTGCGGGCGCGAGCCCGAAGAGCACGCCGGTGAGGATGGTCACGCCGAACGCGTACGTCAGCACCAGCGGACTCAGGCGCAGGTTGGGCTGGAAGTCCACGTCCATCGGCAGCTGCACCCCGTTCACGATGCCGATCGTCCAGGTGGCGACGAGCAGTCCCACGACGCCGGCGACGAGGGCGAAGAGCAGGCTCTCGACCAGCAGTTGCCGCACGAGTGCGCCCCGCCGGGCGCCGAGCGCGAGCCGGATCGCCATCTCCCGCGCGCGGTCGCGTGCCCGGGCGAGGAAGAGGTTCGCGACATTCACGCAGGCGATGAGCAGGAGGAGCACGACCACCACCATGACGACGGCGGAGAGCCCGACCTGCGCGCCCCGCATCGTCGGGTGGATCCCGGCCTCGGACTGCAGGACGAGGTTGATCCCGCTGTTCTCGTAGGCGTCCGGGAACTCACTCCCGAGGGCGGTCACGATCGTCGCCAGACGGGCGTTGGCCTGCTCCGCCGTGACGCCGGGGCGGAGGCGCGCCAGGACGTTCATGTAGTTGTTGTTGCGCCGCTCGAAGTCGCCGCCGGATCCCGGCCGCAGCTGCTCGAGCTGCATGAGGGGCATCCAGATGATCGGATCCACCAGCGGGAGCGCGCCTCGGAATCCCGGCGCGGTGACCCCGATGATCTCGACGTTCTGGCCGTTCACCGGGACCATCCGGCCGACGATGTCCGGGTCGGCACCGAAATAATTGCGCCAGCCGCCATCGCTCAGCACGGCGACCGGGTGGGCACCCCGCCCCTCGTCCTCCGCCGGCACGAAGGTGCGCCCGAGCACGCTCGGCGCGCCGAGCACCGAGAAGTAGTCGGCGGAGACCATCTGCCCGAGCAGCGTCATCGGCCGGTCGGCCGTGGTGACACTCATCGTCGTGAAGGTCCACGTCGTCACGCCCGAGAAGACATCCGTCGACCGCGCGCGCACGTCCCAGAAGTGCGGGATGGAGTTCGAGCCGTAGGTCATCCCCGGATAGGTGCGGTAGAGCTGGACGAGCTCGTCCGCCTGGTGCACGCCGGGGAGGGGACGCAGGAGCAGGGCATCGACCATCGAGAAGACGGCGGCGTTGAGGCCGATGCCGATCGCGAGGGTGAGCACCACGATGCCGGTGAAGAGGGGACTCTTCACCAGCATGCGCGCGCCGAATCGCAGGTCCTGGCGGAGTGCGGCGAGCGAGATCAGCGCCCGTCTCCCCGGCTCAGTCATAGCGCAGGGCGGCCATCGGGTTCACCGCCGCGGCGCGCCGGGCGGGGATGAAGCCCGCCGCGAGCGCGACGACCGCCAGCATGATGACCGAGAGGGAGAACACGACCGCATCGTGCCCCTCGAGGCCGAAGAGGAGCGAGCGCGCCGCCTGCCCGAGCCCGAGCGCGACCGCCACGCCGATCCCGCCGCCGATCACGGTCATGATCGCGACCTGCCGGAGCACGAGTCCGCGCACCTTGGCGGCGTCGGCGCCAAGGGCCATCCGCACGCCGATCTCGCGGGTACGCTGCGCCACCGTGTACGCGAGCACGCCATAGAGCCCCACACCCGCGAGCAGCGTCGCGAGGATCGCGAATCCGGCGGAGAGGATCGTGATCATCCGGTCCAGGAAGACGTTCTCCCGGATCTGCTGCCGCATCGTCTTGAGGTCCTCCACCGGGATCGTCGGGTCGAGGCCCTTCACGACCTGCGGGATGGTCGTCAGCAGCTGCTCCGGCGGGAGCGAGGTCTGGATGTAGTAGTTGAGGAACCCGACGCGCGTGTTCTGCCGCCATGGGGTGTAGAACACCGCGGGGATCGAGTCCTTCACGTCGCTGTACTTCACGTCGGGCACGAGGCCCACGATCTGGATGTCGAGCGAGTCGCGGGTGGAGCTCTGGCCCATGAACTTCCCCACCGCCTCGCGCCCGAGCCCGAACTTCTTCGCGAAGGTCTCGTTCACCACCGCGACCTTGGAGCCGTTCGCGACGTCCGACGCCGCGATGTCGCGTCCGTCGAGCAGCGTCACGCCGAGGGTGGTGAAGTAGCCGGCGCCGACCTCGTTGTAGCGGGAACCGTTGTCCACGTCGGGACCGCCCTCGAAGCCCTGCACGCTGACGCCGGTGCCCCAGTTGTTCCCCGCGAGGAGTGCCACCTGCGCGGAGGTGACACCCGTGACGCCGGGCATGGCGGCGAGTTCCTCCTCCAGCCGGCCGAAGTAGACGGCCGCGCGGAGCGTGTCGTAGCCCGCCCGCTGCGGGCTGACGCCAAAGGTGACGAAGTTGTCGAGCTTGTAGCCGACATCCACGCGGCTGACGTTCATGAGGCTCTTGAGGAAGAGCCCCGCGGAGACGAGGAGCGCCATCGAGAGGGTGATCTGCACGGTCACGAGCGCCGCGCGGAACCGCCCCGCCGCCTTGCCCCCCGTGAGCTGGCCGGCGCCGGCGCGGATCACCGAGATCAGGTCGCTGCGCGTGCTGTGCAACGCGGGGAACATCCCGAAGAAGAGCCCGGTCCCCACCGAGAGCACGGCCGCGAACACCACCACGCTCGGCTGGAGCTCGAACCGGAGCGACTCCACCGCCTCCGGGGGGAGGAGCGTGGCGATGAAGGAGAGCGTCCACTGTGCGACGACCAGGCTCGCCGCTCCGCCGAGGAGCGCGAGGAGCACCGACTCCGTGAGCAGGAGCGAGAGGAGCTGGCGGCGGCTGGCGCCGAGCGCGAGGCGCACGCCCATCTCGGCGGCGCGTCCGGCCCCGCGGGCGAGGAGGAGGTTCGCGATGTTCGCGCAGGCGATCAGGAGCACCACGCCGGTGACGCCGAAGAGGAGGAAGAGGGGCGTGCGCGCCTCCTCGTCCACCTGGCTCTGCCCCTGCGGGCCGGGCTCCACGCCGACGGTCTTGGCGCGGAACTGCACCATCGTCGGGTCGCTCATCCCCTCCTGCAGCGGCGCCTCGACGTCGTTGATGATCGGCTGGTAGATGCCGTTGAGCGAGGCGCGCGCCTGCTCGACGCTCACCCCCGGCTTGAGCCGCCCGAACAGATAGGCCCAGTAGACGCGACGGTTCTCGAAGCGCGTGAACCCCGGCGAGACGGCGGTGCGCATGGTGATCGGCACGAAGACGTTCGGGCGCGAGCCGAGCGTGGTGCCGTCGAACCCCTCGGGGGCGACGCCGACGATGGTGTAGGTGCCGCCGTTGATGACCATCGTCCGGCCGACGACGTTCGGGTCCGCCCCGAACCGGTTCTGCCAGAAGAGGTGGCTCAGCACCACGAGGTAGTTGGCGCCGATCACCTCGTCGTCCGAGGGCACGAAGAGCCGGCCGAGCGCGGGCTGGAGCTGCAGCGTCGGGAAGTAGGAACCGGAGACCAGGAGTCCCGAGCCGACCATCGGTTCGTTGTCGATCGCGAAGCTCGCGCCGAACTGCACGTGCGCCGCGAGCCCCGTGAGGACGGTCTGTTCGCGCTCGAGGTCGCGGAACATCAGGTAGCTGAACACCTCGTCGCAACTGCCGGCGTTGCCGCAGGACTGGGAGCCCGGCTTGGGGCCCGGTGACGAGAGGTTGACCAGGCGCTCCGGCTCCGGGACGGGGAGCGGGGTGAGCAGCATCTGGTCGAAGAGCGAGAAGATCGCCGAGTTGGCGCCGATCCCGAGGGCGAGCGAGAGGATCGCGATCGTCGTGACGAACGGTGTCCGGAGGAGCATCCGGGCCGCGAGCTTCAGGTTCTGCATCGGGAACGGGGCGAGGGGAGCGGTGGACCAGCGGATGCGCACTCAGATGATTGAGACAGCATCCGTCGCCGAATCGTTTGTTCCCCTCCCCTAACGGCCCGCGTGCCTCAGGGTTTCAGTCGGCGGTACCAGCCATCGAAGGCGACGGTCCAGGTCTGCCCGTCGTCCGTGGATCCTTCCCACAGTTGGCGGACGCGCCCGTCGGGCTGTGGCGCCCAGGTGATGCGCTGCCGCTGGACCGCCCCCGAAGGACCGGTCGTCCGGCTCGCGAGCACCATCCGGCCGTCCTCGAGCCCGCCGCGCAGGTGGAGCACGGTGCCGTCGCTCCCGACCCAGTCCTGCCCCCACTGCCCCGTGGAGCGGTCGTACGCGTTCACGCTGTGCCCGGTGTTCGAGTTCGCGCCCGTACCCGCGCTCACCCAGCGCTCGAGCAGGAGGCACCCCCCGTCCTCGCGGCGGATGGTGTTCGTCCCGAAGGTGCGCGTGCCCGCGCTGTCGGTGACGGTCCACTCGCCGATCCAGAAGTCGAACTGGCGGTACTCGGGCGCCGAGCAGGGGGGCGGAGAGGACGGTGCGGGCTGCGCCGACTGCGCCTGGGACGCGCCGGGTACCAGCGCGAGGACGCATCCGATCAGCGCGGCCACGCGTGCGATCACCGCTCCTCCTTCCTCACCACGAGCTTGAGCGCGGACCAGATCTCGTTGACCGCGCAGACCTTCACATCCACGAAGCCGAGCGGGAGCGCAGCGGCACGGATGATGTCCTCGGTGACGTTCGTCGGGACGCCGGACCCCAGCTTGGGCCAGGAGACCCAGACGGGCGTCCCCGGACGCACGTTCTTCCGGAAGTCCGGGAGCGCGTTGCGCAGCTCGGCGCGGGTGCGGACGAACACGTGCACGAGGTCCGTGGTCTCGTCGTGGGTGCGCGTGAACTTCACGCGCGCGGGGATCGGGCGGAGCAGGTTGCGGTAGCCGACGGGCGCGTTGCGCACGCGGACGCGCGCCCCCGCCTTGATCCCCAGCTTCTTCGCCAGCGGCGTCTTCGAGTAGCCCACCGTCATGTGGCCTTCGTGACTTCGGCGTCCTTGTCGCGCTCGACGAGCACGGAGTAATCCGTGGCGAGCACCGCGACCGCACCGACCGCGGCCCAGAAGGGGAGCAGCGCCGCGCCGGCGATGCCGGCGTTCAGCGGCATGTCGAGGAGCACGCGTCCCTCGGGGTTCTTGAGGATCACCCGACGCACGTTCCCCTCGTGGATCAGCTCCTTGAGCTTCGCCATGAGCTTGGAGCCCTTCACCTTGAACTCTTCCATTCGCAGCCTCCAGTCCTGCAGTGGGGTCGCGGCCGCGCGGGACGCGGCCGCCTCTCTTCCCTACGGGATCCGGGCCCCGGAAGATTCCCCGGAGCCGGGTCGCGCTGTCATACACACAGGAAACATATGCAGTACTATTGGCCCGTCCGCATCCGCCACGTCCCCCGGAGCTCCTCGTGACCCGTTCCCTTCCGCCGCTCGTGCGCCGCCTCGCCGTCGCGCTCACCGCCCTCCCCGTGCTCGGCGCCGCGCTCCTCGCGCAGGCGCCGGCCGCCGGCGCCACCGCCTCTGCCGCGCGCAAGCCGCTCCCGCTCGACGCGGGCCGCACGGTGCGATTCACCACCGACAAGGCCTCCTGGATGTCGGTGGACGTGAGCCCGGACGGGCAGCGGATCGTCTTCGACCTCCTCGGCGACCTCTACACCCTGCCGATCACCGGGGGCACCGCCACGCGCCTCACGCACGGGATGGCCCACGACGCGGCGCCCCGCTGGAGCCCCGACGGCACGCGCATCGCCTTCCTCTCCGACCGCAGCGGCGCCGACAACCTCTGGCTCATCTCCGCCGACGCCAAGGACACCGTGCAGCTCTCCAAGACCACGAGCGAGGGCTACATCTCCCCCGAGTGGACGCCCGACGGCCGGTACGTCGCCGTCTCGCGCAACGTGAGCGGCGGCCCGAAGATCTTCCTCTACCACGTCGATGGCGGCTCGGGCGTGCAGGTGCTCCGCGACCAGCCCGGGCAGGCCACCGTGGGGGCCGCCTTCTCACCCGACGGCCGCCACCTCTGGTACGCGACGCGTGCCGGCACCTGGCAGTACAACGCGATCTTCCCGCAGTACCAGGTGGCCGCGTACGACCGCGAGCTCGGCACGAACACGCCGATGACCAGCCGCTACGGCTCCGCGTTCCGCCCCGCGATCTCGCCGGACGGGAAGTGGCTCACCTACGGCTCCCGGCACGACGCGAAGACCGGGCTCCGCATCCGCGAGCTCGCCACGGGCACGGAGCGCTGGCTCGCGTATCCCATCCAGCGCGACAACATGGAGGCGGCGCTCGAGATCGACGCGCTCCCCGGCTACGACTTCACGCCCGACAGCCGCGCGGTGGTGATCAGCTACGGCGGCGAGATCTGGCGCGTGCCCGTCGACGGCACGGCGGCGACGAAGATCCCCTTCACCGCCGAGGTGGACCTCCCGATCGGGCCCGAGGTGAAGTTCCGCTACCCGGTGGAGGACTCGCCGACCTTCGTGGCGCGGCAGATCCGCGACGCCGTGCCCTCCCCCGACGGGCGCCGCATCGCCTTCTCCGCGCTCGGCGACCTCTGGGTGATGGACCTCCCCGAGAGCGCCCCGCGCCGCATCACGAGCGCGGCATCCGGCGAGTTCTTCCCCACCTGGTCCCCCGACGGCCAGTGGATCGCGTACGTGACCTGGAGCGACGCGGGCGGGCATGTCGAGAAGGTCCGCGCGGACGGGCGCGGGCAGCCCGTGCGGCTCACGCGCGAGGTGGCCACCTACTACGCGACGCAGTGGTCCCCGGACGGCCGGCGCATCCTCGCGATGCAGGCGGACGCGCGCGAGCTGCAGGAGACCATCCAGCGCTTCGGTGGCGGGCAGGCCGCCCGCTTCGTCTGGGTGCCGAGCGATGGGGGCGCGGTCACGCGCATCCGCGCGAGCGGCGGCCTCGACGACCCGCACTTCACCAGTGACTCCACGCGCATCTTCGCCTACAGCGGGAGCGAGGGGCTCGTCTCCTTCCGCTGGGACGGCACCGACCTCAAGGCCCACGTGAAGGTGACGGGCGCGGCCGCCGCAGGGAGCACCAACCAGCCGAACGCCGGCTCGGTGCGCATGGCGCCGCGTGGCGACCAGGCCCTCGCGCAGGTGGGCTCGGACTTCTACGTGGTCACCGTCCCGGTGATCGGCGGCGCGACGCCGACCGTCTCGGTCGCGACGCCGGAGAATGCGCCGACGCCGGTGCGCAAGCTCTCCGACATCGGCGGGGAGTTCCCCGCGTGGGGGCCGACCGGCCGCGTGGTGCACTGGTCAATCGGCAACGCGTTCGTGACGTACGACCTCGACCGCGCGAAGGCGATGGAGGACTCGGTGCGCGCCGCGCGGCGAGCCGCCGCCGCGGCCTTCGCCGCGATCCCCGCCACCGACACCGCCGCCCGCGCCGCCGCGCGCCCCGACACCACGACCGTCACCTACAAGCCGGTCGAGGTGCGCGTGCGGGTGACCGGCGAGCGGGACATCCCGCAGGGCACCGTGGTGCTCCGCGGCGCGCGCGCCATCACGATGCGCGGCCAGGAGGTGATCGAGGACGCGGACATCGTCGTGCGGAACAACCGCATCGTCTCGGTCGCTCGGCGCGGCGCCGCGGAGGTGCCGGCGGGCGCACGCGTCATCGACGTCACGGGCAAGACCATCGTGCCGGGATTCGTCGACACGCACGCGCACTTCCGCCACTCGCCGGGCGTGCACACCACGCAGCCCTGGGCACTCCTCGCGAACCTCGCCTACGGGGTCACCACCACGCGCGATCCGCAGACCGGCACCACGGACGTGCTGAGCTACTCCGACCGCGTGGACGCCGGCGCGCTGATCGGCCCGCGCATCTACTCCACGGGGCCAGGCGTGTTCGCCGGCGAGCGCATCCGTTCGCTCGAGAACGCGCGCAGCGTGCTCAAGCGCTACAGCGAGTACTACGACACCAAGACGATCAAGATGTACGGGGCCGGCAACCGGCAGGTGCGCCAGTGGATCATGATGGCGGCCCGCGAGCTCAAGCTCATGCCGACCACGGAGGCGGGGCTCTCCTACCGCTCCAACATCACGATGGCGATCGACGGCTACTCGGGGATCGAGCACAACCTCCCGATCACGCCGCTCTTCAATGACGTGATCGAGCTCTTCAAGGCCTCCGGCACGGTCTCCACCCCGACCCTGCTCGTGACGTACGGCGGCCCCTGGGCGGAGAACTACTACTACACGCGCGAGAACCCGCACGACGACGCGAAGCTCCGCCACTTCACCCCCGCCGACGACCTCGACTCGCGCACGCGGCGGCGCGGGACGGGCGCCGGCGGCTCGCCGGGACCCGCCGGGTGGGTGCTCGACGACGAGTTCCACTTCCGCGACCACGCGGGGTTCATCAAGGACCTCGTCGCGGCCGGGGGCAAGGCGGGGATCGGCAGCCACGGCCAGCTCCAGGGACTCGGCTACCACTGGGAGCTCTGGACCGTGCAGTCGGGCGGGATGACGAACCACGACGCGCTCCGCGTGGCCACGCTGATGGGCGCCGAGGCGCTCGGGCTCGACGGCGACCTCGGCAGCCTCGAGCCGGGGAAGCTGGCCGACCTCGTGGTGCTCGACGCGGACCCGTTGCAGGACATCCGGAACACCAACACGGTCCGCCTCGTGATGCGGAACGGTCGCCTCTACGAGGGGAGCACGCTCAACGAGGTGTGGCCGCGCCAGCGGGCACTCCCACCGCAGCCCTGGCGGCACGAGACGCCCAGCACCAACGCCGGGATCCGGCCCTAGCGGGGAGCGGGCAGGCGAGCGGCGTTGGTCGGCTGACGGGTCAGGTGCGGGCGCTGTAGCTTCCGCGCATGGCAAAGATCACCGAATCCGACTGGATCTGGCGCGACGGCGAGTTCATCCCGTGGAAGGACGCCACGGTCCACCTGCTCGCCCACTCGGTCCAGTTCGGCAGCGCCGTCTTCGAAGGGATCCGCTGCTACTCCACGCCCAAGGGCCCCGCCGTCTTCCGGCTGCGGGAGCACCTGAAGCGGATGTACAACTCATGCAAGATCTACCGCATGGATGTGCGGTGGACGATGGACGAGTTGGTGGCGGCGACGCGGGAGCTCATCGCGAAGAACAAGCTCGACGCCTGCTACATCCGCCCGATGGTGCTCCGCGGGTACGGGGCGGCGGGCATGGTGCCGCACGACAGCCCGGTGGAGACCTACCTCCCCTGCTGGCCCTGGGGTGCGTACCTCGGGGATGAGGCGCTCGAGAAGGGCGTCGACGCCTGCGTCTCGAGCTGGCATCGCGTGGCGCCGAACACCATCCCCGCCGCGGCGAAGATCGCGGGGAACTACCTGAGCGGCCAGCTGATCAAGATGGAAGCGCTCCGCAACGGCTTCCAGGAGGCGATCGCGCTCGGCCCCGACGGGATGCTGAGCGAGGGCTCCGGGCAGAACGTCTTCGTGGTGGATGGCGGCGCGCTCTACACCCCGCCGATCGACGGCACGCTCCTCCCCGGCATCACGCGCGACACCGTGATCACGCTCGCGAAGGACGCGGGGATCCCCGTGCACGTGCAGCCCCTCACGCGCGAGGTGCTCTACACCTCGGACGAGCTCTTCGTCTGCGGCACCGCCAGCGAGGTCACGCCCGTGAAGAGCGTGGACCGGCTGCCGGTCGGGGACGGCAGCGTCGGCCCCATCACGCGCAAGCTGCAGCAGCAGTTCCTCGACATCGTGAACGGCCGGGCACGCGACGTGCATGGTTGGCTGACGCCGGTGCGCTGAGCGAAGGGGGAACGTCCTCCTGGCAGGTCACTCCAGCGTGTCGGGTGTGTCACTCCGATGCAGGCAGTGCCCGTGTCGTGCCGGTGAGGGCTGGTGGCCGGAAAGTTCCCGGAACATCGTCCCCGGGCCGATGTACGACCCTTCAGGACCACGTCGACGTCCCCGTGATCCCTGAGGTCATTCCGCACCCCGAGCGCGCACGTCGAGACGCGAGCGGGAACGCAGGAGAGCAGATGATGCGCACCTCCGTGGGATTCCGACTCGCGATGGCCGCCGGCGCGCTCGCGCTCGTCGCGCCCGATCGGCCCCTCGCCGCGCAGTACCCGGTGCCGTCCGACCAGTCCGTGCAGCAGGCGCCGGACCTCTTCACCGTCGACGAACTGGACAACCTGCTCGCGCCGGTCGCGCTCTACCCGGACCCGATCCTCGCCCAGCTGCTCGTGGCGGCGACCTATCCGGAGCAGATCGCGCTGGCCGCGCGCTACGTGCGCACCTACGGCGACCGGGACATCGACCGCCAGGGGTGGGACGTGAGCGTGAAGGCGGTGGCGCGCTACCTCCCCGTGCTCAACATGCTCGCGGAGCGTGAGGACTGGACCGTGGCGCTCGGCCAGGCGTACGCGCTGCAGCCGGGAGACGTGATGGCCTCCGTGCAGGGGCTGCGCGAGATGGCGTACCAGCAGGGGAACCTGGTCTCCACCGCGGAGCACCGCGTGGAGTACGCCCCGCGCGCCATCCGCATCGTGCCCGCACAGCCGCGCGTGATCTACGTGCCGACCTACGACCCGACGTACATCTACTTCCAGCCGGTGCACTACGCACGCGTCCGCACCTCGCATTGGTCGTTCGGCATCGCCTTCCCGATCGGCGTCTGGCTGAACTACGACGTCGACTGGGGCCACCACCGCGTCTATTACCACGGCTGGGAGGGCTACCACGCCGGCGGGTACAGCTGGTACCACGTCTCGCGCCCCTTCATCTCGTTCAACACGGTGTACGTGAACCCCTACCGCACGGTGGTGGTGATCAACCGGAACGTGATCCACCGCCGGGTGAACTACATCCACTTCAACACGTATCGCACGGTGCACCGGAAGGTGGCGTGGGATCGCCACGACCTCCCCGGTCGCCGGGGTGGCGGGTATCCGTCGCGTCCCGGCCGCTGGGACGATGATCCGCGCGGAGGCGAGCGCGGCAACGACCGCGGTGGCAACGGCCGTCGCGTGGCCGACGACGCGAAGCCGCCGAAGTACATCCCCGAGACCAACCGCGTGACGCCGACGCCGATCGGCGGGACGCGCCGCCCGCTCTATCCCACGCAGGGCACCTCGGACGGCTCGCGCACCGCGCAGCCGCGCACGAGTGCCACGCAGACCAGCGCGGTGCCGCGCGGCGTCGAGCCGGCGAACACGCCGTCGCGCTACCCCGCCACCGCGCCCGGCTCGGCATGGCCGCGCAACGCGAACTCGGGCGGCGACCGTGCGCTTCCCTCGCGCACGAGTGCCACCAGGACCGCGCCGGTGAAGTCGCCGAAGCAGGACGCGGCGCCGGACCGCGAGCGCTACCAGCCGACCCGCGCGACGCCGAGCGCGCCGCGCACGGCTTCGGTGCCACAGGCGATGCCGTCGTCGTCGCCGCGGAGCGTGCCCCGCGCCTCCCAGCCGGACCGGACTGGCGCGCGGAGCCTGCCGAGTGCGCCGCGCACGGCCTCCCCGCCGCGCGCCTCGAGCGCGCCGCGCGCGCAGAGCCAGCCGCGCGCGGCCTCCGCGCCGTCGCGTTCGCCGGACAAGGGGCAGGCGCGGTCCGCGCCGCGCACGCCGTCCAAACCGGACAAGCCCTCGGGCAAGCGGAAGCCGGACGGCGGCTGATCGCCCGAAGCACCTGACGGACCACGACGCCACCGCTCTCGGGCGGTGGCGTCGTCCGTTCACCCCATGTTCCGCGCCGCCTTGAGGCGCGCGAGGACGGCACGCGCGTCGTCCGCCTCGCGCGTCCCCGGGAACCGGTCGATCAGCCGGCGCAGCTCGACCAGTGCACGCCCCTCGTCCGCGAGGGGCCCGAGGTGCAGGTCGATCAGCTTCTGGCTCGCGTAGCGCACCAGGTCATCGCTGGCGTGGGCCAGGTCGCGGACGTGCTGGTAGCGCAGGCGCGCCGCGTGCGCGTCCCCGCGGAGTCGCAGGTGGAAGTCCGCGCACTTCACCCAGACCAGCGCCTGCCCCGGGTGCGCCGCGCACGCCTCCTCCCACGCCCGCTCGGCGCCGTCGAGGTCGCCGCGCACCTGCATCGACTCGATGTGCGAGAAGGTCGGCGTGTACGGCGTCGTCCTGCCGCTCGGCGCGACCACGGCCCGCGCGGCCTGTCCGCTCGCCGCCACCACCGCGCCCTGGACCACGCCCCCGACCACCGCGCCTCCCAGCACGAAGAGGAGCACGAGCGGCAGCGTGAAGAACCCGCCCCCCATCCCGGTGACGAAGACCGCCACCAGCAGCATCGCGCCGGCGCCGACGATGGCGCCGCCGAGGCCGGCGTGGAGCCAGTCGACGATGCGCATCCGGGTCGGGAGCCGCGCCGCGGTCGGCCGGCCGCCTACATCCGCGGCTTGCCGGAGCGGAGGTACTCCGCCGCGACGTTCGCCATCAGGCGCACGCCGATCTCGAGCGCATTGTCATCGCCCTGGAAGAGGGGCGAGTGGTTCGACGCGACCTTGCTCGGGTCGAGCGTGGGCGGCGTGACGCCGAGGCCGAACATCAGCCCCGGCACCTTCTCCTGGAAGCGCGAGAAGTCCTCGGCGGGCATCCCGGGCTCGGTGATGAACACCTTGTCCGACCCCGCCGTGCGGCGCAGCACGGGGCCGATGAACTCGGCGAGCGACGGGTCGTTCACGGTGACGGGATACCCTTCGATGATGGTGACCTCGGCGGTCGCGCCCGCCGCCTCGGCGATGCTCGTGGCCGTGCGCCTGATCCGCGCATGCACCTCGGTGCGCATGGTCGGGCTGAGTGCCCGCACCGTCCCGATCATCACGGCCGTGTCGGGGATGATGTTCTCGCGCAGGCCCGCGTGGATGGCGCCGACGGTGAGCACGAGCGGGGCCTGCGCGAGGTTCACCTGCCGGCTCACGATGGTCTGGAGCCCGAGGAGGACCTGCGCGCTGACGATGATCGGGTCCACGCCCGCGGCGGGCATGGCACCATGCGTCTGCTTCCCGCGCACGACGATGCGGAAGTTGTCCGTGCTCGCCTGCGAGGGACCCCCGCGGTAGCCGACCGTCCCGAGCGGCCCCGGACCCACGTGGAGCGCGAAGATGGCATCGACCTTGGGGTTCTCGAGCACGCCGTCGCGTATCATCGGGCCCGCGCCGCCCACCGGCGGCCCCTCCTCCGCGGGCTGGAAGACGAACTTCACCGTGCCCTGCAGCTGGGCGCGCATCCCCGAGAGGACCTCGGCCACCCCCATCAGGATCGCGACGTGCATGTCGTGCCCGCAGGCGTGCATCACGCCGGTCTCGACGCCGTTGTAGATGGTCTTGACCGTCGACTTGTACGGGACGTCGGCGAGCTCCACCACGGGGAGCGCGTCCATGTCCGCCCGGAGGGCGACCACGGGGCCGGGACGGCCGCCCTTGAGCAGCCCCACCACGCCATGCCCGCCGACACCCGTCTGCACCTCGAGGCCCAGCTTGCGCAGGTGGGCTGCCACCAGCGCGGCGGTGCGCGTCTCCGCGAAGGAGAGCTCGGGGTTCCGGTGGATGTCGTGCCGCCAGTCGATCACGCGCGGCGCGACCTCGCGCGCACGCTTGTCGATCTCCTCGACGAGCGGGTCCGGGCGCTGCGCGGCGAGCGCGCCAAGGGGGAGGGCGAACAGGAGGGGGAGGAGCGAACGGAGGGCGCGGGTGCGGGACATGGTCGGTCCGGGCAAGGGGAACGGCGGTCCGGATAAGTTGCGTCGCCGAGCATCGCCCGGCCAACTTGGAGAGGTCCGCCCCCCGACTCCCGACCTGTGAGCCTGCCATGACCGACCGCCTTCTCATCCCGCGACTCGCCCTCCTCCTCGGCGCTGCGGCCACGGGGCTCGCCGCACCGGCGGCGCACGCGCAGGCCACCACCGAGCGATCCGCCGAGCACGACTTCCGCGTCGTGACCGTCGCGGAAGGGTTCGTGATGCCCTGGTCGTTCGCCTTCCTCCCGGGGGGTGACATCCTCGTCACGCAGCGCGGCGGGCAGCTGCGCATCGTGCGGAAGGGGAAGCTCCTGGCCGACACGGTGCCGGGGCTGCCCGCGATCCGCGTGGGAGGCCAGGGCGGGCTGCTCGACATCGTCACCCACCCGCAGTTCGCGACCAACAGGCTCGTCTACATCAGCTACTCCAAGCCGAACGCCGACGGGTCGCAGGGCACCACGGCCGTGATCCGCGCGCGCTTCGAGAACGACCGGCTGCACGACGTGCAGGAGGTCTTCGAGGCGAAGATGTGGTCCGCGGGACGGGGTCACTACGGATCGCGACTGGCCTTCGACAAGGACAACTTCCTCTTCGTCACGCTCGGCGACCGGCAGGTGCCGTCCACCGGCGACCTCGAGAAGCATCCCGCGCAGGACCTCTCGACGCACCACGGAAAGGTGGTCCGCCTGCACGACGACGGCCGCGTCCCCGCGGACAATCCGTTCGTCGCGACAGCAGGCGCGCTGCCGGAGATCTGGAGCTATGGCCACCGGAGCGTGCAGGGGATCGCGGTCCACCCGGAGACCAACGACCTCTGGACCGACGAGCACGGCCCGCAGGGCGGCGACGAGCTCAACCTCACGCAGGCCGGGAAGAACTACGGCTGGCCGGTGATCGGCTACGGCGTGAACTACCGTTCCGGCACCGCGATCCACGCGGGCACGCACCGCGACGGCATGGAGCAGCCGCGGAACGTCTGGGTGCCGTCGATCGGCGTCTCGGGGCTCGTCATCTACACCGGGGACAAGTTCCCGCGCTGGCAGGGCAACTTCTTCGTGGGTGGCATGGTGGGGCAGCGCCTCGTGCGGCTCACCATGGCCGGGAACTCGGTGAAGAGCGTGGAGAACCTGCTGGATTACCGCGGCCGGATGCGCGCGATCCGCCAGGGTCCGGACGGCTTCCTCTACATCGCCTTCGAGGACGCGTCGGGAGGCCCATCGGCGCTCGTGCGCCTTGAACCGGTGGCGCGTCGCTGAGCTGGTTCGGTCCGCGGCGCCCGCGGAGAAGCGCCGAAGACCTGTTCGCGGGACCGATCCGGGGTGAGCTGCTCGGAGCGGAGCGTCTCGCCGAGCGCGCCCGGGGGCTGGCGCGGGACCAGCGCTCCGTGGTCGAGCGGCGGCGGCGGCGGTTGCGGCCTCGCCCCGCCCGCCTCCTCGTCCGGCTGGCGCAGACACGCCGCATCCTCGAGGACGCCTACGAGCGCCTCTCGGTAGCGACCGTCCGCGGCACCGATGTCGGCCCGGCCGGCGAGTGGCTCCTCGACAACATCCACGTCGTCCGGGAGCACGTGAGCCAGGTCCACGAGAGCCTCCCCGTGGACTACTTCCGGGAACTCCCGCTCCTGGTCGCCGGCCCGCTGGCCGAGTATCCGCGCATCTATGAGATCGCGATCACGCTCATCTCGCACACCGAGGGGCGAATCGACCTCGAGAACGTGGACCACTTCGTCGGCGCGTACCAGGATGAGGAGACGCTCTCGCTCGGCGAGCTCTGGGCCGTCCCGGCGATGCTGCGCCTCGGGCTGCTGGAGAACATCCGGCGGATGACGCTGCGCACGCTGCAGCGGCTGGAGGAGGTCGAGGGGGCCGACCGGTGGGCCGAGCGCATCACGCAGGACGCGGTCGAGGGGCCGGTGGCGTTGCGCCGGGAACTCGCGGCCTTCGTGGACGAGCAGCGGGCGATCACGCCGACGTTCGTCTCGCGCCTGATGCAGCAGCTCCGCGCGGCCGACCGCCCGGTGCCGCCGCTCACGGACATCGAGCGCTGGTTCGCCGAGGAGGGGCTCGGACCGACCCAGGCGACGACGCGCGCCGCGGAGCGGCTCTCGCTCACCGCGCACACGATGTCGAACAGCATCATGAGCCTCCGCGGGGTCGGGGCGCGCGACTGGCGGCAGTTCGTCGAGCACCAGAGCGCGGTCGAGGCCCGGCTCCTGACCGACCCGTCCGGGGACTACGGGCGGATGACCTTCGCCACGCGGGACGCGTACCGTCACGCCGTCGAGCGCATCGCCAAGCGGTCGGCGGTGGACGAGGTGCAGGTCGCGGAGCGGGCGATCGCGCTCGCCGAGGCGAACCGGGGACAGGACCTCCGGCGCACGCACGTGGGATACTGGCTCGTGGACCGCGGGGTCCCCGAACTGGAACGCGCGGTGGACTACCAGCCGACGGTCGCGCTCCGTTTCGACCGCTGGCTCCGGCGGCACCCGAACCTCGTCTTCGTCGGCGGGATCATCGCCGGCACCACGGCCGCCCTCGCGCCCGTCTTCCTCGTGCTCGGCCCCAGCGTGCACGGCGCCTGGCTCGCGGTGCTGCTCATCTCGCTCCTCCCGGCCTTCGACATCGCCGTGAACGTGATGAGCCAGCTGGTGACGGCGTTCCTGCCGCCCCACGCCCTGCCCAAGCTCGACTTCCGGCGCCACGGCGTGCCGGAGGACTGCCGCACGGCGGTGGTCATCCCCACCCTCTTCGCCGACGTCGCGGGGGTGCGCGAGGCCCTCGCCAACCTCGAGGTGCAGTACCTCGTCAACCGCGAGGCCAACCTGCACTTCGCGCTCCTGGGCGACTTCACCGACTCGCCGACCGAGGTGCGCGAGGGGGACGACGCGATCGTGGCGGCCGCGGTCGAGGGGGTGCGGGCCCTCAACGCCCGGCACGCGCCCGAGGCGGGGGACGCGTTCTACGTCTTCATCCGCCCGCGCCGGTGGAACGCGCAGCAGGGGACGTGGATGGGGTGGGAGCGGAAGCGCGGGAAGCTCTCGGAGTTCAATCATTTCGTGCGCGGCGGGGCGGAGGGGGCGTTCTCGACCATCGAGGGGAACACGGCGCCGCTGGCCCGCGTGCGCTACGTGATCACGCTCGACTCCGACACGGTGCTGCCGCCGGACGAGGCGCCGGCGCTGGTGGGCGCGATCGCGCACCCGCTCAATCGCGCCGTCTACGACGTCGGGCGGAGCCGCGTGGTGCAGGGCTACGGCATCCTCCAGCCGCGGGTGGGCGTCTCGCTGGCCAGCGCGCACCGCACCCGGTTCGCCTCCGTGCATTCCGGGCACCCGGGGGTGGATCCGTACACGACTGCCGTCTCCGACGTGTACCAGGACCTCTACGGCGAGGGGAGCTTCACCGGGAAGGGCATCTACGACGTGGACGCGTTCGAGACAGCCACCCGCGGGCGCTTCCCGGAGAACACGCTGCTCTCGCACGACCTGATCGAGGGCAACTTCGCGCGGGCGGGGCTGGTCACCGACATCACGGTGTTCGACGACTACCCGGCGCGCTACCTCTCCTTCTCGCGGCGCAAGCACCGCTGGATCCGCGGCGACTGGCAGCTGCTGCGCTGGCTCACGCGCTGGGTCCCCGGGCCGAACGGCCCCGAGCGGAACCGGCTGGGCAAGCTCGCGCGGTGGAAGATCCTCGACAACCTGCGGCGCAGCACGGTGGAGATCGCGCAGTTCGCCTTCATCATCGCGGGGTGGACCGTCCTGCCGGGCTCTCCGCTGCGGTGGACCGTGCTCGGCGTCCTCGCGGTGGCGGCCCCGTGGATCGTCGCACTCCTGCTCGCGCTCGTGGGGCCCTCCGCGGACAAGTCCCTCCGCGCGTACTACGCGGCGGTGGCGCGCGACGCGGTCACCAGCGCGCGCCAGGCCGCGCTCGCGGTCGTCTTCCTGCCGCACCAGGCGTGGCTCTCGGCCGACGCGATCGGCCGCACGCTCTGGCGGCTCTTCGTCTCGCGCCGGCACCTGCTCGAGTGGCAGACGGCGGCGCTCACGGAGCGTCGCACGTCGGGGTCGCTCACGCAGCTGCTGCAGGCCATGTGGCCCGCGGTCCTCGTCCCCTGGGTCATCGCTGAGGTCGCGCTCTGGCGGGCGGTCGTCAGCGCGGTGCCGGGCGACCCCTCCCTGCTGTCCGTGCTGGTCCCGATCGTCCCGCTCCTCGGCGCCTGGGTGAGCGCGCCGATCGTCGCGCACGCGCTGAGCCAGCCGGCGCGGCGCGAGGTGGCGCCGCTGGACGAGCGCGCCCGGGAGCAGGCGCTCCGCTACGCCCGCGCGCACTGGGAGTACTTCGCCCGCTTCGCGAACGAGGAGACGGCCTGGCTGGCGCCGGACAACTACCAGGAGGACCCCGAACCGGTGGTCGCGATGCGCACGTCGCCGACGAACATCGGGCTGCAGCTCCTCTCCACGGTGAGCGCGCACGACCTCGGGTTCATCCCGCTCCCCGAGATGACCGAACGGCTCGAGCGTGCCTTCGCGTCGATGGCACGCCTCCAGCGCCACCGCGGCCACTTCCTGAACTGGTACGCGCTCCCCGACCTGCGCGTGCTCGAGCCCGCCTACGTCTCCACCGTGGACAGCGGCAACCTGGCGGGCCACCTCATCGCCGTGCGTCAGGCGTGCCGCGAGCTCGGGGCCGGCGCCGGCGCGGCGAACGGTGGGCCGGCGATCGCCGAGCGGCTCGCGCGGCTCGCCGACCAGTGCGACCGGTGGGTCCTCGAGATGGACTTCCGCTTCCTCTACGACACGCCGACCAAGCTCTTCACCATCGGCTTCAACGCGAGCACGCACCAGCACGACCAGTCGTCGTACGACCTGCTGGCGTCGGAGGCGCGGCTGGCGAGCTTCGTCGCGATCGCGAAGGACGAGGTCCCGGTCGAGCACTGGTTCCACCTCGGGCGCCAGCTCACCTTCGCGCGCGGGCACGCGGCGCTCGTGTCGTGGAGCGGCTCGATGTTCGAGTACCTGATGCCGATCCTGGTGATGCGCGCCTTCCCGGAGACGCTCCTCGGCCACACCTACGACGGGGCGTTCCAGCGGCAGGTGGCGTACGGGGCCGAGCGCGGCGTGCCGTGGGGGGTGAGCGAGAGCGCGTACAACGTGCGCGACCGGCACTTCACCTACCAGTACCGCGCGTTCGGCGTGCCCGACCTCGCGCTCAAGCGCGGCCTGGGCCGCGACCTCGTGATCACCCCGTACGCGTCCGGGCTCGCGCTGATGCTGGACCCGGCGCGCGCGCTCGCGAACCTCGCGGAACTGGAGTCCCTTGGCGCGCTGGGGACCTTCGGCTTCTATGACGCGCTGGACTATTCCCGGCCGAACGGGGATGGGCGCTTCGCGATCGTGCGCTGCCACATGGCGCACCACATCGGGATGACCCTCGCCGCGCTGGCCAACGTGCTGCGCGAGCGCGTCTGGCAGGAGCGGTTCCACACGGACCCGATGGTCTGCGCCGCCGCGCTCCTGCTCGACGAGCGGGTGCCGAGCCGCCTGGAGTACCAGAAGCCGCAGCCGCGCCGCGCCGAGGAGGAACGGGCGGTCCCGCGCGAGGCGGGCCCCGTGGTGCGCGAGTACCATGGGGCGGATTCGGCCCGCCCCCACGTCGCGCTCCTCGGGCACGCGCCCCTGACGGTGATGGTGACGCACGCCGGGGGCGGCTACAGCCGGCACGGCGCGATCGCCGTGACCCGCTGGCGCTCCGACGGCACCCGCGACGAGACCGGCCAGTTCTGCTACGTCCGGGACCTCGCCACCGGTCGCGTCTGGTCGGCGGCGCACCAGCCCACGGGCGCCATCGCCGACCGGTACCTCGCGCACCTCGCCACCGACCGCGTGACGATCACGCGCGTGGACGGGGAGGTCGAGACGCGCACCGAGATCGTCGTGGTGCCCAACGACGCGGCGGAAGTGCGCCGCGTGACCCTCACCAACAACGGCGACACGACGCGCGACCTGGAGCTGACGAGCTACGGCGAGATCGTGCTCGCGCCGCGCGAGTCGGACCGCGCGCACCCCGCGTTCAGCAACCTGTTCGTGGAGACGGAGTGGCACGAGTGGTGCCACGCCATCACCGCGGCGCGGCGCCCGCGGTCGGCGGGCGAGGCCCCGACCTGGTGCGCGCACGTGCTCGACCGCGGGCGCCGGCGCGAAGGCGAGGTCACGTTCGAGACCGACCGGGCCCGCTTCCTCGGCCGCGGGCGCTCGACGCGCGTGCCGGCGGCCCTGGTGTCGGACGCCCCGCTCTCCGGCACCACGGGCGCCGTGCTCGACCCGGTCTTCGCCATCCGCACGCGGGTGCGCCTCGCGCCGGGGCAGTCGGAGTCCGTGGCATTCACCACGCTCGTCGCGTCGTCCCGCGAGGCGCTCTTCGCCCTCACCGACCGGTACCACCACCCGCACGCGGCACAGCGCGCGCTCGACCTCGCCTGGACCTCCAGCCAGGTGGAGCTGCGCGACCTGGGCATCTCCGCCGCCGACGCCGCCGCCTGCCAGGACCTCGCGAGCTACGTGCTCTTCCCCGACAGCGCGGCGCGGGACCTCGACGCGGGAACGGTGCGCACGGAGGGATGGCAGCAGACGCTCTGGGCGCACGGCATCTCCGGGGACTCGCCGGTGGTCCTCGCGACCATCGACGACATGGAGGGGCTCCCCTCCCTGCAGGCCCTGCTCACGGCCCACCGCTACTGGCGGCTGCGCGACGTCGCCGTCGACCTCGTGGTGGTGTGCGATGAGCCGCAGAGCTACGTCCAGGAACTCGGCGCGCGCATCACGGAGCTCGTGATCGCGACGGGGGGATCCTCCGTGCTGGACGCGGACCGCGGCGTGCACGTGCGGAACTGCACGGCGCTCGGTGCCGCGGACCTCGCGACGATCGGCGCGGTGGCGCGCCTCGTGGTGGCGTGCGATGGGCGCGGACTCGAGCGCCTCGCCGCGGACGTCGCCGTCGAACGCGCCGAGCCGCCGCGTGCCGCGGTGGAGCGGTTCGACATCGTGGCGAGTCCACGGGCCGCGACCCCGGCGCCCGCATCGGCGGAGGGGGCGGAGACCGCGGCGTACCCCAACGGCATCGGCGACCTGACGCCGAGGGGGGACTACCGCATGCGGGTGACCGGGAGCACGCTCCCCCCGGCGCCCTGGGCGAACGTCATCGCGAACGCGGCGGGTGGGTTCGTCGTCACGGAGCGCGGCGGCGGCTTCACCTGGGCCGGGAGCAGCTACTTCTTCCGGCTCACCCCCTGGTTCAACGATCCCGTCTCCGACCCGCTCGGCGAGGCGCTCTACCTGCGCGACGAGGCGACCGGCGAGTTCTGGGGCGCGACGCCGGCCCCCGTGCGGGGAGGGATCGGGTACGACGTCGAGCACCAGCCGGGCGCGACCCACTTCCGGCACGTGCACGCCGGCATCGCCACGCACCTCACGGTGGGGATGGCGGGGGAGGACCCGGTGAAGCTCACCGTGCTCCGCGTCACGAACCGGGGCCCGGAGGCGCGGCGACTGAGCGTCACGTCGTACGTGGAATGGACGCTGGGCGCCGTGCGCGAGCAGACGCTGCACCGCGTGGCCACCCGCTTCGACCCCGCACGCGCCGCCGTGCTCGCGCGGAACCCGTTCCACGCGCCCTTCGCCTCGTGGGTCGCGTTCTCGTCGTGCAGCGCACCGACGGCGTCGCATTCCGGCGACCGGCGCACCTTCATCGGGCGGAACGGGAGCCTCGCCCACCCCGACGCCCTGCGCACGCGCGAACTGGACGGCCGCACCGGGGCCGGGGTGGATCCCTGCGCGGCGCTCCGCACCGGGATCGAGCTCGCACCGGGCGAGACGCGCACCCTGGTGTTCCTCCTCGGCGCGGCGGCGGACGAGACGGGCGCCACGCACCTCGTGGACCGCTACCGCGACGTGCCGCGCGCGCTCGCGGCGCTCGACGGGAGCGTCGCCGCGTGGGAGCGCCGACTGGGGACCGTCACCGTCGAGACCCCCGATCCGACCTTCGACGCGATGGTCAACCGCTGGTCGCTCTACCAGGCGCTCGCCTGCCGGATGTGGGCGCGGTCGGCGGTGTACCAGAGCAGCGGGGCGTTCGGGTTCCGCGACCAGCTGCAGGACGTGATGGCCTTCGTGCACGCCGAGCCCGCCGTGGCGCGCGCGCACATCCTGCGCGCCGCGGCGCGGCAGTTCGTCGAGGGGGACGTGCAGCATTGGTGGCACCCGGACACCGGGCGCGGCGTGCGGACGCGCTTCTCCGACGACCTCGTCTGGCTCCCGTACGTGGTGGAGCACTACGTGCGCGTCACCGGGGACCGCGCGATCCTGGACGAGTCCGTCCCCTTCCTCACCATGCGTGCGCTCGCGCCCGATGAGCACGAGGTGTACGACCTGCCGCAGGTGAGCGGGGAGGTGGCGACGCTCTACGAGCACTGCCGCCGCGCGCTGGCCCGGGCCTCGACCGTCGGGGCGCACGGACTCCCCCTGATCGGGACCGGGGACTGGAACGACGGGATGAACCGCGTGGGCATCGCGGGCAGGGGGGAGAGCGTCTGGCTCGCCTGGTTCCTCGTCGCGACGCTGCGGGAGTTCGCCCCGCTCGCCGAGTCGCGTGGGGACGCGGCCACGGCCGCTGACCACCGCACGCGGGCCGACGCCTATGTGCGGGCGGTCGAGGAACACGGGTGGGACGGCGCGTGGTACCGTCGCGCCTTCTACGACGACGGCACGCCCCTCGGATCCTCGTCGCAGGCGGAGTGCCGGATCGACTCGATCGCGCAGAGCTGGAGCGTGATCTCCGGCGCCGGGATGCCCGAGCGGCAGGCGCAGGCGATGCGTGCGCTCGAGGAGCACCTCGTGGACCCGCACGCGCGCCTGATCCGGCTCCTCACGCCCCCATTCGACCGGGGCGACCGGGATCCCGGCTACATCAAGGGGTATGTGCCCGGCGTGCGGGAGAACGGCGCGCAGTACACGCACGCGGCGCTCTGGGCGGTGATGGCCGCCGCGCGCCGCGGCGACGCCGCCCGTGCCTTCGAGTGGTTCCAGTTCCTCAACCCGCTCACGCACACGCGCACCCCCGAAGGCGTCGCGCGGTACCGGACGGAGCCGTATGCCGTGGCCGCCGACGTCTACACGCTCGCGCAGGACACCGGACGCGGAGGATGGACCTGGTACACCGGCTCCGCGAGCTGGATGCATCGCGTCGGGCTCGAGGAGATCGTCGGCCTGCGGCGCGAGGGCGCGACGCTCCGGTTCCATCCGTGCGTGCCCGAGTCATGGCCCGAGGTGCGGGTGACCTACCGGTTCGGCGAGACGATGTACGCGATCCGCCTCGAGCGCCCGGCCGCCATCCGGCGATCCGGCGCGGTGGTCAGCGTCGACGGCGTCGCGCTCGACGGCGATGCGATCCCGCTCCGCGACGACGGCCGTCCCCACACGGTCGTGATCCGGCCGCGCGACTGATCAGGGCAGCGCGGACGCGCCGGAGGCGAGCTCGCCGCCGTCCAGTGACCGGCGCACGGCGCGCGTGAGCTCGGCGGCGGTCCAGGGTTTCGGCAGGAAGTCCACGTCCCCGGCCGCCATCAGGCCCTCGAGCTCCTCGGGGCGCAGGTAGCCGCTGCAGAAGAGGAAGCGCGGCGGCGATGCCATCGAGCGCGTGGCATCGTACACCGCGCGACCACCCACCTTCGGCATCATCACGTCGCTGAGCACGAGATCGATCCCCTCGCCTCGCTCGCGGAGCACCCGCAGTGCCTCCTCGCCGTCCTCTGCCTGCAGCACGCGGAAGCCGCTGCGCTCGAGGAGCCGGGCGGCCGCCGATCGCACCTCCAGGTTGTCGTCCACCAGCAGCACCGTCTCCTCGCCCCGATAGGTGCGCTGGCGACGGGCGGGATCGGTGGCGGAAGCGGACTCGCCCAGCGGGAAGTAGAGGTGCGCCACGGTCCCGACGCCGAGCATGCTCTCCATCCGGACCGCGCCCCGGTGCTGCCGCATCAGGCCGTAGACCATCGCGAGCCCGAGTCCGGTGCCGGCCCCCGACGGCTTGGTGGTGAAGAAGGGCTCGAACACGCGCGTGAGCGTGGCCTCGTCCATCCCGCTGCCGGAATCGCGGACCGAGAGCCGCACGAAGGACAGGTCCCGGTCGAGCTGGAGCTCGTCCTTCCGGTCGGCGGTGAGGGGTGCCGGGGTGAGTTCCACCTCGATCCTCCCACCGGCCGGCATCGCATCGCGCGCGTTGGTGAGGAGGTTGAGCAGGGTCTGTTCGACCGCACCGCGGTCCACCTGCGCGATGAGCGGGTCCTCCGGCAGGTCGCTGATGACCTCGATGTTCGTCGGGAGCAGGCGGCGGGCCATGCGCAGCAGCTCGGCCGTCAGCGCCCCGAGGTCGGCGGGCCCCACGGTGATCGCCTCCTTCCGGCTCACCGTCATCATCTTCCGCACGAGCGCGGCGCCGCTGGCGGCGGCGTCGCGGATGTCCGCCGCGGCCTCGTGCGCGTCGTCCCCCTGTGCCTCGAGGGCCTCGAGCACGAACTCCGCGTTCCCCATCACCGTCGTGAGGATGTTGTTGAAGTCGTGCGCGATGCCGCCGACGAGCTGGCCGATCGCCTCCATCTTCTGCGACTGGCGCAGCTGCGCCTCGAGCGCGTGCCGTTCCGTGACGTCCTCCACGAACTTCTCGAAGCACTCCATGCGCCCCGCCTCGTCGTAGACCGTCCGCCCGGTCAGGCGCACGGTCACCTCATGGCCGTCGCGATGGATCCACCGCACCTCGACGTCGTTCACGTCCCGCTGCGCCTTCTCGAGGGCGATCAGCCGTTCGCGCTCGCCCGGCGTGGCGTAGAGCGAGAGGAGCGAGACCCCGAGCAGCTCCTCCTCGGTGTCGTAGCCCAGCATGCGGACGAGCGCCGGATTGACCGAGAGGAACCGGCCGTCCGGGGTCGAGCGATAGATGCCGTAGGCGGAGTGCTCGACGAGCTCACGGTACTCGGACTCGGAGCGCTCGATCCGCGCCGCCTGTTGGACCGCCTCCGTCACGTCGAGCGTCACGACCAGGCCACCCCCCACCGCGCCCTCGGCGCCGTGCGTGGGCCGCACGAGCGCCCGGATCCGCCGGGTAGCGTGCGGCAGGTGGAGCACGCGCGACTCGCCGTCGAGGGCGGAGTGGCAGGCGGGGACGAGGACGTCGCGGACGGCGGGATCGAGCGAGGCCCGCAGGTCGTCGCCGGGCCGCGGCACGCCCTGTCCGCCGATCGCCGCGAGCCCGAGTCCCTCGGCCACCGTCACCTGGAGGCCCGGATCGAACAGGATCACCGCCACCAGCGGCGTGTCCCCGACCACGGGACGCGCGGAGGGGCGCACCGACCCGGGCGGGACGCGGTCGTGCGTGGCGCCGCGCCTACTCTCCGGCATCGGACCTCCCGCGTCGCGCATCGGCCGCGAGGACCGTGATGAGGTCGGGAACGCGCGCGAGGTCCTTCCCCTTGTCCACGAAGTGCGTGGCGCCGAGCGCCCTGGCGCGCGCCTCATACTCCGGGAACGGGTAGTTGGTGCAGACGACGACGGTCGGCAGCTCCCGGGAGTCGCGCAGTTCCTCCATCACCCGGAAGCCGCTCGCGCGCGGCATGCGCACGTCCAGGACGAGCAGGTCGGGCCTCAGGCGGCGGACCAGGTCGATCGCCTCGGCGCCGTCGGCGGCGCACCCCGTCACCTGGACGCCCTCGATCGCCTCGAGCTGGTCGCGCAGCAGGTCGCGCAGGCGCGCGCTGTCATCGGCGATCACGACCCGATAGGTGGTGACGGGCACAGGGAGCCTCGCGGGAGTGCGGGTTGGGGGATGTCATCCCCCGTACCATGCACCCCGCGGGCAGGCGCACCCATCGGGCGGACGCCTGCGCCGTCGTGCGATCAGCGGGACTCGCCGGTCGGCACCTGCCGACGCGCTGTCCGTCTCCGGCCTACAGGCCGTCCACGAGCCCCTGGTCCACGGCGTACCGGATGAGGTCGGCGGTCGTGCCGAGCGAGAGCTTGTCCAGGAGGCGGCGGCGGTAGGTGCTGACCGTCTTCGGGCTGATCCCCAGCCTCGCACCGATCTCCTTCACGCCCAGCCCGGATCCGATGAGGCCGATCACCTGCAGTTCGCGGTCCGAGAGGGCGGGCTCGCCGCCCGCGCTCCGCCCGCCCGCGGCGACGTCATCCGCGAGGAGGTCGGCCAGCCGGGGCGAGATGTAGCGACCGCCGGCGGCCACGCGCCGCACCGCGACCGCGAGCTCGTCCGCCGAGTGTTCCTTGGCGAGGTACCCCGCGGCGCCGGCGCGCAGGGCGGTACGCGCGTACCGCGCCTCGGCGTGCGCACTGACCACGAGCACGTGCACCCGCCCCGCCGCGCGCACGGTCTCGAGCACCGCGAGGAAGCCCGGCCCGGGCATCGAGACATCGAGCAGGAGGACGTCCGCCGGCACCTGCGCACAGTGCGCGATGACCTCGTCCCCGGTGGCCGCCTGCGCCACCACGCGCATGTCGGCGTGCGCCGAGAGGAGGCGGTTTATCCCCTCGCGCACCAGGGCGTGGTCGTCCGCGAGGATGATCCGGATCATGCACTCCCTCCCGGGCCGGCTCGCGGGATGCGGGCGATCACTTCCGTGCCCCCGCCGGCCCGCGCGCGAATCTCGAAGCTACCGCCGGCGCCGGACGCCCGCTCCCGCATCCCCAGGAGGCCCAGGTGGCCCTCGTGGGCGTCAGGAGCGTCGGGGTCCCCCTCGAACCCGCGCCCGTCGTCGGCGACGCGCAGCTCCACCACATCGTCCGACCCGCGGAGCGAGACATCCACGTGCGTCGCGTGCGCGTGGCGCACCACGTTCGTCACGGCCTCCTGGAAGATCCGGAAGAGGGTCGTGGCCTGCTCGGGGGAGACCCCGCCGGACAGCTCGAAGGTCCCCTGCCAGGAGAGGCCGGCGCGCTCGAGGATCCGTGCGGCCTGCCACTCGACGGCGGGGACCAGGCCGAGGTCGTCGAGGATCGCGGGCCGCAGCCGGGCCGCGAGGGCGCGCACGGCGTCGATCATCCGGTCCACCTCGTCGAGGGTCGCCGCCCCGCGGGCGCGCGCCGCGCGCTTGGTGGCCGGCAGCTGGTCGCGCAGCCACGCGAGGTCGAGCTTGAGGCTCGTCAACCCCTGCCCCAGCTCGTCGTGGATCTCGCGCGCCACGTTCGTGCGCTCCTCCTCGCGCACGGCCTCGAGACGGGCGGCGAGCGCGCGCAGCTGTTGGCGGGAGCTCTCGAGCTGCGCCTCCCGCGTGCGCTCCTCAGTGATGTCGCGGACGAACGCCGCGACGAGCGCGCCCTCGTCCTGGGTGAGCACGGCCGCGCTGACCTGCAGCACCACCCGCGTCCCGTCCTTGCGGCGATGATGCGTGACGAAGCGGGCGCCGCCCTCCCGCAGCATCGTCGCGATGCGCGCCGCGACGGCCGCCTCGTCCAGCTCGGCCTCCATGCTCGTGATCGAGCGGCCGACCAGTTCCGCTGCGGCGTACCCGACCATCGCGGCGTAGGCGGCGTTCACCTCGACGATCACGCCGCGGTCGTCCGCGAGGATGAAGCCCTCCTGCGTGGTCTCGAGCAACTGCCGCGCACGCCGCGCACTCGCCTCGAGGGCCGACTGCAGCGCGCGCTGGTCCGTGATGTCGTTCTCGAACACGATGGCGAACCGGGTGCCGCCATTCACCCCGACCGGGCGGATCGTCCGGCGCAGCAGGCGCCTCCCGGCGGGGAAGTCGAGCGTGACCTCCGCTTCGACCGGCACACCCGTGGCGAAGACCTCGTCCAGCTGCGCCAGCGCCACGTCCGCGTCCCCTGCGGTGAGGCACTCGCGCACGTGGCGCCCGCGGATCCGCTCGAGCGGGCGATCCAGCAGCTCCACCACGCGCGCGTTGGCGAGGTGGACACGTCGCTCGCGATCCACCACGATCACGGCCTCGCCGGCGTGCTCGAAGAGCAACCGGTAGTTAGCCTCGCTCTCCCGCAGCGCCTCCTGCGCCCGCCAGTGCTCGGTCACGTCCTGGACGACGCCGTGCGCGCCCGTGAGCTCGTCGGCCTCGCCTCGGTCGATCACATACGCGGCGTGCAGGTGGCGCACGGCGCCATCCGGCCGGCGGACTCGGAAGTGGAGGTCGGGACCCTGGATCCCCTCGCATATCCCGGCGAGCGATTCCCTCAGCGCCGTGCGATCCTCCTCGTGGACCAGCGCGAGGTACTGCTCGGACTCCGGCAGCGGCCCCCCCGGCGCCAGGCCATGGATGCGGAACAGCTCGTCCGACCCCTCCAGGGTCCCGCCCGGCGCATCCCACCGCCAGGAGCCGAGCTGGGCGGTGCGCTGCGCGAGCGCGAGCGACCGCTCGCTCCTGCGCACCTGCGCCTCGGACTCCTTCCGCGCGCTGATGTCCGAGAGGTAGCCGGCGACGCCCACGAGCGCACCCTGCGCGTCGTACGTCCCCTCTGCCTGCTCGAAGACCCAGCGCACGGTGCGGTCCTTCGTGACGATGCGGTACTCGTTCCGGCAGGGGAGTCGCTGGGCGATCGCCCGCGCGCAGTTCTCTACCAGCCAGTCCCTGTCGTCCGGGTGGACGATGCCGACGAGCGCGGGGACGCCATCGAACTGGAGCTCGCCGGCCTCATAGCCAGTGAGGGCGACGCACCCGTCGGTCACGTAGTCCATCACCCAGCGGTCGTCCCGCCGCCCGTGGTAGATCACCCCGGGGTAGGAGCTGACGAGCTGGGCGAGCATCGCCTCCTTGGCCGCGAGCTCCGTCTCCGCCGCCACGCGCGCGGTGACGTCGCGGACGATGGCGACCCAGCGGCCATCCGCCATCCGCGTGGCGCCGACCTCGACCGACAGGGAACTGCCGTCCTTGCGCACCAGCCGGCGGCGCGATGCCAACGAGCCGCCGGGCGCGGAACCCGCGACCCGCGCGCGCATCGCCTCGCGCTCGTCCGGCGCGGTGATGTCGTCGAGCGTGCGCGTGCGCAGTTCGTCGAGCGAGTAGCCGATCATGGCCAGCCCGCGCGCGCTGCCGTGCAGGAACCGGAGCTCCGGCGTCGTCACGAAGATCCCGTCGGAGGCCTGCTCGTAGAGGAGCTCGAAGTCCTGCCCGCGACGGCGCGCCAGCTCGGCGCTCTCCCGCTCGAGCACGATGAGCCGCTCGACGACGTAGATCGTGAGCACCAGCGCCGTCGTCACGATCACCAGGACGAGCGCGTTGAACGGCGTGGGGTTGAACGAGACCCGGCCCGGACGGAACTGGAGCGCCAGGTCGATCACGGCGAGCGCCGTGACGAGGCCCATGCGCCAGTCGCGATGGCGGCGCCAGAGGGCCACCGCCCAGACGGTGGCACCCAGGCGAACGGCGGCCGACAGCCAGAAGATGATGCTCAGCGGAAGCTCCCTCTCCTCAGGCGTCCGCGGCGATCACGGCGTTGAGCAGCACGTTCGCCCCGTGCGCCACGTCCTCCGGCTTCGTGAACTCCCGCGGCGAGTGGCTGATCCCGCCCACGCTCGGCACGAAGATCATCCCCATCGGCGCGACGTGCGCGATCTCCTGCGCATCGTGCCCCGCCCCGCTCGGCATCCGCTGCCGTGTGAGGCCGAGCGCCGCCGCGCTGGCGTCGATCCATCCCTGCACCCGCGCGTCCGCGATGGCGGGCGCGTTGTTGGAGGTCTGCCGGAACGCGAAGCGCGTGTCCGTCGCCGCGCCGATCTCGCGCCCCAGGCGCTCGAACGTCGCGGTGAACCGGTCGATCTTGGCCTGCTCGAGGTCGCGCAGGTCGATCGTGAGCACCACGCGCTGGGGGATCACGTTGGTGGTGTTCGGCGTCGCCACGAGGCGGCCCACCGTGCCCACCTGCCGGCCCGGCTCGCCGCGGATCGCGTCGTTCACGGCCACCGTGTACTTCGCCGCGGCGAGCATCGCGTCCTGGCGCTGGTCCATCGGCGTCGCGCCCGCGTGGTTCGCGAACCCGTCGATCGTCACCTCGAACCACCGGATGCCCACGATCCCCTGCACCACCCCGATCTGCAGGCCGGCGCGTTCGAGCAGCCCGCCCTGCTCGATGTGCAGCTCCATGTAGCAGGCGAGGTCGCCGCGCTGGAGCACCGCCTCGGAGAGCCGGGTCACGTCGCCGCCGCAGAGGGCGATCCCCTCGCGCAGCGTCTTCCCCGAGCGCGCCACGCGGTCGAGGTCCCCGTCCTTGAGCGCACCGACCGCGAGCATGCTCCCCACGGTCCCGCCCTCCTCGTTCTGCCAGACGACCACGTCCACCGGATGCCGGAGCCGCACGCCCTGTTCCTGGAGGCTCCGCGCCACCTCGATCGCCGCGAACGAGCCCACGGGCCCGTCGTAGTTCCCGCCGTCGGTCACGGAGTCGACGTGCGAGCCGATCAGGATCGGCTTGCGCGCGGGGTCGGTGCCGGCGACGCGCCCGAAGATGTTCCCCGCCGCGTCGATGCGCGGCGTGAGCCCGGCCTGCCGGAAGAGGTCCAGTGTGAACGCGCGCCCGGCCAGGTCCGCCTCGGAGTACGCCACGCGGTTGATCCCGCCGCTCGTCCGCCCGATCGAGTCGAAGCGCGCGAGCCACCCGTTCAACCGCTCGGCGTTCACGCGCAGTGGGGCACGGCCGGGGCTCCCGCTCGTACCTCGGACGCCCGCGTCGACGGCTGCGCCGGCTGCTGCGCCGGCTGCTGCGCCGGCGGCGCCAGGAACGAGCGGGAGCGCGGCGGCCGCCGCCGCATGCTGCAGGAAGGTCCGTCGTCTCATGGGAGCGCCTCCAGTCCGCGGATGAGCCGCGAGAAGAACCCGACCGCCACCGCATAGTCCTTGACCGCGATCCGTTCGTTCACGCCATGCACGCGCCCGACATCTCCCTCGCCGAAGGGCACGGCGAGGAACCGGAACACCTTGTCGGAGTGCGGGCCCCAGTACTTCGCGTCCGTCCCACCCATCACGAGGTAGGGGAGCACGGGCACCCGCTCCCCGGGTACCATCGCACGGATGGTCGTCGCGATGAGCGCATACGCGTCCGAACCCACATCCGACACGGGCGAGGGATCGGTGCGCGCACTGTCCGTGGGCTCCACGTGGATCATCGTGTCCGCGATGGTGCGCCGCACCTTCTCCATCACGCTCTGCTGCGTCTCCCCCGGGCGGATCCGGAAGTTCACCACCGCCGTGGCCTCGGGCGGCAGGACGTTGTCCTTCACGCCGGCCGCGAGGATGGTCGGCGAGGTGGTGGTGTGCATGAGCGCCGCACCGAGCGGGTTCTTCGCGAGCTGGCTCCGCACGAGCGGCTCGGTGAGCCAGAGGTTCGCGAGTACGAGACGCGTCGAGAACGGGGAGTACGGGGCCATCGCCTCCAGCATCCCGCGCGTCGGGCCGTCGAGCGAGGAGGGGAACGGCTCCGCCTCGAGCCTCGCGATCGCGCGGCTCAGCGCCCCGATCGCGGTGCGCCCGGTCGGCATCGACGAGTGCCCGCCCTGCGCGAGCGCACGGAGCCGGAGCGAGAGGTACCCTTTCTCCGCGATCCCGACGATCGCCGAGCGCCCCGGCACGCCGGGCATCACGCCACTCGCGAGGAACCCGCCCTCGTCGAGCACGAACGCGGGGCGCACGCCGCGCGCGACCAGCGTGTCGACCATCACCCGTGCGCCGTACCGGCCCCCCACTTCCTCGTCATGGCCGAAGGTGAGGTAGAGCGTGCGCGGCGGCGTGAACCCCTCGGCCAGGAGCCCCTCGATCGACTCGAGGATCGCGAGCACGGTCGTCTTGTCATCGAGTGTGCCGCGCCCCCAGACGAACCCGTCGGCCACGGCGCCCGAGAAGGGCGGCTGCGTCCACTCCGGCAGGTTCGGCTCCGGCACCGGCACCACGTCCATGTGCCCCATCAGGACCACGGGGGCGAGCGTGGTGTCCGTCCCACGCAGCGTGTACAGGAGGCTCAGGCCGCCAAGCACCTCGCGGCGCGCCGCCTGGTGCACGAGGGGGAAGGAGCGCTCGAGGAAGGCGTGGAAGCCGCGGAACGCGGCCGTGTCGATCGGCGCGCCGGACGCATACGAGACGGTCGCGAAGCGGACCGCCGCGCCGAGCCGCTCCGCGGCGAGCGCCTCGTCCACCGCCACGCCCGCGCTCGGCTCCGCGGCGGGATGGGGCGCGGGGACCCAAAGCGTGTTCACCACGAGCACCACGGCCAGCGCGAGGACGGCCACGAGGAGGAGCTGCAGGATTCGCTTCACGGGATGGCGGCGGGTGTGGGAAATGCAGCGGGTGACGCGCACTGGAAACTGCGGGTGCCCGCGCGGCGCAGGCAAGGAAGATTGCGGCGCCCCGCGGCGAGCGGCAGCTTACGCGCGCCATGCCGAGCCCCGCGCCCTTCGCGCTCCCCTTCGCCCCGCGCCGCGTCCTGATCGGCTCCGGCCTGCACGCGCCCCTCGCCGCGTGGATCCGCGAACGGCGGCCGGAACTGGACGTGATCGGCGCGAAGTTCGACGAGATCGCGGCGGACGAGCTCGCGTGGGCCGAGGTGTACATCGGCTTCAAGCGGCCGCCGTCCGACCCGTCGCTCGGGACGGTGCGCTGGGTGCACGGCACCGGCGCGGGCGTGGACGGCTTCCTGCTCCCGGAGCCGATCGACCCGTCGATCCTCCTGACAAGGTCTCCCGAACGCTTCGGCCCGATGATCGCGGAGTGGGCCGTGGGACGCGTGCTCGCCTTCCAGTTGCAGATCATTCCCCTGTTCGAGCAGCAGCGGGCGAAGCTGTGGCACCCGCTGGAGGTGTCACCCGTGGCGGGCACGCGCGCGCTCGTCGTGGGCACGGGAGAGATCGGGTCCGCGGTCGCAGCGGCGCTCGGCGCGCTCGGTTGCGTCGTCACCGGGGTCTCGCGCACCGGCGCGCCCCACCCGGCGTTCCGCGAGGTGCACCCTGTCGCGGAGCTTCCGCGACTCGTGGGGGAGGCGGAGTGGATCGTCCTGACCGTCCCCGACACGCCGCTGACGCGCGGTCTCGTATCGAGGGAGCTGCTCTCGCGCTGCCGCGGTGCCGTACTGCTCAACGCGGGCCGCGGGCGCGTCGTGGAAGAGTCCGCGCTGCCGGAGGCGCTGGAGCAGGGATGGTTGAAGGGGGCCGCCCTCGACGTCTTCGAGACCGAGCCCCTCCCCGCTTCGTCGCCGCTCTGGGACGACCCGCGGGTGATGATCTCGCCGCACATCTCCGGCACCACCACCGTGCGTGGGGCGGGCGAGGGATTCCTCGAGTGCCTCGCCGAGCTCGAGGCGGGGCGCCTGCCCAAGTGGACGGTGGACCGCGCGCGCGGCTACTGAGGCGGCGGCTCCGTCGCGAGCGCCGCCACCACCGCATCGAAGAACCGGTAGTCCGACACCACCGCCCCCTCCGTCGGGTGCGGGCGCGCGCTCAGCACCACGATCACCACCCGCTCCGCGGGGTCGATCCAGATGAACTGCCCGTGGATCCCCTCAGCGTTGAACGCACCGTGGCTGCGAGCCGGCTCGGAGATCGCCGTCCACCAGAGGTACCCGTAGTTCACCTTCGCGCCGCCGCGGAGCACCTTGGGCGTCGTGGCCTCGCGCGCCCAGCCGGCCGGGAGGATCGAGTCCCCCGCCACGACGCCGTCCTCGAGGATGAACTGGCCGAAGCGCGCGTAGTCGCGCAGCGTCGCACTGATCCCGCTCCCGCCGATCTCCACGCCGTCGGGTGAGTCGAGCCACCAGGTGGCGTCCGCCTCCATCCCCGCGCGCGTCCAGATCCGTTCCGAGAGGTAGGGCGCCAGCGGGCCGCCGAGCGCGCCGCGCAGGATCTCGGCGGCCACCTGGGTCTCCCCCGTGCTGTAGTTGTTCCGCGTCCCCGGCGGTGCCGCGCGCGGCAGGCTCCGCATCACCGCCATCGCCGAACCCGGCACCTGCGAGAGCTGCGCCTCGAGGAGGCGCCGCCGGTCGGAGGTCGGGTCCGTGTAGCGCTCGCTCCACCGCGCACCGGAGGCCATGAGGAGCACGTCGCGGATGGTCACGCCGTCGTACGCGCTCCCCGCGAGCGCGGGCACGTAGCGCGTCACCGAGTCGTCGAGGCTGCGGATCCTCCCGTCCCGGAGCGCCGCGCCGATCAGCGTCGAGGTCACGGACTTCGCCACCGACATCGACATCCAGCGCGTGCGTGTCGTGTTCCCGTAGCGGTATCGCTCGAGCGCCACCGCCCCGTCCTTGAGCACCAGCACCGCGGCGACGCGATCCAGCTCGAGATACGCCTCGAGCCCCACCGTCGTGTCCCCGGACGCGATGCGGATCTCACCGAGTGGCCGCGCAGCGGGCGGCAGCGCGCGCGGCGCACCCCCCGCGGCGATCGTGCGGCTCGGGAAGAGCCGGTCGATGTTGCGGAAGGTGTTGACCGCGAGCTCCGGCGAGAGCGTGCCGTCGTAGATCTCGCGGACGGTGCCGATCGAGTCGAGCGCGTGCGGGTACGCCGCGGCGGCCGGTGGCTCGACGCGCTCGGCGCGGCAGGCGGCGAGGAGGAGCAGGCCGACGGCGAGCGCGCGGCGCGTGGGGCTTGGCATCCCGCAAACTGCGCGCGCGCGTTCCGCGGTCGCAACCGCGGACTCGACCACCAAGGCCGCATCGGCGGCGGCCCTGGCAGCCGCCCTCGCGGGCGATGACGTCCCGGTCAGCTCACTTCCGCCAGAGGACCACCCACCACGGGAAGGTGTGGCTCTGGTCGTGGATGGTGACCGTCACCCAGACGCCGCCGTAGATGCTCCCGGCGGGGGGCGTGATGGTCACCACGTACTCCCCGCCCGGGACGGTCGGGAGCGTGAACTTCCCGTCCGCCCCCGTGAAGGCCGCCGCTGCCTCGGGACCGAGGGTCGGACTCGAAGCCGTCCCGCCGGTCACGCGGAACGCCGCGATGCGCGCGTTCGCGACGCGCGGCGCCGTGGCGAGACTGTCGTTCCCCGCGCCCGGCGCGGAGGGCCCGAGCACCGTGCCGTGCACGTAGCCGGGAGTGCCGAGCGTCGGCGCGGGCGGCGGGGAGTTGCCGGCGCTATCGCGGCTCGCGCCCTGGTTGAGGCCCTCGAGCGGCGAGGGCGGTGAGGTCGGCCCCGCCTCCGTGCAGGCCAGCGCGACGAGCATCGCACTCGCGCCGAGGAGGAACAGGATGGGGTGGAGTGATGCCTGGAAGGACCTGCTGACGACACGACGCATGGCGGACTCCGGGCTGAGGGCGGCGGACGCGGCGAATCTCAGGTCAGGGGGGAGTCCCGTCGATCGCTGCACTCACCCGCATCTACCCCGCGGTCCCGGCAGCGGTCACCGGGCCCCGTCACGGATCGCCATCGCCCGTCACCGCGCCGGTCACCGCCGTCGGTCACCGCCGCGCGTAGTGCGACCGGAAGTCCTGGGTCACGTTCCAGACCAGCCGGTTCACCATCTCGCCGTACGCCTCCTGGGGGTCCTGCGCCCCGAACACCATCTGCCCGTCCGCGAGTCCGATCGCGCCGATCGTCTCCCGCAGGCGCGAGGACTGGCTCCAGAGTGTCGCCCCCGACTCCGCAGAGAGAAGGCGCGTCGCGAGCGACACGGTCGCCTCCGCGCTCGCGCTCAACCCGCCGGTGATCGAGATGCGCGGCTTCACGTCCGAGACCACGATGTGGCCGACGATCACCGTGCGCACGCCGTGCTCGGTGCCCAGCCGCCGGGCCGCCGCCGCATCGATCGGACCCGTCACGGCGCCAAGCTCGAGCACCTCGAGCCCCGGCTGCGCCCGGAGGATCTGCTCCATGAAGCGCTGCGTGGCGAGCGCCGGGAGCGATCCCTTCGCCTTCTCGGCCGTGAAGAGCACCAGCCCGATCCGGTTGTGCGGCGCGAGTTCCACCGCCGGCGGGATGAGCACCTGGGAGCGGGAGCCACCACACGCTACGGAGGTGAGCGCGATCAGGGCGGCGGCGATCGGGAGTCGAAGCGACTGGCGGGTCATGGGCCGGGCGGAGGGGGGAACGAGCGAGGACGCAGCGGGCGTCCGATCTCTGGTGGTACACGTCTGTCGGGACGACGATCCGCGAGCGACCCGCGTATCGTCGGGATAGATTCGGGCGTCCGGAGACCCGCCCTCACCCCCTTGCCCGCCCATGGCCACGACGCGCAGCAAGTCCGGAGGAACCCCGAGCGACGCCCTCACGGGAGACCCCGCCCTCGCGGAGGCGACGGCCGCGCTCCGCGAGGCGAACCTCGCCTTCGCCGCGGCGCACCAGGGCGAGGGCGCCGGGCGCCAGCCCGTGCACACGGTGTACGGGGGCGCCCAGCTCTTCGGCGCGGACTCGGTGCCCAAGCTCGGCCGCCTCGCGCTCGCCGCCCTGGACCGCTTCGCGCCGGACGCCGCCGCACTCGGCCGCGCCCTCGACATCGGCGCGCACCCGGCGCTCGCACGCATCGAGGCGCGCGTGCGGGGGAAGCTCGAGCGCGAGCCCATCGAGGACTTCCGGATCGACTTCGAGGACGGCTACGGCAACCGGCCGAACGCCGAGGAGGACGGCCACGCGCGCGCTGTGGTGAAAGAGTTGGCGGCGGGTGGCGCCGCCGGCACGCTGTCGCCCTTCATCGGGATGCGCGTCAAGCCGCTCAACGAGGAGTTGCGCGCCCGCAGTGTCCGCACGCTCGACATCGTCACCACGGGACTCGTCGAGGCCGCCGCGCTCCCGGAGCGCTGGGTGGTGACGATCCCCAAGATCACCATCATCGAGCAGGTGGAGTACACCGTCGCGCTCCTGCGCGGCCTCGAGCGGAAGCTGGGACTCGCGGACCGCACGCTCTCCTTCGAGGCGATGGTCGAGACGCCACAGATCGTGCTCGACACCAGCGGTCGCGCGCTCCTCCCGCGCCTCCTCGCCGCCTCCGACGGCCGGCTCCGCGGCGCACACTTCGGCACCTACGACTACACCGCCGGGATCAACATCACCGCCGCCCACCAGCGGATGCGACACCCGGCCTGCGACTTCGCCAAGCACTTCATGCAGGTGGCCTTCGCCGGCACGGAGGTCTGGCTCTCCGACGGCTCCACCACCGTGATGCCGGTGCCCGTGCACCGCGCGGCCGAGGGCGTCACGCTCTCTGACGCGCAGGAGGCCGAGAACACCGCGAGCGTGCACGCCGCCTGGAAGCTCCACTTCGACGACGTGCGCCATTCCCTCGCCGGCGGCTTCTACCAGGGGTGGGACCTCCATCCCGCGCAGCTCGTCTCGCGCTACGGCGCGCTCTACAGCTTCTTCCTCGAGGGGATCGAGTCGGCGGGCGCACGGCTCAGCAACTTCGTGCAGAAGGCCGCGCAGGCCACGCTGGTGGGCGACGTCTTCGACGACGCGGCCACGGGCCAGGGGCTGCTCAACTTCTTCCTGCGCGGCATCAACTCGGGCGCGATCACCGAGGACGAGGCGCTGGCGATGACCGGCCTCACCGCCGACGACTTCCGCAGCCGCTCCTTCGTCAAGATCATGAAGGCCCGCGCGTGAGCGCCTGGGGCGTGGAGCTCGTCGACCTCGTCGCCCGCTGGGTGCACCTGATCGCGGGCATCATGTGGATCGGGAACTCGCTGCTCTGGAACTGGATGGACCGGAACCTCGTCGCGCCAACGACGGGCGCGCGCACCCAGACGCCGGAACCGGTCGGCTCCATCTGGCTCCTCCACAGCGGCGCCTTCTACTACGCCGAGAAGACGCTCCTCGCGGGCGCACCGATGCCGTCGCGCCTGCACTGGTTCCGCTGGCAGGCGTACGCCACCTGGTGGAGCGGCTTCGTGCTCCTCCTCGCCGTCTACTGGCTCGGCGGCCGCGCGGCGATGACCGACCCGTCGGTCGCGGACATCACGCACGGCACCGCCGTCCTCGTCGGGATCGGCGGCATCCTCGCCGGCGGGCTCGTGTACGAGTTCGCGCATCGCGCCATCGCGCCGCGCGCGCCCCGGCTCGCCACGCTCAAGTGGGTGCTCTCGCTCACGTTCATCAGCGTGGTCTTCACGCTCCTGCTCAGCCCACGGGCCGCGTTCCTCCACGTGGGCGCGATGCTCGGCACGATCATGGCCGGGAACGTGGTCTTCACGATCATGCCGGCGCAGCGCGAGCTCGTCGCCGCCGTACAGGCCACGGGGAGCGCCCCCACCGTGGTCTCGGAGGCCTCCGCGCGCGCCAAGCGCGTCTCGATCGACAACAACTACATCGTGTTCCCGGTGCTCGCGCTGATGCTCTCGGGGCACTTCTCCACGCTCTACGCGCACCCGCACCCCTGGCTCCCGATCCTCATCCTCGTGGCCGGCGGCGCAGCGGTCCGGCACGTGCTCAACATCCGCTTCACCTTCGCGTCGTGGCGTCCAGTGCTCGCCGCCACGATGCTCGCGACCGTGGCCTCGCTCTACGTGGTGATGCGGCAGAGTGCCTCGCAGGGCGGATCGCGGCGCGCACCGGCGGTGGACGTCGCCACGCAGGGTCCCGTGGAGTTCGCCGACGTCCGGCACGTGATCGACCGCCGCTGCGGCAGCTGCCACGCGGCCGAACCCGCCGACGTGAGCCTCGGCGTGACGCCGGCGGGTGTGCGCTTCGACACGCCCGAGGAGATCATCGCGTTCGCGGCACGCATCCAGGAGCGCGCCGTGGTCACGCGCACGATGCCCCCCGCGAACACGACCCGGATGACGGAGGCCGAGCGCGCGCTGCTGGCGCGCTGGGCGGCTCAGCTCCCGCGGTAGGTGCTGTAGCCGAACGGGCTGAGCAGGAGGGGCACATGGTGGTGCCCGCTCCCCGGCGCCACTTCGAACGCGACCGTGATCTCCCGGTAGAACGCGTCCCGCTTCGACTTGCCGAAGTACTCCCCCACCTCGAAGACGAGCGCGTGGCTCCCGGCCGCGAGCGCGCCCTTCGCGCCGAACTCCTTCACGCGGCCGTCGGCGTCGGTGACGCCGCTCCCCAGCGTCTCGCTCCCGCGGAGCAGTCGTACGCGGATCCCCGCGGCGGGCCTCCCGAGCGCGGTGTCGAGGACATGCGTGCTCAGCGTGATCGCGGTGCTCATCCCTGCGCTCCGGCGTCGTGGGCCAACAGCTTCGCGAGCCGCAATTGCATGATCTGCCGCAGCTCCTCTCCCGCCACGGCGAGCTCCGTCTCGGGTTCGTTCGCGAGGCGGGCCTGCGCGATCCCGAGCAGTTCCTCGGCGGACTTCCCCGTGGCACACACAATATAGAGGTGCCCGAAGCGCGCCTCGTAGGCGCGGTTCGCCTCGGCGAGCGCGGCCCTCGCCTCGTCGGACGAGGTGGCGACCGCGCCCTGCTCCTTGGCGGACCAGGTGGCGCCGAGCCCGCCCTGCGCCGGCTGCGCCCCGATCCGCGGGTGACGCGCGATGGCCTCGTGCCAATCCGCCGCCCCGAGCGTGTGCCAGACCTCGTCCGCCACCGCACGCAGCCGCTCCGCGGACCGGAACGGCCGTTCAGCGAGCATCCCCTCCACCCAGCGCGTCGCGCCGCCGCACGTGAGCAGGGCCTCGCGCAGCTCGGACGCGGACATCCGGTCGAGCAGGTCGATGAAGGGCGTCACGTCACCCCGCTCACCGACGCGCGCGCGACCGCGCGTTCATCCCGCGGCGCGACCGAACAGCCGGAGCCGCGCCACCCCGCCGTCCGGGTAGATGTTGAGCCGCACATGCGTCGCCTCGCGCGGCGCCCGTACCTCCCACGCGTGCCGCGTGTGCGGCTGGAGCGCTGTCTCGGCGAGGAGCGGCGCCCAACTCGCCTTCTCCGCATCGAAGCGCGAGCCGGCGGGGTGGTCGCACCCCTCGAGCATGCAGGCGCCGGGCGCGTTCCCCTTGAAGTGGTCCGTGTCGAGCTCGATCCGCTCCACGCGGCCGCGCCGTGCGAGCCGGACGATCGTCCAGTCGTGCCCGGGCCCGCGCCGACGCTTCGTCTCCCAGCCATCCCCCATGTGCGTCGAGCGCCCGGGGAGGATCAGGTTCTGCCGGTGGCCGTAGTGCATGTCGCTGCACGACACGACGAACCCGCCATTCTCCATCGCCGCGAGGTCCGCCTCGCGCCCTGCCGCGAAGACGCGCGCGTCGGGCACCGGCTCGCCATGCACGCGCAGCCGCGCGACGCCCCCATCGGGGAAGATGTTGAGCCGCAGGTGCGTCACGCGCTCCCCCACGCCGTCGATCCGGAAGGCGTTCGCGACGTTCCCCTTGAGCGCGCTCTTCACGAGGAGCTGCCGCCACTCGGTGCCCTTCGCCGAGAGTTCCGCCGCCGTCGGCATCCCCTCCATCGCGCACCATTCGATGCTCGCCTGCTCGGGGTAGTTGCCGGTGTAGAAACTCGTGTCCACCACCACGCCGCGGATCGTCCCGGGAACGCCGAGCCGGAGGATCGCCCAGTCATGCCCGGGCTCGCGCCGGCGGCGCGTCTCCCAGCCGTCCATCCACTTCCCGCGCTCCGTATAGACGCCTTCGCGCCACTCGGGCGCGCCGGCCTTGATGAGCCCTTCCTTGGGCGCGAAGAACTCGTCGTTCGCGGCGAGCACGGCGCCGCCGAGCCGCTCGGACACGAGGTCGGGAAGTTCGAACGGGTCCGGCGCGTCTGAGGAGGGATTCATGGGCGACATCATACGCCGCCGAAGGCGAGCCGGCCACCGACGTAGGTGGCCCGAACGGCGCCGTGGAGCTCGCGCCCGGCGTACGGCGTCACCGGATGCCGGTGCCTCAGCTTCGCGGCGTCCACCCGGAAGCGCACTTCGGGATCCCAGATCACCAGGTCCGCGTCACGGCCGGGTGCGATCGAACCCTTCCGGTCGCCGAGTCCCACGAGGCGGGCGGGGCCTTCGCTCATCCATTGAGCGAGTCGTTCGGGGGGCACGCCTCGCGCGCGCGCGCCGGTCCAGACGGCGCTGAGGGCGAGCTGCAGCGACGCGATCCCGCCCCACGCGGTGAGGAAGTCGCCGCCCCTGCCCTTGAGCGCCGGCGGGCAGGGCGAGTGGTCGGAGGCCAGGAGGTCGATGTCGCCGGCGATCAGGACGTACCAGAGTGCCTCGCGCTCGCTCGCCCTGCGGATCGGCGGGGCGCACTTGTACTCCGTCGCACCATCCGGCACCTCCTCGGCCGCGAAGGTGAGATAGTGCGGGCAGGTCTCCACGCTGATCGGGAGGCCGCGCGCGCGCGCCACGCGCACGAGGTCGAGCGAGCTCGCCGAGCTCAGGTGGACGATGTGGACCGGCACCGGGTGCGATTCCATCAGGCGGATGAGCATCGCGATCGCCGCGTGCTCCGCCTCGACCGGTCGCGTGGCGAGGTACGAGGCGTACATCCGTGGATCCGCGCCCGCCGCTGGAGGCACCAGGTGCGTCGGGTCCTCGGCGTGCACCATCAGCGGCTTCCCGGTGCGCGCGAGCGCCGGGAAGGCGGTGCGCAGGTCCGCCTCGGACACGTGCCCGAACTCCTCCACGCCCGAGGGAGAGAGGAAGCACTTGAAGGCGCAGACTCCCGCCGCGGCGAGCGGGGCGATCTGGTCCGTGTTGCCCGGCACCACGCCGCCGATGAACTCGACGTTCACGGGCGACGCCGCCACGTGCGCGGCCCGACGCTTGAGCTCCAGCGCCTCGACCGCCGTCGTGGCGGGGATGGCGTTCAACGGCATGTCGCAGATCGTCGTCACGCCTCCCGCCGCCGCAGCGGCTCCGGCGCTCGCGAACCCTTCCCACTCGGTGCGCCCCGGCTCGTTCACGTGGACGTGCGAATCCACGATCCCCGGCATCAGGAGCGAGTCCTTCGCATCCACGAGCGTGCCGGCCCCCTTCACTTCGCTCCACCCCTTCACCGCGGAGATCCGACCGTCGGCAGTCGTGATGTGCACCGAGGCCGCGCGCAGCCCGGACGCGGTCACGACGCGGCGGCTCCGGATGACGAGGTCCGCCGGCGACGCGCTCACGCCGTCTCCGCCCAGAATCGTCGCAGCAGGTTCCCGGCCACGGCGGTGCGGTACTCCGCCGTGGAGCGCAAGTCGTCGATGGGCGTGATCTCCGCCTGCAGTGCGCGCACGGCCTCCTCGATCTTGCCCCCCTTGGCGAGGACGCCCTCGGCTTTCCGGGCACGCACGACGGTCGGTGCCACGCTCCCGATCGCGAAGCGCGCCGCTCGCGGTCCGTCGCGCACTCCGGCCACCACCACCTTGGAGATCGCGAGGGCCGCGCGCGTCCCCACCTTCCGGAACCACTGGTGCCCCTCCACCCGCGGCACCTCCACCGCCGTGATCAGCTCGTCCGGGCGCATCACGCTCGCCCGGTAGCCCGTGTAGAACTCCGTCATCGGCACGCGGCGCTCGCCGTCCACGCTGCGCAGCACGATCGCCGCGTCCACCGCCGCGAGCACCGGAAGGGAGTCCCCGGCGGGGGATGCGTTCGCGATGTTCCCGCCGAGCGTCGCGCGGTTCTGGATCTGGACCCCGCCCACGAGGCGCGCCGCCTCCACGAGCATCGGCAGGCGCTTCACCACGAGGGGCGAGCGTTGGAGGGCCGTGAAGCTCGCGAGCGCCCCGATCACGAGCGTGTCGCCGCGCTCGGTGATGCCGCGGAGCTCCGCCAGGCGCGAGAGGTCCAGGAAGCGCCGGGCCTCGAGCGTCCCGAAGTTGAGCGTCACATAGAGGTCGGTCGCGCCGGCGATCGGCGTGCGCGCATCGTCCCGCAGCGCCTGCAGCGCACTCTCGAGCGTGGCGGGCCGCCGAAGGTCGAGCGATGAGGTCGCGATCCTCACGGGCGCCTCACGTGTACCTCATTTGTGCCTCGCAGACGCCTGCTCCGGCGCGGCGTGCGGCCCCGAGTCCGCCTCGGCCCGCCACTTGAGCACCGCGCGGTAGATCGCGGAGTAGCCCGTGCAGCGGCAGAGGTTCCCGGCGAGCGCCGTCCGCACGTCGTCGAGCGTGGGCACCGGGTTGTCCTCGAGCGCGAGCGCGGCGAGCACCATCCCCGGCGTGCAGATCCCGCACTGCGCGCCCACCTCGTCCATGAAGAGCTTCTGGAGCGGGTGCGTACCGTGGAGGCCCTCGATGGTGGTGACGCGGGCGCCCTCCACCTGCGCGACCGGCACGAGGCAGGAACAGACCGACTGCCCGTCCACGAGCACCGTGCACGCACCGCACTCCCCTTCCCCGCACCCTTCCTTGGTGCCCGTGAGCCTCTGCTCCTCGCGGAGCACGTCGAGGAGCCGCGCCATCGGGTGCGCGTTCGTCTCCACCGGCAGGCCATTGAGCGTGAACCTCACGTGCGCGCCGCCACCGGGCTCGCCGCGATCATCTCCGGCGTCGCCGGGATCGCCCGGATGTCGTGGCCCAGGTGCCGCAGCGCGTTCACCACCGCGGGCGCGGGCCCATCCATCGGGAGCTCGCCGAGTCCCTTCGCCCCGAACGGACCGCCGGGGTACGGATTCTCGAGCATCACCACGTCGATCTCCGGCACGTCGAGCGTCGTGGGGATCGTGTAGTTCGTGAGCTGCGCGTTCGCCATCGCGCCATTCCTCATCACCACGCGCTCAAGGAGCGCGTAGCCGAGCCCCTGGACCGTGCCCCCCTCGATCTGGCCGCGCGCGAGCGCCGGGTGGATCGGCCGACCGAACTCCTGCACCGCCGTCACCTCCAGCAGGCGTACGTCGAAGGTGTCGGGGTCCACCTCGAGCTCCACCACGTCGCACCCCCAGCCGTAGGTCGCGTAGGCGTCGCCGCGGTAGGTCGCGTCGTCCCACCGGATCCAGTCCGGCGGCTCGTACATCCGCTCCACCGTCATCGCCCCGTGCTTCGCGAAGTACTCGGCGGGCGAGAGCTTGCCGAGCTCCGATCGCATCTCCACCGCGCACTCCTCGAGGATCTTCCCCACCACCATGCAGGTGCGCGATGCCACCGTGGGCCCGCTGTCCACGACGTGCTTCGTGTCGGGCTGCGCGACCTCCACGCTCTCGTAGGGCACGCCGAGCGCGTCGGCGACGATCTGCGCGTGCATCGTGCGCGTCCCCTGGCCGATCTCCGTGCTCCCGGTCGCGATGCGCACGCCGGTGGGGGTGACCTCGAGGCGCGCGCGCGACTTGAGGTAGCGCTCCCCGCTCCCCGTGAACCCCGCGCCATGGTAGAAGAGCGAGAGCCCGATCGCGCGATCCGTGCCCTCGTACTCCGTCCGCTTGCGGGCGAACTCCGTGCGCCGCACCGCTTCGTCGAGCACCGCGAGCGCGCTGCAGTCCTCGCGGAGGACCTGTCCGGTCGCCGTGGTGTCGCCGGCGCGGAGCGCGTTCTTCCGCCGGAACTCCACCGGGTCCATCCCGAGCGCCTCGGCCACGCGCTCCATCTGCACCTCCACCGCGAACTCCGTCTGTGGCGCGCCGAAGCCGCGGAAGGCGCCGTTGGGGGGCGTGTTCGTGAAGACCGCGCGCCCCTCGATCCTGATGTTGTCGCAGCGGTAGGGTCCCGCCGCGTGGATGCACCCGCGCGAGAGCACCACCGGGCTCAGCGTGACGTATGCGCCCCCGTCGAGGATCACCTCCACCTCCATCGCCACCAGCGTCCCGTCGCGCTTCACCCCCGTACGGTGCCGCACGATGGACGGGTGCCGCTTGGTGGTGGAGACCATGTCCTCCACGCGGTCGTAGATGATCTTCACCGGGCGCCCCGACTTGTGCGCGAGGAGCGCCGCGTGTCCAGCGGGGATCGAGGGGAACTCCTCCTTCCCGCCGAAGCCGCCCCCCGTCTCCGTCTGCACCACGCGCGCGGGGATGTCGGGGCCGAGCAGCGCCTTGAGCGCCTTGAGCGCGTAGAAGGGGCACTGGATCGAGCCATGCACCGTGATCCCGCCGTCCTCGGGGACCGCGATCACCCCGTTCGGCTCGATGTAGATGTGCTCCTGGTGGCCCGTCTGGTAGGTGCCCTCGACCACCAGGTCCGCGCCCGCCATCGCGGCGGCGTCCCCCTTGTCGATCGTGATCGTCTTGAAGGTCTGCTCCGAGCCCTCTGGATCGAGGAGGGGGGGCAGCTCCTCATACTCGACGAGCACCCGGGCCGCGTGGAGCACCTCCTTGTCCTCGTGCGCGAGGAGGAGGATCGGCTCGCCGACGTGCCGCACCTCGTGCACCGCGAGGAGCGGCTGGTCGCGCTCGATCAGGTCCACCATGTTCGACCCTGGCACGTCCGCGTGGTCCACGATGGTGAAGCCGGTGGTGTCGAAGTCGAAGAGCACCGCGCGGATCCGGCCGCGCGGGACGGTCGAGCGGATCGTGCGGCCGTGGAGCATCCCCGGCCAGGTCAGGTCGTCGGCGTACTTCGCGGCGCCGGTGGCCTTGCCGATGCCGTCCTTGCGGGAGACGCTTTGGCCGACGGCGGTGACCGGCACGGTCAGCGACCGCCCACGTGGAGCCCGGTGACCTTCACTGCTCGGCGCGGATGCTGTGGTGCTCGTGCAGGATCTTCCAGGCGCCCTGCACCCGCTCGAGCACGAGGGAGAGCGCCCCCTTTACCTGTACCGTCTGGCCGGCGTCGTCCACGATCGTGATGGTGGTGGGTGCGACGACGAGCGCGTTCGCGGCCCCGAGGAGGGTCACGTCCATCGACCCGACAGCGACCTTGAACCGCCCCTCCATGCCGAGCATCTCGTCGGCGGCCTGCCGGATGGCGTCCCATCCGCGCGTGATGTTCCCGTCCTCGACGCTGCTCACTTCCGGCCGTCGGCTCATCAACTCCATCGCGGCCGTGATGTCCACCTTGTTGCTCGCGTCAACGTAGGCGCGAACCACGTCCTGGACCTGAGTGCGCGCATTCGGCGCGGCCGCCTGCGCGAGAGCGGCTCCGTGGATCAGTGACAAGAAGGCGAGAGCGAGCGCGCTCTGGAAGAACGGTCGCATCGTCATGGCGAACCTCCGGGGTGTCGAGGTGGTCGGGTGGCCGCGCTAGAATGTGAGTTCCGGCGCGGGAGCGCGATAGACCAGCGTCGCGTCTCGAGTCCCAAGCTCCGCGGGACCATCGCTCAGGGCGCTTCGGGGCCCCCCTCCGCGATCGCGAACATCGTGTCCACGAGCGCCTGCAGCACCTCGGGCCGGTCCCCCTGCACGTGCGGCCCCGAGAGCCAGACCATCCGCTTGGGCTGCTGCGCCGACCGCCAGAGCACGTCGACCGTCTCCCGCGGGATCCGCTCGTCGTCCAGCCCATTGAGCATCACCACCGGGCGCGGCGCCACCCGTGCCACCCAGCGCTCCGGCGCGAAGCGCGGACCCGAGGCGATCAGGTGCGCGAGCAGCGAGACCGGGTAGCGCAGCGGCGCGACGGGGATCTCGTCCTTGAGCCCGTGGTCGAGGAGCGTGAAGGGCCGGCCGCCGCCGTGCGCGAGCCAGAGCCGGGTGACGCGGTCGTCGAGCGCGGCCGCGACCGTCGCGAAGATCACGCCGAAGCTCGCGCCGACGAGCTCTACCCGATTCGGGTCCACGTCGGGGCGCGAGAGCAGGTGATCGAGCGCGAGGCGCACCGCCGGCGGCGTGTCCCAGATCGCGCTGCGGATCGCCGGGACCTGGGCGACGACGCTGAGCCCCTTCGCACGGTGGTCGCCGTCGTAGGGATACTCGAGTGCCGCGATGACCGCGCCGCGGGTGTCGCCGACGAGCGCGCCCGCGCCCATGCCGCGCACATGGCCGCCGAGGATCAGGTAGAGGGGGCGGCGTACGACGACTTCGCGCGCGCCGACTGACGCGGCGGCGTCCGGCGCACGGATCGCGAGCGAGACTTCGAGCCCGCTGGTCGAACGCAGGCGGACGGTCTCCTCCACCATCCCGCCCGTGCGCTCCACGCGCGCATCGAGCACCGCGGCCAGAGTGCCGTGGCGTTCCTCGAAGTAGGGCTCAGGGTCGCGCAGCAGCCACGCGAGGCCGGCGAGAGTCAGCAGCGCACCGGCGCCGAGCGACCACCACACCACCCTCCGGCGCGGGATCCGGCGCCGCTCGGTGAAGGTCGGGTGCACCCATCCTGCTACCCCCGAGCCGCGTGCCGGATCACCACGGATGCCGCCGAATCCGCAGGATGTCGTCCTCATCCTTCACCGCGACGTACAGCGTCCGCGGCCCTGCGCCGACCACGGTCTCGCTCGCGGGCAGGGCGAGCTCGCCAACGAGCTTTCCCTGCCGGTCCACGAAGAAGTAGTTGGATCCCGTGAAGTCGGCGCTCTTGGTGCGGCGGATGATCAGCACCCCGTCGGGTCCGACACTCAGCGCGCCCGGGGGGAACGGCGGGATGACGTCGGGGAAGTCTCCCGGCGTCGGCGGCTTGAGCGCGAACTCCGGCGGAAGCTCCGGCCGCGGTCGGTAGTTCTCGGCGTTCCGTTCCAAGTAGGCGCTCCGCTCCCGCGCGTCCACGCGGATCGGGGCGACCGGGAGCGGCGCACCCTTCGTCCATGTGCCGGTCGGCGAACGCCAGTCCACACGGAACGGCCGGTGTCGTGCGATGGCGAACCATCCGTCGGGGAAGAGGATCCCGCTCTCCTCGTAGGCGAGGACCCCGACCGGCATGACGCTCATCGACGTGATCTCGCCCTTCGCGTTCTTCGTCTGCTGCGTCCGTCGCGGCAGTGGCATCCCCCAGGCGACCGTGTCCTGCCGCACGGTCGCACGGTCGACCAGCACGAAGGCCGACGAGTCGCGCTCCGTCGTCTCAGTGGTCGGCGCGTCGGCGATGGCCTTCTCGCGCCGGGCGAGGAGCTTGCCCCGGGCGTCAGCCCCGCGCGGGAAGCCACTCACCGCCAGGACCGCCCGATCATCCGGCGGGACCGTCACGACGATCGAGTCCTTCGCCAGGACCAGCCAGCGCCGCGATCCCGGATCCGCCAGGAGCGTCGAATCAGCGCCGAGCGCGAAGAGGGTCGCCGCGCGGGAGTACTCGTTCGGCCCCCGCCCGGTGCGGCCGACCGCCTTCGTGGCCCCCGTACGAAAGTCGAGGACGACCAGCCGGCTCTCCCGGCTGTCGCTGACCAGGACCCGGCCATCGGCGAGTTCTCGCAGGGCGAAGACCGTCGTGAACTCCTCGGGATGCTGGCCGGATGCGGGCTTGAGCTTGATCAATGCCGGACGTTGGGCGCCGAGGGGGATGGCGACCGGGACGATCATGGCGACAAGGGCCCAGCGGAGCGAACGACGCATGCAGGACTCCCGTGACTGGAGGGGGCTCGGAGGCGACGACTCGAACACTCATGCCGGTCCCGCCGGGACGCAACGGTCCCGTTAGTCCTGCGCCCGACCCCCAGCCGCGAGTCGTTCGACCTCGGGTTCGAGCGCGTGCTCGATGGGATCGAGCTCTACGTCACGTCGACCGGCCGCTCAGCGGCGGGAACCGGACGCGGCTTGCCCCCCTGCACCCCCTTGAAGAGCAGCCAGAAGGCGAACGCCAGCTCCCCCGGTACCGCCATCACCACCACGAGCACGTCGAGCGTCGCCTTCGCGTCCGGCCAGAGGATCATCCCGCAACTCTGCACGAGATAGCCGACGCCGGCGACCATCAGCAGCGCGCCCATCCACCGCGGCAGGAACCCCGACGCGCGTACGAGATGGCCGAGCAGGAGGAGGTGGAAGCCGAAGAAGATCCCCCAGACCAGCACGCCGAACGCATTCGCGCCGAGGAGGAGGTGTCCGAGCGCCTCGAGCTGCGATGGAGTGAACGCGGCGAGCGCTTTGTCGGCACCGAGCACGAGGAGCACGCTCCCGCTCACCAGGACGTTGACGCCCTGCACCAGCGCCTCCCCGAATCGCGCGAACGCCGCTGCGAGCGAGAGCGCCTGGTTCACTGGGCGGAAGATCACGTAGAAGATCGCCGCGAGCACGATCTCGATGAGGATGATCGCGACCTCGATGAGCATCCCCACGCGGTACTCGGTGCCCATCGCGAGCACGTTCGCGGCGCTCGCCGCCGGGTCGCCCGGCACCAGCGCCGCGGCCTTGCCGAAGAGGAAGACGAAGGGGCCGAGGATGAAGAGCGCGATGTAGAGCGCACCGGCGGTGCGCACCATCCGGTTCATCGCGCGCTCACTCCCGGACGCGGACCACGATCGTCCCGCTCGCGTGCCCGCTCCCCGCCTCCTCCACCGCCTCGGCGGCCGCCGTGAATGGCACGGTGCGCTCCACGGCGGGCGCGAGCTTTCCCGCCTCCATCAGCACCGCGAGCGCGCGCAGGTCGCGCGGGTTCGGCTCAGAGATCAGCCCCACGATGCGCTCGCGCACGAAGGGGGAGAGCAGCATCCCGCGCACCGTGCGCCCGAACCCCATCGTCCAGCGCCCGCCCGTCCCGCCGACCATCACGAGCGTCCCGCCGGGCGCGAGCACGCGGCGCAGGCGCGAGACGCGCCGGTTGCCGGCGATGTCGATCACCACGTCGTACCGGCGCTCCCCCGCGAGCGGATCCTCGCGCGTGTAGTCGATCGCGTGGTCCGCGCCGAGCGATCGCACGAGCGCGAGGTTTCGCGTGCTCGCCACTCCCGTCACCTCGGCGCCGTACGCCCTCGCGATCTGCACGGCGAACGAACCCACTCCGCCCGATGCGCCGATGACCAGCACGCGATGCCCTTCCTCGACCTTCCCGCTGTCGCGCACGGCCTGGAGCGCCGCGAGCCCCGAGACCGGTGCGGCCGCTGCCTCCTCGAAGGAGACGCGGTCCGGCTTCCTCGCGAGCGCGTCGGGCGGCACGGCGACGAACTCCGCCAGCGCGCCCGCGTGGTAGCCGAAGACGTCGTCGCCGACCGCGAAGTCGGTCACGGCCTCGCCGACGGCGTCGACGGTCCCCGCGAACGCGAGGCCGGCGACAGGCTGTTTCGGCGCGCGCAGTCCGTAGGCCGGGCGGGCGATGTACGGCAGGCCCTGCGTGATGAGCCAGATGCCCTTGGCGACGGCGGAGGCGCGGACGCGGACGAGGACTTCGGCCGGTCCGGGGGTCGGGCGGTCGACGTCTCCGATCGCGAGCACATCGCGAGGGGCGCCGAAGGCGGAGTGGATGATCGCTCTCATGGTCTACTCGTGTTGATCAGATGGGCTCGACCTCGACAACATGAGGAACCGAGCGTGGTGATGCCAGTTCTGCCCTCGGCAGGGGTGGTGCGATCGCGGCCCTGCCCCGCGGTACCCGCGACTTGGATGATGGTCTGCACCCGCATCCCCGTGCCGGACCTCATCACCGCGACCCCGCCACGCGAGTCGCCTCGACGATCTCCCTGACGCCGCGGATCACCACGTCCGGTCGGTCGAACTGGATGTAGTGCGAGGCATCCTCCACCAGCTCGAGCCGCCCGAGGTGCGACCAGCGCGCCTGCTCCTCGTGCAGTTCACGCCAGACGTGCGTGCGGATGGCGCCCTCCTCGACCGTCAGGTTCATCGCCAGGAGCTCGGCGTCCGAACTCGGCTTGACCGACGCCAGGACCAGCAGCGGGCGATCCCCCAATGAGCGGTGCGCCGCAGCGTGCGCGAGTGACCGTCGCAGCGCCCGGAGCTCGCCAGCCAGCGCGGGGAGCGAGGCCGGCAGGAACGCGGTCTCCAGCTCGCCGACCTCACTCGGCCAGTGCGGAGGGGTCTGCGCGTCGACCAGCAGCCGCAGCGCACCCGTCCTCGCCAGCGCCGATCCGACCCGCGCCTCGGCCGCCGAGGGCTCGAGCGACTTGCCCAAGGCGCGTGCGAACCGCTCGAACTGGTCGGGGTGCGTGGCATCCACGAGCACCAGCCCGCGGACCTCGGCTCCGTAGAGATGGGTGAAGGCGAGCGCGTACAGTCCGCCCACCGAGTGACCGACCAACACCCAGGGGGCACGCTCCCCACTGCCGACGAGCGCCGCATGCAGGTCGATCGCCGCGATCTCGATGTCGAACGAACCGCGCGCGCGATCGCTCCACATGACCCCGGCGCGACCGTAGGCACAGGCCCGCGTGGTGCGTGCGACCGAGTCGTGCACGCCCGTCCAGGCGAGCGATCCGTACACGTCCAACCCTGATTCGAACACGACCGTTGGGGACCCGGTACCGCGGCAGTCCAACTGGAGCCGGCGCGCTCCACCGATGTCCGCCAGCACACCGGGAGCGGGATGGTTCGCCCGCACCTGCTGCCGCACGACGGATTCGACCGCCGCGCCGGTCGCAAGGACCGCGAGCGCGGCGATCGCGAACTTCAGCAGCGCGCCCAGGACCCACCGCCGGCGCGTCACGACACTCCCTCGGCGGAGACGGCAAGCGCCGGCCTTCCCGCGCGCCCCGGGAACAGGAGACGCGCGAGCAGGGCGGCTGCGACCAGGTCGTACGTCGCGCAGAACGCGGGCCACCACGCGGGCACCCCGCTGTTCTCCACGACGCCCCCGTGGAATGCGTCCATGATCCCGTGCGCGGCGAGTCCGGCCACGACCAGCCAGAGGTTCCACCGGAATCCGATCGCGGCGGCGGCGAAGAACACCGACGCCAGCATTGCCTCCACGCCGACAACGGCCAGGGAGCCGTCGATCGCGGCGAAGAGCAGGTAGGTCGAGGCGATCGCGGCCAGGACGGTGGGATAGAACGAGCGTTCGCGATCGAGGCGCGCGAGGCGGGCATAGAGTGCGACGAGCAGCGGGGCGGTGAGACCGACGACCAAAGGCATGGGAGTGGCCCGGAATGAGAGGTGACCGCGCAGCGCCTATCGCCGCGCACCTCGAACCTGCGATCGGCGCCGGCCGAAGTCTTGAACGCAGGGGCTGACCTTCCCGAGCAGCCCACACGCAGGTCAGCCCGAGCGTTCAATCGCCGCAGGGCAGGCCCCCGGCATACTCGATCGACCTCGCGACCGATCCCCGTCGCCACACGCCGATCATCACTGCCCTGGCCTCCCATGCACATCCCGGACAACGCACCCACACCGATCTCCACGCGCGTCGAGCGCTTCGAGACCATCGTGATCGGCGCGGGCCAGGCCGGACTCGCCGCCGGCTACTTCCTCTCCCAGGCGGACGCCGACTTCGTCCTGCTGGACGCCGGCGCCGAGGTCGGCGAGCAGTGGCGGAAGCGATGGGACTCCCTCCGGCTGACGACCCCCGCCGCGTTCGCCGGGCTGCCCGGCATGCCCTTCCCCGCTCCCCCGGACCACCTGCCGGACAAGGACGAGGTGGCCGACTACCTCTCGCGCTACGCCGACCGGTTCGACCTGCCGGTCCGTCTCCGGACGCGCGTGAGCGCGCTTCGGTGGAATGGGACCCGATACCGGATCGAGACAGGGACGGTCACCTATGAGGCGGACAACGTGATCGTCGCGAGCGGCGCGTTCCACGCGCCGAGCATCCCGGCCCTCGCCGCCCGACTCTCGCCGGACATCCTCCAGCTCCACTCGAACCACTATCGCAGCCCGTTCGATCTTCCTGACGGACCTGTGCTGGTGGTCGGCGCCGGGAGCGCCGGCGCCCACATCGCGCTCGAACTCGCCCGGTTCCAGGAGGTCCACCTCTCGGGACGCGCCCCGGGGTTCCTGCCGCGCCGCCTGCTGGGTCGCGACATCTACGCCTGGCTCTGGCCGCTCGCCGAGCGACTCACCATGGATACGGTGCTCGGCCGTCGCTGGCGCGACGCATGGCCCGCGGATCCCCTCGTCGGCATCTCCGAGGCACGGCTCGCCGGCGCCGGGGTCACGCGCCACGAGCGCCTCTCCGACGTCCACGACGGGCGTCCGGTACTCGGCGGGACGCCGCGCGACATCCGCACGGTCGTCTGGGCCACCGGCTCCACGCCCGACCTCAGCTGGCTGCACGTGCCCGGCGCCGTGCTGGGGAACTACCCGCGCATGACGCGGGGTGTCGCCGTGGAGTCGCCGGGCCTCTACTTCGTCGGCCTCCGCTACCAGTTCCGCCGCACCTCCTCCCTCCTCGGCGGCGTCGGCGCCGACGCGGCGCACGTGGTGGGGCACCTTCTGCGACGGTAGTATTCCGGCTTCCCTGTCCAGGACCCGGAATGGCCAAGGTCGTCGGAGTCGGACAGTTCTTCGCGTGGGAGGGCGGGTGCCTCTTCATCGCCCGCCACACCAGCTTCGTGCCCGTGCATGCGCACCAGGCCATCCAGCTCACGGTCGCGAGCGCGGGGGAGCACCAGATCCTGATGGGCGACGTGGACGTGCGCGAGCGCTTCTCGCTCTCCGCCGTGCCCTCGCGGCAGCCGCATGGCATCGACGTCACGGCATCGGAGCACGGCGCGGTGATCTTCATCGAGCCCGAGACGCGCGAGGGACGCGCCCTGACGGAGCGTTCGCTCAGGGGCGGGATCGCCGAGATCGGCACCGACGAAACGCAGGGGATCGTCGCCGGGATGTTCGCGGCGTGGCTCGCGGGGCGTCGCGACGAGACGGTGGCACAGGCGCGCCGACTCGTCCAGGCCGTCGCCGGGGGGATCGAGCCGGCGGAGACCACCGATCCGCGCATCCTCGCCGCGATCGCCTACATCGGCCAGCGCCTGCCGGCCGCGGTCACGCTCGACGAGGTCGCGGCGCATGCCTGCCTCTCACCGGGGCGTTTCCGGCACCTGTTCGCCGAGCAGACAGGGATGGGACTCCGGCCCTACGTGCTCTGGCGCCGTTTCATGCTCGTCTGGGAGCTCATGATGGAGGGCGCCACCCTCTCCACGGCGGCCCACGCCGCCGGCTTCGCCGACTCGGCGCACCTGAGCCGGACTTCGACGCGCACCTTCGGGTTCTCACCCTCGGGCATGCAGTTCCTCACGTCGAAGTCCGGCACACCGGTGGGCGCTCAACGCACGACGGCCTGACCCAGCATCCCGGCCAGCGGGAGCGCGGCATCGCGGCGACGGCTGAGCGGCCGGGAGAAGCCGAGCCGAACATACGTGCTCCGGACACCCGACGGACCGCCCTGCACCTGGTCCTCGGCTGAGCGCCACGCCCCATTCCCGACGGCGCCGGTGACGCCGAAGCGCAGGCTCACCGCGTACTCCGCGCCGCGCATCGCGATGCGGTGCTCCACCAGCAGTCCCGTCTGGAAGAGGAGCGACGTATTGGAGAGGTCGATCTCCCTGGCCGGGGTCGCAAGGCCGTCGTCGAACGCGATGTCGCCGCGCTCGTGGACGTTCAGCGAGAGATGGAGCACGCCGGCGCCGACGATCGGATAGACCGAGAGACGCTGCGACCGCACCAGGGCGACGCCGAGATCGAGCAGGGCGATCCCGCCAGTCATGCGCGTCCGATACGAGGCGTCCGACTGGTTGGGAGTGAAGAGCGACTGGTAGCCGCCACCCACCAGCAGGCGGCCGGGACGGATGTCGACGCCGAGCCCGAGCGCGCCAGCGCCGCTCGCGGCCCGCGGCAGGCCCGCGGCGTCGAAGCGCGCGTCGAGCTCCGGGAAGCTCAGCTTCATGAAGCCGAGCGCAGTGTGGGAGGATCCGATCGCGAAGCGCGGGCGCGCCGTGTCAGCGGGCGCGGCGGGCTGGGCGAGGCAGAGCGCGGCGGTGCCGTGCATGAGCACCACAAGGAGGAAGCGGGCGGTACGGGACATCGGGACTCTCGGCGTGGAGGTGGGTTGCGCACCGACATCCGTCGGCACGCGCTGAGAGTAGGCCCGGCTCGGGTGCCGCCGATTGAATGCAGGGGCTGACCTTGCCGCGGCGCTGGCGAAAGGTCAGCCCCTCCGTTCAAGCCCGCCGGTGGGGGCTGGCGGCATCGTACCCTCGTCCTCGCGGCGCCCGCCGCCGGGTACGCCACCCCAGCCCGGTCCCCACTTCCATGACTACGCCCCGTTCCACGCCACGCTCCTCCGCGCGCCGCACGGCGCTCGGCCTCGCGCTCGCCGCCGGTCTCGCCTTCGTCGGGGCCTGCTCGATGTTCATGAGGATGCCCGCCGAGCAGGAGTTCGGCCGCGAGCGCACCAGCACCACCGGCCTCTATCGCGCTGTCATCCGCCCCGATGGCGACAGCATCCCGGTCGGCAAGCTGCAGCGCTGGACGCTCCACCTCGAGACCGCCGAGGGTGCACCGCTCGACTCCGCCACCGTCTCCGTGGACGGCGGGATGCCCCAGCATGGCCATGGCCTGCCGACGAAGCCGGCCGTGACCGCATCACTCGGCAACGGCGACCACCGGGTGGACGGGATGAAGTTCAACATGACCGGCTGGTGGGTCGTGAAGTTCCGCGTGCAGTCGGCGATGGGCGCGGATTCGGTCGTGTTCAACCTCAAGCTCTAGGAGGCCAACATGCGCCGGTACTCGCGACTCGCCGCGGCCCTTGAACTCGGGGTCGTCGCGGTCCTCCTCTTCCTCACCACGGCGTCGGGTGCGCGGCCCGCAGGCAGCGGGCGCGTGCTCTGGACGAGCGCCGAGCGGGCCACGCTGCGTTCGCTCTCGCTCGCGAGCCTGGCGCCGCTGCCTTCGGATCCGTCGAACCGCTTTGCCGACGACGACGCGGCCGCGACGCTCGGCGGCAGGCTCTTCTTCGACACCCGCCTGAGCAGCAACGGAAAGGTCTCGTGCGGCACCTGTCACCTCCCCGAGCTCGGCTTCCAGGATGGGGTGCCGCTCGGTGTCGGCGTCGGCACCGCTGGGCGTCGCACCATGCCGATCGCCGGCACCGCGTACAGCCCCTGGCAGTTCTGGGACGGTCGCGCCGACAGCCAGTGGTCGCAGGCACTCGGACCGCTCGAGAGCCCGGTGGAGCATGGCGGGGACCGCGTGCAGTACGCCCACCGGATCGCGGGCGACTACAAGCGCGAGTACGAGTCCGTCTTCGGGAAGTTCCCCGACCTGCGCGGGTTGCCCGCGCAGGCGGGACCGGTGGAGGACGCCGTGCGCCGCGCCAGCTGGGACCGCATCGCGCCGAGCCGGCGGGAGGAGATCACGCGGGTGTACGCGAACATCGGGAAGGCGATCGCCGCGTTCGAGCGCCGTGTGCGCTTCACGCCATCGCGCTTCGACCGGTACGTGGAGGCCGTGCTCGCGCGCCGCCCGGAGACGCCGGCGGACTCCTTCTCCGCCGACGAGGAGGCCGGACTCCGCCTCTTCATCGGCAAGGCGAGCTGCACGAACTGTCACAACGGTGCGCTCCTCACCGACGATCACTTCCACAATACGGGCGTCCCCGCGGCGAAGGGCACGACGCCGCTCGACAGCGGGCGCACCGTCGGAGCGCGGCAGGTGGCGCGCGCCGAGTTCAACTGCACGAGCCGGTACAGCGACGCAGGTCCGGCGGACTGTGCGGAGCTCAAGTACGCCGTGCTCGAAGGTCCGGAGCTCGTGCGCGCCTTCAAGACGCCCTCGCTCCGGAACGCGGCCACGCGCGCGCCCTTCATGCACGCGGGCCAGATCGCCACGCTCCCGGCCGTCCTCTCGCACTACAACCGTGCGCCGGCCGCGCCGGCCGGCACCTCCGAGCTCAAGCCGCTCCGTCTCTCGGAGCGCGAGCTCCGGCAGCTCGAGGCGTTCCTCAAGACGCTCGTGAGTCCGCTCGATGTTCCCTCGCGCGACTCCCTCCCCTGACCCGCAACCCGAGGATCACACCGATGGCGATCGCACTGAGGGTCCGCGGCGACCGGCCGCCCCTGCTCGCACCGCTCCGCGGCCTGGCCGTGGCGCGAGAGGAGTCCGCGGCGGTGATGGCTGCGCTGCAAGGAAGGACGGAAGCGGAGATCCAGTCACGGTTCGACGACGGCCACCGCGCGTATATCGCGAGCGTAGACGGCGTACGGGCCGCGTGGGGGTGGGCGGCCACAGCGACCGCGACCATCGGGGAGATGGCGCGGACCCTCACCATCGGACCCGGCGAGCGGTATCTCTGGAACTTCGTCACGCTCCCCTCGCACCGGGGGCTCGGGATCTACCCGCGGCTCCTGGAGGCGATCGTGCAGGCCGAGTCCGCGGAGGCCGGGATGTTCTGGATCGCGTATGCGCCCGAGAACCACGCGTCGGCGGCGGGGATCCGGAAGGCCGGGTTCACCGTGATCGCCGAGCTCTCGTTCGATCAGGCGGGAGTGCCGGCGCTCCGACCCGAGGATGGGCGCGAGCACGAGGCGTCGAAGGCGTCGCGGCTCACCGGGCTCCGGTCCATAGAGGAGTCGCTCGCGCAGTGCTGGCGCTGCGTGCGGATGGGCCGCACCGCCGAGGCCTCCTGCGCACCCGGACGGTGCGCGTGCGACTACCAGCGGCCCCAGGTCGCGTGCGTCGCCTGAACCAGTCAAACGTTCCCCACCCTGACCGAGACCCCGAATGAGCACCGCGAAGCGAATGCTGGATGTGAGCCACACCGTCGAGCACGGGATGATCACCTACAAGGGGTTCCCCGGGCCCATCATCTGTGACTGGCTGAGCCGCGCCGAGGCGCGCACGCGGTACAACGGCGCCGAGTTCCAGATCGGGAAGATCGAGATGATCGGCAACACCGGGACGTACATCGACAGTCCGTTCCACCGGTACGAGAACGGGAAGGACCTCTCCGAGCTCCCGCTGGAGTCCGTGGCCGACCTGGACTGTGTCGTGGTGCGGGTCGATCCGGCGGCGGGCCCGGCGATCGATGAGGTGGGGCTCTCGCGCGACTCCGTCCGCGGGCGCGCCGTGCTCTTCCACACCGGCTGGGACCGCCACTGGCGAACCCCGGCCTATCTCGATGGCCACCCCTACCTGACCGAACGCGCGGCCGACTGGCTCGCCAAGTCAGGCGCCGCGCTGGTGGGGATCGATTCGATGAACATCGACAGCATCACGACCGATGACCGTCCGGTGCACTCGGTGCTGCTGGGGCGGGAGATCCCGATCGTCGAGCACCTGCGGGGGCTCGAGGCGATCCCGCCGCGCGGGGGGAGGTTCTCGGCGGTGCCGGTGAAGGTGAAGGGGTTTGGGACTTTTCCGGTGAGGGCGTTCGTGTCGGTCGGCTGACCAGGGACACCGCGCCGTGCGCCGATGACCGAGAGCCGCGCCCTACGTTCGGACGCGGCTCAGTCCTTAAGGCTCACCCGCACTCACTGAACCCACACACATGACACTTCACGCACCCTTCCGCGAACTCGAGCTGGCTCCCGCAATCCGGGCAAGTCCCGATGAACGCATCCCCGCCGCTCATCGCCTCGAACTGCATCAACGCCCCACCCTGCGAAACGACCGGCTCCGGCTGCTTCTGCAGCTGCGGCGCATCGGGTGAAGCGAGCGTCTCCGCCGTGGTGAGCAGCTCCTGCTGCACCCCCTGCTTGGTGCGCATCCAGTCCTCGAGCGCGAGGCCGATCGCGTCCGGCACGGAGAGCACCTTGTTCGGGCCGAGCCCCACCGCGCGGTCGGAGGAGATGCCGCGCAACTGGCGGTGCACCTGCTGGATCGAGATCCCCGAGCGGAGCGCGAGCGAGATCAGCCGCCCCATCGCCTCGGCGTCCGCCATGGCCGAGCCGCCGGCCTTGCCGAGGTTGATGAACACCTCGAACGGCGTCCCCTTGTCGTCCTCGGTGATGTGCACGAACATCGTGCCGAGCGGCGTCTCCTTGCGGATCGCCGTCGAGCGGAGCACGTCGGGGCGCGAGCGCTTCTGGCGGCGCTGGAGGTTCTCGGCCTCGGCGTCGAACAGCAGCTTCTTCAGGCGGTCGTTGTCCGAGGTGATCTCGGCCAGCTGCCCCTTGAGCTCGGCGAGCTCGCGCTTGAGCGAGGGATCCTCCTTGGTGCCGTCACGCTTGGCGGCGGCGTCGGCGGTGGCACCGGTGGAGAGCACCTGGCCGTCGCGCGAGCCGTCCCGGTAGACCGTGACGCCCTTGCACTTCATCTGGTACGCGAGCTCGTAGATCGCCCGCACGTCGTCCTTGGTGGCGGCGTGCGAGAAGTTCGTGGTCTTGCTGATCGCCGAGTCGCAGTGCGCCTGGAAGGCGGCCTGCATCCGGATGTGCCACTCGGGGGAGATGTTGTTCGCGGTGGCGAACACGTCCTGCCACTTCTTCGGGATCTCCGGATGCTGCACCGAGCCGGTCTTCGCGATGCGCTCCATCAGCGCCTCCGAGTACCAGCGCTCCTTCTTGGCGATCGCGACGAAGTCCTCGTTCACGTCGGGCATCATCACGCCGGCCTGGTTCCGCATGAAGGCCACGGCGAAGAGGGGCTCGAGCCCCGACGAGCAGCCGGCGATGATCGAGATCGTCCCCGTCGGCGCGACGGTGGTGACGTTGCAGTTGCGGAGCTTCATCTCGGGGCGGATGCGCTTGCCGTTCGCGTCGCGCGCGCAGGTGGCGTCGGGACCGAAGATGCTCTGCGCCCACTCCGGGAACGCCCCGCGCTCCTCGGCCAGCCGCGCCGACTCCTTCTTGGCCTCGACGTCGAGGAACTCCATCACCTGCTTGCCGAAGGCGACGCCCTCGGGGGAGTCGTACTTGATGCCGAGGCGGATCAGCGCGTCGGCGAAGCCCATCACGCCGAGCCCGATGCGGCGGATGCGCTTGGCCAGCGCGTCGATCTCCGGCAGCGGGTACTTGTTCGCGTCGATGATGTTGTCGAGCATCTTCGTGGAGAGGTGGATGTCCTTGGCGAAGGACTTCCAGTCCATCTTCCCGTCCACCACGTAGTAGCCGACGTTGATCGAGCCGAGGTTGCAGACGTCGTACGCGAGCAGGGGCTGCTCGCCGCACGGGTTGGTGGCCTCGTAGGCGCCCAAGTGCGGCACCGGGTTGTACTTGTTGGCCTCGTCGATGAAGAAGACGCCGGGCTCGCCCGTGCGCCACGCGCCCTCGATCATCTTGTCCCAGACCATCCGCGCGTCGAGCTGGCCGACCGTCTTCTTGGAGATCGGGTCCACCAGGTCGTACATCGCGTTGGCGGCGAGCGCCTCCATGAACTTCGTGGTGACCGCCACCGAGATGTTGAAGTTCGTGATCTTGGTGAGGTCCTCCTTGCACGTGATGAACTCCATCACGTCCGGATGGTCGACGCGGAGGATGCCCATGTTGGCGCCGCGCCGCGTGCCCCCCTGCTTCACCGCGTCGGTGGACGCGTCGTAGAGCTGCATGAAGGAGATCGGGCCGCTCGCCACGCCGGTGGTGGAACGCACCATCGAGCCGCGCGCGCGGAGGCGCGAGAAGGAGAACCCCGTGCCGCCGCCGCTCTGGTGGATCAGCGCCATCGAGCGGAGCGTGTCGTAGATGCCGCTGTGCCCGTTGGAGAGCGCGTCCTCGACCGGGAGGACGAAGCAGGCGGAGAGCTGCCCGAGCGGACGGCCGGCGTTCATCAGGGTCGGCGAGTTCGGCTCGAAGCGCCGCTGCGTCATCAGTTCATAGAACTGGTTCGCGACCTGCTCCACCTGCTTCTCGGTGGCGCCGTAGCGCCGATCGGCCTCGGCCACCGTTGTCGCGACGCGCCAGAACATGTCCTCCGGCGTCTCGACCGACTTGCCCGTCTTGTCCTTGACGAGGTAACGCTTCTCCAGAACAGTGCGGGCGTTCTGGGAGAGCGTCGCAGGCGTCGAGGGGGGATTGACGGGCAGGGGCATTTCACCATCTCCAACTGAAAGGTATTTGGCCAAACTGGAACAGCGCCGGAGCGGAACTCAGCGGAGAATCCGCTCGGTCCAGGGGTCGAGGGGGTCAAGTCTACCGCGCTCGTGAAGCCGCGCAAGCATCTTGCAACCCTCTGCGGATGAACGAGTTACATACCATCAATCACGAATCGGTCGCGCCTGTCGTCTTTTCCACGCCACAGTCACTGTCGCCTGTACGACACACACACGCGACACCGACAAGACAGCCAGCCCGCCGATCCTGCACGCACGCAAACGTTTACCAACGAACGACTTAGCACTTCTCTTCACAAACGACCCTTCGGGACGGTTTCGCCCGGGGGGTGGAACGTATCGATCCGCACCGCAGAGCGCAAACCTTGCTTGCAAGCGCGAGGTGAAATAACGACGGCATCAGTGCGAGGAAGGCAACGAAAGGACACTGCAGATGTGAGGTGGGAGAGGGGAGATGTGAGGCAACTCAGCGTGGGGGATAGGGCGGCCCGAAAGGGCCGCCCCCTCCCATCTCCCATCCCACATCTGCAGGAAATCCATCCCTCACCGGTACCGCTCCTTCATCGCAACGTACGTCTTGTACCCCCGCGCCACCCGCTCCCGCTGCTCCGCACTGAGCGGCCGCAACACGCGAGCCGGCACCCCCATCACCAATGAGTGCGGCGGGATCACCTTCCCCTCCGCCACCACCGACCCCGCGGCGATCAACGCCCCCTCCCCGATCACCGCGCGGTTGAGCACGATCGCCCCGATCCCGATCAACGCGCCGTCCTTCACCTCCGCGCCATGCACCACCGCGCGGTGGCCGATCGTCACCTGCCGCCCGATCAGGCAGGGCATCCCCGGATCGCAATGGAGCACCGCGCCGTCCTGGACGTTCGACTCGTCCCCGATCCTGATCGCGTCGGTGTCCCCGCGCAGCACCGCGCCCGGCCAGACGCTCGCATGCGCGCCGAGCGTGACATCGCCGACGACGATCGCCGCCGGGTGCACGAAGGCCGTGGGATCGATCCGCGGCGTGGCGAGTGGCTCCGGCGCGCTCAAAAGGTGCTCCCGAGCGTGAAGTAGATGGTCGTCTCCCGCGCCGCGAAGCGCTCGCCGCGCACGGGACGCGCGACGCCGAGCCGGAAGCGGTAGGGCGAATCGTAGTTCACTGCGGCATCGAGCGAGAACTCGCCCCCCACCGACGCGAGCGTCGCGCGCGAGATCCGCGAGGACTGGCAGAGGAAGGAACCGGTCACGGGGTACGAGCACCACGCGCCGCCGCCGTCCACGAAGGCGGTGACCGACGCCTTCTGCATGAAGAGCGGGAGCATCCGTACCCCGCGCCCGATGAGCGAGAGCGGTGCCCGATACTCGACACTCGCCGCGGCCGCGCGCACCCCCACCAGCGAACTCCCCTCGAAGCCGCGCACGAAGAAGGTCCGCCGCTGGTCGCCGATCACCACGGTCGGCACGATCTCGAGCGACCCGCCGCTGATCCCCCCCGCACCGAACCCGGTGGTCGCGCGGTGGCTCGTGATGCCGTACGCACCGCGCGCCGCGAGCACGTGCCGCGCGTACCCCGGCCCCGGGAGCGACTTGGCGAGTGTGGCGCTCACCACGGTCTCCGCGACGTCCTCGCCCGCCACGCCCGCCGAGAAGCGCTGGCGCTGCGTCACGGCCACCCCGATGCCGTCCTCCGACGACACCGCGAGCGCCGGACGCTGAAGCGTGCTCAACGACAGCGACGCGAAGGCGGCCTGCCGGTCGAAGGTCCCCACCAGCGCACCGCCCGCCAGGCGCGGCAGGAGATCGGCCGGATAGGTGCGGTACCCGAACGACTCGAGCTCGCCGCCGACCGTCAGTGCGACCGAGCGCCGCGCCCGAGGCCGCGCGAAGGTCGCGCTCAGCGAGACCGACCGGTCCCAGCGCCCGATGTAGCCGGCGAACGCACCCGACGTGTCGCTCACCACGCCATGCGCCCAGTCCTGTGCGAGTGAGGCACCGACGGTCGGGACGCCGAGTCCCGCGTACTCGTACACGACATCCGCCGTGAGCTCGGAGCGGCGGGGTTCGAGCGTGACCGCGGCCGCGTACGCGTGCCGGCCGACCACGTCGCGCCCGCTGGTCTCGAACCCGAAGCGCGCCGTGCCGGGGTCGGTGCTCGCCACCACCGGCAACCACCAGCGGGGGAGCAGGGTGCGAAGCGGAGAGTAGCGGGCCACCGCGGCACTCGTGTCGCTCCGTGCACCCTCCGCGCGCGGTGGCGCGGCCGGCTGCACGTCGCCGTGCGTGAGCGGGAGCGCACCCGGCATCGCACGCGCGACCACATGGTAGCCGTCGCCGCGGAGCTCCACGGCAGTGATCAACTTCCCGTCCGGGGAGACGTCGGGGGTGTTGAGCGCGGTCTCGGTGGCCCAGACGCGCGCGTAGCCCCCGCTCCGCACGTCGCCCCGGTAGATCATCGCCCGCCCCTCGTGGTCGCTCACGAAGAGGATCGCCGTGTCCCCCGGCACCCAGACGGGCGAGGAGACGAGCGCGAGGGGGTGACCCTTCGGGGCGAAGGTCTGCAACTCCGTGCCCGCCGCGTCGAGCACCACGATGCTCGTGCGCCCGCCATCCTCCCACCGGGCGGCGGCGACGCGCCTGCCGTCGCGCGACCAGCGCGGGTCGCTCCAGTTCACGTTGAGCGTCCCGTGCGCGAGCACCCGCACCGGCGCGCCGAGTGCGTCCATCGTCACGAGCTCGGTGCTGCCGGGAGTCGTGCGGACCGCGACGATCCGGCCGGTGGGCGCGTGCACGTCCGGGTGCGAGAGCCGCGCGCCGCGCGTGCGGTCGGCGCCCCCGCGCGTCGCCCGCGGACCCCGGCGCGTGAGGTCCGACCGGATCGAGTAGGGATCGGTGTAGTCCAGCTCCCCCTGCACGGTGCCGGGCCTGGCACTCCCGCCGATCACGAGCGGCGAGTTGGCGTCGAGCGCGGTGCGACGCCCCAGCCGCTGCCGCTCGCCGTCGAGGGAGAGCGCGTAGAGCCCGGTGGTCCGGCGCCCCTCCTCGGCCACGTACAGCAGCTCGGTGTCGGTGACGAAGCGCGGGAAGCGCGCGGTGTACCCGTGCGTCGTGAGCGTGCGCACGGCGCCGACGTCGGCGCGCGCCAGCGCCGCGACCCCGGACTCCGCGCGCGTGACCGAGTCCCGCCAGGCCGCCCAGCGCCGCGTGAAGCTCGCGCCGAAGGCGTCGCGCGCGTTGGCGTCCTGCCGCCAGGGGATCACCCGCTCGCTCGCGCGTTCCACGTAGGTGCGCATCGCGCGAGGCTCGTCGTGCGTGATGGCGAAGGCGCCATAGAGGTACGCCATGTTCCCGCGCGGGAAGTGCGGCTGTGCGAGGGAGAGCGCGTCGAGCGCGGGGAGCGACCCCTCGAGCGCCGCGGCGCGCACGTGCGACCGGAACTCGGTGCCGGCGAGGCGCCCCCCGTCGTCGCCGAGCCGGGTCTCGTAGTGCACGGCGAGCCCCTCGATGATCCAGCTCGGGGCGTAGGTGTTCGGGAAGAAGGGCGCCGCCCGCCCGAACACGCCCTGCGCCAGGCGCCACCACCCGCGCACGCGGTCCAGGTGGAAGACGTGCACGAGCTCGTGCGTCAGGAGCATCCGGTTCCAGTCGCGATGGTTGCGGAGCGCGAGCTCCTCCACCGGCGGCCGGGCGTAGATCACGATCCGGTTGCTCGGGAAGGCGGAGGCGTAACCGTTGGCGAAGTCGACGTTGTCCGCGACGACGATGTCCACCACGCCCCGCGGCGGCACGAGTTCCCGCGCCAGCTCCGTCCACGCCGCCTCGGCGTTGAAGGCGGTGCGACGGGCGAGGGCCTCGAGCTCCGGCGTGAAGTGGATGCGGAAGTGCTCGGTGCCGATGGTGCGCCAGGGGAGGTCGGGGCGCACCTGCGCGCCGGCATCGCGCGCGAGGGACGCGAGGGCGAGCGTCGCGGCGCACATCACGCCAAGGGCCGGCCCGAGGCCGCGCGCACTCCGGATCCACTTCCGCATCGCGGGAAGTCTACCGCCCATCGCCACCTCCTGCATCCGTCGCCCTGCCATCACCGGCCGCGCGGCCGGGGACGACCCAGCGCCCAGCGCTCACCGGCCGCGTGTCCGCGGGTGATCCCGCGCCTCCCGTCATACCCTCGGTGGGCGTATATTCGCGCAGCCCCTCCCCGAACCCCGAATCGCCTTGATCAACTGCGCGTTCTGTGGTTGCGCGAACGACCCCGCCTCGAAGTTCTGCGTGGATTGCGGGAAGCCCGTGGCCGGCTCTCCCAGCCGGGCGGGCGCCGCGATGGATGACACGGTGGGCGGGATGCGCCACATGGACTCGGTGGCGAAGTTCGGCGTTCCCGCCACGCGCGTGTCGTCGAAGACCGGCTCGAACGCGCCCGAGGCCGCGGCGCCGGAGGCCCCACGGATGCCCAAAGGCAAGGCGCCCTGCCGCTACTGCCAGACGCCGATCGACCCCTCGCTCCCCTTCTGCCCGAAGTGCGGCGGGCGCGTCGCGCTCGGCGACCCGGCGCCGCAGACCTCGCACGCACTCTGCGGGTCCTGCGGCAACCCGGTCACGCCGGGCACGGACGTGTTCTGCGCCCGCTGCGGCGCGCGCGTGGCGATGACCGCCGCCCCGCCGACGCCGGCGGCCGGCACCGCGGTGTTCAGCGCGGCGGCCACGGCGAGCGGACCCAAGATCGCGATCCTCGACGTCACCGGTGCGGTCACGCGCACCGAGACGCTCTCCGGGCCGGAGGTGACGGTGGGACGGGCGGACGGCGAGCTCCGCTTCCCGGACGACGCGTACATGAGCCCGGTGCACGCGCAGCTCTCGCTCCGCGACGGGCAGATCTTCGTGCGCGACCTGGGGTCGCGCAACGGCACCTGGCTCTTCACCGACGCGCCGTACAAGCTGCAGGACGGGGACACGGTGCTCGTGGGATCCCAGCTCCTGCGCTTCCGGCGGCTCGGCTATCCCGGCCCCCATCCGCCGGAGGCTGATGCCACGAGGCGCCTCGGATCGTCCACCCCGAGCGCGGACATCGCGGTGATGCAGCAGCTCCGGGCCGACGCGAGCGCCCGGGACTCGTGCCACCTCTCGCCCGCGCGCACGGTGGTGATCGGGCGCACGGAAGGGGATTGGCTCTTCCCCTACGATAAGACGATGAGCGGGCGCCACGCCGAGATCCGGAGCGAGGACCTCGAGTTCATCGTGATCGACCTCGGGAGCCGGAACGGGATCGCCATCGCCGTGCGCGGCGAGCGGCGCGTGAAGCCGGGACAGCGGGTGCTGATCGGCGACCAGACCCTGCGAGTGGAGAGTGTGTGAGCGACCAGAAGCTCTGTCCGACCTGCGGCACCGAATACCCGCTGAGCGAGCGATTCTGTCCGCGTGACGGCACGGCGCTCCGTTCGGCGAACGCACAGGCGGACCTCCTCGGCTCCATCATCGCGGACCGCTACCACATCCTGAAGAAGCTGGGCGAGGGGGGGATGGGCACCGTCTACCTCGCCGAGCACGTGAAGATGGGGCGGAAGAGCGCCCTCAAGGTGATGAACCCGGGGATGAACACCGACCCGGACGCAATCGCCCGGTTCAACCGCGAGGCGTCGAACGCGTCGCGGCTGAGCCACCCGAACATCTGCGGCATCTACGACTTCGGCGAGACGCCGGAGGGGATGATCTACCTCGCGATGGAGTTCATCGAGGGGTCGTCGCTCACCTCGCTGATCGAGAAGGCGGGGGCGCTCCCGGCGCCGCGCGCGGCGAGCATCATCCACCAGACGGCCGACGCGCTCCAGGTGGCGCACGACGCGGGGATCGTGCACCGCGACCTGAAGCCCGACAACATCATGGTCGCGAAGAACCGCGACGGCTCGGACCTCGTGAAGGTGGTGGACTTCGGGATCGCCAAGGCGAGCTCGAGCGACGCGCAGAAGGTGACCAAGACCGGGCTCGTGGTGGGCACCCCAGAGTACATGAGCCCCGAGCAGCTCGCGGGGGACAAGCTCGACGGGCGCTCCGACATCTACTCGCTGGGGCTCGTGGCGTTCAACGCGCTCACGGGCGGGCTCCCCTTCCCCGGGGAGACGGCGCAGGAGGCGATGATCATGCGCCTCACCGACCGGCCGAAGACGCTGGCCGAGGTGCGTCCCGAGGTGGCGTGGCCGGACGCGGTGCAGGCGGCGATGGACAAGGCGCTCGCGCGCGACGCCGACGAGCGGTACGCGAGCGCGGCGCAGTTCGGGCGCGACCTGGCCGCGGCGATCGCCGAGATGCCGGTGACGGCGGCGGCCGAGGCGGGGACGATGGTGATCGGCGCGCAGGGGAACACGCGCGCGGCCGGTGGCGCGACGACGCCGATGCCGGCGACGCGCGTGAGCCGGAACAGCGCCGCGACGATCGCGATGGAGGCGAAGACGCCGAAGCAGCCGGCGGCAGCCGCGCCGCGGGCCGTCGCGCCGAAGAAGAGTGCGATGCCCGCGGTGTTCGGCGGCGTGGGCGGGATCGCGGCGATCACCTTCGTGGTGTTCAAGTTCGTGCTGCCGAACTTCCAGGAGCCGGCACCGGCGACCAATCCCGCCGGTACGGACACGAGTGGGGCGCAGGTGCAGACGGACACGGGCACCAGAGCCGGGACCGTGACGCCGCCGAACACCGATCCGGGGACGGCGACCAAGGGGACGACGTTGCAGACGCGGCCGCAGCAGCAGACGGGGAATGGGACGACGAATCCTCCGTCGGACGGCGGTCGTACGGGTACCCAGACGCCGCCGGTCGGGAGTGGCGGGCCGAGCATCGCGGCCCGGCTCGAATCGTGGCTCAAGGTGGCGCACGACACGCTTTCCACGGAGTCCGCGCACCGTCGCGTCCTCCTCGACCTGGCCGACGTCCGGCCCACGCTCAACGGCGCGTTGCTCGCGGAATCGTGGTACGTCGAGATGGAGACCCGGATGGCGATGGGGGACGTGGCCGGTGCCTGCACCGTGGCGTCGCGCGTGCTCGCCCTCTCGTCGGACGCCAGCCGGAAGGAGATCGCGACGATGGTCCGCGCGACGCCGGAGTGCCGGGACCGACCGTGACGTGCATCACACCCCCACGTACGCCTTTCCGCTCGCGCCCTCACCCACGCCCCAGTTAAGATGAGCCAGCGCCCCACCCTCAAACTCCACCGCACCTCGTGACGGCATCCTCCAAACCCTCGGGCGAGATCGTCGTGCACGTGTTCGGGCGCACCGACGTCGGACGCACGCGCGAGCACAACGAGGACACGTTCGCCGTCGCCGACCTGACGACGATGAACGCGTCGCTCCAGCCGGAGGTGCGCACGCACCGGGTGGGGCCCCGCGGCTCGCTCTTCATGGTCGCCGATGGGATGGGGGGCGCGGCCGCCGGTGAGGTGGCGAGCGCGATGGCCACGGAGATCATCCTCGCGGAGGTCGACCGTCGCTGGCGCTCCTCGTCCGACCACGACCCGGAGATCTTCGCGCACGCGCTGCGCGCGGCCACCGAGGTCGCCAACACGAAGATCCACCACTACGCCTCCTCCAATCCCGAGAACCGCGGGATGGGGACCACCGCCACCATCGCGGGGTTCCTCGGCGACACGCTCTACGTCTGCCAGGTGGGGGACTCGCGCGCCTACCTCGTGCGCGACGGCGTCGCGACGCTCATCACGAAGGACCAGTCGCTGATGCAGAAGCTGGTCGAGGCGGGGGAGCTCACGGAGGAGGAGGCCGAGGTCTCCGAGCGGCGCAACATCATCCTCCAGGCGCTGGGACCGGAGCCGGTGGTGCGCGTGGACCTCACGTCGCAGCAGGTGAAGCGCGGCGACGTGCTGATCCTCTGCTCCGACGGCCTGAGCGGCCAGGTGCGCGCGCACGAGATCGTCGAGGTGGTCACGTCGGAACCCGACCTCGTGTCCGTGTGCAAGAAGCTGATCGACCTCGCGAACGAGGCGGGCGGCCCCGACAACATCACGGTCGTCGCCGCGCGGTTCGACGGCCCCGGGCTCGCGGAGACGGGGGCCGAGTCGGTGGCACACCGCGTCTACCGCGGCTCGCAGGAGGCGCGGGCGACGGTGCCGGTGGACCGCGACTCGATCCCCGTGACGACCGCGGACTTCGAGGACCTGAGCACCGCCCCCACGCTCGAGACGACGCCGCTCAAGCGGAAGTCGGGGGGTGCGGCGAAGGGCGGCGCGGGTGCCGCGGCGAGCGCGAAGCCCGCGCAGGCGGCACCGGCCGCGAGCGCCGCGGGGGCGAGCGCTCCGGCGCCCGCCGCCGCCGCGCCCGCGGCGCGAGGGGGCGCGAAGGAGACCGCCGAGATCGCGCCGGCGGGCCGCGCCAAGATCCCGCCCCCGGCGCCCCCGGGCGGACGCATGGACCGCGGGTCGCTGCGCTTCGTCTTCGGCACCATCGCCGTCCTCGTGCTCGGCTACTACCTGGTGACCTGGCTGCGGCCCTGATGTCCGTCGAGTTCCGGATCACGCGGGGAGCGCGCGCAGGGGCGGTCGAGCGCTTCGAGAAGTCGGTGGTCACGATCGGGCGCCACCCGATGAACGACCTCCGCTTCGATCCGGCCAAGGACCTCGACGTCTCGTCGCGCCACGCGGAGCTGCGCTCCGTCGGCAACCGGCACGTGCTGCACGACGTCGGCAGCACCAACGGCACCTACGTCAACGGGCAGCGGATCATCGCCGACTGCCAGCTGAGTGACGGCGACCTCGTCGGGTTCGGCGCGGACGGCCCGCAACTCACCTTCCACGTCCTCGCCGTGCAGGCCGAGCCCGCCGCCCCCACCGCGGCTCCCTGGGTGCCCGCGGCACGTGCCGGCGAGCCGCCGAAGGCCGCGCCGCCAGCGCCGAAGGCTCCGGCACCGCGGCCGCCGTCGCCGCCGAGGCCACCAGCTCCGCCGACGGGCCAGGGTGCCGGCGCTCCCGAGCTGCTCAGCACGCGACTCCCCACGGAGGCGCGTCCGCGCCGCAACACCGAGGTGCGCATCGCCGAGGCGGTGAAGCTGCGCACGAGCACGCTCCGCCGCGTGGTGATCGGGCTCGGCGCGCTCGTCGTGGTGGGCGGGGGCTTCGCGGGGTGGGTGCTGATGCGCACGGCAGCCGCGTCGCGTGAGCAGATCTCACGGCTCCTCGCGTCGAACGACTCCCTCGCGCGCTCGCTCGCGGCCAAGCTGGCCGAGACGGGGCTCGCGGACTCGGCGCTCAAGGCCGCGAACGCGGAGAGCGCGCGCCTGGCCGCGGCGCTCCGCGCCCGGCAGCAGTCGGGCGGCGACGTGGCCGCGCTGATGGCGGAGATGCGCACCGCGCAGCAGCGCACCGCGATGATCGCGGGGATGGACTACGCGGCCGTCGCCGCGGCGAATCGGGCCGCGGTCGTCTTCATCGCGGTGGAGATGCCCGACGGGAAGGCCACGAGCGGCACCGGGTTCAACATCCTCCCCACCGGGCTCATAGTGACCAACCGACACGTGGTCCGTGCGCGCGACGGAACGCGGGCGACGAGCATCGCGGTCGCGTTCGACAGCACCCGGGGGGCCTGGCTCTCGGCCACCATCGAGTACGTGAGCGAGACGGATGAGCTCGCGCTCCTGCGGCTCAACCGCGCGGGGCGCTATCCGGTGGTGTCGGGGATCGCGCGCACCGGCACGGGTCTCCGCATCGGCGACCCGGTCGCGATCCTCGGCTACCCGCTCGGCACCTCCACGGCGGGGATGGGCGGGAACATCGACAGCCTGCGCCCCGTGGCGACGCTCGCCGTGGGCACGGTGAGCAAGGCGCTCGACGAGACGCTGCAGCTGGACATCTTCGCGGCGCAGGGCTCGAGCGGCTCCCCCGTGCTCGACGCGCGCGGACTCGTCGTGGGCGTGCTCTTCGGGGCGGCGTCGGAGAGCGGGGGGCGCATCGTCTACTCCGTGCCCGCGGCGCGCCTCGCCGCCCAGCTCCCTAGGGACGCGGCGGGCGTGGTCCGGTAGGCGGGCGCTGCGCGGTCGGCGCGCCGGCGGGTCCAACGCTGCGTACGCGCGGTCCACGCTCCAACTCCACCAGGGCCCGCACCACCTGCGGCACCAGGCTCCCCACCCCGGCGCCCGGCGCGGCGGCCGTGACCTTGCTCGTGATCACGCGCATGCTCACGCCCGTGGGCTCGGAGATGTCGCGGATGGTGATGATCCGGGTGATGCTGTCGGCCCCGGGGACGAGCGCGATGGAGACCAGGAGGTCCGCGTCCAGCCGCTCCTGCAGCGCGTTCATCGTGCGGGACTGCCCGAGGGCGAGGGACACGGAGTCCGGGGAGACCACGGCGTACCGCGGGTGCGCATCGAGGGCGTGCCGCAGCGAGTCGGAGAGCAGGGTGACGATCGCCTCCAGCTCCGGCCGTCCGCGCACGCCGCGCGGCTGCGCCACGATCACGCGCCGCGGCTGCCCGCGTCCCGGCTCGAGCGCCGCCGCCGTCGCGGAGAGCGCCTCGGAGACCGCCGCGGCGGCGGCCGGCGCCGCCTGTCGCGCCCCCAGCAGCACGAACGAGTCAAGCACGGTCCGCTGGAACTGCGCCCGCAGGCTGTCGGCGAGCCGCACGAGCGCGAGGGACTCCGCGCGCACGAGGTCGACGGACATGGTCTGGCGCGGGGTCGGCGCGCGTTCGGCCATCCGCGCACTGACCGCGCGCGCGATGGCGAGCGAATCGTCGCGCGTGAGGAGCGCCGCGGCGGAGGCGAGCACCTGGTTCGCCTCCGCCGCCGCGACCGAGTCGCGCACCTCGTTGGCGACCGCCTCCGTCCCCTGGCGTTCGCCGAGCAGCCAGGCCGCCGCCACGACCGTCACGCCGACGGTCGCGATCCCCAGCGCGCGCATGCGCGAGGGACGGCGCGTCGGGCGCGTCGCGGCGAGCGTGCCCCCCACGCTGAGCGTGAGGTCGTCCAGCACCGCCACCACCTCGGCGGCCAGCTGCGGACGGTCCTCCGGCTGCTTCGCGAGGAGCCGGCGCACGAGCGCCGAGAGCTCGGCGGGAACGTCCGAGCGCCGCGTGTCCACCGGCGAGGGATCGCGCGTGAGCTGCGCCGCCATCGTCTTCTGCGGCGAGTCCTCCTTGAAGGGAGCGTCCCCGGTGAGCAACTCGTACGCGAGGAGCCCGAGCGCGTAGAGGTCCACGCGATGGTCGGCCGCCGGGTCCGCCGCGATCTGCTCCGGCGCCATGTACGCCGGCGTGCCGATCGCCATCCCCGCGCTCGTGAAGCCGGAGGTCGGCATCGACGCCGAGATCGCCTTGGCCACGCCGAAGTCGGTGACGAGCGCGTGGTTCCCGAGCACGAGCACGTTCCCCGGCTTGATGTCGCGGTGGATCACGCCGAGGCCGTGGGCGTAGCTCAGCGCATCCGCCACGTCGTGCAGGATGCGCACCACCTCGCGCACGGTGAACCCCTGCCGCCGGCCCAGCGCGTCGCGCAGCGACTCCCCGCTGATGTACGGCATCGTGTACCAGATCAGCGCCCCCTGCTCGCCAGCGGAGAGGAGGGGGACGATGTGCGGGTGCTGCAGCTGGGCGGCGACCTGGATCTCGCGGCGGAAGCGGTCGTGGTTCACCCCGGCGGCGAGCTCGGGCGGGAGCACCTTCACCACCACCTTCCGCGAGAGCGCGGTCTCCGTCGCCAGGAACACACGGCTCATCCCGCCCCCGGTCAGCTCGCGCTCGAGCGCGTAGCCGGGACCGAGGGCGGATTGGAGGGTGGCGGCGAAGGCAGGCACGTCGGGAGGCGGATGGTCTGGAGGTGAATCTCGTAGTCTACGTCCTTCAACGTCGGCGGACCACGGAGCGCTCAGGCCAGCCGCCGCGCCGCGGCCGCCTGCATGGCCGCGCTCCCGCTCCAGCAGCAGACGACGTTGGCCACCTCCGGGATTTCCTCGGCCAGGCGTGGAGGGCCGAAGAGCAGCACCACCGCGGTGCGCTGCGCCTGCCGCGCATCCGCGACCGCACGCGCCACGCGCCGGCGCGTGCCCTCCTGGTACCCCGCCCTCGCGCGGCCGGCGCGGGGCTCGCCGAAGAGCGCCACCAACACGGAGCCGCGCCCCTCGACCGACGGTCCCTCCACCTCGCGCGGGTCGAGCCCGAGGGAGCGCAACGCGTCGAGCAGCGGCCTCGCGCGGATCGCCACCTGGCCGCTCCCCTCCGTGGCATCGTCATTCACCACCACGAGGTCCACGACGGGCCCCACGCTCGGCAGCACCCCGCGCACCGGGTGCACGACGAGGTCCGCGACCTGGCGCGCCCAGAGCACGTCGTCGAGCGTCGGCTCGCGACCCGGGGACGCGCGGCCCCAGTCGGCCCAGAACTCGCGCCGCGCCAGCGAGGCCTCCAGCGCGTCGATCGAGACCGCACGCGACTCGATCCCGGACTCGATCGCCTCCACGACCTCGTGCGGATCGGACGGGGCGAGCACGAGGTCGCACCCGGCGGCGAGCGCGGCGAGCGCCTCGCCGGACTCCGCACGCGCGCCTCCCTGCGGGACGAGCTCGCCCAGATCGGCGACGAGGAGGCCGTCGAAATGGAGCTCCTCGCGCAGCAGCTGCACCAGGAGCGCACGCGACTGCGCCGCCGGCGTCCGCGACGCGTCGAGCCCCGGGAATGCCACCGCGGAGGCCAGCACCGACGCGACACCGCTGTCCACGGCCGCGCGGAAGGGGAGCAGGTCCTCCGCCCAGAGCACGCCGGCGGGCGCCTCGATGCTCCCTCGCGTCACCGACGGGTCGAAGACGGCGCGCCCGGTGCCCGGGAAGCGGCTCGCGCAGGCGAGCACGCCCTCGCTCTGGCAGGTGTCGATCCACTCCACCACCCACTCCGCCGCCCGCTGCGCCTCGCGGCCGAACGCCCGCGAGCCCAGGAAGGGATTGGCGGGAGAGAGGTCGAGGTCGCACACGGGCGCCAGCGCCCAGTTCACGCCGTGCGCGCGCGCCTCGCGCGCCGTGAGCCGCGCCGCGCGCCGCACCGCCTCGTCGTCCCGCAGCGCGCCGAACGCGGCGAGGGGGGGCAGCCCGGTGGCGCCCGCGAAGCTTCCGCCGACCCCGGCCTCGAGCGCCGCGGCGATCAGCAGCGGGTGCCGCGAACGGCGGTCGAGCTCCTGCGTGAGCTCCAAGAGCGCGTCGCGCGGCCCGCCGCTCACCACGAACCCGCCCACGCCGAGTTCGAGCGACTCCTCGATCAGCGCGTCGAGGTACGCGAAGCCGTGGCCGGGATCCCAGCGGAGGTGCGGGACGAGCAGCGCGCCGAACGGGGAGCGGCGATCGGTCACGCGGGGAAGCGGGCGCCGAGGACGCGGGGTCCGCGCGCCCCCGTGGCCGCGGGTACGTTCGCCGCGCGCCCGTGCAGGTGGAGCCAGCCGAGGAAGGCGAAGGCGACCGCCTCCTTGGCCTCGCCGTCGAAGTAGAGCTGGTCGAAGGGGCGCACGATGCGCGGCGCGAGCGCCATCGCGATCGCCTCGCGCAGCACGGGGTTCCGCGCGCCGCCCCCGGAGAGGAGCACGTCCTCCACCGGCTGCGGCACGAAGCGCTCGAAGGCGAGCGCGATGCTCCGCGCGGTGAACCAGGTGGCCGTGGCCACGACGTCCTCGTCCGTGCAGCCGGCGCGCGCCGCGCGGCAGCGCGCGATGAAGTCGGCGATGAAGGCGGAGGTGTAGCGCTCGCGCCCGGTGGACTTGGGCGGCTCCGCCGCGAACCAGGGGTCGGCGAGGAGCGTCTCGAGCACCGACTCGACCGGCGTGCCGGCGGCCGCGAGCGCTCCGTCGCGATCGTACGGGAGTTCGGGACGCAGCGTACGCGTCGCACCGTCGATGATGCAGACGCCGGGGCCCGTGTCGAACGCGCGCACGGCCTCGAGCGCGCCCCCCGGGGGCACGAGGGTGAGGTTCCCGATGCCCCCCAGGTTCTGCAGCACGCGCCACGCCTTGGCGCGCGAGAAGAGGAGCGCATCGGCGATCGGGACGAGGGGCGCACCCTGCCCGCCCGCCGCCACGTCGCGCACGCGGAAGTCGGCGAGCACGTCGATCCCCGTGCGCTCGGCGATCACCGCCGGCTGCCCGAACTGCCAGGTCCCGTGCGGCGGTTCGTGCCAGACGGTGTGCCCGTGCGAGCAGATGGCACGCACCTCCTCGCGCGCCACCCCCGACTCGGCGAGCGCGGCGATCGCGGCCTCGGCGAGCCAGCCGCCGAGCGCGAAGTCGAGGCGCGTGTACTCGCTCGGCGTGGCGCCCTCGAGCGCGGCCGCCAGGCGCGCGCGGGTGGGCGCGTCGTACGGGCGCGCGACCTGCGCGAGGAGCTGCGGGGCCACGCCGCCGTCGGCGTCCGGCACGAAGCGCACGACCACCGCCGTGATCCCGTCGAGCGAGGTGCCGGACATCAGGCCGACGAGCACGTCGCCGCGCGCGGCGGGCGTCTCAGCGGACATCGCTCACTCCACCGGCGGGGGCGCGCCCGGCACCACGCGCCGGATCACGCCCCCCTCGGCCGCGAGCCGCGCCTCCGCGGTCGCGCGGTCGACGCCGAGCTTCTGCATCACGATCGCGAGCTTCACGCCGCCACCGGACGCGGCGAGCACCGCGCGCGCCTCCTCGCGCGACACGCCGCAGGTGACCATCACCAGCCGCTCGGCGCGGTCGCGGAGCTTCACGTTGGTCGCGCGCAGGTCGACCATCAGGTTGCCGTACGCCTTGCCGAGGCGCACCATCGCGCCCGTGGTGATGGTGTTGAGCACGAGCTTGGTCGCGGTGCCCGCCTTGAGGCGCGTGGAGCCCGTCATCACCTCGGGGCCGGTGATGGGGAGGATCGCGACGTCGACGGCGTCCACGACGCCCGCCGGTGGCGGCGAGCAGGCGAGGATGCCCGTGCGCGCGCCCACGGAGCGCGCGTGCTCGAGCGCGGCGTGCACGTAGGGCGTGGTGCCGCTCGCCGCGATGCCGAGCACGAAGTCGCCCCGCCGAACCCCCGCGGCCGAGAGGTCCGCGCGCGCGCCGTCGGGCCGGTCCTCGGCGCTCTCGGCGGAACGCACCAGCGCGGGCGCCCCGCCGGCGATGATCCCCTGCACCATCTCCGGGTCGCTCCCGAAGGTGGGCGGGCACTCGGAGGCGTCGAGCACGCCCAGGCGGCCCGAGGTCCCCGCGCCGACGTAGAAGAGGCGCCCGCCCGCGCGGAAGGTCTCCTCCACGAGCTCGATCGTGCGCGCGACCTGCGCGCGCTGCGAGGCCACGGCGTCGGCCACGCCGCGGTCCTCGGCGTTCATGATGTCGACGATCTCGAGGGGACTCGCGAGGTCGATCGCCGCGCTGCGCGGGTTGCGGCGCTCGGTGACCCGGGGATCGAGCACGAGGGAGCGGGGTCGAAGTGTGGTGCGGATGACCAGCGTGCCCCCTAACTTATCCCCCGTGATGACCCCACGCACCCAGCGGTCCCTCGTCCGACGCGCGCTCCCGTTGACACTCGCGGGCGCGGTCCTCCTCGCGCCGCTCGCTCCGGCCTTCGTCTCGCCCCTCGCGGCGCAGATCATCCGCGTCCCCACCGAGTCCAACAGCGGACCGCCGATCCATCTCTCGGCGACGTTCGGGTTCCTGCAGACGCAGAACCGGTTCGACGGGCAGAGCGGCACCTTCTGGAACCTCGGGGAGGCGCTCGCCTACCGGGCCTCGCTCGACGTGGGGCTCCGCGCCGGCGCGCTCGGGGTGACGGCCGGGCTGGCGTCGGTGCCGCTCCGGCGCTCGGGCGGCACCGCGGTCCCGGGATCCTCGGGTGACATCCAGCTGCGGCAGTACCTCGCGACCTTCCGCACCGTGGAGGCACAGGGGTTCCACCAGATCGTCGAGGTGAGCATGGGCCTCGCACAGTGGACCGGCTACTCCGGCAGCGACGTGCTGACGTCCGATGAGGAGAAGGCGCGCAACGCCTTCGCGCTCGTCGTCGGCTATGGCTTCGGCTTCTCGCTCGGCGAGCGCGCGGCGATCACGCTCGTGCAGGACTACACGACGCTCTGGGGCTCCGCCGAGGGGCTCCCCTCGGGGCAGTCACGTTCGGTTCGCCAGTACACCACGCGGGTGGGACTCCGCTATCGACTCAGGGGACAGCGATGATGTCAGGGCTTGGTCGGGGGCGCGTCACGGCGCTCCTGCTCGCGTTCGCGCTCACGGCGTGCAGCTCGTCCGGCGTCGGCACCGCGACATCTGCGGGTGCGGGTGATGCGCGCTACTCGGGCACGTTCGCCGGGGGCTGGCGCTTCCCCGAGGCGCGAGAGGCCGCGTTCGGCGAACGCACGATGGTCGCCAGCAACTCCGACTTCGCGAGCGAGGCCGGGGTGGAGATCCTGAAGGCCGGCGGGAACGCCGTGGACGCGGCGGTCGCCGTGGGCTTCGCGCTCGCGGTGACCTATCCGTTCGCCGGGAACATCGGCGGGGGCGGATTCATGGTGATCCGCATGGCCGACGGGCGCACCGCGGCGCTCGACTACCGCGAGGTGGCACCGCTCGCGGCCACGCGCGACATGTTCGTGGACTCCACCGGCAAGCTCACCAACAAGAGCGTGGTGGGGCACCTCGCGTCGGGGGTGCCGGGAGCCGTGGCCGGGATGGATGCGGCACTGCAGCGCTACGGGACGATGACGCTGGCACAGGTGATGGCGCCATCGATCCGCCTCGCCCGCGACGGGTTCGCGGTGGACAGCGCGCTGTTCCGTTCGCTCACGGGCGCGCGCGAGCGGCTCTGCCGCTTCGCCGGGTGCGCCACCTTCTTCCCGGGCGGCGAGCCCGTACCGCCGGGCGGGACGCTGGTGCAGGCGGACCTCGCGCGGTCGCTGCAGCTGATCGCCGAACAGGGCCCGGCGGCCTTCTACGACGGGCCGATCGCGGACGCGATCGTGAAGGAGATGGAGGCCGGGGGCGGGATCATCACGAACGAGGACCTCCACATCTACAAGCCGAAGTGGCGCGAGCCGGTGGTCTCGACCTACCGCGGCTACACGCTGATCACGATGCCGCCGGCCTCGTCGGGCGGCATCACGATGACGCAGTCGTTCAACATCTTGGAGCACTTCGCTCCCCTCCCGGCGTTCGGCTCCCCGGAGTACGTGCACCTGCTGGCGGAGACCTTCCGGCGCTCGTTCCAGGACCGGAACGCGAAGCTCGCGGACGCGGACTTCGTGCCCGTGCCGCGCGACGAGCTCACCTCCAAGACATATGCGCTGGGGCTCGCGAAGCAGATCGACCTCACGCGGGCATCCAAGACGCCGGCCTTCGCGGGCACGCCGGAACCGGAGCACACCACGCACTACTCCGTGGTGGACGACGCGGGGAACGCCGTCGCGACGACGACGACGATCAACGGCGGCTACGGCTCCGCGGTCTGGATCCCGGGGGGCGGCTTCCTGATGAACAACGAGATGGACGACTTCGCCGCGCAGCCGGGCTCACCGAACATGTTCGGGCTGGTGCAGGGGGAGGCGAACGCGGTGCAGCCCGGGAAGCGGATGCTCTCGGCCATGTCGCCGACGATCGTGCTCGACCGCGAGGGGAAGGTGCTGCTCGTGGTCGGGGCGGCGGGGGGCCCGACGATCATCACGGTGGTGTCGCAGGTGATCCTCAACGTGATCGAGCACGGGATGCCGCTGGCCGACGCGATGCGTGCGCCACGGATCCATCACCAGTCCCTGCCTGACCAGATCCGGATGGAGAGCGTGGGGTTCAGCGACGCGACGATCGCCCGGCTCAAGGCGATGGGCCACGAGGTGCAGATGACGCAGGGGATCGCGAATGTGAACGCGGTGATGCGGGTGCCGGGCGGGTGGCACGGGGTGAAGGAGCCGCGGGGGGCCGGGCTGGCGGTGGGGTACTGAACGGCAGAGGTGAGATGGGAGATGGGAGATGTGAGAAGCGCGGGGGGAGGCTCAGTGAGCTTCCCCCCGCGCGTGTTTCACCTCACATCTCACATCTCCCATCTCCCATCTGCAGTTCTCACATCCTGATCGTGAGCGGCGCGGTGAGGGTCACCGTGATCGCACCCTTCTCGGCCAGGCACCCTTCGTAGTCCGCCGTCCCGGCCGCGACCGCGCCGCCCGCCGCGGCACCGACCGCCGCGCCGACCACCGTCGCCTTCCCGCTCTTGCCGAGCAGCTTGCCCGCGACCGCGCCGACCGCGGCGCCCGTCGCGACCTTCCCGACCTGCTGGCCCGTGCTCTGCGAGCGGACCGCCTCGATGGTCTCGACCTTCGTCACGTCACCGGTCACCGGCATCGTCTCGCCATTCACCGTCACGGAGACCACGTCGAACGCGAGCTTCCAGTTGTCCTTGGAGTTCTTGCTGATGGCCGACTCGGTCACCTTGAGGGTGACGGTCGCGCCGGCCGGGATCCTCGCGCCGTTCGAGCCCATGACGTCGGCGCCGAGCGTGGTGGTGAACTCGTCACCGGTCTTGTGCGTGTTGGTGCAGATCTTCATGCCGTTGCTGACGGCGAAGGCCGTGCCGCTGGCGATCACGCCGGAGCTCGCGCGCGAGGGCGTGGCGGCGGCGGGCGCGGCCGCGGCCGGACGCGGCGCGGGCGTGGCGGCCATCTTGGCGGGCGCCGGGGCCGGCGCCGGCGTGGTCGCCTTGGTGTCGGGGGTGGCGGCCGGGGCGTCGTTCATCGGCGACATCGAGTCGCGCGGCGCGAGCTCGATCGCGCGCGCGGCCTCGTCCGTGGCGGCATCGTTGCCGCCGCCGCATGCGGCGGCGACGAGCGCGACCGCGAAGAGCGGCGCGAGGGAGCGGCGGATAGAATACGAGAGCATGGGGATCTCCGTGGTGGGGACGACTGCTAGCAGAGGGAAATTGCCCGCTGGACCACACCCGGGCAACCGATGAGTGCGCACGCAGGGGGCATCTCTTCTCTTACCCGCCTGGTGCCCTGGTTGGTCCCTTACCGCTGGAAGTTCGCCGCCGGCCTCTCCTGCGTGGCGGTCTCCACGGCGCTCTACAGCCTGATCCCCACCCTGCTCCAGCAGGCGATCGACGGCATGGAGCGGGGGGCGCCCGCGGGTGCCATCGTCCGGATCGCGGGCCTCATGGTGGTCGTGACGCTCGTGATGGCGGTCTTCCGCTACTACATGCGGGAGATCCTGAACGGCGTCTCCCGCGTGATCGAGAACGACCTCCGCGACGCGCTCTTCCGGCACCTCACCACGCTCGACGTCTCCTGGTTCGCGCGCAACCGCACGGGGGAGGTCATGGCCCGGCTCACGAACGACCTGGGCGCCGTCCGCATGGCCGCCGGGCCCGCGATCATGTACCTCACCAACACGATCTTCGGCGGGGTCTTCGCGCTCGCCTTCATGTGGCGGATCAGCGCGCGGCTCACCCTGCTCGCGATCCTGCCGATGCTCGCCCTCCCCTGGCTGATGTTCCGCCTCGGCCGCGCCATCCACGACCGGTTCGAGCGGGTGCAGGCCCACTTCGGTGACCTCACCACGATGGTGCAGGAGCACCTCTCCGGCGTGCGCATCGTACGCGCCTACCGGCAGGAGGAGCCCGAGCGGGAGCGCTTCGCCGCCCTGAGCGAGGAGTACCTCGAACGGAACCTCCGGCTCGTCCGCCTGCACGGCCTGATGAACCCCACCTTCACCCTGCTCGCCGGGCTCGGTGCCGCGATCGTCCTCTGGCTCGGGGGCGGGATGGTCGTGGCCGGCACGCTGACCGTCGGCGCCTTCGTCGCCTTCGGCCTCTACCTCGCGAACCTCACCTGGCCCCTCATCGCGCTCGGATGGGTGACGAGCCTCTTCCAGCGGGGTGCGGCCTCCATGGCGCGGATCCTGGAGATCCTCGACGCCGTGCCGACGATCCAGTCCCCCCGTCCCCCGCGGCTCGCGGCCTCGCTGCCGCCGGCGGCCGGCGGCCGATCGCTCCGCTTCGAGGGGGTGTCCTTCGCCTATCCGCCGCGCGGCGACGAGACGCCGCGGATGGTGCTCGACAACGTCTCCTTCACGGTCGAAGCGGGCACCACCCTTGGCGTGGTGGGTGCGACCGCCTCCGGCAAGACCACGCTCCTGGAGCTCATCCCGCGCCTCGCCGACCCCACCGCAGGGCGGATCCTCCTCGACGGGATCGACCTGCGCGACCTCCCACTCGAGGACCTCCGCGCCGAACTCGGCTTCGTCCCGCAGGAGAGCCTCCTCTTCAGCGAGCCGCTCATGGAGAACCTCGCGTACGGCTCCGCGAGCGCGGATGACGCGCGCTGGGCGGGAGGCGTGGCGCAGCTCACTGAGACCGTCGCCCAGTTCCCCGGCGGCTGGGACACCATGCTCGGCGAGCGGGGCGTGAACCTCTCGGGTGGCCAGAAGCAGCGAGCCGCCATCGCGCGGGCTCTGGCCCGCCGGCCCTCGGTGGTGATCCTCGATGACGCCCTTTCCGCCGTCGACACGCACACAGAGGCGGAGATCCTGCGCGGACTGCGCGAGGCCCTGGAGGCGAGGACCGCGATCATCGCCTCTCACCGAGTGACGGCGATCCGGGACGCCCATTGGATCATCGTGCTCGACGGCGGGCGGGTGGTCGAACAGGGGCGGCACCCGGAGCTGCTCGCGGCGAAGGGACGCTACTGGCGGCTGCTCGAACGCCAGCGACTCGAGGATTCCGTGGAGGACGAGGATCCGTCGCCGGCATGACCCTCGCAGCCCGCGTTCGCTTGGCCGCGACGGCTATGGCACGTGTACCCGGCAGAACCTAGGTGACCTAAAAAGAGGACAGACGGGATCGGGGTGGCTCAGGGCCGCCACATGTTCAGTGCGTCCAACCCCTGCCAAAGCCGTGACCCATCCTCCGCCTGTTCGTCCCGTGGACAGTACGGGTACAGGCACCCAGAAGTCACCCTTCATTCCGGAGTGAGCCCTCATGTTCGTCCGCACCATCCGCGGCCTCGTCGCCGCCACCCTGCTCGTCGCCGCCGCCACCACCGTGGCCGAGGCGCAGATGCAGTCCGCCTCGCGCTTCGGCATCAACGCCGGCATCTCGAACCCGATGGGCGACTTCGGCGATGCGGCCGACCTCGGCTTCACGGTGGGTGGGCACTTCTCCACGGGTCTGGGCGAGAAGCTCATGCTCCGCATCAACGTGGACCTGAGCCGGTACGGGCTCCCGAGCGGCCTGGACGGCAGCTGGATGCTCATCGGCGGCATGGCGAACATCGTGTTCCCGTTCACCACCGAGAGCGAGTTCAAGCCCTACGTGCTCGGCGGCCTCGGCATGACCAACGCCAAGGTCGACATCACGGGCGTCGGCGACGACTCGTCCACGGAGCTCGCCTTCAACGGCGGCGTCGGCTTCAACTTCAACATGGGCGGCAAGGCCTGGTTCACCGAGATCAAGTACGTCTCCGTGCAGGGTGACGGCGGCTCGCTCGATTTCCTCCCGATCGTGCTCGGCATCAAGTTCTAGCCTGTCGGCACCTGCAGGCGAAGCGGGGCCCGGGACGATGTCCCGGGCCCCGCTTCAGTTCCTCCCATCTCCCATCTCACATCTCCCATCCCCCATCCCGCGTCAGATCCGGTCGAGGATGAAGTCCGGGGTGAACGCCTGCAGCCAGGTGGCGAGCATCGTGAAGCGGTTCGTCACCATCAGCACGCCCACCAGCACCAGCAGGGCGCCCGAGATCCGGTTCACCCAGATCATCCGGTGCCGGAGCTTCGCGAACACGGCGAGGAAGCGCTCCACCATGAGCGCCGCGGCCAGGAAGGGCACCGCGAGCCCCAGCGAGTAGCTCCCCAGCAGCACCATCCCGCGCTGGAGGTCCGCCTCGTTCGCCGCCATGGTGAGGATCGCGCCCAGGATCGGGCCGATGCAGGGGGACCACCCGGCCCCGAACGCGATGCCGACCACAAGCGTGCCGAAGTAGCCGAGGGGCTTGTTCGCGAGGTGGAGCCGCGTGTCCCGGCCGAGGAAGGCGAAGTTGAATGCGCCGAGCATGTAGAACCCGAAGAGGATCACCAGCACGCCGCCCACGCGGCTGATGAGGTCCCGGTTGCGCAGCATCAGTTGGCCGAAGAGGGTCGCCCCCGCCCCGAGCGCGATGAAGATCAGCGAGAACCCGGCGACGAACACGAGGGCGTGGAAGAGCGTCTCGTGCCGCTTCTGCTGCAGGTCCTCCAGCGTCATCCCCGTGATGAAGGTGATGTAGCTGGGCACGAGCGGGAGCACGCAGGGGCTCAGGAAGCTGAGCAGCCCGGCGCTGAAGGCGATCAGGAGTCCGAGGGAGCCGGCGGCGCCTTCCATCAGCGCCCCCCGCCCCGCTGGCAGTCCTTGCAGATGCCGTGGATCACCAGCCGGTGGCGCTGCCGCGCGAAGCCGCGGGTCTCGGCGACGAGGGTGGTCATCCGTTCCAGCCGTTCATCGCGGAACTCCTCCACCTTGCCGCACTGCGTGCAGACGAGGTGTTCGTGGTGTGGGATGTCGCGCGCGGGCTCGAATCGCCGGAACCCCTCGCCGAAGTCGCGCTCGACGAGCAGGCCGCTCGCGAGCAGGGTGTCGATGGCACGGTAGACGGTGGCGGTGCCGGCCTTCCCGCCGCGCGCACTCACCTCCTGCACGACCTCCTCGGCCGAGAGGTGGCGGTCGGAGGTGAGCAGCACCTCGGCGATCGCGAGCCGCTGTGCCGTCACCGGCAGGTTGTGCTCGCGCAGGTAGCCCACGAAGCGCTCGACTACGGGGTGATCCGGCACCGGGCGTCCGTGATGAGCGCCCGCGCCTCGTCCCCGCTCAGGCGGTCGGGGTCCACCGCCTCGGCGGCGCGCGCCTGCACCCCGCGCACGACCGTCTCCACCGTGACGAGCGGCGCGTCGGCCTCGGCCACCACCTCGCTCTCCCACTTGCCCCGGTCGGGACCCTTCCGCGTCCAGCGGTAGCGGGCGCTGAACACCACGTGCCGCTCGCGCCCTTCGTCGGCCACCTCGGGCTCGGCCGCGATCACCGCGACCCCCGTCTCCATCGGCCCCTGGCGGAGCGGCGGGAAGAAGTGGAGTTCGGCGAGGCGTTCGACGGGGACCGCGTCGGCGATGGCGAGCAGGAAGCGCTCGCGCGCGTTCGAGGCGAGGGGGATGCTCTCTCTCATCGGCGAAAGATCGCCGAACGATCAGAGCAATGCCACCGGGTCGCGGTCCACCACGAGTCGCAGGTCGTGCTTCGCGGGGAGCGAGATCCCGCCCATCAGGCCGTGCAGGAGCCGGGTGAGCGCGGACGCCTTGGTGGCCTTCACGATCACGTGCCACCGCCACCGGGTCTTGATCCGCTCGATCGGGCAGGGGGCGGGGCCAAGCACCGAGAGCCCGAGTGAGAAACGGGTGTTGGCCTCCTCGAGCCAGTCCGTCACGACGCGGGCGAAGTCCGCGACGGCCACCTCGTCGAGCCCGCTCACCACCACGTGCGCGAGGCGCACGGTGGGCGGATAGGCCGGGCTCTCGCGCGCCGGGAGCTCCTCCGCGACGAACGCGACATAGTCGTGGGTCGCCGCGTGCCGCACCGCGTGGTGCGTGGGCACGCGCGTCTGGATGAACACCTCGCCCCCCTTGGGGCCCCGCCCCGCCCGCCCCGCCACCTGGCTCAGGAGCTGGAAGGCGCGCTCGCTCGCCCGGAAGTCCGGGAGGTTGATCCCGACGTCCGCGTCGATCACGCCCACCAGCGTCACGTTCGGGAAGTCGAGCCCCTTGGCGATCATCTGGGTGCCAAGGAGGATGTCCACCTCGCCGCGCCCCACGCGGTCGAGGATCTCGGTGTGGGCCCACTTCCCGCTCGTGGTGTCCACGTCCATCCGCGAGATGCGCGCCCCCGGCAGGCGCTCCGCGAGCAGGCGTTCCACCTGCTGCGTGCCGAGCCCGCGCTGGCGCGCCATCGGGAGGCCGCAGTCGCCGCAGGTGCGCACCGCCGGCTCCTGGTGCTGGCAGTAGTGGCAGACGAGCCGCTCGGGCGTGCGGTGGTAGGTGAGCGAGATCGAGCAGTCGGGACAGGTGGCCACGTGCCCGCCCTCGCACTGCACGAACGAGGCGTACCCGCGCCGGTTGAGGAGGAGGATGCTCTGCTCGCGCCGCTCCAGCCGCTCGTGGAGCGCGGCCTCGAGGGGCGCGCTCAGCACCAGGCGCCGCGCCTTCTCGTGCGGAGGCGCGACCTTGAGTTCCTGGCGCAGGTCCACCACGCGCACCTCGGGGAGCGCGCCGCCCCCCACGCGATCGGGGAGCCCGAGCAGCGTGAGGCGGCCGTCCTGCGCGTTCCTCCAGCTCTCCAGGCTCGGCGTGGCGCTGCCGAGCACGCAGCGGGCGCCGCTCTCGCGCGCCCGGATGAGGGCGAGGTCGCGCGCGTGGTAGCGCGGCGTCTCCCCCTGCTTGTAGCTCGCCTCGTGCTCCTCGTCCACGATGATGGCGCCGAGGTCGCGGCAGGGGGCGAAGATCGCGGAGCGCGCGCCGACGGCCACCCGCTTCTCGCCGCGCTCGAGGGCGCGCCAGGCGTCGAGCCGCTCGCCGTCGGAGAGCCCGGAATGGAGCACGGCCACGAGGTCGCCGAACATCGCGCGGAAGCGGTCCACCGCCTGCGGGGTGAGGGCGATCTCGGGCACGAGCACGATCGCGCTCCGTCCCTCGTCGCGCACGAGGCGCTCGAGCACCTGCAGGTAGACGAGCGTCTTCCCGCTCCCGGTGATCCCGTGCAGGAGGAAGGCGGAACCGGGAGCACCGGCCAGGATCGTGTCCCGCGCGGCACGCTGGGCGGGCGTAGGGGTCACCGCCGGCGGCGCGCCTGCCGGCCGGTCCACGAACGGATCGCGCGTGCGGGACTCCTCGTCGATCGTCGCGTGGCCGCGCTTCACGAGGCCGTTCACCACGGACGTCGAGCAGCCGAGCTGCTTCACGAGGTGCGCGACCGGCGCGCGTCCGCCCAGCTGCTCGAGCAGCTCGTAGAGTTGCCGCTGCTGCGGGGCGCGCTTGAACGCCTCGTCGCGGGCGAGGAGGGTGGGCAGCTTCTCGGAGATCACGAGGATCCGCTCCGACTTCCCCGCCGGGGCGGGGCGCGCCGCCACGCCGAGCGCGGCGGGCAGCATGGTCCGGCAGACCAGCCCGATCGGCGCGACGTAGTACTCGGCCATCCACCGTGCGAGGGCGAGGAGGTCGGGCCCGAGCGCCGGGGACGGGTCCGGCACGTCGAGGATGGCCTTGGCCTTCGCGCTGCCGAGCGCGCGGCCGTCGCTCTCGCCCATGCAGACGCCGATCACGCGGCGGCTCCGCACGGGCACCACCACCCGGCTCCCCGCGACGAGCGGGTGCCGCGTGGCCTGCGGGACGGCGTATGTGAAGGTGCGGGGGAGCGGCAGCGGGAGGGCGATCTCCACCAGGCGCTCACGCCCCGCGCGACCGTCCGGGGCGGCGGTGGTCACCCGGCCGGTCGTGAGGCGCGCGCGGGGGCCGCGGGCTGGCCGGTGGCGTCGAGCCAGGCGTAGAGCGCGTCGGCGAGGTCGTGCCCGCGCTGGTAGCGCGCCTCGGGGGCCTTCTCGAGGCACTTCATCGTGATCTCGGCGAGCCCCGACGGGACGTGCGGCGCCACCTTCGAGACGGGCGTCGGGAGTTCGTGCACATGCTTGTAGCCGATCGCATAGCCGTCCGGACCGTCGAACGGGGTGACGCCCACGAGGCACTCGTAGAGCATCACGCCGGCCGCATAGAGGTCGGCGCGGCCGTCCACGAAGCGGCCCATCGCCTGCTCGGGCGCCATGTAGTGCGGCGTGCCCATCGCGCGCCCTCCCGCCGTGAGGCGGCCGTGGAAATGCGCGGTCGCGATGCCGAAGTCCGTGAGCACGGCGTTCCCGTCGTCGTCGAAGAGCACGTTGTCGGGCTTCACGTCGCGGTGCACGATCCCCTGGCGGGTGGCGTAGTCGAGCGCCGCGGCGACCTGCGCCGTGATCCGCGCCGCGCGCGCGTACTCGATGGTCCGGGTGGCCGAGAGGTCGTCGGCGAGGCACCCGCCGCCGATGAAGGGGAGCACGAGGTAGACCGCGTCATTCGTCTCCCCGAAGTCGAGCGGGGCACAGATGAACGGATGCAGCAGCCGGCTCGCCGCCTCCGCCTCGCGGCGGAAGCGCACGCGCATCTCCGCGTCACGCGCGAGGTGGGCGTGGAGCACCTTCACGGCGAGCGGGCGCTTGAGCGTGTGGTGGCGCGCCTCGTAGACGTCGGCCATCCCGCCGCTCCCCACGCGCCGCACGATCCGGTAGCGGAACCCGGTCGCCTGCCGCAGCGACGTGACGAGGTGGTCCGGCGCGTCGACCGCGGAGCTCAGCTCGGGGAGCACGGCGTTGCACTGCCCGCAGGCGCGGACGGCGCTCCGATTCCAGGTGCCGCAGTCAGGGCAGAACACGCGGGGAATCTACAGCCAACCGCGACGCCGCAGCACCCAGATCAGCGCGATCCCGAGCCCGAGCTGCGCCGCGAGCATCACCCAGAACCCGTGCGGCCAGTCCGAGAGCGGCACGTCGCGGAAGTTCATCCCCCACATCCCGCTCACCACCACGAAGGGCACGCTGAGGGTCGCCACCACCGTCAGCCCCTTGGTGACGAGCCCCATCCGGTTCGAGATCTGCGTGAGGTACGAGTCCATCGTGCTGCTGAGCAGGTCGCGGTAGGTGTCGAGCGACTCGTTCAGCCGGATCACGTGGTCGTAGACGTCGCGGTAGTAGAGCTGCGTCTCGGGATGGAGGAACGGGTTCGGCCGGCTCTGCAGCACGTTGAACACCTCGCGCATGGGCGAGAGGTGGCGGCGCAGGCCGAGCACGAGGCGCTTCACGCTGAAGATGTCGCGCAGTGCGTCCTGCTCGAAGCTGACGAAGACCCGCTCCTCGAGCCCGTCCACGAACTCGTCCACCTGCTCGACGATCGGGAAGTAGGCGTCCACGGTCGCGTCGAGGATCTGGTGCGCGAGGCGCCCCGCCCCGCGCTCGAGGAGCTCCGCCGAGCGCCCGAGGCGGTCCATGGTCGCCTCGACGCCGGGCGCGTGCGGCCCGTGCACGGTGACCACGAAGTTCCGGCCGATGAAGCACCAGAGGTTGAACGTCTCGATGTCGTACGGGTCGTCGGTCTCCGACATGAAGCGCACGGCGCGCACCACGACGATCCCGTAGGTCGGGTACTCCTCGTACTTCACGCGCCCGTCCGGCGAGAGCGTGTCCTCCACGCTCAGCGGGTGGAACTGGAAGACCTTCTCCAGCAGCGCGTGCTGGTGCCGGCTGTCCACGTCGATGTCCACCCAGAGCACGCCGTCCGTCCCCTGCACGATGGCGGCGAACTCCCGCGGATCGAGGTCGCGGCGCACGCCGCCGGCGGCGTCCCGGTACCAGGAGCGCGGCCGGCTCTCGTCGATGATGGCCTTGCGCTCCTCGCTGTCCCGGATCCGGAGGGTTTTGCTCTTCCGCTTCGCCATGCGGGGAAGCTACCGCAGCGATTCCAAGTGTGCGATGACGGCCTCGCCGAGCGTCTCCGGGGCGTAGCCGCCCTCGAGCGCGCTCACCACGCGACCGCCGCACCACCCCTCCGCGCGCTCCACCAGCGCGCGCGTCAGCGTGCGTACGTCGGCGAGCGTGAGCGTGAAGCCGCCGAGCGGGTCGCCGGCCAGCGAGTCGAAGCCGGCCGAGATCAGCACGAGGTCGGGCGTCCAGCCGTCCGTGGCCGCATCCACCGCGCCGAGCAGTGCCTCCACGTACCGCGCCGGCGCGAGCCCGGCGGCCATCGGCACGTTCCAGACGGTGCGGTGCGGCCCGCGGTCCTCCGCCGCCCCCGACCCGGGATACCAGGGCCACTGGTGCATCGAGACGAAGTGGATGTCCGGCTCCTGCTCCACGAGCGCCTGCGTGCCGTTCCCGTGGTGCACGTCCCAGTCGACGATGAGGACGCGCCCTGCGCCGAGGGTGCGCGCGTGGTGCGCGCCGATGGCGACATTCCCGAAGAGGCAGAACCCCATCGCGCCCGCGCGGAGGGCGTGGTGCCCCGGGGGGCGCACCGCGCAGAAGCTCCGGGGGTTCCGGCCGTCGAGCGCGCGCTCCACGCCCTCGAGCACGCACCCCGCGCCCGCGCGCGCCGCATCCCAGCTCCCCTCGCTCACCACGGTGTCCGCGTCGAAGCGCCCGCCACCGGCGGCGGCGAGGTCGCGCACCTGCGCGATGTACCCCCGGTCGTGCACGAGCGCGAGTTCGTCCTCGGTGGCGTGCCGCCCCTCGACATGCTCGACCGTCGTGAACAGCTCCGGGTGCCTGCCCAGCGCGCGCGTGATCGCCCGCGCGCGGCCGACATGCTCGGGATGGTTCCACCCGTTGTCGTGCCGGCCGATGTCCGAGTGCGAGATGAAGGCGAGGGTCATGCGAGTCCCCGGGTGCGACGCGACGCCCACTCGGCGAGCAGGAGCGCGAGGATGAGTGCGCCGAGCCAGCCCGGCAGCGGAGGACCGGTCGGCGTGCGCGCGGTGGCGACGGGACTCGCCGCACCGAGGGCGTGGACCGTGGCGGCGAGGGGTGCGCCCTCGGCCGACGCGTCCGCTGACGTTCCCCGTGGGGTACCCGGCGAGGTGACCACGTCCGGCGGAACCGCGACGTGGGCCACGCTCCCCACGAGCCGCGACCAGTGGGCCCGGTGCGCGGCGGCGGCGTCCGCCCCCCCCTCCATGCGCCAGCGCCAGGTGTCGCCGTACCCCGCCTGGACCACGCGCCCTGCGCCCACGCGCCGCGCCGCCGCAGCGATCCGGCCTTCGCGACGCTCGAGCACGAGCGCATCCGCCCGGAGCGCCTCGAGCGCGTGGAGCGGCAAGGCATCCATCGGTCCCACGCCATCGAAGGCCCGACTCAGCGGCCGCACGGCGCGCACGGTGCGCGCCGGCGCGAGCGCTCGGTGTGCGCCATTGGCCGCACCCTCCCCGCCGAGCACCAGACCGCCCCCGGCCGCCACGAAGCGCGCGATGGCCGCGGCGGCGCGAGGCGCGCTGTCGAGCACGACCACCGCCGCGTGGGTCCCGAGTCGCGGGCCGCCGCGCGCACCGGCGCCCTGCCGCACGGTGAGCGTGTCCACCACCGCGAGTTCCGCGTCGACCGACCACCCGGCCTCCTCGAGCGCGGCGATCACGAACTTGGACTCCCACCCCGCGCGGCCGAGCACGAGCACACGGCCCGGCGCGACGTGCTTAGCGGGATCCACCCGCGCCATGGCCGACCCCGCGCCCGCGCGCAGGGCGCCCCGCACACCTGCAACGACCAGGGATCCGCTGCCGGCGGCCAGCGAATCGATGGTGCCGAGCGAGTCCCCGAGCACCACCGCGCCGTCCGCGACGACCGAGACGCGCGTGGCGGGCGCCGGCTCGCGCACCCCTTCCGCCATGGCGGCCAGGGCAGGGATCTCCCCGCTCCAGGGCACGGTCACGCCCGAGCGCGCGAGCGCCGCGAGCGAATCGCGCGTGGCCGCGCGCTCCGCCCCGGTCAACCGCACCTGCACCGACGGCGTCGCCTCCGCACGGCGCGCCTGCACCACGCGCCAGAGCGCCGCCGCGAGCAGCAGCACCACCGCCGTGCGCGCCACCAGCTCCAGGAACCCGCGCGTCTCAGCTCGTGAGGGCATACACCACGATGTTCACGCCGAAGCGCGTGTTGTCCACGGAGAAGAACCGCTTGTTGTCCGGATGGTAGTTCCACTCGGAGCTGTAGTCCTTGCTGCTGTAGAGCACCGAGATGCGGTCGCCCCGCAGGACGGCCTGCAGGTGCTTGTGCACCAGGTTGTCCCCCCATCCGTTCAGCTCATGGCTGGTGGTCGGAGGTCCGTCCGGGAAGCGGAAGAAGCTCCGGTAGAGCGCGTGGTCGTTCGGGAGGTCCTGCAGCGGTCCCACCGCGCCGGCGATGGCCTCCCACGCGGTCTTGTGGAACTGCCCGTCCACGTCGTGGTTGTGGTCGTCCACGAAGAGCATCCCGCCGCGCGCGCAGTACTCGCCGAGCCTCGTGCGCTCCACGTCGCTGAAGCGCACCGGCAGGTGGCCGGTGAGGTAGACCAGCGGGTACTTGAAGAGGTCGCGCGACCCGAGCGGCACGATCACCCCGGTGGGCGCCACGTCGATCGCCGTGTAGCGGGCCACGGAGTCGATCACGTTCGCCGGCACGAGCGGGGCGCTGTCCCAGTCGCCGGAGTCGTACTGCGCGGTGGCGAAGGTGAAGTCGGGCATCAGCCGCCCCATGGGACGAGCGCACCGGCGCGCACCGGCGGACCCGCGAGCGCGCGCCGCGCCGACTGCAGGGGCGCGGTGACGTCGCCACCGCGGCGCAGCGCATCGGCGGCCGCATCGAGCGCGCGCGCCGTGGCGCGGTCGTCCGCCGGGAGCGAGACCCGCACCAGCAGGATCGTGTCCGCGGCGGCACCTGGGTCCGCCCGCACCACATCCAGGGCGCGGTCGAACCGCGCGAGCCGCGCCTCGCGCTCCGCGTCGAGCGGCTCGCGGGGATCACGGATGACCGGCGAGCCGCGCTCCTTCCCCGTACCGCGCACCTTCGCGAGGTCCACCACCACGCGCGCCGGGCGTCCCCGCAGGTAGATGCGCTCGGCGGCACGCGCGCGCTGCAGCGCCTCGATCGCGCGCTCCATCCAGGGGATGGCCTCGCCCGGCCGGGCCGTCTCCAGCTCCGTGGCGGCCCGCCACATGTGGTTGTACGCCTCGAGCAGCGGGCGGTTGATCGCGACGATGGGCGTCTCGTCCCCCTCGCTCTCGAGCATGCGCGTGGCACCCGCGTTGGCCGCGCGCTCCGCCGCCGCGAGGATCTCCTCGGCGTCCACGGGGCCCTCCTCGCCGTGCGCATGCCCATCGCCCGCGAAGTGCGCGTGCTCGCCCCCCTCGCCCTCGCCGAGGCGGAGGAAGACCACCTCGCCGACGCGCTTCCGCAGCCGGGTCTGCTCGAGCGCGATCGCCCGCGACTCCCGCTGCAGCACCGGCGCGGCGAGGCGCGGCGCCCGCGCGTGGAGCTCCTGCGTCATCTGCAGGATCATCCGCTGCGAGAGCGCGTTCTTCTCGGGCTCCGTGGGAGGCATCGGGTCCACGGCGACCGAGTCGTACTCGTCGGGGCGCGCCACGCGGATGGTGCGCGTCTCGGAGGCACCGGTGCCGGGGCCCGTGACATCGTTGCGGTCGGTCGCGACGGCACGGAGATGGATGAGGTCGCCGGCGCCGAGCCGGAGCGAGTCGAGAGGCAGCACACCCGCGATCCGCGCGACGCGCACCCCCGCGTCGAAGCGGCGCGCGGCCACCCGACCGCTGCGGAAGGTGAAGGTCTCCCCCGCCCCGGCACTGATGATGTACTCGAACGCGCCCTCCGCGAGGCCGAGGTCGTCACGGAACTCGGCGGCGAGTGCCAGGTCGCCGCGCGCTTCGCGCAACACGGAATCGCGTGCGGGAAGATCGAGCCGCGCCGTCGGCACGGAGTCGGCGTACGGGTCGATCAGGAAGAGCCGCTCGCGGGCCGGACCGAGGAGGCGCACGGCGCCTGGCTGTGCGGGGACCGCCAGCGCCACCACCCAGCTGGGCGGGGAGCCCTCGCGGGCCGAGGCGCGCGTGGTGGCGCGCGTGGTGGCGCGCGTGGTGGCGCGCGTGGTGGCGCGCACCGTGTCGCTGCCGACGATGGCGCGCACGCCGGCGCCGAGCCCTTCCACCGTGACGCGGCTGCCGGCGAGCGCCGGCACGGCGGAGGGATCCTCGAAGGTGCGCGCGGGAAGGCCGGTGTAGGCCGGCGGCGAGACGCGCACGACGATGGTCGCGAGCGGGTCCCGCTCCGCGCGGGCCGCGCCCCCGGCGCGGGCGAGCAGGTCCCCCGCCTCGGGAGCGGTCACCCGCGCGACCGCCCCCGGCGGTGCGAGCGAGACCAGCCCGAGCAGCACCAGCGCGACCACGCCCGGGCGCCAGAGCGCATGTCCGCTCGCCTGCCGCACCGTCCGCTCCACCGGCGCCGAGGCGACCTCGTCCGCCAGCGCGCGCGCCGCGGGGGATTGCGGCGCGCCGAGGCTCGTCACGAGCGCGTACCGGAGCGACGGGATCCGTCCCTCGAGCCAGAGCGCCACATCCTCGTCGGTGGCGCGCCACGCCCCCCGCACGCGCAGGAGGAAGAGCGAGGCGAACACCGCCGCGCCGGTCAGGAGCGCCGCGGGGAGGAGCAGCTCGCGCAGGGTGAGGGGAAGCCCCGCCACCGAATCGACGACGACGCCCACCGCCACGACCGCGAGGGCGCTCGCCACCGCGACCAGCAGCGCGCGAGCGGCGAGCGCGAGCGCCAGGGTCGTCCGGGCGCGACGGATGCGGTCGGTGGAGGTCATCGGTTCCTCCGGCGCATCGCCCACTCCGCCGCGAGCGCGAGCAGCGCGGCCGCCAACAGCCAGAGGGCCGCCGCGGAATCCACGGGCGCGGCCGACGCGAGGGCGACGGCCGGCGCGGCCGCATCGGATGGTCCGCGCAACCATCCGAGCGAGTCGTCCGCGACCGGCGGAGCATGCCGGCCCGCGCAGGGCGCGGTGAGCTGCGACAGGAGCGCGTCGAACGCGGGGCGCAGGGTGAGGTCGCCGGCGGCGGGAAGCCCGATGGCCGCGCGGCGCAGGCACCCCTCTCCGACGCGCTCCTGGGTCACGGCGGGCGCGCCGTCCCGCCAGCGCACCAGCACCTGCGCCCTCATCACGCTTGCGCGTTCGCCGAGCGGGAGGCGCGCCAGCGGCGCGACCAGCGTCGCCGCGTCGGGACCGGGGACGAAGAGGGCGTCCGCCGCGACCTCCGCATCTGGTTCGATCGGCCAGTGCACGAGCACCCGGTCGCCACCGCGCACCCAGGCGGAGTCGGCACGTCCGGGCGGGGAGCGCGTGATGCGGACCTTCTCGGTGCCGCGCGCGTCGGTCAGTCGCGCGACGGCGGGGGCCAGCGGGTCGTCCGCCAGGTCCGTGCGCAGCGAGATCCCGCCCGCCCGTGCGGTGTCCGCACGCGCCGCCACGCGCACGAGCTCGATCCCCCCGGGCCATCCCGCGCGGATCGCACGGGTCGCGGCGTCCTCCGCCAGCTGCGTGATGGGGCTCACGACGACCAGCCGCACCGAGTCGGCCCCGCGGGCGATGCGCGTCGCCGCGCGCATGCCGAGCAGGAGGGCCGGCGAGAGCGCGCCCCGGGCTTCGGCTCCTTCGACGCTGTCCGACACGATCGCGAAGTCCGGCCCCACCTCCAGCGCCGCGGTATCAAACACCACGAGCACGCCCCCCGGTGTCAGGCGCGCGAGCGCCGTGTCCCGCGCCGCCGCGGGATCCGCGACGGCCCCCGAGACGTCCAGCAGCACCACGCTCCGGACCGCGGGCCCCGCGGCGTCGAGCACCGGGCGCGCGAACGCCGCGCCGATCAGCACCACGGCCAGCACTCGCAGCGCGAGCAGGAGGAGGTCGGTGGGCCGCGAGGCGCGTGAGACGGCGCGCGCCTCGCTCACCGGGACGAAGCGCGCGGTGGGCAGCGGCGCGGGGGGCGGGCGGCGCGTCGTGATCAGGTGCAGCCCGACCACCACGGCGCCGGCGGCGATCCCCAGCCCGAGCAGGAGGGGCGCGAGGAAGCTCATGCGGACGGCTCGTGCACCGCCGTGCTCGCGATGCGGCGGACCAGGGTCTCGGGGAGCGCGTCATCGCGCACCTCGAGGTACCGGATCCCGTCCGCGAGGGCGGCGCGCGCCAGCTTCGCGCGCCAGGCCGCGAAGCGCTGTCGGTACTCATCGCGCGTCTCCTCGACCAGCGGACGCTCGCACGCGGGGTCCTCCGGGTCCACCGCGAGGATCGACCGCTCGCCCGGCTCCAGCTCCTCGCGCGCCACCAGGTGCAGCAGGTGCGCCTCCCCCCCGCGCGCGTGGTGCCGCGCGAGCGCCGCGCGCGTCGCGTCGATGTCGCCGAGGCAATCGGTGATGACCACGCACCGCTCGCGCGAGAGCGCCACGAGGGGCGCGAGCGATGCGGAGCCTTCGGGCACGACGGCGTCGAGCGTGCGCGCGAGCTCGGCCACGACACCCGCGCGCGTGCGCGCCTCGAGGCGGCGCGGCCCGGCCGCGGTGCCCACGAGGAGCCCCACCGGGTCCGCGCTCGCGTGCGCCACCGCGGCCAGCGCGACCGTGAGGCGCCTGGCGAGCGCCCACTTCCCGTCGCGGCCGCGCGGGAAGTCCATCGACGCGGAGGCATCCACGACGAAGGTCGTGCCGAGCACGGCATGGTCGGGCGCGAGCCGGATGAACGCGCGGTCGCTGCGCGCGAGCAGCTTCCAGTCGATCCGGCGCGGGTCGTCGCCCTGCCGGTAGGGGCGGTACTCGGCGAACTCCGGCGCCACGCCGCGCGTGCGCGCCTGGTGCACGCCGGGGGATCCCCCCGGCACGCGGCGCCGGGCCGGCCAGCGCACGCCGCGCACGGCGTCGAGCAGCGCGCCGTACGGGCCGACCGCCACCCTCAGATCCCCGTGAGGCCGCGCGGCTCGGGAACGCGCGCGAGCAGGTCCTCGACGATCCGCTCGGAGTCGATCCCCTCCGCCTCCGCGGCGAAGTTCGGGAGCACGCGGTGCCGCAGCACGGGACGCGCGACGCGACGGATGTCCGCGGGCGAGACGTTGTGCCGCCCGGCGAGGAGCGCGGCAGCCTTGGCGCCGAGGATCAGCGCCTGCCCCGCCCGGGGTCCGGCGCCCCAGCGCACGTACTGCTCCACCAAGGGCGTCGCCTCCCCTTCCCGCGGCCGCGTGGCGCGCGCGAGCGCCGCCGCGTACCGGAGCGCCGCGTCCGCCGCGGGCACCTCGCGCGTGAGCTGCTGCAGCGCCCGCGCCTCCGCCGCCCCGAGGATCGGCTTGAGCGCGGCCTGCGACGTGCCGGTGGTGGCCCGCAGGATCGCGACCTCGTCCTCCGCGTCCGGATATCCGATCCGGATGTCGAAGAGGAATCGGTCGAGCTGCGCCTCGGGGAGCGGGTAGGTCCCCTCCTGCTCGATCGGGTTCTGCGTGGCGAGCACGAAGAAGGGCTCGGGGAGCGCCATGGTCTGGCCGGCCGCCGTCACGCGGTGCTCCTGCATCGCCTCGAGCAGCGCCGCCTGCGTCCTCGGCGGGGCACGGTTGATCTCGTCCGCGAGCACGATGTTCGCGAACACCGGGCCCTTCACGAAGCGGAACGAGCGATGCCCCGACTGCGCGTCCTCGTCGAGGAGCTCGGTGCCGGTGATGTCGCTCGGCACCAGGTCCGGGGTGAACTGGATCCGGCGGAACTCCAGCGACATCGCGTCGGCGACGGAGCGGATCATCAGCGTCTTGGCGAGCCCGGGCACGCCGACCAGGAGCGCATGCCCGCCCGCGACGAGCGCCATCAGGATCTCGTCGAGCACCTCCCCCTGCCCCACGATGCGCTTCGCGACCTCCGCGCGCAGGCCCGCCGCGGACGCGAGGAGCGCCTCGCGATCCGTCGCGACGGGGGCGCTGGCCGCGGAGTTCAGCGGACCGGCCTCCGCCGCCGGTAGGTGAGCAGGAAGGTGGAGCCGTCGCGCGCGCCCGCGACCGTCACGGGCGCCGACTCATCCAGCACCTCGAAGCCGCGGAGCTTGAGCACGTAGTCGGCCGGCGGGAAGGCGCGCTGCCCGAACGCCTCGAGCGCGGCCCGCTTGAGCGCGAGGACGCTCGTGTCCGCCGCACAGCGCACGGCCACCACGTCCCAGACCTCCGGCATCTGCACCCGCACGGTGATGGCGGTCGGGCTGTCGGCGCCGAGCGCGAGGAGCCCGGGGCGGGCGCGCAGCGTGGAGACGAGCGCGCTCACGATGCCGCCCCCGCGGCGGACGCGGCATGCGCGACGGGAGGGAGGGTCGAGAGGAACTGCGCGACCTGGGCATCGAACATGTAGGACGAGGCGTTCACCGCGGTGATGCCTCCCTCGGCCGACGCGGCGATCACGATCTCCTCCCCGCCCTGCCCGCGCAGGCTCATCCAGTTCGGCCCCTGGCGCTCGACGAACGCGGCGTAGATGCCGGACTGCTGGGCGAAGAAGTCGCGCGCGGCGCCGAGCACGTCGGCGGCCGGGAGACTCGTCTGGTGCTGCTGGAGGGTGCGGCCGCTCTGGTGATGTCTCACGTCGGTTCCTCTGGGTCCTGGACACTCATTTCGTCTACGGGGTTCTCCCCCGGGTCGCTGGAATCTACACCCGGGCGCCGGGGCGCCGACGCCTCGTCGAGCAGTGCCTCCGCCCGGCGGACGCGCTCGCGCAGCGCGGCCTTCTCGGCGATGGCCGCCATCACGTCCGCCGAGGCGCGCAGCAGGGCGCGCACCCGGGGGTCGGGTGCGGCGGCGTCCGCGAAGTAGAAGGTCGCCGCACCGACCACCCGTTCGGCGGTGCTGAGCGGGAGCGCGACCAGCGCCCGGAACCCGAGCTCCCGCGCCACCTCCTGCCAGTCCTCCAGCCCCGGGTCCGCGAACACATCCGGCACCTCGATCGCCCGGCGCTCGCTCACCGCCTCCCCGCTCGGCCCGAACCCCACGCGCACCCGCATCTCCCCGAGCCAGGGGCGCCAGCGCTCCGGCCAGGCGTGCGCGGCGGCGAGCCGCAGGAGCTCCGAGCGCCCGTCGAGCACGAACACCGACCCGAGTGAGGCCCCGACGGCCGGGCAGGTGCGGTCGAGCGCGAACTGGAACGCCTCCTCGGGGCGCTCGGCGCGCAGCAGGGCGTGCGTGAGCTCGCGCAGGAGCGTCACGTCGTCGTCGACCTGCGCCGACCGGGCCGGGGCATCCGGCTCCGGGAGGCGCCAGATCTGGCGACGCGGCGTGCGCATCAGGGGAGCGCCAGTGCTTCCGCGATCCCCGTGACGAACCGGATCCCGAACGCGAAGGCCGTGAGCGGGAGCCGCTCGTCGTTCCCGTGCATCCGCTCCTCGTCGGGCATCTCGAGGGGGAATGGCAGCAGGCCGTACGCCTTGTAGCCCGCGCGGCGGAGGTCGGCGGAGTCGGTCGCACCCGTGCTCAGGTAGGGCACGACCGTGATGGTCGGGTCGACGCGCCTGGCGGCGCGCTCCACCGCCGCATAGAACTCGTTCTCCGCCGACATCGCCGGCGAGTCCTTGCCGCGCGAGGTCACCGTGAAGCGCACCAGCGGATCGTTCACCGCGCGCTCGAGCCGCGCCACGGTCGCGTCCAGCGACTCGCCCGGCAGGGTGCGCACGTTGAGCGTCGCGCTCACTTCGGAGGGGATGACGTTGCTGCGGATGCCCCCCTGCACGATCGTGGGCGAGATCCCGTTGCGGAGCACGGCGTCGAGGGTCGGCACCGCGCGCAGGACGGCCGCTCCGTGCTCCACCCGCGTCGCGTCCCCCGAGGCCACGTCGGCCATCGCGCGCGCCTCGGCGGCGTCCGGCCAGACGGCCGCGAGCGACTGGAAGAAGCGCGTGGTGGTGGGGGTGAGCACCGTGGGCTCGCGGTGCGCGGCGATCGCTGCGAGGGCGCGCCCGAGCCGTCCGATCGCGTTCCCCTCGAGCGGGATCGAGGCGTGCCCGTCCGGCCCGGTGGCGGTGACCGTCACCACGTGCGAGACCTTCTCCGCCATCTGGAGCGCGACGTACCGCTTGCCGTTCGACATCACCCGCGTGCGGCCGCCCTCGTTGAGCGCGTACTCGGCGCGGATCGCCTCGGGATGGGTGCGGAGGAGCCACCCCATCCCGAACTCCCCACCCGCCTCCTCGTCGGCGTTCGCCACGAAGATCACGTCGCGCGTGAGCCGCGTGCCGGCGCGCACGCGCCGCTGGAGCGCCTTCATCGCCTGGAAGTTGGCGATCAGCATCCCCTTGTCGTCGATCGCGCCGCGGCCGTAGAGGACCCCGTCGCGCACCTCGGCCGCGAACGGGTCCACCGTCCACTTGTCGCGCACCACGCCCACCACGTCCATGTGACCCATGAGGATCAGGGGCGACTTCGCGGCCGTCCCGGCGGTCCCCGTCGCACGGATCCGCGCGACCACGGCCCCGCGCCCCGGCGCGGACTCGAAGACCTGCGACTCGATCCCTTCCGCGCGGAAGAGCGAGTCGAGGAAGCGAGCGGTGAGGAGCTCGTTCCCGGGCGGATTGCTGGTGTTCAGCCGGATCATCGCCTGGAGTTGCGCGGTCGCCTCGCGGAGCAGCGCGTCGTCGCCCGCCTGCGCGGCGAGCGGGCGGGCCGATGCCGAGATCGCCAGCACGCCGGCCGCCGCGAGGAGACCGAGCGCCGCCGCGCGCAGCGTGGGCGAGGGGGAGCCGCGCATCACGACCCCCCGTAGAGCCGCTTCGCGAGCGCCTCGCGGAGCCGCACCGTCACCGGGCCGGGCGTCCCGCTCCCGATCCGCCGGCCATCGAGCTCGACGATCGCCTGCACGTCGGTCGTCGTCCCGCAGACGAAGAGTTCGTCCACGGCGTGCAGGTCGCGCAGCGCCACCGGGCGCTCCTCGAGCGGGATCCCGAGCCCGCGCGCGAGCTCCACGATCTCCGCGCGCGTGATGCCGGGCAGGATGTAGTGCGAGAGCGGGAAGGTGCGCAGCACCCCGCCCACGACCATGAACGCGTTCGTCGCCGCTCCCTCGGTGACCATCCCGTCGCGGTGGAAGATCGCCTCGTACGCGCCCGCCTCCTGGGCGGCCTGCCGCGCGAGCACGGCACCCAGCAGGTTCACCGTCTTCAGGTCGCAGCGCGACCAGCGGATGTCGGCGAGGGTGATCCCCTTCGCACCGTCGGTGCGCATCGCCATGTTCGGCTTGAAGGCCGACGCGGAGGCGAAGACGGTGGTCGGGGTCCCCGTGGCCGGGAAGTGGTGCACCCGGGGCGCGGCCCCGCGCGTCACCTGCAGGTAGACCGTCGCCTCGCCCGTGCCCAGGCCGTTCTCCGCCACCAGCCGCTCGCACACCCCGCGCAGCAGGGCGGACTCCGCGCCCGCGCGGGAGATGCGGAGCCCCTCGAGGCCGTCCGCCATGCGCGCCGCGTGCGCATCCCACGCGAAGACCCGCCCCTCGATCACGCGGACCACCTCATAGATGCCGTCACCGAAGACGAAGCCGCGGTCGTCCACGGAGAGCTTCGCGTCCGCCTTGGGGAGGTAGTGGCCGTTCAGGTACACCGTCGTCATCCGCGTTCGCCTCGTCCGCCTGGGTTAGCCGACCATCCGTTCGATCCCTGCGATCACCGGCGCGAACGAGAGCCCGCGCCCCGCCACGCGCTGCGCCTGCTCCTCCGCCAGCTCGCGCTGTCCATGCCCGAAGAGCTCCTCCACCATCCACGGCCCCGCGGCGGGGTTCCGCCACCAGTCCTCATTGAACCGCTCGCGCAGCGCGTCGTCCAGCACCGCCTGCAGCTGCCAGGCCCGCAGGTAGCGCACCGCATAAAAGCGCGGGTCCACGTCCACGAACGCGTCGGCGCGCTGGTAGCGGAACCCCGTGGCGTCGGTGAGGAGCTGCACGAAGAGGTCCGGGAGCGCATCCCACGGGACCTTCCCGCCGTGGAGCTCCGTCTCGTAGATGAGCTTCGCGGCATACCGCCGCACGAAGTGCAGCTCCTCGAACCCCGTGGAACGCAGGTAGTCCGGGAGCTCCTTCTTGCCGAGTCCGGTGTAGCGCACGAGCCAGCCGCGGTCCTTGAGCCGGTGGTCGAAGAGCATCGCGTACCCTTCGGTCACCGAGTTGTCGCCGAGCCAGCGGAACTCGAACGGGAGCGTGCGCCGCATGTTCGCGAAGTGGAGCGCGTGCCCCAGCTCGTGCATCAGCGTGGTCCAGTCGTTCTGGCCGCCGTGCGGGCGCAGCACGAGGTGCACGACGTCCGGGATGCGGACCGGCGCGCAGAAGGCGCGTGAGCGCTTCCCCTCGCGCTCCCCGGTGTCGTAGCGCACCCGCCCCTCGGCGTCCGGGCTGATCCCCATCTCGGTGACCTGCCGGCGCACCTCGCGTTCCATCTCCGCCGCGGGGAAGAAGGCGTCGAACTCGGGCGCCCGCATGAGCGCCAGCACGTCCGCCCGCGTCGCCTCCGCAGGGGTGATCCCGAGCCCGCGCTTGAGGAACTCCGGCAGCAGCTCGTCCCAGATCGCCTGCGTGTCGCGCAGGAACGCCTCGCACTCCGCGCGGATCCCCGCGAGCGACACCCCGCTCAGCGCCTCGAACGCGGCGTTGTAGGTGGGCGCGATGCCGAGCCCCGCGACCACCTCGTGCTCGCGCTGCAGGCGTTCCCGCCGGATGGGCGCGAGCTCGCGTTCGACGAGCGCCGCGCGCGCGTCGTCCAGCCGGTGGCGCGCGCCCGCGTCCCGCTCGTTGCCGAGCGTGATGGCGGCGCGCTGGTAGGGCTCCTCGCTCCCGTCGGGGAGGCGGATGACCGCGGCGCGCTCCCAGGCGATCTCCCGCTCCTCGAGCGGCGCGAGGTCGCGGCCGGCGCGCGACTCCACGAGCCAGTCGAGCAGGAGCCGCGCCGAGCGGAAGGTCTCGCTCGCCGCCCCCTGCGGCTGGTTCGTGCGGAAGAGCTCGAGGGCGGTGCGCAGGGCCTCGTCGCCGTACGCCTCGCGGTGCTTCTCGTAGATCGGCTGGAGCTCGGCCCCGGCCTTCAGCCCCGCGTGCGCCGCGTGGTACTCGGCGGACACCTCCTCCAGGAAGCGCTCCCCGCCCGCGCGAAGCGCGTCGAGGGGATCCTGCGGGGCAGCGGCGCGTGTCCGGGACATCGGCCCCGCCTCAGCCCGCGAGCGTCGCTTCGGCGCGCGCGTGGTCGGCGTCGAGGTAGCGGCCGATCACCTCGGCGACCTTGGACGTGGAGACGCGGATCTGCCCCATGTCGTCGCGGAAGCGGATCGTCACGTCGTCATTGGCCGTGGAGTCGCTGTCGATCGTGATGCCGAAGGGCGTCCCCGCCTCGTCCTGTCGCCGGTAGCGCCGCCCGATCGCGCCCGCCTCGTCGTAGAAGACATGGAAGCGCTTGCGGAGCGCCTCGCCGAGCCGGTGCGCCATCTCGGGCTGCCCGTCCTTCTTGGTGAGGGGGAAGATCCCCGCCTTGATGGGGGCCAGCGCGGGATGGAAGCCGAGCACCGTCCGCCCCTCGCTCTCCCCCGGCACCGCCTCCTCGCGCAGCGCGTTCACCAGGAGCGCGAGCGTCACGCGGTCGGCGCCGACGGATGTCTCGATCACGTACGGCAGGTAGCGCTTGTTCTGCACCTGGTCCACGTACTCGAGCTTCTTGGAGCTGAACTGCTGGTGCTGCGAGAGGTCGAAGTCGGAGCGGTTGTGGACTCCCTCGATCTCCTGGAACCCGAGCGAGCCGCCGAAGTCGAAGTTGATGTCGAACGCCGCGCGCGCGTAGTGCGCGAGCTCCTTCTCGGAGTGCTGGTGGAACTCGAGCCGGTCCCGGTCGAGCCCGAGCGAGAGGTGCCAGGCCATGCGCGCGGCCTTCCACTTCTCGAACCACTCCATGTCCGTGCCGGGCTCGACGAAGTACTGCATCTCCATCTGCTCGAACTCACGCGTGCGGAAGGTGAAGTTCCCCGGCGTGATCTCGTTGCGGAACGCCTTCCCGATCTGCGCGATGCCGAACGGCACCTTCTGCCGCGTGGCCTGCTGCACGTTCAGGAAGTTCACGAAGATCCCCTGCGCCGTCTCCGGCCGCAGGTAGACCACGGACGCCGATTCCTCGACCGGCCCCATGAAGGTCTTGAACATCAGGTTGAACTGGCGCGGCTCGGTGAGCTGGCAGTCCGTGTGCTCCCCCGGCTTCTTCGACGGCTTCCGCGCGCACTGGGCGTCGGCGAGCTTGTCGGCGCGGAAGCGCGCCTTGCACGCCTTGCAGTCCACCAGCGGGTCCGAGAAGCCCGAGACGTGGCCGCTCGCCTCCCAGACCTTCGGGTGCATCAGGATCGACGCGTCCAAGCCCTCGACGTCGTCCCGCTCGCGGACCATCGCGTTCCACCAGCGCGCCTTGACGTTGTTCTTGAGCTCGACGCCGAGCGGCCCGTAATCCCACACCGACCCCGTGCCGCCGTAGATCTCCGACGACTGGAAGATGAAGCCGCGGCGCTTGCAGAGGCTGACGAGCGATTCGAGGACGTCGGGACGGGACATGAACGCGGAATTCGGGGCGGCGGGACGTGGGGTGGCGGACCCCGAATCTAACACCCGGAGCGGGGGGCCGAGCGCGTCAGGCGCGCTCGAGCCGCCGCCGGTGCAGCGCCTTCGCGATCAGCGCGCCATGGTCCCGGCCATTCTCGATGAACACCTTGTTCGCGTCGAACCCGCTCGCCAGCACCCCGGCGATGTACACCCCCGGGACGGTCGTCTCCATCGTGCGCGGGTCGTGCGCGGGGATGCCGGAGTCGGCGTCGACCCCCACGCCGAGCGACTCGAGCAGCTCGCTGTTCGGGGTGAACCCGGTCATCAGGAAGACGTGCTGGGCGGGAAGGATCCCCGGCCCGTCCTCCCCCTCCAGGTGCACCCGGCCCGGCTCGATCGCCGTCACCCGGGTGTTCCAGCGGACGCTGATGCTCCCGTCGTCCAGCCGGTTCTGGAGGTCGGGCAGCACCCAGGGCTTGATGTTCTTGTCGAAGGTGGGCCCGAAGTGCACGAGCGTGACGCGCGCGCCCGAACGCCACAGGTCGAGCGCGGACTCCGCGGCCGAGTTCCCGCCCCCGACCACCACGACGTCGCGCTGGAACGCGCCATGGCCCTCGCGGTACAGGTGCGAGACGTGCGGGAGCGCCTCCCCCGGCACGCCGATCGCGTTGGGCGTGCCGAAGTACCCCGTGGCCACCACGATCGCCTGCGCCTCCGTCTGCACGGCATCGCCCCCGGCGGGTCGCGACCGCAGCACGAAGGCGTTCCGGCGTCGCTGCACGGCCTCGACGGGCTCGTACTGGCGGACCTGCAGCCCGAGGTGGGTGACGACCGACCGGTAGTACGCCAGCGCGTCGCGCCGCGTGGGCTTCTCGGCGGCCAGCGGGAAGGGTACGCCGGCGATGGCGATCTTCTCCGCCGTGGAGAAGAAGGTGAGGTAGATCGGGTAGCTCGCGATCGACGAGACGATGCAGCCACGGTCGAACACGATGCAGGGAGTGCCCGCGCGCTCGATCGCCGCCGCGGCCGCCAGGCCACAGGGGCCCGCGCCGATCACGGCCACGGGCAGCACGTCCGCGCCGCGGGACCGGGCGCCGCTCGTGCGCTTGGGGGCGCGGCGCTTGCCCGCCACTCAGAGCCCGATGATCTGGTCGCGCCGGGTGCCGACGGAGACGTACTGCGCCGGGCACTCGACCAGCGCCTGGATCCGGTCGAGGTAGGCCCGCGCCTGCCGCGGCAGCGCCGCGAGCGTGCGCGCCTCGGCCGTGGAGGACTTCCACCCGTCGAACCACTCGTAGACCGGCTCGATGCCGTCGAGGTCCGCGATGTCCCCGGGGAACTCCTCGACCAGCGCGCCGTCGATCCGGTAGCCGGTGCAGAGACCGATCTTGTCGAGCGTGTCGAGCACGTCGAGCTTCGTGACCGCGAGTCCGGTGAGCCCGTTGACGCGCACCGCATACCGCACGACCACGGCGTCGAACCACCCGCAGCGGCGCGGCCGGCCCGTCGTGGCGCCGAACTCGTTCCCCAGCTTGCGGACGATCTCACTCATCGGCTCGTCGAACTCCGTGGGGAGCGGCCCCGAACCGACGCGCGTGGTGTACGCCTTCACCACGCCGAGCGCGGCGTCGATCGTGCGGGGCCCGATGCCGACGCCGATCGCCGCGCCGCCCGCCGTGGTGTTCGACGACGTCACGAAGGGATAGGTGCCGTGGTCCACGTCGAGGAGCGAACCCTGCGCCCCCTCGAGCAGCACCGCCGCGCCCTGCTTCTGGGCGCGCGAGATCGCGAGCCCGACGTCGTCGGTGATCTCGAGGAGCCGCGGCGCGATCCGCTCCAGCGCCTTGAGCGTGAACTTGGCGTCCGCGCGCTTGGGCGACCCGAACCCCAGGAGGATGTGGTTCGCGTGGTCGGTGCCCCGCTCCACCAGCGCCTTGAGCCGCGCGGGGTGGCGGAGGTCGAGCACGCGGATCCCGCGGCGGGCGACCTTGTCCTCGTAGCAGGGCCCGATCCCCCGGCCCGTGGTGCCGATCGCCTTGCTCGCCGCGCTCTCCTTGTCCACGAGCTTGTGGTAGGGCATCACGAGCTGCGCACGGTCCGAGATGTAGAGCCGCCCCGTGACGTCCACGCCGTTCGCCACGAGCGCGTCCACCTCGTCGAACACGCTCTCGGGATCGAGCACCACCCCGTTGCCGATGGCGCACCGCACCCCCGGGTGGAGGATCCCGCTCGGCACCTGGTGGAGGACCGTCGAGACGTTCCCCACGTGCACGGTGTGCCCCGCGTTCGCGCCCCCCTGGTAGCGCACCACCCAGTCCGCCCGTTCGGCGAGCACGTCCACGAGCTTCCCCTTCCCCTCGTCCCCCCATTGGGCGCCGACGACGACGATGGTGCGGGTCTTGGCGTCGAACATCGGGCGGCTCCGGACGGGGGCGAGGCGGGGCCCGCGGGTGCGGGCGGGCGGACACAAAAAAACGCCCCGGGTGCCGGGGCGTTGGAAGAATCTACGCAGGAAACCCGGGTCGGGCAACGCGCCCTCAGAGCACGGCCGCCACCTCGGCGCGCTGGGAGGCCGTGAGCGGGAGCAGCGGGAGGCGCGGTGTGCCGCCCACGCGTCCCACATGGTCCATCGCCCCCTTCACCCCCGGCACGCCCAGCTTGGCGACGATCACCTGCGCCATCGGGGTGAGCCTCGCCTGCGCGGCCGCGGCACGCGCCGTGTCACCCTTGGCGTGCGCGTCCAGCACCTCGAGGGCGAGCGACGCGGCGAAGAGCGAGACCGCGAGGATCCCGCCGCGCGCGCCCGCCTCGAATGCGGCCTGGACCCCGGCACCGTTGCCCGTGACCACGGTGAAGGTCTCGCTCTGCGCCCGCAGGAAGCCCTTGAGCATCTCGAGGTCCCCCGAGCTGTCCTTGATCCCGATCACGTTCTCGTGCCGCGCGAGCGTCCCCACCAGCTCCGCCGGGAGCGCGAAGTGCATGTACTTGGGGATGTTGTAGAGCAGCACCGGGAGCGGGGATTCGTCCGCCACGCGCCGGTAGTGCGCGTCCAGGGCCTCGTGCGACATCGCGGCCGAGTAGTAGTGCGGCGCGACGACGAGCACGGCGTCGGCGCCCGCCTCCTTCGCCGCGCGGCAGCGCGCCACGCACTGCCGCGTGGACTCGGAGCCCGTGCCGACGATCAGCCAGCGGTCAGCCGGGACCTCCTCGCGCGCGGCGCGCGCGAGGGCCATGCGCTCCTCCTCGCCCAGCAGCGCCGCCTCGCCCGTGGAGCCCGTGAGCACGATCCCGGCGAGCCCGTCCTTCAGGTGCGCCTGGATGTTCGCGCGCATCCCCGTGAGGTCGAGGTCCTCCGATCCCTTCACGAACGGCGTGACGACCGGCGCGAAGATCCCGCGCAGCGACTTGGCGCCGACGGCCCGGCTCACTTCGCGTCCCCCTTCTTCTTGGACGTCGTGTGCCGCTTGGCCGGCTGCAACCGCGCGGCGAGCTCGGCGGGGCGCGCACTCGTGGCGAGTGCGACCTTCTCCTCGATCGTGCCCTCGGCGACGAGCTGCTCCAGGTGCTGGTCGAAGGTCTGGTTCCCGTCCGCCGCGTGCCCGTCGGCGAGGTGCTCGCGGATGGAACCCACGCGCTCCGGGTCCAGCATGAGCTCCCGGATCTCCGGCGTGACCACGAACACCTCGAGCGCGGCGACGCGCCCCTTGCCGTCCGCGCGCGGGAGGAGCCGGTGCGAGACGATCGCGTGCAGCGAGTCCGCGAGGCGCATGCGGATCACGTCCTGCTCCTCCGGCATGAAGGTCGAGATGATCCGGAGGATCGCGCTCTGCGCGTCCGGCACGTGCAGCGCCGAGATCAGCAGGTGACCGGTCTCCGCCGCCTTCATCGCCGTGTCCATCGTCTCGGCGTCGCGCAGCTCGCCGATGAGGATCACGTCCGGGTCCTGCCGCAGCGCCGCGCGCAGCCCCATCCGGAAGCTCTCGGTGTCCACCCCCACCTCGCGCTGCGTCACCGAGCTCTGCAGGTCGCGGTGCAGGAACTCGATCGGGTTCTCGAGCGTGACGATGTGCTTGTTCTGGTGCTGGTTGATGTGGTTGATCAGCCCCGCCATCGTCGTCGACTTCCCCGAGCCCGTGACCCCGGCGACGAGCACCATGCCGCGGTCCGCCTCGGCGATCCGGCGCAGGGAGTCCGGGACGTTCAGCCGGTCGAAGCTCGGCACCTCGAACGGGATCACCCGCATCACGATCATGAAGCTCGAGCGCTGGCGCAGGATGTTCACGCGGAACCGCCCGATCCCCGCGGCGCCCCACGAGCAGTCGTAGTCCTGGAGCTTGTCGATCCGGTTCCGGTCGTCCTCGTTGGCGATCAGCTTGAGCGCGATGCTCCGCGTCTGGTCCGGGGTGAGCGCCTGCTTCGTGAGCGGCACCAGCTTCCCGTCGATCCGCGCCCGGAAGACGTCCCCCGCCTTGATGTGGAGGTCCGACGCGCCCCGGTCGACCGCCGCCTTGATGATCTTCTCCATCAGTCCGTCCCTCGCGTCTCGCGACGCACGCCCTCGGGGTTCACCGCCTGCTGCTCACCCGTCGGCTCCCGCCGGATGCCCCGCCGGTCCGTCGCGCGCCGCCCCTCGCTCGCGCGCGGCACCCACTCCTCGCTCGGCACGCCATTGGGCAGGTCGGGAGTCGGAGAGAGGAACCGGCCCTCGAGGCGTCCGAGGCCCATCAGCACCAGGATCACCGTGAGGCTGGCGCCCATCGCCTCCACGTAGTGGCCCGCGCCGATCGTGAGGCCCAGCGCGGCCACCACCCAGATCGTGGCCGCGGAGGTGAGTCCCGTGATCTGCCCGCGCGTGTGGAGGATCGTGCCGGCACCGAGGAAGCCGATCCCCGTCACCACCTGCGCGGCGATCCGGCCCGGGTCGCCGCCATGCGTCACGGTGATCCCCATCGAGAGGTCCATCAGCAGCGCGGACCCCATGCAGATGAGGATGTTGGTCCGGAGCCCCGCCGGCTTCCGGCGCAGCTCGCGCTCGAGCCCGATCGCGCCCCCGACGAGGATCGCGGCCAGGAGCTTCGCCGCGAGGTCGAGCCGGAACGCCTCCACGATCATGTCAATCACGGGCATCGAGTCCCATCCGATCCTTGACGTGGGCCATCGTGTCGCGGGCGACGCGGCGCGCGCGCGCCGCACCGTCCGCGAGGATCTCGTCCACCTTCCCCGGCTCGGCCTGCATCGCCTCGGCGCGCGTGCGGATCGGCGTGAGCTCCGCCTCCATGTGCGTCAGGAGCGACTTCTTGCAGTCGATGCACCCCCACTTGGCGCCGCGGCAGTTCACCTCCACCTCCGCGACCGTCGCGGCGGGGGAGAAGGCGCGGTGCAGCTGGAAGATCGTCCTGCACGCCTCGGGGTCGCCCGGATCGCTCTTCCGCTGGCGCGCGGGGTCGGTGATCGCCGGGCGCAGCTTCTCCCACATCACGTCCGGCGGGTCGAGCAGGCCGATCGTGTTGCCGAGCGACTTGGACATCTTCGCCTGCCCGTCGAGGCCGACGATCCGGCGGGTCGGCGCGAGACGGGGCTGCGGCTCCGGGAAGTACGGCGCGTCCGGCGAGAAGCGCGCGTTCCAGTTGCGGGCGACCACGCGCGAGAGCTCGAGGTGCTGCACCTGGTCCTCCCCCACGGGGACGATGTCGGCGCGGTAGAGCAGGATGTCCGCCGCCTGCAGCACGGGATAGTTCAGGAGGCCGGCCATCACCTGCTCCTGGCGGCTCGCCTTGTCCTTGAACTGCACCTGGCGCTCCAGCTCGCCGAGCGGCGTGAGCGTGTTGAACACCCAGGCGAGCTCCGTGTGCTCCGGCACGTCGGACTGCACGAACACCACCGCCTTCCCCGGTTCGAGGCCCGAGGCCAGGAGCGAGACCGCCATCTCCCGCGTCCGCCGGCGCAGCTCGTCCGGCGCGTAGGGGATGGTGATGGCGTGGTAGTTTACGATGCAGATGTACGACTCGAACTCATGCTGCAGCTGGACCCAATTCTTCACGGCCCCCAGGTAGTTGCCGATGTGGAGCTCACCCGAGGGCTGGATCCCGCTGAAGATGCGTGGCATTCCCCGGAAGTTACGGAGCGCGTGATGGGCTATCAACAGGAGCTCGGCGATCTCCGCCCCCTGCTCGACCTCGTGGTCCGCGCCGCACGCGACGCCGCGGGGGTCATCCGGGAGGCGGCGCCCCGCGTGCGCACCCTCGACTGGCAGTCCAAGGGGCCGGTCGACTTCGTCAGCGAGGTCGACCTCGCGGCGGAGGCGAGGATCCTCGCGCTCGTCCGGAAGGAGCTGCCGGAGGCCACCGTGCTCGCCGAGGAGACCGCGGCCGACGTCTCGCCCGCGTCCCTCCAGGCAGGGCTTGCGGTGGTGGTCGACCCGCTCGACGGCACCACGAACTTCCTGCACGGCTACCCGGAGTACGCCGTCTCGATCGCCCTGCTCTTCGATGGGGAGCCCGTCGTGGCCGTCGTGCACGACGTACCCGGCGACGAGCGCTTCACCGCCACCGCCGGCGGCGGCTGCCACCTCAACGGCCTCCCCTGCCGGGTCTCGGCCATCACGGACCCCAGGCGGGCGTTGATCGGGACCGGATTCCCGTTCAAGGACGTCAGCGACATCGCACCCTACCAGGCCCAGATGTCGCGCGTGATGGCCGGCGTCTCGGGGGTGCGCCGGCCGGGCGCCGCCAGCATCGACCTCGCGAGCGTCGCCTGCGGCCGCTTCGATGCCTTCTGGGAGACGGCGCTCTCCCCCTGGGACTTCGCCGCCGGGATGCTCCTGGTGCGCGAAGCCGGTGGGCTCGCAACGACCCTGGAGGGCGAACCACTCCCCGCGACCCGCGCATCCAGCGTCCTCGCCGGCAACCCCGCGATGCACGCCTGGCTCGGCGCCGCCGTCCGCGGAGGTGAGCGGTAGATTCCTCCGTTCCCCCCATCTCACATCTCCCCTCTCCCCTCTGCCGTTCACATGTCCCTCGTCGAGTGCGTCCCGAACTTCTCCGAAGGCCGTCGCCCAGAGGTCATCGCCGCCATCCGTGAGGCGATCGCCGCCGTCGACGGCACGGTGATCCTCGACGTCTCGTCCGACCCCTCGCACAACCGCACGGTCGTCACCTTCGTCGCGCCGGTCGCCCGCGCGGCGGACGCGGCGTTCGCGGGCATCGCCAAGGCCGCCGAGCTGATCGACCTCAACAAGCACGAGGGCGAGCACCCGCGCATCGGGGCCACGGACGTCTGCCCCTTCATCCCGCTCGAAGGCACCTCCATGGAGGACTGCGTGGTGCTCGCCCGCACCCTCGGCGAGCGCGTCGGGAAGGAACTCGGGATCCCCGTCTTCCTGTACGAGAGAGCCGCCTCTCGCCCGGACCGCGTGAACCTCGCCGACATCCGGCGCGGCGAGTTCGAGCAGGCCAAGGTCGAGATCGGCACCAACCCGAACCGCGTCCCCGACTTCGGACCCAACGCGATCCACCGGACCGCCGGTGCCACGGTGATCGGGGCGCGTCCCTTCCTCGTCGCGTTCAACGTCTACCTCGGCGGCCGCGAGAACCTCCCCGTCGCCAAGGCGGTCGCCAAGGCGGTGCGCGGCTCGTCGGGCGGGCTCAAGGGCGTGAAGGGGCTCGGCCTCGAGGTGGACGGGCAGGCCCAGGTCTCGATGAACCTCGTCGACCTCGACGCCACGCCCCTGCACCGCGCGTACGAGATGGTGCGGATGGAGGCCGAGGCGCAGGGGGTCACCCCCACCTGGAGCGAGATCGTCGGGCTCGTGCCCGAGCGCGCGCTCTTCGAGACCGCCGCCCGCCACCTGCGCTGGCGCACCTACACGCCGGAGCTCGTGCTCGAGCGCCAGGTGCGCACGGCGGCCGCCGGCGGCGAGTCGCTCGCCGGCTTCGTCTCGAGCGTGGCGTCGTCCGCACCGGTGCCGGGGGGCGGCTCCGTGGTCGCGCTGGTGGGCTCGATGGGGGCCGCGCTCGCGCAGATGGTCGCGGGGCTCACGGTCGGCCGCAAGAAGTACGCGGCCGTGGACGCCGAGATGAAGGAGCTCGGGCTCCGCGCCGCGGCGCTCGTCCGCCGGCTCGGCGAGCTGAAGGACGAGGACGCCGCGGCCTACACCCTCGTGAGCGACGCCTACAAGCTCCCGAAGGAGACGCCCGAGCAGGTCACCGCGCGCGACCGCGCGATCCAGGCCGCGCTCATGAAGGCCGCCGAAGTCCCGCTCGAGACGGCGCGCTACTGCAGCGAGGTGGCGACCCTGGCGGCGACCTGCGCCGACAAGGGGAACACGAACGCCGCGAGCGACGCGGGCGTGGCCGCCCTGCTCGCCGAGGCCGCCTGCCGGGGCGCGGCGTACAACGTGCGGATCAACGTCAGCGCGATGCCGGAGAAGGCGGCGGGGGCGAAGCTCGCGGAGGAGGCGGCCAAGCTCGTGGCGGCGTGTCGCTCGGCGGTCACGCGCGCGACCGAGGCGGTTGAACGGCAGATGTGAGGTGTGAGGTGTGAGGTTCTTCCTTCCACCTCCCACCTCCCACCTCACACCTGTAATGTCGTCAACACCCTCGGCCCCTCGGCCGTGATCGCCACCGTGTGCTCGAAGTGCGCCGACATCGACCCGTCGAGCGTCACGATCGTCCACTTGTCGCTCAGCGTCCGCGTCGCCGCGCCCCCCGCGTTCACCATGGGCTCGATCGCCAGCGTCATCCCCGCCTGGAGCTTGGGACCGCGCTTCGGCTTGCCATGGTTCGGCACCTGCGGCTCCTCGTGCATCGCCGCGCCCACCCCGTGGCCCACCAGGTCGCGCACCACGCTGAAGCGGCCCCGGGTCACCACCTCTTCCACCGCCGCGCCGAGGTCGCCGATGTGGTTGCCGAGCGTGGCCACCCGGATCGCCGCCCAGAGCGAGGCCTCGGTGACATCCATCAACCGCTGCGTCTCGGGCGCGATCTCCCCCACCGCATAGGTCCAGGCCGAGTCGGTGTGGAAGCCTCCGTAGTGCACGCCGATGTCGACGGTGACGATGTCCCCCTCGGCGAGCACCCGCTTGGCCGAGGGGATCCCGTGCACGATCTCCTCGTTGATGGAGATGCACGCGGAGCCCGGGAAGTCGTAGAGCCCCTTGAACGAGGGGGTCGCGCCGGCGTGGGAGCGGATGAACGACTCCACGAGCCCGTCGAGCTGGAGGGTGCTGACGCCCGGGGCGACCGCGGCCTTCACATGCTGGTGCGTGGCGGCGAGGATCCGGCCGCCCGCCGCCATGATGTCGAGTTCGCGGGGGCTCTTGAGCTGGATCACCGACCGACGGCGGCGAGGGCGCGCGCCGTGACCTCGTCGAACGACCCGACCGCGTCGATCCGCCGCACGTTCGCGCCGGCCTTCACGTACCAGCCGAGCACCGGCTCGGTCTGCTCGTGGTAGACGCGCAGGCGGTTGCGGATCGCCTCGGGCTCGTCGTCCTTCCGGCGCACGAGGGTGCCGCCGCACTTCTCCGGGCACTTCGTGCCGGGCTCGAGGCCGGTGAAGGGCTTCTGGCAGGTATCGCAGGTGGTGCGTCCCGAGAGCCGCTCCACGAGCAGGTCGTCGGCGATGTCGAAGGTGAGCACGACGTCCACGCGCCGGCCGAGCTCCTTGGTGACCTTGGCCAACCCCTCGGCCTGCGGCACCGTGCGCACCACGCCGTCCAGGATCACGCCCTTGGCCTGCGCCGGCTCGGCGAGCGCCTCCTTCATGATGCCGAGGATCACGGCGTCGGGGACGAGGTCCCCGCGGTCCATGAAGCCCTTGGCGTCGAGTCCGAGCTTCGTCCCCGCCTTCACGGCGGCGCGGAGCACGTCCCCCGTGGCGAGCTTGGGGACGCCGAGGGCGGCGGCGATCCGCTCCCCCTGCGTCCCCTTGCCTGCACCCGGTGGCCCGAGCAGGACGACGATCACGCCATCGGCCTCAGTAGCCCGACGACTGGGCGCCGCGCCCGCGGAAGCGCACGCGGCCCTTCTTCATGAAGCCGTCGTACTTCCGGAGCAGCAGGTGCTGCTGCATCTGCGCCATCGTGTCGAGCGCGACGCCCACCACGATGAGCAGCGAGGTGCCGCCGAACTGGAAGGGCACGCCGAAGAGGTCGGCCAGCCAGATCGGGAGGAGGGCGATCACCGTGAGGAAGATCGCGCCCGGGAGGGTGATGCGCGTGACGACCTGGTCGATGTACTCCGCCGTCTTCGACCCCGGCTTGATCCCCGGGATGAACCCGCCCTGCTTCTTCAGGTTCTCCGCCAGGTCCACCGGATTGAAGATGATGGACGTGTAGAAGTACGTGAAGAACATGATCAGCACGGCCGAGAGGATGAAGTACCACATCGTCCCGGGCGCGAAGAGGTCGGCGAAGGCCGCCATCGACTGGTTGCCGGAGAACTGGGCGACCGCCCCCGGCACCACGATCAGCGACTGCGCGAAGATGATCGGCATCACGCCCGCGCTGTTGACGCGCAGCGGGATGAAGTTCTTGGCCGCCTCGCGCTGCCGGCCCTTGGCCATGGTGCGCTGCGGGATCTGGATCGCGATCCGCCGCGCGGCCAGCGTCATCGCCACCACGCCGGCCACGACGCCGAGCATGATGCCCGTCATCCCGAGCAGCGAGAGCACCGACACCGCGCCCGTCGAGACGAACGAGAACATCTGGAAGATGCTCGGCCAGGCGCGCTCCACGATCGAGAAGAAGATCATCAGCGAGGCGCCGTTCCCGAGGCCGCGCTCGGTGATCTGCTCGCCGAGCCACATCACGAAGAGCGCGCCCGTCGTGAGGAAGAGCACCATCTGGATCACGAACCCGGTGCCCGGGTTCTGCACCGCGCCGGTGACGCCCGAGGTGAAGAGCGCGTAGCCGTACGCCTGGATGGCCGCGAGGGCCACCGTGCCGTAGCGGGTGTACTGCGTGATCTTCTTCCGGCCCTCCTCGTCCTTCTGCATCTTGTCGAGCTGCGGCACCACCGCCGCGCCGATCTGCATGAAGATGCTGGACGAGATGTACGGCATGATGCCGAGCGCGAAGATCGTGGAGCGGGAGAGGTTCCCGCCCACGAACAGGTCGTACAGCCCGAGCAGCCCGCCGCCCTGGTTGGCGAAGAAGTCCAGCATCGCCGTGACGTCGATGCCGGGGGCCGTCACGTGCGAGCCGAGCCGGTAGATGGCCAGGCAGAGGAACGTGAACGTGATCTTCTGCCAGAGCTCCGGCGTGCGGTAGATGTTGCTCACCGCCGCCATCGGGTTCGCCTGGGCCACGCGCTACTCCTCGACCGTGCCGCCCGCCGCCACGATCTTCTCGCGCGCCGAGCCGCTGACCTTGAGGCCGCGCACCGTGAGTGCGCGGTCGATCTCGCCGTTCGCCAGCAGCTTCACCGGGCCCTTGGTCACCTTCACCAGGCCCGCGGCGAACAGCGTCTCCATCGTGACCTCGTTCCCCGTCACCAGGGCGAGGTCATCGAGCCCCACCACCTGCGACTCGACCCGCGCCGGGTTGTGGAACCCACGCTTCGGCACGCGGCGCGTGATCGGCATCTGGCCGCCCTCGAAGTGCGGCTTGTTGCCGCCATGGCCGTGATGGCCCGAGCGCGCCTTGATGCCCTTGTGTCCCTTGCCGGACGTCTTGCCCGTGCCGGAGCCGGGGCCGCGCCCGAGGCGCTTCCGGTTGCGGTGCGAGCCCGGCGTGCGGGCCAGGGTATTGAGTGTGATCTTCTCGTCGCTCATCGCTTACTCCTTCACGGGCGTGACGTCCACCAGGTGGCGCACGCGCTTGATCATCCCGCGCAGGGCCGGCGAGTCCTGGTGCACCACCGCATCCTGGTGGTGCCGGAGGCCGAGGGCCTCCAGGGTCGCGTTCATGCGCTTGTCATGGCCGATCCCGGACCGCACCTGCGTGATGCGGACCTTCCCCTTGGTGAGGGTGTTCGGCGCGGTGTGCTTCGGGCCCTTCCCCGGATGCCACACGAATGTCCGCGGCATTACACGGCCTCCTTCGACTTGGCCCGCGAGCGGTAGCCGAGCGACGAGGGCTCGACGCCGCGCTCGCGCGCGATCTGCTCCACCGTCGTCAGGCTGGTCAGCCCGTCGAGCGCCGCGAGCACCATGTTGTGCGGGTTCGTGGAGCCGAGCGACTTGGTCAGGATGTCGCTGATCCCCGCGCACTCCATGATCGCGCGCACCGCGCCACCGGCGATCACGCCGGCACCCGGCGCGGCCGGCTTCATGAGGACCTCGCCGGCGCCATGCTTGCCGACGATCGCGTGGGGGATGGTCGCCCCCGTCATCGGGATGGAGACCATGCCGCGGCGCGCCCCGTCCACGGCCTTGCGGACCGCTTCCGAGACCTCGTTCGCCTTGCCCGTCGCCACGCCCACCTGCCCCTTGCCGTCGCCGACGGCGACGAGGGCGTTGAACGAGAAGCGCCGGCCGCCCTTCACGACCTTGGCGACGCGGTTGATCGCGATCACGTTCTCGACGAGATCCGACCCCTCGCGCTCCTGCTGGCCGCCGCGGCCGCCATCGCGGCCTCCGCGCCCGCCGCCGGGACCGCCGCGCCCGCCACCCGGGCCACCGCGACCGCCGCCCGGACCGCCCCTGCCGCCGCCCGGGCCACCGCGCCCGCGACCGCCGCCCGGGCCGCCACGGCCACCGCCGCTGCGCGCCGAACCACCACCAGAACCGCCGGCTCCGCCGGCCCCACCTGTCGTCTCAGCCATTTAGAACTCCAGCCCGCCTTCGCGGGCTCCGTCGGCCACCGCCTTCACGCGGCCGTGATACTGGTAACCGCCGCGGTCGAACACGACCTTCGTGATCCCGGCGGCCTTCGCCCGCTCGGCGAGGCGCTTGCCCACGCCCACCGACTTCTCGGTCTTCTTCCCCGTCAGCCCGGAATCGGTCACGGTCATCAGGGTCTTCCGCATCACGTCGTCCACGAGCTGCACGGAGACGTGCTTCAGCGAACGGAACACCACGAGGCGCGGCCGCTCGGCCGTGCCCGCCACCTTCGCCCGCACGCGGGCGTGACGGCGCTTGCGGAGCCCATCCCGCGTCTTGGGTACACGCTTGCCCGGCATCACTTACCTCCAGCCTTGCCGGCCTTCCGCCGGACGACCTCGCCTGCGTACTTGATGCCCTTGCCCTTGTAGGGCTCGGGGGGACGGAGCGCGCGGATCTCCGCGGCCACCTGTCCGACTTTCTCCTTGTCCGCGCCCTCGATCAGCACCTGCGTCGGCTGCGGCGCCGAGAGCTTGATCCCCGCCGGCGCCTTGTACTGCACCTGGTGCGAGAAGCCCAGCGCGAGCTGCAGGCCGAACGGCTTCGGCTCGGCCTTGTAGCCGACGCCGGTGATCTCGAGCTGCTTCGTGTAGCCCTTCGCGCACCCCTCGACCATGTTGGCCAGGAGCGTGCGGGAGAGCCCGTGCAGCGCCTTGTGCGCGGTCTCGTCCGAGGGGCGCGCCACCGAGAGGGTGGTGCCCTCGAGCTTCACGGACATCTCGGGGTGGATCGTCCGCGAGAGTTCCCCCTTGGGGCCCTTCACGGAGACCTTGTTCCCCTCGACCTTCACCGTGACGCCCGCCGGGACGGTCACCGGCAGCTTTCCGATACGTGACATGGGTGGTCTCCTTACCAGACGTAGGCGAGGAGTTCACCACCGGTGCGCTCGGAGCGCGCCTGGCGGTCGGTCATCAGCCCCTTGGAGGTGCTGAGGATCGCGACGCCGAGTCCGTTGCGGACGCGGGGGATCTCGGTGGCGCCGACGTACTGCCGGAGCCCCGGGGTCGAGACGCGCTGCAGGTCACGGATGACGGGGGTGCCGCCGGCGTACTTGAGCGCCACGCGCAGCACCTTGCGGCCATCCTCCATGTCCAGCGTCTTGTAGTCGGTGATGAAGTTCGTCTCCTTGAGGAGGCGAGCGATCTCCACCTTCATCTTGGACGCCGGGATGTCCACGCGCCGATGCTTCGAACCGACAGCATTGCGGATCCGCGTGAGCATATCGGCGATCGGGTCGGTCATGCTCATATGGGACTCTCTGCTCCTATGGTATCCGGGGTCGCCGGACCTTTAGGAATGGGTGGGATGTGGTTCCGGGCGCGGAGCGCGCGTCGGCCTGCATCCTGTCTGGGACTGCACCTGCAACCGCAGATGTGAGATGGGAGGTGGGAGGGGGCCGCCCGTCCGGGCGGCCCTGGGGCGCCGGCAGTCTCCGGCGCCCCCCTCACCTCTCCCCTCTCACATCTGCCGTTCTACCACGACGCCTTCCGCACGCCCGGGATCAGCCCCTGGAGTGCCATGTCGCGGAACGCGATGCGGCTCAGGCCGAACATCGCGACGTACCCGCGGCTCCGGCCGCTCATCTGGCAGCGGTTCCGGATGCGGGCCTTGGCGCCGTTGCGCGGCATCTTCTGCAGCGCGACCTGCGCCAGGCGCTTCTCGTCGTCGGAGGCCTTGGTGGAGCGGACGATGTCGGCCAGCGACTTCCGCTTGGCCGACTGCCGCGCCGCCATCTGCTTCCGGCGCTCGTTCTTCTCGATCGTGCTCTTCTTCGCCATGGTGTGCTCTCTTCCTCAGCCCTGGACGACGATCGGCTTGTCGTCGCCGCGGAACGGCATGCCGAGCTCCCGCAGGAGCGCGAACGCCATGTCATCGCGGGTGGTGGTCGTGACGAACGTGATGTCCATCCCGTGGATCTGCTCGACGAGGTCGTAGTTGATCTCCGGGAAGATCATCTGCTCCTTGACGCCGAGGCTGTAGTTGCCGCGCCCGTCGAAGGCGCGGGTGTTCAGCCCGCGGAAGTCGCGCACGCGCGGGAGCGCCGCCGAGATGAAGCGGTCGAGGAACTCCCACATGCGGGCGCCGCGCAGCGTCACCGCCACGCCGATCTCCTGCCCCTCGCGCTGCCCGTAGTTGGCGATCGACTTCTTCGCCTTGGTGCGCACCGGCTTCTGGCCGGTGATCACCGCGAGCTCGTCCACGATCGCGTCGAGCACCTTGGGCTGCTTGATCGCCTCCCCCATGCCGACGTTCAGCGTGATCTTCGTGAGGTTCGGGATCTGGTGCGGGTTGCCGAGGCCGAACTGCTGGGCCAGGCGCGGGCGCACGGTGGTCACGTAATGGGTGTGGAGGCGCGGCGTCGGGGCCTTGGTCCCGGCACCCGCGTGCTCCTTGGGGAGCATCGACGAGCGCTTCTCCGCGCCGCCGCCGCCCTTCTTCTTCTCACCCTGGGTCTTGGTCGTTGCCATTCGTCAGTCCTCGCTCAGCGCTTGAACGGGATCGGTTCCCCGCTCTTGACGCTGACGCGCTCCTTCGTTCCGTCGGCGTCCAGCCGCACGCGGACGCGCGTCGGCTTCCCCGACTTCGGGTCGATCAGCATCAGGTTCGAGACCGCGATCGGGGCCGGCATGTCGATGATGCCCGACTGCTCCTCCGCCGTGCGCGCCCGCCGATGCTTCTTCACCATGTTGATGCCCTCGACGATGACGCGCCCCGTCTTCAGGTAGACGCGCACCACCGTCCCTTCCTTGCCCTCGTCGTCACCGCGCATCACGCGCACGGTGTCGCCGCGCGAGATGTGCATGGCGGACCGCTCGGCGTTCCGCTCGTGACGCGTGATGTTCTTCTTGCCGCGGGTCTTGCGGTGGGTCAGGATGCGCATGTCAGATCACCTCGGGAGCCAGCGACACGATCTTCATGTAGCGCTTCTCGCGAAGCTCACGGGCCACCGGCCCGAAGATGCGGGTCGCCTTCGGTTCGCCCTTGTCATCGATGATGACCACGGCGTTCTCGTCGAACTTGATGTAGCTGCCGTCCTTCCGGCGCGTCTCCTTCACGGTCCGCACGACGACCGCCTTCTGGACGTCGGACTTCTTCACGGTGCCGTTGGGGAGCGCGTCCTTCACCGCCACCACGACCTTGTCGCCAAGGCCGGCGTAGCGGCGGCGCGTGCCGCCCAGGACGCGGATCACCAGCGCCTTCTTGGCGCCCGAGTTGTCCGCGACCTTCACGACGGATTCCTGTTGGATCATTGGTCGTCTCCCTTAGCGCGCGCGTTCGACGATCTCGAGCAACCGCCACCGCTTGTCCTTCGACAGCGGGCGGGTCTCGACGATCCGGACGGTGTCCCCCACCTTCGCGCTGTTGGCCTCGTCATGCGCCTTCAGCCGCTTGGTGCGGGTCACCATCTTCCCGTAGACGGGATGCGGCACGCGACGCTCGATCGCGACCACGACGGTCTTGTCCATCTTGTCGCTCACGACCAGCCCCTGGCGCATCTTGCGCGCCGTGCGGTCGCTCGCGGTGTTCTTCACGGTCTCTGCCATCGGTTATCTCCCCGCGCGCCTCAGCGCGCGGCCTCCGTCGTGCGCGCCTTCTCGGCGAGCACCGTCTGAAGCCGCGCGATATCGCGGCGAATGGTCCGCAGGCGGAGCGGGTTGGCCAGCGCCTCGGTCGCGCCCCGGAACTTCAGGTTGAAGCGCTCCCGCTCCAGCTCGGCCAGCCGCGAGCGGATATCGTCCGCCCCCAGCTCCCGGATCTCGTCAGCCTTCATTGGACAGCGCCTCCTCGCGCGCTACGAACTTCGTCTTCACGCCGAGCTTCGCCGAGGCGAGCCCGAGCGCCTTCTTCGCGATCTCCTTCGTCACGCCCTCGATCTCGAACAGCACGCGGCCGGGCTTCACGACCGCCACCCACAACTCCGGCGATCCCTTCCCCTTGCCCATGCGGGTCTCGGCGGGCTTCTTCGTGACCGGCTTGTCCGGGAAGATCCGGATCCAGACCTTGCCGCCGCGCTTGATGTGGCGCGTGAGCGCCACGCGGGCCGCCTCGATCTGCCGCGCCGTCACCCAGCCGGGCTCCAGCGCCTGCAGGCCATAGGTGCCGAACGACACCTCGGCGCCGCGCCGGGCGAGCCCGGTCGTGCGCCCCTTGAACATCTTGCGGAACTTGACGCGCTTCGGTGAAAGCATTCCTCAGGTCTCCTTACGCGTCGGAGGAGTACGTGTTGCCACGACGCCCCTCGACGATCTCGCCCTTGAAGATCCACACCTTCACGCCGATCGTGCCGAACGTGGTCTTCGCGGTCGAGGTCGCATAGTCGATGTCTGCGCGGAGGGTGTGGAGGGGCACCCGCCCCTCGTGGTACCCCTCGACGCGCGCGATCTCGGCGCCGCCCAGGCGGCCCGAGCACTTCACCTTGATCCCCTCGGCGCCCATCCGCATCGCGCTCTGCACCGCGCGCTTCATCGCGCGGCGGAACGAGATGCGCTGCGCCAGCTGCGCGGCGATGTTGTCCGCCACCAGCTGCGCCTCGATCTCGGGACGCTTGATCTCCTCGACGTTCACGCCGACGTCCTTCCCCGTCAGCTGCTGGAGCTCGTTCTTGAGCTCCTCGACCGCCGCGCCCTTCTTGCCGATCACCACGCCCGGACGGCCGGTGTGGATGGTCACGACGACCTTCCCCGGCTTCCGCTCGATGGTGACGTCGGCGATCGCCGCGCCGCCCAGGCGGGCGTGCAGGTACTTGCGGAGGAGCGCGTCCTCCTTGATCAGCGCCGGGAAGTCCTTCTTCGCGAACCACTTCGAGCGCCACTGCTTCGAGACGCCGAGGCGGAAACCGATCGGATGAGTCTTCTGTCCCATTATCGCCCTTCCTTCTCGGCCACGACGATCTCGACGTGGCTGGTTCGCTTGATCATGGGGGTCGCGCGTCCCATGGCGGCGGGGGTCCACCGCTTGAGCTTCGGCCCCTCGTTGACGATCGCGTGCTTCACGTAGAGCGCGTCCACGTCGAGCGACGTGTTCGCCGTGCGCGCCGCCTGCTCGGCGTTCGCCACCGCGGACGTGAGCACCTTGGAGATCTGCACCGCCGCGTGCTTCTTCGAGAACTTCAGCATCGCGAGCGCGTCATTCACCCCGAGTCCGCGGATCTGGTCGATGACCAGGCGCATCTTGTAGGGCGACTGGCGCGTGGTGCGCTGGATGGCACGTGCCTCGGTCATGGTCACTTGCCTCCCTTCGCCGCCGGGGCCGCCGCTGCGGCCGGCGCCGGCGCCGCCTTCTTGTCGATCTTGTTGTTGCCGCTGTGCCCACGGAACAGGCGCGTCGGGGCGAACTCACCCAGCTTGTGCCCGACCATGTTCTCCGTCAGGTAGACCGGGATGAACTTGTTCCCGTTGTGCACCGCGAGCGTGTGCCCCACGAACTCGGGGATCACCGTGCTCGAGCGCGACCAGGTCTTCACGACCTTCTTCTCGTTCTTCGCGTTCATCGCCTGCACCCGCTTGAGCAGGGCTTCCTGGATGAACGGACCCTTCTTGATGCTGCGTGCCATTGGTCGATTCTCCGGTTAGCTCTGCGTGGCCTTGCCGCGCTTCCGGCCACGGACGATCAGGCGCTGCGACGACTTCTTCTTGTTGCGGGTCTTCACCCCTTCCTTCTTGCCCCAGGGGCTCACCACGTTCCGGCCGCCGCGCGTGCGGCCACCGTGCGGGTGGTCCACCGGGTTCATCACCTCACCGCGGACCTTCGGGCGGCGCCCCATCCAGCGGGTCTTGCCGGCCTTGCCCCACGAGATCAGCTCGTGCTCGGCGTTGCCGACCTCGCCGATCGTCGCCATGCACTCGCCGTGGATCATCCGCATCTCGGTCGAGGCCATCCGGACGGTGACGTAGTCCCCTTCCTTCGCCACGACCTGCAGGCTCGTCCCGGCGGAGCGGGCCATCTGGCCCCCCTTCCCCGGCTTGAGCTCCACGTTGTGCACCGCGGTGCCGAGCGGCACCTCGCGGAGCGGCATCGCGTTCCCGGTGCGCACGTCCGAGCCCTTGCCGCTCACGACGGTGTCACCCACCGCGAGCCCCTTGGGATGCAGGATGTAGCGCTTCTCGCCGTCGCCATACACCACGAGGGCGATGCGCGCCGAGCGGTTCGGGTCGTACTCGATGTGCTCGACCGTCGCCGGCTGGCCGTGCTTGTTCCGCTTGAAGTCGATGATGCGGTACTTCCGCTTGTGGCCGCCGCCGAGGCGCCGCATCGAGATGTGGCCGTGATTGTCGCGCCCGCCGCTCTTCTTGAGCGGCGCGGTGAGCGACTTCTCCGGCGTGGAGCGCGTGATGACGTCGTTGTCCGACACGGAACGGAACCGCGTCGCGGCGCTCACTGGCTTGAACTGACGGATACCCATGGTGATCAGCCCTCGAAGATCTCGATCGAGTCGCCGGCCTTCAGCTTCACGATCGCTTTCTTCCAACGGGGACGCAGGCCGGAGGTCGCGCCGACTTTGCGCGTCTTCCCCCGCTGCTGCGATGTCCAGACGCCGGTGACCTTCACGCCGAACAGCGACTCGATCGCCGCGCGGATGGTGGTCTTCGTGGCGTCCGGGTGGACTTCGAACGTGTACTCACCGCGCTCCTGGTACGCGGCCGAGGTCTTCTCGGTCACGAGCGGGCGGACGATGGTACGGAGCATGGTCGGCATCGGTTACTTCTCCTTCTTCTTGGACGCGGCCTTCTTCGCCGCGGGCTTCTTGGCCGCCGCCTTCGGGGCCGCCTTCTTCTTGGCCGGCGCCTTCTTCGCCGCCGCCTTCGGGGCCGCCTTCTTCGCGGCGGTCTTGGCGGCCGACTTCCTGGCGACCTTCTTCGCCGTCGCCTTCTTGGCCTCCTTCGCCTCCGCCTTCGCGGCGGCCTTCTCGGCCTTGGCCGGCGACTTCTTCGCCGACGCCTTCTTCACCTTCACCTTCTCCACGGCCTTCTCGGCCACGGGCGCCAGGTCATGCCCGATCGCGGGCCCCTCGACCAGCACCACGTCCGACCAGATCAGGTCGTAGGTGGAGGCGTCGCTGTAGGGCTGCACGACGACGTTCGGGATGTTGCGCGCGCTCAGGTAGACGTTCGGCTTGGCACCGTCGGTCAGGATGAGCACCTTCTGCTGCCCGACGTCGAGGCGCGCCAGCAGCTGCGCCATCATCGCGGTCTTGGGCTTCTCGTACTCGAAGCGGTCGATCACCAGCACCGCCTGCTCGCGGGCCCGGGCGTTGAAGGCGCTCTTGCGCGCCAGCGCCTTCACCTGGCGCGGGAGCTTCTGCTCGTAGCCGCGCGGCTGCGGACCGAAGACCGTGCCGCCGCCGCGGAAGATCGGGGAGCGCGTCGAGCCCGCACGGGCGCGGCCGGTCCCCTTCTGCTTCCAGGGCTTCTGGTTGCCGCCCACCACCCAGCGGCGCGTCTTTGTCGCGTGCGTGCCCTGGCGGCGGTTGGCGAGCTGCGCCTTCACCGCCTGGTGCATCACCGGCATGTTCACGGTGCCGTCGAACACCGCCCCCGGCAGGGCCACGCGCTCACGCGGGGTGCCGAGCGCCGTGTAGGCCGCCGCGTCGAAGTTCATCGTGTCGGACATCGGTTAACCCTGCTTGCGGACGAGGACGATCCCGTTGGTCGGGCCGGCCACGCTGCCGCGGATGTAGATCAGGTTGCGCTCCGCGTCGACCTTCTCGACCCGGAGACTGGTCGCCGTGTGGCGCGCCGCGCCGTACTGGCCCGGCATCTTCTTCCCCTTGATCACGCGCGACGGGTCGGTGCCGGGTCCGATCGAGCCGGGACGCCGGTGCTTCGTGTTGCCGTGCGTGTTCGGACCGCCGCCGATCCCGTAGCGCTTCACCACGCCCTGGAACCCGCGCCCCTTCGACGTGCCGGTCACCTTCACGATCTCGCCCGGCGCGAAGATCCCCACCGTGATCACGTCGCCCACGTTGTACGTCGGCACCTGGGGGTCCTTCCCGGGCGCGTCATCCAGGCGGAACGACCGGAGCACCGCCGGCGGGGCGCTGAGCCCGGCCTTCGCGGCATGCCCGATCTCCGCCTTGTTCGCGCGACGGCCCTTCGGCGTGCGCTCCCCCTTCTTGGACTCGCGCGCGAGCCGCTGCGCGCCATAGCCCAGCTCCACCGCGGCGAACCCCGCCTGCTCCGGCGTGACGACCTTCGTCACGGGATTCGGCGTGGCCTCCACCACGGTGCAGGGGATCTGCATCCCCTCTTCATTGAAGATCTGGGTCATCCCCAGCTTCTTCCCGATGATACCGATCATGGCACTCTCACTTGGTTAGTCGCGGCCCAGGTCCGCAGGATGCGGGGCCCGTTGCGGCCGGAGGACTCTTCGAACGGCAGATGTGAGGTGGGAGATGTGAGAGGTGAGGGCCAGCCGTTGCCGTGCCTCACATCTCCCCTCTCCCCTCTCCCTTCTGCCTCTATTCGACCTTGATCTCCACATCCACGCCCGCCGGCAGGTCGAGCTTCGTCAGCGCGTCCACCGTCACGGCCTTGGAGTCGAGGATGTCGATCACCCGCTTGTGCGTCTTCAACTCGAACTGCTCGCGCGACTTCTTGTCCACGTGCGGCGAGCGGAGCACCGTCCACCGCTGCGTCTTCGTGGGGAGCGGGATCGGGCCGGAGACCTGCGCCCCCGTCTTCTCCGCCGTGCGCACGATGTCCGCCGAGGCCTGGTCGATCACGGCGTGATCGAAGGCCTTGAGTCGGATGCGAATACGTCCAGCCATTGCGTCTCCACTGGGGCGGACCGCCCGGGGGATCCCCGGCGGCCCGCCCCGTTCGTTGTTAGGCGAGGATCTTGGTCACGACACCCGCGCCGACCGTGCGGCCACCCTCGCGGATGGCGAAGCGCAGCTGCGCCTCCATCGCGATCGGGATGATCAGCTCGATCGTCATGCTGATGTTGTCGCCCGGCATCACCATCTCGGTGCCGGCCGGCAACTCGATCGCGCCCGTCACGTCCGTCGTGCGGAAGTAGAACTGCGGGCGGTAGCCCTTGAAGAACGGGGTGTGGCGGCCGCCCTCTTCCTTCGTGAGGACGTACACCTCGGCCTCGAACTTCGTGTGCGGCTTGATCGAGCCGGGCTTGGCGATGACCATGCCGCGCTCGATCTCGTTCTTGTCCACGCCGCGGAGGAGGAGGCCGACGTTGTCGCCGGCGAAGCCCTCGTCGAGGAGCTTGCGGAACATCTCGACGCCCGTGACGACGGTCTTCTTGTTCGAGTTGTAGCCCACGAACTCGAGTTCCTCGCCCACCTTGCACTTGCCGCGCTCGATGCGCCCCGTGGCCACCGTGCCGCGCCCCGTGATCGAGAAGACGTCCTCGACCGGGAGGAGGAAGGGCTTGTCCACTTCGCGCACCGGCTCCGGGATGTAGGTGTCGAGCGCGTCGTAGAGCTCCTGCATCGCCTTCACCCACTTCTCCTCGCCCTCGATCGCCTTGATCGCGGCGCCACGGATCACCGGCGCGTTGTCGCCGTCGTACCCGTACTTGGAGAGGAGCTCACGGACCTCGAGCTCGACGAGGTCGAGGAGCTCGGCGTCGTCCACGAGGTCGCACTTGTTCAGGAAGACGACGATCTTCGGCACGTTCACCTGGCGGGCCAGGAGGATGTGCTCGCGGGTCTGCGGCATCGGGCCGTCCACGGCCGACACCACGAGGATCGCGCCGTCCATCTGCGCGGCACCCGTGATCATGTTCTTCACGTAGTCGGCGTGCCCGGGGCAGTCGACGTGCGCGTAGTGGCGGTTCGCGGTCTCGTACTCGACGTGCGAGGTCGCGATCGTGAGGATCTTGGTGGCATCGCGACGTCCCTGCGACGCGGACGCCTTCGCGACCTCGTCATAGGCGATGTACTTGGTGCCGTACCCCTTGTCCGCCGAGAGCTTCGTCAGGGCGGCCGTGGTGGTCGTCTTGCCGTGGTCGACGTGGCCGATGGTGCCCACGTTCACGTGCGGCTTCGTCCGCTCGAACTTTGCCTTGGCCATAAGAAGATTCCTGAGGTGGTTGAAGAATGTCCTGCCGGTCGTCCTACCCAGATGTGAGAGCTCTCACATCTCCCATCTCACTTCTCACATCTGCCCCTATTTCACCTTCGAGATGATCTCCTCGGCCTTCGCCTTGGGGACCTCGTCGTAGTGGGAGAACTCCATCGAGTACACCGCGCGCCCCTGCGTCATCGACCGGAGCTTCGTGGAGTAGCCGAACATCTCGCTGAGCGGCACCGTGGCGCCGATCACCTGGGCCTCGCCGCGCTGGTTCATCCCGCCGATCTTCCCGCGCCGCGACGACAGGTCGCCGAGCACGTCCCCCATGAACTGGTCGGGGCTCACCACCTCGACCTTCATCATGGGCTCGAGGATCACGGGGTGCGCCGCGCGCGCCGCTTCCTTGATCGCCATGGAGCCCGCGATCTTGAACGCCATCTCCGAGGAGTCGACGTCGTGGTAGGAGCCGTAGACCAGCTCCACCTTCACGTCCACCATCGGGTAGCCGGCGAGGACGCCGTTCTCGAGCGCCTCCTTGATCCCCGCCTCCACCGGCGAGATGTACTCCCGCGGGATGACGCCGCCCACGATCTTGTCCTCGAACACGTAGCCCTGGCCGGGTTCGGCGGGCATCGCGTTGATGACGACATGGCCGTACTGGCCCTTGCCGCCCGACTGGCGGATGAACTTCCCCTCGACCTTGTCGACACGCTTCTTGATCGTCTCGCGGTAGGCCACCTGCGGACGGCCCACGTTCGCCTCGACCTTGAACTCGCGCATCATGCGGTCGACGATGATCTCGAGGTGGAGCTCGCCCATCCCGGAGATGATCGTCTGCCCCGTCTCGGCGTCCGTGTGGACGCGGAAGGTCGGGTCCTCCTCGGCCAGCTTCGAGAGCGCGATGCCCATCTTGTCCTGGTCGGCCTTGGTCTTCGGCTCCACCGCGACGTCGATCACGGGCATCGGGAACTTCATCGCCTCGAGGATGATCGGCTTGTCCTCGTCGGAGAGCGTGTCCCCGGTGCGGGTGTCCTTGAGGCCGATGGCGGCGGCGATGTCACCGGCGCGCACCTCCTCGATCTCGTCCCGCTTGTTCGCGTGCATCTGCAGCAGGCGGCCGATGCGCTCGCGCTTGTCCTTGGTCGAGTTGTACACGTGCGAGCCGGCCTTCAGCACGCCCGAGTAGACGCGGAAGAAGGTCAGGCGGCCGACGAACGGGTCCGTGGCGACCTTGAACGCGAGCGCCGAGAAGGGCGCGGTGTCGCTCACGTCGCGCGTCTCGAAGGTTTCGTCGTGGTGCGGGAGGTGCCCCTGCATCGGCGGCACGTCGATCGGCGCCGGGAGGAAGTCGATCACCGCGTCGAGCAGCGCCTGCACGCCCTTGTTCTTGAACGAGGCGCCGCAGAGGATCGGGACGAACTTGAGCTTGCAGGTCGCGGCGCGGATCGCGTGGCGGATCTCGTCGTTCGTGAGCTCCTCGCCCGCGAGGTACTTCTCGATCAGCACCTCGTCGTGCTCCACCACCATGTCGATCAGGTCGTGGCGCGCCTTCTCCACCGCGGCCTTGAACTCGTCCGGCACCTCGTTGACCGTGAAGGTCTTGCCGAGGGTCTCGTTGTCGAAGATGTACTGCTTGCGCTCGATGATGTCGATGTGGCCCGTGAAGAGCTCGCCCGAGCCCACCGGGAGCTGGATCGGGAGCGCCTGCTTGGAGAGGCGGTCCTGGATCATCTCGACGCAGCGCTCGAAGTTCGCGCCCACGCGGTCCATCTTGTTCGAGAAGATCATCCGCGGGACCTTGTACCGGTCGGCCTGGCGCCAGACGGTCTCGGTCTGCGGCTCCACGCCGGCCACCGAGTCGAGCAGGGTCACGGCCCCGTCGAGCACGCGGAGCGAACGCTCCACCTCGACGGTGAAGTCCACGTGGCCCGGGGTGTCGATGATGTTGATGCGGTACTCCGGCCCGTCGCCCGTCTCATGGCTCTGGCCATGGCGGCGCCAGAAGCAGGTCGTGGCCGCGGAGGTGATGGTGATCCCGCGCTCCTGCTCCTGCTCCATCCAGTCCATCGTGGCCGCACCGTCATGCACCTCGCCGATCTTGTGCGACTTCCCCGTATAGTAGAGGACGCGCTCGGTCGTCGTGGTCTTGCCGGCATCGATGTGGGCCATGATGCCGATGTTGCGATAGTACTTCAGGTCGGTCGTACGAGGCATCGTCAGTGAGGCTGGGAATCGAAGAAGAGGTACCGCCAACAAAAACGCGGCTGGACCAGGCGCTCCCCCCAAACGCATCCGGGGAACCGGTATCCATCCGCTCTCGCCGGGTACAGTCGCCACTGCTGCGCGACTGGGGACCTACGGCGCGTCGGGATCCAACACCTGCACCTGCACCCGACGTCGAATTGTCCTGCGGGCTTATCGGGAATCGTGGCGCCGCGGCCAGACATCTCCGAGGCGGGATCGATCGGGCTGTCCACTCCCCCCGCGCGTCACTCCTGCCGACGTTGGCGGGCCCATCTGGCCGGGGCGCAGTTCCCCGGGGACGGCCACGAGGGTCGTCCTTGCCACATCGAGCGCTTCGCGAATGCTTTGCTGGCGATTCGGTGTAGCCTGTACAACTTAGTCGCTGAAGTGACCATGTCAATGGTGCCGGTCCAGCCCCGCCGAGGGGCCACCGCGCACCCGTTCACCGCCGCGCCGGCTCGAGGATCGCCGTCGCCCGGTCGACGATGTCCGCCCAGTGCGCCCGGGTCGTCGCCGTGGTGCTGGCCGCCGCGTTCGCCCGGGCCGTCGCCTGGATCGAGCGCACCTGCGCCCGCGCCAGCGCCGAGATGTCGGTCCGCCGCACGTTCACCGCGTTCGCGCCCCCCGGACCCCCGCCACCTCCGGGCCCGCCGCCGGCCCCTCCCGCCGCCGGCGCCGGCGGGTCGATCAGCGCCTCCAGGCGCTCGAGGTACGCCCGGTGCAGCTGCCGCCGGTTCGCATCGGGGGTCGCCCCGCCGAGCACGGCCGGCGTGAGCTCCGCGAGGAAGGTGCCCAGATCGTAGCCCACCCCCGGCTGCAACGCAGCCGCCTGGCCGAGCCGGTCGAGACGCGCGGTGGACGTCAGCGAGTTCAGCACGCCCGCCTGCCGCGCCGCGATCGCCGTCGACGCCGACGGCCCGATCCGGCTCGTCACCTCAGCCGGCGCGAGCCACGCCGGCGTCGCGAAGGCCTGAGCGGCGAGGAACCGGAGCGCCTCCCGCTGCCGCGCCACCGGGACCACCTGCCAGACGGCGCCGGGCTGGTCCGCGACCTTCGCGTCCACCTGCATCCCGCCCACCACGTTCGCCACATGCCCCATGTACGTGGACCACATGCCGAGCAGCTCCCCATGGATCTCGGCCAGGTCCGCGTAGTCCTCGCCGGGACGCGTCGTCCAGGCCACGAGGTTCGGGACCACCCGCTTCAGGTTGGCGATCGCGTAGGTGCTCGACCGCACCGGGTCATCGCCCAGGTCCTCCGTCTGCGCGCGCGGGTCGGTGCCCACGAGCCCCTGCGGCAGGTAGCGATACGCGAACATCCCGGTGGAGTTCTTCACCATCGCATCGAGGATCGGCCGCTCGGCCTCCGGCGTCCGCGCCTGCGGCAGCACCCGGTACCCCCACTCGATCACGAACTCGTCGAAGGGGCCGAGGCGGCGGATGAAGTCCTTGGGACCGAGCCCGTCCCCGGGCTGCGCGACGTAGTTCTGCCGCGCGTAGTCCATGATGGTGGCCGAGACCCCGTAGCGCGACGTGAAGGCGCGCGAGCGGAGCGAGTCGGTGGGGAAGGACGCGGACGCGATCATGTTGTGCGGGAGCCCGAGCGCGTGGCCCACCTCGTGGGTGATCACCTGCTTCATCGTCTCGCCCATCACCTCCTCGGGGATCTCGAGCGTCCGCACGGCCGGGTTCGCCGCACCGGTCTCGATCAGCAGCCGGTTGCGGTACGAGCGCATGTGGTTGTGGTACCAGGTGATGTCGCTCTCGATGATCTCCCCCGTGCGCGGGTCGGAGGTGCTGGGCCCCACCGCGTTCCGCACGGTGGACGCCGCCCACCGCACCACGGAGTACCGGATGTCCTCCGCGTCCCAGTCGGGATCCTCGGCCCTGCTCGGCGGATCCTTCGCCTGCACCGCGTTCTTGAACCCCGCCTTCTCGAACACCCGCGCCCACTCCTCGACCCCGGCGCGCACATAGGGCCGCCACTTGGGCGGCGTCGCCGGATCGAGGTAGTAGAAGATCGGCTTCACCGGCTCCACGAGCTCGCCTCGCGCGTACGCTGCCGGATCCTTCGGCTCGAGCCGCCAGCGACGGATGAAGGTCTCGGTGGCGGCCTTCTGTTCGTCGAGGCCGTAGTTCACGCGATCGACGGTGAAGAAGCCGATGCGGGCGTCGGCGATCCGCGGGCGCATCGGCTCCGCCGGCAGGAGCACGAGCGACTGCCGGACGCCGACCGTGATGCTGGCCGCGTCCGCGTCGGTGGGGGGCGCGCCGGCGTCGAAGGTCTGCGTCTGGTGGACCTCCACGTTCATCGGGTAGCTGCGGATCGCGTCCACCGCGGAGCGCGCGGCGTCGAGGCGGCGCACCTGGTAGGTGCGCCGCTGGGCGGCGGTGAGTCCGGAGAGCGCGGGGGTGTCGCCGGAGAAGAAGTCGGTGACGTCGAGCACGTAGGTCGCGCTGTCCCGGCCGAACGCCTGGATGGGGAAGGCGCCGAGCACGGCGCCCACGTTGTTGGCGCGCACGGAGAGCGCGATGCTCAGCGAGTCGTCCGCGTAGGCGTCGGTGGAGATGGAGCGCAGGATGACGCGGTCCGCCTGGCGCTCGAAGCGCACGAGGCGCTCGTTCACGCTGCTCCCGGCGGACAGGAATCCGCCGATCCCGGCCGGCACCCCGGCGATGCGCGTCACGAGCAGCTGGTCGCGCCCGAGGAGCGAATCGGCCAGTTCGAAGAACCAGCGCTCCTCGACCTTGTGCACGGTGATCATCCCGGCGTCGGTGACCGCTTTCTCGGTGATCACCTGCGCGTACGGCCGCGGCCCGCGGCGTGCGGCGGCGCCCTGGGCGCCCTGCGCCGGCTGGCCCGCCGCGCCGCCGGCGGGTGGGGTGCCGCCGGCAGGGGGCTGTGCGGCGAGCGAGGTGGCGGCGAGGAGGAGGAGCGGGGCGATCAGTCGCGTGCGCATGGGCGGTCCGGGCGAGGTCGGTGGTGATGGTCGTCGCTTGGGAACATCCGCGCGGCGTTGCGCGCGTCAAGGCGCACGGATGCAGGAGGCGGGGGGGGCCACCCGGGCCCCCCCCCCCCCCCCACAAACGTCCCCCGGTGGCTCCGGCCGGGCCCGCGGGCCACACCCCGCCCCGCGCCCCCCG
>WYBP01000012.1 GCA_011525845.1 Gemmatimonadaceae bacterium | reverse complement strand
GGGCGCGATCCGCATGCGGATCGCGCCCCTCGTGCTTCGGGAAGCCGGCGGTCGCCCTAGTGCGCGGCCTGTGCCGACGTCGGCGCCTTGTCCGGCTTGAGGTACGTCGCCTTGTGGATCGAGTACGCGGTCACGTTCGCGGCGATCGCGAGCACGATGATCACGGCCGCGAATCCCCAGCCGAGCTTGTTCGGGTCCTGCTGCTCTCCACTGCCAGCCATCCGGGCACTCCCTCGCGTTCGGGTCGTGGGCGAATCCTAAACCCGGCGGCGGGGTCCCCGCCACTGGTCCCGGCACTGGTTCCGCCGGCCGTCCGCACCTTGATTCCGTTCATGGGAGAGCCCGGAGCGATGCGCGAGGAACACTTCGTCACCCGCCGGACCGCGCGCTGCGTGGTCCGCGGCCCGGCGGATGCCCGCCACGTGCGCGAACTCTGGATGGTCCTGCACGGGTACGGGCAGCTGGCCGCCGGGATCGCGGCGGGATGCGCGGCCCTCGATGACGGCACGCGCTGGATCGTGGCGCCCGAGGCCCTCTCGCGCTTCTACGATGCCCGGGGCGAGGTGCGCCGGCACCATGAGGCGCCGGTCGGCGCGTCGTGGATGACACGCGAGGACCGTCTCGCCGAGATCGAGGACTACCTGCACTGGTTGCAGCAGGCGTACGAGGCGTTCGCCGAGCGCCTCGCGCCCGGCGTGCCGCTCACGGTCCTCGGCTTCTCCCAGGGGGCGGCGGCAGCGTCGCGCTGGGCGGCGAGCGGTCGCGCGCCCGTCGCGCACCTCGTCTGCTGGGGCGCCTCGCTGGCCCCGGAGCTGGACCTCTCCGCGCAGGGAGCACTCCGGCGGTCGCGATGCACGATCGTGATCGGGGAGCGGGACGAGTTCGTCACCCCGTCGAAGGTCGAAGCGGAGCGGGCGCGGCTCGCCGCCGCCGGGTTCCCGCACGAGTTCGTCGGCTTCGCGGGTGGCCACCGCCTGGACGACGCGACGCTGCGGCGGGTCGCCGGAGGGGCGTCGTGAGGCGCGCCCTGCGGCGTGCCGCGATCCGGGCGGACGCGGACGCCTTACCGCTTCCGGAACCGCTCCAGCTCGCGCCGGTCGCGCTTGGTGGGGCGCCCCTTCTCCGCGTCGATCGCCGGCGCGGCCTTCGTGAGCTGCCAGTGCAGCCGCTCGCGCGCCGTGCGGGAGGCCTCCGTCTCGGAATAGAGCACGGCTGCCGCACTCGCCGGACCCCGGCGCTCGGCCGTGGCCTCCACGCGGAGGATGTGCTCGTAGGGTCCGAGGCGCAGGCGGATCTCGTCCCCCGGGCGCACGAGCTTCGCGGGCTTGGCGCGGTCACCGTTCACCTGGACCTTGCCGCCGTCGACCGCCTCGGAGGCCAGCGAACGCGTCTTGAAGAAGCGCGCGGCCCAGAGCCACTTGTCGACGCGCACCGGGTCGGTCGCGAGGGGGGAGTCGTCGCGCGGGGGACTCATGCCCCAAAGGTAACGCGGGCGGTGTGCTCGGCACTCCTCGCCGTGGCGACGTTCACCGCCTGCTCCGGCGGCGCCGAACGCCGAGAACGCGAGCAGCAGGCCGTGCGCGCGGAGATGGCGGAGGCGGAGACGACCGCCACGCGCGCGGCCGCGCTCCCCGCGACCGGGCTCTGGAGTGAGGCGCACCTCCTGGATCGCCTGGTGCGGGCCGGGGTCGCGCCGCGCCTGGTGGAGGACGCGCCGGCGGGGCCGGCATGGATGGAGATGCGCCAGGTGGTCGTGCTCGCGGGGGGCGGCGAGGTCCACGCCTGGATCTACCCGGACAGCACGGCCCGGCGACGCGTGACGGAGTCGCTCGACCCCGCCACCGGCGCCCCGCCCGGGACCGTCACTCCCTTCGCGGCGCCGATGCGATTCCTGGTGCAGAACAACCTCGCCGCCCTGGTCACCGGGGGGCGCGAGACGAACCAGGAGCGGATCGTGCTCGCCCTGCAGGCAGGGCTGCCCGTCGCGTCCGGCGACCCGCCGCCGCCCCCCTGACACCGCGTGACGGATGGACGCCCACCGGCCGGGGATGGTGTATTGTTCGGTCGTCATCGCGCCTGCCGTCCCCACGTCCCGAGCCGTCCATGCTGCCGCTCGTCCTGCGACGCCCGCTCTCCATGACGCTCCTGCTCCTCGCGGCTCCGCTCGGCGCGCAGGGCCTGCCGACCGCGCAGTCGCTGGCGGCACGACACGACTCCCTCGTCGGGGGGCGCGCCACGCTCGAGGCGCACCAGAGCGTGCGGATGATCGGCTCGTTCTCCCTCGCCGCCGCCGGGATCGATGCGCCCCTCGAGATCCTCAAGGTCCGGCCGAACAAGTACCTCTTCCGCACCTCGATGGGGCAGCTGGGGGAACTGCTCTCCGGCTACGACGGACGCACCGCCTGGGTCATCCAGCCCGGCCAGGGGCCGGTCATCCTCGACGGCGAGCAGGCGGCGCAGGTCGCGGAGCAGGGGGACTTCTTCGGCGACCTCCACGACACCACGAAGTTCGAGAGCATGGAGACGCTCGAGGAGACCGAGTTCGAGGGCCGCCGCGCGTACAAGGTGAGGCTGGCCCGGCGGAACGGAACGGTCGTCCACGAGTACTTCGACGTGGCGACCGGCCTGAGTGCCGGCGGCTCCATGAGCGTCCCCACGCCGCTGGGTCCGATGGAGATGGTGACCGTGCTCTCGGACTACCGCGAGTTCGGCGGGATGCGGGTCGCGACCCGCGTGGTGCAGAAGAATCCGCAGTTCGAGGTGGTGCTGTCGATCGTCAGCGTGGAGTTCGACACGATCGACCCGTCGGCCGTGGCGCTGCCGGAGTCCGTGAAGGCGCTCGTCAAACCCTGAAACACCCCGTCAACCAGAGGTCCGCATGTTCCGCCCGATCGTCCGATTCGCCCTCGTCCTCGCCGTCGCCGCGCCCGCGCTCTCCGCGCAGCAGGCCAAGGCCCCGATGGACGCCCATCAGCACGGCGCCGTGAAGCTCGACGCCGAGATGGCCGACCACTTCAAGGGCATCCCGCTCACCGAGGAGCAGGTGAAGCAGGTGATGGCCATCAAGACCAGGCATCACGACGCGATGGACGCCCTGAAGAAGGGCGCCAAGGACCAGGACGACCCCGCGCTCAAGGCCGCGCTCAAGCAGCACATGGACGCGGAGCACGCGGAGTTCAAGGCGATGCTGACGCCGGAGCAGTACAGGAAGTTCGAGGAGAACATGGCCGCGCATCACGCCGCCGAGGCGAAGGGCGAGGCGAAGCACCGCATGGACCACGACATGGGCGGGATGAAGCACGACGCCAAGGAGAAGGCCGAGAAGGCGAAGCCCGCCGCGGGCACGAAGAAGCCGTAGTCAGTCCTCGCCTTTCCAGCGCCGGTCGCGCTTCCGCGCCGACCGGCGCTTCTTCGTCTCCACCCGGCGCGCATTCGCCGCGCGCGACGGCTTGGTCGGCCGCCGGACCTTCGGGATCACGAGCGCGGCGCGCACGACCCCGGCCAGGCGTTCGAGGGCGAGCTCGCGGTTCCGGCTCTGGCTGCGGGTGTCGGCGGCGACCACGCGCAGGGCGCCCCGTGAGTCGAGGCGGCTGGCCAGGACCGTGCGCAGCCGCTCCCGCTGGGCCTCGGAGAGCGCGGCGGACTCCGCCATCCGCCACACCACCTCCACCCGCGTGGAGGTCTTGTTGACGTGCTGCCCGCCGGGCCCGCCCGCACGCGTCGCCCGGATCTCCAGTTCCGCGGCGGGGATGGAGACCCGGGCATTCACGGACAGCGCGCCGTCGTCGGTCCAGGGGCCGGAGTCGGTCATCGTGACAGGGGGGTGTTGCAGAATGCCACGGCGTTCGTCTCTTTCAAGTCGTGGCGGAATGCAATAGCGGAGAGTGCCGTTGGCGCTGCTTCAACTGACAACCGACGATCGGACGCACGCCGTGCTGGATCCGCGCCGCCTGCTGCGGTGGATCTACCTCGGCCGCGTGAGCGTGGCCACGGTCAGCTTCGCGGTCGCGCTGCTCTCGGCGCTCGACTCCGATCCGCTGCGCACCCTCGTCGCGACCGTCCCGTTCGTGACGGCGATGGGTCTCACCGCCATCTCGTTCATGCGCACGGAAGTTAACGGTCGCCAGCCGGGTCCGGGCTTCCTCTACGCGCAGCTGGTCCACGACCTCTTCCTGATCACCTCGGTGGTGCACCTCACGGGGGGCGCGGAATCGCAGTTCTCCGCGCTCTACATCCTGGTGATGGCCGCCGCCGCGCTCCTCCTGCCGATCGGCAGCTCGCTGCTGCTGGCGATGCTCGGGAGCGTGCTCTTCGTGGGGGACGCCTTCCTCGTGAGCGAGGGGGAGCTCTCCGTCTCACTCGTGCTGCAGCTGGGCGTCTTCACGCTCGTCGCCGTGGGCACCGGGTACATCGCCGCGCGGCTCCAGCAGGCGGGGGAGGGGCGGGAGCGCCTGCGGGCGGAGCTGGCACGGGTGCAGCTGCGGGCGGCGGACATCCTGGCGAACATCCGCGCCGGGATCATCACGGTCGATGGCGACGGGCGGCTCCTCTACGCGAACCCGGGCGCGGAGGCGCTCCTCGGCGGCCCGCTCGACGGACTCCTTGGCACGCCGGTGCTGGACCGGATCCGTCATATCGCCCCAGGCGTGGCCAACGCGATCGAGGCGCACCTCGAGGCGGGACAGGTCACGAGCCGGCGCGAAGGAGTGCTGCTCCGGGACGGTCGCGCCGTGCCGATCGGGATCACCACCACCTCGGTGAGCGGGGACCTCCGGCAGGAGCGGAGCGCGACGACCGCGATCTTCCAGGACATCTCGGACCAGAAGCGGATCGACGCCCTGCACCTGCGCGCGCAGCGCCTCGAGGCCGTGGCGGAGCTGAGCGCCTCGCTGGCGCACGAGATCAAGAACCCCCTGGCCAGCATCCGGAGCGCCGTCGAGCAGATCTCCGACCGCCGCGCCGCCACGGACGATGAGCGCACCCTGGGGGCGCTGATCGTGCGGGAGTCGGACCGCCTCTCGCGCCTCCTCTCCGAGTTCCTCGACTTCGCGCGGGTGCAGGTGGCGCGGCGCGACCGGGTGGACCTGCGGGCGATCGTGCAGGGCGCCACCGACCTCGCGGTCGCGCATCCCGAGCGGGGCGCGCAGGTGCGCATCGCGCTGCACCTGCCCCCCGAGCCCGCCGTGATCGAGGGGGACGAGGACCTCCTGCACCGCGCGACCTTCAACCTGATCCTGAACGCGCTGCAGGCGTCGCCGGAGCGCGCGGAGGTGCGCGTGACGCTGCGCCGGCTGGAGCGCGCGGAGCTGCCCGACGGGCTCTCCTTCCGCGGGCCGGCCCACTCGCTCGAGGTGCGCGACGCCGGCTCCGGCATCGCGCCCGAGGTGCAGGCGCGGCTCTTCGAGCCCTTCATCACCACCAAGGCGGGCGGCTCGGGCCTGGGGCTCGCGATCGTCCACCGTGCCATCGAGGCGCACACCGGCGTGATCCTCGTGGACAGCGAGCCCGGCGGCACGCGGTTCACCGTGCTCCTCCCCGCCTCGACCGCTCCTTCCGGAGAACTCGCGTGACCGACCGCACCACCGCACCCACCGTCCTGATCGTCGACGACGAGACGGGCATCCTGCAGACGCTGGAGATCCTCCTGCGGGCGGAGGGCTTCATCCCCCACGTGGCGCAGGGGGGCAAGGCGGCGCTCGAGCGGATCCCCGCGCTCTCGCCGGACATCGTGCTGAGCGACGTGCGCATGCCGCAGGTGACGGGCGTGGAGGTCCTCGCGGCGGCCAAGGCGCACGACCCCGAGGTCCCCGTGATCCTGATGACGGCGCAGGCCACCCTGCAGACCGCGATGCAGGCCGTGAATGAGGGCGCGTTCTACTACATCCAGAAGCCCTTCCGCAACGACGAGATGCTCGCGATCCTGCGCCGCGCGGCGGAGCACCGCCAGCTCCGCGCGGAGAACAGCTCGCTCAAGAAGGAGATCAAGCGACGCGAGCGGCGCACGGCCGGCGCGCCGATCGGCAACAACCGCTCCTGGCTCGAGGTCTTGCGGCTCGCCGAGGCGGTGGCGCCGACCGACTCGACCGTCCTCGTGACCGGCGAGTCGGGGACCGGCAAGGAGGTGGTCGCGCGCTACATCCACGACCTCTCCAACCGATCCGAGGCTTCCTTCAACTCGATCAACTGCGGCGCGCTCCCCGAGGGACTGCTCGAGAGCGAGCTCTTCGGCCACGTGAAGGGCTCGTTCACCGGCGCCGTGAAGGACAAGGAGGGGCTCTTCACCGCCGCCGGCGGGGGCACCTTCTTCCTGGACGAGATCGGCGAGACCACGCCGGCCACGCAGGTGAAGCTCCTCCGGGTGCTGCAGCACCGCGAGGTGATCCCCGTGGGTGCGACCGACCCGATCCCGATCGACACCCGCATCATCGCGGCGACCAACCGCGACCTCGAGGAGGAGATCAAGCGCGGCGCCTTCCGCCGCGACCTCTTCTACCGGCTGAACGTGATCGCGGTGCACCTGCCGCCGCTGCGCGACCGCGTGGACGACATCCTCCTGCTCGCCGAGTCCTTCCTCCAGCGCTCGGCGGAGCTCCGGGGCGAGGAGCCCAAGCGCCTCGCCGACGATGCGGCCGGCGCGCTGCAGGCCTACCAGTGGCCGGGGAACGTGCGCGAACTGGAGAACGCGCTCGAGCGTGCGGTGATCCTCTCGGGCGGCACGACGATCGGCGTCGCCGCGCTCCCCGGGCGCGTGACGGAGCGCCGCAGCGAGCCCCTGGTCGCCGAGCGCTCCACGCCGAACCCCACGCTCGAGACCATCGAGAAGGCGTACATCCTCTGGGTGCTGCAGAGCGAGGCGGGGAACAAGACGCGCGCGGCGGAGGTGCTCGGGATCGACCCCTCCACGCTGCACCGCAAGCTGGCGCGCTACGAGGTGGACGCGTGAGCGATCCGACGGCCGCACGCCCCGGCGCGCTGCTCCGGACGCTCGAGCGCCGCGCCCCCTGGATCGCGGCGGTGACGGCCCTGGTGGCCGCCCTCGCGACCATGACGTCGGACCCGATCGGCGTGTTCAACGACGACGGGATCTACCTCCTCACGGCGAAGGCGCTCGCGAACGGGATGGGGTACGTGTACCCGCAGCTCCCCGGGCTCCCGCCGGCGATCCACTATCCGCCCGCGTGGCCCCTCCTGCTCGCCGCGGTCTGGAAGGTCGCGCCCGCGTTCCCCGAGAACATCTCCTGGTTCAAGCTGATCAACCCGGTGGTGATCGCCGCGGCCGCCGCGGCGGCGGTGCTCTTCGGGCAGCGCCTGCTCAAGCTCCCCTGGTGGGTGGCGCTCGGCGGCGTGGTGGCCGCGACGCTCACCGTGCCCGTGCTCCTGCTCACCAACCTCCTGCTCTCCGAACCGCTCTTCCTCGCGCTCCTGCTCCCGACGCTCCTCGTCACCGAGCGATTGGTGCGCGAGGGTGGCGTGCGCCTCGCGATCGGCGCAGCGGTCCTGGTCGCCCTCCTCGTGCTGGTGCGCACGCTGGGCGGCGTGGTGCTGGTGGCGGGGGTGATGCTCCTCGCGCGCGAGCGCCGGTGGCGCGAGATGGTCCTCTTCGGCGCGCTCACCGTGGCGCTCCTGATGCCCTGGCAGCTCTTCGTCTGGCGGTCGTCCGTCGGGTTCCCGGACGAGCTCCGCGGGTCGTACGGGCCCTACCTCGAGTGGGTGGCGGACGGCTACCGCGCGGGGGGATTCCCCTTCCTCCGCGCGGTCGTGGCGAAGAACCTCGCGGCCACCTGGGCGATGCTCGGCGTCTTCTTCTCGCCATTCATCACGGGTGCGACCCGGCACCTGCTCGCGGCCCTCGCACTGCTCGTCTTCGTCGGGGGCCTGGTGGGGCTCGCGCCGCGCGGCCGCGCGCCCGTGACGGCGCTCGCGCTCGCCGGCTACCTCGCGATCGTGGTGATCTGGCCCTTCTGGGTGGACCGCTTCCTCTGGGTGATGTGGCCGCTGCTGATGCTCGTCGCGCTGGCGGGTGCCCACCTCGCGCTCACCCGGCTGCGCGCGAGCGGCCGGCCGCGATTCGCGACCGGCGTGGTGGCGGTGGCCGCACTGCTGGGCCTCGGCCACGAGGCGTACAACGTGCGCGGGCTCGCGAGCGGCTGGGAGCACAAGGCGTCGGCGGACATGACCGCCGCCGGCGTGATGCTCGTCCGGCACGTGAACGCCGACCGGCGGCTCGACGGGAAGTTGATCGCGGCCGAACTCGCGCCGATGCTGGCATTGTACTCCGGCGCGCAGGTGCTGCCGGTGGAGATCCTCACCCCCGCGGAGCATGTCGTGGACAAGGACCGGGCGGCGCATGTCGACGAGCTCGTGCGGATCGACCGCCGTTTCCGTCCGGAGGTCTACGTCGTCCTCGCGGCGGGTCCGTTCTACGCGGCCTTGCAGGCCGCACCGCTCGATTCCGGCCGCACCCTGCTGGATGTCACCCCACCCGGCGTGCCCGTGCGCACCCTCTTCGTGCAGACCCCATGAACTCACTGACGCCCGGCTCCACCCCTGCGATCCGCGTGCGCGGACGCACGCCCCTCCCCGCCTCCGAGCTCGTGCTCTCGGTGCTGATCCCCGTCTACAACGAGCGGAACACCATCGAGCGGATCCTCGACGAGGTGCACGCCGTCCCCGTGCGCAAGCAGGTGATCTGCGTGGACGACTGCTCCACCGACGGCACGCGCGAGGCGCTCGAGCGGCTCAAGGCCGCCGGGCGGATCGACGTCCTCGAGTTCCACGCGGTCAACCGCGGCAAGGGCGCGGCGATCCGCACGGCGCTCGCGCTGAGCACCGGGAACGTGGTCATCGTGCAGGACGCGGACCTCGAGTACGACCCGGCGGACTGGCCGGTGCTGCTCGAGCCGATCATCGACGGGCGCGCGGACGCCGTGTTCGGCTCGCGCTTCCTCGGCGGCCCGCACCGCGTGCTCTACTTCTGGCACTCCGTGGGCAACTCGGTGCTGACCACCTTCAGCAACATGCTGACGAACCTCAACCTCACCGACATGGAGACCTGCTACAAGGCCGTGCGCGGTGACTTGGCGCGCTCCCTCACGCTCACCTCCGACCGCTTCGGCTTCGAGCCCGAGATCACGGCCCGGCTCGCGCGGGCGCGCGCCCGCATCTACGAGGTGCCGATCTCCTACTCCGGCCGCACCTACGCCGAAGGGAAGAAGATCGGCTGGAAGGACGGCGTGGCCGCGATCGTGCACATCGTGCGCTACAACCTCGCCCGATGAGCGGCGCGCTCACGCGCTGGCGCGCGGCGTTCGACGCTCGCCCCGCCCTCGTCGGGGGCGCGGTCGTCCTCGTCGCCGCGTTCCTCGCGTCGGCCACGGGACTCGGCAACGGCTTCGCCTACGACGACATCCCCGTCGTGGTCGAGAACCCGATGGTGCAGCAGCTGCACTCGCTCTGGGCGTACCTCACGGATTCGTACTGGGGCCCCTCGCGCGGGAACTCGCTCTACCGCCCCGTCACCGTGATCGCCTTCGCGCTCGAGCGCTGGGTGGGGGGCGGCTCGCCGCTCCCCTTCCACGTGGCGAACGTCGTGCTCTACCTCGGGACCGCGCTCGCGGTCTTCGCGCTCGCCCGCGAGCTCCTCCCGCGGGAGGGGGCGCTCCTCGCCGGCGTGCTCTGGGCGGTGCATCCCGTGCACGTGGAGGCGGTGGCCAACATCGTGGGCCAGTCGGAGATGCTCGTCGCGATCCCGACGCTCCTCGCCGTGACGATGTACATCCGCGACCGGCGGGTCGGCGACCTTCGGGGTCGGACGGTGGCCGGCATCGCGGGGATGTTCGCGCTCGCGCTCCTCTCCAAGGAGCACGGGATCCTCGTGCCGTTCATCCTCATCCTGGCCGAGGTCGCGCTCCGGAGCTCGCACTTCGCACGTCCCGCCGCGCTCCCCCGCCGCGCGCTGCTGGCGCGGACGCTCCTCCTGATGACCGTCGCGTACGTCGTCGTGCGCCTCTCGATCCTCGGCGGGTTCGCGGGCGACGCGCCCCACCCGACCCTGACCGACCTCACGCGCGGCGAGCGCCTCTGGGTGATGCTCGCGCTGGTCCCGGAGTTCGCGCGGCTCTTCTTCTGGCCCGCGCGGCTCCACGCCGACTACTCGCCCAACGCGATCCCCTTCCTCACGAGCCCGGACCCGGGACACCTCCTCGGCGCCGCGATCCTCCTCGCGACCATCGCCGGCCTCGTCCTCGCCTGGCGCAGGGACCGACTGATCGCCTTCGCGATCCTCTGGGTGGGACTCACGCTCGGTCCCGTCTCGAACATCCTCATCCCCACCGGGGTGCTGGTGGCCGAGCGCACCCTCTTCCTGCCGAGCGTGGGGTTCGCGCTCCTGGTCGCGCGGCTGGCGGTGCTCGCCGCTCCCGCGCTGGCGCACGTCCCGAGGGGCTGGGTGCGCCGCGCCGTGCCGGCCACGCTCGTCCTGCTGCTCGTCGCGGCAGCGGCGCGGAGCGCCACGCGCCAGCTCGACTGGGAGGACAACGCCACGCTCTTCGCGACCACGATCGCGCAGGCCCCCGACAACTTCCGCGCCCACCACGCGCTCGGCGAGCTCTTCGGCTCGGCCGGCTCCTGGGAGCGCGCGCTCCATCACCTGCGGATCGCCGACTCCCTCTATCCCGGGTACGACCTGCTGGAGCTCTCGATCGCCCGCGTGCTGCACTTCGACGACCGCTGTCCGGAGGCCCTTCCCGTCTACGAGAAGGTCCTCGCGCACCGTCCGGACGCCGAGGTGGCCCGCGTCGGACGCGCGGCCTGCCTCCTGGAACTGCGTCGGCTCTCCGACGCGCGGGAGGAGGCGGTGGCCGGGATCGCCCGCGGGAATGCCGTCGGATCGTTCGGTGTGATCTTGCAGAAGGCTGAATCGTCTCTTGTGGCGACCGATACTGTGGATGCGCGGAATCGGTGGTTCCGCGCGGGCGCGCCGGTCTCCAGGTCGGACGCCCGGCTGCGGGTCCCGGTTCTATTGATGCGGTCCAACCCGGCACTGATCAGTGGCAGAATGCGATAATCCTCGCTCGAACCGCCCCCGACCCGGTGTCACGATCTGATGTACTGTAGGTAAGTTGTTGCAGGGCAGTAACTTGGCCTTCTGGCCATCCATGGCAGGGTTCTTGCCACCCAGTACTCGTGGAAGACCACCTGTCGCTTTCCTCACCTCCCGCGGAGCAGACCACATGATGAGCAACAAGAAGGGCTTCACCCTGATCGAGCTTCTGATCGTCGTCGTGATCATCGGCATCCTTGCCGCGATCGCGATCCCGAAGTTCGCGAACACGAAGGAGAAGGCGTACCTGACGGCCATGAAGTCCGACCTTCGCAACCTCGTGACGGCTGAAGAGGCCTACTTCGCGGAGTGGGCGACCTACACCGCGACGCTCTCGACGACTGCGTACCGCACGTCGACCGGCGTGACCCTCGGCACGATCACCCCGACGACCGGTGGTTTCTCGGCCTCGGTGACGTACCCGGGCGGCACGACCAAGTCCTGCCAGATCACCGTCGGCTCGGGCACGCGTGACGGCGAGCCGGTCTGCGATACCTGATCCACGTAGCGACCTGCAGTACACGCGGGCCGGGCGAACATCGCCCGGCCCGCGTGGCGTTTGGGTGATGCGCAGGCCGGTTCGGTGGCGGGCGGCGGGCGCCGGTCCCCCATCCTGGCGCCATGCGTGGGCGCGGAGGGGTCTCGCTGGTGGAGGTGCTGGTGGCGGCCGTGTTGCTCGCCATCGGGGTGGCGGGCGCGCTCTCCGCGCTGGTCGGCGCCGCGCGCCTCCGGGCCGGGGCGCTGCTCCGTGAGTCGCTCGCCGACCGCGCCGACGCCCGCTTGAGCTGGTTCGAGGGAGCGGCCTGCTCCGCTCCCGACTCGCTCATCCGCGCCGACGGCACACCGATCGAGGAGCGCTGGCGGCTCACGCGGGACTCGAGTGGTGCATCCCTGACGGGTGAGGCGCGCGCCGCCGTGGGTGCCCGCACCCTGCGCTCCGCGCTCGCCGCCCGCGTGGAGTGCCCATGATGGTCCGCCGCGGCCACCTCCTCGTGGAGGCGCTCTGCGCGCTCGCCCTCTCCGGGGTGCTCGCCGCCACCGCGGCGCTCGCCCTCTCCGGCGTGCGGCGGTCGGTGCGCGCCGCGGACCAGCGGGCGGAGTCCGTGCGCGGCGGGCGCGACGCGCTCCTCGTCCTGGCCGCGCTCCTCCGCGACGCGGAGGGCGTGCGGGTGGAGGCCGAGACGGCTATCGCGCTCTCGGTGCGGACCGCGTCCAGCGTCGTCTGCGCCCGGGACACCCTGTCGATCTCGCTCCCGCCGGTCTCCGCGGCGGCGGACCCTGCGGCTGATCCCGTCACGGTGCGGGCACAACCGGTCGAGGCTGGGGACCGGGTCGCGGTGCTCGTCCGGGACAGCGCGAGCGGGACCGCGGACTGGTGGCGGGGCGAAGTGGACTCCGTGGAGGTGCGCCGCCCGACCCCGGCGTGCGGCGTGGCCGCGGGTTGGATCCCGCTCGCGGACAGCGCCCAGCCGGGGATCCGGGTCTTCGCTTCGCCTTCGCCGCCCGGCGCGATCGCGGCGGGTGCGCCGGTCCGCATCGCGAGGCAGGGACGGCTCTCCCTCTATCCCTCCTCGGGCGAGTGGATGCTGGGATGGCGGCGTTGCACCGGCACGCCGCCGAGGTGCGGCGTGGTGCAGCCGGTGGCCGGTCCGCTCCGGACGCCCGGCACGGGCGGGCTCCGTGTGCGTCCGGAGGGACCACCGGGCGGGGTCTCGGTGGAGGTCCGGGTGCCGGGCGACGCCACCCTCATGCAGACCCTGGTGCTGCTCCGTGCGGCGCCATAGCCGGCGGCATCCTCGCCCGCGGATCCCCGGGCGACGGCGGGCGCGGCGCGGGATCGTGCTGCCCACGGTGCTCGCCGTGATGGTGGCGCTCGCGCTCCTCTCGACGGCGGCGCTCTTCGACGCGGTGCAGGAGTGGCGGGTGGCGTCGCTGGCCGCGGACCGGGTGGTCGCGCGCGCCGCGGCGCTCTCCGCCCTGGGTGCCGTCGCGCGACCTCCGGCGCTGGAACTGCTCTGCGTCTCCTCGCCGGGCTCGGTCCAGGGCGCGGCCGCTCCGGTCCCGGGTGCCGGGAGTGCCCGCGTCACCTGGCGGCACCTCGGCGGCGGAGTCGTCCGGGCGGAGGTCACGGGGCTCGGGGCGCACGGGTCGCGCGTCCGGTTCCTCGCCTTCCTGGCCCCCGACTCCGCGGACCGGAGCGCAGCGCTCTACCGGTGTCCCGAGGCGTCCCGACTGCTGCCGTTCGGGCCCCGTCCGCTCGAGGGGCACCCGGAGGGGTGACTGGGGGTGCGCCGGGAGGGCGGTCGGCGGCGGTCCGGGGTCGTGCCCGGGTCCCGGACGGCACCCTCCGGAGGTGCCCCGGCGGGCACGCCGTTACTTCTCACGACCCCCGCTCGTGTAGACCCTGCAGGAGAGGCATAGTAGTGTTGCATTGACCAAGACCGGGCCCGCTCACAACTTAGCTGGCCTGAGCATCCACGCCTCGTAGGCCGGCCTCCGGGACTCCCATGGCGCTATTCGGTCGCAAGAAGACAACCGTCGGACTCGACATCGGTTCCGGCCTCATCAAGGTCGCCGTCGTCGACCACTCCAAGTCCCAGCCGGAACTCGTCCGGGTGGCGATCACGCCGTTGCTGGCGGACGCCATCGTGGAGGGCGAGATCATGGACCCCGGCATCGTCGCCGACGCCATCACCTCCTGCCTCGCCGCCGCCGGCGTCACCTCCAAGGCGGTCGTGACCGCCGTGGGCGGGCGTGACGTGATCATCAAGAAGATCACGATCGACCGCGTGAAGGAGCAGCAGGCGCGCGAGCTGATGCGGTGGGAAGCCGAGCAGCACGTGCCGTTCGACATGGAGTCGGTGGAGCTGGACTTCCAGATCCTCGACCCCGAGGGCACGGACGACCAGATGAACGTCCTGCTGGTCGCGGCCAAGCGGGAACTCGTCGAGGCCAAGGTGCGCGTGCTCGGCGACGCCGGGCTCAACGTGACCGCGGTGGACGTGGACGCCTTCGCGCTGCACAACGCCTTCGAGCTCAACCATCCGGGGGCGATGAAGGGCATCGTCGCGCTGGTGAACATCGGGCACGAAGTGACCAACATCAACATCGTCGAGGACGGCGTGCCGATCCTCACGCGCGACCTGACGGTCGGCACGCGGCGCTTCCGCGAGGACCTGCAGCGGGACCGCGGGCTCGGGGCGGACGAGGCGGCGGCGCTGCTGCAGGGTTATGATCGGTCGGAGCACCTCGACGCGATCTTCGAGTCGCGGGGTGAGGAGATCGCGGTGGGCGTCGAGCGCGCCGCGGCCTTCCTCGCGTCCTCGTCGCGGAGCGGTGCGCAGGTGAACGCGGTCTACCTGTGTGGCGGCGGCGCGCGGGTGCCGGGACTGCTCGACGTCCTGGCCGAGCGGCTCCGCCTGCACGTGAAGCCCGCGAGTCCGCTGGCGAACCTGGTCGTGCGTGACGGCGCTTTCGAGTCGTTCGTCACAGACGAGGTGGCGCCCCTCATGATGCTGCCCATCGGCCTGGCGCTTCGCCAGCCCGCCTGACCGCCCAGGACGCCCTGATGATCGAGATCAATCTCCTCCCCGGTGCGCGAAAGAAGTCGCGATCGGCCGGCTCATCGGTCGACGTTCGCGCGATGCTGGGCTCCCTCGGCGAGCGCTTCAAGGATCCCTGGCTCGGCGTCGCGGTCGGCGGCGTGGCGATCGGCCTCGCGGCCGTCGGCGCGATGTACGTGTTCCAGGGCCGCACCGAGGCCGCGCTCCTCGAGCAGGAGCAGGTGGCGGTGCAGGACAGCACCCGCTACGACAACGTGGTGAAGCAGACGCGGGCCGCCGAGGCGCAGCGCGACTCGATCATGCGGCAGATGTCGATCATCGCCGCGATCGACGGCGAGCGCTTCGTCTGGGCGCACGTGATGGACGAGGTCTCGCGCGCGCTCCCGACCTACACCTGGCTCCGCTCGGTGGCGCAGGCCAACGCGGCGACCACGGTGTCGCCGGAGGCGGTCGCGGCCGGCACGGCGCCCAGGCTCGCGGTGCGCGTCGTGGGCTACACGGTGAACATCCAGGCGCTGACCATCTTCATGAAGCAGCTCGAGGCCTCCCCCTTCCTCGAGAACGTGACGCTCGCGGTGTCCCAGGTCGCGACCGTCGAGGGCAAGCAGGTGACCGAGTTCACGGTGGAGATGAACTACTCCAAGCCACCGGCGTCCGCGATCCGCACCGTGCCCCTGACCATCGCGGTGAGGTAACCCATGGCCGGACTTCCCACCAACCAGCGTGACCAGGCGATGCTCGCCGTGGCGATCCTCGCGATCGCCGGCGCGGCGCTGTACTGGAACTACGTCTACTCGCCCAAGAACGAGCAGCTCGACCAGACGCGGGCGCACATCGAGCGGCTCGACGCGTCGAACCAGCGCGCGAAGGCGCTCGTGGCGCGCGGCAGTGTCGCGCAGCTGCAGGAGGAGGCCAAGCGCCTCCAGTCGAACCTCGACCTGATGCGCACCCTGATCCCGACCGGGAACGAGGTGCCGGCGCTGCTCGACCAGATCCTCGGCGCCGCGCGGCGGGTCGGGCTCGAGTTCTCGGACTTCGCGCCCAACGCGACGGTGCAGGGCGAGTCGTTCGACACCTATCGCTTCCGCATGTCGATGCAGGGCAACTACAACCAGATCGGCGAGCTCCTCTCGGCGATCGGCTCGCTGCAGCGCGTGATCGTGCCGACGAACGTGCAGCTCGTCGCGTCGAACGCGCCGGCGGCGCGTTCCGCCCGGGCCGACGTGCGGATCCTCACCGCGACCTTCGACATCCAGACCTACGTCGTCCGCACGCAGACCGGAGTGGAGCCATGATCCGCCACATCGCCGCCGGCGTGCTCACCCTCGTCCTTGCCGGCGTCGCCGTCGAGGCGCAGCCGGCGGGACCGGCGACCCCGGCCCCCGCGGTCCCCGCGGTGGAGTTCCCGACCGACTCGCTCGGCCGGCTCGTCTTCCGCCGCGAGACCTATTCGTACCCGCGCGACGGGCGGCGCGACCCCTTCGCGTCGCTGATCGCGACGGGGGACATCCGCCCGATCTTCGAGGACCTGCAGGTGACCGGCATCATCGTCGACCCCACGGGGCGCGCCTCGCGGGCGATCCTCAAGGACGTCTCGACGAACGAGATCTACAAGGCGCGTGTGGGGTCGGTGTTCGGACGGATCCGCGTGACGGCGATCCGCGATGGAGAAGTGGCGGTATCGATCGATGAGTTCGGATTCCCGCGCCAGGAAGTCCTGACGCAAACCAAGCCCAGCCCTGCAACGAGGACGCCATGAGGCGACACCGGACGCTGGCCGCTCTCGCGGTCGGCACACTTCTGATCAGCGCCGCGCCCGTGAGCGCCGCGCCTGCCCCGAGCGCCCGTGCGGCCGCCGAGGCGAGCGCCGCCGCCGTGACCGCGGTGCGCGTCGTCCCCGGTGCTGGACGCGCCGACGTGGTGCTCTCGTTCGAGGGCATCGTGGACATCACCGACTTCACGCTCGAGTCGCCCCACCGCATCGTCGTCGACGTGCGGGGCGCGACGATGCAGCTGCGGGCCCCCACGTACGACCGGGTGCCGCGCGCCGGCATCGTGAACGTGCGGGTGGGCCAGTTCGAGGCCGAGGTGGTGCGCCTGGTCCTCGACCTCGACGCGGCACGCGAGTACAGCGTGGTGCGCGGGGACAATGAGGTGCGCGTGAGCGTGATCGGCCCGGACGCGTTCGCGCCCTGGTCGGCCGGTGCCGCCGCGGTCGCGGCCGACGCCCGCATGGTCGCCGCGCCCGTCACGCCGGCGCCGAGCGTGCAGCGAACGGCCGCCGTGGCCGACGTCGACCGCCGCCTCCCGGCGGCGCCGGCGCGTGTCGCGACCCGAGGCTTCGCCGTGCAGCAGAGCGCCGAGCCGCGGATCAACGTCTCGTTCTACGCGACGCCGATCGCCGAGGTCATCACCATCTTCTCCGACTTCTCCGGCCGGACCATCATCACCGGCTCGCAGGTGAGCGGGAACGTCACCGCCGAGATCCCGGGGCAGCCCTGGGACGTGGCGCTCAGCAAGATCCTCCAGGCGCAGGGGCTCTCGGCCATCGAGGACTCCACCGGCATCATCACCATCGATTCGTACAAGAACCTCTCGGCGCGCGTGGCGGCCGAGCCGCTGGTCTCGCAGCTGGTGCGCGTGAACTACGCGAAGGCCGGCGACATGGCCGTCACCATCCGTGAGCTCATCGCCTCCTGCTCGTCCGGGTCGGTCGGGGCGGGTGGCGCACCGGATGCCGGCGCCCCGCCCGATGCGGGCGCCCCGGGTGCGGAGCCCTCGGCCACCACGGTCTGCGGCCGCGGCACCGTCGCGGTCGAGGCCAAGACGAACTCGCTCATCATCACCGAGTCGGTCTCCCGGCTCCCCGAGATCGTGAGCTACGTGCGGGACCTCGACGTGCGCACGCCGCAGGTCGCGATCCGCGCGAAGATCATCTCGGTCGACCGCACGGCCACCGAGGAGCTCGGGCTGAGCTACGACGTGGGCACGGCGACGCACTTCCAGAACGCCCTGATCCCGCGCGGCACGCCGGGCGAGTTCACCGTGAACCTCGGCGGTGACGCCTTCTCGGGCGTGGCCAACGCCAGCCGCCTCTACGGCTCCACCTCCGCGCTCTCGCTGATCTTCAACACGGCGGTCCGCGGCTACAACTTCTCGGCCTTCGTCGACGCGCTGAGCTCCGAGCAGCTCTCCGACGTGCAGGCCGAGCCGAGCACCACCACGATCGACAACCGAAAGGCGACGCTCTTCGCCGGCACCGAGATCGCGTTCCTCCTCACGCCGCCGGCGATCCCCGGCCAGATCCAGGCGATCGCGCCCGTAATCCAGCGGCAGAAGGTCGGCATCTCGCTCGACGTCACGCCGCACGTGACGGCCAACCGCCAGATCTCGATGGAGATCACCGCGACCCAGCAGTCGCTGATCGGCATCACGCAGGCGGGCCCGAGCATCAACGAGCGGGCCGCGACCAACGAGGTGCTCGTGGGCGACGGTGAGACGGCGGTGATCGCCGGCCTCACGCAGACCCAGGTCACCAAGGTGAAGAGCGGGATCCCGTACCTGATGAACATCCCGTACATCGGGCGCATCTTCAGCCAGACGCGCGTCGAGGAGCGGAAGCAGGACCTCCTCATCCTCGTCACGCCGCACATCGTCGATGAGGGCGAGGTGGTCGGCGCGACGCGCCCCTGATCCACCGCTAGCGGCACTCCGCCGGCAACGGCGGGCGAGGCGGACGGCAGAGTACCTTTCTGCCGTCCGCCTTCGTACGTCGCGGCGCACGTTCCTCACGCACACGTCCCCACCCGACATGGCCCGCATCACCTTCCATACCGCCGGTGAGTCCCATGGCCCCGCCCTCGTCGCGCTCGTGGAGGGTGTGCCGGCGGGCCTCCCACTCCTCGCGGCCCACGTGGACGCCGACCTCGCGCGGCGCCAGCAGGGGTACGGGCGCGGGCGCCGGATGCAGATCGAGAAGGACCAGGTCGAGTTCCTCGGTGGCGTGCGCGCCGGCGAGACCCTCGGCTCCCCGATCGCGATGCTCGTGCGCAATCGCGACTGGAAGAACTGGGAGGCGATCATGGATCCCGCGCCGCGTCCCGAGGACGACACCCCGGAGGGTCGGAAGCGGCAGGTCACCCGCGTGCGCCCCGGGCATGCGGACCTCACGGGGCTCCTCAAGTACGACCGCGAGGACGCACGGGACATCCTCGAGCGCGCCTCGGCGCGGGAGACCACCGCGCGCGTGGCGGCGGGAGCCGTCGCGCGGCGCCTGCTCGACGAGCTCGGGATCAGGGTGGGGAGCCACCTCGTGCACCTGGGGGGCGTGGACGCCGCGCGCCCGGCGGAGATGCCGCGCGACCTGAACGCCGCGGCGGACGCCTCCCAGCTCCGCTGCCTCGATCCGGAGGCGGAGGCGCGGATTATCGAGCGAATCGATGCCGCCAAGAAGGAGGGGAACACCCTCGGCGGGATCTGCGAGGTGGTGGTGGAGGGGCTGCCGGTGGGACTGGGCGCGCACGTGTCGTGGGACCGCAAGCTCGACGGGCGCCTGGCGGCCGCGATCTGCTCGATCCCCGCGGTGAAGGGCGTGGAGATGGGGATCGGCTTCGAGGCGGCGCGCCGCACCGGGGCCGAGGTGCACGACGAGATCGAACCCGCACCCGGGAACCCGCGCACCGGGAACGTGCGCCGCCGGACGAACCGCGCCGGGGGGCTGGAGGGCGGGATGACGAGCGGCGAGCCCCTCGTGCTGCGCGTGGCCATGAAGCCCATCTCGACGCTCATGCGGCCGCTCGGGACGGTGGACGCGCGCACGGGGGCCGTGGCGGAGGCGGCGGCCGAGCGGAGCGACGTCACCGCCGTGCCGGCGATGGGGGTGATCGCGGAGGCGATGACGGCGCTGGTGCTCGCGGACGCGCTCGTGGAGAAGTTCGGCGGCGACTCGCTCGGGGAGCTCCGTCGCAATCATGACGGGTACCTCGTGCGGGTCGCGGCGCGGCTTGGCTGACGGCGCGGGCGGTCAGGGAGCGGCCGGGGCCCCGGCCTGGCGCTTCATCGTGCTCCTCGGCCTTCCGGGCGCGGGGAAGAGCACCGTGGGTCCGCTCGTGGCGGCGCGCCTGGGGGGCGCGTTCGTCGACCTGGATGCGGTGATCGTCGCCGAGGCCGGGATGAGCGTCGGCGAGATCTTCGCGCGTGAGGGGGAGTCGGGGTTCCGCGCCCGGGAGTCGGGCGCGACGGCGTCTCTCGTGGCCGGCATCTCGCGCGGCGATGGAACGCCCACCGGTGGCCAGGGAGGCGCACCGCCCGTCGTGGTGGCGCCGGGTGGCGGGTGGGTGGAGGATCCGGCGAACCTGGCCCTCCTGGGACCGCGTGTGCTCTCGGTCTATCTTCGGGTCTCGGTCGAGACCGCGCTCACCCGGATGGGCGCCTCGGCGGGCTCCCGGCCGCTGATCGCGGGGGCTGGAACGGCGGAGCGGCTGCAGGAACTTTTTCGGCGCCGCGGACCATTGTATCTGCAGTCGAATCATACACTTGACGTCGATTCGATGACCCCCGCGGAGGTCTGCGACTCTATAGTAGCGCTTGCCTCGCGTTCTTCACCGGACTAGGATAGCCCACCTTATGGCAACCAAGAAGAAAGGCGCGGCGAAGTCGGCCGCGGTGAAGAAGAAGGCCGCCCCCAAGGCCAAGAAGAGCGCCGCCAAGAAGCCCGCCTCCAAGCGGGCCCTCGCCGCGCGTCCGGAGCCCGAGCTCCCGCACGATGAGGATGCCGCGAGGTCCGCGGCCGGCAAGTCGCTCGTGATCGTCGAGTCGCCGGCCAAGGCCAAGACGATCGGCAAGTACCTCGGCAGCGGGTACGCGGTGAAGGCGACCGTGGGGCACATCCGCGACCTCCCCGTGAAGAACATCGGGATCGACACCGAGAACGGGTTCGAGCCGCAGTACGTCACGATCCCCGGCAAGGAGAAGACGGTCGCCGAGCTGAAGAGCGCGGCGAAGACGGCGAAGGCCGTGTTCATCGCGACCGACCCCGACCGCGAAGGGGAGGCGATCGCCTGGCACGTGGAGCAGCAGATCAAGACGCCGAAGGGCCCGCCGATCAAGCGTGCGCTCTTCTTCGAGATCACCAAGGACGCGGTCGCCAGCGCGCTCGGCGAGGCCAAGGCGATCGACCAGCGGAAGGTGGACGCGCAGCAGGCGCGGCGCGTGCTCGACCGCCTGGTGGGCTACAAGGCGAGCCCGGTGCTCTGGAAGACCGTGAAGAAGGGGCTGTCGGCGGGGCGCGTACAGACCGTCGCGCTGCGGCTCCTGGTGGAGCGCGAGCGGGAGATCCGCGCGTTCAAGCCGCGCGAGTACTGGTCGATCGCGGCGCAGCTCGAGCACGAGGGGCAGGGGTTCACGGCCAAGCTGCACCACATCGACGGCGAGAAGCCGGACATCCCCAACGAGGCGGCGGCGAAGAAGATCCTCGCCGACCTCAAGGGGCGCACGCACTTCGACGTCACCGACATCAAGCGTCGCGAGCGCCGGAAGAACCCCGAGGCGCCGTTCAAGACGAGCACGCTGCAGCAGGAGGCGGCGAAGAAGCTCGGGTTCGGCTCCAAGCGCACCATGCGGCTCGCGCAGAACCTCTACGAGGGCATCGAGCTCGGGAAGAGCGAGGGTTCGGTGGGCCTCATCACCTACATGCGCACGGACCACGTGCGCGTGGCGGACTCGGCCGCCGCCGCGGCGCGCACCTACCTGGGCACGCACTTCGGCAAGGAGTTCCTCGCCGACGCGCCGCGCCTCTTCCCCGCCGGGAAGGACGACGCCACCCAGGGCGCGCACGAGGGCATCCGGCCGACGGAGCCGTCCCGCTCGCCGGAGAGCGTGGCGAAGTTCCTGTCGCCCGAGCAGCTGAAGCTCTACACGCTCATCTGGCAGCGCTTCATGGCGTCGCAGATGGCGCCCGCCGTGTTCGACACCACCACCGTGGACTTCGACCTCGGCCGCTACCTGTTCCGGGCCACCGGATCGGTCGTGAAGTTCAAGGGGTTCCTCGCGCTCTACAAGGAGACGCGCGAGGAAGGGGACTCCAAGGCGCTCGAGGACGAGCAGGCGCTGCCGGCGATCGAGCCCGGCGAGCACGCGCCGGTGCGGAAGGTCGAGCCGACGCAGCACTTCACCGAGCCGCCGCCGCGCTATTCCGAGGCGTCGCTGGTGAAGGAGCTGGAGAAGCGCGGGATCGGACGTCCGTCCACCTACGCGTCGATCATCTCCACGCTCACGGAGCGCCACTACGCCGAGCTGCAGCAGCGCCGCTTCTTCCCCACGCCGACGGGCGAGGCGGTGGAGAAGGTCATGGTGAAGCAGTTCCCCCGCGAGTTCGACGTCGGCTTCACGGCGGAGATGGAGGAGGAGCTCGACAAGGTCGAGGCGGGGAAGTTGAAGTGGAAGGAGGTGCTCACCGACTTCTGGTCCCCGTTCGAGAAGGCGGTGGGATCGGTGGACGCCGAGGCGCTGATCCGCGAGGCACACGACCTGAGCGGGCTCGAGACGGAGCGCTGCCCGCTCGACGGCGGCAAGCTCATCCCGAAGGGCGGGTTCTTCGGGCCGTTCGTCGCCTGCGAGAACCACCCGAAGGAGTGCAAGTACACGCGCCCGCTGAAGGGAGAGCGGGTGCCGCCGAAGAAGACGGACATCCCCTGCCCGCTCTGCGGGGAGCTGATGGTGGTGCGGCGCTCGCGCTCCGGGGAGTTCCTCGGGTGCGCGACCTTCCCCAAGTGCCGCGGCACCAAGTCGATGCCCACGGGCGTGAAGTGCCCGAAGGACGGCGGCGACATCGCCGCCCGGCGGTCGAAGAAGCGCGGCAAGGCGTTCTACGGCTGCGAGAACTATCCCAAGTGCGACTTCGTCTGCTGGGACAAGCCGGTGCTGGAGAAGTGTCCCGACTGCGGCTTCCTGGGTGCCGAGGCGAAGAGCACCAAGGCACGCGGACACTTCCGGCGCTGCCTCAAGTGCCAGAACGAATGGGACGTGGCGGCCCCGGAAGGCGCGGACGCCGAGGGCGAGCCGGCGTCGCTCGCGGGGTAGCGTGACGGACGTGATCCAAGTCGTCGGGGGCGGGCCCGCGGGGGGCGCGGGCCCCGGTGAGTTGGGGGAGCGGGGCCCCCCCCGGGGCGCATCGCGGGCCCCGCCCCGGGGTGGCCGCGCCCCGCCACCTTAAGGGGGGCCCCCCCCCCCGCGGGCCCGCCCCCGACGACTTGGATCACGTCCGTCACGCT
>WYBP01000011.1 GCA_011525845.1 Gemmatimonadaceae bacterium | reverse complement strand
CCCGATGCGACCACCTCCACATTGCTGTGGAGCGACACCAGCTCGCTCCACAGGTCCTCTCCGTCCATCCCGACGATGTTGTAGCCGCGCGCGTTGTTCGCGTATCTGAGCGTTCGCGTGCCGCCCGGCTGCAGTGTCCCCATGTCGAGATACGAGTGGGTCGCGACGATGACGCGATGGTCCTTCATCGCTGCGATCAGGTCATTCGCCCAACAGACGGCATTCTTGGTCGGCGCGAAGTCGAGGCTCACCACGAGATACTTCCAACCACCGGCCCGGAAGACGATCGCGCTGTTCGCGTTGCTGAGATCGTCGAACGGGTGGGTTGGCAGGAACCACGGCCGGTCCGCGAATCGCCCCCGTCCGAACGTGCCGGCGTACTGCGACGTGGACCGCGAGAGCACGATGTCCTTGACGATCTCCCCGTGGTCGTGATTGCCCGGCGCCACCGTGTAGGGAAGGCCGATCGCGTCCAGCGTATCATGCGCGGCATCGGCCAGGGCCCACTGGCTCACGGCCGCCGGGTTGCCGTTGCTGTTCGTGATGTCTCCAAGATGGATGGCGGCGACCACCATGCGCGCGCTTCGCTCGGCCTTGATCCAACTCGTCACCTGGGAGTACGTCGGGTCGCCGGAACTCGGTCTGTCCTGCTTGCCCACGTAGTTTTGCGTGTCAGGAATCAGGATGACGGTGTAGGTCATCGCTGCCTGCATCGCTGCCATCAAGCCGAGAGCGACCACCGGTGTCGCCACGGCGACCAGGACCCGATTCCGCACTCCCATTCATCCTGCTTGTCGAGGTCTGCGCGCGGTAACCACCATCGCGCTTGTGCCGGAGGCGCGCAATAGTGGCGCAAGTGCTACACCTCTCTCGGGGCGAACGGTTACTCGTCAGAAATCCGTTCTGGAGGTGTCGACGACTGCACGCACCACGCGGATGTCCGCCGACGTGGAGCGGCAGCACCCGCCGATCTACGACGCCCCGGCGCGGATCCACTCCTCGAGGCACACAGTGAAGCGCGGGCGGGGGCGGTGAGCCCCGAGTCTAGGTCCGGCGGCCCTAACTGCGAGCGCGACCTCTCCACACACCATGTGAACCTGCCTCCGTCCGCCGAGCCAGCGCGGGCAGGAGGGTGTGGTCCTAGGCGAGCCCCCTACGGCCGCCCCCGCCCCCTCAACCCCACGATCTCCGCCGGCACCCGACTCCGCTTGGCTTCCTCCACCCAGTCATACTCCGCATCCCACGCCTCCCCGCGGAACAGCACGAACGCCCCCGCCGGGATCACCCCGAGCGCATTGCACGGCGCCGGGTCCGCCTGCCGCCCGGGCGGCAGGTCGTGCACCCACACACGGCACATCCCCTCCGGCGGATACTGCCCCGGCGGCACGAAGAGCATCCGCCGCCCCGCCACGCGCACCGTGTCCACCCGGAGGACCGTGTCCCGCACCACCACGCGCACCGTGTCGCGCCGGACGATCGTCACCGTGTCGCGCCGCCCGAGCCTGACCGTGTCGCTGCGCGTGACCGTGACGGTGTCGTGCCGCGTGACCCGCACCGTGTCCACGCGCGGCGCGGGGGTCGGCACGGGCACCGCCGGCGCGTAGGGGATCGCCTGCGGGACCGCGACGGTGTCCACGCGCAGGAGCGTGGTGCGTGTCACCGTGTCCACCCGGACGAGGGTGTCCACCCGCACGAGCGTGCGCGTGCCGGCGCGCCAGAGCGTGTCCACGCGCACCACGGTGTCTCGGCGCCAGAGGGTGTCGAAGTGGAAGGTGACCCGCACCTCCTTCCCCTTGGCCGTTCCATAGAGGGTGTCCATCCTGGTGTAGCCGCGCTCGGGGCGCGGCACGATCACCACGGTGCGGCTGCAGCCGGCCAGGGTGCCGGCGGCCAGCAGCGCGAACACGCCGGCGACGAGGGTGCCTCGGAGCGCGCGCGCCGCGCCGCCCGCGATTCTATAGAAGGGAGTCATACGGGGGTGACGCGCAGCCGTGGGGGTGGGTTACCGCCCGCCGCCGGGGCCGGACCGTCACTCCGTGACGCCCGCGCGCGTCGCGGGAGGGAACAGATCACCGGTGAAGGGTATTCTGGGTGAGCGGCGACCCGGGTTCCCGGACCGCCGCGCGTCCCACACCCGAGGCACCGATGACCCCCACGCTGACCCACACCAGAACGCTCCTCCTCGCCCTGACCGCGGCCGCTGCGGCCGGCTGCGCCGATTCCACCTCGCCGAACACGGCGAACGTCAACCTCTCCTTCGCCGGCGTGCGCCCCTCCACCGGCGCCGCGGCGCTCCGGCTGCCGGGCCAGCCCTTCGTCGTCCCCGGCCCCGGCGACTCGCTCGTGATCGCCGTCGGCAGCGACTCGCTCATCATCACCAAGGTCGAGGTGGTGGCGCGCAAGATCGAGCTCAAGGGCTCCGAGTCCACCGACTGCGACGACGAAGGCGAGATGGATGACTGCGACGAGCTGCAGCTCAACGCCCGCCTCTTCCGCCTCCCGCTGGCCGAGGGCGTCTCGTCACCCATCGGCGTGGACGTGCCGGCCGGCACGTACGAGGGGATCGAGATCAAGATCCACAAGCCGACGAGCTCCTCGGGCGACGCGGCCTTCCTCGCGGCCAACCCCGAATGGCCCGCCGGCCAGAGCGTGCGCGTGACGGGCTTCTATAAGAACGTCCCCTTCACCTACACGAGCGACGTGGTCTTCAAGGTCGACCAGGCCCTCGTGCCGCCGCTCACGGTGGTGGAGGGCACGGCCACCAACGTCACCATCCGGATCGACGTGGCGAGCTGGTTCCGCAACGCCTCCTCGGGCGCGCTCATCGACCCCGCGACCGCGGGCGAGAGCGGCATCAACCGGAACGTGGTGGATCAGAACATCCGGAACTCGGTGCGGGCGTTCCGCGACGACGACGAGGACGGGGACGAGTCGGACGGGTGAAGCATCCGGCGAGGGGCGATCACCGACACCCGCAAAACGTCGGTGACGCCCCTCCGCCCGCAGGTCCTACCCTCGGCGAATGTTCGCTTGCATCCACCGCCGAGCCGAGCGTACGCTATGGGCATGCCTGCCGTGCAGAACGATTGGACCGTGGAGAAGGCGCTCGCGCTCCCCGAGGACGGGAAGCGCTACGAGGTGCTCGACGGGGAGTTGTTCGTGACTCCCGCGCCGACGTGGAATCATCAAGGTGCGATCGAGTGGCTCTACCCGAGGCTGCGCGCGTATGTGCGGGCGCACGCGCTGGGGTGGGCGAAACTCTCACCTGCCGACATCATCTTCTCGGAGCGACGCCTGCTGCAGCCGGACCTCTTCGTGGTGCCCTGGCGCGCGGAGGGGGAGCCGGGGTCGTGGGCGGAGGTCACCTCGCTCCGGCTCGCGATCGAAGTGATATCGCCGTCGACCGCACGCGCGGACCGGCATCGCAAGCGGCTGATCTACCAGGACCAGGGCGTGCCCGAGTACTGGATCGTGGACCTCGATGCGCGGCTCGTGGAGCGGTGGCGGCCGGAGGATACGCGGGCCGAGGTGCTCGCGGAGACACTGGAGTGGCAGCCGCGGGCTGGACTCGAGCCGCTCCGGATCGACCTGCCCGCGTTCTTCAACGAGGTGCTCGGGCGTTGACCCGAGCCTCGACTTCCACCCGACAAGCGGAGAGCACCATGCCTCGGAAGGTCTCCAGGTGCTTCGGTTGATTGACCCCGGATCGGCGGATGCACGACCTTGCAGGATCGCCGCGACGCACCTCGCACCTCGCGGCGGACAGCCTCCTAAGCATTAGTGCGTATGGTTGCCGGCGACGGCATGGCTGATGTTCTCGGTGAGCGAACACTCACCTGAGGAGTCGATCCATGCGACCGCGCCGCCGAAGGAGTCCTCTGAGGCTGAGCTACATCGGTGTTCTCGTCGTTCTTGGCAGCGTAGGCTGCCACGCGACGCAGCGGACCACCTTTCAGGCCGCGCAGCCCACGGATCGAGTCCGGCTGACCGCGAGTGAGGCATTCGAAGTGCGCCCGGTTGATGTGGCGACGGCCATCCCCTCCACCCCATGTCTTGCCACGCGCCTCGAGGGGCGCGTCGCGCGAGTTGCAGGTGACACCATCTTTCTCGATCGGGCCCAGGTGTTTCGTGGACCTCACGCCGGGCGTGGGTGCAAGTGGTCGGGACCCTCGTATGTTGTGCGCACGGAAGCGCCAGGCCTTGCGCTGCGTCAAGTCCGCGTGAGCGCTGGTCGCACGACGCTTCTGGTTCTGGTCTTGGCGCTTCCGGCTTGGCTAGCGTCGATAATGGTCTATTCAGGTGGGTTCACCAGCTAAGGGCAATTGGTCATGACGGATGCAGGAGAACGGGAATGACGGAGATTCTTTCGTAGCGACCTCCACGTGAGGGCCCGACCCATGCGACGGCACCGCCAACGGGGCCTGCCGATCCTGTTCGTCACTGCGCTCCTCCTGACCGGCGGAGCCTGCGGGGATTTCCTCATCGGCCCGATCGAATCCGATCCGCTCCCCACCACGAGCACGCCGGGCCCGGGGACGGCGAGCCCGAGTACGCCCGCCCCCAACACACCCGCCCCTCCGAGACCCGATTCGAGCGGACCGGGCCTGAGGATCCTCGTCGATGCCTCCCGCGATGGGGGCGTCTGGTGGTTTCCGCAGGTCGCGCCCTTCGACTCCTCCGCGCACCATCAGGGCAAGGCGCTGGCGGATCATCTGCGGGGTCGGGGCCATACCATTGGTGAGTTGCCGCGCGGCGTCGTAATCACCGCGGGTCTCCTCGCGCCGTACCAGATCGTCCTGCGGGCCGGCTACTTCGGCACTGGATACACCGCGGGAGAGTTGGCCGAGTACGAGGCCTTCCTCGCCGGGGGTGGAGTCCTCTGGCTGGTGAGTGAGCACAGCTCCTGGGGCGACGCCCTCGCCGCGCGGCTCGGCGTTCCGATGTCCGGAAGCCACCACGGTCCGGCCGCGCACTTCGCCGCGCACCCGATCACGGAGGGGGTGACGAACCACCCCTACATCGCGGGCGCTGCACTCTCGGGCCCGGTCGCCGACGGCGTCACCGTGCTCGGATGGCTCGACGAACAGCGCACCCTGGCCATCATGGGCACCAAGGCGCTGCCGAAGGGGAAGCTCTTCTTCCTCGGTGATCTCAACGGGCTCGAGCTGGTGCCGCAGCCCCTTGTGAGCAACCTCCTGGCCTGGTCGCGATAGGAAGAGCCGGCGTTCGGCCGTGCTTCCGCGTGCAATGAGGAGGTACCAGTCTCCGGACAGGTCCTTCGCATCCTCGGCGGATGTTCGCTTGCATCCACCGCCGAGCCGAGCGTACGCTATGGGCATGCCTGCCGTGCAGAACGATTGGACCGTGGAGAGGGCGCTCGCGCTCCCCGAGGACGGGAAGCGCTACGAGGTGCTCGACGGCGAGCTCTTCGTGACTCCCGCGCCGTCCCTCGGCCATCAGGAGGCGATCGGGCATCTCCATCCCTTGCTGCGCGAGTACGTCCGCGCGAACGGGCTCGGATGGACGATGCTCTCCCCGGCGGACATTGTCTTCTCGCGGCGTCGGCTCGTGCAACCCGACCTGTTCGTGGTGCCGGCACAACCAGGGGGCAAGCCGAAGGAGTGGGCCGAGGTGAAGGCGCTCCTGCTCGCGATCGAGGTGCTCTCACCGTCCACCGCGCGCGCGGACCGGCATCGCAAGCGGTTGATCTATCAGGATGAGCGCGTGCCGGAGTATTGGGTCGTGGACCTCGATGCGCGGCTCGTCGAACGCTGGCGACCCGAGGATGCGCGGGCCGAGGTGCTCGCGGAGACCCTGGTCTGGCATCCTCGGCCTGACCTCGAGCCGCTGCGGCTCGACCTGCCTGCGTTCTTCGACGAGGTGCTCGGGCGCTGAACGGTGGCGGAAGTTCGCTTGCATCCACCGCCGAGCCGAGCGTACGCTATGGGCATGCCTGCCGTGCAGACCGATTGGACCGTGGAGAGGGCGCTCGCGCTGCCCGAGGACGGGAACCGCTACGAGGTGCTCGACGGGGAGTTGTTCGTGACTCCCGCGCCGACGTATGCGCACCAGGCGGCGCTGCGGGAGATCGACCGCCCCGTGGACGCGTACGTGCGGGCGCACGGACTCGGCTGGGTGCTCTGGTCGCCGGCGGACATCGCCTTCTCGCCTCGCCGGCTCTTGCAGCCCGACCTCTTCGTGATCCCGCGCGGCACGGGGGAACGGCCCCGCGACTGGGCCGACGTGAAGTCGCTTCTCCTCGCGATCGAGGTGCTTTCGCCTGCCACCGCCCGCGCTGATCGGCATCGCAAGCGCCTGATCTACCAGGACCAGGGCGTGCCCGAGTACTGGATCGTGGATCTCGATGCGCGGCTGGTCGAGCGGTGGCGGCCGGAGGACACACGCGGCGAGGTCGTCACGGAGACGCTCGAGTGGCGGCCGGATCCCCGCATCGAACCGCTCAGCATCCACCTGCCGTCCTTCTTCAACGAGGTGCTGGGAGGGTGAGCCGCTCCGGTCGTCGCCGAAGCCGCGCTCCCTGAGGTGTTACCGGCGGCGCCTCAATGCCCGCAGCTGTCGCACCCCTCGCGCTGCTTGCGGCGCGCGGCGACGACACGCCACGCGAGATACCCGACCGCCCCCAGCACGACCGCGATCACGACCACCGTGTCGATCGTCATCCCGCGAACCCCATCGCCCGCCCCACGACGATCACGCCCCACGCGGCGACATACGCCAGCACGAGCATGTACCCGAACGAGATTCCCGCCCAGCGCCACCCCGTACGCCCGCCCCCGGCCTCCCGCACCGTGACCGCGATCGTGCTCATGCACATCAGTGCGTACACGTAGAACACCATCAGCGCCACCGCGATCAGCGGCGTGTACGCCAGCGCACCGTCCGCGCTACGCTCGGCCAGCATCCGGTCCTTGAGCGCCACGTCGTCCTCGCCGCCCACGCCGTAGATCGTCCCCATCGTGGAGACGAAGACCTCGCGCGCGGCGAAGCTCGCGACGATCGAGACGCCGATCTTCCAGTCGAAGCCGAGCGGGCGCACCACGGGCTCGATCGCGTGGCCCATCGTGCCGAGCGCGGAGTTGGCGAGCTGCACCTCCTGCTGTCGCTCGATGGGCTGCGCGGCGTCGGGCGCCGTCTTGGGATAGGTGGCGAGCGCCCAGAGCACGATGCTGAGCGAGAGGATCACCGTGCCGGCGCGCCGGAGGAAGATCAGGCAGCGCTGCCAGACGGCGAGCGCGATCGAGCGGAGCGAGGGCCTTCTATATGGAGGGAGCTCCAGGATCATCGGGCGCACGGGGCCCTTGAGGAGCGTGCGGCGGAAGAGTGCGGCGACGGCGAGCGCGGTGACGGTGCCGAGGAGGTACATCGCGAGCATCATGGCGCCCTGCAGGCCGAGTCCGGGGAGGAGCGGGAGCGCGGGGACGAAGGCGCCGATGAGGAGCGTGTAGACGGGGAGGCGCGCGGAGCAGCTCATCAGCGGCACCACCATGATCGTGGCGAGCCGGTCCTTCGGGTCCTCGATGGTGCGCGTGGCCATGATGCCGGGCACGGCGCAGGCGTAGCCGCTCAGCATCGGGATGAAGCTCTTCCCGTGCAGCCCCACCCGGCGCATCAGCCCATCCATCAGGAAGGCGGCGCGCGCCATGTAGCCGCTCTGCTCGAGCACGCTGATGAACGCGAAGAGGAAGGCGATCTGCGGGAGGAAGACGACGACGGAGCCGACGCCGGCGAAGACGCCGTCCACCACGAGTGACTGCGCGTCCCCCGCCGGGATGAGCGTGCCGGCGGTGGCGCCGAGCGTGGCGATGGCGCCCTCGATCCAGTCCTGGAGGGGCGCGGCCCAGGTGAAGACGGACTGGAAGACGATCGCCATGAGGAGCAGGAAGACGATCGGCCCGCCCACGCGGTGGAGCGCGACCGCGTCGAGCCGGTCGCTCACCGTGGGGGCGCGCTCGCGCCGCCGCGTGACGGTGCGCTCGACCACGCCGCGAATCCACTTGAAGCGGAGGTTCGCCTCGAGCTGCTCGGGGAGGAGGCCCGACTCGCGCGCCTTGGCCTGCGTCTCGGTGATCAGCTCGCCGTACTTCTCGACATGCGCCAGGTGCGACTCGCCGCGGGTGACGGAGAGGAGGCGGAGCGCCTCGAGCTGGGCGGCGGAGTGCGCCATCCCGTCGGCCTCGAGCTGTGCGGCGAGGGGGGCGAGCACATCGTGCGCGGCCGTGGGGATCTCGAACTTGCGCGCGGGGGCGGGGAGTCCGGCCGCGATGAAGAGCGCCTTCTTGAGCGGCTCGATCCCCTCGCCGCGCGAGGCGACGGTGGGGACGACGGGGACGCCGAGCTCGTGGATCAGTGCGGGCACGTCGATCGAGATCCCCGCGCGCTCGGCCGCGTCCACCTGGTTGAGCGCGACGACCACGGGGATGCCGAGCTCGCAGACCTGGCTCGTGAGGAAGAGGTTCCGCTCGAGGTGCGAGGCGTCGACGACGACGAGCACCACCTGTGGCGCCCAGTGCGCCTTGTCGCGTTCGAGGAGGACCTCGAGGGCGATCTGTTCGTCGGGGGAGCCGGCCGAGAGGGAGTAGGAGCCGGGGAGGTCCACGACCGTGACGCGCCGGCCGTCGGACATCTTGAAGGATCCTTCGAAGCGCTCGACCGTGACGCCGGCGAAGTTGCCGACATGCTGGCGCAGCCCCGTGAGGGCGTTGAAGAGCGTCGTCTTGCCGGTGTTCGGGTTGCCGATGATGGCGACGCGGAGCGGTTCCGCGGCGGTTCGCGGCTCCGGTGCGGCGGTCGCGGTCACGTCAGGCGATCGACGGGCGCTCGAGCGGCTGCACCGTGATCCCGAGCGCGAGGCCGGAGCAGAGGGCCAGGCGCGTCCCGCGCACGTCGACGAGCAGGCAGTTCTTCTTGCCGACCACGGAGATGGTGGCCCCTTCGTAGACGCCGAGCGCGCGGAGGCGCCGGGCGTCATGCTCCCCGCAGGTGATCGCGACCACGGTCGCCTCGTTCCCCGCCTTGGAGTCCATCAAGGGGCAGGTGCAGTCGGCGTTGTCGGGATTGAGGTGTAGCGGGAGGGCCATCTCGCGGTGCCTGAGGGGCGTTGTGCGTAGTTGAGAACGGTTCTCAAAGGACGCATATGAAGATTACCGGGGCGGGCGAGAGGGGCGCAAGGGAAGGGGAGCAAAACGGTCGTGATGGTGGAGCCGGCGAGTGCTTTGGGACCTTGCACGGGTGGAGTCCGGCGAGTGCGTGGCACAATTGTGGACTTGCGCGGGTCGGTACCCGGTCGAACACTGGGAGCGCCATTTGGTCCGGGGGAGGGCCATCGCATGGGCGCCGCACTGATTCCAGAACCTCCGTCCCGCTCGCTCCGCATCTACGCGTTCGACCCGAGCGTGGCCGCCAGCTTCGACACCGCCGGCATAGGCGAGATCACGCTCGCCGTGCGATGGGAGCAGCAACTCGAGCCCGGGCCGGTCGGCGAGTACCTGGAGATCATCGACCGGGATCCCGCGAGTGACCGGGCGTACCTCCCCGTGGACCTGAACGACCCGCACCTGCTGGCCCAGGACGGCCTCCAGCCCTCGGAGACCAACCCGCTCTTCCACCAGCAGATGGTCTACGCGGTGGCGATGACCACCATCGGCCACTTCGAGCAGGCCCTGGGACGGGTGGCCCTCTGGGCGCGCCACCGCGACGGCGACGAGGGCACCGACGCGTCCTTCGTGCGGCGCCTGCGGATCTACCCACACGCGCTGCGCGAACGGAACGCGTACTACAGTCCGTCCAAGAAGGCCCTGCTCTTCGGTTACTTCCCGGTGGAGTTGAAGGACGCGAACAACACGCCCGGCACGATCGTCTTCACCTGCCTCTCGCACGACATCATCGCCCACGAGGTGACGCACGCGCTGCTGGATGGCGTGCATCCACGGTTCAACGAGCCGGTCAATCCCGACGTGCACGCCTTCCACGAGGCGTTCGCCGACATCGTGGCGCTCTTCCAGCACTTCACGTATCCCGGCGTCCTGCGCGACCAGATCGCGCGAGCGCGCGGACGTTTGGGGGGCGAGAACCTGCTCGGGCGGCTCGCGCAGCAGTTCGGGCAGTCGACGGGTCGCCGCGGCGGGCTGCGCGACGCGATCGGCACCGTGGACACGCGGGACGGCGTCTGGCGGCCGCATGTCCCTGATCCCCAGCGCCTGGAACGGACCTTCCAGCCGCACGAGCGCGGGAGCGTGCTCGTGGCCGCGGTGTTCGGGGCCTTCCTCGACGTGTACCGGGCGCGATCGGCGGACCTGTACCGGATCGCCTCCGAGGGCACCGGGGTGCTGCGCGACGGGGACATCCCGCCGGACCTCACGAACCGCCTCGCCGACGAGGCGGCCCGGACGGCGGCCTACATGCTGCAGATGTGCATCCGTGGCATCGACTACTGCCCGCCGGTCGGGATCACCTTCGGCGACTACCTGCGCGCCGTCGTCACGGCCGATGCGGACCTGAATCCCGAGGATCCCTACGGCTTCCGACTGGCGCTCGTCGACAGCTTCCGCCAGTGGGGCATCCACCCGGCCGGGATGACGAGCATGTCGATCGAGGCCTTGCAGTGGCCGACGCTGGAAAGCCTGGCCCGAGACCACGCGGGCGCGGTGAACATGAATGCGGTGCGGTCGCTCTTCGGCACCCCGCAGGCCTTGAACATGGTGGAGCAGTCCGTGACGCCGCGCCGGAAGGGGGACCAGGCGGCGCTGCGCCCGTGGAACCTGGAGAGCGACCGTTACGAGACATGGGAGGGGATCGAGGTCAACGCCGCCGTCCTCTGGGGATGGCTGGTGCAGGGCGAGGGTGCGCAGCTCGCGCCGATGCTCGGCATCGTCCTCGACGGGGCGTCCGTCCCCGGCACGGTGTATCGCTCCCGCACGCTCCCGGGCACTCCGGCCGTCGAGGTGCATTCGGTGCGGACAGCCCTGCGCCGCACCCAGCGGGGCGCGATCGTCAGCGACCTCGTCGTCGAGATCACGCAGCGGCGTCGCGGCTACTTCGACCCCGACCGCCAGCGTGAGTACGACGCCGCGCCACCCGGCGGGGGCCCGAAGGCGGACTTCGTCTATCGCGCCGGCTGCACCGCGCTGATCAACCCCGTGACGATGGAGATCCGCCGCGTGATCCGGACCGCGGGCACGATCGTCGACGACCAGCAGCTCGACCGCGTGCGCCGCTTCCTGCTCGACGGCGGGCTGCCGCGTGATGCGTATCGCGGCGCGCGGGCGCTGCAGGGCGAGGACGAGCCGTTCGCGATGCTGCACAGCGACGAGGAGGAGTAGCCATGGCCACGAGACGCAAGCGGGGCCCGGCCGCCGGCGGACGGCTCCTGCCGCCCGCGGACGGGGCCGTCGTGCGCTTCTACCGGATCGGGCACGGGGACTGCTTCCTGCTCGCGTTCGCCGGCAAGCGCGCCGACGCGCCGGTCTACGTGCTGATCGACTGCGGCTACAAGCCGGGGTCGCCCCAGATGATCGAGCCGGCGACGAACGCGGATGACATCGTGGCCGACATCGTGGCCGCCACCGGGGGGCGGATCGACGTCGCCGTGATCACGCACGAGCACCAGGACCATGTGAACGGCATCACGGAGGAACGGTTCTCAGGCCTGGAGATCGGGGAGACCTGGCTCGCGTGGACGGAGGAGCCGGACGACCCCCTCGCCAAGGAGCTGCGACGCAAGCACCGCGACACCCTGCTCGGGCTGCTCGAGGCGCGCAACCAGTTGGCCGCGGACGGTGACACCGCCCGGGTCTCGCGGCTCGACGAGTTCCTCTCGCTCGAGCTGGGCGAGGCCCCGGCCGGGACGGCGGCGGCCTTCGATGCGCAGTTCGGTGCGAGCGCGAACAAGCGCTCGATGAAGGTGCTGGTGGATGCGGCCCAGGACGGACCGCAGTACCTGCACCCGCACACGGTGCGCCCGGTGCCGCGCACCAAGGACGTTCGCGCCTATGTGCTGGGACCGCCGCGCGACCTGGAGCTGCTGGAGTCGCTCGACCCGACCGGCGACGAGGAGTTCCACGCGTTGCGGCGCGAGCCGCGGGGCGCCCGCGACGTCGGGTCGTACTTCGCGGCGGCGGTGCGCGCGGCTGAGCATGGCGAGGAGGACCGGCGCGGGCCGTTCGCCAGTCGGTTCGGCGTTTCGCTCGAAGTCGCAATCGGCCGGTACGACGCGCTCGGCGAGCTCATGCGGCGTCGATATGGGAAGGCGGTCACCCAGCACAGGTCCTCCCGGTGGGAGTCCGAGGTGCCGGACGACGCCGAGTGGCGGAGGATCGAGCACGACTGGCTGCGAAGCGCCGACGGACTAGCGATCGCGCTTGGCCGCTATACCAACAACTCCAGCCTGGTGCTGGCATTCGAGTTGGGGCTCGGCGGTAAGGTGCTGCTCTTCTGTGCCGATGCTCAGCGCGGGAACTGGCTCTCCTGGGCGGACAAGGATTGGCGGGCCGGACGCCGGCAGGTGACGGCGCGCGACCTCCTGGCGCGCACGGTGCTGTACAAGGTGGGGCACCACGGCAGCCACAACGCCACGCTGAACGGTCGGCGCGCGGACAAGCACCCGAACCTGGACTGGATGGGGCTCGGGACCGCGGCCGCCGAGTTCACGGCGATGATCACCGCCGTCCGTGCCTGGGCGGAGGGTCACGCCGGGTGGGACCATCCGTACGGTCCGATCAAGGCGGCGCTCCTTCGCAAGTCGCAGGGGCGCGTCCTGCAGACGGACACGGCCGTGCAAGCGATGCAGGCACCCGCAGGCGTGGCTGCGCGCACGTGGCAGGCCTTCGAGCGCCGGCTCGTCGGGACCGAGCTCTACTTCGACCTCGCGATCGAGCGGTCGGAGCTCGAGGATGACGGCGAGCCCGGGATTGCGGCGGCACCCCTGCCGGTGATGCCGATCGTCCCGGTCGAGCCGGAGCCCTTCCGGCGCCCGTCGGCGGAGTCGAAGCGCTCGATGCGGTACGACGTCATGGAGGAGTCATGAGCACGATCGAACTGCCGATCCACGCGAGCGACTCCCCGGACCACTCGGGGCCCATCGAGGACGGGCGGGCGCTCAGCCTCTCCGGTGGCGGCTACCGGGCGATGCTCTTCCACTTGGGTGCGCTCTGGCGGTTGAACGACCTCGGAATGCTCCAGGGGCTGAAACGGATCTCCAGCGTCTCGGGCGGTTCGATCACATCGGCCGTGCTGGGCCTCGCGTGGTCGAAGCTCGCCTTCGCCGGGGGCAGTGCGGCCAACTTCGCCGAGCTGGTGGTGGTCCCGGTGCGCAAGCTCGCCGGCAAGACGATCGATGAGGGGGCGATCATCAAAGGCGCGCTGCTTCCCGGCTCGATCAACGAGCGCTTCGCCGCCGCCCTCAGGAAGCAGCTGTACGGCGAGGCCACGCTGCAGGACCTCCCTGATGCGCCGCGGTTCGTGATCAACGCGACCAACATGCAGACGGGCAAGCTCTGGCGGTTCTCGCGCCCGTACATGGGAGACTGGACCATCGGGCGCGTGATGTCTCCCACGCTCGCGCTCGCGGATGCGGTAGCGGCCTCGGCGGCGTTCCCTCCGGTGCTCTCGCCCGCGGTCCTCAAGCTCAAGGCGAGCGACTACTTCCCGGGAGACACAGGTGAGAACCGCAAGCCCGAGTTCATGTCACAAGTGGTCCTTGCCGACGGCGGCGTGTACGACAACCTCGGCCTGGAGACCTGCTTCAAGCGGTATCGGACGCTCCTGGTGAGTGACGCCGGGATGCGGCCGGAGGCCGAGGCCAAGCTCGCGAAGGATCCCGTGCGCCAGACGGTGCGCGTGCTCGAGGTCGCCGACTCCCAGGTCCGGGCGCTGCGCAAGCGGCAGTTGCTCGGCACGTATGTCGCGGCCGAGCGCAAGGGAGCCTATTGGAGCAGCACCTCCGACGTCGCGAACTATCCGGCGAAGACCCAGCTCTCGTGTCCCGTCGACCGGACGAAGCAGCTCGCCGTCGTGCCCACGCGACTGAAGAAGCTCCCCGGCGAACTGCAGGACCGGCTCATCAACTGGGGATACGCGATCTGTGACACGGCCGTCCGTTCGTGGGTGGACTCGTCGCTGCCAGCGGCGACGAAGTTCCCGTGCGCTGGCGGCGTCTAGAGCGCGAGCGCCGGTCTACGCGAAGAGCGCGGCCAGCTCGATCACGAGCGTCGCGCCCGCGCCCGGCGGCGTCCAGGTGACGCGCTCGGTCTCGACCTTCGGGAAGGCCGCGTCGGGGGTCCAGACCTCGACCTGCTGCGCGTCGATGTCCACCAGCCAGAGCGTGTGCACGCCCTGCAGCTGGTAGAGCTTCCGCTTCTGGAAGCGGTCCTGCTTGGCGGTGCTCGGGCTGAGGATCTCGACGACGAGGTCCAGCGTGCGCACCGTGGACCACTCGCGCGGCCGCGCCTCCTTCGGCGTGATCACGAAGAGGTCCGGCTGCACCAGCGTGTCATCACTCCACGAGATGTCCGCCGGACTGACCATCACCTGGCCGCAGTCGTGCGCCTTGCAGAAGCCGGCCACCGCGAGAAGAAGCTCGGTCAGCACCGCCTGATGCGCCGGCCGCGGCGACGGACTCACCAGCAGCTCCCCATACACGAGCTCGTACCGGTTCCCGTCGTCGGGGAGTGCACGGACCATCTCGGCCGTGTGGTACGCGGGCGCGAGGGGCATGGCCACAGGGTACGCTCGGCGGGAAAGGGGGCGCAAGAGTCCACCCGAGGCAGGGTACCCGCTCTCGCTCAGCGCCTTCGCACCATTCCCGCGCGCGACAGGGCCGACTCATCCGAGCGAGTGTAGCGGCCCGACGGCATGCCGTGCGCCCCTTCAGCGCACCGTGCTGACCAGCCTCGCGAGTCGCTCTTCGGCGTCCGTCCGCTGCTGCAGCAGCCCAGGCGGCGCCTTGTCCGTGGACCTGATGAAGAGCTGCAGGTTGCGGATCGCCGCAGCCCGGTCTCCCGCCGCCTCGGCGGCCACGGCGCGCTCGTAGGCGGAGTAGCTCCCGATCGTGATCCGCGCGAGGTTCGGTCGCCAGCCGGTCAGCACGCCATCGGTCCACCGCAGGTAGCGATCGACGCCGTCGGGCGCGCCGGTGCGGATGAGTGCTCTCGCGACGGCCATCCGCTCGAGTGGCGCCGCGGGAGCGTAGAAGACCGCTGCCGCCATGCTCGCATCCACGGCCGCGATGAGGCTGTCGGCGTTGCCGGTCCGGCGCTCGCGCCAGAGCGCACGGACGCCGCGGGCGACGATACGGCCCTCGAGCGTGGTATCGGCGAGGAGGCGCGCCGCGCGTTCCACACGCGCCGAGTCGCCGGCGGCGATCCCTATCGCGGCATCGCTCCAGTGCAGGTCGCGGAGCGTGGGAGCGGATGGAGCGGGGATGCGGCGCCTCGCGGCGGCGAGCACCACGTCGGCCTCTTCAACCGGCAGTAGCCCCAGCCAGGCGGCCGCGGCCGCCGAGCGCGCGGCGAGGGACCGGTGCTCCGATGCGCCCGCCATGGTGTCGAGCGGCGCGAGGGTGCGGAGCGCACCGGCGATCTCGCCGCGCTGGAACTGCGTGGCGCCGAGGCCCACGGCGAGTTCCGCCTTCTTCGGGATGAACTCGGGGTCGCGTGCGAGCCGCCGCAGCACCGATTCCCACTCCCCGGGACGCGTGAGGCCGGGGGCCGCGAGCAGGAAGTACCAGTCGGCCTCCTGGCCCCGCGCCGCCTGCCAGGCGGCGCGGAACATCCGCATGCTCTCCACGGAGTCGGGGAAGGTCCCGCTCGAGAAGTACCGTTCGAGGTCACTGGCCACGGTGTTCAGGGTCCCGTCGGGGCCGCCGCCGGCGCGCTCCACCATCTCCCGCGCCGCCGCCAGCATCTCGACCGTGTCCCCGAGGGCCTGTGCGATGAAGTAGCGGTGCAACGCGTTGTCCGCGTTCCTCGGCGCGAGCGCATCGAGTCGCGTGAAATAGGGCCTGGCGTCGGCGATGGGCTCGCCGTGCAGCGGGCCGTCGTGGACGATGAGGTCGCCCGCGAGATACTGCGCCTGATAGAACTCGGGGTACTTCGCCGCGACCTGGCGATAGGTGGCGAGGCGCGCGTGCCAGTCGGTGAGCCGATCGGCGCGCCGGATCTCCTGGTCCCGGAGCGGGAGTCGACCCTCGAGCTCCCGGGCCTTCGCGGTGACCACCGTATCGGGGCCCAGGAGGTATCCGGTGCGCAGCCAGTCGAGGCGGACCCACGCCAGGGCGAAGGTGCTGTCGAACCGCACGGCGCGGTAGAGCGCGTCGACCGAGCGGCCGATGTCCAGCCGGTTGTACGCAGCCTCCCCCTCGAGGAACGCCTTGAGCGCCTCCGCGTTCGCCGTGGCCACCTCGGCTAGCATCGCCGAGGGGGGCGTGCCCCGTTTCCAGATCTGGCGCAGGAGCTGCACCGTGAGCGAGTCGGTGAGCGTGTGGACGCTGTCCGGCGCGGCGCGCGCGCTGATCCGCGCCAGCGCGCTCCCGTCGTCCACGCTGTAGAGCCCCACGTCCACGCGCACGAGCGGGCCCTCGGGAATGAGCGACCCCTGGATCACGCTCCGCGCGCCGAGCGAGCGCCCGAGCGAGCGCGCGGCCTCGAGCGAGATCGGCTGCGGCAGCAGGCTCGAACGCTGCAGCACGCTCATCGCGTCCACCGCCCGGAGCGCGCCGACGCCGTCGAGGCTCGCACTCACCGTCACCACGAGGTCGCGGCCGAGCCGCGCGAGCGCGGAGTCGCCGGTGCTCCCGAGGGGAATCACCGCGATCACGTCGGCATCCTCGGCGTAGGCGGTGCGCGTGCCGTCGCGCGCGAGCGAGAACCAGGCCGCGGCGACCACGATCGCGACCATGAATGCGCCCGCGACGAGGAGGCGACGGCGACCGGTCGCCGGCCGCGCGACGGCAGGCGCGCCAGCGGCCGTGGCCGCAAGGGTCGAGCCTCCCGGCGTCGTCATCGACTCGAGCGACGTCAGCACCTCCTGCGCCCCCTGTGGCCGCTCGGCGGGGTTCTTCGCCATCAGCCGCCGGATCAACTGCGCGACGGCCGCCGGAACGTCCCCCCGCCGCTCCTCGATGTTCGGCACCGGTGCGGTGAGGTGCGCCGCGACCACCGCCTGCGCGTTCCCGCTGAACGGGGGTGCGCCGACCAGCATCTCGTAGAGCACCGCCCCCGCCGCGTAGAGGTCGGCGCGGTGGTTCGTGGTCGGGTCGGCCATCGCCTGCTCGGGGGCCATGTACGCGGGCGTGCCGAGCGCGAGGCCGGCGGCCGTGAGCCCCGTGTCCACCCCGGCCTCGGCGAGCGCCTTGGCCACGCCGAAGTCCGCAACCACCGCGTGGCGCCCCTCGAGCAGGATGTTCTCCGGCTTGATGTCGCGGTGCACGATCCCGCGCGCGTGGGCGGCGGCCAGGGCATCGAAGAGCTCGCGCGCGATGCGCAGCGCATCGTCCAGCGGGAGCGCGCCCTCGCGCAGCAGGCGCGCCCGCAGCGACTCGCCCGAGACGAAGGGCATCGCATACCATAGTAGCGTGCCGTCCCCGCCGGCACTCAGCACCGGCACCACGTGCGGGTGCTGCAACTGCGCGATGACCTTCACCTCACGCCGGAAGCGCTCCGCGCTGGCTTCCACGGCACCCTCGAGGTCGAGCACCTTGACGACGATCCGTCTCTCGAGGGCCCGCTCGGTCGCGAGGAAGACGCGCGACATGCCGCCCCCGCCGAGTTCGCGCTCGATGGGGAAACCGTCGCCGAGGGACTGCTGGAGCCGTGCGGTGAGGTCGCCGGTCACAGGGGCGAAGGTACGGGTGCCGCCCCCCGGCGGCCAGCGTGCGGATCGCTACGGCGCCGGCAGGAAGGGCCGCGAGATCACGTTCACCGGCGACACCCCCGCCTTCGACTTCCGCACCATCGCCTCCACCTCGCGCATCAGGTTCGCGTTCTCCATCACGATCCCGTCCTTGATGGTGTGCACGACGCCCGTGGTGCGGACCATCTTCCCGTCCTTGTCGAGCGTCAGGTCGCCGAACGCATACATGAACTTGAGGTTCGCCGCGGGGTTGCCGTCGACGATCGCGAGGTCCGCCTTGTATCCGGGCCGCACCAGCCCGAGCTTCGGCTCGAGCAGCGTCTCGGCGCTGTTGCGCGTCGCGGAGCGGAGCACCTCGAGCGAGTGCATCCCCGTCTCGCGCAGGAGCTGGAGCTCACGCACGGTGCCGAACCCCGGCGTCGCCCAGATGTAGTTGTCGTCGGTGCCGAATGCGACGCGGCCGCCGCGCTTGTTGAACTCGAAGATCAACTGCCCCCAGAGCGCGTACGCGAGGTTCCAGTTCGCCTCGTCGTCGCTCGTCCAGTCGAAGTGGTACGAGCCGTGGTACGCAGGGTTGGGATAGTTCCAGTTGAGCAGCGCCTGGTGCGTGTACTTCCCGTGCCAGGGAAGGCTCGTCGCGCGGATCACGTCGCGGTTGGCCTCGTACACCACGCGCGTGGGGAGCATCGTCACGCCGCACTTCACCAGCGAGTCCACCACGGTGGTGAGGAGCTTCTCCTTGTTCGTCTCCGTCCAGACGCGCCCCGCGGCGCGGAAGCGCGCGTTCTCGTCACCGAAAGTGTAGGTGCGCTCGAAGTCCTGCGTGCTCCGGTCGAGCGCGGACTCGGCGTATCCATAGTGGTGCTCGATCATGGTGACGCCGAGGCAGGCGGCGTCGACCGCGTTGGCGACGGCGATCGTGCTCGGCGGGATGTGGAAGGAGGTGATCATCCCGTTCGCCTTCGCCGCGGATGCGATGGCGCCGATGATCTCGCGGCTCCACCCGTTCGAGTCCATGGAGATGACCCGCACGCCGGCCGCGGCCATCTGCTTGGCGACCTCGGGGGCGTTGGCGGGGTCGTCGAGCTCGATGCGCGAGAACTTGGTGAAGGTGCCCCAGCCGACGAGCGGGAACATGCGCGGCGCGAGGATCTCGTTGCGCGCGGAGAGGCGCGCCTGCGCGTACGACGAGTCCGCGCTCCGGTCGGAGGCGTTCACCATCGTGGTGGTGCCGTGCGCGAGCTTGAGGTAGTAGACGTACTCGAGCTCCATCGGCTGCGTGCGGATGTGCGCGTGCAGGTCGATCATCCCCGGCATCACGAACTTCCCCGTGGCGTCGATCACGCGGTCCCCCGTGGGGCGATCCGAGTTCCCGCGCCGCTCGGCGGCCACGGGATCGAAGGGGATCATCTCCGTGATCATGTTCCCCTCGATCACGATGTCGTAGGGGCCGGCCGGCGGTCCGCCATGGCCGGGGATCACCATCGCGTTCCGGATCACGAGCCGCTTGTAGGGGCCGGCGGCGAGGTCGCCGTACGTGCGTGTGACGACCGTGTCACGGGCGGGCGCAGCCGTTGTGGCGCGGTTGCGGGACTGGGCGTCGGCGGGGGTGCCGGCGGCGAGGAGGGCGAGGGCCAGGGCCGGGAGCGAGAGGTGGCGGATCATGTTCATCGGAAAGGGTCGGGTTCGGGGTCGGGATAGTGTGGGGCGCCCGGGCGGGGAGGGGAAGGGCGTGGCGACGGACCATCGACAGCGGAGGACCCGACCGCGCAGTATATGCCCAGCTGTGATCCCCCACCATCGGCGGTGCCTCACGATGCGCCCACTCCTCCGTTTCCTTCTCGTCCTCTTCGCGCTGCCCACCGGAGTCCTCGCGGGACTTTCCGCACAGACTCCCGCGGCTGCGGCGGCACCATCGGCCGCGCCGGCGCAGATGCCCGCGACGCCGCGCGCCATCCGCGAGATCCGCGAGGCCGACCTCAAGCGCGACCTCTTCGCCATGGCCTCCCCGGCGATGCGGGGTCGCGAAGGCGGAACGCTGGACGAGCTGCGCGCGTCCGTCTGGGTGGCCGATCGGTACCAGCGCATCGGCCTCGCGCCGGGCGGTGCGGATGGCACCTGGTTCCAGTGGTTCAACATCGTCCGAACGCGCGTCTCCGTGACCTCGAGCCGCGCGACGATCGCCGCGCAGGCGATGCGGCTCTATGAAGACGTCATCCCGCTCGGTGTCGTTCCCGTGGAAGCGACGGGTGCGGTGCTCTGGATCGCCGACCCGGCGGACACGACCGTGGACGTGCGCGGGCGGATCGTCGCGACCCTGCTCCGTGCGCCCGCTCCGGGTGCGATCCGCCAGACGAGCTATCCCGACCGGGTGCGCTACGCGGACGCAGCGATCAATGGCACGCTCGCGCCCCTCGCGCGGCGCGGTGCCGCCGCCGTGCTGCTCGTGGCCAACGCCCCCGTGGACAGCGCCTTCGAGGCGATGGCGGTGATGCGGCAGCGGGGGTCGTACGACGTGGACAACGCCACGCCGCGCGCGGCAGGTGGATCGGACCGCGTGTCACCTCCGCCGGTGCAGGGCGCCGGTCCCACTCCCGGGTTCCTGATGCGGGCAGCGATGGGCGCCGCGCTGCAGCAGGCGCCCGAAGTCTCGCTCGCCGTGCGCCTCGAGCGCTTCGAGACGCCCTCGGTGAACGTGATCGGCCTGCTCCGCGGCACCGACCCGGTGCTGCGCGACGAGTACGTGCTCTACAGCTCGCACCAGGACGCCAACGGCGTGCGCCTGCTCGTGCCGGGCGACTCGGTGCTCGCGGGCGCGGACGACAACGCGTCGGTGAGCGTGGCCGAGTTCGCGGCGGCGCGCGCCTTCGTGGCCGAGCGCCCGAAGCGGTCACTCCTCTTCGTGCATCATGGAGCGGAGGAGCGTGGCCTCCTGGGGTCGCGCTACCATTCGGCGCATCCCGTGGTGCCGCTCGCGCAGGTCGTCGCGGTGCTCAACGGCGACATGATCGGCCGCAACCATCCCGACACCGCCGCACTCCTCGGCGCGCAGCCGCCGCACCGGAGCTCGACCGAGCTCGTGCAGATGGCGCTCCAGGCCAACGCGGCCACGGCGCGCTTCGTGATCGACACGCTCTGGGACCGTCCCACCCATCCCGAGGGGTGGTTCTTCCGCAGCGACCACCTGCCGTACGCGCGGCTGGGCGTGCCCGCGCTCATGTACACCACGAACCTCCACGACGACTACCACACGGCCGGCGACATCCCTGAGCGGATCGACTACGCCAAGCTCACGCGGATGGCGCAGTGGATGTATCTCACGGGATGGTACGTGGCGAACGCGCCGCGGCGGCCGGCCGTGGATGCCGGGTTCAAGCTGGAGCGCTGACCTGATCCGTCGCCGGCGCCATTCCACGTTCACAGGATTCCCGATGCCGATCCCCCTCGCGATTCGCTCCCTGATTCCTCGCGCCGCTGGCGCCAGGCCCGCGTATGCCCTCATCACCGGCCTCGCGCTGCTGGCCGTGACGAGCGCGACCGCGCCGGCCCAGGCCCCCGCCGCCCCGCGCCCTGCGAGCCCCACCTACCGCCAACTCGTCATCATCTTCGAGAACTGGCGCGGCTTCGAGGAACCGCCGCGCGAGAACGGGATCCCCGACTACACGCCGGAGCGGAACCAGCGGCGGCTGGTGCAGCTCGACTTCTTCATCCGGCGAGTGGGAGAGATCGACACCACGGGCTGGTCGATCCCGGAGCAGGTGGACCTGCACCTCGTGCGCGCCGAGATGAATGGGATGCGCTACCACCTGACGGTGCTCCAGCCCTTCGCGCGCGACCCGGCCTACTACGCCTCGGTGCGCACGGACGAGAGTGACACGCCGGCCGAGGAGGGACCGACGATCCATGGCGCGATCCGGCTCTGGCAGTACCCGATCTGGCCGCGCACGGTGCTCGACACCGTCAAGCCCCTCTCCGCTGAACAGACGGAACGCCTGACCGGCGAACTGCGCACGGTGCCGGTGCTCCTCCGGCAGGCGCGCGTGAACCTCGCGGACGCGAACGCGCGCGACCTCTGGATCGGTGGCGTGCGCGCCTTCGAGGAACAGGAGGAGGCGCTCGGCACGCTCCTCGAGCGGGTGCGGACGGTGGGGCCCGCGAGCGCGCGAAGCAGCGCCGCCAGCACCGCGCTCGCCGCGGCGATCACCGAGGCACGCACCGCGACGCACGAGTTCGCCGAGTGGCTGCGCGCGGAGAGCCCGAAGAAGACGGGACCCTCGGGGATCGGGAAGGAGCAGTACACCTGGTTCCTGCGCAACGTGCTCCTGATGCCGCTGTCCTGGGAGGACGAGGTGACGATCACGCAGCGCGAGCTGATGCGCGCGCACGCGTCGCTGCGGCTGGAGGAGCAGCGGAACCGCGGGCTCCCCGAGCTCCCGGTGGCGGACACGCCGGAGGCGTACGCGGCGCTGCAGGCGCGGGCGATCCCGCGCTACATGGCCTGGCTGCGCGAGAAGGACGTGATCACGGTGGAGCCCTGGATGGAGCGCGCATTGCGCGAACGGATGGCGGGCTTCTCGCCCTCGGCGACGCGCAACTTCTTCTCGCAGGGGAACCACCGCGACCCGCTCCCGCTCTGGACGCACCTCTACCACTGGTGGGACAACGCGCGCTTCCGTGAGCAGCCGCACGCGAGCCCGATCCGTCGCACCCCCCTCCGCTACAACGTCTGGATGAGCCGCTCGGAGGGGATGGCGACCTCCATGGAGGAGTGGATGATGCACGCCGGGCTCTACGACGCGAGCCCGCGCTCGCGCGAGATCGTCTGGATCATGCTCATCACGCGCGCCGCGCGCGGGCTGGGGAACCTCCATGCGCACTCCAACGAACTCACGATGGAGGAAGCGGGGAACATCCACGTGGACTGGACGCCGCGCGGCTGGATGCGGCGCGACCCGCTCCTCGGGTTCGAGCAGCACCTCTACCTCAGGCAGCCCGGATACGGCGCGGTCTACGTGACCGGCGGGCGGCTCATGGAGGAGGTGATGGCGATCCGCGCGCGGCAGCTCGGGAGCGCGTTCACCTTCAAGCGCTTCCTCGACGAGGTGAACGCGGTGGGGATGATCCCCGTCAGCCTCATCATGTGGGAGGTGACGGGGGACGACCGGATGGTGCGCCAGCTCTCGGCCGACGCACCGATCCCGCCGCGATAGCTATCGCACCCTCGCACTGCACTTGATCTCCACCCGCGCGGCCGGCCTCGGCAGCGCGGTCACCGAGAGCGTCGCGCGGCTCGGCGGGTCCACGGGGAAGAACTTGATGTACTCCGCGTTCATCGCGGCGTAGTCGGCCATGTCCACGAGGAAGACCGTGCACTCGCCGACGTCGGACATCCGCGCGCCGGCCGCCTCGAGCGCGGTGCGGATGTTCTCCATCGCCTGCCGCGTCTGCACGCCGACGCCCCCCTCGATGATCTCCTGAGTGCCGGGCTTCACGCCCGTCATGCCGGAGACGAACACGAGGTCGCCGTCCCGGATGGCGATCGAGAAGGCGGGGACGAGCGGGGCGAGGCCCGCCGGGTCGATGCGGCGGCGCTCACCGGTGGCCGTCGCGCGCGCAGGGATCACGATCGGTTCGAACCAGGTGGGGACGATTACGCGGCTCGCGGGGGAGGCGGCGTTGACCTCCTTGACGAAGAGCTGCTTGTCCGCGAGCGCCGCGGCCCCGGGGTTCGGGTTGCCGTAGCCGTCCGCGTGGGAGGGGATCACCACGGCGGGGAAGCCGAGTGCGCGCATGAGGCGGCCGGTGAAGTCGTGGATCTCGAGGCGCTGGCTGTTCGCGCCGACGAGCGCGACGTTCGGGCGGAGGCCCTCCATCTCGCGCTCGAGATAGTTCATCGACCCCATCGCGAGCACCTCGTGCCCGCCGATGCGGATCAGGTACGCGAAGCTCCCGCCCTCCTGGTAGTCGCGGCGGGTGAGCGGTGCCTTGAGCCCGCGCGGCGCGGTGCCCGCGATGCCGCGCCCGTTGTTGAAGTAGCGCTTGTCGTCGAGCGCGCTGTGGATGCTCGGCACCACGCGCACGGAGAAGCCCTCGTCGAAGGCGTAGTCCTCGCCTCCCTTCACCGTGATGAGGTTGCTGTCCGGCACGGCCCAGGCGCGCGCGAGGTTGGCGACGGTCTCGCTCCCCATGATCACCGCGCCGGTGCGACGCGAGATCACGCCCGCGTCGAGCGCGTGGTCGGAGTGGCCGTGCGTGATGACGATGTAGTCCGCGCGCTTGATCTTCTCCGCGATGAACGCCGTATCCGGCTGATAGGGTGCGTCCATTGCCGGGTCCTGCGTGCCGCCGGGGCGCCAGCGCGCGAACTGCGACAGGAAGGGATCGACCAGGACGACGATCTTGCCGTCGGTGATCTCCCAGCCGGCGTTGCCGATGTAGGTGAGGCGGAGCTGGCCGGGCTGGAGCGCGGCCTGCTGCGCGGCGGGCGATGCCGCGCCGCCCGCGAAATAGAGCGCGTTCGGCGCTTCGGAGCGTGCGACCGCGATGTCGGCGCGTCCGTCCGCGTCGAAGTCGGCGACGGCGATGCCGTACGCGGTGCCCTTGTCGTCGCCGAACTTCACCGGCGTGAAGGGCTTCCCCGCGCCTCCGTTGAAGTACGCGACCGTCGGAGACTCGACGTTCCCGACGATGATGTCCTGCCGGCCGTCCTTGTCGAGGTCGGCGATGGTGAGCGCGTACGGGACCACCGTGCGGTCCGCGAGCAGTCGCGGCGCGCCGAAGGTCCCGTCTCCCTTCCCGGGATGGATCATCACGCCCTTCGCTTCGTCGATCGTCACCACATCCAGCTTCCCGTCGCCATCCACGTCCGCTGCCTCGGCGATCCTGATCTGCGCGTCGGCGGGGCCGAAGGGCACGCTGCGCAGCTTCGCGAGGTCGGCGCCCTTGGTGCCCAGGTAGAGGCGGCTCTGCCCGCCGTTCCGGTGCGGGACGAGGAGGTCGGGAAGGCCGTCGCCGTTGAAGTCCGCGGCGGTGATCGTCGTCGAGGGCTCGGCCGAGAAGGGGATGCAGTCGGCGTCGAACTTCCCGGCGCCGCGGTTGAGGCAGATGTAGTTGGAGCCCGCCGTGCGGCCGTACCGGTTCGCGGCGATGATGTCGGGGCGGCCGTCGCCATTCATGTCCGCGACGGTGGCGTTGCGCATCGGCCAGTCAGGCTTGCCGTACTCGGAGCCGACGGTGAAGCGACCCTTCCCGTCGTTGAGATGAACGAGCTTCGGGCTCGGCTGGTCGTTGCTGATCACCACATCGAGGTCACCGTCGCCGTCGATGTCCACGAGCCGGCCGGAGTAGGTCTTGTCCGAGGCGGTGCCGAGGTCGTATGCGCGCTTGATCCCGCCCTTGCCGTCGCCGAGGAGTACACGGTTCACGAGCGGCCAGTGGCGCCCCTTGGCGAGGACGATGTCGAGATGGCCGTCGCCGTCGAGGTCGCCGAAGCTCGCGTTGGCGGATGTCTCGGACGTCGTCTCGAGGAGGAGGGTGCGGTCGTAGCTGGGGAGCTGCTGGGCGGCGGCGTGGGTCGCGCCGAGCAGCAGGGCGCCGAGCAGGAGGGCGCGGATGGGGGAGGGTGTCATGCCCGAAGTTACGCACACCGTGCCACCGACGTTACGTGGTGCGCGGCCTCAGTTCGCTGGACGCTGGCCCGCGGGGGCCGTACGATAGGAGTGCAGTCCTCTCCATCCAGCAAGGAGTACCGTATGCGCACCACCACGAGGTTCACCCGGACCACATTGGCCGCCCTGGCGATCGCCGTCGCGTCGCCGCTCACGCTCCTCCACGCCCAGGCCGGCGAGGAGTCCATCGCCGTGAAGGACGGCGGGATACTGATGGCGGGCTGGAAGGGGGTCGTGGACGCGGCGGAAGCGCGGCGCGGCCTCAAGATCACCGACGCAAAGATCCAGAAGATGGGAAGCGGCATGCACGTCACGACCGGCCCCGCCACCACCTATTGGGACGCCTCCAAGAAGATGACGGGCGACTACATGGTGAAGGCCACGTTCAACGAGTCGAAGTACATGGGGTTGAACAACCACCCGCATCCGTACGGCATCATGATCGCGGGGAACGACCTCGAGAGCGAGTCCCCGAACTTCCTCTACTGCGCCGCCTACGGGAACGGGAAGTTCATCTTCCGCGGGTTCTCCTCCACCGCGCCGCGCGGCACCTTCGCCATGTCGGCGGGGCGCGCCGGTGACGATCACCCCGCCGTGAACAAGGCCGCGGGGAAGGACCAGCCGGTGACGCAGGAGATCGCGATGCAGGTGAAAGGGGACAAGGTCTCCTGCATGATCAACGGGCAGGAGGTCGCGAGCTATCCGAAGGCCGACCTGATCGGCGAGGGTAAGGTGAAGACGCTCGACGGCTACGTGGGCGTGCGGTTCGGGCACAACACCGACGCGCACGTCTCGGGGTTTGCGGCGACCAAGCCCTAGTCAGCGGCGGTCGCAGGGCCTCCCGCCGGCGGGGCGTGCGCCTCGCCGGCGGGCTGTGCTCTCGGGCATGTACTCGCCGCGCGCGGTGCGACCGTAGAGCTGGCTGTCGGGGCAGTGGTAGACTCGCGACGAGGTGTTCACCCAGACGCGCACTCCGGTGGTGTCGCCGGGCTCGAGGAGCGCCGTCGGGCCCTCAGTCGCGAGCAGGCCGAGTTCGTCCGTCTTGAGGACGGGCTCGACGCGGAGCACCGGGTGGAGCTCGATCCGGTTCTCCGCCATCCCGCGCTGTCCGTGGTCGGAGTCCCAGAAGGCGACGCCGGTCACGTCGATCTCCTCGCCGATGGGTATTCGGTGCACCACGCGCCGCGCCTCGGCGTAGTCGGACGCGAAGCGCGAGCCGAGTGCGCAGAGGGAGTCCGGGATCTCGGCGACCATCATCAGTCTGGTGTCCGCGGGATCGCCGAGGATGAGGTGCAGGTCGCCGTCGTCCTGCGAGGGCCGGGTGTCGAGGAGCACGGCGCGTACGCGGAAGGTCCAGCGTTCGAGCGGAAGGCGTGCGCGCTGAGGGCGGGTCTCCTCGGGGCGCGGTAGCTGCAGCAACGCACCGACCGTCGTCAGGCGCGGCGTGAGGTCGACGCGTGCGGTGTCGTCGTCCGTGAGCACCTTCACGGGCCAGCGGGCGGTTCCGCAGAGATCGGCGCGTTGCGCGCCGAGCGTCGCCGGGTCGGCGAGCATCGCTGCGAGCACCGCAGCGAGCGTGAAGAGCACGAGGCCGGAGCGGTGCGTCGGATATCCTGTGCGTCCCATGCTCTCACCCCCTTCCTGCTGCGAAGATAGCTTCCGGCTCCACCTCAAAGGAGAACCTGTGGTCCTGACCAAGCCCGAACTGATGTCCGCGCTCGCGCACGAGTCCAAGATCGTGCTCCACCTGGCGGGCAAGGTCGACCGCAGCCAGCTCGACTACCGCCCCACGCCAAAGCAGCGGAGCACGATGGACATGCTGCGCTACCTGAGCATGATGGGCCCGGAGATCGTGCGCTACTCCTTCTCGCCGAACCCCGGCTTCGACGACTGGACGAAGGCCGTCGAGGCGACCGCGAAGCTCGACTTCGATGGCGTCGTGAAGCAGATCGCAGCGCTGCCGGCGACGTACGAGAAGATGCTCGGCGCCGCGACCGACGCCGACTTCCGCGCGGTGATCAAGGACTTCGAGGGGCAGCCGACCTCGCGTGGCGCCTTCCTGGTGGAACTCGTGCTCGGCGGGCACGCGGCGTACCGCACGCAGCTCTTCCTCTACCTCAAGTCGTGCGGGCAGGAGCAGCTGGACAGCAACGACCTCTGGAACGGGGTGGACGGCAAGAAGTAGGGGGCGTGCGGCGACGCACGACAGGCGCGGGTGAAAACGCCTGCCATGGGAACCCTCGGATGACCGTCTCCGCGCCCGTGCGTCGCATCCTAGGCGGATGTTCGCTTGCACACCACGCCGAGCCGAGCGTACGCTATGGGCATGCCTGCACAGCAGTCGGGATGGACGGCCGAGGAGGCCATCGCGCTGCCGGCCGACGGCAACCGGTACGAGGTGCTCGACGGGGAGCTCTTCGTGACGCCGGCGCCGTCGTGGCGCCACCAGGCGGTGGTCGGACGGCTGTTCGAAAGAATTGCGCCGTACGTCCGGGAGCAGGCGCTCGGCTGGGCCATGCTCTCGCCAGCGGATATCTCGTTCACTCCACGTCGGCTCGTACAGCCGGACATCTTCGTCGTGCCGCAGGGCGCGGGGTCCGAGCCCACCTCCTGGGCGCAGGTCCGCGACCTCCTGCTCACCGTGGAGGTGCTCTCGCCTTCGACAGCACACGCGGACCGACTCGTCAAGCGACGGATCTACCAGCAGCAACGCGTCTCGGAGTACTGGATCGTCGACCTCGACGCCCGACTGGTGGAACGCTGGCGCCCCACCGATGAACGACCGGAACTCGTGAGCGACATCCTGACCTGGGCGCCGAGATCGGATGTCACCCCCCTGCGAATCGAGGTCGCATCGCTGGTCGGCTGAGCGGTGTTGGCGCATCTTTGCGCATGCCCAACACCACTCGCTCCGCCCCAGCCGCGCGCGCCGCCCTCGCGGCACTCGCCGTCGTCCTCGGCCTGCCGCTCGCCGCGCAGACCCCCGCCACCCCCCTCACCGACGGCCTGCGCCCGCGCCACCTCGGCCCGGCCATGGTCAGCGGCCGCTTCGTGGACCTCGCCGTCTACGAGGCGCAGCCGCACGTCTTCTACGCCGCCTCGAGCACGGGCGGCCTCTACAAGACCACCAACAACGGCACGAGCTTCACCGCGCTCTTCGGCGACGCGGGCACGCACTCGATCGGCGCCATCGCGCTCCACCAGCGCGACACGTCGATCGTCTGGGTGGGCACCGGCGAGCGCGCGAGCCGCCAGAGCTCCTCGTGGGGCGACGGTGTGTACCTCTCGCGCGACGGCGGCACCACCTGGCGCAACGTGGGACTCCGCGGCTCGGCGCACGTGGGGCGGATCGTGCTGCACCCGGAGGACACGCAGGTCGCGTACGTCGCGGCGATGGGCGAGCTCTGGGCGGCCAACGAGGAGCGCGGTCTCTATAGAACGCGCGACGGGGGCGCGACCTGGCAGCGCGTGCTGCACGTGGACGCGAATACGGGCGTCGTGGACGTCGCGATGGATCCCACCGACCCGCGGATCATGTACGCCGCCAGCTACCAGCGGCGGCGCACGCCGTTCGGGTTCAACGGCGGCGGGCCGGGGAGCGCGCTCTGGAAGTCGACCGACGGCGGCGACACCTGGCGCAAGCTCACGCGCGGACTCCCGTCCGGCGACCACGGCCGCATCGGCATCGGGATCCACCGCGCGGACCCGCGCATCGTGTACGTGAGCGTGGAGCAGGGCCTCCGCTACACCGCCTCCACGGCGTACGAGGAGCCGCAGGCGGGGCTCTATCGCTCCGATGATCGCGGCGAGTCGTTCACGCACCAGAGCACCTGGAACCCGCGTCCGATGTACGGGAGCCAGGTGATCGTGGACCCGGTGGACCCCTGCCGGATCTACATGATCAACTTCTTCTCCGTCTCCACCGACTGCGGCAAGACCTCGAAGTCGGTGGACCAGTCGCTCCACGGCGACGACCGGATGCTCTGGATCAACCCGGCGAACCCGCTGCACCACATCAAGGCGGACGACGGCGGGATCGGCATCAGCTACGACCGCGCCACCACCTGGCTCTTCATCGCGGACCTGCCGGTGAGCCAGTGGTACCGCGTGAGCTTCGACATGCGGAAGCCCTACCGCGTCTACGGCGGCCTGCAGGACAACGGCTCCTGGAGCGGCCCGTCGGCCACCTACCGCAGCGAAGGGATCATCAACACCGACTGGGTGCGCTGGGGCGGCGGGGACGGCTTCTTCAACGTGGTCGACACCACCGACAACCGCACGCTCTACACCGCCTCGCAGTTCCTCGGCCTCTCGCGGCGCGATCTCGAGACGGGAGAGGAGCGCCCGATCCGCCCCGGCGACCCCACCGGTGCGATCAGCGCGCGCCGCAACTGGTCCCTCTGGGGGAACCCGGGTGCCGCACCGCAGCCGCTGGGCAACGCGATGGCGCCCGCCAACTGGGACGCGCCGATCCTCATCTCGCACCACGACGCGCGCACGCTCTACACCGGCACCAACATCCTCTGGAAGAGCACCGACCGCGGCGACACCTGGACCGCGCTCGGCGACCGCACCACCGGCATCGACCGCCGCACCCTCCCGATCATGGGAGAGATGCCGACGCAGTCCACGCGCTCGCTCGACGACGGCGTGCCCTACTGGCCCTCGGTGAGCGCGATCGCCGAGTCGCCGATGCGGCGCGGCGTGCTCTGGGTGGGGACGGACGACGGGAACGTGCAGCGGAGCGGGGACGACGGCGCGACCTGGACCGAGCTCGCCTCGCGGCTCCCGGGACTCCCGCGCGGCTCGTGGATCAATGGCATCGAGACGTCGCGCCACTCCGGCGCGCGGGCGTACGTGGTCGCGAACAACTACCGGAACGGCGACTTCGCCAACTACGTCTACCGCACGGACGACGACGGTCGGACCTTCACGCGCATCGACGGTGGGCTGCCGGCAGCGCGCGTGGCGCGGACGCTCCGCGAGGATCTCGTGAACCCGGACGTGCTCTTCCTCGGCACCGAGCTCGGGCTCTTCTGGAGCAACGACCGCGGCCGCACCTGGGCGGAGCTGCGCGGCGGGATGCCGCTCATGGCGCTCAACGACCTCTTCGTCCACCCGCGCGAGCACGACCTCGTGCTCGGCACGCACTCGCGCGGCATCTACATCTACGACCAGGTGAACGCGCTGCGGGAGCTGACGCCCGCGGTCGCGGCGAAGGCCGCGCACCTCTTCACCATGCGACCGGCCGAGCAGGTGCGGCGGAACGACCAGCTCCCGCATGTGGGAGATGTGTTCTACGCCGCGCCGAACCCGCCGGCCGGTGGGTTGATCGACTTCTGGCTCCGCGCGGCCGACAGCGTGACCCTGACCTTCCATGAGACGGGCGGCGCGGAGGTCGCGCGCATGCGCGTGGCGGGTCGGGCCGGGCTCAACCGCGCGGTCTGGGACCTGCGCTATGCGCAGAACGGACCGCACGTGCACCTCGGTCGCTACGAGGTGCGCCTCGCGGCGGGCGCGGCGACCGCGACGGGGAGCCTCGAGGTGCGTGAGGACCCGCGGATCCAGGTGAGCCCCGAGGTGCGCCGCGCGTGGACCGAGACCCTGCGGCGGCTGGCGGCGCTGCGGAACGAGACGCGCGCGCTCGCCACGCGCCGCCGCACGCCGGAGACCACCGAGCTCGCCTCTCGCGCGGCACGGCTCTATGGCGCGGCGAGTGACGAGGTGGGACCGCTCACCGAGTTGCAGCGACAGCAGGAGGAGTTCCTGCGGGGAATGCTGGCGGAGCTCTCCGCCGCGGCGCCCGCGCCGGGCGCGGCCGACGCCGGCGGGCAGTTCTTCGCCCTGCTGCGCTCCAGCTGCGGCGCGCGCTTCGAGGGCGCGAAGACCTTTCCGGACGACACGACCGACGCCTTCCACGGCCAGCTGCTCGTGGCCGAGTTCGCGAGCTGCTCCGAGCGTGAGGTGCGGGTGCCATTCATCGTGGGCGCGGACCGTTCGCGCACCTGGGTGTTCACGCGCGGCGCCGGCACCCTGCATCTCCAGCACGACCATCGCCTCAAGGACGGGTCCCCCGACCCGGTGAACCTCTACGGCGGGATGGCGCGCGCGGGCGGCACGGCGCGCTCGCAGTCCTTCCCCGCGGACGCGCACACCGCCCGGCTAATCCCCGCGGCCACGACGAACGTCTGGACCATCACGCTGAGCGATGACGGGCAGCGGCTCACCTACCATCTTGAACGCGACGGACGGCCCCGCTTCACGGCGGTGCTTCAGCGGGCGGGCACGTCGGCGCGTTGATGGTGCATCCCGGACACCCGCTCCCGTCCTCACTCCTCGACCCCGGAATCCGCATGCGCACGCGCTCGCTCCTCGCGGCACTCGTCCTCCTCGCCGTCGCCATCGCTCCCGCGGCGGCCGACGCCCAGCAACTCCCGCGCACCTGGCAGGAGGAGAAGGACTTCCAGTCCGGCCCGACGCCCTTCGAGCCGCTCATGAAGTTCTGGTACGAGCTCGACCGGATGAGCGACCTCGTGAGCATCCGTCCGCTCACCCAGACCCTCCTCGGCCGCGAGTTCACGCTCGTGACGATCTCGAAGGACCCGATCGCGACGCCGCAGGACGCGCTCCGGAGCGGCAAGACCATCGTGCTGATCGCGAACGCGGTGCACGGGAACGAGACGGCGGGGAAGGAGGCGTCGCAGCTCGTCGCGCGCGACCTCGTCTTCGGCGACCTGCGCCCCGTGCTCGACAGCGCGATCGTGCTCTTCATCCCGCTCATCAACCCGGACGGCGGGGAGGTGCGGCGGCGCACGAACGAGGAAGGGTTCGACATGAACCGCGACTACCTCAAGCTCGAGTCGCAGGAGATCTACGCGCTGGTGACGCAGGTGATGAACGTCTGGACGCCCGACATCCACATCGACACGCACCACGGCGGCTCGGCGCCCTACACCCTCACCTGGCAGGCGACGCTCAACCCCGCGGCCGATGCGCAGCTCCGCGCCTATCCGTACGAGAAGATCTTCCCACGGATGCGCACGGCGCTGCGGGCCGAAGGGTACGACGGGTTCGACTACTCGGGTGCGCAGACGCGCGACGGCGTGCGCGGGTGGGGCTCCACCTCCGTGGAGCCGCGCAAGCACCACGTCTACACCGGGCTCACCAACTCGATCGGGATCCTCTTCGAGACGCCGTCGAGCAGCCACCGCGTGCGGAACGGCGCCGTGGAGGCGATCCCGCAGCCGGAGCGCTACCGGCACCAGGTGCGCGGGCAGGTGATCGGGATGCGCGCGGTGCTCGGTCACGCGCGCGAGAAGCGGAGCGAGATCCGCGCGCTCACGAGCGCCTCGCGCATGCGCGCGATCCGCGCCGGCGCCAACCCGACGCCCGCCGATGCCGTGGTGGTGGACTACACGCTCGTCTCGCGCGGCAGTGAGCCCGTCTGGATGTCGCAGGGCGGCGGGGGCCCCGGCGGCGGGCAGGGCGGGCAGGGGGGACAGGGCGCCGCGCAGACCTTCGCGCTGCAGACCGTGCCGGTCTGGCTCAAGTACGACGTCACGCGCACCGTGCCGCGCGCGCGCGGCTACGTGCTCCCCGCCTCGATCGCGAAGATCGTCCCGCTCCTCATGGACCACGGCATCCAGGTGCACCGCTTCACCGCCCCCGACACGCTCTCGCTCGAGGTGTACGACGCCACCGGCATCCAGCGGAACGAGTACTTCCAGGGGCACTACCTGAAGTCGGTGACCGGAGTGGAGAAGAAGGTGGAGCGCGTCGCGGTGCCGGTGGGGTGGTACTTCGTGAGCACCGCGCAGAGCCGCGGCAACCTGATCTCCTACCTGCTGGAGCCGGAGACGGACGACAACGTCATCACCTGGGGATGGCTCGACAACGTCCTCCAGGTGCGCCCGGCGACGGTGGAGGAGGCGATCCGCGGGATGCTCGGCGACACCGACATCAGCTCGCTCACGCCGCAGCAGCGCACGCAGGTCGAGGCGCAGGCCGCCGCGATGATGGCGCGCAAGCAGCGCGTGCCGATGATGCGGCTCGTGGAGCCGCAGCCGATGTCGCTGCTCGAGGTGACGCGCTTCGGCGAGGCGAACCGCACGCGGTACTGGCTCCCCTGAGCGCGTACCGCGCACGCACTGTCACGAACGCGATCGCGACGGCGTCCGCGTTCGCGGTCGCGTTCGCGACCGCCGCCGCGTGCGGCGGCGCTTCACGCGCGTCGGGTGAACCGCCCGCGCCGACCCTCTTCCCGTTCGCGGCGGACACCGTGCGGGGACAGGAGCTCGGGCCCGGTGCGCGGCGTCTCTTCGTCTACTCCTCGACCGGCCCGTGGGCGATCCACGTGCTCGACGTCCGGCTCGACCAGTGCCACCGTGTGGTCGCGCTGAAGGGGGGCGTGAGCGCGGTGGGCCGCACCACGACTTCGGCGCTCCTGCGGCAACTCGCATCGGGTCACGAGGTCGTCGGCGGCGTGAACGCGGACTTCTTCCTCTTCACCCCCGCCGGTGTGCCGACAGGGGCGCACGTCTCGGCCGGGCGCGTCGTGACGCCGCCCATCGCGCGCCCCGTCTTCGCGATCGACTCGGCCGGCCGGCCGCACATCCTCACGCTCTCGGTGCGCGGGGGCGGCGCCTTCGCGGTGGACGACACGGCGCTCGCCCACGTGTCGCTCGCGCCCCTCCATCCAATGGAGGCGGTGGGCGGCCGTCCGGTCCTCGTGCGCGACAGCGTCGTGGGCGACGCCGTGGACACCGAGGGCGGGCCGGGATTCGCCACTGGGCGGCACCCGCGCACGGCCGTTGGCTTCGCGGACGACGGCAAGCGCCTTCTGCTCGTGGTCGTGGACGGCCGGCAGAAGCCGTACAGCGACGGGATGACGCTGCGCGAGCTGGCGACGTTGATGCGTGCGCTCGGCGCCCGCGAGGCGCTCAACCTCGACGGGGGCGGATCCACCGCGCTGGTGTTCGCGGACCCCGACTCGGCCCGCGCGCTGCGCGTGGCGAACCGACCGTCGGACCCCACTGGGGAGCGCGCGGTGGGGAATGCACTGGCGGTCGTGCGCTCGTGCGAGAGCCCCCGCGGACGCTAAGCGGTCCGCCGTGCGACAGTGCGCGATGGTGACGTCACCCTCCTGACGGAGGGTATGGCCGGGCAAGGTCGCCCCGTGTGGCTCGCTCGCCACACCCGAGGCAGCGGGCCGTACGTGGCGCGACCTGGCCGTGGACACCGGCCGGTACCGCTCCTATCGTGGAGCGCGCGATCGAACACCCGAGACCGACGTGTCTCGACAGGCCCCCGGCCTCGAGTGTGGCAGGCACACTCTTGTCCCGGAGGGAAGCATGCGGATGCTGCGCTGGTTGATCCCGATCGCCCTGGTGGTCTGGGTGATCCCGCTCTCGGCCCAGACCCGCACCGTGCGCGGGGTCGTCGTGGACTCGGCCGACGGCGCCCCGATGCGTGACGTGAACGTGCTCGTGCGCGGGACCTCGGTCGGCACGTCGACGGACGCCGAAGGTCGCTTCTCGCTCGCGAACGTGCCGCAGGGTGACGTGACGCTCACGGTGCGCCGGTTCGGCTACCGGTTCCGCCAGGTCGCGGTGCCGGCGGGAATGAGCGAGATCCGTGTGGCCCTCGCGCTCGATCCGCTCCAGATCGACCAGGTCGTCATCAGCGGGCAGGTCACCACGGTCGAGCGACGGAACCTGCCGACGGCGATCGCGACCGTGCGCGCGGATGAGCTGAGCCGCGTTTCGTCGCAGAGCGTCGAGCACGCGCTGCAGGGGAAGGTGGCCGGCGCGGTGATCTCGACCAACGGCGGCGCACCGGGCGGGGGCGTGCAGGTACGGATGCGGGGTGTCTCCTCGATCAACGCGCAGTCGGAGCCGCTCTACGTGCTCGACGGCGTGGTGCTCAGCAACGTCGCCATTCCCTCCAACCAGAACGCCGTCACCAATGCGGCGGGCGGCTCCAACCCGGCGCTGACGCAGGACGCGCAGGTCAACCGCATCGCCGACATCAACCCGTCGGACATCGAGACCATCGAGGTCCTGAAGGGGGCGGCGGCCTCCGCGATCTACGGCTCGCGTGCGTCCAACGGCGTCATCCTGATCACCACCAAGCGCGGCCGGTCGGGGGTGCGCGAGACGCGCGTCACCCAGCGCTTCGGCTTCTACCAGCTCTCCAACACCCTCGGCGCGCGGCGCTTCCGCTCATCGGCGGAGGCGGTGTCGGTCTGGGGCCCGTCGGCGGCCACCCTCTTCACGGGGACCACCTACGACCATGAGCGTGAGCTCGCCGGGAACACGCCGCTCTCGACCGAGACGCAGATCGACCTCGGCGGCGGGAGCGACCAGACGCGGTACTTCCTCTCGGGCTCCTGGAAGGACGATGGCGGCGTCATCAAGAACACCGGGTTCCAGCGCCAGTCGCTGCGCGCGAACCTGCAGCAGGGGTTCGGCGAGCGGGTGAACCTCGAGCTCGGCTCCAACATCATCCGCACCGAGGCGAGCCGCGGCCTGACGAACAACGACAACGCGGGCGTCTCCTTCTATATGGTGTTCCCGTTCACGCCGAGCTTCGTGGACCTGCGCCAGAACACCGACGGCACCTGGCGGGCGCACCCGTTCCTGACCAGCAACCCGCTCCAGACCGCGGCGCGGATGAAGAACGACGAGACCGTCTGGCGCTACCTGGGCTCGGCGCGGCTGACCTGGGACGCCTGGGAGTCCGCGACCCAGCGCCTCCGGTTCGTCGGGAACGGGGGCGTGGACTACTTCAGCCAGAAGAACGACCTCCTCTTCCCGCCCGACCTCCAGTTCGAGGCCGATGACGGCCAGCTCGGCACCTCGCTGCTCAGCAACAGCGACAACCTGAACGTGAATGCCGGCATGAGCGGCATCCACACCTGGACGCCGCTCGGCTACACGGCCACGACCTCGTTCGGCACGGCGCTGTCCGTGCGCGACCTCTACATCTCGCGTGTGGTCGCCCGCAACCTGGTCGGCGGCATCGAGATCGTGAACGCCGGCACCAACATCCAGGTGCTGGAGCAGCGGCAGCGCGTGGAGGACGTGAGCTTCTTCGTGCAGGAGGAGGTGCTCCTGATGGACGAGAAGCTGCTCCTGGTCGCCGGCCTGAACGCCGACCGCAGCAGCGTGAACTCCGACAATGACAAGTACTACTACTATCCGAAGATCGCCGGCTCGTACCGGCTCCAGCAGCGGTTCGGCCCGGTGGAGGAGGTGAAGCTCCGGCTGGCGTACGGTCAGTCAGGGAACCAGCCGCTCTACGGGCAGAAGTTCACGCCACTGATCGCGACGCAGAACCTCGCCGGGCTCCCGGGGCTCGTGGTGAACGGGACCGTGGGCGCGGTGGACCTCGCGCCCGAGCGCCAGAGCGAGGTGGAGGGCGGCTTCGACCTGACGCTGTACGACCGGCGCGGGAGCCTGGAGGTCACCTACTTCCGCAAGAACGTCAAGGACCTGCTGCTGCAGCGCACGCTGCCCCCCTCGAGCGGATTCGCGTTCGAGATCTTCAACGGCGGCAAGCTGCGCACCACCGGCGTCGAGATCGGCGCGCAGGTGGTGCCGGTGAGCCGTCCCGACCTCCAGTGGGTGCTTCGCTCGACGTTCTTCAAGAACACGAGCACCATCACCGCGCTCGACGTGCCGACCTTCCGCACCGGCGGGTTCGGCACCTCGCTCGGCGCGTTCGAGATCGCGGTCGGGAAGTCGTCCACGCAGATCGTCGGTAACGACTCGATCCCCGGCGACACCGCGGTGGTCGTGCGCCAGATCGGGGACGCGAACCCCGACTACACGATGTCGTTCGCGAGCGAGGTCTCGTGGAAGCGCTTCCGCCTGACCGGGCTCGTCGACTGGCAGCACGGCGGCGACATCATCAACCTCACGAAGTTCCTCTACGACCTCGGCCAGAACACGGCCGACTACGCGGACTCGATCACGGTCGGCACCACCCGCACCACCAAGGGGGACCACCGGCTGGCGATCTTCCCGCACAAGACGAGCGTGTACGTGGAGGACGGCTCGTTCGTGAAGCTGCGCGAGGTCACGCTCTCGTACGACGTCCCGGCCCGCATCCAGGAGCGGCTCTGGGGCAGCGCGAGCGGGGCCACCGTCTCGCTGAGCGGGCGCAACCTGCTGACCTTCACCGACTACACGGGGCTCGATCCCGAGGTGAGCAACTTCGGCAACCAGAACATCGCCCGGAACATCGACGTCGCCCCCTTCCCGCCGAGCCGGAGCTTCTGGTTCAGCGTGAGCATCGTTTTCTAACCGCGGACGTGAGGAGACCACCTATGCACAGCCCGCGATCCATCCTGGCCGTCCCGGCACTGGTCGCCGCGCTCGCGCTCACGCCGAGCGCCTGCGGTGACCTCGTCGTCCCGGACTTCAACAATCCCAGCATCGAGGACCTCACCGCCAACGCGACGCCGACGACCATCCGGCAGGCGGCACAGGGGATGCTGGTCGGCGCGCGCAGCTACATGTCGGCGCAGAACGGCTACGTCTCGCTGCTCGGCATCCTCGGGCGCGAGTCGTACAACTTCGACGCCGCCGACACGCGCTTCATCACGGAGATGCTGATCGGGCCGCTCGACGGCGGCAGTCCCGCCTTCGGGGCGAACCTGTTCAGCCTCCGCTACCGCAACATCCGGCTCGGCAACGCGATCCTCGCGGCGGTCGGGCCGGTGGCGGGCCTTTCCGCACAGCAGAAGGAGGCGGTGCGCGGGTTCGTGAAGACCATCCAGGCGCACGACCTCCTGATGGTCATCAACACGCGTGACGACTATGGCGCGCCGATCGACGTGGACATCGCGCCGACCGGCCCGCCGGCGCCGATCGCGACCCGCACCGAGGTCTTCGCCCGGATCGTCCTGCTGCTCAACGAGGCCGACACGCACCTCGGGGCGGCGGGCGCGAGCTTTCCCTTCTCGCTCGGACCGGGCTTCACCGGCTTCGACACGCCGACGGCCTTCCGGCGGGTGAACCGCGCGCTCAAGGCGCGGGTCGACGTCTACATGGGGAACTACGCCACCGCGCTCACTTCGCTCGCGGCGTCGTTCATCGACCCGGCGGCGTCGCTCGACCTCGGGGCCTACCACGCCTTCAGCTCCGCGTCGGGCGACGTGGAGAACCTGCTGTACGATCCCACGGCGCGCGCGCTGCTCGCACACCCCTCCATCACCGCCGACGCGCAGCTGCAGCCCGGCGGCGCTCCCGACGCCCGCGTGGGACGGAAGATCGTCACGCTCGCCGCGCCGCGGACCGTGCAGGGCGTGACGACGAACGTGGCGTTCAGCGTCTACGGCTCCCCGTCGGCGAACATCCCGCTCATCCGGAACGAGGAGCTCATCCTCCTCCGGGCGGAGGCCAATATCGGCATCAACACCGCGCCGTCGCTGGCGCTGGCGCAGGCCGACATCAACACCATCCGGCAGCGGTCGGGCAACCTCGCCGCGGTCGGCGCGTTCGCCTCGCAAGCCGCGGCGCGCACCGAGCTGCTCTACAACAAGCGGTACTCACTCCTCTTCGAGGGCGGCCACCGCTGGATCGACATGCGGCGCTACGGGCTGCTCGGCACGCTCCCGCTCGCGCAGCCTTCGCACACGGTGCCGAGCCGGTTCCCGTTCCCCGAGGCGGAGTGCCTGCCGCGGAACCCCGCGCCCGCGGGGTGCTGAGCGGGAGCCGAGGCGGCTGACGCCGCGCCCCTGGAACACGGAGGGCCTGCCGGGACCGTCCCGGCAGGCCCTCCGTGCATCGCGCCCTGGCCCGGCCCCGCGGCTCAGTCGCGCGGCTCGACCCGCTGCCGGATCCGCTCGATCCGGGCCCGCACCTCGCGCACGCGCGGCTGCAACTCGGGGTCCGCGTCCTTCCAGAGCTCGACGAACGCCTCGTACTTCTCGAGCGCCCTGGCGAGGTCGCCCTTCGCCTCGTAGAGCTCGCCGAGGCGCTGCAGCGTGCCGGCCCGCAGGTACGAGTCCTTCTCGAGGCGGTCGAACATCGGGACCTCGAGGAACGCCTCGCCCGCGGTGATCGCGGAGTCGGGGAGCCCGCCGCGGTCGGCGGCGAGGAAGCGGAGCGCCGCCACCATCGTCGGATCGGCGGTCCAGCGCAGATCCAGCGCCGCGAGGGCGGCGCGGGCGTCGGTGTTGCGGCCCTCGGCGAGCGCGAGGAAGGCATCCTCCTGCGCCTCCAACGATGGGCGGGCCGCGATCTTCCCGGTCCGCTGCCACGCGCGCTTCGCCTCGCCGTGCCACGTCCGGGCCCGCGCCGTGTCCCCTGCCAACGCCGCCGCGGCGAGGTACTGGCCGTACCGCCGCTCGGGATACGGGATGGAGTCGATCGGTGCGCGGCGCAGGGCGCGGTCGAGCAGTGCGCGCGCGGTGCGGGGATCCTCCAGCACCGTGGCCGCCGTCAACACGGAGTCGAGCCCGGCGTCGAGCCGCGCGCTCCACCGCAGGCCCGCCTCGGCCTGGCGGGTGCGATGCTCCACGCGCAGTCGGGCGCCCTCCCGCACCTTCCCCCGCAGCACGGCGAGATCCGCCGTCGCTCCGATCGCGTCGGTCATCACCGTGCGACTGTTCGCGATCCTCGGCATCACCTCGCGCAGGAGCTCCTCCGCGCGGTCGAACTCCCGACGCTGGATCGCCGTGGTGATCGATTGCGTGAGGGCCACCGCGTTCGTCGGGAACCGGCGCACGAACTCACGATGGAGGCTATCCGCCTCGGAGTGGCGACCGAGGAAGGCCGTCATCTGGACCGCGTTCTGGAACGCGATCGGCGTCGCGTCGGGCTGGGCGGCCGTTCGGAGGTAGTACTTGCGCGCCGTCTCCTGGTCGGGGGTGAACCCGAGCAGGTTCGCCGCGTTGTTGAGCGCGATCCCGTTCAGTGAGTCGATCGCGAGCGCCGCCTGGTAGGCGGCCAGCGACTTGGCGTCGTCGGCCTCGGGACCGTAGCCGAAGTAGGCCGCCGCCGTCAGGTGACGCTCCACCTCGCTCAGCCGATCCGAGTGGCGGTAGGCCCTCGTGACGGCGTCTCCGCGCTTCTCGAACTGCCCGGTGTTGTTGTAGTAGGACGCGAGCCGCCGCCACGCCATCGCGAACGAGGTGTCGATCGCGACCGCCTGGTCCAGCAACTGGATCGCCTGCGTGTAATCCCCCGTCTGCTCGAACGCGAGGTTCCCCGCGGCGTACTTGCGCAGCGCCTCGAGCGATCCGGTGGTCACGCGGTCGAGCGCGCCCGTCTCGCGCACCGACTTGAGCGACTCGCCCACGCGCGCCCGCAGCTGCTTGCCGAGCCGCCCGATCGCGGGGATGAGGTCGTTCTGGCTCTCCGCCTCCTCCTTGAACGCCGCGAGCTGGCTCCCGTCCTGCGACGAGATCAGCCGGGTGGAGAGGATGTAGCGCCCGCCGAGCGAGACGATGTCGCCGTCGAGCACGGCCTTGATCCCCTCGCGGCTCGCGATCGCCCTCGCGAGGTCGAAGTCGACGCGGTCGGTCTCCTTGCGCTGCATGAGCCGCATCACCTCGACGGTGGCGCGGCGCGGCATCACGCGCAGGAAGGTGGACTGCGCCAGGTCGGCGCGGAGCGCCTCGGTGATGGTGAGGCCGAGCGTGGAGTCGTCCGCCGGGCTCTTGAAGTCGGTGATGATGAGCTGGCCGTTCGCGCTCAGCTTCCCCGCGCCCACGAGTGAACCCGCCGGGCCGATGCCGAGCGCGCGGAGGACCATGAAGCCGCCGACGAGCACCACGAAGCTCCCGACCGCGATCGCGCCGCCGGTCCAGGTGCGCTTCCACGAGACGTGCGGGCTCGCGGCGATCGCGATGGTGTGCAGCGTGCCCAGCTGCGCCGCGGTGGTCCCGCCCCCCGGCGTGTAGGTGGGCGTCGCGGTGTAGGCGCGCTGCGCCACGCGCTGCACCCAGGCGGTGAAGCCGATGATCGGGAGTCCCGCGAGCATCACGCCGATCGATCCCGGCAGCACCCAGTCGGGGAGCCCGATCACGACGGTCGCGGCCCAGGCGGTGACGGCGACGATCGCGGTGCCGCCGGCCCAGAGTGCCAGCGCCCGCGCGATGTTCACGCGGCCGGCGAGGATCGCGGGCGCCGAGGCGGTGGTGCCGCTCGACGTGACCGAGTCGAGCACGCGCACCAGGTCGGTCGCCTGCTGCGGCCGCTCCGCCGGATCCTTCGCGAGGCACTGCATCACGAGCCCGGCGAGCGGCACCGGCGTGCCGGGATTGAGCGCGCGCAGGTCCTGCGGCTGCTCGCCCAAGTGCGCGCCGAGGAGCTTGGACGGCGACGAGGCCTGGAAGGGCGGGCGTCCGGTGAGCACCTCGTACGCCATGCACCCGAAGGCGTAGATGTCGGCGCGGTGGTCCACGTTCGGGTCGCCGGCCGCCTGCTCGGGGGCCATGTACGCGGGCGAGCCGAGCGAGGTGCCGGCCATGGTGAGCGTCGCGTGCGACTCGGTCCGCGCGGCGCTGATGGCCTTGGCGATCCCGAAGTCGGTGACCGTCGCGCTCCCCTGCGAGAGGAGCACGTTGTCCGGCTTGATGTCGCGGTGCACCACGCCGTGCGAGTGCGCGAACGCGAGCGCGCGCGCCACGTCGCGCAGGATGCTCACCGCCTCGCCCGTGCCGAGCGCGCCATGCCCGAGGCGCGCGCGGAGCGACTCGCCCTCCACGTAGGGCATCGTGAACCAGGGGAGCCCGTCCGCGTCCCCCGACGAGAGCACCGGCACCACGTGCGGGTGCTGCATCTGGGCGGCCAGCAGGATCTCGCGCTTGAAGCGCTCCACGGAGACGCCCGCCGCGAGTTCCGGCGAGAGTACCTTCACGACCACCCGGCGCTCCAGGGCCCGCTCGAGCGCGACGAAGGTGCGCGACATCCCGCCGCCGCCCAGCTCACGCTCGATGACGTACGCATCGCCGAGCGACTTCTGGACCTGCGCGCGGATGTTGTCGGTCATGGGCTCTCGGGGGGAGGCGGCGGAACTGTCCGAATCTACGGCCCGCGGGCCGGGGCGCGAGGGTGGAGCCGCCGAACCCCTTCCGAGCGTTCGGGCGCCCCCATGCGTAGAATGGGTGTCGCTCTCGTCGCGGGGTCACCGCTCGCGTGCCACGAGCCCCTGCCATCCTCAGTCCCGGTCCCGCGCTTGCCTCGTCCGTACCGTCGATACATCGCGATCCCCGCGCTCGCCGCACTCCTCGCCACCCCCCTCTCCGCGCAGCCCTCGTCCAAGGTCGTCACCGCGACGCGCCTCGACGCGCCGGTGCGCGTGGACGGCCGCCTGGATGAGCCGGTCTGGTCGCGGATCACGCCGATCGAGGACTTCACCCAGTCGCGCCCGGTGCCCGGCGGCGCGCCCACGGAGCGCACCTCGTTCTACATCGCGTACGACGATGACGCGCTCTACATCGCCGCGCGCCTCTGGCGGCAGGACCCCTCGCGCATCGCGCGCGGGATGAGCCGGCGCGACGGGATGACGAACGTCGAGCGCTTCACGGTGACGCTCGACCCGCAGCGCGACCGCCGCACGGGCGTCGGGTTCGGCATCAGCGCGGCCGGCTCGCGCTCCGACCATCGCCACACGCAGGACTCCGATCGCGAGGGGCGCGAGAGCCAGTTCGACCCCGTCTGGACGGCCGAGGCCGTGATCGACTCCCTCGGCTGGACCGCGGAGATGCGGATCCCCTTCTCCCAGCTCCGATTCCCGCCGGCGGCGGAACAGCAGTGGGGGATCCAGGTGGACCGCTGGATCCCCGACAAGAACGAGGACCTCAGCTGGGTGGACATCCCGCCGAGCGAGACGGGCTTCATCTCCCGCTTCGCGACGCTCCGCGGCATCCAGGGCGTGCGCTCCGTGCGTCCGATCGAGCTCCTCCCCTACGCCGCCGGCGACGCCACCTACCGCGCGAGCACGGCCGTGGTGAACCCGCTCGACCAGCGCTACGCGGGGCGTGCGGGACTCGACGCCAAGGCGGCCCTCGGCGGGCACCTCACGCTCGACGCGACCGTCAACCCGGACTTCGGGCAGGTGGACGCGGACCCGGCCGAGGTGAACCTGAGCGCGTTCGAGACCTTCTTCGATGAACGGCGCCCCTTCTTCACGGAGGGGAGCGAGATGCTGCGCGGGAACAGCGCGGCGAACTACTTCTACTCGCGCCGCATCGGCGCGGCGCCCCGCATCTCCGTGAGCGGCGACTTCGTGGACGCGCCGAAGTCGAGTGCGATCCTCGGCGCGACGAAGCTCACGGGGCGGCTGCCGAACCGGCTGACCGTCGCGGGGCTCGCGGCGGTCACGGCCTCCGAGCGCGCGCGCACCTACGACAGCACCACGGCCGTCACCGAGTCGTTCCGGGTGGAGCCGCGCACGGCGTACGGCGTGTTCCGGCTGCAGCAGGAGGTGGGGACGCAGGCCTCCACCGTGGGGATGGCGATGACCACCGTGCAGCGCGACGTGGGGAGCGACACCACGCTCGCGCGGCGGCTCTCGCGCGCGGCCTACTTCGGGAGCGTGGACTGGCGGCTCCGCTTCAAGCAGGGGCGCTACGCGATCAGCGGGTTCTTCGGCGCCTCGCAGGTGGAGGGGGACACCGCGGCGATCCGGCGGCTGCAGCAGTCGAGCGTGCGCTACTTCCAGCGTCCCGACATCCGGCACGTCACGTACGACCCCACGCGCACCTCGCTCACCGGCTGGTCCGCGCAGCTGCGGGCGGACAAGGACGCCGGCCGCCGCTTCCTCTGGGGGATGGAGGTGAAGACCGAGTCGCCGGGGTTCGAGATCAACGACCTCGGCCGGCTCCAGTCGGGGGACGACATCGAGTACAACGCCGACCTGCAGGTCCGCGAGACGCTCCCGGGCCGCTTCTTCCAGAACTGGCGGATCGGCTTCGACACGCGCGGCTCGCGCAACTACGGCGGCGTGCACACGCAGAACAACTGGGGCGTGAGCGCGAACATGCAGTTCAAGAACTTCTGGAACGGGAACATCCGCTCGACCGTCCAGCTCCCGGTCACCGACGACGCGCTCACCCGCGGCGGTCCGCTGATGGGGCGCGTCGCGTCGTTCGGGCAGGAGTTCCGGCTGAACAGCGCGTTCGGTTCCGCCAGGTTCTGGCGCGTGAGCGGCGGCTACGAGACCGACGCGCTCGGCGGCCAGCGGCTCAACCTCGGCGGGCAGGTGACGCTGCGCCCCTCGGACCGGATGAGCGTGACGGTCGAGCCGAACTGGCAGCAGGGGACGGACCCGCGCCAGTACGTGACGCGCGTGGACGGCGGCACGCGGACCTTCGGCAGTCGCTACGTGTTCGCCTTCGTGGACCGGACGACGATCTCCACGCGCCTGCGCGTGAACTACACCTTCACGCCGAACCTCACGCTCGAGGGCTACGGCGAGCCCTTCGCCGCGAGCGGGCGCTACTCGCGCCACGGCGAGCTCGTGGAGGCCGGGAGCGCCGACCTCCGGGAGTACGGCACGGACGGGACGAGCGTGACGGTCGACGCCGACGGCGAGCGCACCGTGACGGATGGCGCGGACTCCTTCACGCTCTCCAACCGCGACTTCCACGTGCTCTCGTTCCGCTCGAACATGGTGCTGCGCTGGGAGTGGGCGCCGGGGAGCACCTTCTTCCTCGTCTGGCAGCAGAACCGCCGCACGAGCGAGGCGTACCGCACCGACGTGCGCTTCCGCGAGCTCTTCGAGACCACGCGTGGGGCGGGGGACAACTTCCTCTCCGTGAAGGTGAGCTACTGGTTGCCGGTCGCGTTCGGAGGGCGGTAACGAAGTCAAGACTGCCGCCGGCTCGCCGGACCCGTCATCATTCGTCCTGACGGTCCGGCCTCGCGGACCCTCGACGCCCTCGTCCCCGAGCCGACGCCGTGACCGCCACCACGCCGCAGCATCCGTCCGGACCCGTGTCCGAGCCCGCCTCCGCGGCCGAGCCCGTGAGCGGGCCGTCCGCCTCCCGTCCGATGGACATGGTGCAGCTCTTCCGCGCCGTGCTCACGAAGGCCGTGCAGCTCGGCGCGAGCGACGTGCACGTGAGTGCCGGCGGGCCCTTCCGCCTGCGGATGCGCGGCAAGGTGGTGCCGGTGACCGGCACGCCCGACCTCCTGCCGAAGGACACGGCGGCGATCGCCGCGGCGATCCTCCTCGACTCCAAGCACGCGACGCCCCAGAACGTGGAGAGTGTCGTCCACGAACTGACGGACATCGACTGTTCGTACTCGCTGACGGGGACCGCGCGCTTCCGCGTGAACCTCTGCTGCCAGCGCGGGTCGGTCGCCGCGACGCTGCGCAACATCCCGATCACCCTCCCCGACATCGCGGGCCTGAACCTCCCGCCGGTGCTGCAGTCGCTGGCCGAGCAGGACCGCGGACTGATCCTGATCACCGGCGTGACCGGGAGCGGGAAGTCGTCGACGCTCGCGGCGATGCTCTCGCACGTGAACAAGACCAAGCCGGTGAAGGTGGTCACGATCGAGGACCCGATCGAGTTCCTCTACAAGGACGACCGCGCGATCATGATCCAGCGCGAGCTGGGCGGCGACACGAACAGCTTCGCGCGCGCCCTGCGCGCAGCGCTCCGCCAGGACCCGGACATCATCATGGTCGGCGAGATGCGCGATATGGAGACCGTGGATATCGCGCTCAAGGCGGCGGAGACGGGGCATCTCGTGTTCAGCACCGTGCACACCTCGGACGCGATCAAGACCATCTCGCGGCTGGTGAGCGTCTTCCCGCCGGGGGAGCAGGCGTCGGTGCGGCAGCGGCTCGCGGAGACGCTGCGCGGCGTGGTGTCGCAGCGGCTCCTGCCGCGCCAGGACGGCCAGGGACGCGTGCCCGCGGTGGAGGTGATGATCAACACGCCGACGGTCGCGGACCTCATCGCGGACGCGGCGCGCACGGGGGAGATCAAGGAGCTGATCGCCGGGGGTCGGAGCCAGTACGGGATGCAGACCTTCGACCAGCACCTGATGGACCTGTACCGGTCGGGGCTCCTCTCGGCGGACGTGGCGACGGCGGCGGCCTCGAGCCCCGCGGACTTCGTGCGCGACCTGCAGTTCGGGTAGGGTCCGGCGGGGCGCCGCGCGGAGGGCCCGCCGCGGCAGCCCCGGTCTCCGGCGGCGCGGTTATGGCGAGATTAGCCATATTATGCTTCTAGCATAAACTAGCTAAGAACACTATACTCCCCGCATGGACCCGGTCACCAACCCCTTCGCCCCGGGCGCCGGCGCCCCCCCGCCCGAGCTCGCCGGCCGCGACGAGCTCCTCGCGGCCGTCCGCGTCGCCCTCGCCCGCGTCCGCGCCGGACGCCCCACCAAGAGCATCCTCATGGTCGGGCTCCGCGGCGTCGGCAAGACGGTCCTCCTCGACCGCATGCGCGACGACGCCGAGGGGGACGGGATCCACACCCTGCGCATGGAGGCCCCCGAGGGACGCTCCCTCCCGGGGCTCCTCGCCCCCACGCTCCGCGTCGCCCTCCTCCGGCTCTCGCGACACGCCAAGGCGGGCGCCCTGGCCAAGCGCTCGCTCCGGGCGCTCGCCGGCTTCGCGAGCGCGCTCAAGGTGAAGTACAAGGACATCGAGGTCGGCTTCGACTACGACCCGGAGCCGGGGCTCGCCGACAACGGCGACCTCGAGCACGACCTCCAGGCGCTCCTCGAGACGGTCGGCGAGGCGGCGAAGAAGGCGGGCACCGCCGTCGCGATGTTCATCGACGAACTCCAGTACGTGCCCGAGGAGGAGCTCGCCGCGCTCATCACCGCGCTCCACCGCGTGGCGCAGCGCTCACTCCCGGTGGTGCTCGTCGGCGCGGGGCTCCCGCAGCTCCGCGGGCGGATGGGACGCGCCAAGTCGTACGCCGAGCGGCTCTTCGACTTCCCGGAGATCGGGCCGCTCCCGCCGGCCGCCGCGAAGCGGGCGATCGAGCGCCCGGCGCGCGAGCAGGGAGTCGCGGTCTCGGCCCAGGCGCTCGACCGGATCGTCAAGCGCACCATGGGCTACCCCTACTTCCTGCAGGAGTGGGGGAAGCACGCATGGGACGCCGCGGAGAAGTCGCCGATCACCCCGGCGGACGTCGAGCGCGCGTCGAGGACCGCGATCGCCGCGCTGGACGAGAGCTTCTTCCGCGTGCGCTTCGACCGCCTCACCCCCACCGAGCGGCGCTACCTCCGCGCGATGGCCGAGCTCGGGCCCGGCCCCCACCGCTCGGGCGACATCGCCGACCAGCTCGGGCGCAAGGTGACCTCACTCGGCCCCACGCGGAACACGCTCATCTCCAAGGGGATGATCTGGAGCCCGAACCACGGCGACACCGCGTTCACCGTGCCCCTCTTCGACGAGTTCATGCGGCGGATCATGCCGGGGGACGACTGGCGGGAGTGAGGCGCCGCGCGGAGTCATGCGCCGTGCCCGCGCCGCGCCCGCGCCCGCGCGGCGTCAGAGCCGGTAGACCGTGACCGCGGTGTCCTCGAAACGCTGCGTGGTGCCGCCGGCGGGCATCTCGTGGTCCACCGCGTGCTCCGTCACCAGCACCTTCGCGAAGCGCGTCGCCTGCCAGGAGCGGACCACGTGGTCGAGCATGCGCGAGCCGTAGGGCGGGTCCGCGAACGCGATGTCGTACGCGCCCTCGGAGAGGCGCGCGGCGAAGGGGACGGCGTCCTGCTTGAAGACGCGCGTGCGCGACTTGTAGCGGAGGAGGCCGATGTTCGCCTTGAGCGTGTGCAGGCTCGAGGCGCGCGTCTCCAGGAAGTCGCAGCGCCGCGCGCCGCGCGAGATCGCCTCGAGGCCGAGCGCGCCCGTGCCGGCGAAGAGGTCGAGCACGCTGGCGTCGGTCAGGTCGTGGCGCACCGCGTCCACCATCGCCACCCGCACGTGCTCCGCGGTGGGGCGCACGTGGGCGTCCTTGAGCTTGGCGAGGTCGCGCCCGGCGTGCTTGCCGCCGACGATCCTCATCGAGTGTGCTCCGGGGTCTCGGTCACGGCGTGAAAGCTACCGCGACGCCCGCGCGGCTGTCCCACTCGCGAGCCCGGCCGTAACTTCGGGTGTCCACCGCCCGCCCAGCGCGGGCGCGAGCCCAGCCCCATCGAGCGCCCATCATGAAGCCCAGCCGGATCGCCGCCTGCCTCGCCGCCGCCCTCGTCTCGCTCCCGGTCGCCACCTCGGCCCCGCTCCACGCGCAGGGCGGACCGGCATCCGGAGCCTCCCCCGCGACGCCCCCCGTGACGCTCCCGCTCAAGAGCGCGCGCACGCACACCTTCACCACCACGAAGGGCACCTGGCTCTCGCTCGACGTCTCCCCCGACGGCCAGCAGATCGTCTTCGACCTCCTCGGCGACCTCTACACCCTGCCGATCGCGGGCGGGAAGGCGACACGGCTCACGAGCGGCATGGGGTACGACGCGCAGCCGCGCTTCTCCCCCGACGGCAAGCGCGTGGTCTTCGTCTCCGACCGGAGCGGGGGTGAGAACCTCTGGATCCAGTCGCTCGACGGGAAGGACACCACCCAGCTCACCAAGGGGAACGTGAACCAGTACGTCTCCCCGGAGTGGACGCTCGACGGCAAGTACATCGTCGCGTCGCGCTCGGGAGGCACCTTCGGCCCCGCCAAGCTCTGGATGTACCACGTGGATGGCGGGAATGGCGTCGCGCTCTCCTCGCAGCCCGCGCCGCCAGCGAACCTCAAGATGCTCGGCGCCGCCTTCGGCAAGGATCCGCGCTACCTCTGGTTCGCCGCCCGCACCGGGGACTGGCAGTACAACGCGCTCGGGCCGCAGTACCAGCTCTACGTGTGGGACCGTGAGAACGGGAAGACCTCGCAGATGACGACGCGCTTCGGCTCCGGCTTCCGCCCTGCGCTCTCGCCGGATGGGAAGTACCTCGTGTACGCGACCCGCTTCGAGACGAAGACCGGGCTGCGCATCCGCGACCTCGGGACGCAGGAGGAGGAGTGGCTCGCCTTCCCCGTGCAGCGCGACGAGACGGAGTCGCGCGCGCCGATGGACGCGTACCCCGGCTACTCGTTCACGCCGGACTCGCGCGCCGTGGTCGTCTCGTATGGCGGCGAGATCTGGCGCGTCCCGGTGGACCGCACCGCGCCCGCGAAGATCCCGTTCGAGGCGGAGGTGAAGCTCGAGATGGGACCCGAGGTGGCGTTCGAGTACCGCGTGGACACCGCGAGCACCTTCACCGCGCGGCAGATCCGGGACATCGCCCCTTCGCCCGACGGCACGAAGCTCGCCTTCTCCGCGCTCGCCAAGGTGTACGTGGTCGCTCTCGCGAACGGAACGGTGCAGGGCGCGCCGCAGCGCGTGAGCAACGCCACCGTCGGTGAGTTCGGCCCGGTCTGGTCGCCGGACTCGAAGTCGCTGGCCTGGGTGACCTGGACCGATGCGGCGGGCGGCGGCGTGATGCGTGCCGACCTCGATGCGCGTCGCGGATGGACCACGCGCACGCTCGTCTCAGGCGGCCACTTCACCGACCTCGCGTGGTCGCCAGCGGGCGACCGGATCGTCGCGACGCGCGCCGCCGCGCGCGAGATGCAGGAGGCGGGGGGTGCCTTCTTCGGACCCGCGGCCTCGGAGTTCGTCGCGATCCCCGCCGCCGGCGGCGCACCGACGGTGATCATGCCGAGCGGTGGGTTCGGCAACGCGCACTTCACGGCCGACCGGGACCGCATCTTCGCCTACGGCGGTCGCGACGGCCTCGTCTCGTTCCGCTGGGACGGCACCGACCTCAAGACGCACCTCAAGGTCAGCGGCCCGCTGCCACCGGGAGCCGGCGGCGTCCCCGGCGCGCCGATGACGCTGGATGCGGGACTCGACGAACAGGCCGCGTACCGCACGGGCGGACGCGCGGCGCGCCCGATGCCCGCGCGCCCGGTCTCGGAGACACGTGCGGTGTTCGGCCATGAGGATCCCACCGAGCCCTCTCCGCCGACCCCGCCGCCCGCGGGGCTCGTGCTCATGTCGCCCAAGGGCGACCAGGCGCTCGCCATGGTCGGAATGGACTTCTATACGATCACGATCCCGCAGGTCGGCGCCACGGCGCCCACCGTCTCCGTCGCGTCGCCGGCCAGCGCGCCCGTGCCGGTGCGCAAGCTGAACGAGGTGGGGGGCGAGTTCCCGGCCTGGACCTCCGGCGGCCGCCACGTGATGTGGTCGCTCGCGAACGCGCTCTTCACCTACGACCTCGACCGCGCGCAGGTGGTGGACGACTCGCTCAAGGCGGACGCGCGGGCCAAGGCGCTCCTCCGCGCCGACACCACCAAGAAGGACAGCATCGCCCGCGCCGACTCGATCGCCAAGGCGGACACCACGAAGAAGGAGAAGCCCGGCTACAAGCCCGCCGAGCAGCGCGTCACCCTCTCGGCTACGCGCGACAAGCCGGTCGGCACGGTCGTCCTGCGCGGCGCGAAGGCGATCACGATGAAGGGGCACGAGATCATCGAGAACGCGGACATCGTCGTGCGCGACGACCGCATCGTCGCCGTGGGCGCGCGCGGGAGCGTCACGATCCCGCCCAACGCGCGCATCATCGACGTCGCAGGGAAGGTCGTCATGCCGGGGATGGTCGACACGCACTACCACCCCCAGTGGCTGACGCCGCAGATCCACAACACGCAGACCTGGCAGTACCTCGCCACCCTCGCGTACGGGACCACCACCACCCGCGACCCGCAGACGGCCACCACCGACTTCCTCACCTACGGCGACCGCGTCGCCATGGGGGAGATGATCGGGCCGCGCATCTACACCACGGGTCCGGGCGTCTTCAGCGGCGAGCCGGTGCGCGACCTCGACCATGCGCGGCAGATCCTCTCGCGCTACGCCAAGTACTACGACACCAAGACGCTCAAGATGTACATGAGCGGGAACCGCCAGCAGCGGCAGTGGATCATCATGGCCGCGAAGGAGCTCGGCATCATGCCGACCACCGAGGGCGGGCTCGACCAGAAGCTCAACATGACGCACGGGATCGACGGCTACCCGGGCATCGAGCACACCCTCCCGATCACGCCGAAGTTCGACGACGTCTTCCAGTGGTACAAGGCGACGGGCACCTTCAACTCGCCGACGCTCGTCGTCGAGTACGGCGGCCCCTTCGGCGAGGGATGGTTCTACCAGAGCGAGGACCTGCTCGGCGACGCGAAGCTGCGCCGCTTCACGCATCCCGTGGACTTCGACTCGAAGATCCGGCGGCGCGGCTCGGGGAACGCCCCCGGACCCGCGGGCTTCGCGGTGAAGGAGGAGTACGCGATGTGGCAGCACGCCGAGGACGTGGCGAAGGCGGTCGCGGCCGGCGGGAAGATCGGCGTGGGGAGCCACGGCCAGCTGCAGGGGCTGGGGATGCACTGGGAGCTCTGGCTCATCCAGGGCGGGGGGCTCTCGACGCACGACGCGCTGCGCGCGGCGACCATCGTCGGCGCGGAGGCGATCGGGATGGCGACGGACCTGGGCTCGCTCGAGCCGGGGAAGCTCGCGGACCTCATCGTGCTCGACCGCGACCCGCTCGCCGACATCCGCAACAGCAACTCGGTCGGGATGGTGATGCTGAACGGCCGGCTCTACGACGGGAACACGCTCGACGAGATCCATCCGCGGCAGCGGAGGCTCTCCGTCCAGCCCTGGGTGTACACGCCACCGAAGGCGGCGGCGGGGATCGTGCCCTGACCTCGGGGTCGGCGACGCCGGCGCGGGGTGCGCCGGCGGATGCTGCGCTGCCGCCTACTCGGCGATCTGCGCGTTCTCGGCGTCGAAGATCACGCCGGGCTTCGCTCCGGGGAGCGGGAGCGCGCCGAGCGTCTCGCTCGCCTCGATGGGCACGGCGTCGGTGGCGCCCTCTTCCTTGCGGGCCTCGCGCTCTTCCTTGCGCGCCTTCTTCTTCGCGGCGCGGTCCATCTCCTTCCTGCGCTTCTCATAGTTGTAATTCGGCTTGCGTGCCACGTTAGGCGCCTCTCAGCTGTCCTGTTGGTGAACGTGGGCGCGGCCCGGATGGCGACGCCCACGATGAACGAAAGCTAACCCATTGGCGTACTTTCGGTTACCCCTCTCGCCGAGAAAAGGATCACGATGCGTCGCATTCGGATGATGTTCACGGGCGGTTCCGCGCTGGTCTTCACGGTCGTGTTCGCTCTCGCGTTCGGCCAGGTGGCGGAGCTCCGCGGCCAGTCGTTCGACCTCATGGAGGCGACGATCCCCGGAGTGCATGCCGCGCTCAAGTCCGGACGGCTGACCTGCCGCGCGCTCGTGCAGGGGTACCTCGACCGCATCGCGGCGTACGACCAGCAGGGGCCGAAGCTGAACGCGATCCAGAACATCAACCCGCGCGCGCTGCAGGAGGCGGACTCGCTCGACGCCGCGCGTCGCGCGGGGCATGCGATGGGGCCGATGCACTGCGTTCCGGTGCTGCTCAAGGACCAGGTCGAGACGAAGAAGATGCCGACCACCTACGGGTCGGCGCTCTTCAAGGACTTCGTGCCGCAGCGCGACGCGACCGTCGTCACGCGCCTCGAGGCCGCGGGCGCGATCATCCTCGCCAAGACCACCATGGGGGAGTTCGCCTCGCGCTACGTGGGCTCGGCGATGGGGATCATCCGCAACGCGTACGACCCGATGCGGAACCCCAGCGGCTCCTCGGGGGGCTCGGGGTCGGGTGTGGCGGCGAACTTCGGGCTCGTCGGGATCGGCGAGGACACGGGCGGATCGGTGCGCGGGCCCGCGGCGGTGACGAGCCTCGTGGGGCTCCGGCCCACGCTGCAGCTGATCAGCCGCTTCGGGATGCTCCCCGCGAACCCGACGCAGGACACGATGGGCCCGATGACGCGTAGCGTGATGGATGCCGCGCTCCTGCTCGACCAGATGGTCGGCTACGACGCGAACGACCCGATCACCGCGTACGCCGTGGACCGCACGCCGAAGAGCTACGCGGCGCTCCTCAAGGCCGACGCGCTCAAGGGCGCGCGGATCGGCGTCCTGCGGCCGCGCACCGACACGAGCGCCGCGGCGCGGAACGACACGAGCGCCACGGCGCGCGAGAATGCCGCCGACCGGGCGCGCGTGCGCGCCGTGATGGACAGGGCGATCGCGCAGCTCCGCGCGCTCGGCGCGACCGTCGTCGATTCGCTGGTGATCCCCGAGCTCAACCAGCGCGGCGGTCCGGGGAACGACTTCGAGACGGAGCAGGCGACGGACGCGTACTTCCGCGACCACCCGAACGCGCCCGTGAAGACGTTCAAGGAGATCATGCTCTCGGGCGTGGTGAACCCGTGGCGAGCGCGCGGGATGATGGAGTACGTGGGAAAGACGACGAGCGACCCCGACTACCTCGTGCTGATGCAGCGGCGCGAGGCGGTGCGCGTGGGAGTGCTCAAGGCGATGGCGGACCAGAGGCTCGACGCGATCGCGTACGCGACGTTCGACCAGGAGCCCACGCTGATCGCCGAGGACGTGCTCACGAACCCGCGCCCGCGGGATGGCTACGGCCGCGGGGACAACCGGGGCCTGAGCCCGACGACGGGGTTCCCGGCGCTCACGGTGCCGGCCGGATTCACCTCGAACGACCTCCCCGTGGGACTCGAGCTCCTCGGGCGGCCGTTCAGCGAGGCGCTGCTGCTCGGGCTCGGCTACTCGTTCGAGCAGGGGACGAAGTACCGGCGGCCGCCGAAGACCACGCCTCCGCTGCCGGCCGGCCGGTAGGCGCGGGCGCAGCGCGGAGGGCGCTGGTCAGTCGGGCGCGCTCCCCGACGCGGTCTTGAGCCGCGCCTTCTCCTGCTGCACGTACCACTCCGCCTCGCGGAGGAGCGCCTGCGCGTCGAAGACGATGCCGTCCTTGATCGTCCACGCCACGCCGCCGTGCTTCCACTGCTCCGTTCGCGGCACGAGCCCGGCGACGCCGTAGCCGCGCCCGTACATGACCTTGAAGTTGTCGATCGGGTTGCCGTTCACGACCGCGAGGTCCGCCCGGCACCCGACGCGGATGCCGCACATGTTCTCGAGGCCGAGCACGCCGTAGGCGTTCGTCGTCGCGACCTTGATGACGTCGATCGGGTGGATCCCCGCCTCCTGCAGGAGCTCGAGCTCGCGGATCAGCGCCACGCCGCCGATCCCGCCCTCGTCACTCCCGGCCGTGAGGCGCCCGCCGCGCTCGTGATACATCCGCACGTACTTCATCCAGATCTGGAAGTTCTTCCGCCAGTTGATCTCGTCGCTCGTCTTCCACTCGCGCTTGAAGGCGCCGTGCAGCGTGGTGTCGGGCCCCGCCGTGACCTCCGACGGGTGCATCAGCGTCTCCTTCACCGGAAGCCCGACGGCGCGCCAGACATCCCGGTTGTCCTCGTAGACCGCGAGCGTCGGATTCCAGTTGGTGCCGTTCCTCACGAGCTTGTCGATCACCGCCTCGAGCCGCGCCGGATCCCGGTCGGCCTGGGCCCAGAGCAGTCCCGCGTACCGGAAGCGGTCGAGCTCGTCCCAGTAGTTGTAGTCGGTCGGGAAGTCCTGCGAGCCCACCAGGGCCGCGTCCGGGATCCCGTACCAGTGCTCGATGCTCCGCACCCCGGCGTCGCTCGCGATCGCGCCGTCGGTCTCGGAGACCTTGAGGTCCACCATCGTGAACATCCCGAGCTTGTTCGACTCGTCGGCGATCGCGGCCATCACGTCGGGATACTGGCCCGGGCTCTTGGAGACCTTCACGCAGTCCGCTCCCTGCGCCTTGAACTCGCGCACCATGACGCGCGCCTTGTCCGGCGTGTTCCCCTCGTCCCAGCGCCGGAGGGGGAGGGGCCAGCGCTGGCAGAGCACGAGGCGTGGCGCGACGAGCTGGTTCGCGGCGGCGAGGCGGCGCTGCTCGGCCAGGACGCGAAGGCCCGCGCCGGATCCGGCATCGCGGACCGTGGTGACGCCGTGCCCGAGATAGAGGCGGTAGGCGAAGTCGAGGCCGCGCGGGCCGAGGTCGCTCCCGACCGGCGGGAGGTGTGCATGCATCTCGACGAGGCCCGGGATGACGTACTGCCCCTTCGCGTCGATGACCCGGTCGCCGGTCGGGCGCCGGAAGTTCGGGCCGTGGCTCCGGAGATTCACCGCGTCCATCAGGACGACGTCCACGATGACGCCGTTCTCGATCACGATGTCCACCGGCCCCTCGGGGGGCATCGCGCGCGGCGAGCCCGGCGCGCCGCGGCCAGAGAGGATCGTCGCGTTGCGGATCACGAGGCGCCGCACCTGCTCGCCGCGGACGGTCCCCATCGGGAGGACCCCGGGGCCGTTGTTCGGCGCCAGGAACGACTCCGTGCCCTGTGCGCGCGCGGGAACCGCCGAAACCAGGACCGCGCCGCCGAGGAGCAGCACGAGGGAAAGGGTGAGCAGCAGGACGGGACGACGGCTGGACGTGGACATCGTGCTTCTCCGCTCGGGTCGCGTCGAATATGCCGCCGGCCCGGCGCCCCGGATAGACAAGGCGGCCATCACGTCGCACCTTCAGCCGCGTCGCCCCCACCCGATCCCCGGAGTGCCGCATGACCTCGCGTGCCGACCGCCGCGCCTTCGTCCGCTTCCTGGCGGCGAGTCCGCTCCTCGCGCCGCTCGCCCTAAGCGGTTGTGCGGATGACGACGGGGACGAGTCGCTCGCCGCCGCGCTCGACCGCATGGGCACCTATGGCGAGCCCGACCAGGAGCTCGGCGAAGTGATCGAGTCCGCCGACAGGGCGCTCGACGTGTTCGACATGCGCGTCACCGCGCAGCGCACGCTGCCGCCGGCGCACTACGGCTACATCGCCACGGGCGTCGACGGGGACGTGACGCTGCGCGCGAACCGCACCGCCTTCGACGGCTGGCAGATCCGACCCCACCGCCTCGTCGGCGTGGACAAGGTCAGCACCGCCACCACCGTGCTCGGCGTGGAGATGGAGACGCCGATCATCATCTCCCCGACGGGAAGCCAGCGTGCCTTCCACGCGGACGGCGAGCTCGCGACGGCGCGCGCGGCCAAGGCGCAGAAGCACACGATGATGCTCTCGACCGTCTCCACCACCTCCGTGGAGGACGTGGCCGCCGCGCGCGAGGCACCGATCTGGTACCAGCTCTATCCGACCTCCCGCTGGGACATCACCGAGCGGCTGCTCGCGCGCGCCGAGGGGGCGGGGTGCCCCGTGGTGGTGCTCACCGTGGACCTCCCAGTCTCGAGCAACCGGCTCTCCCTCACGCGCTTCATCAAGCGCGACCGCCGCGACTGCACCCAGTGCCACGCGGGCGGGAAGGACGCGTACGGGGGCGGGAACACCACCTTCGCGCGCAAGCCGATGTTCGACGGGATCACGATGGCGGACGCCGACTTCAACACGCCGGCCCTCACCTGGTCATTCGTCGACCGGCTGCGCGCGGCCACCCGGATGAAGGTGGTGGTGAAGGGGATCCTCACGGGCGAGGACGCACAGCGCTGCATCGACCATGGCGCGTCGGGGATCGTCGTCTCCAACCATGGCGGGCGGGCCGAGGAGAGCGGGCGCGGCACGATCGAGAGCCTGCCGGAGGTGGTGCGCGCGGTACGCGGGCGCGTGCCGGTGATCCTCGACAGCGGCATCCGGCGCGGCACGGACGTCTTCAAGGCGCTCGCGCTCGGCGCGGACGCGGTGGGGATCGGCCGCCCCTACCTCTGGGGGCTGGGTGCCTTCGGGCAGCCGGGGGTGGAGAAGGTGCTGCAGATCCTTCGGGCGGAGCTCCGCACGACGATGGCGCTCGCTGGGACGCGGTCGATCGCGGAGATCGGGCCGTCGAGCGTCGTGCGGGGCTGATCCTCCCTAGGCGGCCACCGCAGCCAGCAGCGCGTTCGTGAACGCGATCTCATCGTCGTTCACGAGGTGCCCCATGTCCTCGTAGATGCGCATCGTGACGTCCGCCTCCATCCGCTCGAAGTGCGCCGCGCTGTCGCGCACGCGCTTCTCGGGGATGTGGAAGTCGATGTTGCTGCACCCGAGGAAGACGGGGGTCCCCTCGAGCGAACCTGTCGCGGTCCAGCGCACGCCGGGTGGCCCGATGAGCCCGCCCGAGAAGGCGAGCACGCCGCCATAGCGCATCGGCCGGCGCTGCGCCGCGGTGCAGGCGAGGCAGGCGCCCTGCGAGAAGCCGAGCAGCACGATCCGCTCGCTCGGGATCCCCGCCTCGATGGTCTCGTCGACCAGCGCGTGGATCACGGATATCCCGGAGCTGATCCCCGGCTCATTCTGTTCGATGTCCGCGAGGAAGCTGTTCGGGTACCAGGCGCCTCCCTTCGCAGCCGGTGCGAGGTAGGTCGCGTCGGGGTGGTCGATGGCCGACACGAGCTCGAGGATGTTCCCCGGCCCCGCGTTCCGGCCATGCACCATGATCACCGCGACACGCGCCTCGGAGAGCGCGGCGCCGCGGCGGAGGGCGACCTCGCCCGCGTGCGGGGGGAGGGCGGTCGTCGTCTTCATCGGACCTCCACCGGTGGGAGATGGGACTCGATCAGTGCCCGGCGGCGCTCCTCCCAGGGCGGGAGCTTGAGCGCGGTGCCGAGCGAGGAGAGCGGTTCGTCGACGGTGAAGCCGGGCGGGAGCGTGGCGATCTCGAAGAGCACGCCGTTCGGCTCACGGAAGTAGATCGAGGTGAAGTACTGCCGGTCGAGCACCTCCGTCACGCCCAGTCCCAGCTTCAGGAGTTCCTGCCGCATCCGCAACTGGTCCTCGGCGGTGGCGACGGCGAACGCGACGTGGTGCACCGTGCCGAGTCCGTTCACCGCGGCCGGGTCGTCGCTCGCGTCCGTGAGTTCCACGATCGTGCCCGGCCGCGCCTCGCCCATCGCGAACCGGGTGATCCCCGCGTCCTCGCCGACCTGCCGGGAGTCCATCATCTCCGTGAGCAGTTCGGCGGTGATGGCAGGATGGCGCACGTTGAGCGCCACGCTGTGGATCCCGCGGATCGCATGCTCCTTCGCGATGTCCGGCCGGGTCCAGGGCTCGCGGTCGTCGCGCGGGGCGCCGACGATCCGGATGTGGAGGCCGGAGGGATCGTCGAAGAGGAGCGCCTCCTCGCCGAACGGGGTCGGCGCCTCGCGGAACGGCACCTGCGCGTCGGCGAGCCGCTTGCGCCAGAACGGGAGCGCGGCGGCGGGCGCGCTGAAGGAGGTGGTCTCGATCTGCCCCGCACCGTTCGCACCGGTGCGGATCCCCATCCCCTTGTAGGGGAAGGTGGTCATGATCGTGCCCGGCGTGCCGGCCTCGTCGCCGTAATAGAAGTGGTAGACGCCCGGGTTGTCGAAGTTGATCGTCCTCTTCACCAGGCGCTGGCCGAGCAGCCGCACGTAGAAGTCGACGTCCTCCTGGGCGTCGGCCACCGTCGCCGTGACGTGATGCAGTCCGCGGATCAGGGCGTCCATGCGCACGAACATACCGCATCGCGGCGCCGCCGGCCTGCGCGGCGCCGCCGGCCTGCGCGGCGCCGCCGGCCTGCGCGGCGCCGCCGGGACTCAGTCGCCCCAGACCTCGCGGCAGAGCCGGAGGAAGTTCCCGCCGATCACCTTCTCGATCCGCGCCGCGCCATGCCCGCGCGCCGCGAGCGCGTCGGCGATCATCTCCATGCGGCGCGGGGAGTTCATGTCGGTCACGAACATCGGAACCTCGGGGTCCTCGCCGGGCGCGGCGATCCCCGCCCTGAGGCGCCCCTCCACGAAGGTGCGATGGATCCGCATGTACTCGGCGTCCACGACGTGCGGTGTGGTGGAGAGGTCGCTCCCGATCCCCACGTGGTCCTCGCCAGCGACGTTGATGGCGTGCTCGATGTGGCGGACGAGGTCAGCGCTCGTCGGTGCGGCGCCCATCGTGAGGAAGGGCATCATATAGATGCCGATCACGCCCCCCTTGTCGGCCATCGCGCGGATGGTGGCGTCCGGCTTGCTGCGCGGCCGGTCGGCGACGGCGCGGCACCCGGAGTGGCTGATCGCGATCGGCCGGGTGGATGCGGCGATCGCCTCGTCGGTGCTGCGGATCCCCGTGTGACCCGTGTCGACGATGATGCGCCGCGCGTTCAACTCGGCGACGACCTCGCGGCCGAAGGGCGTGAGCCCGCCGTTCTCGGGCTGCAGGCATCCGTCGCCGACGAGGTTCCTGACGTTGTACGTGAGCTGGATGATCCGGACGCCGGCCTCGTGGAAGCGCGCGATGCGCGAGAGGTCGGTGCCGAGTGCGACCGTGTCCTGGAAGCCGTAGATGAGCCCGAACTTCCGCGCGGCCTTCGCCGCACGGAGCTCGGCCACGGAACGCACCTGCGTGAACACCTGGGGATGGGACGCGACCTCGCGCGCCCACTTGGCCATGTTCGCCTCCACCGCCTCCGGCGTCTGGCCGCCGATCGTGAGGTTGACGGCGGTGATCCCGGAGGTCGCCGCGTTGCGGACCATCTCGGGCGAGAGCCGGTCGAAGGGCACCGGCGTGTTGAAGGGGCCGGGACTCGCGAGGAAGTCGAGCACCATCGCCGCGTCGTAGCCGGGCCAGGTGTGGGCCGGTGTGCGCGGCGCGGTCGCGCGCGCCACCTGCGCCAGGAGCGCGTCCACCGGAAGCGACCCGGCGGCGATCGCCCCGAGGGCGGCGCGGGTGAAGTCGCGGCGCTTCATGACCGGGCCGCCATCACGCGGAGCGCGCTGACCAGCTTGGCGGCGTCAGCCGGCGAGTTGTAGAGCGCCGGCGTGACGCGCACGCAGTCCCCCTTGGCGAGCCCGGAGCGCGCGACCGTGAAGATCCCGAACTCGTCCTGCAGCGTGCGGGAGATCTCGGCGTTCCGCGCGCGGTCGCCATTCCCGTGGAGCCGGAAGCTCGTGATCGCTCCGACGAGCGCGGGGTCGTCCGGCGTGAGGATGTCGACGCCGGCGATCCGGCGCGCGGGCGCCACCCAGGCGTCGCGCAGGTAGCGGAGCCGCGCCGCCTTCCGCGGGATCCCGATTCTCTGCTGGAACTCGAGCGCATTGGGGACGGTCATGATCGCGGCGAAGTCGGTGGTGCCGGTGTGGATGCGGCTGTCGATCCGTTCGAGCGAGCCGTCATCGCCGTGCGCGCGGTCGATCCGCGCGAGCGCATCCTTGCGGATGTGGAGGATCGCGACGCCGATCGGCGCGCCGACCCACTTGTGCAGGTTGCAGGCGATGAAGGGGGCGCCGAGGTCGGGGAGCGCGAGCGGTACCTGGCCGAAGGAGTGCGCGGCATCCACGACCGTGTCCACGCCGCGCGCGCGCGCGAGGTCGGCGATCGCACGCACCGGATGCAGGAGCCCGGTCTTGTTGTTGGCGTGCGTGAGGAGGAGGAGCTTCGTGCGCGGGTGGGCGTCGAGGGCCGCGGTGTAGGCGGCCATGATCGCGTCGTGCGAGGCAGGCTCGGGGATGTCGAGCGTCGCGACGGTCGCGCCGCGCCGCTCGGCGAGCGCGTTCATCGCCATCTGCATCGCCGGGTAGTCGAGGTCGGCGTACATCACCGTGTCCCCCGCGCCCACGCGGTTGTACTGGCCGATCAGCGTCTGCAGCGCCTCGGTCGCGTTGCGGGCGAAGGCGATCTCGCCGGCCGTGACGCCGAGCGCGGTCGCGACGCGTGCGCGGACGTCCTCGGTGATCGCCGGGAAGGAGCGCCGCGCGAAGTAGGAGCTCTCGCGGTTCACCTGGTCCACGTTCCGGTGGTACGCCTCGAGCACGGGCGCCGCCATCATGCCGAAGAAGCCGGCCTCCATGTTCGTGGTGCGGTCGGTGACCGCGTACTGCGCGGCGACGGAGCGCCAGTAGGCCTCGTCCTGCGCGACCTGCGCCGGTGTTCCCGGCGGGGCCGGCGGGAGCTCGCGGTGTCGCGGTTCGAGTGCGAGCGCTGGGGACGGCGCGCCCTGCGCACCGGAGGGCAGGGCGACGGAGGCCGCGGAGGCGAGCGCGGCGCGGCGGAGGAAATCGCGGCGGGAGGTCATTCCCGATTCTACCCTGACCGGGCCTGTGCGGCGAGCGGCCCGCGCTCACACCTGCGTCAGGGCCGGTACCCCGGCCCCCGCACCACCTCGCCCGGCTTCGCCCCCGTGTGCTTCCCGTCCCGCAGCACCGCCACGCCGTTCACGAACACGTCCCGCATCCCCGTCGAGAGCTGGTGCGGCTTCTCGAACGTGGCGTTGTCGATGATGGTGTTCGGGTCGAACACGACGATGTCCGCCTTGAGGCCGGCCTTCAGTACGCCACGGTCGGTGAGGGAGAGTCGCGTCGCCACCGCGGAGGATGCCTTCCGTACCGCGTCCTCGAGCGGGATGACCTTCCGTTCGCGCACGTAGTAGCCGAGGAGGCGCGGGAAGTTGCCGTAGGCGCGCGGGTGCGTGAGGCCGACCGCGGTCGCCGGGTCCTGCGACCCGGCGTCGGTCCCGAACTTGATCCAGGGCTGACGCAGCTGCTTCTCGATGTTCGGCTCGCTCATCAGGAAGAGGATCTCCCCGAGCGCGAGGCCCTCGTCGACGTTCAGGTCGATGATCACCTCCGCCCAGTTCTTGTTCATCGCCCGGGCGATCTCGCTCAGCCGCTTCCCCTCGTACTGCTTGTTCGCCGCCTTGCGGAACCCCATCACCATCACGTTCTCGGGCGTCGCGATCTCGCAGAGGTTCTCGTATCCCGCGTCGCGCGCCTGGATCTCGGCCACCATCGTCGCGCGGAGGGCGGGGTTCTTCAGGTTCTCGAGGAGCTTGCCGCCGGCGGAGTACTTGGGCGGGATGCAGCTCGCGAAGGAGTTCCCGCCGGCCGGATAGAGGTACATGTTCGCCTGCACGTCCTGGCCGGCCGCGCGCGCCGAGTCGATCTTGGCGATGGCCAGGTCCATCTTCGGCCAGTTGCGGACACCGCTCGCCTTCAGGTGGTAGATCTCGACCGGGACGCCTCCTTCCTTCCCGATCCGGATCGCCTCGTCCATCGCCTCGAGGAACTTGTCCCCTTCGCTGCGCATGTGGGTGATGTACACGCCGCCGTACGGCGCCATCGCCTTGGAGGCGTCGATCAGGTCCTCGGTGCTGGCGTAGGTGTTCGGCGGGTAGATGAGCGCGCTCGCGATGCCGAACGCACCGTCGCGCATCGCGCGGTCGACCACGGCGCGCGCGGTGTCGCGCTCCGCCGGGGTCAGCGGCCCGGCCTCTTCGCCCTTCACGTAGACGCGGAGCGTGCCGTCGCCCAGGAAGGACCCGACGTTCTGCGACGCGCCGCGTCCGACCATGTACTCGAGCCAGAGCCCGAAGCCGCGCGGGCCGCGGAAGCGCGCGAGTGCCTGCCGAGCGGCCGCGTTCGACTCCGCCGCGAGGATCCTGTCGTTCACGGGGCCGAGCGAGGAGCCCTCGCCGTGGATGGCGGTGGTGATGCCCTGCGTGACCATCGAGAGTGCGAGCCCGTTGCCGGCCATGTAGTGGCCGATCGAGTGCGCCTGGATGTCGATGAATCCCGGCGCGACCACCTGACCGGTCGCGTCGACGCGGGTGGCGGCGCTCGCCGTGCGGAAGGCGCCGCGCGGGCCGATGGCCGCGATCCGGTCGCCACGGACGGCGACGTCACCGTAGAACCACGCGGCACCGGTGCCATCGATCACGCGGCCGTTCTCGATGACCACGTCGTAGGTGACGGCCGGCGCCTGCGCTCCGAGCGCGGCAGGGAGGAGGGCAGCGAGAAGCAGTCGGCGGATGCGCATGGGGATCGTCGGCGTGAGGGGTCGCGGAGAAGGTGGAACGCCGGCTCCCGGGCCGCCAGTGCGCGCGCCGCCGCGGATGTGTAAGACTTCAGCATGCCTCGTCCAGCGCGTGATCGGTCATGTTCGGCTTCCTGAAGCGCCGCCGGCGGCGCGCCCTGCGGGCGCAGCCGGTGCCGGAGGCCTGGCACGGGATCATCGAGCTCAACGTCCCGGCCTTCGCGCACCAGGACGCCGACACGCAGGAGGCCTGGCTCGGGCACGCGCAGGTGCTGCTGGCGGAGAAGCACTGGGAGGGGTGCGGCGGGCTCGAGCTCACGGATGAGATCCGCGTGACCATCGCGATGCAGGCCGCGCGCCTCCTCCTCGGCCGCGACGCCGACTACTTCCCCACCGTGCAGACGGTGCTCGTCTACCCGACCGCCGTGGTGCGCCGCGAGGAGCAGCACTTGGGCGACGGGATCTGGACCGACGCCGAGGATGAGCTCGCCGGCCTCGCCGCCACCGACCTCGGCGCGATCGTGATCTCATGGGAGGACGTGGTCGACGGGATCGACGACCCGGGGGACGGGTTCAACGTCGTGCTGCACGAGTTCGCGCACGAGCTCGACTTCCAGGACGGGAACTTCAATGGCGCGCCCCTGATGGACTCGGGCGGCGAGTATGCGCGCTGGCGCGCCGCGCTCTCACCCGCCTATGAGGAATTGAAGGCCGACGTGGAGGCGGGGCGGCGCACCTTCTTGGACGAGTACGCCGCCTCCGACCCGACCGAGTTCTTCGCAGTGGTCACCGAGTCGTTCTTCGAGCGGCCGCGGAAGCTGCGGAAGCGGTACCCGGAGGTCTACGAGGCGCTCAAGGAGTTCTACGGGCAGGACCCGGCGTAGATTCCGGCATGGCGATCCGCATCCTCGTGACCGGTGGCACCTTCGACAAGCAGTACGACGAGGTGAGGGGCACCCTCGCGTTCCGCGAGACGAACGTCGAGCACGTGCTCGCGCGCGGCCGCTGCCGGCTCGACGTGCGGGTCGAGGTGCTGATGCTCGTCGACAGCCTCGAGATGACCGCGGAGCAGCGTGCGGCGATCGTCCGCGCATGCGCGGCGTGCCCCGAGTCCCAGGTGGTCGTCACGCATGGCACCGACACCATGGTCGAGACCGCCCGGGCGATCGCCGCGGCCGGGCTCGCGAAGACGGTCGTCCTCACCGGCGCGATGGTGCCCTATGCGTTCGGCAGCTCGGACGGGCTCTTCAACCTCGGGAGTGCGCTCTCGTTCGTGCAGGCGCTGCCGGCGGGCGTGTACGTGGCCATGAACGGGCGCTGGTTCGCGTGGGACGACGTGCGGAAGAACCGCGAGGCGGGGGAGTTCGAGGCGCTGCTGCCGGGGTGAGCGGGGCGTGGGCAGGCGGGTCGCTGCCTTCCCAAGGCCGGCAGGAAGTCGTACGATGGCATGATGGTCTCCCCCCGTGACCGCCTCGCCGAGGCCCTCGCCGAGCAGTACACCATCGAGCGCGAGGTCGGCGCCGGTGGGATGGCGACGGTGTACCTGGCCGAGGACCTGAAGCACGGCCGCAAGGTCGCGCTCAAGGTGCTCAAGCCGGAGCTCACCGCGGCGATGGGGAACGACCGGTTCCCGCGCGAGATCCGCACCGTCGCGCAGTTCAACCACCCGCACATCCTCTCGCTCTACGACTCGGGCGAGGTGGCGGGCTTCCTCTACTACGTGATGCCCTTCGTGGAGGGGGAGTCGCTGGCCGACCGCCTGGCGCGCGAGCGGCAGCTGCCGATCAGCGACACGATCCGGATCCTCCGCGAGGTCGCCGACGCGCTCTCGTACTCGCACGCGCGCGACGTGGTGCACCGCGACATCAAGCCCGGGAACGTGCTCCTTTCGGGGCGGCACGCGGTGGTGACCGACTTCGGCGTGGCGAAGGCGCTCGTCGCGTCGGGGGGAGACAACGTCACCACCGTCGGGATGGCGGTCGGCACGCCGCAGTACATGGCCCCCGAGCAGGCGATGGGGCAGGGGAACGTGGACCACCGCGCCGACCTCTACGCCCTCGGCATCCTTGGCTACGAGATGCTGACGGGGAAGGCGCCCTTCGACGCGTCCACGCCGCAGGCGCTGCTCGCCGCCCACGTGATGGAGCAGCCGAACGACATCACGAAGGCGCGCCCCGGGATCCCGCCGCTGCTGGCGGAGGCGATCATGCGCTGCCTCGAGAAGAACCCGGCGGACCGGTGGCAGAGCGCGGAAGAGCTGATCGCGCGGTTGGAGGCGATTGCGACCACCGCGAGCGGGGGGCTGACGCCGACGGAGACGCGCCCCCTCTCCGCCACGCTGGCGCGGAAGGCGAAGCGGCGCCCGATGCTGACCGGGATCGCTGCAGGGCTCGTGGTGGCGGCGATCGCCATCGTCGTCTTCGTCATGGGGAGCGGGAGCGGCGGCCGCATCGAGAAGATCGGCGTGCTGCCGATCGACGACATCTCGGGGCAGGACTCGGTGTTCGTGGCGGCGATGCAGGACGCGCTCACGAACGCCCTGCTGCGCTCGGGGCTGGTCGGCGTCGAGTCCCGATCGGTGATGATGCGGTACAAGGGCGGGGAGAAGACCACCCGCGAGATCGCGAAGGAGCTGAGCCTGGGCGCGGTGGTGGAGGTGACCGTGTTCCGCGCCGGGGACGTGATGCGGATCAACGTGCAGTTCGCGAATCCCGCCACGAGCCGCGCCCTCTGGTCGGACACGTACGAGCGGGATGTGCAGGATGTGCTGGCAGCGCAGAGTGATGTCGTCACGCGGGTCGCCTCCGGGATCGGTGGCGTGCTCGCGGGGCCCAAGGGACCTGGAGATCGGTGATGCGGATGCCCGGATGGATCGCGATGGTGCTCCTGGTGGCCGGCTGCGCGGACGCGGGTCCGGACCTGCCGGCCACGACGGCACTGTCCGGCGATCGCGTGCGTCATCAACAGCCCAGCTATTCGCCCGATGGGTCGAGGATCGCGTACTGGAGCCCGGCCGACGACAAGGTGGGGAACCAGCTCTGGGTGGCGAATGCGGACCTCAGCGATCCAAGGCCGGTCCCTGTGACCACGCTCTTCGGGTTCCAGCCGCTCTGGTCTCCCGACGGGTCGCTGCTCGCCGTCGCGTCGAGCGACCTCGGGATCGGGGACGTGGTGACGATCTCCACCGAAGACTGGACGGTGCGTCGCATCACGACGGCCCCCGGGATCGAAGCCCCGCTCGCCTGGTACCCGGACGGCGACCGCCTGGCGTACTTCGCGACGCTCGAGGGCAGCGTCCGATCCTTCGTGATCTCGATCAGCAGTGGCCAATCAGTGCCGCTCGTCGGGGGAGAGAGTCGGCCGCATGTGGGCGGACCTTCACCGGACGGGTCGCACATCGGCTACATCGTCATCGAGGGGTCGCGCAGCACGATCTGGATCGCGGATAGTCTCGGCCGGAATCCCCGGCAGCTGACGACCGAGGGTTTCGAGAGTCCGAGCACCAACACGCTCACCTGGTCGCCGGACGGGAAGGAGGTGCTCTACCTGTCGCGCCGGACGGGGACGAACGATCTCTGGATCGCCCCGATCGACGGGGGAGCGCCGCGCCAGCTGACGCGCGATGTGCGGAACGACTACGGGGAATCCTGGTCGCCGGACGGCAGATGGGTGGCGTTCCTCTCCGATCGCGGCCGGCAGACCGACGTGTGGATCGTCCCGGCCGCGGGAGGAGAGGAGCGCCGGGTGACGGACAGCGCCATCGAGGAGACCGCTCCGCTGCTTTGGCACCCCGGACAGGCGCGCCTCATCTATGGCGAGAACGACGTCGCGGCCGGCGTCTTCGCGCTCGACCTGGCGACGAGTGCGGAGCGGAGACTGACGCCGGACTCGCTGCGCACGTTGGGGTTCTGGGTCTCGCCCGATGGCACGCAGTTCTTCCATCGGATCGATCGCGGCGGGAACATCCATGAACTCGTCGTGGCGCCGATCGCCGGGGGCGCCGGACGCGTCGTCGTGCCGGGGGGCGGGAACATCCTCAATCCGAGATGGTCCCCTGACGGCTCGCGCGTGGTCTACACCTCCGATCGCGCGGGCACCAATGACCTCTGGATCGTGGACGTGGCGGGCGGTCCGCCCCGCCGGCTGCTCGACTGGGGCGACTCGCAGGAGTTCCTCCCGGTCTTCAGCAGGGACGGTTCCGCGGTCATCTTCACTTCCGAGCGGGAGAGTACGCTCTCCGACCTCTGGCGGGTGCCCGCTGCCGGTGGGGAAGCCACTCGCCTGACGAGGGTCGGTACCGCGCAGGCCCCCGAGACCGCACCCGGCAGTCCAGACATCTTCTTCCAGCTCTTCGCCCAGCGGGACGGCCAGTTCGCCATCGCCCGACTGCGCCCGGACGGCACCGTGCAGCGCATCTGGGACCGCACCAATGTGATCGGGTGGTCGGTGGCGCCGTCGGGCGACTCGCTGTCAGCGCTGGTGGAGCAGCCCGATGGATCGCGGCGGACGATGATCCTCGCTGCCAACGGCGGCGGGGGACGGATGATCCTCTCGCCCGGTGACATCCCGGGCCTCTGGTCGCAGGACGGAAGGACCCTGACCTACTCACAGTTCGTGAACGGTGCACAGGACATCGGGATCGTGGATGTCGCGACGGGGACGAAACGCCGCTTGACCACGACACCGGAGAACGAAGGGGGTTCGGAGATCACGCGGGACGGCAAGACCGTGGTCTTCAACCGCGCGACGGTCTTCCAGCGGTTGTTCCAGGCGGACCTCGGCAAGCTGACGGCGGGAACGCCGCGGTAGCGGGGCGCTGACGCCGCCGGCCGGTGCGGTCAGCCGATCACGTCGCGGTAGAGCCGCCGGAGGTTCGTGCCCATCACGCGCTCCACGTCGCGCGCGGGGAGTCCGCGCTTCACGAGCCCGTCCCACACCACCTCCATGCGCCGCGGGCCGTTCAGCTCGTGGATGAACCAGGGGAGCTCGTCCTCGATCGCCCGCCCGCCGGCCTCCCGCTTGAGCTCCGCGATGTACTCCGGCGTGAGCTCGATCCGGCGATGGTCGCGGTCGCTCCCGATGCAGACATGCTCCGCGCCGCCGACGTTCACGGCGTGGAGGAGGTGGTCGAAGTAGGCGTGCAGGTTGTCCGCCTTCTTCGTGGTGAGGAACGGCCGGAGCTGGCAGATGCCCACCACGCCGCCGCGTTCCGCCACCGCGCGGATGTTCGCGTCCGTCGTGGCGCGCTGGTGCTCGTGCACCGAGGCACAGGTCGTGTGCGAGACCACCACCGGCGCGCGTGACGCCGCCACCGCCTCGGCCATCGTCTCCATGTTCGCGTGCGAGAGGTCGAGCAGCATCCCGCGCGCGTTCATCCGGGCGATCATCTCGCGCCCGAACGGGGTGAGGCCGCCCGACTCGTAGCACCCCACGCCCGAGAGGTTCCGCGTGTTGTAGGTGAGTTGGCAGGTCCGAAGGCCCATCGAGCGGAAGAGGTCCACGCGGTCGAGGTCCGCACCGAACTGCACCGTGTTCTGGAACAGGTAGAAGACCGCGAGCCTCCCTTCCCGCCGCGCGCGGTCGAGGTCCGCGACCGAGGTCGCCTTCACGAGGAGTTCCGGGCGCGCCGCGATGAAGCGGTCGTACGCGAGCAGCTCGTCCACGGCGAGTTCGAGTGCGGCGGCCCCCTCGAGCTTGGGGTCGCTCAGCGTGATGGTGATCGCGTCCATCCCGCTCGCGAGCATCTCGCGGATCAGTTCGTGTGGGTACTCCAGCCGGAGCTCGCCCATCGCGTCCATGATGAGGCGGTCGCGGCCGGGTTGCCCCGACCCGAGCGACGGGAGGGCGCGGGCCCGCGAGGCGAGCGCGGCAGTGGCGAGGGCGGCGACGAAGGAGCGACGGAGCATTGGCGCTGGGTGCGGGGTGGTGTCCGCGTACAGTAGCCCCGACGAAGCGCCGCGGCGAGCGGCCCGTGTGCACGCCTCATCCTGCACTGGGCTCACGAGGGCGCCCCGCCCGCGCAACCTGTTGAGGGAGCGCCCGGCGCCGTACCTTCCCCAGGTTCCCTCCCCCTCCGACCCCACCCGTTGACTCCACCCCCCGACTCCCTTCGGAACGCCCTTCGCGGGCGCTACGAGATCGAGCGCGAGCTCGGTCAGGGCGGGATGGCCACCGTGTATCTCGCGCACGACGTGAAGCACGACCGGAAGGTCGCGCTCAAGGTGCTGCGACCCGAGCTCTCCGCCGTCATCGGCGCGGACCGATTCCTGGTGGAGATCAAGACCACCGCGAACCTCCAGCATCCGCACATCCTCGCGCTCTACGACTCGGGACAGGTGGACGGCACGGTGTTCTACGTGATGCCGTTCGTGGAAGGCGAGTCCCTCCGCGACCGGCTCGACCGCGAGAAGCAGTTGCCGGTCGGGGATGCGGTCCGGATCGCCACCGAGGTCGCCGGCGCGCTCGACTACGCGCACCGACATGGCGTGATCCACCGCGACATCAAGCCCGCCAACATCCTCCTGCACGACGGCCGCGCGCTGGTCGCGGACTTCGGGATCGCGCTCGCGGCGAGCCGCACCGAGGGTGGGTCGCGGATGACCGAGACGGGGATGTCCCTCGGCACACCGCACTACATGAGCCCCGAGCAGGCGCTCGGCGAACGCAACCTCGACGCCCGCACCGACGTGTACGCGCTCGGCTGCGTGCTGCACGAGATGCTCGCCGGGGAGCCGCCCTTCGACGGGCCGACCGCGCAGGCGATCGTCGCGCGCGTGATGAGTGGCGAGCCGGAGTCCGTGACCGTCCTCCGGAAGTCGGTGCCGGACCATGTGGCCGACGCGATCCTCACGGCGCTCTCCAAGCTCCCTGCGGACCGCTTCGCGAGCGCGGCCGAGTTCGCGGCCGCGATCGGCGCGGATGCTTCTGGAGCGTCGCGCGGAGCTCGCGCGACTCGAGTGTCGCGCGTCGCAGGGCAGTCGAGCTGGCGTCGTGTGCTCTGGCCCGCTGCGTTCGCGGTGGCGACGCTGGTGGCACTCTGGGGCTGGTTCCGACCCGGTCCAGCGGCCGAGCTCCAGCCCTCACGGCTCGCCGTGCTCACTCCCGGGCTCGGAGGTGCCGCATTCCTGCAGCGCGTGATCGACATCACCTCCGACGGCCGCACGCTCGTGTACGTCGATCAGGAGGACGGCATGACGCGCATCGTGCGTCGCGCACTGGAGGACGCGGACGCGACGGTGATCAACGGCGTACCGCGGACCTTCGCCGGTCCCCTCGTCTCGCCGGACGCGCGGGAGTTCGTCGCCACGGACGTGCAGAACGCGCAGATGTTCCGCTACCCGATGGATGGCGGGACGGGGAAGCCCCTGCCGCGCGACCTGGCCTGGGCGAACAACTTCGCGTGGGGGAGCGATGGCACGCTCTGGCTCTCGCCCCAGACGGACCGGACCCGCGGGATCGCCCGCGTCAGTCCCGCGGGCGAGGTCACCCACCCGTTCGGCGGGAGTTCCGGCGACCTGATCCTCCAGCAGGTACTCCCCGGTGACCGGTTCGGGCTCGCGGTCCGCGCTCCGATCGGCACGGCGTTCGGCCCACCCTTCCTGATGGACCTCGGGAGCGGCGACCTCGTGCCCCTCTTCAGCTTCGACGTGGTCGAGATTCGATACACCTCGGGACTGCTGGTCTACCTCCTGAACAATGGGACGCTCGAGGCGGTGCGCTTCGACCTGCGGAAGCAGCAGGTGAGCGGCTCGCCGATCGTCCTGGCCACGGGTGTCGCCCTGACGGGGGCCGGCCAGGCGCAGGTGGCTGTCGCTGCGAATGGGACGGTCGCGTACGTGCCGGACGAACCGCGGTCGCTCGTGCTCGTGGACCGCAGCGGGAACGTGCGCACCGCGGTCGCGGAACGGCACAACTTCCACATCCCACGCTTCTCACCGGATGGGCGTCGCCTCCTCGTGGACTTCACGGCGACCGATGGCCGGGACGTCTGGCAGGTCGACCTCGACGGTGGCGCGATGACGCGCATCACCTTCGACCGCGACGGGCACGACGCGACTTGGGAGCCGGATGGGCGGAACGTCACCTACTCGTCGGCGCTCCGGTCGGGGGGCGCGCTCACGCTCTACCGCACGCGCGCCGGCCGTGCCGGCGAAGTCGACTCGCTGATCTCCTCGCCGGCCATCTCGTACACGGGCGTCTGGCTGCCGGATCGGAGCGCGATCCTCACCGGTGGGAACAGCCTGCAGCCGGGGAGCCGTGGCGACATCGCGATCATCCGCAGCGCAGGCAAGGGACCGGTCGAGCCCGTCGTCGCGACCCGTTTCGACGAATCCTTCCCCGCGCTCTCGGCCGACGGGAAGTGGATCGCCTACACCTCCGACCAGTCCGGGATCATCGAGGTCTACGTCCGGCCGCTCAGCGGGGACGGCGACCAGGTGAAGGTTTCGCTCGCGGGAGGCACGGAGCCGGTCTGGGCGCGGAACGGTCTCGAGCTCTTCTACCGTTCGCCGACGAAGAACGGCGTCGAGCTCACGGTGGCCACCCTCCAGCTCGGTGCGGCGGCGACGGTGACGGACCGCCGCCGGCTCTTCGATGCGTCGGAGATCCTGTCGTCCGCGCCGCACAGCAACTATGACGTCTCGCCCGATGGCCGTACCTTCGCGATGGTACGGCAGAACCCCGCCACGCGGATCATCGTGCTCCAGAACATGCCGGCACTCTTCCGGCAGTTGGAGCGCGGAGGGAAGCGCTGAGCGCCCAATCATCTCCAACCGCGAAGCCACCATGCGATTCCACGGACTCGTCCGACTCGCCATCCTGCCGACGCTCACCGTAGTTCTCGGCGCCTCGCTTCACGCCCAAGGGACACCGGATCTCGCCAAGGCGGCCAACGCGCTCACCCTCCGCAGCATCGGCCCCGCGCTGATGGGCGGCCGCATCGCGGACATCGCGGTGCACCCGACGGACCGCAGCACCTGGTATGTCGCCGCGGGCTCGGGCGGCCTCTGGAGGACGACGAACGCCGGCACAACCTTCTCGCCGGTCTTCGACGACCAGCCATCGTACTCGATCGGCGTCGTCACCATCGACCCGAAGGACCCGTCCACGGTCTGGGTGGGCACCGGCGAGAACGTGAGCGGGCGGCACGTCGGATGGGGGGACGGCGTCTACCGCAGCCGCGACGCGGGACGCACCTGGCAGCGGATGGGCCTCCCCAACTCGCAGCACGTCGGCAGGATCCTCATCGATCCGCGCAACAGCGACGTGGTGCTCGTCGCCGCCGAGGGACCCCTCTGGTCCGCGGGCGGGGAGCGCGGCGTCTACCGCACCGAGGACGGCGGCCGGACCTGGACGGCCACGCTGACCATCGACGAGAACACCGGGGTCACGGACCTCGAGTTCGCGCCCGGCGACCCGAACACGGTCTACGCCGCCGCGTACCAGCGCCGCCGCCACGTGGCCGGCTTCCTCTCGGGCGGTCCCGGCTCCGGCATCCACAAGTCCACCGACGGAGGGAAGACCTGGCGCAAGGTCGCGACCGGGCTCCCCAGGGGCGACATGGGGAAGATCGGGCTCGCGGTCACGCCCGCGGATCCTTCCATCGTCTACGCCACGATCGAGGCCAGCAACGCCGAGCGTGGCTTCTACCGCTCGCACGACCGCGGCGAGAGCTGGGAGAAGCGGAACAGCTACATCTCCGGCGGCACGGGTCCGCATTACTACCAGGAGATCGAGGCCTCGCCGGTGGACGCGGATGTCGTCTACCAGATGGACGTGTTCATCAATGTCACGCGCGACGGCGGTGCGACCTTCAGCATCCTCGAGACCGGCCACACGAAGCACAGCGACAACCACGCGATGTGGATCGATCCGTCGAACGCGCGGCACCTCCTGGTCGGCACCGACGCGGGACTCTACGAGAGCTTCGATGACGGCCTGGAGTTCCGGCACTTCCCGAACCTCCCGGTCTCCCAGTTCTACAAGGTCGCGCTGAGCAACCGGCTCCCCTTCTACGACATCCTCGGCGGCGCACAGGACCTCGGCACGCTGCACGGCCCCTCGCGCACGCTCAACCGCGACGGCATCCGGAACCAGGACTGGTACGTGCCCATGGGCGCCGACGGATACGGCGTCGCGTTCGACCCGCGCGACGAGAACATCACCTACCTGATGACCCAGCAGGGCGACCTCTACCGCACCGACCGCCGGAGCGACGAGGCACTCGGAATCCGGCCGATGCCGAAGGAGGGCGAGGCGCCCGAACGCTGGAACTGGGACTCCCCGATCGTCATCAGCCCGCACGACCCGGACCGCATCTACTTCGCCTCGCAGCGCCTCTGGCGGAGCGACGACCGCGGGAACGCCTGGACGGCGATCAGCCCCGACCTCACGCTCGGCACGAACCGGTACGAGCTCGCCTACATGGGACGCGTCTGGAGCGTGGACGCGCTGCACGACAACGGCGCGATGTCGAAGTACGCGACCATCACCACCATGGCGGAGTCGCCGGTGACGGCCGGCGTGCTCGCCGTGGGCACCGACGACGGGCTCGTGCAGTTCTCGGGCGACGGCGGGGCGAACTGGGTGCGCGCCGCCGCGCTCCCCGGACTCCCGCCCCGCTCGTTCATCAACCGGATCGAGGCGTCGCTGGTGGACGGCAGCACCTTCTACGTCGTCGCCGACGCGCACAAGATCGGCGACTTCACGCCCTACGTGTTCGTCACCACGGACCGCGGCCGCACCTGGCGCTCCATCGCGGGCGACCTGCCGAAGGGTGAGATCCTCTGGGCGTTCCAGCAGGACCACGTGCGACCGGACCTCCTCTTCGTCGGTGCGGAGCACGGGATCTTCTGGACTCCCAACGGCGGGCGGAACTGGCACAAGCTGGGCGGAGGCGTGCCGACCATCGCCTTCCGCGACATCAGGATCCACCGCCGCGACGACGACCTCGTCGGTGCGACCTTCGGGCGCGGGTTCTACGTGCTCGACGACATCTCGCCGCTGCGCGCGATCGCCGCCGGAGCGCTCGCCGCCGAGGGGGGCGTACTCCCGGTGCGCGATGCGTGGTGGTTCGTCCCCTCGGCCGTCGCGCAGGCGCCGGGACGTCCCACCGCGGGGAGTGACGACTACACCGCGCCGAATCCGCCACACGGTGCACTCATCACCTACCACCTCAAGGAAGCGCCGACCACGGCGCGCGAGGCGCGCCAAGCCGCGGAGAAGGCGATGCGCGACGCGGGGAGGGACGTCCCGTTCCCGGGCTTCGATGCATTGCGTGCGGAGGCGCTCGAGAGCGGGCCGCGCGTCTTCCTGCAAGTCATCGACGCCGCCGGGCGCCCCGTCCGCCGGCTCGAAGCACCGGCGCGCGCGGGCGTGCACCGCATCGCGTGGGACCTGCGCGGTCCCGTGCCCGATGCGGTGGACCTGAGCACGCCGGGTTTCCGTCCGCCTTGGGCGGGTGACCCGCGCGGGCCGCTCGTGGCACCCGGGCGCTACACGGTCGAGCTCCTCCTCGTCTCCTCCAGCGGCGTGCGCCGCGTGGGCACGCCACAGGCGTTCACGGTGAAGCCGGTGCCGAACGCACTCCCGGGCACCGACTACGTCGCGGTCGCCGCGTTCCAGCAGGAGACCGCCGAGCTGATGCGGCGCATCAACGGCCTCTCGGCGGAGATGGGACGCGTGCGGGATCGCGTGCGGCACATGCGCGCCGCACTCGCGCAGGCGCCGCGCGCGGACGCCGCGCTCCAGTTGGCGATGGACTCGCTCACCGCGCGCGTCGCCGAACTCTCGATGCGCCTCTTCTCCGATCCCGCGCGCCAGCAGCTCGACGAGTCGAGCAGTCCCGGCCTCGCGAGCCGCGTGGGTGAGGTGATCGGCGGCCACTGGGACACCCGGCAGGCGCCGACCGCGACGCACCGTGAGAACATCGCCATCGCGCGCGCCGGGCTGGACGATGTCGCGACGCAGCTCGCCGCACTCATCTCCGGGGAGCTCGCGCGCATCGAGGCGGCGCTCGAAGCCGCAGGCGCACCGTGGACTCCCGGCCGACCCGTACCCATGAGGCAGCCATGACCACACGCCGTGACTTCGTCGCGAGCCTCGCGGCGCTCGCCGCCATCCCCGACTGGCGCGAGCCCCCCGAACTGATCCTCGTGAACGGCGACATCATCACGATGGACCCGCTCGCCCCACGCGCGCAGGCCGTCGCGATCGCGAACGGCCGACTCCTCGCCGTGGGCACCAACGCGGACATCCGCGCGCTCTCGCGCCCCGGCACCCGCACCATCGACCTGGGCGGCAAGGTCGTGATCCCCGGCGTGATCGACGGCCACAACCATCCCGCCTACGCCGGCCTCCGGCACCTCCGCGAGGTGGACTGCGACCTCCGCTCCATCGGCGCGATCCAGGCGGCACTCCGCGAGCGCGCCTCGAAGACGCCGGCGGGGGAGTGGGTGCTCGGCTTCAAGTACGACGACACCAAGACCGCCGAGGGCCGGTTCCTCACCCGAGCGGACCTCGACGAGGTCTCCACGACGCACCCGATCCTCGTGGTGCATCGCGGCGGACACACCGCGTACGTGAACTCGCTGGCGTTCACGCGCGCGGGCGTCACGGAGTCCACGCCCGATCCGGTCGGTGGGCGGTTCGAGCGCGACGCCGCCGGGAAGCTCAGTGGCCGTGCGGCGGAGTCGGCGGCGGAGGTCATCGAGTCCGTGGCCGCGCGTCCCTACTCCCGCGCGGACCGGCAGGCCGGCGTCGCGGAGATCTCGAAGCGGCTCGCCGCCGCCGGCATCACCTCCGTCACCGACGCCGGCGCCTCGCCCGCCGAGCTCCAGGCCTACCAGGACGCCCGCGACGCGGGAGAGCTCCACACGCGCGTCTACTGTCACCTCGGCGCGGCCTATCTCGACCGGATGATCGCCGCCGGCGTCCGCACCGGGCTCGGCGATGAGTGGGTGAAGGTCGGCGCGGTGAAGTGCGTCTCCGACGGCTCCATCTCCGAACGCACCGCGCGCCTCGCCGAGCCCTACATCGGCCGCCCGAACGACTATGGCATCATGGTGAACGACGCCGAGGTGCTCTGGCCGATCTTCGAGAAGGCGCATCGTGCCGGATGGCAGATCGGCACGCACGCGAACGGCGAAGCGGGGATCGACCTCACCGCGACGCTCTACGAGCGGCTTCAGCGCGAGTACCCGCGCCGCGACCCGCGCTTCCGGTTCGAGCACTGCACCGTGCTCACCCCCGAGCTGATCCGTCGCATCAAGGCGCTCGGCGCCATCCCCACGCCCTTCTCGGCGTACGTCTTCTTCCACGGCGAGAAGATGGGAGAGTACGGGGCGAAGCGGACCGAGCGGATGTTCCCCGTGCGCTGGTTCATCGATGCCGGGATCCCCGTGGCGATGGGGAGCGACTACCCGCCGGGCCCCTTCGAGCCGATGATGGCGCTCACCTCGATGATCACCCGCACCGACCTCCGCGGCACCGTCTGGGGCGCGAACCAGCGCGTCACCTTCGACGAGGCGCTCAAGGTGCTCACCGTGAACGGCGCGTACGCCTCGTTCGAGGAGCACCAGAAGGGCTCGCTCACCGCCGGCAAGTGGGCCGACCTCGTGGTGCTGGGGCGCGACCCGCGCAGCGTGCCGCCGATCGAGATCGTCAACGTGCCGGTCGAGCGGACGATGGCCGGCGGGCGCTGGGTCTACGAGTCCTGATCCTCCATCGTGACCGTGCGCTGGCGCGCACGGTTCACGATGAGGCGGGCGACGTCGGGCCGGGAGTAGTGTCCCGCGGGGTCGAAGTTCTGCCGCTCCTCGCGCACGCGCGCGTGGTCGAGCGTCGCGACGATCACCCGCTCCTCGTCCACCACGGGCTCGACCACCCACGAGCCGTCGGGCGCGGCGATGCAACTCCCGCCATTCGCCATCACCGGGCTCGCGGTCTCGCGCAGCAGGTCGCCGGCCGGCAGTCCATCGGGGATGTCCCCCTTCCGCATCAGCCCGCTCACCGAGATCACGTACGACCGTCCCTCCTTCGCGAGGAAGCGGGTGAGGTCGTGCGTGTTGTGCAGCCCACCCGGCCAGATCGCGACGTGCAGGTCCTCCCCCTCGGCATAGAGCGCGGCGCGGGGGAGGGGCATCCAGTTCTCCCAGCAGTTGAGCCCGCCCACCGTGAAGGGGCCGACCCGGTGCGTGCGCAGGCCATGCCCGTCGCCGGGGGACCAGGTGAGCCGCTCCTCGTGGGTGGGCATCAGCTTGCGGTGCACGGAGCGGATGGTGCCGTCGTCGCCGATGTGGACGAGACTCGCGTAGACGCTGTGCCCGCCCCGGTCCGCGGGGCGCTCGATGACGCCGAGGATGGTGGCGAGGGAGAGCTGCTTCGCGGCATGGCACACCCGGTCGAGGTGTCCCGCCTCGATCTGCACCGCCTGGTCGAGGTAGTGCGAGTGGAGGACCTTCTGCACCGGCGACTCGAAGCGCGCGCCGTCCGTGCGCTCGAGCCAGAACGGATAGCCGGGGAGGAGTGCCTCGCCGAAGGTCACGAGCCGTGCCCCCGCGCGCGACGCGTCGTGCATCGCCGCGAGGATCTTGTCGGTGGTGCGGGAGCGGTCGAGCCAGACGGGCGCGATCTGCGCGGCGGCGACGACGAGCTGGTCCTGTGCGGAGGTCGGCATGCGACCAATAAGGTAGCGTTCACGCGAGCCCCGTGGCGCGCGCCGCCGACTGTCGGCGGCCTCCGCGCACTGCTACGTTCCTCCGCCGGCCCACCGTCCGCTTCCCCCGCTCCCGCCATGATCCGCTCGCTCAAGGTCGCGCTCCTCCTCCTCGCCCTCGGCGCGGTGGGTCCCGCCGCAGGGGCCCAGGCGCCGCTCGTCTTCCAGTCGGACTTCGGCACGCGTGACGGCGCGGTCGCCGCCATGAAGGGCGTCGCGATCTCCGTGGACCCGCGGCTCCGCATCCTCGACCTCTCGCACGAGATCGCGCCCTTCGACATCTGGGAGGCCGCGTACCGCCTCCGCCAGGTCACGCCCTACTGGCCGCGCGGCACGGTCTTCGTCTCCATCGTCGACCCTGGGGTCGGCACGGACCGCCTCGGTGTCGTCGCCCGCACGCGGCTCGGGCACCTGATCGTCACGCCGGACAACGGCACGCTCTCGCTCATCGCGTCCGAGATCGACGAGGTCCGCGCGATCGACGTCGCGCGCCAGCGGCTCCCCGGCTCCGAGCGCTCGCACACCTTCCACGGCCGCGACGTCTTCGCGTACCTCGGCGCGCGCCTCGCCTCCGGGCAGGTGCAGTTCGAGGACGTGGGGCCCTCCCGTGCCCGCCGCATCGTGCGGCTGGAGGTCGCGGAGCCCGTGCGCGATGGCGCCGTGCTGCGCGGCATGGTCGCGATGATCGACCGCCCATACGGCAACCTCTGGACGAACATCCCGTCGCGGATGATCGACAGCGCGGAGGTCGTGATCGGCGACACGCTCATCGTGCGCGTGACGAACGGCGGGCGCACGGTCTTCTCGGGGCGCGTGCCCTTCGTCGAGAGCTTCGGGCATGTGCCGCTGCGCGCGCCCGTGGCCTACCTCAACAGCCTGCTGGACCTGGCGATCGCGCTCAACCAGGGGAGCTTCGCCGAACAGTACCGCGTGAGTGCCGGGCCAGCCTGGTCCGTGAGTGTCGAGCGCGCCACCCGCCGAACGGGATCCCGATGAACGTCCGCTGCTCGCTCGCCCTCGTCCTCGCCGCGGGTCTCGCGTGCACCTCCCCCGACGCCGCACCCGCCGACGAGGTCGCCTCGACGCGCGGGATGGTCGTCTCGGCGCACCACCTCTCCTCCGACGCGGGCGCCGCTGCGCTCGCGCAGGGCGGCAACGCGGTCGACGCCGCCGTCGCGACCGCGTTCTCGCTCGCGGTGACGCACCCGAGCGCGGGGAACATCGGCGGGGGCGGTTTCATGGTGATCCGGCTCGCCGACGGCACGGCCACCACCATCGACTACCGCGAGAAGGCGCCGCTCGCCTCGACCGCGACGATGTACCTGAACAAGGACGGGACGCTGAACTACGCCGCCACCGACTCCGGCTGGCGCGCCCCCGGCGTACCCGGCACCGTGCGCGGGCTCGCGATGGCGCACGCGCGGTTCGGCAAGCTCCCCTGGGCGGACCTGGTGCGCCCGGCGGCCGAGCTGGCCGAGCGAGGGTTCGCGCTCTCGGGCCCGCTCGCGGAGGAGATCAACGCGCAGCTCACCGGCGTCCTCGCGCCCTTCCCCTCGTCCGTCGCCACGTATGGCAAGCCGGGCGGGGGCGCCTGGGCCGCGGGAGACACGCTCAAGCTGCCGCAGCTCGCCCGTGCGCTCCACGCGATCGCGGACGGTGGGGCCGATGCCTTCTACACCGGCTGGATCGCGGACTCGATCGCGGCACAGATGCGCGCGCACCGCGGCCTGATCACCAAGGCGGACCTCGCGGCGTACCAGTCGGTGGAGCGCGCACCGGTGCGCGGCACCTTCCTCGGCCACGAGATCATCGGGATGGGTCCGCCGAGCTCCGGCGGGACCGTGATGGTGCTGGTCCTCCGCCAGCTCGAGAAGCTCGGCGTGCAGGGGATGTCGCGCACCTCCGACCGCTACCTGCACCGGCGCATCGAGGCGGCGCGGCGCGCGTACCTCGAGCGCGCGCGTTGGATGGGGGACGCCGACTTCACCCCCGTGCCGACCGAGCGACTCACCTCGCAAGCGTACGCCGACTCGCTCGCCGGCACCGTCGACACGCTGCGCGCGAGCCGCAGCGTGGAGCTCGGTGCGGACATCGTCACCGACCGCGGCGAGTCGATGCAGACGACCCACTTCAGCGTGGTGGACGCCGAGGGGAACGCGGTGGCGAACACCTACACGCTCGAGTCCGGCTATGGCTCCGGCGTGGTGGTGGCGGGCTTCCTGCTCAACAACGAGATGGGGGACTTCAACAAGAAGCCGGGCTACACCGACACCGGCTGGGCGATCGGTACGCCTGCCAACGTGATCGCGCCGGGGAAGCGGATGCTGAGCTCGATGTCACCCGTGATCGTGACGAAGGACGGCGCCCTGCGGCTGGTGACCGGTTCGCCGGGCGGGCGCACGATCCCGAACACCGTCCTCGACGTCGTGCTCGGGGTGACCGCCTTCAACGAAGGGGTCCGCACCGCGGTCGATGCGCCTCGCGTGCACCACCAGTGGATGCCGGACACCGCGTACTTCGAGGCGGGCGTCGCCTCCCCGGAGGTCGTCGCGTCGCTGCGCGCGATGGGGCACGCGGTGCGCGAGGTGCCGGCGCGGACCCAGGGGGACGCGCACTCGATCCTGTACGAGGCCGCCACGCGCACCGCACGCGGCGCGAACGATCACCGCAGCCCGGATTCGAAGGCGAGCGCGCCGCCCGCGCCGTGAGCCCCGCGCCTAGGCGCGCGCGGGTGTCTCGCCGAGCACGCGGTCGAGGGCGGCGAGCAGGTGGTCGATGTCGTCGCGCTCGACGGTGAGGGGCGGGCGGATCTTGAGCACGTTGTCGGCCGGCCCCTCGGTGCCGATGAGGATCCGCGCCGCGCGGAGCCGGTTCTTCACGTAGTCCGCGGCGCGCGTGGCGGGCGCGCGGGAGTCCGGGTCCGTCACGAGGTCCACGCCCACGAAGAGCCCCATGCCCCGCACGTCGCCGATGGTGGCGTGGCGCGCCTGCAGTTCGCGGAGCCCGGCGAGCAGGTGCGCACCCACCTGCGCGGCGTGCGCCTGGAGTCCCTCCTCCTGCACGATCCGCAGCACCTCGGTGCCCACGCGGCACGAGAGCGTGCTCCCGCCGAAGGTCGAGAAGAACTCGATGCCGTTGTCGAAGGAGCCGGCGATCTCCGCCGTCGTCGCGACGGCACCGATGGGGTGGCCGTTCCCGAGCGGCTTGCCGATCACGACGACATCCGGCACGACCTGCTGCTGCTCGAACCCCCAGTAGTGCTGGCCGAGCCGTCCGAGGCCCGTCTGCACCTCGTCGGCGATGCAGACGCCCCCCGCCGCGCGCACCTGCTCGTACACGGCGCGCAGGTATCCCGCGGGCGGGATGATCTGCCCCGCGACGCTCGGGAAGGTCTCGGCGATGAACCCCGCGACGCGAGCGCCCCTCGCGGTGATGCGCGCGATGGCGGCGTCCACCTCCGCCGCGTAGCGCGCTGCGGCATCGGCGCCGCGATGTGGGCCGCGGTAGGTGTCCGCCACCGGCACCACCTGCACCCAGTCCGGGGCCCCGCCGCCTCCGGGCTTGTTGAACTTGTACGGCGAGATGTCGATCGCGCCGGTGGTGTTCCCGTGGTACCCGTGGTCGGCGACGACCATGTCGCGCGCTCCCGTGCGGGCGCGCGCGAGCCGCAGCGCGAGCTCGTTCGCCTCGCTCCCGGAGTTCACGAGGAACACGTGGGTGAAGGCGGACGGGAGCGTGGCCAGCAGCGTCTCGGCGAACTCCACCTGCGCGGGATGGAGGTAGCGGGTGTTGGTGTTGAGGCGGGAGAGCTGGTCCGCCGCCACCGCCCGGATGCGCGGGTGCGCGTGCCCCACGTGCGGCACGTTGTTGTACGCGTCGAGGTACGGGCGTCCCCACTCGTCGAACAGGTGCGTGCGCCAGCCGCGCACGAAGAGGCAGGGCTCCGCGTAGCTCAGGCGCAGGTTCGCGGCGAAGTGGTCGCGGCGCGCGTCCCGGATCGCGTCGGCGTCGAGCGGCCGGTAGGCGAGGCGCTCGTCCGGCATGTCGAGCAGCGCCGCCGGGTTCGGGCAGAGCGCCGACCAGAACGCGAGGTCGTCCGCCTCCGCCACGCCCGGCCACTGCTCGCCGGCGAGGGAGGAGTCGAGGAAGAGCTGGAGGTGCAGGTGCGGCGCCCAGCCCCCGTTCTCCTCCGGCGTCCCCAGTGCGGCGAAGGGCGCGCCGCGCGCGACGCGCTGGCCACGCTCCAGGTGCGTGACCGTCTCGCGCGAGAGGTGGCCGTAGAGCGTCGAGAACCAGTCGCCCTCCGGCGTGAGGTGCTTGAGGACCACCATGCCACCGTAGTCGAGGTGGCCTCCCCGATACTCCACCCGCTCCACCAGCGCATCGTAGGGCGCATGCACGGAGCTCCCGGCGGGGAGGAAGAGGTCGATGCCGAGGTGCACGCTCCGGCGGTCGGAGCCCTTGTACTCCGTGCGGCGGAAGGCCGGCGCGGAATACACGAGACGGGGCTCCCCGTAGCGCGCGATCCAGGCGCTCTCGGGGCCGAACTCGCCCCCCATCGCCGCGGCCTCCTCCGCGGTGAGATGGAAGGGGTCGCGCGGCACCCCCGAGTCGTGCGCCGCCAGCGACCCGACCAGCGCCTTCGAGAGGTCCGCGCGGACCACGGGCGCGAAGGTGCCGCGCGCCCCCGCGATCCAGCGCATCGCCCGCGCTGCCGCGGGGTTGGGTCCCATGCCGCACGCCACGCGGAGCCGCGCCTCCACCTCCCGCTCGTCGAGGCGCGCCGAGTGTTCGAGGAAACGCCAGGCGGGTGCCTCGGAGACCACGACGTACGCGTCATCCGGCCGCTCGGCGCGCATCAGCGCCGAATTCACGACGCTCACGGCGAGCCGCATGCGGAGCAGCGGCCAGAGCAGCGCGAGCTGCTGCTCGGCGAGGGGCGTGACCTCGTGGAAGCCGGAGACGATGGCCTCGAGCGCGCGCACGGGATCGTCGCGGTCGAGCACCAGGTACGCCGCGGCGATCGCGAGCTCCGCGACGAGCGGCCCCGTGGTGATGTCGCCGAAGTCGAGGAGCCCGGAGATCCGCGGCGTGCCGCGCTCGTCGGCCACGACGAGGATGTTGTGGTCGTTCAGGTCGTTGTGGATCGGCGTGCGGCGCTCGGCGGCGAGCCTCGGCTGGACGGCGCGGTACCGGGCCACGACCGCATCCAGCAGCGCACGACGCCCGGGATCCGTGATGCGCGTGAGGTGCCCCGCGATCCACTCCGCCCTGCTCAAGTCCCACTTGAGCTCGCGCGCGAGCTGCGGGTGCTCGAACCCCTCGAGGGCGGCGTCCAGGCGCGCGATCCGACCGCCCAGCTCCCGCGCGAGCGCGAGGGTGTGCGGCCGGAAACGCGCGTAATCCATGCCGTCGAGGCCGGTGAGCATCCAGAGCAGGCGGTCGTCGCCGCGCTCGTCGGGGCGCGAGCACCACTGTGCGCCCTTGAGCGTCGGCACGATCGCCGGCACCGGGTGTGCGCCGCGCGCGAGCACATGGGTGTGGGCGGCGCAGAGGAGGTCCACGAGACCGGCCTCGCAGGACGCCCGCATCACCTTCAGCACGAGGTGGCGCCCGTCCGACGCGCGCAGCCGGAAGTTCAGGTCGAACTCCCCCGGGAGGGGCGTGAGCTCGCCCTCCAGGCCCCACGCCTCGCGCACGATCTGCTGCCAATGCGAGTTGCGGTCGGCCATCGCGTCAGGGTGGTGGAAGGGGCGGAGGAGTCAGCCGGGGACCACCTCCAATATCGCCGATGCGCCGGCCGCCCGTGTCGGCGTGCGCGGCCCCGGGCGTAGATTCCCGCGTCCCCGCATCCGCGACTCACCGTCAGAAACTCCCATGACCGAGCCGACCTCAGGCCCCCCCCGGACGGGCAAGCACCCCTTCGTCCCGCTCGCCTTCGAGCGACGTCCGCCAGCCGAGTCGCTGCAGCGCGCTCGGGACTTCTACCGTGAGATGGACCGCCGTCGGACGACGCGGCACTTCTCCACGGAGCCCGTGCCCCGGGAGCTGATCGAGCTCGCCATCCGGACGGCCGGCACGGCGCCGAGTGGTGCCCACCAGCAGCCCTGGACCTTCGTCGCCGTCTCGGACCCGGCGCTCAAGGCCGAGATCCGGCGCGCGGCCGAGGAGGAGGAGAAGGCGTTCTACAGCGGGCGCGCGCCGGAGGACTGGATCGCGGCGCTCGCCCCGCTCGGGACGGACGAGCACAAGCCGCACCTCACGGACGCACCCTGGGTGGTGGTGCTCTTCCGGCAGTCGCACGGGCTCGAGGCGGACGGGAGCAAGCGCACCTTCTACTACACCCAGGAGTCGTGCGGCATCGCGGCGGGGTTCTTCATCGCCGCGGTGCACCAGATGGGGTTGGTGACCCTCACGCACACGCCGAACCCGATGGCATTCCTCTCGGAGCTGCTCGAGCGGCCGCCGAACGAGAAGGCGATGCTGGTGATGCCGGTGGGTTATCCGGCGCCGCACGCCCGCGTCCCCGACATCGCCCGCAAGCCGCTCGGCGCGATCTCGGTGTGGCGGTAGTACCGGGGGATCGCACCGTCACGGCGTGACATCCGTCACGAACGGTGGGGTAGGGCCGTCTACATAATGAAGGGAAGCGCTGCACCGGAGGTGGTGCAGTCCCGGCTCCCGGTGCCGATACTCCTTCGATGCACCGCTCCTGCGCACGTCTCCTCCCCGGACCCATCATGACCCGACTTCCCGCGCGGCGCCTCGGCGCCGTCGCCATCCTTGGTGCCCTGTTGGGCGTCGCCGCGTGCGACATCCCGTCGGAGGCGCCGATCCTGCAGCAGACCTGGGTCGTCCCGACCGATTCGGTCAGCGTGCGCGCCTCGAGCTTCCTCCCCACGGGAGTGACGGTCACCGCGGGACCGCCCGCCTCCTTCGCCGTGAACACGTCGGCCACCGTGGTGAACACCACGCTCGGCGCGATCTGTGCCCAGCCCGCCTGCCAGTCCGCCGCGACGGTGAACGCGCCGACGCCTGCGTTCACGTCGCCGGCGGGCCTGCTCGGCAGCACCGTCAACCTGCCGGCCGACGTGAACTCGGTGACCGTCACCGGGGGCACGCTCAACGTCGTGATCGTGAACAACCTCGGCTTCGACCCGCTCCGCCCGAACGGCACCGCGACGGCGCCCTTCGGCCAGATCATCTTCAGCATCTCGAGCGGGACCGTGGCGCGCACCGACACCATCCGTGGTTCGTCGACCGTCGGTCTCCCGAACGGCGCGACCACCACGCTCTCGGCCGTCCTCCCGACCGGCGTCTACGCCTCCTCAATCTCGGTCGCGATCACGCTCGTGGTCCCGGCGGGCGGCAACGCGAACCTGAACCGGAACAACTCCTTCGCGCTCACATCGAGCCTGCAGGGCTTCGCCGCCTCGCAGGCCACGGTGGTGGTGAGCAACGACTCCGTGACGACGAACCCGACCACCTTCAGCCTGAGTGACGTGGACCTCGGCGACCAGGTGGAATCGGGGGGTGTCGAGCTCGACGTCGTGAACCCGTTCACCGCGACGGCGAACCTCAACGTCGAGTTCAGCGCGCCCGCGCAGGGCGGCGGACCGGCGGTGACGGTCAGCAAGCCCCTCTCGATCCCCGCGCAGCCCACCTCCAGCACCTCCATCGCGCTCTCGCAGTCGGAGTTGCGGTCGCTGCTCGGCAAGTCGGGAGTGACCGTGCGCGTCCGCGGCACGGTGAACGGCACGGGCGCCGGCAACTCGGTGATCGTCACGCCCACGTCGCAGATCACGATCCAGACGCGGCTGCGCCTCGTCCTCAACGTGGGGGCCTGAGCCATGACCCGCATCCATCAGCAGGTCCTGGCCGGTCTCGCACTCGTCGCAGGCGCCTCGCTCGCCGGCGCGCAGGGGAACGCTTCCGCGGCCGCCTCGGCCATGGGGGGCAACTACACGGCCCTCGCGAGGAACTTCAACGCCGTGGCCTGGAACCCGGCGAACCTCGGCATGACGGGGAACTCGCGCTTCTCGCTCGCCCTCTCGCCGCAGCTGGGCATCGGCACGGGGCCGATCACGCTCGCGGACATCAAGGAGTACGAGGGCGTCGTCGTCCCCGCCGCCGTGCGCGAGGCGTGGCTGCAGAAGGTGATCGACAACAAGGGGCAGGGAATCGGCGGCGACGTCGAGCTCACCCCGCTCGCGATCTCGATCGGGAGCTTCGGCCTGAGCGCGACCACCACCGTGCGCACCGACGGTGCGATCCCGGCCGCCGTGGCCGAGCTGCTCCTCTTCGGGAACGCGGGTCGCACCGGGACGGCGCAGGATTACGTGGCGGACGACCTCGCGCTCGATGCGAACGCGACCTCCACCTTCGCCCTGGCCTACGGCCGGCGGCTCGGGCTCTTCCCCGTGGGCGAGTTCGCCGTCGGCGTCACGGGCAAGTACATGATCGGCCATGGGATGGCCTCGCTCCGCGACAACGGCTCCACCATCACGTCCAACCCGATCGAGGTGAACCTCGACGCGCCCCTGGTCATGACCGACACGGCGTCCTCGAGCTACATGAACAACGGTTCGGGCATCGGGCTCGACATCGGCGCGTCCTGGAAGGTGGGCAACTTCCGCGCGGCGGGCGTCGTGAAGAACGTCTTCAACACCTTCGCCTGGAAGACGGACCAGCTCTACTACATGCCGATCACGGCGACGTTCGACCAGTCGAGCAGCAGCTCCGAGATCGACACGATCCTGCCGATCGCCTCGGCGCCCGCGGGACTGCGGGCCGAGCTCGAGGCTCGCATCAAGGCGGCCACGCCGCAGCCGACGCTGGTGCTCGGCGGTGCCTACACCGGGTTCGGCCGGCTGACGCTCGCGGCGGACCTCCGCACGCGCTTCGGCGATGGGCTCGAGCTCGGACCGCAGACCCAGGTGGGCGTCGGGGCGGAGCTCAAGCTGATCCCGTTCGTCCCCCTGCGGGGCGGCGTGACCGCGCTCAGCGGCGGGATGCGCTACAGCGGCGGGATCGGGTTCGAGTTCGGGGTCGTGAACCTGCAGGCCAGTGCCTCGCTCCTGAGCGCCGAGGGGCGCAACGACACCGCGGCCGGGTTCACGCTGAGCTTCGGCGGGCGCTGACCGGGCATCACGCGGGCGCCGCGACACGGGCGCGGCGACACGAAAGTCGGACGATGGGGGAGGGGGCCGTGGTCAACGCGAGCCCCCTCCCCTACGTTCTTAGGGCGAGGCGGTGCTCGCCTCGCGCACTCCGTCCTCGATCCCGAACCCGGCTCATGCACCCGTCGCTCCGCGCCGCGTTGGCGCCCAGCGTGCTGTTCTGCCTCGCCTCGGCACTGAACGCGCAGACCACCGCCGCCGACTCCGCGCGCCAGCGCCTCGATTCGGTCGTGGTGACGGCGACGCGCGAGTCCCGCTCGCTGTCAGAGACGCCATTCGCCGTCTCGGTCGTGGCGCCGTCGCAGTGGGGGAGCAGGTCGGGGTTCGGCCTCGACCAGGCCTTGGGGCAGGTGCCCGGCGTGTTCGTGCAGAGCCGCTACGGGAGCAGTGACATCCGCCTCACCATCCGCGGCTACGGGGCACGCGGTGCGGGCGATCGCTCCAACGCCGGCACCTCGCGCGGCGTGCGCATCCTCCTCGACGGCATCCCGGAGACGGAGCCCGATGGCCGCACGGCCTTCGACCACGTGGACCTCGCGACGATCGAGCGCGTGGAGGTGCTGCGGTCCAACGGCAGCGCGGCGTGGGGGAACGCGGCGGGAGGGATCGTGAGCCTCAGCACGATGCCCGACTTCGCGCGCGACTTCAGCGAGGTGGCGCAGCAGAGCGGGAGCTTCGGGCTCCGGCGGACGATCGCGCGCGTGGGCTTCGGCATCGGGAACGCCAAGACCTGGCTCTCGATGACGCGCACCACCTTCGATGGGTGGCGCGAGCATTCCGATGCCTCGCGCACGCAGCTCGTGGGGGGCGCGGTCGCACCGGTCGGCGAGCGGGGCCGCCTCGGCGTCCAGCTCGCGGCCGCGAGCAACCTCTTCCGGATCCCGGGCCCGCTCACGCCCGCGCAGTACGCCGCCGATCCGCAGGAGGCCAACCCGACCTACCTCGCGCGTGACGAGCGACGCTTCAACCGGTTGATGCGGCTCGGCGTCACGCTCGAGCGGCCGATCGGGGCCTCGCAGGACGTCTCGGCGATGCTCTTCATCAATCCCAAGTACCTGCAGCGGTCGGAGCGGAACACCTTCCGCGACTTCACGCGGTATCACGTCGGTGGCAGTGGCTCGTGGGGCGTGCGGTTCACCGCGGCGGGCGCCGAGCACCGGCTGAGGGCGGGAGGGGACTTCGCGTTCCAGGACGGCAGCATCCAGTTCTACGACCTCACCCCCGAGGGGACGCGTGGCACGACGCTGCGCACGAACAAGGGCGAGGGGGCGCAGAACGCCGGGGCTTTCGTGCAGGATGAGATCGCGCTCTCGGACCGCCTCACGCTCGTGCTCGGCGCGCGCTACGACGACCTCGCCTACTTCTATCGCGACTTCATCACGCCGTCGATCGACGCGAGCCGTCGCTTCCAGCGCGTCACGCCGCGCGGCGGCGTGAGCTGGCGCGTGGGGCGCGGCACCAGCCTCTACGCGAGCTACGGCGGGGGCGTGGAGATCCCCGCGGGGAACGAGACGGACCCGCCGACGACCGGACTCCCGGGGCCCGCGACCGCGATCAGCCCGCTCATCGACCCGATCCGATCCAGCACGATCGAGGGCGGGGTGCGTCGCCACTCGGTGTTCAGCGGGGGGCTCCTGCGGACGCTCTCCCTAGACGCCGCGGTCTACCGGACGATCGTCAACGGCGAGCCGGTGCCGTACAGCAGCGGCCGCTTCTACCTCACGGCAGGAGAGGTGGAGCGGATGGGACTCGAGCTCGGCGTGTCGAGTGCGCTCGCCGGGGGATTCTCAGCGCGCCTCACCGGGACCTTCTCGGACAACACCTACGAGCGGTACCGGATCGACTCCACCTACCTCGGCGCGCCCGGCGCGAGTGCCGTCCTCGACGGCAACGCAGTCGTCGGACTTCCGGGGCTGGTCATGAACGGTTCGATCGGCTGGCGGCCGCCGGCGGCCCAGTGGCTGAGTCTCGAGGTCGGCGCGCAGGGGAACGACAGCTACTGGGCGGACGACCGGAACGCGGTGCGCGTGCCGGGGAACACCGTGTGGCGTGCGTCGGTCGCGGCCGAGCGCACCTCGGTGCGCGGTCTCACCACCCGGTTCGTGGTGAGCGGCGAGAACCTGCTCGACCGCCGGTACGTCGGGAGCGCGTTCATCAATCCCGACTATGTGGGCGGGGCGCCGCTCGCCTACGAGGCAGGGCTGCCGCGGGCGCTGCTCGTGAGTCTCTCCTTCCGCCGGTCGCGCTGAGCGCGGGGCCGGCCCGGCGCTACCGGTAGCCCGAGGCCTGCAGCTCGAAGAGTCGCGCGTACCGCCCCCTCGCGGCGAGCAGTTCCGCGTGCGTGCCGAGCTCGGTGACGCGGCCGTCGTCGATCACCGCGATGCGGTCGGCGACGCGCACCGTGGAGAAGCGGTGCGAGATGACGATCCCGATCCGACCGCGCAGGTTCGCCTTGAGCTCGGCGAACACCGCCGCCTCCGCCTCGGGGTCGAGCGAGGAGGTCGGCTCGTCGAGGATCCAGACGTCCGCGTCGCGGTACATGATCCGCGCCAGCGCGAGACGCTGCCATTCGCCGCCCGAGAGGTCGTGTCCCCCCTCGAAGAGGCGGCCCGTGCGCGAATCGAGGCCCCTGGGGAGCTGCTGGACCAGCCGGTCGGCGCGGGCGTCGCGCAGCGCCTTGAGCACCCGGTCGTCGTCCGGTGACCGGTTCGCACGCCCCATCAGCACGTTCTCACGCACCGTGAGCTCGTAGGTGGCGAAGTCCTGGAAGAGCACGCCGACCCGCTCGCGCAGCTCCTCCGGGCGGATCTGCCGAAGGTCGAGGCCGCCGAGCCGGATGCTCCCCTGCGTGGGGTCGTAGAAGCGGAGCAGGAGCTTCACGAGGCTGCTCTTCCCCGCGCCATTCTCTCCGACCAGCGCGATCAGCTCGCCCGGCCGGATCTCGAGCGAGAGATGGTCCACCGCCGGGGCGTGGCCCCCGGGATAGCTGAAGGTCACGTCGTCGAACACGATCCCGCCCGCGAGGCGCTCGGGGAGCGTCACCGGCTCGGCGGGCACGGTGACGAGCGGCTCGATGGCGAGGAAGGAGAAGTAGTCGTCGAGGAAGGTCGTGTGCTGGTCCACGGCGACGAAGGTGCTCGACACGGTCCCGAGCGTGCTCGAGACCGAGGCGAAGGCACCGATCACCAGCACCACGCCGCCCGGATCGATCGTGCCGACCACGCCACGCCAGGCGACGAACGCGTACGCGAGCGCGAGGCTCGTGCCCGTCACGAGCCCCGTCAGGAGCGAGGTCCGTGCGCCGGTGCGGTACATCTTCCTGCGCTGCTCGAACAGGTACTCGGAGATCCGCTGGTGCCGGTCGAGCAGGTAGTCGGCCAGCACGAACGCGCGGATCTCCTTCGTGGTGCGGGGCTGCACCAGGAGGTCCCCCAGGTACTCGCGCTCGCGCTCCTCGGGCGTCTCCTGGTAGTAGTACTCGTACATCTTCGTCGTCACACGGCGGTCGAGCAGGAGCGCGAGGAAGGAGGCCGCGAGCGCGAGCACCACGAGGATCCAGTGGAGGCTCGCGAGCAGCGAGGCCATGAGGACGATGGTCGCCACGTTCCCCGTGAGGCCGAGGAGGGACCAGGTCAGGTCGCCGGGCCGCCACGAGACGTCGCGCTTCGCGCGCGCCAGGCGGTCGTGCCAGTTGGAGTTGTCGAAGTGGCCGATGTCCACCTTCGCCGCCTGCGTGAGCAGGCGGTGCTCGGCCTCGAGCTGCACGCGCCGCACGAAGAGCTCGCGCCCGTACCCCATGTAGGCGCCGATCGCGCGCTGCACCGCGGTCACGAGCCAGAGCCCGGCGACCAGGGGGAAGAGGTCCGCGAAGGTGAGCTCGAGCAGCCGGGCCTGGGCGATCCGGTTGACGAGCGTCGCGCCGAGCCAGACGGCCAGCGGCGGCATCGCCGCGTTGACCATCCCGAGGACGGTGAAGCGGACGAGCGACCCCGGCGACGCCGCCCACGCGAGGTCGAGTCCCTTCCGGAGGTTGCGGCTGACGCGCTGCGCGCGGCTCACGCCTCCGGTGGGTGTCGTCTCCATGGCGCCGAATGTATCCTCCGGACGGGTCCACTTCCATCGAGAGGGCGGGATGACCGAGCGCGTCGTGGTGGTCACCGGTGCGAGCAGCGGGATCGGCGCGGCGCTCGCGGAGCGGGCGGCGGCGGCCGGCCACGCCGTCATGCTGGTGGCACGCACCGAGGAGCGGCTCCGCGAGGTCGCGGCGCGCTGCGGCCCGCGCGCGTTCGTGCACGTGGCGGACGTCACCTCGCGGCCCGAGGTGCGCCGCGCCGTCGCCGCCGGCGTCGCGCACTTCGGGCGGATCGACGTCTGGGTGAACAACGTCGGGCGCGGGATCACGCGGCCACCCTCGCAGCTCACGGACGAGGACATCGACCTGATGATGCGCGTGAACGTGCTGAGCGCGCTGTACGGGATGCAGGAGGTGCTCCCGCACTTCCGCGCCCGGGGTGGGGGGCAGGTGATCAACGTCTCCTCGATGCTCGCGCGCGTCCCGTACGCGGTGCACCGCGCCGCCTACAGCGGGGCGAAGCACTTCCTGAACGCGCTCACCGCGAACTTCCGGGACGAGCTCGCCGCGGAGCACCCGGGGATCACCGTCTCCCTGGTCTCCCCCGGCCTGGTGTACACGGAGTTCGGCACGAACGCGCACCATGGGGGCCCGCCCTCACGCAGCTTCCCGCAGGGGCAGGACGCGGAGCAGGTCGCCGACGTGATCCTGCGGGTGATGGAGACGCGAGCGACCGACGTGTACACGCGGCCGGAGTCGCACGACCGTGTCGTCGCCTACTTCGAGGGGATCGGGCAAGGACCCTGACGCGCGCGCCGCCGCCGCACGGCCGCGCGCCGCGCCCCACCTCACCAGCCGACGAGGACGGCCACGAGCGCGACGATGGCAGGCACGCCCTGCGTGACGAAGATCGTCGGCTTCACGGTGAGGCCTCCGTAGACGCCCGCCACGATCACGCACCCCAGGAAGAAGAGCATGACGTCCGGCCGCGCCGCCACGAGGCCCCAGATGAGGCCGGCGGCCAGGAAGCCGTTGTACAGTCCCTGGTTCGCCGCCAGCGTCGCCGAGCGAGCGGCGAACTCGGGATCCAGCCGGAAGACGTTGCGGCCCACGGGATGGTTCCAGAGGAACATCTCGAGCACGAGGAACCCCACGTGCAGGAGCGCGACGAGGGTGACGAGGATGTCGGCGAGGATGCGGAAGGCCATGGCGGGGTGGGCGGGGGACTCCCGAAGATACGGCCGCGTGGCGCCCCGTGGGGTGCGCGGGTGCCGCGGATCCCACGGAGCCCGGGAGTTGCCGGGGTGACGCCGGCCTCCAGATTCCCGGACGTGAGATGCCCGCCGTTCCCCGGACTCCTCGCGCTCGCGCTCTTCCTGGCCGCGTGCGCAGATCCCAGCGCGCCCACGAGCGACACCGGCGACGTGCGCGCCGTGCGCGTCGACTCGATCGACGGCTCCTCCGTGCGGGCCGTGACGGTCGAGCTGCGCCGGGCGGACGCCGTCGCGGTGACGTACGGCGGCACGGGGACACCGGTGCTGACCGTCCGTGCCGATTCGATCGCACTCGTGCACCGGCTCCTGCTGCCGCGGCTGCGGGCCAATCGGGCGTACGCGCTCGAGGCGTACGTGCCCGGCACGACCGCCGCGCCCTTCCGGATCGCCTTCCAGACCGGCCTGTTGCCGCAGGCGCTGGCGGCGATCCAGGCGGGTCTGGTGGCGAGCGGCACGCCCACGCTCCCCGTGGCGCTCGTGGAGGTGGTCGCCGCCACCGGCTTCGGCGGCCTGCTGATGGTGGAGCAGGGGGAGATCGCGGGATGGCTCCCGATGACGGGCTCGCTCTTCGGCGCCACGCGGCGCGCGAACGGGGAGTTCGTGCTCAACGATGCCGCCCTCGGGCTGGTGTCGTACCGCATCGACGGGTCCATCGCGCACCAGCTGCCACAGGCCACCGCCGCGACCGCGTACGGGCGGATCCATCACGACGTGATCGCGATGCCCAACGACCACCTGCTCTTCATCGCCAACGAGACGCGCCTCATCGGCGCGGACTCCGTGGTGGGGGAGGCGCTCTGGGAGTGGACGCCGGAGACGGGCGCCGTGGCGAAGCGGTGGAGCGCCTTCGACTTCCTCGACTGGAACACCCTGCGCGGCTCCCGCTCGGTGCCGGGGAACTGGCTGCACGGGAACGGGATCAGCTACGGCCCGCGCGGGAACGTGCTGATGTCGCTGCGCAACGCGGACCACATCATCTCTATCGCGCCCGACTTCGGCAGCGTCGAGTGGCGGCTCGGCGGTCCCACGGGCACGCTCGCCGTCGCCGACTCGGACCGCGCGCTCGGGCAGCACTACGTATCGGAGCCCACGCTGAACCGCGTCCTCGTCTATGACAACGGCTGGGAGCGCCCGGGCGGGGCGTACACGCGCGCGATCGAGTACGCGATCGACGTGCCCGCCGGCACCGCGACCCGCGCCTGGCAGTATCGGCACTCCCCCGACATCTACGCCTCGCTCGTCGGCTCGGCGCGACGGCACGCGAACGGGAACACCACCGTGCTCTTCGGCATGCTCGCTGGCCAGAACTCCTCCACGGGCCCGATCACGGCCGTCGAGGTCGATCCGGCAGGCGGGGTGGTGTGGCGGCTGAACGTCGGCCCGGAGCTCACGCGCCTCTACCGGGTCACGCCGGTCGCGTCGCTCCTCGGCGAGCAGCCGGGGACCTTCCGCTCGCCCTGAGCGCTGACCGGCGCGCACTCGCGCGCACCGGTCAGCGCCGCGTGTCAGTTCACGCGATCGGCTTCCTCGGCTTGACGTAGAGCGCCGGCAGCCCGAGCGCCTCGAGCACCCGGTTGAGCCGCGGGATGTCCTCCGCCTCGATCCGCTCCAGCTCCTGCAGCCGCGCATCGAGCTGCGCCTTGAGCCCGTCGTACACCTGCCCGTGCGCCTGCGTCGGTGGGTACGCGCCGGTCTGCAGCTGCATGTTCAGCGTGATGAACTTGTTGTAGAGCTTCACCGGCATGTCGAGCGTGCACTGGTCCACGTGGCAGCCCACCTCGTAGAGCTCGGCGCGCACCGCCTCCAGCTGCGCGCGCGTCGCCTTGGCGTCGGCAGCGAGCCGGGCGGTCGCCGCGCTGTCCGCGGGACGTTTCGTGCGGTCGTCGATCTGGGACTGCAGGTCCTCCACGCGCTTCACGTTCTCCACGATCTCGTCGATGCGGTCGATCGTGCGGCGCGCGGCGGCGTACTGTGCCGCGAGGTCGGCCGTGCTCGTCGCGACGCGCGGGTCGGCGGCCACCTTGAACCGCCGCGTCATCGTGTCCGCACCGACGATGAGCCGGACGCCGTAGTCGCCCGGGGGCACCCAGGCGCCGCGCAGCGTCCCGAAGTCGAGCACGGTGTTGGGGAGCTTGCTCGCCGACTTCGTGCGCAGGTTCCAGACGAAGCGGTTGGTCCCGGCGCGCGTCCGCGGCATCGAGTCCGCCGGCGTGTACGAGATGCTGTCCGCGGTGGCCGCGGAGTCTGCGCTCGCGAACGACCGCAGGACGGTGCCCTGCGCGTCCGTGAACTCCAGCCGCACCTTCCCCGGCGCCGCCTCGCGCAGCCAGTAGTCCACCAGCACGCCGCTCGGCGGGTTCTCCCCGGTGCCGTTCCCGCCGCGCGCGCCGCTCCAGAGCAGCGCCGTGGCCGGCTGGAAGAGGTGCGCGGCCTTGCGCATCACGCTGTCGGCCAGCTGCCGGATCGGCGACAGGTCGTCGATCACCCAGAAGGAGCGTCCGTGCGTCGCGGCGACGAGGTCGTTCCCCTGCACCTTGAGGTCGCGCACGCTCGACCGCGGCAGGTTCAGCTGCAGCGGCTGCCAGTTCGCGCCGTCGTCCATCGAGACCCAGACGCCGTACTCGGTGCCCGCGTAGAGCAGGCCGCGGCGCGCGGGGTCCTCGCGCACCACGCGCGTGTAGGCGCTGCGCGGGATGCCGCGCGTGATCGCCGTCCAGGTGCGGCCATAGTCCGCGCTCTTCCAGAGGTAGGGCGCGAAGTCGTCCTGCTGGTACCGGTTCGCGGCCACGTACACCACCGCCGGATCGTGCGGGGACGCATCGATGTGCGCCGTGCGCGTGAACTTGCCGTAGCCGGGAGGCGTGACGTCCGTCCAGGTGGCGCCCGCGTCGCGCGAGAGGTGGATGCGACCGTCGTCCGACCCCGCCCAGAGCACACCCGCCACGCGCGGTGACTCGGCGAACGCGTAGATCGTGCCGTACCACTCGGCGCCGGTCATCTCGCCGTGCACCGGGCCGCCCGTGTGCCCGAGTGTCGCGGGGTCGGCGTGCGTGAGGTCCGGGCTGATCCGTTGCCAGGTCTGCCCCTCGTCGCGGGTGCGCCAGACGTGCTGCGACGTGACGTAGAGCGTGCGCGGGTCGTGGCGCGAGACGAGCACGGGGAAGGTCCACTGGAAGCGTTCGGGCACGTCCTTCGCCGCGTAGCCGTCCCAGTTGATGTCCGTCACCGAGATGTCCCGTTCCTGCCGGCGGTCGTGGTCGTAGCGCGAGAACATCCCGAGGTAGCAGCCGCCGTAGGTGATGTTCGGGTTGCGCGGGTCGTAGGCGATGGTCGCGTTCTCGCAGCCCGCCACGCTGAAGTAGTTGCGCACGCCGATCCCGCCCTCGTCGGAGCGCGAGGCGATGGAGATCGCCGAGTTGTCCTGCTGGCCGCCGTAGATGCGGTAGGGGAACTGGTCGTCGGTGTTGACGTGGTAGAACTGCGCCGTGGGCTGGTTGTGCTGGTCGGACCAGGTCTTCGCGCCGTCGAAGGTCACGGTCGCACCGCCGTCGTCGCCGAGGATCATCCGGTCCGGATTCGCGGGATCGATCCAGAGGCGGTGCGTGTCGCCGTGCAGCACGTCGATCTCCTTGAACGTCTTCCCGCCGTCGATCGACTTGAGGATCGTCAGGTTCATCACGTACACGACATCGGCGTTCTTCGGGTCCGCGGTGACGCTCGAGTAGTACCAGCTGCGCACCCACATCCGGGCGTCGTCGTTCATGCGGGTCCAACTCGCCCCCGCGTCGTCCGAGCGGAAGAAACCGCCGGTGGAGTCCGGCGCCTCGATCGAGGCGTAGATGCGTTGCGGGTCGGCTGGGGAGACGTCGAGCCCGATCTTGCCGAGCGGGCCGCGCGGCACGCCTGGCGCCTTGGAGAGCTCGGTCCAGGTGTCGCCGCCATCGACGGACTTCCAGATCCCGCTGCGGCCGCCGCCCGCGAGCATCGACCACGGGGTGCGCTGGAACTTGTACATCGACGCGTAGAGGATCCGCGGGTTCGACGGGTCCATCGCGATGTCGTTGGCGCCCGTGGAGTCGTCGATGAAGAGCACCTTCTTCCAGTTCCTCCCGCCGTCCGTGGTGCGGAAGACGCCGCGCTCCGGGTTCGGGCCGAAGGCGTGGCCGATCGCGGAGATGAAGACGCGGTCCGGGTCGCGCGGGTCGATCACCACGTCGGTGATCTGGTGCGTCTCGGTGAGGCCGAGGTGCTGCCAGGTCTGGCCCGCGTCGGTGGAGCGGTAGACGCCCGTCCCGAAGGTGAGGTCCTCGCGCAGGTACGACTCCCCCGTGCCGACGTAGATGACGTTCGCGTCGCTCGGCGCCACCGCGATCGCCCCGACGGACGAGATGTCGGTCTTGCCGTCGGTGAGGTTCTCCCAGGTCTGGCCCCCGTTGGTGGTGCGCCAGACGCCGCCGTTCACGGAGCCCATGTAGAAGAGGAAGGGCTTGGCGAGGTCGCCCGCGACCGCGACGGCGCGCCCGCCGCGGAAGGGGCCCACGAGGCGCCAGCGGAGCGCCTTGAGCGCCTTGTCCGTCGCGGCCGGCGAGGAGTAGAGGGTCGGGTCGTACGCGGCGGGGAGTGCCACGGGGGGCATCGTCCGCGGCCGCTGTGCACCCGCGGCGAGGGGGAGCGAGAGGAGCGCGCAGAGCAACGCGCGCGAGGCATGGGACCGGCGGGGGGCAGGTGTCATGCCGGAGAAGATGGCGCCGGCCGCGGAGTCGCACCACTATGGGGAGAGACCCGTCAGATGGAGAGAGGATGGCATACGATGAGGCACTGGCCGAGCGCGTGCGGCAGGCGCTTTCGCCCCGCCGCGACGTCGAGGAGAAGCGGATGTTCGGCGGCCTCGCGTTCATGGTGGCGTCGCACATGGCCGTCGGGGTGGAGAAGGAGCGGCTGATGGTGCGGCTCTCGCCCGAGCGTGCGGAGGCCTGCCTCGAGGAGGCGCACGTGCGTCCGATGGACTTCACCGGCCGGCCGCTGAAGGGGTTCGTCTACGTCGAAGCGGCGGGTGTGCAGACCACGGCGGGCGTACGGAAGTGGGTGGCGCGTGCGGTCGCGCACGCGGAGTCGTTGCCGCCGAAGAAGCCGAAGAAGCCGAAGACGGTGCAGAAGCCGAAGAAGCCGGGGCGAGGATGACGCGGAGGCGCGATCACTCCGGCCGTCCCACGCTCAGCCTCCGCGCTCTCGCTGCGTTCCTCCTGCTCGCCGCGCCGGCGTGCGGCGAGCGCCCGAGCCCGCCGCCCGAGGACGTCTCCGGCCTGGCCGACCACCACGTGCACCTCCTCAGCCCCGCACTCGTCGCCGACTGGAAATCACTCGGCGTCCCGTTCTCCCGACCTGACTCGGTCTACACCTCCCCGGCTGGGCTCGGCGTCGGTGCGGCACTCCTGGTGCCGATGTCGCACCTCTACGGCAACGAGGAGTTCCGGGGAGCACTCGGCCTCTCGCTGGAGCAGGAGCACGCCGCCGTCCGGCGGGAGAACGACTACGTGGCGGCATCGGCGAGCGGCTTTCCCGGGACCGCGGTCGCGCTCTGCAGCGTCGACATCTCCCGGCCGTACGCCTGGGACGAGATCCGCCGCTGCCGCAACGCGCTCGGCGTGCGCGGGCTGAAGCTCCACCTGGCCAGCGCCGGCATCGACCCGCGCGAGGAGTCGCACCTCGAACGGGTGGCGCGCGTCGCCGCCTGGGCCGACTCCGCCGGCGTCGCTCTCCTGGTGCACTTCGATCCGCAGCGCCGCGGCGTCGAACTCGAGGACGTGCAACGGTTCATCGACCGGGTGATCGCGCCGCACCCGGGGCTCACGCTCGTCATCGCGCACCTCGGCGGGAGCGGAGGGTACGGCGCCTGGTCCCGGAGCGTCTATCGGACCTTCGCCGCGTGGCTTCGCGCGGAGGAGGCTGGTGGGCGGCCGCGCGCGGGCATCCACTTCGACCTCTCGGCCGTCTGGCTCGAGCGGGAGTCGGAGGGCGTACCCGCGAGCACCGCGGCGGAAGGGAGGGCGCTCGCCGAGGACATCCGCGAGTTCGGCACGGCTCGGCTGCTGCCCGGCAGCGACTACCCGGTATTCGAGTTGGCGCGCGCCTCGGCGGCGCTGCGCGCGGGAGCTGGCATTGGCGCGGACGAGTGGCAGGAGTTGCGTGCGAACCGGCTGGCGCTCCTCGATCCCGCCGGCCGCGAGCCGTGAAGGCGTCGGGCGATGCGACCTACTTCCGGTCGGCCGCGGCGTTCCGCCGCTGGCTCGCCAAGCACCACGCGACGGCCACCGAGCTGCTCGTCGGTTACCACAAGAAGGGAACCGGCGTGTCGAGCATGACCTGGCCCGAGTCGGTGGACGAGGCCCTCTGTTACGGATGGATCGACGGCGTGCGCCGGCGGGTGGACGAGGCGCGCTACTCGATCCGCTTCACGCCGCGCCGTGCGAAGAGCATCTGGAGCGCGGTCAACATCGCGCGTGTGAAGGTGCTCACGCGCGAGGGTCGGATTCGACCTGCGGGTCTCGCGGCCTATGAGCGGCGCGACGAGAAGAGGTCCGCCATCTACGCGTACGAGAGCGTGAAGCGCGCCACGCTCACGCCGGCGCAACGGCGCCTCCTCAAGCGCTCGCGGCAGGCGTGGACCTTCTGGGAGGCGCAGCCGCCCTCGTACCGCCAGCGCTGCTCGCACTGGGTGACCACGGCGAAACAGGAGTCCACGCGCGAGCGGCGGCTCGCGCGGCTGATCACGGCCTGCGAGGTCGGCAAGCGGATCATCTAGGAACCCGAGCGCGGAGCTGCGGCTAGGGCGTCCGGCCCGCCTTCATCACCGGCAGCACGATCCGCGACAGATGCGCCGCGTCATGCCGGATCGTCACGCGCGCCGTGCGCGTGGCCGCGCTCGTGGCCTCGGACTCGCCGGTCTGCAGGTTCACCGCGTAGTGCGGCATGAAGCTGCTCATCACGTGCACGCGGATCCGGTGCCCCTTCTTGAACCGGTTCGCGGTGTACAGGTCGTCCCAGCGGAGCAGGTAGGTCTGGCCAGGGGTGAGCAGCTCCCGGCGCGTCGGGTTCCGGTAGGAGGCGCGCAGGACTTCGCGCCCCGGCGCCATCAGGTTGAACGCCGTGCCGTCCGGCGCGACGTCGAGCACCTTCACGAAGAGGTCCACGTCGCGCGCGTCGGTCTCGAGATGGAGTTCCGCGCGCATCGCACCGATCACCTCGACGTCCTCCTCGAGTGGTGCCGTCTCGAAGGTCAGGACGTCCGGGCGGTCCTGGAGCGCGCGGTAGTCGTGCGCGCCATAGTCCGCGTTGTAGATGTCCATCACGGGACGGTCGGGGTCGGAGGTGTACTCGCTCGCGGCACGCGCAGCGGTCGGTCGCGCGCGCGTCAGCGCACGTCCCGCGCCGAAGTGCAGCGTCTCGGCCACGATCCCCGGGAGCGGCCAGCGGTCACCCGTGCGCCACTCGTCGGCGCCCATCACGTACACGCGCACCGCGGGTTCGCGCATGACGCCGTTCTCCGCGCCCTTGAGCCAGCGGTCCATCCAGTCGAGCACGGTGCCGGTGTAGTCGATCGCCGAGTTCGCGCCGAAGCTCCGGTGTCCAGCGACCGGCCGCCGTGTCGCATCCGAGCCATGCACCCAGGGGCCGACGATCAGCTTCGTGCGTGGCGCCGCAGCGCTGCGGGCGGCCACGAGACCGCTGAAGTTCGTCACCGCACCGACCGGTCCGTACGACTCGTCATACCACCCCGAGAGGTTGAGCACGGCGGCACCCACGCGGTCGTAGCGTCCGCGGAGCTCGGCGAAGTCCCACCAGGGGTCCGCGGGACCGCGCCTGATCCACTCGTAGAACCAGGGCGCGATGCCCTTGAAGTCCGGCAGGTCGAGCAGGGGGCGCTGCGCCTGCACGCGCGCCGCCTCGCGCGGCCACGACTCGCGCGCGGCCGCGTAGCTCAGCGCGCCCGGTGCGCCCGTCCGCACGCGCAGGTCGGGCGCGATGTTGTACCAGACCCAGGGCACCCAGCTCAGGTCCCAGACGCCGCCCGAGTAGAAGAACTGCCGCGGCGACGCGAAGGTCATGGCCGGCACCATCGCGCGGAGGTGCGGCGGCGACTCGATCGCAGCCAGCCACTGCACCGCGCCCGGATACGAGAGCCCGTACGTGCCCACGGCGCCGTTCGACCAGGGCTGCGCCGCCGCCCACTCGATCGTGTCGTACCCGTCCTTCCCTTCCTGGCGGTACGCCTCGAAGCTCCCGTCCGACGCGTAGCGGCCGCGCACGTCCTGCAGGACCACCGCGTAGCCGCGCGCGATGGCCTGCCGTACGAGTCCGTCGTCGGCGACCGCCTCGGTCTTGTCGTAGGGCGTGCGATACACGAGCACCGGGAAGGGGCCGCCGCGCACGGGGCGCATGACATCGGCGTGCAGCGTGACCCCGTCGCGCATGGGGACCGGCACGTTCCGGTCGCGCAGCCACGCGGTGTCGGCAGGCGCGGCGACCTGCAGGAGTCCCGCGGCGATGAGGACGAACACGCAGAGGCTCCCGTGTGAGTGGGACGAGTCGTTCGGCATGCGAACGCGAAGAAGCGGATCCTCCCGCAATTTCACTCTGAGACGCAGCACCGCAATTGCGATCGATCCTCCCTCGAACTCGCGAAGCCCGATGACCCGACCCACCCGTCGTCGCCGAATCCTCGCCCTGCTCGCGATCGCTGCATCCGCGGCCGGCATCATGGCCTGGAGTCCGCCGCACGCCGGAACACAGGAGGAACGCGCGCAGGCCGGCGACTCGATCCGTGGTTTCACCGCCGCGTCCGCCGCCCGTGAGCGCGCGCTCGAGGCCGAGCTCGCCCGTCGGCTCAGCCGCGATTCCACCGCTGCCTTCTTCAAGTACTTCACCGCCGAACCGCATCCCGCGGGATCCGCGCGGAACAAGGAGCTCGCCGACTTCCTCGTCGCCCGGTTCAAGGAGTACGGGCTCGACGAGGTGCGCCTGCATCGCTACGACGTGCTCCTCCCCTGGCCGCGCGAGGTGAAGGTCGCGATGATCGCGCCCACGCCCTACGAGGCGACGCTCCGGGAGGACGCGTACCCGCAGGACCCGCAGAGCGCGATGGACGCGGGCCCCACCTACCTCGGGATGTCGGGCTCGGGCGACGTCACGGGGGAGCTGGTCTACGCGTCCAGCGGCAACCCGTCGGACTATGACTGGCTCGAAGCGCAGGGGATCGACCTCAAGGGGAAGATCGCGCTCGTGCGCTATTCGGTGCCCTACAGCTACCGCGGCTTCAAGGCGCTCACGGCGGAGCAGCGCGGATTGAAGGCGATGCTCGTCTACTCCGATCCCGCGCAGGACGGCTGGGTGAAGGGAGACACCTTCCCGACGGGCCCGTGGGGCCCCGCCGGCCACATCCAGCGCGGTGCGATCACCTACGACTTCATGATCGCGGGCGACCCGCTCACGCCGGGGTACGCGTCGCTGCCGGGCGCACCCCGCATCAACGCGAGCGACTCACCTGCGGTGCCGAAGATCATCGCGATGCCCCTCTCCTACCGGGACGCGGAGCCGTTGCTCCGCGCGCTCGGCGGACCGGACGCGCCGGAGTCCTGGCAGGGCGCGCTCCCGTTCCGCTACCGTGTGGGCGCCGGGCCCGCCACGGTGCGCGTGAAGGTCGACATGGACGGCGCGACCCGCCCGATCTGGGTGGTGGAAGGCCGCATCCGCGGCACCGAGGAGCCGGACAAGTACGTGGTGCTCGGCAATCACCGCGACGCCTGGGTCTTCGGCGCGGTCGATCCCTCTTCCGGCACAGCGACTCAGCTCGAGCTCGCACGCGTGCTCGGCGCGATGGCGAAGGAAGGGAAGCGGCCCAAGCGCTCGATCGTCTTCGCGAGCTGGGACGCCGAGGAGTGGCACCTCACCGGGAGCACCGAGTGGGGCGAGCACTTCGCGGACGACCTCAAGCGGAACGCGATCGCCTACCTGAACGTCGATGGCTCGACGAGCGGCCCCAACTTCGACGCGGGTGCCATCGCCTCGCTCAACGCGCTCGTGAGCCAGACCGTGCGCGACGTGAACGATCCGGGCGCCGAGGGATCGGTGCTCGACGCCTGGGGTCGCGCACTCGAGAAGGAGACGCGCGAAGCGATGATCGGCGGGGGCGCGACTCGACAGGAGTCCGTGAAGCGTCCGATCGACTACCCCGGGAACGCGCTCGGCTCCGGTTCCGACTACACCGTCTTCCTCAACTTCCTCGGCATCCCCGTGGTGGAGATGGCGTTCGGCGGTCCGTACGGCGTCTACCACTCGATGTACGACAACTACTACTGGATGACGCAGTTCGGGGACCCGGGCTTCCGGTACATGACCGCGATGGGCGAGGTCTGGGGGCGGATGGCGATGCGCCTCGCGAACGCGGACCACTACCCGCACGACTTCGGATTGTACGCGGACCGGATGAAGGGGTTCATCGACGCCCTTGCGGCGCAGGATGGGGTCGGCGCGCAGCTCGACCTGGGAGCGCTCCGCGCGGCCACGACGCGCTGGGCGACCGAGGCGGGCGCGCTCGAGCGTGCGCTCGCGGCGGCGCTCGCGTCACCGTCGAGCGACGCCAGGACCGCGCGGCTCCGCGCCGCGAACGAGGCGATGCGCGTGGTGGAGCAGCGGCTTCTCGCCGACGAAGGGATCCCGGGGCGGCCCTGGTTCAAGCACGTGCTCTACGCGCCGCGGTACACGTATGCCGCGATGACGCTGCCGGGGGTGCAGGAAGCCGTGGACGCTGGGGACTGGGCGCGTGCGCGCGCGCAGCTCGCGGTGGTGACGGCGAAGATCGCGGCGGCGGCGGATGAGACGCGGCGCGCGGCCGACGCCGTGCGGAGGTAGGCGGGTGGCGGATGCCGTCGTGAGCGGCCCATGCGTCACGCCGCACCGCGCCGGCCGAATGCTGCACTGCGTGATGCTGCTCGGCGTCGCACTCGCCTCCTGCGCCTCTCCCCCCGCCGGGGATGGCGTGCGCGTGGCGGCGTTCGCGGACCATCACGTGCATGCGTTCAATGTCGGGTGGTGGCTGCTGCAGGACGAGCGGAAGCCGGCGGGCTACGTGAACGCGGGTGGAGCGAAGAGCGAGGCCGAGGTGGTGGCGCGCGCGGCGTCGGCTGCGGCCGCGGTGTCGCAGGCCGGGCAGGGAAGTGAGGCGGCCTGGGTGACCGGGTTCGGCTGGAGCCAGGACGGTTGGGGCACTCCCGTCCTCCCGACCACCGACGCGCTCTCGGCGGCGTTGCCGGACACACCTGCGGCGATGGCCCGCACCGATGGGCATGCGCTCTGGGTGAATCGCGCGGCGCTCGTGCGTGCCGGGCTGCGTGCCGGGCTGCGTGAGGTGCGGAGTGGCGTGCGGAGTGGCGTGCTCCTCGAGCGCGCCGCCGAGCCCGTGCTCGCACAGATCCCCGCGCCGGCGGACAGCGACATCGTGCGCGCCTGGCGACTCGGAGCGGAGGCGCTGGCCGAGCGTGGGGTGATGCGCGCGTACGATGCCGGCGTGCTCGCGCTGCCGGGGATCGCGGCGCTCAACACGGACTTCGCGCGTTTCGCGCGGCTGCTCGGCGAGGCGGACCGTGCGGAGCCGCTGCCGATGCAGCTCTTCCTGATGATCCCGGCGCCCTCGCCCTATGCCGAGCAGGTGCTGGCGATGTCGCTGGCGGAGCGGCAGCTCTCGCCGAACGTGCGGGTGACGCACCTCAAGCTCTTCGCCGACGGCGCGCTCGGGAGTCGCGGGGCGGCGCTCTCGCATCCGTACGCCGATGATCCGCACACGACCGGTGTGCTGCGGATGAAGGCGCAGGAGATCGCCGACTGGACGCGCCGCGCGCTCGACGCCGGGCTCGACGTGGCGACGCATGCGATCGGGGATGTGGCGGTGCGTGAGGCGCTCGATGCGTACGAGGCGGTGCTGAAGGAGCGGCCCGGGCTGGTGCCCACGCGGCTCCGGATCGAGCACTTCTCGTATGCGAGCGATGCGGACATGGAGCGCGCCGTGCGGCTCGGGGTCGCGCTCTCGGTGCAGTCGAACTTCAACACGCCCAGGGGCGTGTCGCCGACCTTCGCCGAGCAGCGGGTGGGTGCGGAGGGTGCTCCGCGCGTGTACGCGTGGGACCGGCTGGCGCGGATGGGCGCGGTGCTGGTGGAGGGGTCGGACTACTTCGGGGCGCCGGGGGCTGCGTTGCTCGGGCTCTACTATGGGATCGTCGGGGTGAACGCGATCGGCGAGCGCGGGGATTCGCCCGAGGTGCGGCGTGAGCTGATGCGGTTGAACAGCCGATGGCTCGGGGCGGGCGGGGTGTTCGACTCCATCTGGGGAGCGCCAGGGGCCGCGGGGGGTGGAGTGGTGCTCTCGGGGGATCCGCTGACGGCCCCGGTGGAGTCGCTCACGACGGTCCGTGTTCAGCGAGCCGCCGCGCGGAAGCAGTAGGTCGGGCGAGGCAGGGAATCACTGAGGTCTCGCGTGCGCGGCCGAGCGTCGATGGCCGTCGCTCGACGGCGGCCATACATTCGCGTTGCGGTCGCAGGCTGCCGCGATCCTCGCTCGCTCCCCACGACAACTCGCCGATGCGACTCCGTACCGCAGGGTTCCTTGTCCTCCTCCTCCTGATCGCCCCAGCCCCCGGCGAGGCGCAGGGATCGGACGGGTTCCAAACCGATTTCACGCGCGAGGAACTGGCGGCGCGCCGCACCCGCATCCTCGACGCCATCGGCCCGCAGTCGATCGCGATCGTCCAGGGTGCCTCCGGCCTCCCCGGCTTCAGCGTCTTCCGCCAGTCCAACGACTTCTACTACCTGACCGGCGTCGAGTCCGCGCACGCCTACCTCCTTCTCAATGGTCGCACCCGCCGCTCCACGCTCTACCTGCCGCGCCGCGACGCGGACCGCGAGCGCGGGGAAGGGAAGGTCTTCTCCGTCGAGGACAGTCTCCTGCTCGTCCAGCGCACCGGCATCGAGCAGGTGCGCGGCCTCGAACGCCTCTCGGCGGATCTCGTGGGCGCCGACCTCATCCGCCCGCCGGCGATGGTGCTCCACACGCCGCTCGCACCGATGGAGACCGGCAACGACAGCCGCGACGAGCTGCTGGCGGCGCAGGCCCGCGTGGCCGCCGATCCGTGGGACGGCCGGCCGGCGCGCGAGGCGCACTTCGTCCGGCTCCTCAAGGAGCGTTTCCCGCAGTTCGAGGTCCGCGACCTCTCCCCGGTGCTCGACGCGATGCGCACGATCAAGAGCCCCGCGGAGATCGCCCTCATCCGCCGCGCCACGCAGCTCGCGGGACTCGGGATCATGGAGGCGATGCGGTCCACGAGCCCCGGCGTGTACGAGTACCAGCTCGACGCGGCCGCCAAGTACGTGCACTACCTGAACGGCGCGCGCGGCGACGGCTACGCCTCGATCATCGGCGGTGGGACGAACGCCTTCATGGGGCACTACTTCCGGAAGTCGGACCCGCTGCGCGACGGCGACCTCGTCCTGATGGACTACGCCCCCGACTACCGCTACTACACGAGCGACGTCACGCGCATCTGGCCGGTGAACGGCACCTTCACGCCAGCACAGCGGGCGCTCTACGAGTTCATCGTCGAGTATCGCGACGCCTTCTTCCGCCACATCAAGCCGGGCGTCACCTCCGACGAGGTGCTCGACCGCGCCGCGGCGGAGATGAAGCAGTGGCTCGTGGGCAGGACCTTTGCCTCCCCTGCGCACCTGAAGGCGGTGCAGGAAGGGCTCGCTTTCCGCGGGCACTTCCAGCACCCGGTGGGGATGGCGGTGCACGACGTGGGACGCGTGCGCGGCGTACCGCTCCAGCCGGGCATGGTCTTCACGATCGACCCGATGATCTGGATCCCCGAGGCACGGCTCTACATCCGGATCGAGGACGTGGCGCTGGTCACCGCCGACGGCGTGGAGAACCTGAGCGGCTTCGTGCCGGCACGCGTCGCCGATGTGCAGCGGACCATCGCCGAGCCGGGGATGGTGCAGATGCACAAGCCGGTCGCGCCGTCGAACGGTCCCCCGGAGTGAATCCTCGCTGACCGGCCCGGGAGTCTCGTCGACGAACCGCTAGCGCCCGACAGCGCGCACTAAGGCGCCGCGACCACCCGGTTCCGCAGCACGCCGACCCCCTCGACCTCGATCTCCACGATGTCGCCGGGCTTCATCGCCCGCGTGGTCTGCGGCGTGCCCGTGTAGATCACGTCCCCCGGCTCGAGCGTGACGTACCGGCTCACGTAGCTCACGATCGTCCGCACGTCGAAGATCAGATCCCTCGTCCGCTCCGACTGCACCACCTCGCCGTTCAACCGCGTCTGGACGAGCAGGTCGTCGGGGTCGAGTCCGGTGACGATCGCCGGGCCGAGCGGGCCGAAGGTGTCCGACGCCTTCGCGCGGAACCACTGCAGGTCGCTCGCCTGCCAGTCGCGTTCGCTCACGTCGTTGCCCGCGGTCACGCCGAACACATGCGCGAGCGCGTCCTCCGGGCGCACGTGCGAGGCGCGCTTGCCGATGACCAGCACCATCTCGCCCTCATAGTGCAGGTTCTTCGAGCCGCGGGGCTGCACGATCGCGGCCTCCGGCCCCACGACGGAGCTCGGGTACTTGGCGAAGAGCCCCGGCTCCGCCGCCACCGGCCGCGTGCCGAGGTGGGAGCGGAAGTTGAGCCCCACGGCGATGACCTTGCCGGGCACGACGGGCGCGAGGAGGCGCACCGCGTCGAGGCGGAAGGTCCGGCCGGTAGGTTCGCGCGTGCCGAAGAGGTCACCGCGGAGTTCGCGGACCGTGCCCGCGTCGAGGATCCCGTAGCTGGTATCACCGGCGGCGGCGAAGCGTACGTAGCGCGTGGTCGACTGCGCGCCCGCTGGGAGGTGCAGCAGGGCAACGGCCAGGAGCGCCGCGATGAGCCGCAGCAGGGTGGTGCGGGAGCGAGGGCGGTGAGTGTGCATCGGGGCCTCGGTGGTCGGGAGGGCTTGCGGACCTCCCTGATTCTGCCGCTGGCGGGCCCGGGAGTGCCAGTGGGAATCCGCCAGCCGCCGCGCGGACTTCGCCGTACCTTGGAGCATCGATCGATCATGCTCCCACGCTTGCCTTCCCCCGCCCCATGCGCCGACCCCTCCTCATCCTCGCCGTCCTCGCCCTGGTGCTGCCGGCCCTGCCCGCGGCGGCACAGTCCCATCTCGAGGCCCGCAACCGCTGGGCCCGGCTCTGCGAGATGCGCCGCGAGAAGTTCGACCGCATCCTCCCCGAGGCGATGCGCGAGAACGGCATCGACATGTGGATCGTCGCCATGCGCGAGGGGCACCACGATCCGCTCTGGGAACTGCTCGGCCGCGGGTACGTCGGCACCACGGGCTACTTCATCTTCACCGACCGTGGCGGCGACCGCATCGAGCGCGTCGCGATCGACGTCACCGACCACAACCGCGCCGCATGCGGCGCGTACGACCCCACACCGGCCTTCACCGACCTCGCGACCTTCGTGCGTGAGCGCGACCCGAAGCGCATCGGCCTCAACCTCTCCACCGAGATGGGGATGGCGGACGGGCTCTCGCACACGCTCCACACGCAGATCGTCGCCGCGCTCGGCCCCGCGCTCGCCTCGCGCATCGTCTCGGCCGAGAAGCTCATCTCCGACTTCAGCTCGCGCCGCGTGGCGAGCGAACTCGTGGCCTTCGGCGACGCGACCGAGATCGGGCGGCAGATCGCCGAGCGGGCGCTCTCGAACGAGGTCATCACGCCGGGCGTGACCACCCTCGCCGACGTCGCGTGGTGGATCCAGGAGCAGCAGCTGCAGCGCGGGCTCGGTTCCTCGTTCGAAGTGCCGAGCATCTACATCACCGGTCCCAACGGGATCGAGGCGACCTCGAACGACCGGATCATCCAGCGTGGCGACATCCTCATGATCGACTTCGGTGTCGGGTACCTGAACATGTGGACCGACCAGAAGCGCATCGCCTACGTGCTCAAGCCGGGGGAGACCGCACTGCCGGCGAGCATCAAGCACGCGTTCGACCAGGCAGTGAAGGTGCGTGAGGTGATCCGGAAGACCGCGAAGGCCGGGAAGACCGCACAGGCGATGATGGACGAGGTGATCGCGGCGATCACCGCTGCGGGCTTCACGCCGATGCGCGGCTTCAACCAGGTGCGCGACGACGCGTCGACGGAGTTCATCATCGGCAGCCACTCGGTCGGCGACTGGGGACACGGCATCGGACCCTCGATGGCCTTCTTCAACCCGGGCCGCCTGAAGTTCGAGATCCGGCCCTCCAACCTCTTCTCGATCGAGCTCTTCGCGTACACGCCGATGCCCGAGTGGGGCGGGAAGAAGCTGCGCATCCCGCTCGAGGACGACGCGGTGGTCACGGCGCGCGGCGTGGAGTGGCTGTCACCGATCAACCATCGCATCCAGCTCATCCGTTGAGCCGAGGAGGCCTTCCATGTCGAAGAAGCGACGTACCGTGGTCCCCGATTTCAGCAGCAAGAAGCCGAAGAAGGGTCCGGTCCCGGCCGCCGGAGCGACGGCCCCGACACCTCCGCCGGTGCCGGCGCCGCGCGTGAAGCCGCAGGCGACCTCGGCGAAGTCGGGCCGCCGCGGCGGTTAGCGGGCGCGTCCTCCGTTCCCAGTGACGCTCGCCGCCGCCGCGCCCCCCGAGCCGCTCACGCGGAGTAGCCGATCACCGCCACGAAGTGGCACGCCGTACCGGCCAGCACCATCAGGTGCCAGACGAAGTGCCCGTACCGGAGCCGCGGTGCCGCGTAGAACGCGACCCCCGCCGTGTACGCCACACCGCCGGCGACGAGCCAGAAGAGCCCCCAGCCCGGCATCGCATCGATGAGCGGCTTCGCCGCGATGACGCCGAGCCACCCCATCGCCACGTAGAGCGCCGTCACGGCGCGCGGCCGCTGGAATCCGGCGTTGATCCGCAGCAGGATCCCGAGGATCGCGAGCCCCCAGACGATGCCGAACATCGTCCACCCCCACGGGCCCCGCAGCACGCCGAGCGTGAACGGGGTGTAGGTGCCGGCGATCAGCAGGTAGATCGCGCAGTGGTCGAAGATGCGCAGCACGCGCTTCGCGCGACTCGGCGCCAGCGCGTGGTAGAGCGTCGAGGTGAGGTAGACCGCCAGTGCCGTCGCCCCGAACACCGTCGCGCCGACGATGGCGGAGGCGCCGTTCCGGGACGCGGCGATCACGAGCACCGGGAACGCCGCCAGCACGGCCAGGGCGCCTGCGCCATGGCTCACGCTGTTGGCGATCTCCTCGCCGAGGGATTGCGGTCTCTCCACGCTGGGCATCCCTCTCATGTTAGCACTACGCATCCCTTAACGACTGAACCAGTACGCGAACTTCACGAGGAAGGTGTTGTTCGGCTGCAGGTCGAAGAGGTCGCCGTAGTCCTTCGTCCACGACTGGTCGGGGAACGAGCTGGCGAAGCTCTCCTTGCCATGCTGCCAGACCACGAAGAGCGTGGACCCCGGACGGTACTCCCAGCGCACGACGGCGTTGCCGCGGAGCTCGGCGACCTTGAACGCCGTCGCTCCGCCGGGCGGCGCGTAGGGCTGATACCGGTCGTCGTACCGGGCCGCCTCCGGGGTCGCGCTGAGCTCGCGGAAATCCGAGTACGTGCCGTGCGACACGAACGGCTGGCCGTAGAACTCGAACGAGAGGTTCGGGGTCGCGGTGTAGTTCACCCGGGTGCTCATCCCCACCGTGGTCTGCTCGAGGCGCGCGAAGGTGTAGTGCGTCGCACCCCCGCCGTCGATGAAGTTGCCGAACCACTGGGCGTCGTCGGTGCGTTCCGAGTAGTCGAGGCTGAGGGAGATCCTCGAGCGCGTGGAGGGGCGGAAGTTCACGTACGGGCTGTACGAGGAGGAGCGGGTGTTCCCCTCGTCCGCGAAGCCGAAGTTGAACCACGCTCCGCCCGAGACGGGCTTCCGGCTGTCGGTGTTGACGCCTCCCCACGGGAAGAAGCCGCGCGACTCGCGTACGATGGGGCCGCCCCGCGTGCACCGGTCACAGGCCTGCGCCGAGAGTCCGGTGAGCGTCCCGCCCAGGTGGATGTCCCAGTTGTTGAGCAGGCCCATGTGGCCGTTGACGTTCATCCCGTGCTCGTACCGGTCCCCCGAGGTGTTCGCGCCGATCCAATGGTTCGCGTTCAGCTGCGCCCAGCGGTAGATCCACCTCGACTCGCGCCACGAGAGTGCGCTCCAGGTGCTCCAGTTGAGCAGGTCCGCGCGCCGGAGGAACCCCAGGTCGTTGACGTCGAACCCGGCCGACTGCCGGACGATGCTCGTCTCGAAGCGGGTGATCCCGCCGCCGTACTTGCCGAACTTCAGCTGCTCGGCGTGCCCCGTGAGCGAGGTCCGCGTGGGGTCCACGTCGTAGTCGTCCCCCGGCCGCTGGTAGTAGTGCACCGGGCTCCGCTGCGTCCGCTCGATCACCGCGGCGCTCCCCTGCACGTGCGAGAGCGCGAACTGCCCGGAGAACTCGTAGTTCTTGCCTCCGAACCGGTTGCGGAACGTGGCGCCGACGGCGTAGGCGCTCTCATGCAGGTAGGGTTCGCTCAGAGCGTCGAGCGACCGGTTCACGGCGGTGCCGATCAGGGAGATCCCCGTCTCGCCGCCGCGCAGGTCCTGGTTCGCGCGCACCACGGCGTAGTTCGTCTGCGGCTCGACCGTGCGGTCGCCGGTGCCGGTGACGCGCGGCGTGATCGCGTCGAGGATGCCGAAGGAGAGCCCGCCACTCGTGCGCCCCGTGAGCTTGGTGGCGGCGGCGATCGGGGTCGACGTGGCGGTGCCGGAGTTCCCGTAGAGCCCGCGCAGCGCGGGGGAGCGGCCGATGCGCCGCGAGTAGAACAGCCCCTCGTTCGTGCCGCAGTCGACGACGATGTAGCAGTTGAGCTGGAACTGGTAGAACCCGCCCCCCTCCACGAAGAACGGACGGCGCTCCGAGAAGAACGACTCGAACGCCGTGAGGTTCACCACCGAGGGATCCGCCTCCACCTGCCCGAAGTCCGGGTTCACCGTGGCGTCGAGCGTGACGTTCGGCGTGAGGCCGATCTTGAGGTCGCCGCCGGCCGTGAACTCCTGCTCGCGCCCGAATCCGCTGCCCGAGCCGGCGACCTGGACGTTCTTGGTCACGAAGTAGGGCGTCACCTCCACGCGCCGCGCGCTGGAGAGTCCCTGCAGGCCGGTCAGGAGCCCCAGCTGCGACGAGATCCCCTGGCGGTGCGGCGACCAGAGCGGCCACGCCGAGCGCTCCTTGAGCCGCTCGATGTCGCGCCAGATCCCGAACCCGAACACGTGCTCCGGCGCAGGCGCGTAGCGCAGCTGCGAGAGGGGGATCCGGTACTCCGCGGTCCAGCCGAGCGAGTCGACCGTGGTCGCGACGTCCCAGATGCCGTCCCACGACTCGTCCTCGTCCTGGTCGTTCGCCATCGAGTAGTCGCGCTTCACGCCGTCGGGATTCACGGCGAGCTCGTACCCGGAGCGCTTGTCGTTGTAGGAGTCGATCAGGAGCTTGATCTGGTCCGACGGGCCGCGCACGTCGCGCCGGGAGAGGGCGCGCATGATGCTGTCCGGGTGCGGGTCGAACATCCGCACGAACACGTAGAGGTTCCGCTCGTCGTACGCGGCCTGGAACTCCGTCTGGAAGGAGGGGTCGGTGTCCACCCTTGGTTCGAAGGTGCGGAACCCGCGATACTTGGGCGCAGTGGCCCAGACGGCATCGTCCGAGCGCCCGTCGATCTGCGGCGCCATCGCCGCGCGCACGGCGGTCGCCCTGGCGCGTTCGGCCTCGCCGCGGGCGGCATCGCCCCGAGCGACCGGTCCCTGGGCGCCGAGCTCGCCTCCGGCAATGATCACGAGGGCCAGCAGCGAGGTGGAAAGGATGGGCAGCACGCGCCGAACGGAGCGCGGAGGTCGCGCTGATGTGGCGTGGGACATCCGGGTTCCTCTGATGGGGTCGCTGGTTGGACAATGCGACCACGCGGATGGTTGGTACGGCTTTCCCGCCCGTACGCCTCACCACCGCCCGGGTTTCAGCCCGTCACCCCTTGATGCGCATCATTCCCGGATCGTAGAGCGGAGTGCGCGACGCGACCGCCGGATACCTCGCGCCCGCGATCTCCACCTCCCATCGGCCGCTGGCGAGCCACTCGTCCGTGATCGGCCCCGGCGCGCGCTCGATCATCGCGAGGCCCACCGCGCCGCCCAGGGTGTGTCCGTATGACGCGGCCCGGATGTACCCCATCGGCACCCCATCACGCAGCACCACCTCGGCGTGCATCATCAGCGGCTCCGGATCCTTCACGAGGACCTGCACGAGCTCCTTCTTGATCCCGGCCGCCTTCTTCGCGAGCACCGCGTCCTTCCCGAGGAAGCCGCCGGGCTTCTTCAGGCTCACCGCGAACCCGAGCCCGACCTCGAGCACGCTGTCGGTGTTGTCGATGTCATGGCCGTAGTCGCGGTAGGCCTTCTCCATCCGAAGGCTCGCGAGTGCCTTGAGCCCCGCATGCCGGAGGCCGCACGCGCGACCCGCCTCCACCACGAGGTCGTAGGTGGCCACCGCCTGCTCGGTCGGGATGTAGAGCTCGTAGCCGAGCTCGCCGAGGTAGGTGATGCGCACCAGCAGGACGCGAGCGAAGCCGATATCCACCTCGCGCGCCGTGCGGAAGGGGAACGCCTCGTTCGAGAGGTCCGCCGTGGTGACCTGCTGCAGAAGCTCGCGGGAGCGCGGCCCCTGGATGTTGATCTGCGCGTACGCGCTGGTGACGTCGGTCGTGAAGCAGTGCGCGTCGGCCGGCGTGTGCCGCCGCAGCCAGGTCTCGACGTGCCGGTGCGCGGTGTCCGACGCGACGACGAGGTAGCGGTGCCCCACGTCGCCACTCCCGAACGCGGGGTCGAGCTTCGTGATTGTCAGGTCGGCCTCGAGCGTGCCCCCCTCGTTCAGCCACTGGGTGTACGTCGTGCGCCCGCTCTTCCCGTCCACGTCGTTCGCCGAGATCCAGTTGAGCACGCGCCCCGCATCGCGTCCCTGCACCATGAACTTCGACATGAACGACATGTCCATCAGGATCACGCCGGTGCGGCAGGCCTCGTGCTCCGCCTTCCAGTTCTCCCAGCTCGCCGGGCGGCCGAAGGTGAGCGGCTCCGGCTCCGGCGGCGAGCCGTCCGGCGTGTACCAGTCGGCCCCCTCCCACCCGCTCACGTCCTTGAACCAGGCGCCCTTCGCGACCAGCCGGTCGTGGATCGCGGCGCGCTTCGCCCCGCGCGCCGTGACCATCGAGCGGTTCGGGTAGTGCGTCTGGTAGACCATCCCGAGTGACTCCACCGTGCGCGTGCGGCGATACTCGGGGTTGGCCTGGTACTTGTGGAGCCGGTCGAGGTTGAAGCCGGTCATGTCGACGTCGGGGCGGCCGTTGAGCATCCAGTGCGCCATCGCGCGCCCCACGCCGCCGCCGGTGAGGATCCCGATCGAGTTGAGCCCCGCCGCGACGAAGTAGTTCCGGAGCTCGGGCGCCTCGCCGAGGCAGGGCTTGAGGTCGGGCGTGAACGACTCGGGGCCGCAGAAGAGCTTCTTCACGCCGGTCTGCATCGAGATCGGCACGCGCCGCATCGCGGTCTCGATGTACTCCCCCACACGGTCCCAGTCGGGCGGGATCTCGCCGAAGGCGAAGTCGGTCGGCATCCCCGCGACGTTCCAGGGCGCGCAGATCGGCTCGAAGAGCCCGATCATCAGCCCGCCCCCCTCCTCGCGGAAGTAGCCGTACGACGCGGGGTCCTCGAGCACGGGCCACGACTTGGAGACGCCGGGGATCTCCTCCGTGAGCAGGTAGTAATGCTCCGCGGCCTGCAGCGGGATCGTGACGCCCGCCTGCTCGCCGAGCTCGCGCCCCCACGCGCCGGCGCAGTTGATCACCATCTCGCAGGTGATGTCGCCCTGTGCGGTGCGCACGCCCGCCACCGCGCCGTTCGCGGTGATGAGTCCCGTGGCCGCGACGCCCTCGAGGATCGTCGCGCCCTGCATCCGCGCGCCCTTGGCGAGCGCCATCGTCACGTCCACCGGATCGACCCGCCCGTCCTCCTTCACATAGAAGCCGGCGAGGATGTCGTCGGTGCGCGCGACGGGGAAGAGATCCTGCACCTCCTTGGCCGAGATCTCCTGCACGTCCACCCCGCAGTACCGGTTGAACGTCGAGACGCGCCGGTACTCCTCCAGCCGGTCCTTGTCGATCGCACACTCGATGAACCCCACCGGCTTGAACCCGGTGGCCTGCCCGGTCTCCGCCTCGAGCCGAGCGTAGAGGTCTCGCGTGTACTTCCGGAACTCGGTGGAAGTCTCGGAGGTGGAGCCGAACGTGACCATGAGGCCCGCCGAGTGCCAGGTGGTGCCGGCGGTGAGCTGGTGGCGCTCGAGCAGGACGACGTCCCGGCACCCCATGTGCGCGAGGTGGTAGGCGACGGAACAGCCGATCACCCCACCGCCGATGACGACGACGCGGGCGTGGGAGGGGGCGGACGCGGTGGTACCTGTCATCACGCGGATCGGTGGTCGAGTGGGTTCGCTCCCGCCGGCGCGACGGGAAGGTGTCGATTGAATGGTACGGACGGGACGGGCCCCGCATCGAACTCCTGGGCGTACCGGTGCCCCGCGTACACCGCGTGCGCGATGAGCCCCGGCGCGAGCGCGTCGCCGATGCAGCGCACCTCGCGCACGCCGGCGGCCTGCCACTCGTCCCGGCGCTCCAATAGTGCTCGCTCGAGCGCATCGTTCGGGGTGCGCGACGTCACGCAGATCACGGCGTCGCACGCCAACTCCCGCTCCGCGCCCGACCAGCCATGCGTGAGTCGCAGCCCGCCTGCCATCGCTTCCGTGATGTTGTGCGCGGTGAGCTGCGCCACGCCGAGCGCGTAGAGCCGCTTCTGCAGGTGCCGGAAGTCGAGTGAGTTCGCGCTCCACGAGGCGACCACGTCGTCCGGCGTCACGATCGTCGCGGTGCCGCCCGCCTGCACGACGGCCTCCGCCATGAGGCTCCCCATATAGAAGGCGTCGTCGTCGAAGACCACGACATGCCCGGTCGGCACCCGGCCGGCCATCACGTCATCCGGCGTGAGCGCCAGGGGCCCGAGCCCCCTCACCCCCCGCCCGTTCGCCCGGCCACGCCCGTCGCGCCGCCACTCGGCGCCGGTGGCCAGCACCACCTGCTCGGCGCCGAACTCGAGCACCTCGTCCGCCGTGATCTCCGACTCGCGGTAGACCGACACGGTGGAGAGCGACTCGATCCGCCCCACGCGCCAGTCGCGCACGCGCATCCACTCGGCGAGCCCGGGGAGCCGTGCCTCGCGCAGGACGCGGCCGCCAAGCTCACGCTCGCGCTCCGAGAGGTGCACCTCGTAGCCCCGTTGACCCAGCGCGCGTGCCGCCTCGAGGCCCGCGGGCCCCGCGCCGACCACGAGGATCCGCGCGGCGCGCGCCTTCGGCGCGATCCGCTCCGGGTGCCATCCCTTCCGCCATTCCTCGCCCATCGACGGGTTCTGCGTGCAGCGGATCGGCGTGCTCGTCATGTCCCCGGTGACGCAGATGTTGCAGCCGATGCACTCGCGGATCTCCTCCACGCGCCCTTCCTCGATCTTCCGTGGGAGGAAGGGGTCCGCGATGCTGGGCCGCGCCGCGCCGATGAAGTCGAGGATGCCGCGCCGGACCTGGTCCACCATCGTGTCCGGCGAGGTGAAGCGCCCGACGCCGACGACCGGCTTGGTGGTGCACTGCTTCACCCAGTGCGTGAAGGGCTCCTGTGCGCCCTCCTTCGCGAAGCGGGATGGCGCGGAGTCGTTGTACCAGGCGGCGATGTTCACGTCCCAGAGGTCCGGGAGCTCGGCCAGCATCTGCACGACCTCCTTCGCCTCGGTGACCGTCACGCCGTCCTCGCCGAGCAGCTCGTCCACCGCGAAGCGCACCGCGACGGCGCAGGTGTCCCCGACAGCCTCCTTCGTGTCCTCGATCAGCTCGCGCAGGAGGCGGACGCGGTTCTCGAGCGAGCCGCCGTACTCGTCGGTGCGGTGGTTCCGGCGCCGCTGCAGGAAGTGCATCGGGAGGCTCAGGTCGTGCGCGGCGTACACGTACACCAGGTCGAACCCGGCGCGCTTCCCGCGCAGCGCGGCCTCGCGATGCCAGCGCCGGTACTCGCGGATGTCGTGCCGGGTCATCGCGCGCGCCTGGTGCGGATGCGGACTCTTCAGCACCTGGTGCGACGGGGCGATCGCCACCTCGCGCGAGTAGAGGTTCGACGAAGCGGGCCCGTTGTGCACGAGCTCGAGCGCGGCGAGCGCGCCGTGCGCATGCACCCGGTCGCACATCAGCGCGAGGGCGGGGATGTCCGCGTCGTCCCAGAGGCGGGCCTCGACGTACGGCGCGAGGTCACCACTCGGGTGGATCTCGCACTCCTCGGTGGAGACCACGGCCCACCCGCCCTCGGCCTTCACCTCGCGCATCGCCGCGTGCGCGGCGGGCATCTGGTGCCCCATCCCGTTGCAGTGGGGCACCTGGAAGAAGCGGTTGCGCGCGGTCACCGGCCCGATGCGGACCGGCTCGAAGAGGATGTCGTACCGCGGATCGCGGGCCATCAGCGCGGCGACACCGGCGTCACGCCGCCCCTACGCCAGCGCTTCGGCCATGCTCGTCTCGAGCATCGCCATCGCCTCGTCCACCTGCGCCTTCGTGACGAGCAGCGGCGGCATGAAGCGGACCGTGCTGATCCCGCAGGGAAGGAGGAGCAGCCCGTTGTGGTAGGCGCGCGTGATCAGGGCGTCGCAGAGCGCCTTGTTGGGCGCCCGGTTCGTCGCGCCCATCGTGAGCTCCATCCCGATCATGAGGCCCCGGCCCCGGACCTCGCCGATCTGCGGGTGCTTCTTCTGCCACTCCCGGAGCCGCTCCATGAAGTAGGCGCCCACCGATGCCGCGTTCGCCGCGTACTCGCGCTCCACGAGGTCGATGGTGGCGAGCGCTGCCGCGCAGCAGACCGGATTGCCGCCGTAGGTGTTGCCGTGCGCGCCGCGCTTCCACTTCTCCATCAGCTTTCGCTTCGCGACCACCAGGCCGATCGGCATCCCGCTGCCGAGGCCCTTGGCGAGCGTCATGATGTCGGGCGCGACGCCGACATGCTGCGCGGCGAACATCTTCCCCGTGCGCCCGATCCCCGACTGCACCTCGTCGAAGATAAGGAGGATGCCGTGCCTGTCGCAGAGCGCGCGGAGGCCGGCGAGGAATCCGTCCGGTGGCACGACATACCCGCCCTCACCCTGGATCGGTTCGATCAGGATCCCCGCGACCTCGGCGGCCGGCACGTTGTGCTGGAAGAGCACGTTCTCGATGTAGTCGAGCACCGCCTTCCCCTGGTCCGCGCCGGCGAGCACCGGGCGGAAGTTGTTCGGGTAGGGCACATGCGTCACGCCGGGCATCGTGGGGAAGAAGCCGCTCTGCTGCGTGTACTTGCTCGAGGTGAAGGCGAGGGAGCCCATGGTGCGGCCGTGGAACCCGCCGAAGAACCCGATGAAGCGCGAGCGACCCGTCACGTAGCGCGCGAGCTTGAGCGCCCCCTCCACCGCCTCCGTGCCGCTCTGGCACATGAAGCTCATCGCGGGCTCCGCCCCCATCGGCTTCAGGTCGCGGATGCGCTCGCCGAGCCGCACCTGCCGCTCGTGCCAGTAGTCGCTGGAGATGTGCAGGAACTCCTTCGCCGCCTCGGTGATCGCGCCCACCACCTCGGGATGCGAATGCCCCGTGGCGCAGACGGCGATCCCGGCCGCGAAGTCGAGGAAGCGGTTGCCGTCCACGTCCCACACCTCCGCGCCCTTCCCGTGCGACATCACGAACGGGTAGTCGCGCGGGTAGGAGGGGGAGACCACCTCGGCATCGCGGGCGATCAACGCCTTGGCCTTGGGTCCGGGGAGCTCGGTCTTGATGTGCTGCGCCTTCATCGGGAGTGTGGCGGTCATCGGGATGTCCGTTACGTGAGGGTCAGCTGGATGCGCCGTGCGTGCGCCTCTGCGGTGCGCGCATGCAGGGCGCGCAGCACTTCGAGTTCCTCGGCGGTCGGCGGGGCGATGGTCGTGAGTTCAGGGGCGACGCGGAGCGGCCAGCCGCACGCGGCGCGGACGTCTTCGGCGGTCACACCCTCAAAGATGGCGCGGAGCGTGAGCTCCTGCGTCGCGGGGTCGGGTTCCATCACCCCGAGGTCGGTGATCACCGCCCGCGGCCGCCCGGCACTCGTGCGGAAGTCGAGCCGCTCGACGAAGCTGCGGGGGGACTGCTTCATCACGACCAGGACCTCCTTCGCATGCGCGGCGATCTCGGGCGCACCCCCCGACCCGGGGAGCCGGACCTTCGGCGACGCATAGGGCCCGATCACGGTGCTGTTCAGTCCGCCCATCCGGTCGATCTGCGCGGCGCCGAGGAAACCGACGTCCACGCGACCGCGCTGGAGGTAGTGGGTGAAGATCTCCGGGAGCGGGATCACCGTGCGCGCGGTGGAGGCGAGTTCGCCGTCGCCGATCGAGAGCGGGAGCACCGTCGGACGCGTGCCGACCGTGCCCGACTCGTAGATCAGCACGAGGTTGGGCGCGTGCGTGAGCCGCGCGAGGTTGCAGGCCGCACTCGGCAGGCCGATGCCGACGAAGCAGACGGCGCCGTCCCTGAGCCGACGCGCCGCCGCGATGGTCATCATCTCGTCGGGGGTCCAGGTCATCCGGCCACCCCGAGGCTCCGCAGGCAGGCGGCGTGGTCGGCGGTGCTGAGAACGTGTCGCTCCATCCACTCCGTGAACCGCGTCCGGTCGCGCGCGATGGCGTCCCACTCCTGGTAGAACGCGTTGTCGCGCTGGTAGTAGCCGAGGGCGTAGGAGGGATACGCACCGCCGGGCACCTCCGCGACCGCCGCCACCTGCCACGCCGGGATCACGAAGGCGTTCATCGAGGCGTCGAGCTCGTCCACCACCTCCTCGACCGTCACGACGAGGGTGGTGGCCGCCGCCGCGGCATCGCGGCTCACGCCGACGATCCCGCGCAGCAGCACGTTCCCCTCGCGGTCCGCCTGCTGCGCGTGGAGCACGGTCACGTCCGGCCGGAGCGCGGGGAGCGCGGTGAGCTCCTCGCCCGTGAACGGGCAGGTCACCGCGGCGATGCGCGCGGCGTTCGCCTCGAGCAGGTCGCTGCCCGCGTACCCCTTGAGCATCCCGAAGGGGAGCCCGGCGGCGCCGGCGGTGAAGCGCGCGGCCATCCCCGCGTGGCTGTGCTCGTCGATGGCGACCGGATGCGGCCAGGCGTTCTCGATCGCGTCGCGCAGCCGGTGCAGCGACCCCACGCCGGGGTTCCCGCCCCAGGAGAAGCTCACCGAGGTCGCGCACCCCATCCCGATCATCTGGTCGTAGATCAGGTCGGGGGTGAGCCGCACGAGGTCGAGGCCCCGGCGGCGCTGCCGGATGAGCTCATGTCCGGCCGCGAAGGGGATGAGGTGCGTGAACCCCTCGAGCGCGACCGACATCCCGTCGCGCACGTGGCGCGCCATGGCGTCGCGCAGGGAGAGGAAGGCGGTGCTCACTCGACGAGCGTCTGCGACTGCTCCCGCAGGTACTGTGCGAGATAGTAGAACGAGGCGATCGCCTTCCCCGTGGAACCGGATCCCTTCCACCCGCCGAAGGGCTGGTAGCCGGGCCAGGCGCCGGTCGTCGCGCCCTGCGGGCGGTTGGCGTAGAGCACGCCGGCCTCGATCCGGTCGAAGAACCACTGCACCTCATCGGCCGACCCGTAGATCCCCGCCGTGAGCCCGAGCGTCGACGCGTTGGCGAGCTGCATCGCCTCGTCGTTGGAGGAGACGCGGTGCATCATCAGGATCGGGTTGAACATCTCCTCGTGCCAGAGCGCATGGTCGAGCGGCGACTCGGCCAGCGTGGGCGCCACGAACTGGCCCGCCCCGAGCACGCCCGCCGTGAGCTGCTCCCCGCCGAAGAGCACGTTGGACCCGCCCTCGCGCAGCTGCCGTGCGTACCGGGCGTAGTCGTCGAATCCCTTCGCGGAGGTGACGGGACCGAGGTAGGTCTCCTTCCGCGCCGGGTCGCCGATCACGAGCCCGGCGACCTTCTCGCGGAGGCGCTTCACGAGCTCCGGCGCCACCGACTCGTGCACGTAGAGCCGGGAGAGCGCCGAGCACTTCTGGCCGCCCATCCCGTACGCCGACCGGACGATCCCGGTCACGGCGCGGTCGAGGTCGGCCTTCGCCGTCACGATGCAGGCGTTCTTCCCGCCCATCTCGGCGATGCAGGGGCGCGGGTACCGGCCCGTGGCCATCACGCGGGTCAGGCGCATCCCCACGTCGACGGAACCGGTGAAGGTCACGCCCGCCAGCTGCGGATGCTCCGTGAGGGCGTCGCCGATCTCGCGCGCCGAACCGCTGAGATAGTTGAACACCCCCGGCGGCAGCCCCGCGTCGCGGATGCAGTCCGCGAGGAGCCGTCCCGACCATGGGGTGTCGGAGGCCGACTTGAGCACCACCGTGTTCCCGGTGACGAGCGCGGCCGCCACCGGCCCGCCAGCGAGGGCGAGCGGGAAGTTGAAGGGCGTGATCACCGCCCACACCCCGTACGGCTTCATCACGCTGCGGTTGTGCGAGGCGAACCCCTTGAGCGGGTCGTCCGGGAGCCGGTGGTCGAACCCCTGGTTGCGCTCCCACTCGTCGCAGTACGCGGTGAAGAAGTCCGCGGTCTCCTGCGTCTCGCCGAGCGCCTCCATCCGGTTCTTCCCGACCTCGAGGGTGAGTGCGGCGCTGATCTCGTAGACGCGCTCCTCGATCAGCGCGGCGACGCGCCGGAGCAGGCGCACCCGCTCGGCGGGCGGCGTGGCGCGCCAGAGCGGGAAGGCGTTGGCGGCGGTGCGCATCGCGGCGTCGGTCTCCGCGGCGCTCGCGGCCGCGAAGTGCCCGAGCAGGAGGTTGCGGTCGGTGGGGGAGTGCTTCGGCCGGGTCTTCGCCGCGGAGCGGTCGGTGCCGTCGATGAAGAGGGCGTGCGTGCCACCGAGCCTGCCGCGCATCGCCTGCATGGCGGCGTCGAAGCGGTCGTGCAGCTCCGGCGGCGGATCGAACATCGTGGAGTAGGTCAGCTTGAACGACATCGGCAGGTGGGGCTGGGGCGGACCGTTCGCGGCGCCGCGGGCTCGGGGGCCACGGTTCGGAATATACGAAATGGGGTTCACCCATCGAACGTCTGTTCGCATTGCGAACCCTCCGCGTCCGCGCTATGCTTCGCCGACCTTCACCATCTCCCGTGCCCAGCACCCTGCGCGAGCCGGCCGCCGAGCCGCCATTCAAGAAGACCCCGAACTACGTCCAGACCCTCGCGCGGGGGCTCGACGTCATCCGCGCCTTCGATCGCGACCGCCCCGAGATGTCGCTCTCGGAGATCGCCGAGCGCGTGGGACTCGCCCGGGCCGTCGTCCGACGGCTGCTCATGACGCTCGAGTACCTCGGATTCGTCGGGCGGCGCGACCGGCTCTTCTTCCTCACGCCGCGCACCCTGGAACTCGGCTACCGATACCTCGCCTCGCTCGGACTCCCCGAGCTCGCGCATCCCCTCATGCGTGCGCTCGCCGACGAGGTCGACGAGTCGTGCTCGATGTCCGTCCTCGACGGCCGCGACATCGTCTACGTGCAGCGGATCCCCGTGCGGAAGGTGATGGCGGTGACGCTCACCGTCGGGGCGCGGCTCCCGGCCTACTGCGCGTCGATGGGGCGCGTGCTGCTCGCGGGCCAGTCCGACGCCGCGGTCGCGGCCTGGCTGAAGGGCCGGCGCTTCCCGGCGCTCACGCCGTTCACGCTCACCGATCCCGCGGCGATCGCCGCCGAGATCCGGCGGGTGCGCGAGCAGGGCTTCGCGCGCACCGAGCAGGAGATGGAGCTCGGCCTCTGCTCGGTCGCGGTCCCGGTGCGCGACGGCACGGGGTGCGTGATCGCCGCCCTCAACGTGGGGATGCCGTTCCGCGAGGGCGCGCGCGACTGGATGATGGAGAAGGTGCTACCCGCGCTGCGCGTCACCTCCGCGGCGATCACGCAGTCCTGGGCGGCGGCCCACCCCGCGCGCCGCCCATGACGGAGCGCCTGATCGCCTTCACCCGCGCGGTCTCGCCGCGGCTGGCGGAGTGCGAGCTCACGCACCTCGCGCGCACCCCCATCGACGTCGGCCGGGCGCACGCGCAGCATCATCAGTACGAGCAGCTGCTCACCGCGCTCGGCTGTGAGGTCCGCCGGGTGGCGCCCGCACCGGAGTTCCCCGACTCGGTCTTCATCGAGGACACCGCCGTGGTCTTCGACGACGTGGCGATCATCACGAGGCCGGGGGCGGCGACGCGTCGCGCCGAGGTGAAGGCGGTGGAGGAGGTCCTCACGCCGCTCCGTCCGCTGGTGCGCATCGTCGCGCCGGCGACCGTCGACGGCGGCGACGTGTTCCGCGCGGGGCGCACGGTGTTCGTCGGTCGCACCTCGCGCACGGATGAGGCGGGGATCGCACAGCTCCGCGCCGAGCTCGCGCCGTTCGGCTACGCGGTGCGCGCGGTGGACGTGACGGGGTGCCTGCACCTCAAGTCCGCCGCGACGGCGGTGGACGACGGGACGGTCCTGCTCAATCCGGACTGGGTGTCCGCGGCGGCGTTCGCGCCGCTGGAGACGATCGCGGTGGATCCCGCGGAGCCGTCGGCGGCGAACGTCCTGCGGATCGGCGACGCGCTGGTGTTCGCCGATGCCTTCCCGCGGACGCGCTCACGGCTCGAGGCCCGAGGCTACCGGGTGCACGTCGTCCCCGCGACCGAGATCGCGAAGGCGGAGGGGGCCGTGACCTGCTGCTCGCTGGTGCTGCGCGCGTAGGCGCGGTCGCGGGGCGCGGGAACCATCGGGGCTCCCGCGGGGATTGGCCACACATACCCATCCCCAACACAGGAGCACTCCGATGCAGGCACTCGCCCCCTGGCTGCTGCGCCTCCCCTTCGCCGCCGTCTTCCTCTACCATGGCCTCGGCAAGCTGGCGGCGCCCGCCGAGATGGCCGCGGGAATGAACGCCCCGGTCATGATGATCGTGCTGGTCGGCCTCGCGGAGACGCTCGCCGGCATCGGGGCGATCGTCGGCGGCATCAAGGGGGCGCCCAAGCGCGACCTCGTGACGCGGCTCTCCGGGCTCGCGGCAGCGCCGGTGATGATGGGCGCGATCGCCATGGTGCACTGGCCGCGCTGGTCGTTCACGCCGAGTGAGACGCACCCGATGGGCGGGATGGAGTTCCAGGTGACGATGCTCGCGCTGGCCATCTACTTCATCGTCACCGGAGCGAAAGAGGAAGCCTGAGCCGCCGGAGTCACCCGTTCCGGCGCCCGTGGGAGGGCGGTACGTTCCACCATCTCCCTCTCACGGACCGCCGACCCCGATGCTCCTCCGCTCCGCCCTGACGGCCACCGCCACCGCTCTCGTCGCGTTCCTCGCGGCCACCCCGCTCGCCGCGCAATCCGATGCCAGCTGGATGCGCTACCCGGCGCTCTCCCCCGACGGCCAGTCGATCGCCTTCACCTACAAGGGCGATCTCTATCGCGTCGCCGCATCCGGCGGCGTCGCCACGCAGCTGACACAGCACGCGGCGCAGGACATGATGCCCGTCTGGAGTCCGGACGGCACGCAGCTCGTCTTCGCGAGCGACCGGAACGGGAACTTCGACCTCTTCGTGATGCCGGCCGTGGGTGGCGAGGCGCGGCGCCTCACCTTCCACTCCGCCGATGAGTTCCCCTACAGCTTCGCGGCGCGCGGCGCGCAGGTGGTGTTCGGCGCGGCGCGGATGGACGCCGCGGAGAACCGGCTCTATCCGACGGGATCCCAGCCGGAGCTCTACCAGGTCCCGGTCGCCGGCGGACGCCCGATCCAGCTCCTCACCACGCCCGCCGAGGACGCGCGCTTCAGCGCGGACGGCTCGTTCCTCATCTACCACGACAAGAAGGGGGGCGAGAACAGCTGGCGGAAGCACCACACCTCCGCGATCGCACGCGACATCTGGGTGATGGACGTCCGCAGCGGGGTGCACCGCAAGGTGACGACGTTCGCCGGTGAGGACCGCACCCCGATCCTCGTCGACAGCGACCGGGCTATGGTCTACCTCAGCGAGGAGAGCGGCACCTTCAACGTCCACCGGCGGAACCTGGATGGCACACAGGCGCGCCAGCTCACCGAGTTCCGCGGAATCCCTGTGCGCTTCCTGAGCGCCGCGAACGACGGGACGATCGGCTTCGGCCACGACGGGCAGCTCTATACCATGCGGTCCGGCGAGCGGCCGATGCGCGTCGCCGTGACGATCCGCGCGGACCACAAGGCGAACGACCGCCAGGTGGTGGCCGTGAACGGCGGCGCGCGCGAGCTCGCGGTCTCGCCGAACGGCAAGGAGGTCGCGTTCATCTTCCGCGGTGATGTCTTCGTCGCGTCCGTGGAGGGCGGGATCACGAAGCAGCTGACCAACACGCCGGCCGTCGAGGTCGGGGTCGAGTTCTCGCCGGACGGGAGCGCGATCGCGTATGCGTCCGAGCGCGACGCCAAGTGGGGGATCTACGAGGTCCGCCGCACGCGCGACGCGGAGCCCTACTTCTACGCCTCCACCGTGGTGCGCGAGTCGCCGCTCGTCGTGAACACCCGGCAGAACTACCAGCCGAAGTACTCGCCGGACGGGAAGGAGCTGGCGTACATCGAGGACCGCAACACGCTCCGCGTGCGGACGATCCAGGGGGGTGCCACGCGCACCCTGCTCGACGACCGGTCGCTCTGGTCGAACAACCCGAACCACCAGTTCTCGTGGAGCCCGGACGGGAAGTGGATCCTCTTCGACCTCTCGGTGCCGGGGATCGCGCCGGGCGAGGTCGGCCTGATCGCCGCGGATGGCCGCGGGAGCGTCATCAACCTCACGGAGAGCGGCTTCAACGACGGGCGCGCGAAGTGGATCCTCGGTGGCCAGGCGATGCTCTGGTTCAGCGATCGCGACGGCCTCAAGTCGGTCGCGCAGAGTGGCGCCGCGCAGCAGGACGTCTACGGCCTCTTCCTCACCCGCGAATCCTGGGACCGGTACCGCCTCACGAAGGAGGAGCTCGCGCTCGTCACGGAGGCCGAGGCGAAGGCGACGAAGGCGAAGGCCGACTCCGCCAAGGGGAAGGCCGATTCCGCCGCGCGACCCGCCGCGGTCACCCTCGACCTCACCGATCTCGGCGCCCGCAAGGCGCGGCTCACCATCCACTCATCCACGCTCGGCGATGCGTTGGTGAGCAAGGACGGCGAGAACCTCTACTACCTGGCCCGGTTCGAGCGCGGGATGAACCTCTGGACCACCAACCTGCGCACGCGCGAGACGAAGCAGCTGGTCGCACTCGACGCGCAGGGCGGGACGATGGTCTGGGACAAGGAGCAGAAGAGCATCTTCCTCCTCACGGGCGGCTCGATCGCGAGGATCGACCCCTCGTCCGGCAAGCGCGATGCGGTGCCGCTCCGCGGCGAGATGACCGTGGACCTCGCCGCCGAGCGCGAGGAGATGTTCGACCATGTGTGGCGCAAGACGCGCGACACCTATTACACGGCCGGCTACCATGGCGTCGACTGGCAGGCGATCCGCCCGGTCTACGCGAAGTACCTCCCGCACATCGGCAACGAGTACGAGTTCGCCGAGATGCTCGCCGAGATGCTCGGCGAGCTGAACGTGAGCCACAGCGGGGCCCGCTACACCTCCACGGCGCCGATGGCGGACGCCACCGCCGCGCTCGGGGTGATCCTCGACCAGACCTTCACCGCGGCGGGCGCGCGGATCACGGAGGTGCTCGAGAACGGTCCGCTCGCCAAGGCGGGGATAAACGTCACCCCGGGCACGATCATCGAATCGGTGGACGGCGTGGCGATCACGCCGGCGATGGACATCGCGGAGCAACTGAACCGCAAGGACGGCAAGAACGTGCTGCTCGGCCTCGCGGCGAACGGTGCGCGGCGCGAACTCGTGGTGAAGCCCATCACCCAGGCCGAGGAGGGGCGGCTCCTCTACGCGCGCTTCGTGAAGCGCAATCGCGAGGAGGTCGCGCGCCTGAGCGACGGCCAGCTGGGCTACGTGCACATCCCCGGGATGAACGACGGTGCCTACCGCACCACCTTCGAGGAGGTGATGGGGAAGGACGCCCTCAAGAAGGGGATCGTGGTGGACACGCGCTTCAACGGCGGCGGCGACCTCGTCGCCGACCTCGCCATGTTCCTGAGCGGGAAGCGCTTCTTCGACTACACCACCGACACGCGGAGCAGCGGCTACGAGCCGAACTTCCGCTGGAGCAAGCCGAGCGTCTCGCTCGCGAACGAGGCGAACTACAGTGACGGGCACTGCTACGCGTACGCGTATAAGGACCTGCAGATCGGCCCGCTCGTCGGGATGCCGGTGCCGGGCACCTGCACCTTCGCCGGATGGGAGACGCTCCAGGGCGGGATCCGGTGGGGCGTACCGGGGCTCGGCGTGAAGGACGCCAACACCGGGCGCTACCTCGAGAACCTGCAAACCGAACCCGACATCCTCGTGATGAACGAGTACGACAAGGTGAGCAAGGGGCAGGACCAGCAGCTCGTCGCCGCGGTGAACGCGCTGCTGCGCCTGGTGCGCTGAGCCGCGATGCCGGACGACGCTCCGACGCTCGAGCGATGGCGCGGGACCTGGCGCTCGCTCGGCGTCGCGGCGGCGGACGACGCGGAGTTCCGGCAGTTGATGCAGCGGTACGCGGAGCCGCAGCGCGCGTACCACACCCGGCGTCACCTCGCCGAGTGCTTCGCGCACTGGGACGCGGTGCGCGCCGATGCCGGGCGGCCGGGTGAGGTGGAGCTCGCGCTCTGGTACCACGACGCGGTCTACGACCCGCGGCGCGGGGACAACGAGGAGCGGAGCGCGGCACTCGCGGCGGAGGCCATGCAGCGCGCGGGACTCGATCCGGGCGCGCGTGCGCGAGTCCACGGGCTGATCCTCGCGACGAGGCACGCCGAGGGCACCCTGGAGGGGGACGCCGCCCTGCTGACCGACGTCGACCTCGCCATCCTCGGCGCGCCTCCTGCGCGCTTCGACGAGTACGAGCGCGAGGTGCGGCAGGAGTACGCCTGGGTGCCGATGCCGATCTTCCGCCGCAAGCGCCGTGCGGTCCTGGAGGCGTTCCTCGCCCGGCCGCGGCTCTACGCCACGGAGCACTTCCGCCGGACGCTCGAGCCGCAGGCGCGCGCGAACCTCGCGCGCTCAGTGGCCGCGCACGGCTGAAACAGGCGCGGCGGCCATCTCGTAGGCGGGGAGGAGCGCCCGACCTCCCCCGAGACCCGACCGCGATGTCCTCTGCCGCCAACGACCTCAAGCTCGGCCTGCGCACCCTCCGCAAGAGCCCCGGACTCGCGCTGGTCTCCGTCATCGCGCTCACGCTCGGGATCGGCCTGACGACGATGATGTTCAGCATCGTCTACGGGGCCCTGCTCAAGGGGCTTCCGTATCCGGAGGGCGACCGGATCGCCGTGGTCTCCCGGACGAACCCGGAGCGCAACATCCAGCGGGGCAACCTCTCGCTGCAGGACTACGTGGACGTCGCGGCGCAGCAGCGGAGCTTCGCCCAGTTCGGCGCGTACACCAGTGGCACGATGAACGTGAGCGGCGACCTGCGCGCCGAGCGCTATTCCGGGTCCTGGGTCACGCAGCAGCTCTTCGCGATGACGGGGGTGCAGCCCCTCCTGGGACGCGACTTCAGGCCCGGCGAGGACACCCCGCAGGGCGCACGCGTGGCGGTGCTCGGCTACGACATGTGGCAGACGCGGTTCGGCGGTGCCGAGTCGGTGATCGGGACGAGCATCCGGGTGAATGGCGAGCCCTTCGAGGTGATCGGCGTGATGCCCGATGGGTTCGGGTTCCCGCAGGGGGACGAGCTCTGGCTCCCGATGCAGACGGACCCGCTCGTGGGGACGCGAGGCGACGGGCTCTACGTGACCGCCGTGGGCAAGCTCAATCCCGGCCTCACGCACGAGCAGGCCGCGGCCGACGTCACGACCATCATGCAGCGGCTGGGTGCCGAGTATCCCGAGACGAATGCCGGCTTCTCGGGCATCGTGATGGAGTTCACCGAGGCCGCCATCGGGCCCGAACCGCGCCAGCTCCTCTACACCATGCTCGGCGCCGTCTTCTTCGTGCTGCTGATCGCCTGCACCAACGTCGCGAACCTGCTGCTCGACCGCGCCGCGCACCGCACCAAGGAGGTCGGCGTGCGGACCGCGCTCGGCGCGACGCGGGGCGCGATCGTGCGCATCTTCCTCGCCGAGGCGCTCGTGCTCGCGGCGGCGGGCACCGTGCTCGGCGTGATCGTCGCCTACGCGAGCGTCGGGGCGTTCAACTGCGCGATCGCGTCGTCGCAGCCTCCGTTCTTCATCGACATCGGCATCTACCCGCCGGTGCTGGTGTTCGCGATCGGGGTCGCGCTGCTCGCGACGCTCCTCTCGGGGCTGATCCCCGCCTACCAGGCCTCGCGCTCCGACATCGCCGAGGTGCTCAAGGACGAGTCGCGCGGCGCGTCGAGCCTCAAGATCGGGCGCATCAGCAAGGCGCTCGTGGTGTTCGAGATCGCGCTCTCCTGCGGGCTGCTGGTGGCCGCGGGTCTCATGATCAAGAGCGTCGCGAACGCGCGCACGCGGGACACCGGCTTCGAGACGGCCAGCGTCTACACCACGCGCATCGGGTTCCCGTCGTCGTACACCGACACCACGGCGCAGCGCCTCTTCTTCGAGCAGCTGGACGCGCGCGTCGGGTCGCTCCCCGGGGTGCATGCGGCGGCACTCGCCTCGGGCCTGCCGGGTGCCCAGCAGGGCCTGAACGGCACCCGCTTCGCGCTCGAGGGCGCGACCTACACCGAGGACCGCGAGTACCCCGACACGCGCTGGGTGGCGGTGACGCCGGGGTTCTTCGAGACGCTCGACATCCCGCTGCGCAGCGGCCGCTTCCTCGCCGCGAGCGACCGCGGCGACGGGCTCCCCGTCGCGGTGGTGAACGAGCGGTTCGCCCGGCAGCACTTCCCCGGCGTGGACCCGCTGGGCCGCCGCATCCGGTTCGGCGACTCGCGGAGCACCGCGCCCTGGGCCACCGTGGTCGGGGTGGTGCCCGACCTCTTCGCCGGCGACCCGGAGGACCCACGGCCACCGATCGTGTTCCGGCCGCTCGCGCAGGAGCCGTCGCGGTTCGTCTACGTCGCCGCGCGCGCCACCGGATCCCCGATGGCGCTGGCGGATCCGATCCGCAGCGAGGTGAACGCCCTCAACCCCGACCTTCCGACCTACTGGCCGATGACGCTCGACCAGGCCATCGCTGAACCGCTCTGGTTCGTCCGGGTGTTCGGCACGATGTTCATGGCCTTCGGCTTCGTCGCGCTCTTCCTCGCCTCGATCGGCCTCTACGCCGTGATGTCGTTCTCCGTGAGCCGCCGGGAGCGCGAGGTGGGGATCCGGATGGCGCTCGGCGCCAGCGCCGCGCATGTGCTGCGGCTGATCCTGAACGGCGGCGTGCGCCAGCTCGCGATCGGGCTCGTGCTCGGCCTCCTGCTCGCGGCGGCGATCGCGCGCGTGATGACCGTGATCCTGTTCGACGTGAAGCCGCTGGACCCGGTGGTCTTCGGCGGCGTGGCGCTGGTGCTGGCGGCGACCGGGGCATTGGCCTGCCTGATCCCCGCACGACGCGCGGCGCGCGTCGACCCGTCGGACGCGATGCGCAGCGAGTAGCTTCCGCTCACTTCTAGCGGAGGCGTGTCATGCGGCCGTCGGGTGTCGTACTGTGCGGTGCGATCGTACTCGCGGCGGCAGCGCCGGCCGGGCAGCGCTCGCACCCACTGGAGCCCCAGCCCGCGATCCAGCGCGCGGAGCAGTCGAGTGGCACGCGCGCGCTCCTGATCGCCGTGAACCCGGTGGACGACCAGGTCGCGTGGGCGAGCGGCTCGCAGGGCACCTGGGTGCGGACCATCGACGGCGGCACCACGTGGACGTCGGGTCGCGTGCCCGGTGCCGACTCGCTGCAGTTCCGGGACGTGCACGCGGTGGACGCGCACACCGCCTACCTGCTCAGCATCGGGAACGGGGCGCAGTCGCGGATCTACAAGACGGTGGACGGCGGCGCCTCCTGGGCGGAGCAGTTCCGGAACGCCGACCCGGCCGGGTTCTACGACTGCTTCGACTTCTGGGACGCGGAGCGCGGCATCGCGATCGGGGATGCCATCGGGACGGAGATGGCGGTCCTCACCACCTCCGATGGCGGCGCGCACTGGACACGAATCGCGGCGGCCGCGCTTCCCGCGGCCGCCGCAGGGGAGGGGAGCTTCGCCGCGAGCGGCACCTGCGTGGAGACCGGGCCCGGGGGCCTCGCGTGGATCGTGATGAGCACGCCGGCGCGGTCGCGACTGCTCCGCACCACGGATTTCGGCGCGACCTGGCGCGTCGACTCGCTCCCGATCAGTTCGCATGAGGGGAGCGGCGCGCAGTCCGTCATCTTCCGCGACGCATCGCACGGCATGGTCCTCGGCGGCGGCTACGCGACCGTGCCCGGCGACCTGCTGATCGCGACGACGGCCGACGGCGGCGCCACCTGGAGCTCGCGCACCACCCCCGCGCTCAAGGTCGGCGCCTGGGGCGGCAGCTGGGTGCCGGGCGCCGCCGTGCCGACCGTCGTCGCCGTCGGACCCAACGGAAGCGTCTACTCGCGCGACGAGGGTGCATCCTGGGTGCCGATCGACACCTTGAACTACTGGTCCGTCGCCTTCGCGTCGCCGCGCGCGGGGTGGGCGGTGGGGACGCAGGGGCGCATCACGAAGCTCTCCGGCTTCTAGCGGATCGCCGGACGCACGACGGGGGCGGGACCTCTCCGGTCCCGCCCCCGTCGTACGTGCGATGCCGCGAACTAGTGCTTCATCATGTTGCTGACCGAGAGCTCCAGGTTGTGGCTCACGCGGAGTCCATAGATGCCATCCGTCGACGTGAGCTTGTCCGCCCCGGCGTACGTGGCCTTGTCGAGCGTCTTGACGACCGTGCCGTTCACCACGCAGGACGCGGCGCCGTCCTTCACGCGCCAGCCGATGGTGTTGGTGGCCTCACCATTGGCATCCGCCTTCTTGAGGGCGGCGTGGGCCTCCTGGTCCACCAGCGTCGTCACCTTGGCGCCGTGGAAGGTCTTGATCGAGAAGACACCGGTGCCGTAGACGATGCAGTACATCAGCGTCTCGTTGTCCGACTCGAGGTCCTTGCCACCGATGAACATGCCGTACGAGTGCGGGTGCGACGCCGCCATCTTGTGCTCCTTGAACGTCGCCATCACCTCGTAGTTCCCGCTCAGCGTGTTCGCCGGGTTCCAGAAGTTCCCCGCGGGGCCGACGGAGAGGCGCATGGTGCGCCCTTCCATCACGAGCTTCGAGTCATTCACGGTCTTGCCCTGCGAGGCCGGGCGGCGGTCGACGCGACCCTTCCAGCCTTCGACCTTGATGCCGCCATCCTTGACGGAGCGGTCGGCGTCCTGCGCGTGGGCGGGGAGGGCGAACGTCGCCCCGAAGGCGAGGGCGGCGAGGGTGAGGAGCGAACGGTGCTTCATCGAGTTCTCCGTGTTGGTGCGGTCAGTGCAGCGTGGTCGGATCCCGCTGGACGGGGGCAACTCCCCTCATACCCCGGCGGCGCCGAAAGGATCGACAAGCCAGTCTCACCCCAGCAAACCGAACGCGAGACCGATCAGCGTGAAGCGAACGGTATGGTAGCCGCCATTGATCAGCCAGAGCCGCATGCTGCTCCGCTCGAAGAGGTAGTTGGTGCCGATCGAGAAGGCGACCCAGAAGAACCCCGCCGCGAACCCGGCGCCGGTGGCGAAGCCCACGCCAGGATTCGGCCCGAGGAACATCCCGAAGACATAGGCCGCGATCAGGCTCATCACGAACATCAGGCCATAGGTCTTCGCGGGATTGAAGTCCTTCTGGACGTCCTCCATGGTGAAGCCGTTCTCCGCCATCCAGGCCTTGGCGAAGAGCGGGCCGTACCAGATCCCGCCGAGCATGAATCCGGCGAGGGCGCCGACGACGGTGGCGATCAGGGAGACTTCGGGCATCGGGGGCTCCGGGTGCGAGGAGGGGTGCGGCGCGCGAACGCGGTCCGGCCGCGCATCGCGCAAACATGGAGCGTACGGGTTTCCTTGACCAGTGAGGGGCATCCCGAGAGTCGCTCGACGCACCCACGCTCCGGCTGCACCTTTAGATCATGGCCCTCCCCGACGCCGATCGGCTGATCGCCGCACTCCGCCGCGCCCACGATGGCGACCCCTGGCACGGACCCTCACGCGCCGCGACGCTGGCGGACGTCACCGCCGAGGACGCGCGATGGGAGCCGGGAGGCGGCGCCCACAGCATCTGGGAGACGGTGCTGCACATGCGCAGCTGGACGCGCGAGGTGACGCGACGCGCACTGGGTGGCGCGCCCGCGGCACCCGAGGATGGCGACTGGCCACCGGTCCCCGACACCTCCGAGGAGGCGTGGCGCGAAGCACTCGCCTCCCTCGACGCCGCCCACGAGGAGCTGCTCGCGACCGTCCGCTCGCTGCCCACGGCTCGCTTCGCGCAGAAGGTCGGCGCCACCCGCGACGCGCCGCTCGGTACCGGGGTGAGCCATCGCGTGATGATCAGCTCGCTGGCCGAGCACGACATCTACCACACGGCACAGGTCGCACTGCTCAAGCGCCTCGCACGCGCCGCCCGCGGCGCGCCGATGCCGACCCCCGCGCCCTAGACGAGGCTCCGGATCCAACCCCCGTCCACCGCGACACTCTGTGCGGTGATGTAGCTCGCCCGCTCCGAGGCGAGGAAGGCGGCGAGCGCCGCGAACTCGTGCGGTTCCCCGACGCGCCCCATCGGGATCTGCTGCTCCCAGGCGGCGAACGCCGCCTCGGGCGTGGTCCCCTTGGCCTTGGCATTCGCGCCGGCGAGCTGTTCGAGCCGCTCGGTGCGCGTGTAGCCCGGGAGCAGGTTGTTCACGGTGATGCCGAAGGGTGCGACCTCGTTCGCGAGCGTGCGTGCGAACCCCGTCACGGCCGCGCGCACGCTGTTCGAGAGGATCAGTCCGTCCACCGGCTGCTTCACCGCGATGGACGTGACGTTGAGGATCCGTCCCCAGCGCCGCTCCTTCATCCCGGGGAGCACGGCCCGCGTCAGGTTCACCACGCTGTCGAGGTTGAGCTCGACGGCCCGGCGCCACGCGTCGGCCGTGTGGCTCTCGAACGGTCCCGGCGGTGGGCCGCCCGCGTTGGTCACCAGGATGTCGATGCTGCCGAAGTGCGCAGTGACCGCGCGCACCGCGCGCTCGACGTCCGCCGGCACGGAGACGTCGGCGACCACGCCGAAGGTCTCGACGCCGTGCGAGCGGCCGATCTCCGCGGCCACCTCCGTGATCCCCGCGCCCCGCGCGCACACCGCCACGCGCGCGCCCTCCGCCGCGAGGGCCTCGGCGATCGCTCTCCCGAGCCCGCGGCTCGCGGCCGCGACGAACGCGACGCGTCCCTTGAGGCCGAGGTCCACGGCTACTTCTTGTGGAAGTAGGCGTCCGTGTGGTTGAGCCAGTCCTCACGGGGCGGCGAGAAGACGTCCACGTCGAGCGTGTCCTCGAGCGCCTCCGCCTTGTGCCAGACGTTCGACGGGATGTGCAGCACCTCGCCGGCGTGCACGTCCATCGTCTCCGCGCCATCCTCGCCGATCCAGAAGCGCAGCGCGCCCTCGAGGATGTACGTGAGCTGCTCGTTGTGGTGCTGGTGCTTCGGCACCACCGCGCCCTTGGCGAGGTAGACGTGCGCGAGCATCATCTGCTGGCCGGTGACGAGGCGGCGCGAGATCTGGTCGGTGACCTTCTCCTTGGGCATGTCGGCCCAGCGGTGGAAGGTGACGGCGGTCTTGGAGGTAGGCATGCGCCGAATCTACGCCCTCATCGGCGCAGCGTGAACAGGAAGCTCTGCTGCACCAGCTGGCGCACCCGCCGCCCCCCCGCCTCGGCCGGGACGAACCGCATCGCCGCGAGGGCGTCGCGCACGGAGCGCTCGAAGAGGGGGTGCGTGGACTCGAGCACCGCGAAGCTCCCCGGTTCGACGCGCCCGAGGGTGTCCACGACGTAGGTCGCGAGCACCGAACCCTCGATGCGGTCGCGGCGGAGCAGGTCGGGGTAGCTCGGCCTGCTCGTGTTCCGGACGAGTCGTGCGGTGCGGTCGACCATCAGCTCGGACCAGGGCGCTCCGGCGGCCGGGCCGGTGGCGCCGGGCAGGCCGGGCGTCGAGCTGCCGGTCGCGGGACCGATGCGGGTCACGGGTTCGATGGCGAGCGACGAGAGTGGAACGTCCGGAAGTCCCGAGGGGACGACGCTGGGCGTGGGGATCGCCGGGACCGGGATCTCGGGCACCGGACCGGTGGGGGGTGCCGCGGGCTCGGGAGTCGCGACGGACGCCGCCGGAGGGGGTGGCGCTGCAGGCGTCACGTAGACCAGCGCCTCGGGGGGATCGGACAGGGGTTCAGGCGTGGTGGCGACCGCCGTCGCGAAGACGGCGACGGTGATCACCGCCGTGTGGGCGATGAGCGAAACGGTGGCGGCTGAGCGCGAACGATCGCGCACGGGGCGGGACTCGAGGAGCGTGGCGAGCATCGACCGGTCCTCCGGCTGCGGTGGTCGCCGCACGAGGTGCGCGGCGGGTCCTCAGCCGATCATACCGCCGGCACCATGCCGCACCGATGACGGCGCGATGAAGTCCGCGTGAGACCCGGATTACGGATCGTTAACGATCCGGCGCAGCGTCTCCCAGAACACCGGCATCCCGGCGGCCGCCCGGGCGTAGCCGCGCTCCTGTCGTGCGCCCTTCAGCTGCACGAGCCGCCAGAGTCGCTGCCGCTCCTCCCGTGACCAGCCGCGCACGGTGGGCTCGATGAGGCGGATCACCGGCGCCAGGAAGCGTGCCCCCAGCTGCTCCGACGGTCGCAACCGCCGCCGCTCCCCGGTACAGAGGCGCAGCTGGCGCTCGGCGGCGCGCGCGAGGAACGCCTCGCGCCCGCCTGCGGGCACACCCGAGAGCTCGCGTGCGACGCCGGCGCCGACCTGCAGCAGCATCCGCTCCGGCAGGAGCGAGCCGTCGTCCGCGGCCACGGGGAGCACGAGGTCGCCGCCCGCGAGGCGCTGCAGCGTGCGCCGCGACGAGCGGTGCGTCCTGTCCGCCGCGATCCGCGATCGCTCGCGCGACGCGAGCGCGGCGAGTGGCCGCGAGGTCGGCCGGAAGCCCAGCCGGTCGTAGAACCAGTAGGCGCCTGAGGTGATCGCCTCCTCGTTCCCGCGCCCGAACTGGTAGGGGTTCACGACGAACCGGGTGACGCCGAAGAGCGTCCGGAACGCGCGCAGCGACTGCGCGAAGAGGAACGCGGCCTCGCTGCGCCGGAAGCTCTCGAAGAGGTTCGCCCCGGTGTTGGCCTGCGCCCCCAGCGTCGTGACACCGCCATAGCCCACCGGGATCCCGTTGGAGAACATCACGTATCCGTAGTTGGCCTCGAGGGCCGAGCGGTCACCGGGCGTGACGCCGAGCACGCAGAGGTCGGTCCCTTCGCCGAGCGGGCAGCGGTAGATCTCGTCGTGGTTGGCGTAGATGGTGGGGAACACCTCGCGCGTGCGAGCGGCGAGCGCGGCGAGCGCGACGTCGTGCCAGCGGCGCGCGGCGTCGCCGCGCAGTCGCGTGATGCCCTTCAGCGGCCGGCGCAGGTGCGCGGCGACGTCCGCCGGGAGCACGCGGGCGCTCCTGCGGGGCACGACCTGCCCGAGTGCGATCCGGTTGCGCGACGCGCTGAGCGGGGACTCCGCGAGCTCCCAGCGCAGCGGGACCTCCGCGTCGTCGTAGAGCATCCGTTCCGGCTCAGGCGTCTCCCGCCGCTGGCCGAGCAACCAGCCGAAGGCGCCTTGCCGGCAATCGCGGCTCGCGTCCGCCAGCCACTCCGCCGTGCCCACCTCGCCGGAGTCGAACCGATCCGACTCGGCCGGCGTGAGTGACTGGCGCAGGAAGGGGTCGAGGCGCTCCAGGTGCGCCGGAGAGTGCCGGTCGATCCCCACGCGCTCGCCCTTGGCGGCGAGCCACCGCGCGACCCCGTACATGAAGGTGTGCGCCGTGGTGCTGCCGGCGAGTGCGCTGTCGTCGAGGCGCGCGCGCGCGGCGGCGCTGAGCGCGCGGACCCGGCGTCCCGTGCGCGCGAGTTCACGCCGGGCGGCGCGGTGCAGCGCCCCGGTGTCCGGGAACGCCGCGATGTAGAGCAGCTCATCATGGTACGCCCGCAGGTCCGCGGAGCCCGTCCAGCGCGCGCGCCGGAGCGCGCGCAGCAGGGCGGATCGTTCGCGCGCGGCGTCCCCGCCGAAGGTCCCGCGCAGCGCGTGGAGCCGGCGGAGCCCGTGCCTCAGCGGAGGCACGTCACGCGCGGGCCCTCACGTGCGCCCCCTCACCCGAAGATGGACCTGGCGACGAAGAGCACGTTCGCCGGTCGCTCCGCGAGCCGCCGCATGTACCACCGGTACCAGGCGTCGCCGTAGCTGATGAGCGTGGCCACGCCGTGGCCCTCGCTGCGCAGCTGCTGCTGTGCGCGCTCGCGGATGCCGTACAGCATGTGGAACTCGTACTTCCCCTTCGCGAGGCCGATCTCCTCCGCGCGCGCGCCGATCCGCGCGATGAGCGGCAGGTCGTGCGTGCCGAAGATCGGGTGGCACTCGCCCGTCAGTGCCATCTGCAGCATGGTGGCCGCGATCTGCTCGTAGGCCGCGTCCGTGTCCGCCTTCTTGGGGAAGGCGACCGCGGCCGGCTCGGCGTAGGCCCCCTTCACCAGGCGGATCACCGGCTTCAGCGGACGGAGGCGCTCCACGTCCTTCGGCGTGCGGTAGAGGTACGACTGCAGGGCGAGGCCGGTCCTCGGGTACTTGGCCTTCACCGCCTCGTAGAGCGCGAGCGTCCGGTCGACGTAGGTCGAGTCCTCCATGTCGATCCAGAGTGCCGACCCCGTCGACTCGGCCTTCGACGCCAGCGCGAAACAGTGCGACATGCAGCTGGATTCCGACTGGTCGAGCCCGAGCTGCGTGGGCTTGATGCTCACGGTCGCCGGCAGCTTCCGGCCGCGGATCTCGTCGAACATCCAGAAATAGTGGTCGCGGACCTCGTCGGCGTCCTTGAGGGCGGTGAGGGCCTCGCCGAGCTTGGTGTAGATGAGCAGCCGTCCGTCGGCCGCAAGCTTCGCGCCGGCATCGAGCGCGTCCTCCGGTCGCTCGCCGGGCATGAAGGCCCTGGTCGCGCGCTTCACGATCCGGCTCTTCGTCGCGAAGCTGTTGAGCCGGTCGCTGCGGGCGGCGGCGAGGAGGATCGAGCGGCCGAGGGACATGGAGGGGGTCGGGGGCTGGGGTGCGCGGGAAAGATGGCGGAAGGGCTTGTCGGGCGGCAACTTCGGGCGCGTCTCCCGTACCGCACTCCGAGGTTCGCATGCGACTCCCCTCACTCCGATCCCTGGCCCTCCTCCCCGGCGCGGCCCTGCTCCCGGTCCTGCTCGTGGCGCAGGCGCCGCCCCCCGCCCCCCGGGGCATCGTGCTGGCCGACCTCACCTGGCAGGAGGCCGAGCGCGTGCTCACTCCCGACGCGGTGATCGTGATCCCGCTGGGGGCGCAGGCGAAGGAGCATGGCCCGCACCTCCGCCTCGACAACGACTTCCAGCTCGCCGAGTACTACCGTGGCCGCGTGCTCGCCGCGTCCGCGGTCATCGTGGCGCCGACGGTGAACTACCACTTCTATCCGTCGTTCCTCGAGTACCCCGGCTCCACGCACCTCCAGTTCGAGACCGCGAAGAACATGATCGTGGACATCGTGCGCAGCCTCGCGGGGTACGGGCCGCGCCGCTTCTACGTGCTGAACACGGGTGTCTCCACCGCGCGTCCGCTCGCGGCGGCCGCCGAGCAGCTCCGGGCCGAGGGGATCCTCTTCGCGTTCACGAACGTCCTCGCCGTGGGCAGTGCCGCGGAGGAGCGCGTGAGGCAGCAGGTGCGCGGCACGCACGCCGACGAGATCGAGACCTCGATGATGCTCTACATGCGGCCGGACCGCGTGGACATGTCCAAGGCCGTGAAGGACGACAGCCCGCAGGGCACCGGCGGGCTGACGCGCGTGCGCGGGAACGAGAAGACGTACTCCCCGAGCGGCGTCTGGGGCGACGCGACCCTCGCGACGCGCGAGAAGGGGCGCGTCGTGGTCGAGGCGATCGTGACGGAGATCCTCGCGGAGATCGAGGCGCTGCGGCGCCAGACGACCCCCTGAGGGCCGACGCCCGGACCTCGACCACGGGATCCGGGCGCCGTCCCTGCTCCCTTCCGCGCGCTAGTTCGAGTGCACGTACCGCGCGGCGCCCGCGTGCTGCGCGAGGATCGCGGCGAACACCCCCGAGGGCTGGAGGATCACGCCCGGGATCATCATCGCGCGCGCCTGGCGCGTGGCCTCCGCCTCGCTGACGCCGTCCGTCCGCTGGATGAGCGCCGCCACGTCCAGCTGCAGGGCGAGGTTGCAGGCGAGTGCGATGCCCCCGCGCGCCATGAAGTGCGGGAGGGCGAACGATGCGAACGGTTCCGGCACGCCGTCCGCCTCTCCCATCAGCGCCGGGTTCCGGTTCGTCGGCTGGCCGGTGAGCGGGTGCATCACCCCGTGCACCTTGCCGATGTCGTACCTGTCCCAGAACGCCTGCTGCATCGCGAGCACGATCCCGTTGTGCCGCAGCACCATCGCGGTCGAGGTCTCCTGCACCGGCACACGCATGGTCTCGGCGTACTGCGCTGCCCAGACCGAGGAGCGCCAGATGCCGTAGCCACTGTCCACCTCGGGGAGGTCGTACACGGCGCGCACCTTGCCGGTGAGTTTCGCGGGCCACGTGGTGTCCCAGGTCCCCTGTGCGGGCGGCTGCGCCTCGAGTGCATCGGGGATCGCGGTCAGGGCGAGCGGAAGCGCACCCAGCGCGAGGCCTCCGGTGGCGAGGCGGTCGAGGAACTCCCTTCGCGATGTCGTCATACCTTGCTCCAGAACGCACGTGGGGGGACACGGCAGCGGACCCCTCGGCCACGCCACCCGGTCGCGCGTGCTCCGCGACCCATCTCACCCCCGGCGTGCGGCCCGTGCGCGTGCGGCCGCCCGCGTCGATCCTCAGCCCGCGAGCCGCTCCTCCACGAAGCGCGGCGCCATCAGTCCCTCGCGCGAGCGCCCGTGCGGATCCTGCCCCGCACGGATCGCGTTCACCATCTCCAGCGCGGTCTTCTCACACGGCGGGAGCGCGGCGTCGCTGGTGCCGAGCGGCGTCACCCGTTCCCCCCACTTCACGAGCAGTGAGCAGTAGGTGAGTCCGCCACCGAACGCCGGCATCAGCACCCAGCTGCCGGGCGAGACGCGACCGGCCTCGAGCGCCTCGACAAGGGCCACCGGAACGGTCGCGGCACTCATGTTGCCGTACTTCTGCACCGTGACGATCACCTTCTCCATCGGGATGCCGGCATGCTTCGCGACGCTCTCGATGATCCGCAGGTTGGCCTGATGCGGGATCACGAGGCTCACCTCCTCCGCCGCGACGCCGTGCTCGGCGAGCACGCGGGTGGAGGCCTCCGACATCGCCTTCACGGCGCGCTTGAAGATCACCTGGCCGTCGAAATCCCAGATGGTGTCCCCGAAGGTGATGCCCTGGCCGGCGTATCCGCAGCCGAAGCCGCGGACGCGGAGGGTCTGGCGCGCCTCGGCATCGCAGCCGATGACGCTGCCGATCACCCCCTCGGCGCGCTCCGAGGCCTGCAGGACGACCGCGGCCGCCCCATCGCCGAAGAGCACCGCGACGTTGCGGTTGCTCCAGTCCATGTACCGGCTGATCAGCTCCACCCCGATCACCACGGCGTTCCGGATCATCCCCGTGCGGATCATCGCCGTGGCGGTCGCCAGGCCGTAGCAGAAGCTCGTGCAGGCGGTGTTCAGGTCGATCGCGGCGGCGCGGGTCGCGCCGAGCGCGAGCTGCACCCCGGAGGCGCTGTTCGGGCAGAGCTCGTCGTTGCTCACGCCGCCGTAGATCACCAGGTCCACGTCCGCCGCGTCGAGCCCCGCGCAGGCGAGCGCGCGCTTCGAGGCGATGGTCGACATCTCGATCGCCGAGACGTGGGAGACACGGCGTTCCGACATCCCCGTGCGCGACGTGATCCACTCGTCGCTCGTGTCGAGGAAGGTGGAGAGATCGTCGTTCGTGAGCACGGCGGGCGGCATGCACGCGCCCCAGCCGGTGATGGCAGCATAGGTCATGCACGGGAAGATGGGGCCGCGGGCGCGCGGCGCAACCGTGGCCTGAAGTCCGTGCGGGGCTCCGCCGATACTCCAGACTCTATGGTGGCCGTGCCTCCGGTCCGATGAACCTCGTCCTCTGGATCTCCCTCTTCACGCTGACCCTGCAGGTCGGCGCCTTCGTGACGGCGCTCGCGATCGCGCGGGCGCCGGGGTGGCAGCGCGCGCGCATCCTCGCGGCGCTCGCGCTCACGGCCGGGATGTACAGCCTGGTGGACCTCGCCGGGGGACTCCTCCCGAGGAGCTCCGACTCGAGCGGGGTGATCACCAGCATCAACCTGATCCTGGCCGCGGCGCACATCTCCTCCTGGCTCTGGTACAGCTTCGCGGACGAACTGGGGTCGTGGCGCCGGCTCCCGCGCTGGGTGCGTCACGTCGCCGCCGGGAACGTGGCCCTGGCGGCGATCGTGTCGCTCTCGGGGCAGGCGGTGCTCTGGGGGCGGTCCAGCGAGGTGCGGATCGACTGGCTCGGCGTCTCGTTCTCGAACGCGCCGCTCTCGGCGGCGGGCGGCATCGCGGTGGCGGTCATGCTCTCGGCGCTGGGCGTCTGCCTCGTCGAGCAGGTCCGGCAGGCACGGCGTGGCGTCCCCGGCGCCCGCTGGATCGTCGCCGGGTTCGTCTTCTTCGCGATCTGCGGCGTGGAGGAGGCGCTCGTCGCCGCGGGTGTCGTGCCGTTCATCTTCCTGGCCGAGGTGGGATTCCTCGGCCTCGTGGTGCCCGTCACCGCGCAGCAGCTGCGCCGCTTCATCGAGGACGCGCATCGCCTCGCCGACCTCTCGTCGCGCCTCAGCGCGGAGGTGCGGACGGCGACGCATGAGCGGGACGCGGCGCGGGAGGCGCTCGCCGCGCAGGAGCGCTTCGCGGCGCTGGGGCGGATCGCGGGAGGCGTCGGGCACGAGATCAACAACCCGCTGCAGTACCTCTCGCTGAATCTCGAGGACCTGCGCGACCGCCACCTCGCGAACGCCCCGCCGGCAGCCACCGAGGCGATCCAGCACGCGTTCGAGGCGTCCGACCGCATCCGTCGCATCGTGGACGGACTGCGGGCGTACGCACCGTCGACGGCCCCCCGCCTGGAGGTCGTCGACCCGCGCGACGTGGTCCTCTCGTCGCTGCGCGTGGCGGGGCCGCGGCTGCGCCACCTGCCCGCAGTCCGCCCGCGGTTCGACCCCGTGCCGCGCGTGCTCGCCGACGAGGGCAAGCTCGTGCAGGCGCTCGTGAACGCCCTCGTGAACGCGTCGATCGCGGTCGGCAAGGCGCAGCCGTCGGCGGCCGAGATCGACGTGCGGACCTACACTGCGCCGGCGGGGGACGCCGTGATCGAGGTGCGGGACAACGGCCCCGGATTCCCCCGCGACCTCCTGCCCCGGCTCGGCGAGCCCTTCGTGAGCACGCGGGTCACCACGGGGGGGACCGGTCTCGGGCTCTTCGTGATCCGGGGCATCGTCGACGCGCACGGCGGCGTCCTGGAACTGGAGAACGCCCGCGGCGGCGGCGCCATCCTCCGGATGCGGCTCCCCGCGGCGGCCCGCGCGCCGGGCGGCGCACGATGAGGGCCGGACGATGAACGTCATCATCGCGCTCTCGATCGTGAACATCGCGCTCCAGACCGGGGCGGTGATCACCGCGTTCACCATCGCCCGGGCGCCGGGGTGGCGCCGTGTCCGCGTGATGGGACTCATCGCGCTCACCGCGGTGGCCTACAGCGTCGTGCGGCTCATCGGGGAGGTCGCGACCCCCCGCGAGGCGTTCTCGCCGATGCTCACGAGCACGAACCTGGTGGTCGGCGCGCTGCATCTCTCCGGGTGGCTCTGGTACACGACCGCGGACGACACGGGCGCCTGGCGGAGCCTGCCGGCCTGGGCGCGTCGCGTGGCCTACGGCGTGGTGGGATCCATCGCCGCCGGCTCAGGGCTCGGGCTGATGCTGGTGCCCGGGGTGCTGGTCTCCGTCGATGTTCCCTGGCTCGGTGTCTCGTTCGTCCATCCGATCCTCTCCCCGGTGGGGATCGTGGCGGCGGCCCTCCTCGTGGCGATGCTCGTGATCGTGCTGCGGGAGCAGGCCGTGCTGGCACGCCGCGGCGTGCCGGGTGCGCGCGCGATCGTCGCCGGCTTCGCGGTGTTCGCCGCGTGCGGCCTGGAGGAGCTCGTCGTCGCGGCGGGGTGGCTCGACTTCATCTACCTCGGCGAACTCGGCTACCTCGCGCTCATCGTCCCCGTGACGCTGCAGCTCCTCCGCCGCTTCACCGAGGATGCCCGCCAGCTGGCCCAGCTCTCGGAACGGCTCAGCGCCGAAGTGCAGACGGTCGAAGGGGAGCGCGACATCGCGCGCGACGAGTTCCTGGCGCAGGAGCGCTTCGCGGCGCTCGGCCGCATCGCGAGCAGCGTGGGCCACGAGATCAACAACCCGCTGCAGTACCTGACGCTGAACCTGGAGGAGCTGCGCGACCGGCACCTGGCGAGCGAGGCGGGGGAGGCCGCCGAGGCGCTCGAGCAGTCGTTCCACGCGGCGGAGCGCATCCGGAGGATCGTCGACGGGATGCGCGCGTACGCGCGCACCACGGTGCCGCACTTCGCGCCACTCGACCCGCGGGAGCTCGTCCGCACGGCGCTGCGCGAGACGACGGTCCGCCTCGATCCCCTCCCCGCCGTGCGCGAGGGGCTGGAGGCCGTGCCGCTCGTGATGGGCGATCCGGAGAAGCTCGTGCAGGCGATCGGGAACGCCGTGACCAACTCGGCGATCGCGCTCGAGCGCTCGGCCGGTCGCGCGCCGACCATCGAGGTGCGGACGTTCACCGCGCCGAGCGGCGACGCGGCGATCGAGGTGCGCGACAACGGTCCCGGGTTCCCGAACGACCTCCTGCCGCGCCTCGGCGAGCCCTTCGTCACGACGCGCGCCACCGTCGGGGGGAGCGGGCTCGGGCTGTTCGTCGTGCGCGGCATCGTGCACGCCCATGGCGGCACGCTGCAGCTCGAGAACGTGCGGGGCGGGGGCGCGCTGCTGCGCATCCTCCTCCCGCCGGCGCCACAGGCGACCTAGGGCACCACCGCCGTCGCCTCGATCTCCACCAGCGCATCGCGCTCCATGAGCGCCGAGACCTCCACCACCGACATCGCCGGGAAGTGCCGGCCCATCACCTCGCGATAGGCGGCGCCGAGCGCCTCCGCGCCCTGCAGGTACGCGGCACGGTCGGTGACGTACCAGGTGAGCCGCACCACGTGCTCCGGCCGCGCGCCGTCCTCCGCGAGCACGGCGACGATGTTCCGCAGTGCCTGCGCGGCCTGGCCCACGAGGTCGCGGGCGACGAGCGTCGCGCTCGCGTCCCACCCGATCATCCCCGAGACGAAGATCAATCGGCCGGAGGCGGAGACGCCATTGGAATAGCCGCGCGGGGGCGTCCAGCCCTTCGGCTGCAGGATGCGGGCGGTCACGAACCCTCCTTGAGGCGGAAGCGCTGGAGCTTGCCGGTGTCGGTCTTGGGGAGCGCGTCGACGAACACGACGCGCCGCGGGTACTTGTAGGGAGCGATCGTGGACTTCACGTGGTCCTGGATGGCCTTGGCGAGCGCATCGTCGCCGGCGACGCCGGGGCGGAGCACGACGAACGCCTGCACCGCCTGCCCGCGCTCCGGGTCGGGGACGCCCACCACGGCGCACTCGAGCACCGCCTCGTGCTCGAGCACCGCCGACTCCACCTCGGGCGCGCCGATGTTGTAGCCCGCGGAGAGGATGATGTCGTCGGTGCGCGCCTTGAAGGACACGTAGCCGTCCTCGTCCATGGAGCAGGCGTCGCCGGTGAGGTTCCAGCCCTCCTGCACGTAGCTGCGCTGCCGCGGGTCCGCGAGGTAGCGGCACCCCGTGGGCCCGCGCACCGCGAGGCGCCCGACCGTCCCCGCCGGCACCGGCTTCAGCCCGTCGTCGAGGATCGCGACCTCGTAGCCGGGCACGGCGCGGCCGATCGTGCCGGGGCGGACGTCGGCGCCGGCCGCGGCGATGAAGATGTGGATCAGCTCCGTGGCGCCGATCCCGTCGAGGAGCTCCACGCCGGTCGCCTCGCGCCATAGGGTGCGGGTGGCGTCCGGCAGCGCCTCGCCCGCCGAGACGCACTCGCGGAGCGAGCCCACGTCGAATCGCGCGCGGTCCTTGCCGATCTCCAGCGCCATCATCCGATAGAACGTGGGGGCGGTGAAGGTGACCGTGGCGCGCGTGGCGGCGATGTGCGTGAGCATCTGCTCGGGGCTCGCCTTCTCCACGAGCACCGCGCAGGCGCGCGCGCGGAGCGGGAAGCAGACCAGTCCGCCCAGCCCGAAGGTGAAGGCGATCGGGGGCGTGCCGATGCACCGGTCGTCGGCGCGGAGGCCGAGCACCTGCGCGGAGAAGCCGTCGCACATCGCCATCACGTCCCGATGGAAGTGCATGCACCCCTTGGGGACGCCCGTGGAGCCGGACGTGAACGCGATCAGGCAGACGTCGTCGCTCGAGGTCGCGCAGGCGGCGAAGGGGGTGCGATGCGCCGCCATGAGTGCCTCGAGTGCGTCGGGACCTTCGCTCCCCCAGGTCCGCAGCGCCCGGAGCGGTGTCGGGTCGCCCACCGCCCCCTCGAGCTCGCCGACGATCCGCTGGTCGCAGAGCGCCGCGACGCACTGTGCGCGCTCGATCACCACGCGCAGTTCCTTCGCGCGCAGGAGCGGCATCGTCGTCACCGCCACGAGCCCGGCCTTGATCACGGCGAGCCAGGCGACCGTCATCCACCGGCCGTTGAATCCGCGGAGGAGCACGCGGTTGCCGGGGACCAGGCCGAGCTCCTGCACCAGCACGTGGGCGAGCGCGTCCACGTCGGCGGCGAGCGCCGCGTACGTCGTCTCGTCCCATGCGCCGTCGCGTCCCGGCGTGACGAGCGCGACGCGCGACCCGTGGCCCTCCGCGATCGCATCGTCCAGGAGCCGCACGGCCGCGTTCAGCCGCGGCGGGTAGTCGTAGGGCGGCGCCGACGAGATCATGGGCCACTCCTCGCGTGGCGGGAGCTGGCGCCGCGCCCAGCCGTCGACATGCGCGCTCGGGTGGAGCCCGTGCGTGCCGGGGTCGGCGGCGGACGACCGGCGAGGGCTCACCGGGACTCCTTCAGCAGCTCGCGGCCGATCAGGAGCCGCTGCACCTCGGTGGCCCCCTCGTAGATCCGCAGTGCGCGCACGTCGCGGTAGAGCTGCTCCACCACGCTCCCCACGCGCACGCCGGTACCGCCGTGCAGCTGCACCGCCCGGTCGATGATCGACTGGGCCATCTCCGTGGCGCCGAGCTTGGCCATCGCCGCGACGGTGGTCGTGCGGCCCTGGCGGGTGTCGCGCTGCCAGGCGGCGCGGTAGGTGAGGAGCGCGGCGGCGTCGAGGTCGGTGGCCATGTCGCCGATGATCGCCTGCGCCAGCGGCTGCGCGCCCAGCGTGCTCCCGAACATCGCGCGCGCTCTGGCGTGCCGCACCGTCTCCGCGAGCGCCCGCCGCGCGAACCCCACCGCCGCCGCCGCGACCGAGACGCGGAAGATGTCCAGCGTCCGCATCGCGAGCGAGAAGCCGGTGCCGGGCTCGCCGAGGACCTGCGCGTCCGCCACCACGCAGTTGGCGAGCCGGATGGTCGCGAGCGGGTGCGGCGAGATCACGGCGATGCGCTCGGTGACCGTGAGGCCCGGCGTGGCGGCCGGCACGCAGAACGCGGTGATCCCCTTGGACCCGCTGCTCCCGGCGTCGCTGCGCGCGAACACGCAGTAGAAGTCCGCGATGCCGCCGTTGGAGATCCAGGTCTTCTCCCCGTCGAGCCGCCACCCGCCGGCCACGCGCGTGGCACGGGTGGTGAGCGCGGCGACGTCGGATCCCGCGCCCGGCTCCGAGAGCGCGAAGGCCGCGATCGCGCCGCCCGAGGCGACCTGCGGGAGCCAGACCTGCCGCAGCGCGTCCGACCCGGCGAGCGCGATCGCACCGGAGCCGAGTCCCTGCATCGCGAAGGCGAAATCGGCGAGGGCGTCGTGCTGGGCGAGGGTCTCCCGAAGCACGCAGAGCGCACGCGAGTCGAGACGTTCCAGCGCCCCGCCCCACGCCTTGGGCACGGTGTACTTCAGGAAGCCCGCGGCGCCGAGCCGCCGGACCCACTGGCGGCAGGCGGCGTCCGGGTCACGCCGCTCCACCTGCTGCGAGGCGGCCCATGCCGCGGTGCCCGTGGCGAGCGTGCGGTGCCCCTCGACGAAGAAGGGCCAGTCGTAGTGCGTGGTGGGCGGCACGGGCGCGGTGGGCACGTCAGTTCCCCTCGAAGGCGGGAGTCGTCCTGGCCGCGAACGCCTCGAAGGCGCGGCGGAAGTCCTGCGTGCCCATGCAGAGCGCCTGCGCCTGCGCTTCCATCTCCAGCGCCTGGTCCACGCTCACGCTCCACTCCTGCTGCAGCATCGTCTTGGTCATCGCGTGGGCGAAGGCCGGTCCGTTCGCGAGCGCCGCCGCGCGCTCCTTCGCCTCGGCGAGCAGCGTGGCCTCGGGCACCAGCGCGTTGTAGAAACCCCAGCGCTCCCCCTCCTCGGCCGTCATCACCCGCCCGGTGTAGAGCAGCTCGCCGGCGCGCCCCTGGCCGATGATCCGCGGGAGGATCGCACACGCCCCCATGTCGCACCCGGCGAGCCCGACGCGCGTGAAGAGGAAGGCCGTCTTCGCGCGGGGCGTGGCGAGCCGGATGTCCGCGGCCATCGCGAGGATCGCCCCGCCTCCCGCGGCCACCCCGTCCACCGCCGCGATGATCGGCTGCGGACAGCCGCGCATCGCCTTCACCAGGTCGCCGGTCATCCGGGTGAAGGCGAGCAGCTCCGGCACCGCCATCTTCGTCAGCGGGTCGATGATCTCGAACACGTCGCCGCCGGAGCAGAAGTTGCCCCCCGCGCCCGTGAGCACGATGGAGCGCAGGCCGGAGGCGTAGACGAGGTCGCGGAAGAGGTCGCGGAGCTCGGCGTACGAGTCGAAGGTGAGGGGGTTCTTCCGCTCGGGACGGTCGAGCGTGATGACGCCCACGCGGCCGTCCGGCGTGGTCTCCCAGCCGAAGTGCCGGAAGGTGCGCGTGGCGAAGGGCCGGCGCATCGCGGCCATCGGATCGGGGGGAGTCATGGGGTATCCCTCAGGTGGCGCAGGTGCTGCTTGGCCGTGCCCAGCAGCGCGTGCAAGGAATGTCGCTCGGTGGCCGTGAGTCCTGCGAAGAGCTTGATGATGAGCGCCTCGTGGGCGCGCGCCATCGCGGTGAATTGTCGCCGTCCGGCGGCCGTGAGGCGAACGACCACCGCCCGCCGGTCGTGGGGTGCCGTGCGCCGCCGCACCAGCCCCTCGCGCTCGAGCGCCGCCACGAGCCAGGTGACGTTGCCGTTCGTCGTGAGGATCCGCTCGGAGAGCTCCCCCATCCGCAGGCCGTCCTCCGCGCGGTAGAGCTGGGCCAGCAGGTCGAAGCGCGGGAGCGAGGAGCCGCACTCCCGCTTGAGCATCCCGTCCACCTTCCGCTCCACCATGGTGGTACAGGTGAAGAGGCGCAGCCAGAGACGGAGCGCGTCATGGTCCTCCCCCTGGAGGCGGGTCTCGGGGTCGATCGCGGCCGGCAGGATCACGGACGCTCCCTGCCCCCGCGCGCCGACGGCCCCGCGCCGGCCTCCGCCCCGAGCAGGGGCAGCGCCGTGCCGTTCGCGGAGGACGTGGGGTCGCAGAGCCGCACGACCGCCTCGGCCACTTCCTCCGGCGTCACGAGCCGCGTCTGCCCCGCGTCGGCGAGGATCAGCGCCATCGCTTCGGCCTCGGATCGTCCCGTCTTCTTCACGATGCGCGTCATGGCGTCGCTCACCAGCGCCGTGTCGGTGTAGCCGGGGCAGACGGCGTTCACGCGGATCCCCTTCGCCTGGAACTCGACCGCGAGTGCCCGCGTGAGCCCGACCATCGCGTGCTTCGCCGCGACGTAGGCCGCCACGTAGGGCGCGCCCACGAGCCCGGCGATGCTCGCCACGTTCACGATGGCGCCCCCGCCGCGCTCGAGCATCGCCGGGAGCACCGCCTGCGCCGCGTGCACCGGCGCCATCAGGTGCACGGCGTACATCCGCGCGAACTCGGCGTCGTCCACCTTGAGGAAGGGGACGGTCTGCACCGTCCCGGCATTGTTCACGAGCAGCGTCACCGGCCCCCGTGCCTCCGCCGCCGCGGCACAGGCGCGGAGGAGGGCCGCACGGTCGGTCACGTCCGCGGTGACGATCCCCGCGCGCACTCCCGTGGCGCGGAGCTCCGCCGCCACGGGCTCGGCACCCGCCGCGTCCCGCACGAGGAGCGAGACATCCGCGCCCTCGGCGGCGAGTGCGCGCGCGATGGCCGCGCCGATGCCGCGATTCGCGCCGGTGACCAGCGCGTGTTCTCCCTTGAGCCGCATCAGACGAGTTCTCCCCGTGGTGGTCGCGGCGCGGTGGCCGCCTGCAAGGCGCGCTCGCGTTCCGCGAGCCGGTCGAGCTGTCGCTTCCCGGCGAGGTACTGCACCGGCCAGAGCGCCTCGGTGTCGGGATAGCCGAGTCGCGAGCTCTCGGCCAGCAGCCAGGCGGGGTTCACGAGGTGCGGACGGCCGACCGCGACCAGGTCGGCGCGGCCGGAGGCGACGATCCCGTTGGCCTGGTCCGCGTCGCTGATCGCGCCGACGGCGATGGTGGCGATCCCCGCCTCCTGCCGCACGCGGTCCGCGAACGGGGTCTGCCACATCCGTCCGTACACCGGCCGCTCCTCCTTCACCACCTGGCCGGCGGAGACGTCGATCAGGTCGGCGCCGGCCTCGCGGAAGAGCCGTGCGATCGCCACCGCATCGTCGCCGGTGTTCCCACCCTCGCTCCAGTCGTGCGCCGAGATGCGCACGGAGATCGGCTTCTCCGCCGGCCACGCGGCCCGCATCGCCCGGAACACCTCCAGCGGGTAGGCGGCGCGCGCCTCGAGCGACCCGCCGTAGGCATCCGTGCGTCGGTTCGTGAGCGGGGAGAGGAACCCCGAGAGCAGGTACCCGTGCGCGGCGTGGAGCTCGAGCCAGTCGAACCCGGCGGCGGCTCCGAGTCGCGTGGCGCGCACGAACTCGTCCCGCACGCGGTCCATGTCGGCCCGCGTCATCGCGCGCGCCACCTGCGAGACGTCCGCGAGGTAGCGCGTCTCGGAGGCGGCGATCAGCGGCCACTCCCCCTCGGGGAGGGGCTCGTCCACCCCTTCCCACATCTTCTTCGTGGCACCCTTGGCGCCGGCGTGCCCCAACTGGAGCCCGACCTTCGCTCCCGTGTGCTCGTGGGCGAAGCGCACGATGCGCGCCCAGGCGTCGCGGTGCGCCTCGTTCCAGAGCCCGGTGCAGGCGGGGGTGATCCGCGCGTCGGGTGCGACGCAGGTCATCTCGGTCATCACGAGCCCCGCGCCCCCGGCCGCCCGCGCGCCCAGGTGCACGAGGTGCCAGTCGGTCGGCATCCCGTCCTCCAGCGCGGAGTACTGCGCCATCGGCGAGACCACCACCCGGTTCGCGAGCGTCACGCCGCGCACGGTGAAGGGCGTGAGGAGGGGGGGGCGCGCGGTCGGCGGCGCGCCGGCGCGCTCCGCGAACCACCGCTCGAAGGCGGCCACGTACGCCGCGTCGCGCTCCCGCAGGTTCTCGTGCGAGATGCGCTGCGAGCGCGTGAGGAGCGAGTAGGCGAACTGCTCCGGTGCGAGCCTGGCATAGCGGTCCACGTGCTCGAACCACTCGGTGGAGTTGCGCGCCGCGTTCTGCAGCTTGAGCACCTCCACGCTCCGCTCCGCCTGGTAGGCGGCGAGCGCACCCGCCACGTCGGCGGGTCGTGCCGCGAGCGTGGCGTCGAGCGCGATCGCATCCTCCAGCGCGAGCTTGCTCCCGGAGCCGATGGAGAAGTGCGCCGTGTGCGCGGCGTCACCGAGCAGCACCAGCGGCACGCGGCCGCCCGCGCCGTCGAGCCAGTGCACCCAGCGCTCGCAGACGATGCGCGGGAAGCGGATCCACTGTGCGGGTCCGGGGAGGTGCGGCGCGTTGCTCAGCAGCGGGGCGCCCTCGAGGACGGACGCGAACAGCTCCTCGCAGTAGCGGCGGCCCGCCGCGTCGTCCATCCGGTCCAGTCCCGCGCGCTCCCAGTTCTCCCAGGGCGTCTCGACGATGAAGGTGCTCATCGCCTCGTCGAACTGGTACGCGTGCGCCTGGAACCATCCGTGCGGCGTCTCGGCGAAGGCGAAGGTGAAGGCGTCGAACCGTCGCGGCGTGCCGAGCCAGATGTAGCGGCAGCGGCGCACGTCCGCGTCCGGGCGGAAGGTCGAGGCGTGACGCTCCCGGATCCTGCTGTTCACGCCGTCGGCCGCGATCACAAGGTCGAAGCCGCGCTCGCGCACCAGCGCCTCGAGAGCGGCGGGCGTCTCGGTCTGGAAGTGGAGCTCGACGCCGAGCTCGCGGCACCGCGCCTGCAGGATCCCGAGGAGCCGCTGGCGGCCGATCCCGCTGAACCCGTGCCCGCCGGAGCGCACGGTCGCGCCACGGAAGTGCACCTCGATGTCGTCCCAGTGGTGGAGCGCGCCGGCGATCGCGGCGGCGCTCGCGGGGTCGGCCGCGTGGAGGTTGGCGACGGTCTGGTCCGAGAGGACGACGCCCCACCCGAAGGTGTCCTCGGCGCGGTTCCGCTCGTGCAGGACGACCTGCGCCTCCGGGTGGCGCCGCTTGAGGAGCAGCGCCGCATAGAGACCGCCCGGACCCCCGCCCACGACCAGCACGCGCACGGCCACGCTCCCAGTGAGGTGCCTCAGGGTACGACCATTTATTTCAAATATCAAGTAAATGGCGCGGCGGCCGGGGTGGGTCGCTATCTTGCGCGGATGCCACTGCACCCCGGGAACCACACGTAAGTATGGCGTCGACCCCACGGCGCGCGCCCCGCCGACGCGGCGGGCGCAAGAAGAAGAAGTCCGCGAAGGCACCACGGCTCGTCCCCTCGCTCACCTCCGTCCCCACCGGCCGCGCCGCGTACACCGAGACGCGGCTCTGGCTGCTCGACCGGCACGGCCCGGTCTGCGCGTACTGCGAGCGCCGCGTGACCGACCGCACGATCACGCTGGACCACGTCACCCCGCGCCGTGGGCAGACCGCCTACGACCGGCGCGACAACCTCGTGCTCTGCTGCAAGACCTGCAACGCCACCAAGGCCGACAAGCCCCTGCTCGCCTTCCTGCTCGGCAGCCGCAAGCGCGTGGTCGCCCTCTACAAGTACGGGCAGCACCTCAGCCACCAGCTGGTGGAGATGGTGAAGGACCTCCTGCCCGAGCACGAGCGCCCGCCCCTGCCTCCCCTGCGGAACGCCAAGGGGAAGCCGCGCCGGAAGAGCTCGTCCGAGCTCTTCGGCCGCGACGAGGGCGGCGCCTCCCCCTACCTCGACGGTTGACCGATGCCCGCCATCCGCCGCATTCAGACCAAGGGCGCGCCCACACCGGCCGGTCACTACTCGCAGGCGGTCGTGCACGACGGCGTGGTCTACGTCGCCGGCCAGCTCGCGATCGACCCCGCGACCGGGGATCGGAAGCTCGGCTCGATCGAGGAGCAGACGGAGCGCACGCTCCTGAACGTGCAGGCGATCCTCGAGGCGGCCGGGAGCGACTTCGCCCACGTCCTGAAGATGACGGTCTACGTCTCCGACATCGCGCTCTGGGGCGCCGTGAACACGGTGTACGCGCGGATGCTCGGCGAGCACCGTCCGGCGCGCGCCGTGGTGCCGACGAAGGACCTGCACCACGGCTTCCTGGTCGAGATCGAGGCCGTCGCCGCCGTCCGTGACTGAGCTCGGCGCGCTCCCCACGCCGAGCCTGCTCCTCGACCGCCCGCGGGCGGAGCGGAACGCGGCGCGCATCGGCGAGCGCGTGCGCACCCTGGGCGCGCGGCTCCGGCCGCACATCAAGACGCACAAGTGCATCGAGGTGGCGCGCCTCCAGACGGCGGGCCATGGCGGCGGCATCACGGTCTCCACGCTCGCGGAGGCGCGCGCCTTCGCCGCGCACGGGTTCCGCGACATCACCTACGCCGTCCCCATCGAACCCGGGAAGTTCGCCGCGGTGGTGGCGCTCGTGGCGTCGGGGGTGCGGCTCGCCCTCATCACGGACGACGCGGGCGTGCCCGGTCCGCTGGCCGAGGCCGCACGGCGCGCGGGCGTCACGCTCGAGGTGTTCATCAAGGTGGACTGCGGCTATCACCGCTGCGGTGTCGGCCCGAAGGGGCACGCGCTGGTGGAGCTCGCGCAGCGCATCGGCGAGCGGTCGAGCCTGCGCTTCGCGGGGATCCTCACGCACGCCGGCCACTCCTACCATGCCCGCGGCGCGGCGGCGATCAGCGCGGTGGCGCGCGAGGAGCGCGACGTGATGTGCGCCGCGGCCGCGCGCCTGCGCGCCGCCGGCATCGAGGTGCCGGCCGTGAGCGTGGGCTCGACGCCCACCGCGGTGCACGTGGACCACCTGCGCGGCGTCGACGAGGTGCGCGCGGGGAACTACGTCTTCTTCGACCTCACGCAGGCCGCGCTCGGCAACTGCACCCCGGACGACACCGTGCTCTCGGTGCTCGCCTCGGTGGTGCATCGCGACCTCGCGCGCCGGCAGGTGGTGCTCGACGCCGGGGCGATCGCGATGAGCAAGGACCGCGGGCCGGTGGAGTTCGTGCCCGACGCGGGGTATGGCCGGCTCGTGGACCTCGACGGCACCGACCTCGGCCTCACGCTCACCGCGCTCTCGCAGGAGCACGGGGTGGTGCGCGCCGCGGACGACACGCAGCTCGCCGCGCTCGCCGCGCTGACGGTCGGCACGCGGGTGCGCATCCTCGTCAACCACTCGTGCCTCACGGCGGCGCAGCACGGCGAGTACGTGGTGCACGACGGACGCGCCGTGGTCGACCGCTGGGCGATCCATCGCGGCTGGTGATCCGCCCGGCGCGAACAGTTCGACCCTCCCACACGTAACGGACTTCGTGGCCGACTTCCGAACCGCCCAGCGACGCGCGCTCCTCATCGGCGCGCTCGCCACTGCCGCGACCGCGGCGATCGCCGGCGCCCAGGGCGCGCCGGCCCCGTCCCCCGCCATCGCGACCGCCGCCGGCACGCCCACCGCGCGCGCCGTGCGCACCACCGGGCCGATCGAGCTCGACGGCCGCGCGGACGACGCCGTCTGGGCGAGCGCCCCGGTGACCGACGACTTCCGCCAGTTCACCCCGGGCGAGGCCGTCCCCGCACGATTCCGCACGGCGTTCCAGGTCGCCTACGACGACCGGACGCTCTACGTCTTCGTCCGCGCCTACGACCCGCGTCCCGACTCCCTCGTCTCGCTCCTCAGCCGGCGCGACGTGCGCACGCCCTCCGAGTGGATCAAGGTCGTGATCGACGGCTTCCACGACCGGCGCAACGGGCTCCAGTTCATGGTGAACCCGGCCGGCGTGAAGCGCGACGCGACGATATTCTCCGACGTGCAGGAGGATGGCGCCTGGGACGGTGTCTGGGACGTCGCCACGCAGGTCGACTCACTCGGCTGGACCGCGGAGTACGCGATCCCATTCAGCCAGCTGCGCTACAACCCCGGGGAGTCGCTCGTGTTCGGCTTCGGCGTCTGGCGCGACATCGCGCGCTACGGTGAGCGCGACGCCTGGCCCGTCTACCGCCCGTCGCGGCAGACCTTCGCCTCGCAGCTGGGGGACCTCGTCGGTATCGAGGGGGTCGGGCGGAACCGGCGGCTGGAGGTGATGCCGTACGTGGTGAGCAAGAACGTCTCGGTCCCCGCGCCGCCGAACGGGTGGGACCATCCGCAGCAGCAGAGCGCGGGCGTCGACCTCAAGCTCGGGCTCACCAGCAACATCACGCTGGATGCGACCGTGAACCCGGACTTCGGCCAGGTCGAGGCCGACCCCGCGGTCCTCAACCTCAGCGCCTTCGAGGTGCGGTTCGACGAGCGCCGCCCCTTCTTCCAGGAAGGGGGGAACCTCTTCCGCTGCAACGGCCCCTGCGAGGGGATCTTCTACACGCGGCGCGTGGGGCGCGCGCCGCAGCTCCGCTCCGATCCGCGCGACCCGACGTCGACGACCATCCAGGCGGCGGCGAAGCTCACCGGCCGCTTCGAGGGGGGCGCGCAGTTCGGGCTCGTCGCGGTCTCCTCCGCGCGGGAGGAGGGCGTCTCGGGGCAGACCATCGAGCCGCAGACCACCACGCTGGTGGGGCGGCTCGTCCAGGACTTCCGCGGCGGGCGCTCGCAGCTCGGCACGATGGTCACGGGACTGATCCGCGACCTCGACCCCGGCACGGAGCCCCTGCTGCGCCGCGACGCCTACACGCTGCTCCTCCAGGGGTACCACCGCTTCGCCGACCGCTGGGAGTTCTCGGGCTACACCGGGCGGTCCACCGCGCGCGGGAGCGCGGCGTCCATCGCGCGCACGCAGCTCGCGAGCGTGCACTACCTGCAGCGGCCGGGGAGCGACCTGGCGTACGACCCCACGCGCACCAGCCTGACGGGTGGGGTCAGCTCGGTGAGCATCCGGCGCTTCGCGGGCCGCGTGCGCTGGGAGACCACCACGCGCTACGCCGAGCCGGGCACCGAACTCAACGACCTGGGTTTCGTGGTGCTCGTGAACGACATGATGCTCCGGAACCAGCTCGTCTACTCCTCGCTGATCCCGACCAGCTGGTACCGGCGCGCGAACGCGGTGTTCAGCACCGAGAACCACTGGACCACCGGTGGCCTGCCGACCGGCTTCACCACGCAGGCGCACGCGGCGGCCGAGCTCGCGAACTTCTGGGGGGCGTCCTTCACCTGGAACGTCTCCCAGCTCGGCGCGACGCACTGCGTCTCCTGCGCGCGCGGCGGGCCGGCGGTCCGCGTCTCGCCGGCGCAGCGGCTCTCCCTCACGCTCAACGGCGACGCGCGACGGGCGCTCAAGCCGGAGTTCGAGTTCGCCGTGACCGCCGCGGACGAGGGGAACTCCTGGTCGCGGTCGCTCGGCGCCGGCCTCGAGGGGCGCATCGGCACGCGCACCTCCGTGGAGCTGGGCGGGAGCTACACGCGCCGCGTCGACGACGCGCAGTGGGTCGCGAACCGCGGCGTGCTCTTCAGCGACACGGTGCACTACACCTTCGCGCGGCTCGACCAGAACATCCTCGCCGTCACGGCGCGGGCCAACGTCACGCTCACGCCCGCCCTGAGCGTGCAGCTCTACGCCCAACCCTTCATCGCCACCGGCGTGTACGGGGACTGGCGCGAGCTCGTGGACGCGGGGGCCGCGCGCCACGACGACCGCTACGCGCCCTATGGCGGCGGGGCGGTGCCCGCCGGCTTCAACAGCAAGCAGTTCAACTCGAACGCCGTGCTCCGCTGGGAGTACCGGCCGGGGTCCGCTCTCTTCCTGGTCTGGCAGCAGGGGCGGTTCGACCCGCGTGATCCGGGGAGCTTCGACTATGGCCGCGACCTGCGCAGCCTCTTCGACGCGCGGCCCGACAACACCCTCCTCGTGAAGCTCTCGTACTGGTTCAATCCCTGACGGGCCCTCGCGCACCATATTCCCCGCCATGACCTCCACGAGCAGTGCCCCAGCGGAACCGGTCTACCCCTCCGCGCCGCCCACCGTCCAGGCGATCCGCAAGGTGATCCTGGCGTCGTCCCTCGGCACGGTGTTCGAGTGGTACGACTTCTACCTCTACGGCTCGCTCGCGGCGATCATCAGCCGGCAGTTCTTCTCGGGCGTCAACCCGACGGCGGGGTTCATCTTCGCGCTCCTGGCGTTCGCCGCCGGGTTCGCGGTCCGCCCGTTCGGCGCCCTGGTGTTCGGCCGCCTCGGCGACCTCATCGGCCGCAAGCACACCTTCCTGGTCACCATCGTGATCATGGGGGCGTCGACCTTCGTCGTCGGGCTGCTCCCCTCGTATGCGCAGATCGGGATCGTGGCGCCGGTGCTCCTGATCGTGCTGCGGCTCCTGCAGGGGCTCGCGCTCGGCGGCGAGTACGGCGGCGCCGCCACCTACGTCGCCGAGTACGCGCCGCACGGGAAGCGCGGGCAGTACACCGCCTGGATCCAGACCACGGCGACGATGGGGCTCTTCCTCTCGCTCCTGATCATCCTCGGCGTGCGCGTCCTGCTGGGGAGCGAGGCGTTCGAGAGCTGGGGGTGGCGCATCCCCTTCCTCCTCTCGGCCGTGCTCCTCGGCATCTCCGTCTGGATCCGGCTGGCCCTCGACGAGTCCCCGGTGTTCCAGGCGATGAAGCGCGACGGGAAGCGCTCCAAGGCGCCGCTGCGCGAGTCGTTCGCCGAGTGGGGGAACCTGAAGATCGTGCTGCTCGCGCTCTTCGGGCTCACCGCGGGGCAGGCGGTGGTCTGGTACACGGGGCAGTTCTACTCGCTCTTCTTCCTCACGCAGACGCTGAAGGTGGACTCGCAGACGGCGAACCTGCTGGTGGCCGCCTCGCTCCTCCTCGGCACCCCCTTCTTCATCGTGTTCGGCGCGCTCTCGGACCGGATCGGCCGGAAACCGATCATCCTCGCCGGGTGCGCGCTCGCGGCGGCGACGTACTTCCCCCTCTTCCGCGCGCTGACGCTCTTCGCGAACCCGGCCCTCGCGCAGGCGCAGGAGACGGCGCCCGTCGTGGTGATCGCCGACGTGAGCGGCTGCTCGGTGCAGTTCAATCCCGTCGGCACCAGCAAGTTCACCTCGCCCTGCGACGTGGCGAAGTCCGCGCTCGTGGCCCGCGGCGTGCCGTACACGAACGCCGACTCGCCGGTGAGCGGGGGAGCGGAGATCACGGTCGGCGCGACGCGCATCCGCTCGTTCGACGGTGCGGCCCCCGACGCCCAGGCGAGCCGCGCGAGCTTCGAGTCCGAGCTCAACGCGGCGCTCGCCGTCGCGGGCTACCCCGCGCAGGCGGACCCCGCGCGCATCAACAAGACGATGGTCGTGCTGGTGCTCTTCGTGCTCGTGCTGTACGTCACGATGGTGTACGGGCCGATCGCGGCGATGCTGGTGGAGCTCTTCCCGTCGAAGATCCGCTACACGTCGATGTCGCTCCCGTACCACATCGGCAACGGCTGGTTCGGCGGGTTCCTGCCGACCACGGCCTTCGCCATCGTCGCCGCCAAGGGTGACATCTATGCGGGGCTCTGGTATCCCGTCGCGATCGCGGTCCTGACGCTCGTCATCGGGGCGATCTTCCTGCGGGAGACCAAGGACATCGACATCACCAAGACCTGATGGACCGGCGCCCACGACCGGTCGGGTTCGCTCGGGGTACACGAGGCATGCAGCTGGTTCCACGGATCGGACTGCCGCTCCTGCTGGTGGTCTCCACTGCCGCCGTTCCGCTCGTCGCGCAGAAACCCGCGGACACGTCCGCGGCCGAACGGGGCGCGTGGCGTGCGGTGGAGGTCTGGGGCGGGCTCGCCTCCAACTCGCCGCGCTGGGGACTGCTCGGCGCTTCGCCCGAGATGAACTTCGGGCTGCTCGCCGTGCGCTTCGTCCGTCCGGTGGGCCCGCGTCCGCAGCGTGCCGGGGCCCCGACGTTCGAGTTCATGGTGGACCTCATCCCGGTCGCGATGCTCTCGACGCCGTACCGCAGCGCGCGGGGCACGGGGCTCAGCTGCCCGAACGCGAGTCTCTGCGTGCTGCCGCAGACCGACAGTTCGGGACGGCTCTTCCCGTCGGGATCGAGCTTCGGGCTCGGGTTCAATCCTGCCGGAGTCACCGCCCGGTTCCGCGGTGATCGTGCCGTCTCGCCGAGCGTCGGCGTGGTGGTCGGGGGACTCCTCTTCGACCGCGCGGTGCCGACCACGCGCGCCACCCGGTTCAACTTCACCGCCTCCGCCGAGTTCGGCGTGCGGATCGGTCCGCCGGACCGGCAGGGGATCACGCTCATGTACCGTTTCCACCACCTCTCCAACGCGGGCACGTCGCCGGAGAACCCCGGTGTCGCCTCGCACCTGTTCACGGCGGGGCTGCGGTTCCGCCGCTGAGCCGGCGCGTTCGTCGCAGTTCGTGATGGCGCGGTGACGACGCGGGTGCACGTCGGGTAGGGCACGGCACATGTCCACCCACGAAGCTGCAGTGCCCACGCCCATTCGGGCGATCTCCTCGCGTTCCCGGCCCCGGACCCGCCGCGCGGCGGTCCCGGCGCTGGTCGCGCTGCTGCTCCTCGCCGCCTGCGACGGAGCGCGCGTGCTCGGCGGCGACCTGACGGTCGACGGCCGGTCGGAGGAGTCCGTCGCGCCGGGACTGGTGCAGAGCGTCTCCTTCCGGCGGGCGGCCCTGCTCGGCGGGAACGACGTCGAGGTGCGGTCGGTCATCACGAACACCGCCGCGGCACCGGTGACCCTCGTCAGCCGGATCTGCGGACTGGACTACTCGGGCTCGCTCGAGCTCGTGGAGGTCCCCGGGGTGCTCAAGTGTGCCGCCTACAGCTCCACCGTCACGCTCGCCGCCGGCGACTCGGTGGTGGTGACCGACCTCATGCGGGTCGCCAGCGCGCCCGGCGCGTACGTGCTCCGCGTGCGACACGCGCTCGTCCCCGAGTTCTGGGCCACCCTCCCGGTGACCATCCGGCCCTGAGCTGTCGCGACCGCCCGCGTTCCGCGTTGGCGCGCCGTCCGCTACACTGAGGGGGTCACCAGCCGCGAGGCCGCACGTGCGCACGCCCCCGATCACGATACTCATCCTCGCCGCCGCGCTCGGCTGCGGCGACCCCGCAGGAGCCCAGGGCGACGCGCCCCGCTCCCCGACCCCGGCGTCGATCGAGACCGTCGTACGGGCCGAGACCTTCGCGAGCGGCCTGGAGCACCCGTGGGCGCTCGCCTTCCTGCCGGACGGACGGCTGCTCGTGACGGAGCGTCCGGGGCGCCTGCGCATCGTGTCCACCGATGGCACCGTGTCCGCGCCGGTGGCCGGCGTGCCCGCGGTGCAGGCGTCGGGGCAGGGCGGACTCCTCGACGTCGCGGTCGACCCCGCATTCGCGTCCAATCGCACGATCTACCTCTCGTACGCCGAGCCCGGGAGCGGGGGCGCTGGCACGGCGGTCGCACGCGCGAGGCTTGGCGCAGGCGGTCTCGAGGACGTGCGCGTGATCCACCAGCAGCGCCCGAAGGTCTCGGGGAGCGGGCACTTCGGGTCGCGGATCGTCTTCGCGCCCGATGGCCGGCTCTTCATCACGCAGGGGGACCGGCAGAACTTCCGCGACCGGGCGCAGGACCTGTCGCAGGGGATGGGGAAGATCGTGCGCATCGAGGCGGACGGGAGCATCCCGGCGGACAACCCCTTCGTCGCACGCGCCGGCGCGCAGCCGGAGACCTGGTCGTACGGACACCGCAACGTGCAGGGGGCGGACATCGATCCCGCCACCGGCCGGCTCTGGACCATCGAGCACGGCGCGCGCGGCGGCGACGAGCTCAACCATCCTGAGGCGGGGAAGAACTATGGCTGGCCCGTGATCACCTACGGGCGCGACTACTCCGGAGCCCGCATCGGCGTCGGGAGCGCGCGCGAGGGGATGGAGCAGCCCGTCTACTACTGGGATCCCGTGATCGCGCCGTCGGGGCTCACGTTCTACACGGGGGACGCGATCCCGGGGTGGAAGGGGAGCATCCTCATCGGCTCGCTCTCCCCCGGCGGGCTCGTGCGCCTCGAGATGCGCGACGGGCGCGTCACGAAGGAGGAGCGGTACCTCGGCGACCTGCGCGAGCGGTTCCGCGACGTGCAGCAGGGCCCGGACGGCCTGGTGTACGTCGTGACGGACAGCCCGAACGGGCGGGTGCTGCGGATCCGTCCCGCCGGGGGGCCGTGAGGGTGCGCGCCCGATGGCGCGTTCCGCTGATCGCGCTCGGGTGCGCGATCGCGCTCACGGGGCACGCGGAAGCCCAGCCGTCCTCGGTCCCGGATCGTCCCGCGTTGCCCGCGGGCGCCGACCCGAACGACTGGCAGGCGTACTTCGACCTGGGCGTGCAGGTGTTCCGGAAGGACGCCGAGGTCGCGGCGGCCGCCTTCTACTGGGCGTCGCGCATCGATCCCACCCGCGCCGAGCCCTACTTCGCGCGCTGGGCCACGATCCTCCAGCGCACGAAGCACGAACTGGTCGGCGCGTACCTGCGCGGGGACGCGAGCACGACGCGCCAGCCGACGTTCGTGGAGGCCGATTCGCTGCGCGATCTCGCGCTGGTGCGGAACCCGTTCGTGCACCGCGGACTGGAGGTCAGCTACTTCGACGGACTCCCGGGCCGGTTCGCGGAGGACCGCGACACGCGCGCGTGGATCGCCTACGGGAACGGGGACTTCGCCCGGGCGATCCAGCTGCTCACGCTCAGCATCGACCGCAAGGGTAAGAACTCGCTCTGGCTGCGCTACGACCGGGCGACGGCGGCGGTGATGGCCGGCGACCTCCCGCTCGCCCTCTCCGACCTCACGACCCTCGTGTCGGAACTCCGGGCGCAGGATGAGAAGGAGGCGGTCACGTTCTATCGGTCCAAGCACCTCCTGCTCTACATGATCGGCATGATCCAGCGCGAGATGCGGAACGTGCCGACCGCGCGCACCGCGTTCGGCGAGGCGCTGGTGGAGAACGCGGGCTTCGCGTATGCCAGCGCGGAGCTCGGGACGATCGCCCGCCAGCAGCGGCAGCCGGCCGCGGCGGCCGACCACTTCGCGACCGCCGTCGGGCTCGCCCCGGCGGACGGGGTGCTCAAGTTCCAGTACGCGGAGGTGCTGTTCGGCCTCCGGCAGCCGACGGGTGCCGCGGCGCAGCTGCGCGAGGCGATCCGTCTCGAGCCCTACTACGCCGCGCCCCGGCATCTCCTCGGGCGGGTCCTCGAGTCGCAGGCGGACACGGCCGGCGCATTCAAGTGCTACGAGGCGTTCGTCTCGCTCGCGCAGGCCTCGAACACGCAGGCGCGCGCCATCCGGGCGCGGCTCGCGGCGCGCCCGCCCGGGTCGCCCTGATCCTCAGGCGAGCAGGAGCGTCGCGAGCCCCAGGAAGAGTCCCATGCTCGCCACGTCGGTCGCGGTGGTGAGGAAGATGCTCGAGGCCGTCGCGGGGTCCGCCCCGACGCGCCGCAGCGTGAGCGGGATCAGCGCGCCGGCGATCCCGCTCACCACGCAGCTCCCGACCATCGCGAGTGCGACGATCCCCGCGAGCGCGAGGGCCTCCGCGTTCCCCTGCATGCGCGCCACGATGAACATGCCCGCGCCCGCGGTGATGCCCACGAAGGCCCCGTTCAGGAGGCCGAGCAGGGCCTCCTTCGCGACGAGTGCGCGCTCGGATCCGGCGCGCAGCTCGCCGAGGGTGAGCCCGCGGAGCGTCACGGCCAGCGCCTGGCAGCCGGTGTTGCCCGACTGGCCGGCGAGCACCGGCAGGAAGAGCGCCAGGATCACCATGCGATCGAGCGTGTCCTGGAAGACGCCGACGACCGCGGCCGCGACGAAGGCCGTGACGAGGTTGAGCTGGAGCCAGGGGTGGCGGAAGCGCAGGCTGCGCGGCCAGGGGGTGAGCAGTCGCTCCTCCTCCGCCACGCCGACCATGCGTCCGGGTTGCGCGCTGATCTCGAAGGCCTGTTCCTCGAACATCGCGCTCCCGCGCACCTGCCCGATGAGCCGACGCGACGCGTCGCAGACCGGATAGACCGGGTAGTGACGGTGCACGACGAGCTTCATGGCCTCCGAGAGATCGGTCGTGGGGGTCAGGAAGAACACGTCGCGGAGCATGAGCTCACCCAGCGCCTGCTCCTCCTCGGCGACGAGGAGGTCGCGCATGGTCGCGATCCCGACGAGGCGTTCCTGGTCGTCGAGGACGAAGAGGTAGGTGAGGCGGCCGGCCGCGGAGAGCCCGCGGATGCGCTGCGTGGCCTGGCGCACCGTTTCGGTGGGCCGGAACGTCGCCGGCGGCGTCTCCATCAGGCGGCCGATCGCGTCCTCGTCGAACGAGAGGTTCGTCGACCACTGCTGCGTGACGTACGCGGGCGTCTTGGCGAAGAGCGAGTCGCGGCGCGCGTCGTCGAGCTCGGGCAGGATGTCGCCGACCACCGCGGGGTTGATCCGCTGGAGCACGTCCGACACCACGGCATCGGAGTACTCCTCGAGTTCCTCCGCCGCCTCGATGGGGCCGAGCTGAACGATGTGCGACGCGAGGCGCACGGCGTCGTCCGGTGCGTCCGGTGGAGCGGGGGAGAGCTCGTCGCGGCGCGGCGCGTCTTCCACGGTCAGATCCTCGGGTTTGGCGGTGCGGCAGGAAGATGCCAGCGCGTGCCCGGACCCGACAGTGGTGCGCGAGACGCCCGGGCCGTGGCGGCGACCCCTCCGCGCGAGTATGGTCCGGGCGACGCCGGCTGTTCACCTCCACTGCTCGCTCACGCCGTCCCCGCCAACGATGACCGTCTACGACGCCCAGTTCTATGCCGACCAGGTCGAGGACTCGGCGCGCTCGGCACGGGCCGTGCTGCCGCTGGTCTTCGCGGCGGGGCGGCCGACGAGCGTCATCGATGTCGGCTGCGGCCAGGGTGCGTGGCTGGCGGTGGCCGAGGAACTCGGTGCCACGGACCTGACCGGTCTCGACGGGGACTGGGTGGACCGGGGCGCGCTCCGCAGCCCGCGCATCGACTTCCGGGCGACGGACCTGACCGGGCCGGTGGCGATCGACCGCCGGCGCGACCTGTGCATCTCAGTCGAGGTGGCCGAGCACCTGCCGGCGTCGAGTGCGGACGGCTTCGTGCGGACCCTCTGTGCCGCCGCTGACCTCGTGCTCTTCAGCGCGGCCGTGCCCCTCCAGGGAGGCACCGACCATGTGCACGAGGCGCGCGCATCCGCCTGGGTCGCGCGATTCGATGCCGAGGGGTACCACTGCTTCGACCTGCTGCGCGGCGCGATCTGGGACCGCGCGGATGTCGCGTGGTGGTATCGGCAGAACGCCCTGCTGTTCGCCAAGCGCGGCTCGGCCGCGCACACCCGCGTCAGTGCGCTGCCGCTGCCGCCGCCTCCCCGGGACTTGGTGCATCCGGAGGCGTTCGAGGGCAAGGTGCGGTGGCTCGAGGGAGAGCGCGAGCGGCTGCGTGCCGCCGTCGAGCAGCCCACGGTCGGTCGGGCGCTTCGCGCGCTCGCGCGTGCGATCCTCGGTCCGCGGGGCTGATCAGGCGCCTGCGGCGCGCGCCTCGAGCCACGCCAGCAGCTCGGCGAAGACCGGTTCCGCGTCCCGCTCGTTGAGGATCTCGTGATAGAGCGCATCGAAGCATCGCGCCCGCACGACCGATGCCGGGGCCGTCGCCGCGAACTTCGCGCTCCCCGCCGGCGAGACGAGCGCATCCGCGCCCGCCCAGAGCAGGAGGGTGGGCACGCGCCACGCCGGCGCGCTCGCGAGGACCTCGGCGCCGCCGTCGAGGATCGCGCGGGCCGTCCGGGCCGTCACCCGGTCGTGCACCAGCGGGTCGTCGCGGTACGCCCGCACGACCTGGGGGTCGTGCGAGATCCGGTCGACGTCGAGGCGGTTCGACTGGGCGAGGTCCGGTGCGAGGGCGTGACCGACCGCCACCTGGAATCGCTGGAACCAGGAGAGCCCCGCGTCGAGCGCCGGCGACGAGAGCACGAGGCCGTCGACGGGACGGACCGCGCGCGCCACGAACAGGGCGGCGACCTGGCCTCCCATGCTGTGCCCCAGCAGGACGAGGGGACCTGCGCGCCCGGCTCCCCCGGGTGGTGCCGGGTGCAGGTGATCGAGCACCGTGGCCAGGTCGCGCAGGTGGTCGTCGGCGCGGCGGACGCCGCCACGCGGTCCGCCCGATCGCCCATGTCCCCGCAGGTCGAAGGCACTCACTCGCCACCCCGCCGCGACCACCCGTGCGGCGACGTGCGCATACCGCCCGGCGTGCTCGCCAAGCCCATGGACGATGACGACATGTCCACGCGGGGCAGCGGCGGACCACCAACGGACCGCGAGCGGTGTACCATCGGGCGCGGGAACCGTTTCGGCGGTTGGGAGCGTATTGTTCATGGGTCGGGGAACGATACCTCTCGCTGGCATCGTCCGCCCGGCCCGTCCCATGACCGACCGGTGGGCATATGATCAGCTACGAGGTGGTCGCCGAGGTGCGCGACGAACTCCGGACGCGCTACGAGGTGTTCATGCGCGACCGACACATCCCCGACGTGCTGGCGACGGGGCTCGCCGTCGGCGCGCACTTCGATCGCGCGGCGGAGGGTCGCTTCCGCGCCTGCCTCGAGTTCGAGGACCGGTCCGCCCTGGACCGCTACCTCTCGACGCACGCCACGCGCCTGCGTGCCGACTTCCTCGCGCACTTCCCCGAGGGCGTCACGCTCGAGCGCGAGGTGTGGAGCACGCTGAGCCGCTGGCCGCACTGAGCCCCGCGATGCGGCGTGCGCGTTCCGTCGTCCTCGTTGTCGCGGCGCTGCTCCTCTCGCCGGCGCACGGCGGTGGGCTGCCGTCGCAGGCCGCGCGGACCGCGGCGGCGCCGGTGGCCCGCGACACGGCGGCGCGGCACGAGCTGGTGGTGCTGGTCCACGGCATGGGCCGCTCCTCGTTCTCGATGCGGCCGCTCGCGAAGGCACTCGAGGACGACGGATACGAGGTGCTGAGCTTCGGGTACTCGAGCTACTGCTGCGGGATCCCCGAGCTCGGGTCGCGGCTGCGCGCGGCGGTGGACGCCCGCATCACCGGGGACATCGGCGCCGTGCACTTCGTCGCGCACAGCCTGGGGGGGATCCTCGTGCGGTGGCTGCTCACCCGCGACACGCTCCCGCCCCACGTCGGTCGCGTGGTCATGCTGGCGCCGCCGAACCAGGGTGCGGCGAGCGCGGACCGGTACGCGGGTCTCGCCGGGTGGCTGCTGCGACCGATGGACGGACTACGGACGGATTCCTCCTCCACCGTGCGGCAGCTGCCGCCGGTGCGCGGCGTCGAGATCGGCATCATCGCCGCGCGGGACGATCGCACGGTCCGCGTGATGGAGACGCACCTCGATGAGGAGTCGGCGCACATCATGGTCGGCGGAGGGCACACCTTCATCATGCGGCGCCCCGACGTGATCGAGCGGACGCGGGAGTTCCTGCGGTCGGGGACCTTCGCGAACACCGGCTCCCCGGTCCCCGAGCCGTGAACGCCACCGCCGGACGTCCGCCCTCCCTCCTCGTGTACGACGGCGACTGCGCGTTCTGTGCCCGCTCCGTGCAGTTCGTGCTCCGTCACGATCGCCGGCAGCGCACGCTCCGCTTCGCGGCGCGGGATGGGGTCGCGGGGCGCGCCGTGCGGGTGCGGCATCCGGAGCTGGCCTCGGTCGACTCGATGGTCTGGGTCGACGGGGCGGGCGAGACGGAGGTGACCCGGATCCGGGCGGACGCGGTGCTCGCGATCGCCGAGTACCTCGGGGGACCCTGGCGCGTGCTGGCGTGGCTGGGCCGGCTGGTCCCGCGCCCGGTGCGGGACCTGGCGTACGGCCTGATCGCGCGCTTCCGGCGACGGCTGGCGGGGCGTGCGCCGGCCTGCGTCGTGTTCAGCGCCGAGGAGCGTTCGCGGGCCCTCGACTGAGGGGCCGGGGCGGAGCGCTGGGGCGGTGGCACAAACCGCTGTCTTGACGGCCAGCGGGGCGGGCACAATACTCGCGGACGGCATTCGATCCCACCCCCCCCAGCGAGGCCCCGATGCGCGCCTTCCTGCTGCTCTCCTGCCTCTTCCTCTCGTCGGCCCCGCTCGCGGCCCAACGACTGGGCTCGGAGGAGAAGCGTCCCAAGCTCGCGGCCGGCGCGGACACCAACGACGCGAACGCCTACCTGGTGTTCGCCATGCGGAGCCTGCAGGACAAGCCGGACGCCGCGGCGGCGGGGTTCCATTGGGCCGCGCGCCTCGATCCGAGTTCTGCCGACGCCCTCGACGGCCTGCGCGCCGCGCTCCTCATGCGGAAGCCGATCACGCTCAAGAACTACATGGAGGGTGGCCGGAAGGCGCGGGAGTCCAAGGAGTTCAAGTCGATCGACTCCCTGCAGCTCCGGGCGAGCCGTCTCGATCCGTTCTACTACCGGAAGAACGACGGGACGATGCTCATGACCTACTACCGCACCGCGATGCGCCGGGCCTACCCCACGGCCGGCGACCATGAGATCAACCTCGCGATCACGGACTACCTCGAGCGGGGCTCTCCCTACATGCGCGGCTGGCTCGCCTACAGCCGCGGCGACATGCCGGGAGCGCTCGAGAACTACGACATGGCGCTCAGGACCGCGAAGTACAAGGGCGGGCTGCGCGTGGAGCGCGGGCGCATCCTCGCGCTGCGCGGCACCCTTCCGCCGGCCATCGCGGAGTTCCGCCTCGCGCTCGAGGACCTGCGCAAGGACGAGGACAAGAAGGACGAGAACGTGGTGTTCTACAACTCGAAGGCGATGGTGGAGCACAGCATGGGCGTGCTCTTCGCCAAGCTGGGCCAGGCGGACTCGGCCAAGGCGGCGCTCGGGCGCGCGATCGCCGAGGACCTCTCGTACTTCGCGGCCCACGTCGAGCTCGGCATGATCGCGCTGGCGGAGAAGGACACCGCCGCAGCCGTGAGCGCACTCGGGCTGGCCGCCGAGCTCGCGACCGATGAACCGTACGTGCACTACCTGCAGGGGAGCACGCTGGTCGCGGCGGGGCAGCACGAGGAGGCGGTCGCGCCACTCAAGAAGGCCATCGACCTCGAGCCCTTCTTCGCGTCGCCGCAGTTCGCCCTGGGCCAGGCGCTCGAGAAGAGCGGCGATGCGGCCGGCGCGCGCGCGGCGTACGATCGCTTCCTGGCGCTCGCCTCGCGGCGCGACACCCGCCGCGACGCCGCGACGCGGCGCGTGGAGGCGCTGTCCAAGTCGGCGCCATGAGGACGCGACGCGGGACGCTCGCGGTGCTTCTCGTCGGTCTCGCTGTCACGGGCTGGGCCGCTGAGGCGGCGGCACAGGCGGCGCCGGCCAAGCCGGCCGCTCCCGTCACGCGTGCCAGGACCGCGGCCGAGGACCTGCAGCTCTTCAGCCAGGTGTTCAACCAGATCCGGGTGAACCACCCCGATTCGCTCGACTCGCACCGCCTTTTCATGGCCGCCATCCAGGCCATGGTGCAGGCCACCGACCCGCACTCCTACGTCATCCCGGCGGTGCGCCTCGTACCGGGGAAGGAGGAGCAGCTGCGGACCGGGAAACTGCACCCACTGCCCGTCGCGTTCTACTTCGTCGGCGGCACGCCGATCGTCAGCGGCGTCGCCGCCGGCACCGAGGCCAGCCGCCAGGACATCCTCGCCGGGGATGAGCTGGTCGCCGTGGACGGGGAGCCCGTGCGGGCGGAGAGCGCGATCGAACTCGAGATCCAGCTCGCGGGCCCGAAGGGATCCACGGTGACGCTGGCGTTCGAGCGCCGGCGATCCGACGGCAGCTACGCGACGCTCACGCGCAAGGTCAAGCGCGAGCGCTTCAGCGAGGAGACGGCGGTACCGGCCGCGGTCATGCTCGACGGCACCACGGGATACATCCGCATCACCACCTTCGTGGGCGAGAAGGTGGCGAGCGACCTCCGCTCCGCCGTCGAGCGGCTCGACAAGCAGGGGATGCAGCGCCTCGTCCTGGACCTGCGCCAGAACGGTGGCGGAAGCGTGGACGAGGCCGCGGCGGTCGCGGGGGAGTTCCTGCCTTCGGGAGCGATCATCTACACCTCAGAGGGCCGGCGCAACGTCTCGGTGGACACGGGACGCGTGAAGCGCTCCTTCTGGAGGAGCGAGCGGCCATACCCGCTCGTGGTCATGATCGACGACGGGAGCGCCAGCGCCTCCGAGCTCGTGGCGGGTGCGCTGCAGGACCACGACCGTGCCGTGATCGTGGGGCAGCCGAGTTTCGGCAAGTCGCTCATGATGCGCGGCTTCCCGCTCTCGGACGGCTCGGTGATCGTGCTCGTCGTGGGCCAGATCCGCACGCCCTGCGGGCGCGTGGTGCAGCGCGAGTACCGGTCGCTCAGCAGTCGAGACTACTACCGCGCCTCACGCGCCGAGCGCGACACGATCGGGCGTCCCACCTGCAAGACGGCGAGCGGGCGGACGCTCTACGGCGGTGGCGGCATCTATCCCGACATCCGCGTGCCCCGCGACGAGGACCCGCCGAGCTGGCACGCGCGCGTGAACGAGCTCGAGTTGCCGCTCACCTGGGCCGGCGGCTACGTCACCGAGAAGGGCGCTGCGCTCGGCACGCTCGACGACTTCGCCAAGGCGCCCTCGCTTCCCGACGCGGCGCTGGCCGAGTTCCGCACCTTCGCCTCATCGCGCGGCGTGGACGTCCCGTCCGGTGCGCCGCATGACGAGGTGCTGCGCCTGCTCCTCGTGCGGACCGTGGCCGCGGCGAAGTGGGGGAGCGCCGGACTCTACCAGGCCGAGGCGCGGCTCGACCCGGCGATCCGGAACGCGATGGCGCAGTTCGGGAAGTTCTCCGGGCGCCCCTGAGCCGGGCTAGGGCCGCAGCAGGATCAGGTCGCCGTAGTTCGCCACGCGCCCGCCGCGGATCGCGGCGAGCATCGGCTCGATGCGCATGGTGAGCTGCGCCATCCGCGAGCGCGGGTTCCGCATCGGCACCCACCCCCGGTTCGACGCCGAGCGCACGAAGGTGCTCGAGGAGTCGAGGGGGAAGGTGGCGAGGTTCGCGTAGAACTTCGCGGCCGCGTCGCCCTGCTGGAACAGGTACTGCTCCACGTTCGAGGCGTAGAACACGCCGACCGTGGCGTCGTGCGCCTTGAGCCAGCGCGCGACGTTGCGCAGCGCATCCGGGCCGCCGAAGTCGCCGACCACCGGGATGATGAGGTTCCGGCGCTGCAGCTCCTGGAGCCGGCGATAGCTCGCCTCGGCCGCGAGGTACGAGCGCTGGCGGCCGTCCTCGTCCGTCTCGGTCATCACCTGCGCCAGCGTCGGCATCCAGCTGCCGAAGCGCCCGCCACCCCGGCCTCCCATCTGTCCGAACGAGTACGAGATGTCGGGCCCCGCCTCCCCGAACGCGCTGAGCACGTAGCGGAGCGACTCGAGATCCGCCGCACCGAGCGCGAACCCGTTCTCGTCGACCAGGAAGGCGCGTACGGCGTCGAGGGTGTGGAGGAACATCCCCGTGTCGGCCGCGACGACGGCGAAGGCCTCGAAGAGCGACGTGACGTCCGTGGTGGAGTCGAGCCCCGCCGGTCGCGGACGCGAGAAGAGCCGCGAGAGGAACTCCGCGCGGTCCGCCGAGGTCTCCATCAGCGCCTTCACCAGGAGGTGCTGGACCATGTTCTGCCGCCGGATGTCCACGATGAACGCGATGCCCGGCTCGAGCGCGGCGATGTAGGTGAAGTTCTGCTCGGGCCCGACGCCCACGTACGCGCGCCCGCGCGGGACCGAGGCCTGCAGCTCGTTGATCACGTACTGCAGCTCGCCCTCATTGGAGATGAAGTTGTCCGAGCGGAAGTAGCCACCGGGCTCGGAGAGGTCGTTCACCATCTGCCAGAACGCCGCATCCTCGAAGCGCGCCGGGAGCTCGCGCGGTGCGCGCGGCTGCGCGCCCGTGGCGGAGAGGGCGGCGACCGCCGCGAGGAGCCGGAGGAGCTGCGTCATCGGGTGAGTCCCTCGTAGTCGGCCGGAGTATCGACGTCGCGCAGCCGATCGGCCGGCCAATCGTGCATGGTGGCCTCGGCTTCATGGGCGCGCACGACCGCCTTCCCACATCCTTCACCGGTCCAGGCCAGGAGTTCCGGCCAGAGCTCGCGCTGGAAGAGCAGGGGAGGGGCGAGGACGTCGCCGTAGCGCGAGACCTCGAGCGGGGCCGTGCCAGCGCGCGCGGAGTCGGCGAGCGCACGGAGCATCGGTGCCGTGACGTGGACCATGTCGCCGAGCAGCACCGTGGCCGCGCCGACGCGCGCACCGTCCGCTGCGTGCGCCTCCTCCAGCGTGCGCAGCCCCGCGTGCAGCGAGGCGCTCGTCGGCCCCGTGTGGTCGTCACTCGTGGCGAATGTGCAGGCCAGGCCGGCGAGGGCCTCGCGCACCCGCTCCGGCTCGTGGCCGACAACGACCACCACCGGGTCGAGGCCCGCCTCGATGGCGGTGCGCACGGTGCGGCGCACCATCGGCTCGCCCTCCACCGGCAGCAGCATCTTGTTCGTCCCCATCCGTCGCGACGCGCCCGCCGCGAGGATCACCGCCCCGATCGCGCCCCGCTCACTCGGCGTGGGCATGGATCGGCGCGCGGCGCTCCCGCAGCGAGCGCGGGCGGCGGCCACTGCGCACCGCGAGGATCTCGGCGATCACGGCCAGCGCGACCTGCTCGGCGCCGTCGGTGCCGATGTCGAGCCCGACCGGCCCGAAGATCCGCGACTCGTCCACCGGGCCGTCCTGCCGGAGGATCCCGAGGATGCGCTCCGTGCGCTGCCGCGGACCGAGCACGCCGAGGTAGCGGACCGGGCTCGGCAGCAACGCGCGCAGGTAGGCCGTGTCGTCGGCGAAGTGGTGGGTCATCACCACCGCGAAGCTGTCCGGGTCGAGCACCAGCCGCTCGGTGAGCCGGGCGGCGTCGCTCTCCACCAGGCGGACAGAGGCGGGGAAGCGGTCGCGCGCGAGGAGCCCCGGGCGCCGGTCGGCCACCACCACGCGGAAGCCGACGTCGGTCGCGATGCGCGCCAGGTGCCGGGCATCGTCCCCGGCGCTCACGATCAACAGCCGCGGCGGCGGCTCGAGCACGTCGACGAAGTACTCGTGACCGTCGTGGCGCTGGAGTCCGCTCTTCCCCGTCGCCCGCCAGGGCTCCGCATCGGCCCCGCTCAGCACGCGGCGCTCGGGCTCGCCCGGCGCGTCCGTCGCGTCGGCGCGCGTGACCACGACGAACGCCTCCTCCGCGGCGATGAGTGCACGCTCGGCGGTCCGGTCGGTGGTGCAGGGCTCGATCAGGATCTCGACCTCACCCTCGCACCCGACGCCGAGGTCCCACGCCGCGATCTCGTTGGCGCCGCCGCAGTAGCTGCGGCGTTCCGGGATGCCGGATCGGATCACGCGCTGCGCGACCTCGCGCACGTCCTCCTCGAGGCACCCGCCGCTCACGTTGCCCGTCACCTCGCCCGACTCGGGCACGAGGAGCTTCGCGCCCTCGTGCCGGTACGCGGAGCCTCGGACGCGCACGACCGTCGCGAGGGCGGCGCGCCGCCCCTCCCGGTGCAGCGCGCCGAGCTGGTCGAGGACCTGGCGGGTCTCGAGCCAGAGCTTCATGCGCTAGCCCCAGCTCAGGTCGTGTCGGCTGAGCGGGAGCGAGCGGACGCGCTTGCCGGTGACGGCGAAGATCGCGTTGGTGAGCGCGGGGATCACGGGCGGGAGCGCGGGCTCCCCCATCCCCGTGGGCGGGTGGTCGGTGATGCGGAAGTGCACCTCGACGGGCGGCGCCTCAGTGATCCGGAGGAGCTCGAACTCGTCGAAGTTGCTCTCCACCGTGCGGCCGCCCTCGATCGTGATCTCCTGGCGCAACGCGTTCCCGAGGCCGTCGAGCACGGAACCCTGCACCTGCTGGATCGCGCCCGTGGGGTTGATGATCTGGCTCCCGACGTCGCCGGCGACCCAGACCTTCGTGACCTTCACCTCGCCGGACTTGCTCACGGTCGCCTCGACCACCTCGGCGAAGTAGCCGCGGTGGCTATAGTGCATGCCCACTCCCATCCCCGTGCCGGGGGGGAGCGTCCGCTTCCCCCACCCTGACTTCTCGGCCACGAGTTCGAGCACGCCACGCATCCGCTCCGCGACAACCGGCGTCGCGGCACGCTCAGGAGTCGCCGGCTCGGTGCTCACCTGCGCGAGCAGGTCCAGCCGGAACTGCACGGGGTCCCGGCGGGCCGCGTGTGCGAGCTCGTCGATGAAGGACTGGAAGACGAACGCGATCGCGTTGCTGGTGGGTGCGCGCAGGAACCCGGTCGGCACGCCGAGCGGCATGGTGGAGACGCCGAACGAGAAGTTCGGGATGTACGCGTACGGGAACTCCGTGGGGCCGATGGAGGCCGCGGGCGCGAAGCGCTGCCCCTCGCCGAAGGTCACGAAGTGGTTCTGCCACGCGGTGAGCTTCCCGGCCGCGTTGACCGCGCCCTTGAGCTTGTGGAAGCCCGCAGGGCGGTAGAAGTCGTGCTGGGTGTCGTCCTCGCGCGTCCAGACGAGCTTGACGGGCGCGCCCGCCTCACGGGCGATCCAGGCGGCCTCGACCATGTAGTCGTTGTTGAGGCGGCGCCCGAACCCGCCGCCGCCGCGGACGATGTGGATCGCGATGTCCTTCGCGTCGATGCCCAGCGTGCTCGCCACGAGCTGGCGTCCGGGCTGCGGATTCTGCGTGGGCGCCCAGATCTCCATCTTCCCGTTGGCGAAGTGCGCCGTGCAGTTCTGCGGCTCGAGCGAGGCGTGCGCGAGGAACGGGTAGTCGTACTCGGCCTCGACCACCGCCGCGGCGGCGGCGAAGGCGGCGTTCACGTCCCCATCGTTGCGCACGGTCTGCTGGGGCGCGCCGGCCATCAACTCCTTGGCGCGAGCCGCGAAGGCGGCACTCGACTGCGCGCTCGTGGGGTGCTCGGCCCAGGTGACGCGCAGGCGGCGGCGCGCCGAACGGGCGGCCCACCAGGTGTCGGCGACGATCGCGACGCCGCCGAGGAGCCCGCTCAGTTCCGTGCCACCCTGCACCACGAATGCCTTCTTCACGCCCGGGAGCCGGCCGACCTCGTCGACGTTCGCACTGGCGACCTTGGCGCCGAAGACCGGGGCCTTCTCGAACACGGCGTAGAGCATCCCCGGGACGGTGACGTCGATCCCGTAGAGCGGCTGGCCGGTGACGATCTTGCGGTTGTCGACGCCCGACTTGGACTTCCCGATGATCTTGAAGGTCTTGGGGTCCTTCAGCGTGACGTTCGCGAGGTTGGGCGGCGTGAGGGTGGCCGCCTTGGCCGCGAGCTCGCCGTAGGTGAGGCGGCGCCTGGAGGCATGGTGGTGTACCGCGCCCCCGTCGGTGGTCAGCTCGGCTTCGGGCACGCCGAGCGTCTGCGCCGCGGCGGCGACCATCATCGCGCGACCGGCGGCGCCGGCGCGCCGGAGCGGTTCCCAGTTCGTCGGCGTGGCCGTGCTGCCGCCCGCCACCTGCCGCCCGTACTTGCTCTCGTCGCTCATCGCCTGCTCGATCGTGATGCTCTCCCAGGGCACGTCGAGCTCCTCCGCGATGAGCATCGGGAGCATCGTCTTCACGCCCTGCCCCACCTCGGGGTTCTTCGCCATGATCGTGATCGCGCCGTTGGGGGCGATCCTGATGAAGGCGTTGGGCATGAACTCGTCCGCGACCTCCGCGGCTCCGAGGGCCCCGACCGCGCCGAAGTCGAGCCAGGTCCCGAGGAGGAGGCCGCCGCCCGCGAGGGAGGTGACGCGGAGGAAGTCGCGGCGGTCGAAGCGCGTCGGCGTTCCCGGCGCGTCTGGCGTGGTGCGCGTGGCGTCCATCATCCCTCCTGTCCGGCGGCGGCGATCACGGCCGCGCGGTGGATGCCCTCGCGGATGCGGACGTAGGTCGCGCAGCGGCAGAGGTTGCCGTACATCGCCGCGTCGATGTCCTCATCCGTGGGCTTCGGCGTGTTCGCGAGGAGCTCGGCGGCCTGCATGATCTGGCCGGCCTGGCAGTATCCGCACTGCGGCACGTCGAGCTCCTGCCAGGCGCGCTGCAGCGGGTGCGACGCGTCGGCGGAGAGGCCTTCGATGGTGGTGACCCTGCGGCCCTGGAGGGCGCTGGCCGGGATCTGGCAGGCGCGGTCGGCGCGTCCGTTGACGTGCACCGTGCAGGCGCCGCACTGGGCGATGCCGCAGCCGTACTTGGTGCCTTTGAGGTCGAGCATGTCCCTGAGGATCCAGAGCAGGGGCATGTCGGCGGGGACGTCGACCGTGCGGGAGGTCCCGTTGACGGAGAAGGTGACCTTCATGACGGAGCTCTCCGGATGAGGAAGGTACGCACTGGATACTCGTCGCTTGGACGGACAGGCGCAACGCGAGGACCGGTCGCATCCCTGCTACGTCCCCGGCGTGCGCGGCGTTGCCCTGCCGGGTCGACCGCCTCGCGCTCCCGGAAGTCGCGCACCGCCCGTCTAGGGCAGGGGGCGCGTCATCCGGTAGCGGCCGCTCGTCACGGGAGCGTTCGCGAAGAACACCATGCGCTCGAGCGAGTTGACGACGCCGCCACTGGTCGCCGTGACGCTGAAGATGCGTGGGCGGATGCTCGACGTGAACTGGTAGTCCACGGGAGTCGGGGTCCAGATGCCTTCGTCCACCATGATCTCCGTGCGGTCAAGCGTCCCGTTCAGGAACACGCGCATCCAGACGCGCTGCTCATAGTACTGGTCCACGCGCACGATCAGCCGCGCGGAGTCGACGATCGTCTCCTCGGGCGTGACGCCGATGAATCGACTCGAGATCGTCGCCGGGATCACCGAGTCGTTCGCGGCGTGCAGGTACCAGGTTCCGATCGAGAGCGGAGAGGGCGCGAGGTCCACCCCGTCGGGCGGGGTGACCGACCCGCCATCGCATGCCGCCAGCGCGGCCACGAGTCCGACGACGAGGATGCGCACTGGGCGGGATTGAAGTCGCATGGCGGGAACGAAGTTGGGTGGTTGGCGACGTCGGTGTCGGAGTCTCGCATCGACCACCCGTAAAGGTCACGAACGGCAGCCCCGACCGCAAATCGGGTAGGCACCGGTTCTCCGGGTCGGCCGAGCGGGGGGTCCTGCATCGACGGTCGTCGGCAGCCCCCTCCGGTCGCGGGCGCCTCGACGCTATGATTCGAGGACCGTGCTGCCGATCGCAGTCCCCCCCTGGTGGCCCTACGCCGCCGGCGCCCTCGTCGGCGCCGTCAGCCTCGTCGCGAGCGCCCACGTCGTCGTCCGAAAGCGCGACGTCCGGGCCGCGATCGGCTGGGTGGGCCTCATCTGGCTCGTGCCCGGGCTCGGGGCGTTCCTGTACGCGCTCCTCGGCCTGAACCGCATCCGCCGGCGCGCCACGCAGCTCCACCGGGACCGCCGCAAACTCAGTCTCTCGACCCCCGGCGCCCTCCGGATCGCCCGCCCGGGCACGCCGTCGGCGGTCGCGGACGAGTCGCTGCCCCAGGCCCGGCTCGGGGAGATCGTCTCGGGCCGCCCCCTCCTCACCCGGAACCACGTCACGATCCTCCAGAATGGCGACGAGGCCTACCCCGCGATGCTCGAGGCGATCGACGGCGCCCGGCACTCGGTCGCCCTCGCGAGCTTCATCTTCGGGGACGACCGCGCGGGGCGCCCGTTCGTCGACGCCCTGGGTGCGGCGCGGGCGCGCGGCGTCGAGGTCCGGGTGCTGATCGACGGGGTGGGCGTCCGGTACACCCGCCCCCCGGTCCACAAGGCGCTCCGGCGCTCCGGCGTCCGCGCGGAGCTCTTCCTGCCGAAGTTCACCCAGGCGGGGCTCGCCTTCTTCAACCTGCGGAACCACCGCAAGGTGCTCACCGTGGACGGCCGCATCGCGTTCGCCGGGGGCATGAACATCCAGGCCCGCAACATCCACGCGGACCGGCCGCCGCGCCTGGTCCGCGACGTCCACTTCCGGCTGGACGGCCCCATCGTGGGGCAGGTGCAGGAGGCGTTCGCCGAGGACTGGGCGTTCGCGACGCGCGAGGTGCTCGACGGCCCCGCCTGGTTCCCGACACTCGACGATGCGGGGGAGACGACGGCGCGAGTCATCACGGACGGACCCGACGGGGACCTCGAGGTGCTCCGCACCGTGCTCCTCGGAGCGCTCGCGAACGCCCGCCATTCGGTGCGGATCGTGACGCCCTACTTCCTCCCCGACCAGGCGATGGTCGCCGCGCTCAGCGTGGCGGCCCTGCGCGGGGTGCAGGTGGAGATCGTGCTGCCGGAGCACGTGAACATCCCGATGGTGCAGTGGGCCGCGGCCGCGCAGCTCTGGCAGGTGCTCCGCCCGGGATGCCGGGTCTACCTCACCCCGCTCCCCTTCGACCACGCGAAGATGGTGGTGGTGGACGGTCGCTGGTCGCTCTTCGGCTCCACCAACTGGGATCCGCGCAGCCTCCGGCTGAACTTCGAGCTCGACATCGAGAGCTATTGCACGGCGCTCGCCGCACGGATCGGGGCGCTGGTGGACCAGCGGATCGCGATCGCGCGCGAGCTGTCGCTGGCCGAGGTGGACGCCCGCCCGCTGCCGATCAAGTTGCGCGACGGGATCGCGCGGCTGTTCTCGCCGTACCTCTAGGGGACGCCCGCGCGGACGAGCCGTCCGCGGCCGCTCCTCCGCCCTCGCCTAGAAGATCGCCGACGCGAGGATCACGACCGCGAGCACCACGCCGAGCCCGACCTTGGCCGCCGCGGCGATCACCCGCCCGACGAGCGCGCCCCACGCGACCCGCCCGGCGCGCTCGGTGCCCCGGTGCACCGAGTACTCCGCGACCAGCGCCCCGAGGAACGCGCCCAGGAACGAGCCAATGATCGACCCGAGCACCGGGATCGGCACGCCGACCACCGCGCCGACGAGGCCGCCGATGATGGCGCCCCACGCCGCGCGGCGCGAGCCCCCGTACTTGTCCGTGTACTTGGAGCTGAGGCTCCACTCGAGCACTTCGCCGAGGAGGGCGAGCGCGAATGCGATGCCGATCGCGACCCACCCCACCCCGGCGTCGGCCGCGAAGGACTTCCAGATCGCGACGCCCGCGATGAAGAGCCAGGAGCCGGGAAGCCCGACCGCCGTGAGCGGGAGGGAGAGGAGCGCGCCGAGGATCAGGAGGGCGAGGATCATGTCCCCACCTACGGCCGCGGGGTCGCGAAGGTTGCGCCGGCGCTCACGCCCTCGGCGGCCGGCCAGTAGTATTGGTCCATGCCGTCCCCCTCGAGCTTCCGCACGAACCTCCTCCGCGTGATGGCGGTGCAGGTCGTCGCGCTGATCCTCCTCTGGCTGCTCCAGCAGCGCTACACGGGCTGAGCGCGCGTGCACTGGATCAATTGGGCGATCGTCGCCGTCTACATCGCGTACGTCGTCTGGGACGGGCTCCGGCGCACGAAGGGCACGACGAACATCGAGGGGTACTTCCTCGCGAACCGGAGCCTCCCGTGGTGGGCGGTGGGGCTCTCCGTGATGGCGACGCAGCTCTCCGCGATCACGCTCATCGGCACCACGGGCCAGGGGGCGACGGACGGCCTCCGCTTCGTCCAGTTCTACTTCGGCCTGCCGATCGCGATGGTGATCCTCGGCGTCACGCTCGTGCCGTTCCTGCACGGGGCCAAGGTCTACACGGCATACGAGTACCTCGAGCGCCGGTTCGACGCCAGGACGCGCTCCCTGACGAGCCTCCTCTTCCTGCTCTCCCGCGGGATGTCCTGCGGCGCGATCATCAGCGCGCCCGCCGTGGTGCTCTCGGCGATCTTCGGCGTGGACCTCATCTGGAGCGTGGCGCTGATCGGCGTGCCGACGGTGCTCTACACGGTGGTTGGCGGCGTGCAGGCCGTCACCTGGGCGGACGTCAAGCAGATGTTCATGATCGTCGGCGCGCTCACGGCGATCGTGATCGTGCTCCTCGTGAAGATGCCCGTGCCGCTCGACGACGCGCTCACGCTGGCGGGCGCGACGGGGCGGCTCCGCGTGTTCGACTTCTCCGTGACCCTCACCGAGACGTACACGTTCTGGTCCGGGATCATCGGCGGGACCTTCCTGATGCTCTCGTACTTCGGCACGGACCAGAGCCAGGTGCAGCGCTACCTCACCGCCCGCTCGGTGGACGAGGCCCGCAGTTCCCTCCTCATGAGCGCGTACTGGAAGATCCCGCTCCAGGCGCTGATCCTCCTGGTGGGCGTCCTGGTCTTCCTCTTCTTCCTGTTCCAGCCGGCGCCGCTGCTCTACAACCCCGCGCACGAGGCGCAGACGCGCTCGGCCGACCCGGCGGCGTACGCCGCGCTGGAGTCGCGCTATGCGGACGCGATCGCTGGCCGGGAGGTGGCGGCCCGCGCCGCGGTCGCGACCAAGGAGATGGGGGATGCGGCCGCGACGCGCACCGCCCTCGATGCCTACCGGACCCGCGAGGCGGAGGTCGGGGCGATCCGCACCGAGGCGCTGGCTGCCGCCGCGGCCGCCACGGGGCAGTCCTCGCGCGACGTGAACTACATCATGCCGCGCTTCGTCCTGGACCACCTCCCGCTCGGCTTCGCGGGGCTCTTCCTGGCCGCCGTGCTCGCGGCGGCGATGTCGAGCATCGCCGCGGAACTGAACTCGCTCTCGACGGCCACGGTCGTGGACTTCTACCAGCGCTGGTTCCGGCGCGAGGGGAGCGACGCGCACTTCCTGCGCGTCTCCAAGATCTCCACGGCGCTCTGGGGCGTGTTCGCCTGCTTCGTCGCCACGTACGCCGCGACGCTCGGCTCCCTGATCGAGGTCGTGAACCGGTTCGGCTCGTTCTTCTATGGATCGATCCTCGGCGTCTTCCTCTGCGCGATGATCCCGCGCGTCCGGGCGACGGGCGCCTTCGTGGGCCTGCTCGCCGGGATGGGCACCGTGGCGGCGGTGAGCATATGGGCACCGCAGGTCGCCTTCCTCTGGCACAACGTGATCGGTGCCGTCGCCGTCGTCGCGACCGGACTGCTGCTGAGCACCGGAGTGTGCGCGCGCGCCTGACCGCGCGCTGGCTGGATATTCGGCCGCGCACGCATACCGACGGCATCCCGTGCATGCCCATGCGCGAGGCTTCCGCTTCGGTGCGCGAGCGCTAGCCTCCACGCACCATGAGCAACGTGAACCTGATCGGCGTCCCGATGGACCTGGGCGCGAGCCGCCGCGGCGTGGACATGGGTCCCTCCGCCGTCCGCTACACCGACCTGCGCGCCCGGCTGGAGAAGCTGGGCCACACCGTCGTCGACGCGGGGAACGTCGAGGTGCCCTTCCGCGAGGATGCCGCGCGCGGCGCCCAGCGCGGCGCCCGCTACCTCGGCGCGATCACCGATGTCTGCGTGGAGGTCGCGCGGCGCACGAAGGCCGCGCTCGCCGCCGGCCAGGTCCCCGTCGTGCTGGGCGGCGACCATGCGCTCGCGGCCGGTTCCGTCGCGGGGGCCGCCGCGCACCTGGCCGAGCAGGGGGAGCGGCTCGGGCTCGTCTGGGTGGACGCGCACGGCGACCTCAACACGCCCGCGACGTCGAGCTCGGGGAACGTGCACGGCATGCCCCTCGCCGCGCTGCTGGGGCATGGTGACAAGGCGATGGTGGGCATCGCCGGGGAGGGCGCGGCGCTCAAGACCAGCGATGTGGCGCTCGTCGGACTGCGAGACCTCGACAAGCCGGAGCGGAACCACATCCGGAAGTGGGGCCTCTCCGCGTTCACCATGCGCGCGCTCGACGAGCGCGGGGTGCGCGCGGTGATGGAGGAGGCGATCACCGTCGCGACGCGCGGGACGGCCGGGATCTGGGTCTCCTTCGACATGGACGTGATCGACCCCTCCGAGGCGTCCGGTGTCGGCACGGCGGTGCCCGGCGGCATGACGTACCGGGAGGCGCACCTCGCGATGGAGCTCCTCGCCGACACGGGGAAGCTCGTGGGGCTCGACGTGGTCGAGGTGAACCCCGTGCTCGACGAGCGCAACCGCACGGCCGAGATCGCGTGCGAGTTGATCCTCAGCGCGCTCGGAAAGCGGATCCTGTGAGCCGACCCACCCGCCAGGTGCACACACGATGAGTCCGATCCCTCCCCCGGCCTACGTCCCGCCGGACTTCTCCATCCCCGCGCTCGCCGACGCGCCGCCGGCCCGCACCGTGCCGGCGGAGCGCGATGGTGTGCTGCCGGAGGGGTTCTTCGCGACGACGAACCTCCCGACCTACGTGAAGGGGGACGACGGCCGGTGGACGATGCCGCGCGAGCCGCGCATGGACGGCGTGCTCGTCCGCGACCCCGACGGGGTCTGGTGGGTCCGCGAGGGTCGCCGGGTGCGGAAGGGGGACCTGATCGTCGTGGGCACCCACGAGGACGGCCGGGAGGGCGTGCTCGTGCACGCCAGCGGGTTCTCCGGTGGGCCGGACGCGCATGGCGAGTTCCACTTCATGTCGAGCCAGGTCTCGCGCGAGAAGCCGATCGACTACCGGATGATCGCCCGGATGCTGGTGGACGAGAAGCGGCGCGGCGGATACGTGCTCTGGGTGACCGGCCCCGCACTCGTGCACTCGCGCGCCCGCGACAACATGGTCTGGTTCATCCGGAACGGCTTCGTGCAGGCGCTGCTCGCGGGGAACGCGGTGGCGGTGCACGACATCGAGGCGGCCGTGGTCGGCACGACGCTGGGGATGACGAGCGAGGGCGATCCCACCGCCGGCGGCCACGCGGCGCACATGCGGGCGATCAACGCCGTCCGCCGCGCCGGCTCGATCCGCGCGGCCGTCGAGCAGGGCATCATCGGCGAGGGCATCATGCACGCCTGCGTGGTGGAGGAGATCCCCTACGTGCTGGGCGGCTCGATCCGCGACGACGGGCCGCTCCCGGACGTGCTGACCGACAACGTCGCGGCGCAGGAGGCGATGCGCGTGCACGCGGTGAAGGCGACGATGGCGGTGATGATCGCCACGGCGCTGCACTCGATCGCCGTGGGGAACATGCTCCCCTCGTACTACGAGGACCCGCAGCGCGGGATGGTGGAGCTCCCGACGATCTGCGTGGACGCGAGCGAGTTCCTCGTGAGCAAGCTCAAGGACCGCGGGACGCACCAGGCGGTGGGTGTCGTGACCAACGCGCAGGACTTCATGAGCATCCTGCGCGCCGCGGTGGAGCGCGAGGTGAGCGGCGAGGTGGACGCCTGACCGCGGACGCCCGACCGGCGGACGCCTGACTGGCGCACGCGCTGCACCGCCACCATCGTTTCGGGGCACGAAGATGCCCGGTGCCCACTCCGCGGAGACCGAGATGACGTTCACGCCAGAAGCGCAGGCCGTCTGGGACCGCGTGCCGGACGCGACGCGCACCAAGCTGCTCGACGACGGCTTCTGCACGCGCTGCCTGCACAAGCGCCACTTCGAGCTCGTCCAGGGGGAGATCCGCGACAAGGAACTGGCCCTGATCGGCAAGTGCGGCACCTGCGGCGGGCGGGTGGTGCGCCTCATCCAGCTCGACTGATGCGCGCCCCCGCGATCGCCCTGCTGCTCCTGCTCGCGGCGCCGGTCCAGCCCCGGTGGCAGGCGATCGGCACCACCTCCACCGGGAACAGCGTCTTCCTCGACCCGCGCAGCGTGTCGACCAAGGACGGCATCATCACGGCCACCGTGCGGGTGGTCTACCAGGAGGCGGTGGCGACGCCACAGGGGCCGATCACGGGATCGCGCTCGGTCGCGATGTTCGACTGCGCCAACCGCACGGTGGCGGTGAAGGAGAACATCATCTGGCACGACGAGCAGAAGGGCACGGTGTACCGCCGGAGCGCGCCCAAGGTCCCCGGCTTCGGGCCCGCCCTCACGAGCACCTTCGCGCACGTCGCGCTCGAGCACCTCTGCGCCAAGAAGTGAGGCCGGGGCGCCCCGCCACGCGGAACGCCCCGGCCCCCGCCCTGCGATGACGCCTACGGGACGATGACGACGTAGCGCTCGAGCCGCGCCACTTCCTTCTCGTTCACGTACTTCCCGATCTCGCGCCGGAACTGCTCGATCGCCTTGTACGGGCGGTACTCCTTGAACTCGCGGAGCATCCGCGGGCCGAAGCCGGGGATCGTCATGAGGTCGTCATCCGCCGCCGTGTTCAGGTCCATCGGCACGAGGACGTACTGCTCCATGCGCGCCACCTCCTCGGCGTTCGTGTACTTGCCCATCTCGCGGCGGAACTGCGCCAGCGACCGGTAGGGCCGGTACTCGAGGAACTCGCGCAGGAAGCGGGGGCCCATGCCGGGCACGAGCATGATCTCCTCGCGCGACGCCGTGTTCAGGTTGATGTGGACGAAGAGGCGCGGGTAGAGCTCCGTGCGCTGCTCCTTGCTGAGCTTGGTCGCCAGGAAGGCGTCGTAGGCCGCCGTCGTGAGGAACGGACGGGCCGCCACCAGTTCCTTCGCGAGCGCGGCGTTCATGTGCGGCAGGGTCGCGATCTCCGCCTCGGACGTGGTGTTGGCGTCCTTGGCGGTGACCGACTTGCCGACCTGTGCCTGGAGCGCGCTGCCCGTGAGGAGGATGAGGAGCGCGGCGAGCGCGCGAGCGGCGATGGTGCGCATGTCAGGTGTCCTTGGAAGTGAGTGCGGGGTGACGGTAGCCGTAGAGGAGGCCCAGCAGCCCGGCCTGTGCGAGCGTGCCCGGCGCGAGCGTCGGGGTCGCCCCGCGCAGGACCTCCCACCAGAAGGCGAGGCCCGTGAGGTCCGGACTTAGCTCCCGCTCGAACTCCACGTTCCCCTTGGTGTGCAGGAAGATACCGACGAGGCCCGCCACGATGAACAGCAGCATGAGCGTCTGGAACGCGCGGAGGCTCGCCTTGCGACCGTCGAGCCAGTGCCAGAGGGTCACGAGGACCGCGGCGGAGAGGAGTCCGATCGGGATCCACTGCGGCGCGTCGTCGTAGTGCTCCAGCAGGATGAGGTCGGCCAGCATCCCCACGAACCCGATCGCCAGGAGCGCGAGGAGGCCACGGCGGAGCAGGGTGAGCGTGTCGGCGGTGGTCACGGCATTGAACGTACGACAAACGGGCCGCATCTTCACCCCACCGGCGCGTTCCCGATGCCGGCCCCATCGACCGGAGCGTACTCGTGGGAAAGCTACCCGTCCTCTCGGACATCGACCTGCAGCGCCGACTCGGCGCGCTCCCGGGCTGGAGCCGGAAGGGGAATGCGATCACACGCACGTTCTCCTTCCGGGGATTCCCCGACTCCGTGGCGTTCGTGCAACGCACCGAGGGTCCGGCCGAGGAGATGAATCACCACCCCGATCTCGACGTCCGCTACAACCGCGTGATCGTCACCCTCTCCACGCACGACTCCGGGGGCGTCACGGAGAACGACGTCATCCTCGCGGCCCGGCTCGACGCGGCTGCGGCGGGGCTGCCGGGCGCGCGGCCACCGGGCGCCTGACGTGCGCGCGCCGCGCGCGCGGCGCTAGTCCCGACGTCCGCCGAGCAGGTGCAGGATCGCCAGGAACATGTTCAGGAGGTCCAGGTAGATCTGCACCGCCGCGAGCACGTACTGGTCCGGTCCATAGACGTTCCGGAGCCGCCAGGTGTCGTAGATCAACAGGCCGCTGAACACCAGCAGGGTCCCCGCCGAGAGCCAGAGGGCGGCGGTCTCGTTCTGGAAGAAGAGGTTGAGGAGCGAGGTCGCGATCAGCACCCAGAGCCCCACCACGAAGAAGCTCCCGAACGCGCTGAAGTCGCGCTTCGAGACCCATGCGTACCCGGTCAGGACGCTGAACGTGGTGAGCGTGAGGAGCCCCGCCTGCGGCAGCAGCTGCGGCTGCGTCTGCGTGTAGTACAACATCAGCGGGCTGATCCAGACGCCCACCGTGAACGTGAAGAGCAGGACCAGCATGATGTTGGCCGGGAACGCCGCACGTGCGCGGGTGGCCAGCAGCAGGGGCGCGAAGGTGCAGAGGAAGGTGATGAACGGGTGCCGCGCCACGGCCGCCAGGAGCGCCGGCTGCGTGAAGGCGAACGCCGTGCCCGCCACGGTGAGGAACACCCCGGCGAGGACGAGGAGGTAGGTGCGGCGCACGAGCGTCGCGCGCTCGGCGCCGGTACGGACGATGAGGCCTTCGGCGGGAATCGAGTAGTTCATGGGTGTGGGTGAGGACCCCGGAATATACCCCGCGGATCCCTAGGGTTCGTAGGACCTGCCGGCCGCGTCCAGCTTGCGCAACGCGACGCTCCCGTTGATCGAACGGATCCGGACGGCCCGGGTCCCGGCGCCGAGGGTCGCGCGGAGCGAACGGCGGCTGGTGGAGGCCGAGATCGGCACCGCGAACTCGCTGGCCACCGAACCGTTCGTCACCGACAGGTCCAGGGTCGCGTCGACGCCCTCCGGGAGGTACACGAACGCGTCGCCGTTCAGCGTCTCGGCGATGACCGAGTCGGTCCCGCTGAGGGAGGTCATGCGGACGTCCACGCTCCCGTTCTTCGAGATGCCGCGCACCGGACCGACGGCGGTGGCCACCAGCACGTCGCCGTTCAACGTGCGTGCCTCGACCGGGGCGCTCGCCACGGCACGGATGCCGGTGTTCATGCCGGCGAGGTCCAGCCGAACTCCCGCCGGCACCTCGATCCGGAAGTGCACGCGCGCGTCCGTGCCGCTGCCGGAGAAGCTGAAGTCGGAGCTGTAGCGCTCCCGGTCGCACCGCCCCTTCCCCCAGACGGCGCAGATGACCGCGTCCGTCCCGTCCCGCGCGCCGGAGAGGCGCAGCGACTCGTCGGGGTTCCCGCGGCGCCAGGCCAGGCTCGCCGTCACCCGCACCGTGTCGTCCGAGGAGGCCGAGACCTCGATCTCGCCGTTCATGTTCCGCACCACGACGGTCGCCCCGGCGGGCACGTGGTCCGACCAGACGAACGCGTTCGCGCGCTCCTGGAGCGGGAGGTTCTCGTCGTCACAACCGGTGACGGCGAGGGTGGCGACGACTGCTGCGAAGATCAGGCGGGGCGTTCCGCGCATGGGCGACTCGGGGACTGGGTCGCCCATGCGTACGCGCCCGGCGCGCTCAGAGTTTCCGGATGCGGATGCTCCCGTTCACGGTCCGGGCCCGGATGCTGGGTCCGCCGGCGCCGATCGTCGCGCGGATCCGCCGTGGATTGATCGTGCCGTCGAGCGTCATCGGGAAGTCCGACGAGATGCGCCCGTTGACGGTCGACAGGTCGACCTCGGCGGCGGTGTTCGCCTCGAGCTCGATCGTGATCGAGCCGTTCACCGTGCCGTACTCCACGCCGTTCGCGCGCGGGACGGCGGTGCGCACCAGGATGTCCCCGTTCACCGTGTTCGCCTCCACGCGACCCGCGGTGGAGCGCGCCTCGATGCCCCCGTTCACGGTGCGCGCCAGGATGTCGCCGCTGGTGCCGTCGACCACGAGGCCCCCGTTCACGGTCGAGGCGTCGACGCGCGCGTTGCGGGGGACCTTCACCACGAAGCTGACGGAGACGTCGTCGTCCTTCCTCCAGCGGTCCCGGTCGCGGTCCCCGTCGTTCCGGTACCCGCGCTCGTCGCAGGTGGCGCGCTCCGTGAAGAGGGCGCAGATGATCACGTCGCCCGACCCGGAGCCGGCCGCGCGCGCCTCGATCCGCACATCGTCCGGGTTCCCCCGGCGCCAGCGCTTCTCTGCGGTGACCTCCACGGTATTGCCGGTTCCCTGCTCGATCCGGACGTCGCCGTTGACGTTCCGGAGGAAGACGGTGCGCCCCTCCCCGAGCTGGCCGCTCCAGTTCCAGGTGGTGCTGCCCTGCGCGAGCGCGAGCGCGGCCGTGCCGGCGAGGCAGGCGCCGACGAGCGCGCCGCGGGTGATGGCGTGTACGATCCGCATGTGGGTCACTCCTGTTGGTCGCGCGAGCCCGCGCGACGGATGGTGATGCTGCCACTGAACGACTCGGCGGAGACGCGGGCACCGCCGCCGCCGAGGGTGAGATGCATGCGCCGGCCGTGCCGGCCGACGTTCTCGCCGGGTTGCAGCGTGATGGGGAAGTCGCTCGTGATCCGGCCGCTGAAGGTCTCGAGGTCGAGCGTCGCCGCCGCGTTGGAGGGGAGCACCAGCAGCACGCGCCCCGAGTGCGAGCTGACCCGGTAGTCGCCGGTCCGCTCCACGGGCCCGTCGAACGTCACCTCGCCCGAGACGGTCGACACGCGCAGCGTGCGCACCCGCGAGCCCTGGATGGTGACGCGCGCGCTGACCGCCTCCACGCCGAGGTCGCCGCTGACCTCCGACACGCGCACGCTCCCGCTCACGGTCGAGAGTTCCACTCGGCCGCTCGCCCGCGTGACCTCGACGGTGCCGGAGACCGTCCCGACCCGTGCGACCGTCGCGGCATCGGATACCGTGACGTCGCCGCTGGTGGTGCTGGCCTCCACCTCCGCCTGCGTGCCGAGGACCGTCACGTCGCCGGACACCGAGCTCGCGCGGACGCTCGTCCCCACGGGCACGGTGAGCTCCACGCGCGTGTCCCCCATCCGGTTGTTGATCGAGCGGGCCTGGATGGAGACGCGGCTGCGGCTGAAGGAGGTCTCGAACCGGCCGCGCTCGATGGTCGCGGAGATCCGGATCTCGTTCGCGGCACCGGTGACGACGCGCACGTCGCCGGAGACGATGCCGACCACCACGCTCCCGCCGCGATCGAACGCGAGGGTGGTGTCGATCCGCTGGCGGACGTCCTGTGCGGATCCGGCGGCGGGCGTGAGTGGTAGTGCGAGCGCGGCGGCCGCGCCGAGTGTCATCAAGTCGAGAAGTCGCATCCGTACGTCCTTTGTTCAGGTGCCCGCGGGGAGGGTGGCGATGCCCCGCAGGAGTGTGAGCTTGCTGCCGTAGCTGCGCGCGAGCTGTGTCACAAGGAACCGGCTGGCGGGGTCGCCGGCGAGCGCGGTGCGGCTCTCGGCGATCGCCTGATCGATCAGCGCGAGGTTCCGCTCCAGCACGGCCAGGGTGGCGGGGTCGAGCTCGGCGCGCCGCTCCGCGACCATCCGCTGCAGCTCGGCGATCTCGCGGTCCATCTGTCCGAAGTCGCCCGCGAGGGAGACGGGCGTGGCTGGAGCGGTCGCTGCGGGACCGGGATCCGCCGGGCCGCCGATGGCGGCGACGGGGCTCGGCGCACCCTCGCCGCGGGTCGTGGCCCACCAGGTGAGGGACGCGGTCGCGGCCACCAGCAGGGAAGCGGCGGTGGCGAGCCTCAGCGCGGGAACCCCGAGCCAGGCGCGCGGCATCCAGTGGTTGCGTGCCCGCTCCGGACGTGCGCTCGACGCGCCGGCCGCGCGGCCGAGGCGGGACTCGATCCCCGCCCAGAGGTCGCGGGAGGGGGTGAGCGTGGGCAGGGCCCGCGCCTCGGCGCTGATCCGTTCCAGGTCTGCCCAGACGCCGCGGCACTCCGCGCACGCCGTCCGGTGCAGTTCGTCCGTCTCATCGTGTTCGATCATCTGGTCAACACCCTCCTCAACAGCATGCGAGCCCGGTGCAGTTGCGCCTTGCATCCGCCGGCGGTGACGCCGAGCATCCCGCTGATCTCCTCGTGCGTGTATCCCTCGACATCGTGAAGCACGAACACCTTCCTGGCACCCGGGGGCAGCGTGGCGATCGCCCGCTCGAGGTCCAGCGAGAGCCCGGGGACGGGGAGCGGCCGCACCGCGTGCGACGCGAACGCATCCATGTCCTCCGCGCCATCATCCTCGCGCTGCCGCCGCCGGCTCTCCGACTGCCGCTCGTTCAGCACCACGTTCACCGCGAGCCGGTGGAGCCAGGTACTGAACGCCGCGTCGCCGCGGAACGTCTCCAGCTTCTCCCACGCCCGGACGAAGACGTCCTGCGTGAGCTCCTCGGCCCGGCCGCGGTCGCCCACCATCCGCACGCAGACCGAGAAGATCCGGTCGACGTGGCTCCGGTAGAGCCGTTCGAAGGCGCGACGGTCGCCAGCTGCGGCGAGCCGCGCATCCTCGTTCGGGTCAGCCGTGGCACGAGTGGCCAGTGACAGCGAAGGGGTCATCCGGTACCGTGGAACATGCGCCAGTTAAGATGGGGCGGACCGACGAAAGGTTTGAACGGAGGTCGCCGGTCCTCCCGCACCGTACGCGACGGCCCCGGCTTCCGTGCCACGGATGCCCCTTGACACTCTGCCCTGAGTGGTGCGTATGGAGGGGGCAGTCCTCAACGATCCGGAGACGGTAGATGAACATCGCCGCACCAGGGCAGGCCGCACAGGCCGCACAGCAGGGTCCGCCGATCCCGGTGCTCCCGGCGAGACCGGGCGCGCCCACGGGTGCCCAGGCGGGCGCGGCGAGCGCGCAGGGAGCGGCGTCCGCGGCACAGGATGCGGCCACCTCGGCCCAGAACACCGCGCAGGAGACGCGTGACGCGATCCGTGACGCCGTGCGCACGACCATCCAGACCACCGTGCAGCCGGGAGAGCCGGTGATCACGGTGCCGCCACCCTATCGCCAGAACGAGATCCCGCGCGAGGTGATCCCGCTCGTGGGGATGTCCCTCGGCCTCGTGGTCGCGATGGTCGTGGGGTATCCGATCGCGCGCGCGATCGGCCGGGTGATCGAGAAGCGGGGGACGGCGGGGCTCGTGCGCGCGACCGACGTGGCGCCGCAGCTGCAGCAGCTCCAGGCGAGCGTGGACACCATGGCGATCGAACTCGAGCGGATCAGCGAGGCCCAGCGGTTCACCGCGAAGCTGATGGCGGAGCGCCAGTCGGCGCTCGCCTCGGGGGATCCGCCGCGCGGGTGACGAGGAGGAGGGCGAGGATGCGGCCATCCCCGCCCGGGTGCCGGGGTGCCATCCGCGCGGGTGGGGGGTCGTCGCGCGGACCGGACGCGCGCGGGTGCAGCGCGCCACGCACGCGCTCGAGCAGTTCTCCGTCGCTCCCGGACGTCCGGAGCGCGGACCAGAGGGCGGTCTCGGTCGCGACCCCCACGCCCTCCTCGAGCGTGCGGCGCAGGACCCGGTCGAGCTCCGCGATGGGCGCGCGTGCGACCATCGGCGCCGCGGCGAGCATGCGGGCGAAGCGCCCGGCGAGCGCGGCCTCCAGCGTTCCGGCGCGCGACCGCCGCCGCGCGGGACTCCGCAGCCGGCCCACCAGCGCGCGCGCGCCGCGCGATGCGAGCCACTGCGCGATCGCATCCCGGACCGCTGCCTCCGCCCGTCGCGGGACACGGACGCCTCGCCCCCCGGCGTCCCGCGCGAGGCGCAGCAGTCGTCGCGGGTCGCTCGACACGCGAACGGTCGTGCCGACGAGCACGCCCCCCAGCAGCCGCACGCGATCGCCCTGAGGCCCTCCCACCAGCACGGACGCGAGGAATCCGGCGCGACCGCCCTCCACCGCGGCGACCGCTTCGCCCTCGCCGATCCCCTCCGGATGGAGCCCGCACCACTCCCCCAGGAGGCGTCGCAGCTCCCCGAGGGCGGTCGGAGCCTCGAGTGAGACCCGCCGGACCTCCCGCTTGTCGCGCAGGCGCTCGGCGAGGCGCACGAACGGTCGCGCGCCGCGCGGGAGCCGGAACCGGAGCTCGCGCACCGTTCCCGAGGCGCTGCTCACGCGCGTGATCCGTCCGAGTCGCTGCTCGAGGCGTGCCGGTGTCCAGGGCAGGTCGGCGTGCACCACCGTGCGGACGGCGGCGAGGTCCACGCCCTCGGAGAGCAGGTCCGTCGTGAGCAGGAGCCGCACGGCGCGCGGGTCGGTCGCGGAGGGGGCGCTCCCAGCGGCCGTGAGCGCGGCGAGGACCTCGCGACGGGTCCACCGGCCGGCGGCCGCGTACACCCGCGCGCCCACGATGGCGGCGACACCCGGCGCCGCGCGGAGGGCACGGAAGAGCGCACGGACCGTGTCCGCGTGCCGTGCGAACACCACCGCGCGCTCCGACGGCCGCGACCGCAGGACATCCCGGATCGCCCCCGCCCGGCGTCGGGTGTCGGCGTCGACGTGCGCGCCGATCAGTCGGCGCAGCTCGCGCACGGCGCCCAGGTGCGCCTCCAGCACCGACCGCGCCGCGTGCAGGTCCGCGTCCGGCACCGGCAGCCCGGCGAGGAGCGAGGTGAACGCCAGCTGCGTGCCGTCCTCGCCGACGATCCACGCGCGCAGGGCGGCGCGGTCGGGCCAACGGCCCTCGCCTAGGGCCTCCCCGAGCGCCTCGCCGCGCTGGAGGCGCCGGCGGAGCGCGCCGTCGAGTGCAGCGAGGCTCGAACACCACGCGAGCGCGAGCGTGATCCTGACCAGCGCGTGCGCGGGAGCTCCGTCGCGCGCGGGAAAGGCCGACGGCAGCGCCCGCAGCGCCGCGGCGATCCCCGGGACGTCGGGAGCGCCACCGAGCGGCTCGCCCCGCTCGACCGCGGGACGGAGACGCGCATCGGGCACGCCCCGCACGATCACCCGCGCGCTCTCCTGCCGCGTGAGCGCCGATGCCCGCGCGCCGAGGAAGAGGGCGAGCAGCGCGTCGCGATCGCTGCGGCGGTTGACCACCGGCGTCGCGGAGAGGAGGAGCACGTGCGCTCCCGTGCAGAGGCGCGCCAGGGCAGCGTAGCGCCGCGCGCCCGGCGTACGCGCCTGGTGTGCCTCGTCGACGATCACCAGCGGTGCACGGGCGTCGCACGCTCCGCGGCTCAGGGCCTCGAGTGTCACGATCCGCGCGGAGCGGCCGGCGCGCGCGAGCGCTCGCGTCCACTGGTCCCTGACCGCCGCCGGCAGCACGACGACCACGCCCTCGTACGATCGCGCGACCGCCAGCGCGACGACGGTCTTGCCCGTGCCCGGCGCGTCCGCGAGCAGCGCTCCTCCGAACTCGGCGATCGCCGCCCGCACGCGCGCGGCGCTCTCGCGCTGGCCCGCGAGGAGCGTGAACTCGCCCAACGGACCGTCCCGGATGCCGTCGCCGAGCGCCGCGCGCGCGATCTCGCGGCGCACCCGGTCGGCCCGATCCCGGTTCACGGCGCGTCGGACTCCCAGTCGATGAGCGCGGCGACGTCGGCGGCGCGAACACCATAGGCGCGGCAGGCCGCCGCGAGGAGCGTGCCGTCGTCCGGGATCGGCGCCCGAGCCGCCGCCCTGCCGATCTCCGCGAGCGGCGCGCGCACCCGCTCCCAATCCGCGGGGATCGGGAACCGCGCACAGGTCCAGCCCAGGAAGCGGCGATACCCGCCGCGGGCGGGCTCGGCGAGCGTGCGCAGCCAGGCGGCACCCAACGGCGCGTTGAGAAGCACGGCGAGCGCGTGCGCGTCCTCGTCGAGCGGGACGCGCGCGACGTAGCAGCTGTTGAGCGGCACCGTGGGATTGCCGAGGGGGAGCACGCTCGCCCGGGGGCGGCGTCCGATGTCCGCCCAGACGACACGCGGGAGGTCGCGGCGCGCCGCCTCCGTGCGGAACAGGCTCCACCACGCCGCGTGCCGCGCGTCGGTGCGCCGCTCGAGGGTCCGGCGCCATCGCTGCAGCCACCGACGTTCGGGTTCGGGGAGCGCGCTCATCGGCGCGCCGTGGCGATCGTGGGTCCAGAGGATCCACGCCCGCGCGCCCTCCGCCGCCGCGAAGGGCCGGAGATCCTCCCCGCGGATCACGGGGCGCAGCAGCCGTCGCGTGACGGCGCCGAGGCTCTCGTTGCCGAGCACGAACGCTGAGTTGCACCCGGTCTTCACGCCGAGGATCGGGCGGCCCAGGGGCGACACGGCCATCGGCACCCCGGCGGCGGCCAGGCGGTCGAAGGCGCGGCGGACCGCCCCGGGGATCAGCAGCCAGGGTGCCCCGGGAGACGCGTCGAGGGCCAGCGAGGCGCGCGGGAGCTTCCAGGCATCGATCCCGCCCGCGCGGTGCCGGGCGCACTCGATGCGCGGGGGCGCGGCCCGCGCGGCCACGGCACCGGCCGGGAGCCGCCGCGCGATGAGGGCCGACGGATACACGGCCGCGTCGAATCCGCCGTCGCCCCCGCTCCAGGTCTCCAGCACCTCCGCCGGTGCCTCGCGTGCGAGGAACGCGCGCAGCCCGCCCCCGGCGAGCGCGCTCCAGAGCTTCGCGGGCACCAGCAGCGCCACCACGCCGCCCGCGCGCGTGAGGCGCACCGCACGTTCGACGAAGAGCGCCGCGAGGTCCGCCTGGGAGCCGAAACCGCGCCCCGCGCCCGACGCGCTCGCGCCCGCGACCCACCCCGCCTCGCGGAAGCACTCGAAGCGCGCGCGGAGCGACGCTCGCTCGCTCGCGGGGATGCGGTGGAACCGCACCCAGGGCGGGTTCCCGATCACGAGCTCCACCCCGCGGTCGCGGGCGAGCGAGGGGAGGTGCGTGGAGAAGGAGAAGGGCAGCGCACCGCCGTCCCGCAGTCGTCGGAGCTCGCCTTGTGCCTCGCGCGCCGCCCGGCGCAGCTCGAGGAGGCGGCCGCGCTCCGCGGCGTCCGGCGCTCCACGCTGCTGGAAGAGGTCGCGCGAGCGCAGCGCGGCCAGCAGGTCCATCCGCGCCGCGCGCAGACGCTTCGATCGCTCCTCGGCCGCCGCGAGCGCGAGGCGCCGCTCCTCGCGCTCCAGCGCACGGCCGAGCGTGCGCTTCCTCGCGCCCGACGCACGCGTGTAGCGGAGCCGGAGCGGCTCGAGGGTGCCCGGGGCGCGCACGCGCGCGCCGTCGAAGTCATCGCCCGAGAGCGCATCACCCTCGCGGATGTTGCGGTCGAGGTTCGGGAGGGGCGGCAGGCGGGCGGCGTCCACCGTCTCGTCCTCCTCGATCACGGAGAGCCAGAGGCGGAGCTGGCAGAGCCAGACCGCCACCGGGTCGCGGTCCACCCCGAAGATCGAGCGCGCGAGGATCTCGCGACGGATGGCGGCGACGCCGCGGGGATCACCGGCGGCGGCGCGCCGCGCGGCCAGCTCCTCGAGTGCGAAGACGAGGAACGCTCCCGAGCCGCACGCCGGATCGAGGATGCGGAGCCGCTCGAGCGCGGCCCGCGTGGTCCCGGGCTCCGCCCTCTCCGCGAGCGAGCGGTCGATCGCCTGCCGCGTGAGCCGGGCGATCAGCGGCTGCGGGGTGTAGAACACGCCCCCGTCGCGCCGCGCGCCGCTCGCCATCAGCGACTCGAAGGTGCGGCCGAGCATCTCGGGATCGACGGCGGCTTCCGCCCACTCGTCGCTGGTCTCGCGGGCGGTGATGCGGTAGCGGCCGAGGAGGTCTCCCACGACGGCACCGAGCGCGTCGTCCGTGAAGCGGAGTCCGCGGGCGCGACGCTCGACGGGCGTGCGCGTGAAGAGCCCACCATTGAGGAATGGGATCGCGCCGAACTCCCGCGCGGCCGGTGCACGCTGTGCCACTGGCGTGTTCAGCGTGCCGAAGAAGAGGGGGAGCAGGAATCGCGCGTGCGCGCCGCGCCCGCCGCACCGCGCGGTGAACGCGTGCCGCAGGAAGCTCCGGTCGCCGTCGAGCAGCCCCCTGGCCTCGAGGAAGGCGAGGAAGAGGAGCCGCGAGGCGTGCAGCAGCGCGATGGTGCGTCGGTCGGCGGCGTCCGCGGTGCCGTGCGCCGTCTCGGCGAGCGACGCCACGCCCTGCTCGAAGTCACGGTAGAAGCGGCGCGTGAGCCCGTCGCGTCCGAGGATCTCCCGCCAGCGCGTGTGGAGCAGCGCGCCCTCCTCCGTGGCCGCGGCGGCGAGGGCCGCGAGCGTGTCGGCGTCCGACGCGCGCACGTGCCGGGTGTCCACGAGCAATGCCTGCGTGGTCCCGCGTCCGGCGGCCGGCGGTGCGGCGATCAGCAGGACCTGGCGGCCCCGGTCACGCGCGACGACCAGCCAGAGCCTGGTGGGGGCGTTGCTCGCCAGCGCGCGACAGAGGCGCGCCCCCTCCTCGCGCAGGTCGCCGTGCGCGTCCCACTCCACGACGAGTGCCCGTGTGGTGCCCGGGCCCGCCGCGACCTCCGCGCGCAGGTCGCGGGTCCCGAGTTCGCCGGCGATCCGCCGCCCGAGCGCGACGGGCGCTCCGAAGCGCAGGACCCGCAGCAGGGGCGCCAGCGGGCCACGGCCGGCGCCGCGGAGCAGGATCCCCGCCTCGTTCGTCGTGAGCACGCGCGGACGGTCGGGCGGCGCATGCGGGCGATCGCCACCGGATCGCCGCGCCCGTCAGCGCGGTGACTCAGTCCAGCCGGGCGACGAGCTCCGGGAGGTCGGCCATGCGCTCCAGCCAGTGTGCGGGCCCGGCTGCGGCGAGCTGCTCGCGGGAGAAGGGGCCCCAGGTCGCGGCGGCCGTCACCACGCCTGCGGCGTTCCCCGCGTGCACGTCGTGCGTGGAGTCGCCGACGAAGATCGCGCGCCCGCGCGGCACGCCCCCCAGGCGGTCGAGCGCGAACCAGACCGGCTCCGGCTCCGGCTTGTGCCGCTCCGTCGCGTCGATCCCCACCACGGAGGAGAAGCACTCCTCGAGGCCGATGAACCGGAGCGAGCGCCGCGCACCGGCCTCGAGCTTCGAGGTCACGACCGCGAGCGGGTGGCCGTTCCCGTGCAGCTGGCGGACGGTGTCGACCACACCCGGATACGCCGTGGTCATCGCGTCGTGCCGGCTGGACTGGAACTCCCGGTACCGCTCGCGCAGGTGCGTGACGTCCGCCTCATCCGTCGCCCAGCGCCGCAGCATCCCGTCGAGCGGCGTCCCGATCGCCGAGGTCCACTCGTCGACCGGCGGACGGTGCGGGCGGTCGCCGAAGGCGTACTCCATCGCGCCCACGATCAGGCCGATGGAGTCGATGAGCGTGCCGTCGAGGTCGAACAGGATGGCGAAGGGCTGGGTGCGCACGCGCGCAATCTAGCGGTCAGCGCTCGGGGGGCCCGGCCACCTGCGACAGGTACTCACGCCCCTTCCACTCGACACGGCTCCCGCGCCACGCCGACTCGGCGAAGATCCATCCGAACACGAGCGCGCCCAGCGGGTGGAGGACCGCCCAGAGCGGGCTGATGCGCGAATAGGCGTACACCCCCATCCAGAACGCGAGGTGGCCCGGGGCGGTGACCGCCGCGAACCAGATCGCGCCCTCCCCCAGAAGTCCGCTCCAGCCCAGCAGGAACGCCACCGCGGGGAGCATCGGCGGGACGGCGAAGAGCGGGTAGATGAACGGGAGGAGGCGCTGCAGGACCGGCGAGTCGGGGAAGGTGTCGCGGCCGGCGGCGTAGACGTTCTTCCCCCAGCCGCGCCGCAACTCCCGCAGGGAGGTGTACATGCGCGTGGCGAGGTGGTCCGGGGCCAGCACCATGTGCATCCGAAGTCCTTCCTCGGTGCAGCGCTGCGCCAGCCGGAGGTCCTCGGCCACGTGGTCGCGCACGGAGGCGTGCCCGCCGAGCCGGTCGTATCCGTCGCGCGTGAAGAGCATGAACTGGCCGTTCGCGATCTTGTTGCGCGGGTTCGTCGAGCGGCTCATCGCCTCGAGCCCGCCGTAGCGCGAGAGGAACATCGCGAAGACCACGGGCTGGACCACCTTCTCCCAGAAGGTCTCCATCAACTGCCGGCCCGCGACCGTGAAGAGCTGCGCGTCCACCGCCCGGAGTCCGTTCACGGAGCGCGCGAGGAGGTCAGGGGCGTGCCGCGTGTCGGCGTCGGTGAAGCAGAGCAGCTCGCCGCGCGCCGCACGGGCGCCCGTGTGGCAGGCCCACTGCTTGCCGAACCATCCGGCGGGGAGGTCCGGCGCCGGGATCAGGCGCACGCGGGCGTCCTCGGCCGCGAGCCGCGCCGCGATCGCGCCCGTGCCGTCCGTGGAGTGGTCGTCCACGACGAGCACCTCGAGCGACGGCCAGGTGGACGCGAGCACCGACCTCACGCACGCCTCGAGGTTGTGCGCCTCGTCCCGCGCGGGGACCACGACCGTGAGCAGCGGGGCCTCCGCCGGCGGCTCGGCCGGGAACTCGTCCAGCGACCGCGAGTCGCGGAACCGCCACACCACCGACGCGAGCGCACCGATCCAGAGCGCGGCGGCGAGGAGGGAGGGCCAGTGTTCGCTCAGCACCGGACCATGACCGGTCAGCGCTCGCCGCGGCTGAGGATCACCGCGGCGGACATGTGCCCGGTGACGTTCGTCGTGGTCCGGAACATGTCGGGGATGGTGTCCACGCCGAGCAGGATCCCCACCCCCTCGATCGGGATGCCGGCGGCCATCAGCACGGGGACCATCACGATGATCGAGCCCCCGGGGATCCCGGGCACCGAGAACGAGGTCACGATCGAGGTGACCGCGATGGTCATGAGCTGGGCCGCGCCCAGGTCCACGCCGTAGAGCTTGGCGATGAAGATCACGCCCACCGTCTGCCCGATCCCCGCGCCGGCACGGAACATCGACGCCGCGAGCGGGATGAAGAAGCTCCCCATCGCGGGGGGGAGCCGGAGGCGATCCGTCACGCTCTCCAGCATCGCGGGGAGCGCGGCGAGCGAGGAGCGCGAGCTGAACGCGATGCCCTGGGCCGGGAGCGTGGCGAGGGCGAACTCCTTCAGCGGGACGCGGCCCAGGAGCACCGCGGCCGGGTAGAGCACGAGGCCCATGAACGCCACGCAGATCGCCGAGACGATCACGATGTACCCGACCAGCGCCCCGGCGGCGGCGAGGCCCATGCGCGCCGCGAGCGGCACCACGAGCGCGAACACCCCGATCGGCGCGAGCTCGAGGATCGCGCGCACGAGCACCAGCGAGGCGTCGGTGATGCCCTCGAAGAAGCGCAGCACCGCCGTGCGCCGCTCGGCGGCCACCCCCATGAGCGCGGCGGCGAACACCACCGAGAAGACGATGAGCGGCAGCATCGCCCCGTCCGAGGCCGCCTTCACCGGGTTGACCGGGACGAGGGAGACGACCCACTGCGCGACGGTGGGGATGCTGCGCGCACCCTCGGCGGCGCTCCCCCCGGCGGAGGCCGCGCTCGCGCGCAGCGCCTCCACCGCGGACGGCTCGAGCGAGAAGAGTGCGAAGAGGGGCGGGCCGAGCAGGACGCCCACCGCCGCGGCCGCCGCGACCACCACCACGAAGAGCACCAGCGCCCGCGCCCCGATCCGTCCCACCGCACGTGGATCCGGCGCCGCGCTCACGCCCACGATGAGGCTCCCCACCACGAGGGGGATCACCGTCATCCGGATCGCGTTGATGAAGATGGTGCCCACGGGTTCGACGACCCGGATGATGGTCTGCGATGTGGGCGCATCCCACGCCGCGAGCGCGAGTCCCACGCCGAACCCGGCGAGGAGCGCGAGAAGGACCTTGGTGGTGAGCGACATGGCGGTAGAAGATGGCGCGGGGAGGGCCGCCCGGTCACCCTCCCGCCGGGAGGGCCCGGGTCAGTCGCGGTGGAAGGCCGGCCGCGCCCTGACCAGCAGCCAGGTCTGCGCGACGACCACCACGAGGGTCACCGCCATCACCCACCAGAGGAAGGACTCGGTGTCGAACGGCAGCGCGTCGGCGGCCGCCGGGTCGACCTCCCGCGAGAAGGCGAGGAGTCGTGCGCGCATTCCCGGACTGAGCAGCAGGGCGACACCGTTCAGCGACGAGACGATGTAGAACCAGATCGCGAGGACGCGCGACCGCTCCTCCAGCCGCAGGAGCCCGCGGCCCACGTAGAGCTGGAAGAGGGCGAACGCCAGGTAGCACGCCCTCGCGCCCCACCCGTCGATGAAGAGCCCGAGGAAGTACCAGGGAGACCCGGTCCAGACCAGTCCGAGGGAGGCCACGCCGCCGATCACGGTGAGCCAGCCGATCAGAAGGACGATCGTCGGGGGTGCCGAGGGATCCGCCACGGCCTCCCCGCCGAACGCGTCCACGATCCGCGGCCGGGTGAAGAGCACGAGCCACCAGGTGGCGATGGCCGCCGGGACCGCGAACACCATGACCGTGATCGCGCGGAGGTTCGGTGGCAGCGGGAGGTCCGGGCCAGCCACCTCCGGCAGGGGGATCAGGGCGACGACCAGGGCCGCGAACGCGCAGAAGAGCACCAGCACCCCGGCGAACGCGAGCAGCAGGACGCGCGCCCAGCGCCGGAGCCGGAAGAGCCCGACGCTGGTCGCGAGCCCCGTCAGTGCGCCGGCCAGGTAGAAGACCCCGAGGCCGATGGCGAACGACCGCTCGTGTTCCACCCCCGCACTCCCGCTGGTGGGGAGCCAGAACATCGCGGCGGCGAGCGCGAGGGTCATCAGGCTGCCGAGCACGACGAGGATCGCACTCGCGGTGACGCTGGCGGGACGTTGCATGCTTGCTCGATGGGCTGGTGGCGAGGCGGCGCGCAAATGATAGCTTCGCGCGTCAGGACGCACACCGCACCCCCCGCACCCGGAGTCCCGCATGCGTTCCCGGATCGTCTGCGCACTCGCGCTCGCCCTCTGCACGTCCGGTCTCGCGCTCTCGCCGCACGCCGGCCGGGCGCAGGCCGCCGTCGGGGCGCCGCGCCCCGAGCTCTCGGCCGCCGTCCGCCGCTACGTGCGGACCGAGGCGCCGGTCATCGCGCTCCGCCACGTGCGCGTCATCGACGGGACCGGCGCGCCGGCCCGCGGGGCGCAGACGCTCATCATCCGCGACGGCCGCATCGCGGCGATCGGCGCGGAGGGCACCGTCGCGATCCCCGCCGGCGCGGAGTCGATCGACCTCGCCGGCCGCTCGGTCATTCCCGGGCTCGTGATGCTGCACGAGCACCTCTACTACCCGACCGGGAGCGGCACCTACGCGAACCTCACCGAGAGCTTCTCGCGGCTCTACCTCGCCGGCGGCGTCACTTCGATGCGCACCGGCGGGAACATGAACGGGTATGGCGAGATCAACCTGGCGCGCGCGGTCGCGCGGGGTGAGAAGCCCGGGCCCTGGATCGACGCCACCGCGCCCTACCTCACGGGGCCGGGACTCTCACTCGGACAGCTGACGAGCATCACCACCCCCGCCGAGGCGCGGCGCATGGTGGACTTCTGGGCCGACGCGGGGGCGACTTCGTTCAAGGCCTACATGCACATCAGCCGCGAAGTGCTCGGCGCCGCGATCGCCGCGGCGCATGCGCGCGGCCTCAAGGTCACCGGCCACCTCTGCTCCGTCACCTACGCCGAGGCGGCGGCACTCGGCATCGACGACCTGGAGCACGGGTTCTTCGCGGCCACCGACTTCGTGCAGGGGAAGCAGCCCGACCAGTGCCGGCAGGCCCCGCAGGCGGAACAGGCCGCGGCACTCGACACCTCGCGCGCGGAGATGCGCGCCCTGATCGCCGAGCTGGTCCGCCGGCGCGTCGCGGTGACGTCGACGCTGACGATCTTCGAGACCTTCGTCCCCGGGCGTCCGCTCCCGCCGGGCCTCGACGTGCTGGAGCCCTCGTTGCGGGACGAGTTCGAACGGCGGCACGCCGCCACGGCCGCGCGCACCTCGGGGTACACGGCGCTCTACCCGGCCGCGCGCGCCGCCGAGGTCGCGTTCGCCCGCGCGGGAGGCCTGCTCGTGGTGGGGACCGACCCGACGGGAGGGGGAGGCGTCGTCGCCGGCTACTCCAACCAGCGCGCGCTCGAGCTGCTCGTCGAGGGCGGGTTCACGCCGCTCGAGGCGATCACCATCGGCACGCTGAACGGCGCGAAGTACCTCGGCCGCGACCATCTCGTCGGGTCGCTCGCGGTGGGGAAGGAGGCGGACCTCGTGGTCGTCGGCGGTGACCCGTCCGCGCGGATCGGCGACGTGCGCAACGTCGAGCTCGTGTTCCGGCACGGTGTCGCGTACGACCCGGCGCTCCTCATCGCGTCGGTGCGCGGGAAGGTCGGGCTCTTCTAGCCGTCCTGCTCGTCGTCGGTCTCCGCGTCCGCCGCGTCGGTCTCGCCGTCCGCGGCGCCGTCGTCGCTCATGCGCGTGAGGAGGGCGAACCGGAGCAGGCCGCGCTCGCTGTCGATCCCGAGCTTGGTGCGGATGTTGGTGCGGTGGAACGCCACCGTGCGCTGGCTCAGTCCCAGCCACTTCGCGATCTCGGGCGAGGTGCGCCCCTCCGCGATGAGGCGCACGATCTCGTGCTGGCGCGGGGTGAGCTGGGCGAGGCCCGCGTGCGCCGCGCGCAGCGCGATGCGGTTGGTGACGGCCGGGAGGCGCGGCGAGATGTGCACGCCCCCCTCCAGCACGGTCGTGATCGCCGCCTCCAGCTCCTCGAGGCCCGAGTCCTTGGGTACGAAGCCTCGGGCGCCGGCCTGCATCGCCGTCTCGGCCACGGCCCGGTCGAGGTGCATCGTCACGACGATCACGGGGAGGTCCGGGGCGATCTTCTCGATCACGGGGAGGAGCTCGAGTCCGTTCTGGCCCGGGAGCGAGAGGTCGAGCAGGAGACAGTCCGCCCTGGTCCGCGCGACGGTGGAGAGCACCTCGTTGGCGTCGTAGGCGACCGCGGCGATCTCGTAGTGCGCACCGAGCGCGCTGCGGAGGGCCTCCACCATCAAATGGTGGTCGTCGGCGATGATCAGTCGGGGGCGCGTCATCGGGCGGGGGTCGTCACTTACGCGAGATCCGACCGGAGCGGGAGCGAGGCCGTCACGACCGTCCCCCGGCCCGTGTCCGAGGTGATGTCGGCGGAGCCACCGACGCTCAGGGCGCGCTCGCGGAGGATCGCCAGCCCGATCCCGTTCGTGGACTTCTCGGGATGGTCGAGTCCGCGCCCCGCGTCCGCGACGCGGATGAAGAGGCGCTGTCCGTGCACCTGCACCTCCACGGATGCGGTCGCACTGCTCGAGTGGCGCGCCGTGTTGCGCAGGGCCTCCTGCACGATCCGGTACGCCGCACGGGCGACCTCCGCGCCGAGCGGCGGGTTCTCCGGAGGCAGGCGCAGGGTGACGGCGATCCCGCTCGCCCCCCGGATCTCGTCCGCGAGCGCGTGCACCGCCGGGAGGAACCCCACCTGGTCCACCACGGTGGGGTGGAGCCGGCGCGCGATGTTCCGCACCGCGACGCCGAGGTCGAGCAGCTCCGCGCTGATGCCGCGCAGCCGGGTGATCGTGTGCGGGTCGCGCACCGGGAGCGTCCCGCTCCAGAACTGCTCGACCTCGTGGCGCAGGAGCGCCACGCGCTGGAGGATGTCGTCGTGGAGCTCCCCCGCCACCCAGGCGCGCTCCTCGTCCTGCGCCCTGGCGACCAGCGCCTCGCTCCGCTTCCGCAGTGCCACCCGGTCGCGCTGGGCGATCACGAGGGCGACCACGAAGGCGACGACGATGATGAGGACGGAGAGCGCCCCGGCAACGAGGAGTCCCCAGAGGACGTCAGACGAGGTGCCCACAGGAACCCTCCGGTCATCAGCAGGAGCGAGATGATGTCGAGCACGGCCTTCAGGGTGCCGGCCCGTACCGCGAGCGCCAGGTCCCCGCCGGCGATCGCGGCGCCCTGCACGATCGTCACGGTCGCGTTGGAGGCGAAGTAGATCGCGAGCCCCGAGAGGATCCAGAACCAGTCCTGCCGCAGCAGCGACTCCTCCTCCTCCCGTGCCCCGGTGACGAGGGCGAGCATCGCGGCCGCGAGCGCTATGAGGTAGTACACGGGGCTGCCGATGGTGCTGAACGACGTGATGTCCTCGAGGAACGCGATGTCCACCAGCCACCAGAGCGCGATGAGCGGGATGCAGAGCCGGACCGTCATCCGCAGCACCGGCCGCACCTGCCACTCGGCGATCGCCCAGAGTACGGCGAGACCCTGCAGCGGCGTCATCGCAAAGCTGATGAAGTGGTTGTTCCCCAGTCGCAGGTACTGCGACCAGGCCAGCCCCGCCACGTTCGTGACCACCAGGAGCACGAGCCAGAGAGCGACGCCCGCGCGGGCGCCGCGCAGCGCGCGGGGCCGAGTCAGTGCTGCGACGAGCGGCAGGAACTCGCACCAGAACGAGATCCAGACGATCAGGGGGATCTCCACGGCGCTACTGCTGCAACTCGTCCGGATCGGGGCAGAACGGCGGGCAGGGGAAGCTGGCGTTGAGCACGATTCCGCTCCCCATGTTGTTCCCCTTGGCGTCCACGCCCACGAGGATCATGCTCGGGTCGCCCTTCTCATTGCGGCCGAGGTAGTAGCGCATCCCGACGCATCCCTTCTGCGCGAGGAGCGCCTGCACCGGCGCCGCGTTGAAGGCGCCGGAGTCGCCGGCGCGGATCGCCCCCCCCTCCCGGTGCCTGCGCGCCTGCCGGCTCGCGTCGGAGAGGGAGATGCGGTGGTCGACCTTGGGATCGAGGGGCTTGCCCATCTGCGTGTCTCCGGCGTGAGAAGGCGTCCGTGCCAGCCGACGCGAAGTTGGCACCGGGGAGCGCCGCCGGGTACCCCTGTCATCTATGACAGGGTTTACGGATGCCGTCCCCCTCGCCACCCTGTACGCATTCGGTACCGAAAGCGCGGTCCGGACGGGCCGCAGGAGTGCGGAATGCCAACGGGTTCGGGGCTCGGAGCGGGGACGTGAGGAAGCGGTTCGCGCAGTTGCGCCTCCTGCGGGAGGTGCGGCGGGAGATCCGGATGGTGCACCAGGGCGAGATCCGGAGCGGCCGGCCCGCCGAGGTGACGTTCGCGCTCGACCGGGGGGCGGCCGGTGCCGCCTCCATCCTCGTCACCCTCCAGCGGGACGGAGGCCAGCCCCCGGCCACCGACGGGGCAAGGGTGGAGCCCGGAGGGAGCGCTCGAATGGCCTTCTCGCTCACGACGGCGGGGCGGCTGAAGATCTCGGTGACCACCGTGGCGGACCTCGACACCGCCATGCTGACCATCAAGACCGGGGCCGGGCTGCTCCGCGATCGGGCGCCCACCATCGGCGACACGGTCTGGGTGTATTCGGTGAGGTGACCGTCTCCTCGGCGTCCTGGGGGTGCTATCTTGCCCGCCAGGATGACCACCGGCGAAACGGAACTGGACGACCCCGAGCGCGAGGCCGTTCGCGAGGCGCTCGCGGATCGCTACGCCGTGGAATCCGCGATCGGCCGCGGGGCAACGGCCGTCGTCTATCGCGCCCAGGACCTCCGCCACGACCGGCCGGTGGCCCTCAAGGTGCTCAGCGGCGACGTTGCCGCGGGCTTCGGCAGCGATCGGTTCCTCCGCGAGATCGGCCTCGTCGCACGGTTGCAGCACCCGCACATCGTCCCGATCTATGATTCGGGGAGCGCGGGCGACCTCCTCTACTACGTGATGCCCTTCATCGAAGGGGAGTCGCTGCGCGAGAAGCTCGAGCGGGAGCGACACATCGGGGTCGCGGAGACCCTGCGCCTCGTGCTCGAGGTCGCCGAGGCGCTGAGCTTCGCGCACAGCCGCGGGATCGTGCACCGCGACATCAAGCCGGAGAACATCCTCCTCTTCCGCGGCCACGCGATGACCGCCGACTTCGGCATCGCGAAGGTGACGGCCCAGGCGGAACAGGACAACCTCACGCTGGACGGCATGGGGCTCGGCACCCCCGTCTACATGAGCCCCGAACAGGCGCTCGGCGAGCCCGCGCTCGACGGCCGCGCGGACCTCTACAGCCTCGGCTGCGTGATGTTCGAGATGCTCGAGGGGCGCGCGCCCTTCACCGGGCGGTCGCTGGTCGAACTGCTCGCGCGGAAGGCGACGCAGGACGCCCCGCAGTTGCAGGACCGCGCTGCGGAGGTGCCCGAGCACGTGGCCGAGGCGCTCCAGCTCGCGCTCCACCGCGATCCGTCGGGGCGGTTCGCGACGCTGAGCGAGTTCTCGGACGCGCTCACCCGCTCCACCCCGGCGCAGGGCCGTGCCTCCGCCCGGCGCCTCGCCACCCCGCCCGCGCACTCGCTCGCGGTGCTCCCCTTCGAGGACCGGAGCGCGACCGCGGACAGCGAGTTCCTCAGCGACGGCATCACCGAGGACCTCATCTCCGCTCTCTCGCGCGTGGACGGCCTCCGTGTCGTCGCCCGCTCCTCCTCCTTCTCGTTCAAGGGCACCACCCGCGACGTGAAGGATGTCGCCGCCGAGCTGGGCGTCACCTCCGTGCTCGCCGGGAGCGTGCGCCGGAGCGGCTCCCGCGTGCGCATCACCTCCGACCTCGTGAACGGCCAGGACGGCTTCACCCTCTGGTCCGAGCGGTTCGACCGCGAGCTCACCGACGTGTTCGACGTGCAGGATGAGATCAGCCGCTCGATCGTCACGACCCTCACCGCGACGATCCTCGGCGGGCAGAAGCGCCTCGTCGAGGCGCCCACCGCGAGCATGGAGGCGTACCAGGCATACCTCAAGGGGCGCTTCGAGTGGAACGAGCGCACCGAGCCGTCCCTGCGGCGCGCGCTCGAGCACCTCGAGGAGGCGGTGAAGCTGGACCCCGGCTTCGCCCTCGCGCACGCCGGACTCGCCGACGCGCGGCTCGGCCTCGCGATCTACGGTGTCGGCGCCCCCGCTCAGCTCTTCCCCGCCGCGCGCGCCGACGTCGAGCGGGCGCTCCAGCTGGACGCGGACTCGGCCGAGGCCCTCACGGCGCGCGCTTCCGTGCGGGCGTACTTCGACCACGACTGGGAGGGCGCCGAGCGCGACTACCGCGCCGCGCTCGCGGTGCGCGAGCAGTACGCCACGGCCCACCAGTGGTACGCGATGCACCTGCTCGGCCCTCGCGGCCGCTTCGACGAGGTGCGCGTCCGCCTGGCGCGGGCCCGGGAGCTCGACCCGCTCTCGGCGGCGATCGGCGCGAGCGGCGGGCTGATCCGCTACTTCGAGGGCGACCACGAACAGGCGCTCTCCGAGTTCGCGCTCGTGCTGGCGCAGCACCCGCGGTTCGGGCTCGCGCATTTCGGGCGCGGCCTCGCGCTCAGCGCCCTCGGCCGCGACGCCGAGTCGGCGGAGGCGCTGCAGGCGGCGCTGCTCGTCGCGGGCCCGATGCCCGAGATCGTCTCGGTGCTGGCCTTCGTGCAGGCGCGCGCCGGGGACACGGCCGCGGCCCGCCGCGCGCTCGCCTCGCTCGAGGAGCTCTCGGCCACCCGCTACGTCTCCCCGGCGCTCCTGGCCCAGGTGCACATGGGACTCGGCGATCGCGCGCGGGCGCTCGACCTGCTCGAGGCCGCGCTGGCCGCACGCGCCACCGAGATCACCATGATCGGCTACCGCCACCCGTTCGCCGAGTTGCGCGACGATCCACGCTTCGTCGCGATCCGGACGGAGATCGGCGTCTGAGTCGTGCGCGGCCCCGCGGGTGCCGTCGGGCGGCGCTCCGCGCTACGATTGAGTGTCCCCCAAACCTCCTCCCCGATGCCTATCAAGTCCGGCACCGACCTGATCGCCGAAGCCAAGCGCCGCATCCGCGAGGTCACCGTCCGTGAGGTGCTGGCGGCGATCGGCGGGCCCGGTGCCCCCGTCCTGCTCGACGTGCGCGAGCCGAACGAGACCAACCTCGGGCGTCTCCCCGGTGCGATCGTGCTCGCGCGCGGCACGATGGAGACCAAGATCGAGGCGCTCGTCCCGCGCGACGCGCATGTCGTGATCTACTGCGCGAGCGGGAACCGCTCGGCCCTCGCGGCGGACACGCTGCAGCAGATGGGGTACACCGACGTGGCGTCCATGGCGGGCGGCTGGATCGGCTGGGTCACGGCGGGCGGGCCGGTCGAAGGCTGAGATGCCGGCCCTCGGCGCGCAGGGGCATCCCCATCCACTGATCGCGCGGATCGCGGTCGCGCTCGCGTCGCGCGAGTCCCCCCTGGCCGAGCGGGACGAGCCGTACGTCGAGGCGGCCGTGGCGCTGATCCTGCGGCCGCGTCCGGACGACGACTGCGACCTGCTCCTGATCCGCCGCGCCGTGCGCGCCGGTGATCCGTGGAGCGGCCAGGTCGCACTCCCCGGCGGGCGCCTCTCGGCGGAGGACGAATCGCTCGAGGCGACCGCCCTGCGGGAGACGCGGGAGGAGGTCGGACTGGACCTCCGCCGCGAGGGGCGCGTGCTGGGCATGCTGTCCGAGCTCCGGCCGAGGACGCCCGTGCTGCCGCCGGTGATCGTGCGTCCCTACCTCGTCGCGCTGCACTCGCCGGCGGCGGGACGCCTGGTGAGCGTCAATGAGGAAGTGAGCGAGGTGCGGTGGGTGGCGCTCGGTGCCCTCTTCGCCGCGGACGCACGACGGCGGACCGCCGTGCGGGTGCAGGGCCGGGAGTGGGAGGTGGACGCGATCCAGCAGGGCGACTTCACGATCTGGGGCATGACCGAGCGGATCCTCGGTGGCCTGGAGGAGCTCGTCCGATGAGCGAGGGCCGGCGCGAGGGCACGCGCGAGGGTGGCGGTGCGATCACGGAGGCACGGCAGGCGTGGCGCGCGCTCATCCTCACGCTCGTCGCGTTCGGCGTGGCGAGCCTCGTGGATCAGTGGGCCTACCAGAACCTCTGGAACCCGAAGGTCTACGACCGCGACTGGGGCCGGCTGCTCCGCGTGATGGGGTTCCTCGGGACGTGGGCCGCGCTGGCGGCGGCCGTGCGGCTGCACGAGGGAGGAGGCGCCGGTGGGCCACGCCGCGCCGCGCGTCGCGCCTGGCTCCTGCTCGGCTCGGCCGCAGTGGGCGGGCTCGTGGCGGAGGTGCTGAAGCTCCTCATCCGGCGCGAGCGGCCGGAGATCCACGCGGGGCTCTACGGGTTCCGTTCGTTCGCGGAGCGCACGTGGAGCACCGCGGGACTCGCGCTCCCGAGCTCGCACACGCTCGTGGCGTTCGGGGGTGCGGCGATGCTGGCGCGCCTCTATCCGCGTGCGCGCTGGGTGGGGTACACGCTCGCCGCGGGATGTGGCATCACGCGCGTGCTCGCGCGCGCCCACTTCGTGAGTGACGTCACGCTCGCGGCCGGACTCGGCTGGCTGGTGGCGTGGGCACTCACGCGGCGCTGGCCGCCGGACGGCGCGCCGAGCGACGAAGCGACGCCGGCCGGCGCGACCTGAGTGCGGTCCCCCGCATCGGGGTGACATCACGGCGGGCACGGGGGTACAACGGGTTGCAGACCGACTGCGCTGGACCACCACGGATCACCACGGATCACCCCCGGCCTCCCCGTGCCCGGAGCACGCCTGTGACACGCACCCGCCCGCGTTCGCGTTCCCTCCTCGCCGCCGCACTGCTCGGCCTCGCGGCGCTGGGCTGCGGCGGCGACCTGACCTCCCCGCCGACGGGACTGGCACGCGACTTCGTGGAGGCGCGTGCGAAGTGGCGTGCGCAGGGGCTCACCGACTACGACTACACGCTCCAGGTCCTCTGTTTCTGCGGCGACGTCCGCCCCATGCGGATCGCCGTGCGCGGCGGCGTGGTGGCGAGCGTGACACCGGTGGGTGAGGTCGTGCCGCTCCCCGCGCAGCAGGCGCAGTGGTATCCCTCGGTCGAGGGGCTCTTCGACCTGGTGGCCGCGGCGATCGCGCAGCCGGCGGCGTCGCTGCAGGCGGAGTTCGACGCGCTGCTCGGCTTCCCGCGGAGGTTCGACGTCGACTACCGCGCCGAGGTGGCGGACGACGAGTTCACGTATCTCGCGAGCGCGGTCGTGGCACGGTAGGACGCGCTTGACATAAGGGGGTGCACACACAGAAGTTAGTACGCACGAACTTCTGACCCGGCCCTGAATGTCCTTCCGCTCCATCCCGCGGTACCTCCCGTGGCCACCCCCGGCCGGCCGCCGCGGCCGCCCCGCGCTCCACCGCGCCGCGCTCCACCGCACCGCGCTCGCCCTCGCGATCCTCTCGCTCTCGGGGTGCGATGCGCTCATGCCGGCCGCGCCCGACCCGTCCACCGAGCTCGTGGGTGCGATCGAGGGGCTCTCGGCGCCGCAGCGCGCCATGCACGCGGCGGGGGACGCCGAGTTCGCGCGGGTGTTCGGCACGGCGGACGGCCTCGGCCCGGTGTTCGTCGCCCCCAGCTGCGAGTCGTGCCACGCCGCGGACGGGAAGGGGCACCCGCTCTTCAACATCACCCGGTTCGGCCGGATGCAGGCCGGCACCTTCGACCCGATGCGGTCGGCGGGCGGGCCTCAGCTGCAGGACCGCGCCATCGCCGGCTACCTCGCGGAGCGGGTGCCGGGCGCGGCCACCGGCGTCGCGCGCTTCCTCGCGCCCGCGGTCACCGGGCTCGGATACCTCGAGGCCGTGGACGACACCACGCTGCTGCGACTCGAGGATCCCAACGACGCCGACAACGACGGCATCTCCGGACGGGTGCAGCTCGTGGACGCGGACGACCTGCTCGCGCGCGTGGTCTCGCTCGAGGGCGTGGCGGCCGAGGGAGGCCCGACGCGCGGCACGCTCGTCGGCGGACGCTACATCGGGCGGTTCGGCAAGAAGGCGCTCGCGGTCAACCTCCTCCAGCAGGTGGCCACCGCGTACCACCAGGACATGGGGATCACCAGCGACCTGATCCCGGACGAGATCTTCAATCCCGCGGTGGGTGCGTTCAGCGGGGACCGGGTACCGGAACCCGAGGTCTCCGCGAACGTCGTGAACGCGGTAACCTTCTACATCAAGACGCTGCGCGTGCCCCCGCGCCGGAACCTCTCCGACCCCGACGTCATCGCCGGGGAGCAGCTGTTCGTCACCGGGGGCTGCGCGGCCTGCCACCTGCCGACCCTCACCACCGGCGCGTCGCACATCGCGGTGCTCGACCGCGTGACCTTCCATCCGTTCACGGACCTGCTCCTGCACGACATGGGGCCGGAGCTCGACGACGGCTACACCGAGGGGCGGGCGACGACCTCGGAGTGGCGGACCGCGCCGCTCTGGGGGCTCGGGCTGGCCGCCTCCACGCAGGGCGGGACGCCGCGCCTCCTGCACGACGGGCGCGCGACCTCGATCCGCGAGGCCATCGGGTACCACGGCGGCGAGGCCGCCGCGAGCCGCGCCTGGTTCAACGCGCTCAGTGCGGACCAGCAGCGCCGCTTGCTCGCCTACCTCAACTCGCTCTAGGGCCCGCCGTGGACCGCCGACACTTCGTCCTCGCCTGCGGCATCGCGCCCCTCCTCGGGTCGTGCGTGCGCTACCACTTCGTGCCGGGCGTGGTCGAGTCCGGACGCGTCGTCGTCCCGCGCACCGCGTTCGCGGCGTTCCCGTACGCGCTCGTCGAGACCCCCGGGCTCCGTTTCCCGATCTTCGTGCACCAGTCCGCCCCCGGGGAGTTCAGCGCGGTCCTCACGCGCTGCATGCACCGCGGCTGCACCGTGGAACCCGGCGATGGGCGGCTCGTCTGTCCCTGCCATGGCAGCGAGTACTCGCACCTGGGCGAGGTGCTGAAGGGTCCCACCGAGCGCGGACTGATCCGCTTCCCCGTGCAGGTGGACGAGCGGAACGTCTACATCCTCGACGTCCAGCGGGGTGCCGCGTGATGCGCGCGCCATCCGCCACTCGAGCACTCCTCGCCGCCGCCGTTCTGCTCTGCGCCTCCACGTCCGTCGCGCGCGCCCAGGCGCCGGCTTCCGCGGACACGGTCCGCCGTCCCGTGCAGGAGGGGATCTTCGACCGCCCCTTCATCGGCTCCGTCGGACGCACCGCCATCGGCGGCTACGTGGAGGGGAACACGGCATACGTCTCCGAGGACGGCGTGAGCGAGGGGCTGTCGCTGCAGCTCCGGCGCTTCAACATCTTCCTGTTCTCGACCATCGGCACGCGCATCCGCTTCATCTCGGAGCTCGAGTTCGAGGACGGCACCGAGGAGATCGCCCTCGAGACGGCGTTGATCGACGTGCAGCTCACCCCTTCGTTCGTCGTGCGCGCCGGGATCATCCTCCCGCCGATCGGCGCCTTCAACGTCAACCACGACAGTCCGCGCTGGAACTTCGTGGACCGGCCCCTGGTCTCCACCGAGATCATCCCCGCCACGCTCTCGGAGGCCGGTTTCGGCGTGCACGGTCGCCTCGCTCCCCCCGGGTTCGGGCTCACCTACGACCTCTACGCCACCAACGGGCTCGGGGACGGCGTGATCCTCAACGCGACCGGACGCACGCGCCTCGCGGAGGGACGCAGCGAGGAGCGGTTCGCCGAGGACAACAACGGCTCCCCGGCCTTCTCCGGACGTCTCGCCGCGCAGCGGCAGGGCCTCGGCGAGTTCGGGCTCTCGTTCTACACGGGCATCTACAACAGCTACCGGATCGAGGGGGAGGTGGTGGACGACGCACGCCGGCTCACCATCGGCGCGGCGGACGGGAGCCTCGCGCTCGGCCCCGTGGAGCTGCGCGGCGAGCTCGCGATCGCGAGCATCCAGCTCCCCGCCGACCTTCGCGAGTCACAGGGTGCGCGGCAGTTCGGGTGGCATCTCGACGCGAACATGCCGGTCTGGAGGCCGCGGCTCCGAGGATTCCCCGACGCACACCTCGACGCGGACCTGAGGCTGGAGTACGTCGACCTGAACCGCGGCCGCTTCACCACGACCGGCGCGCCGATCGGCGATGACATCGCGGCGGTGGTGCTCGGCGCGAGCTTCCATCCCGCCGCCGGCACGGTCTTCAAGCTCAACTATCGCCGCCAGCGATCGCACGACCTGCTGCGGAACGCCGCGAGCCAGCTGGGGGCGGTGCACGTGGGCTTCGCGACGTATTTTTGAGCTTCCTCCCTCCGCGACGATCGCCCTGACCCCACGCAAGAAGGCCGCCGCCAAGCGCGCGAAGCGACCCGCGGCCCCGCTCACGGGCCAGGCCGAGGACTACCTCAAGGCCATCTACGAGCTCGAGCAGGGCGGGGGCGCCGCCGGCACGAACGACATCGCGGCCCGCCTCGGCATCGCCGCCGCGAGCGTGACCGGGATGGTGCAGCGCCTGGTGCGCCTCGGCCTCGTGCGTTCGGAACGCTACCGCGGCGCGCGGCTCACGGCCGCGGGGCGCAGCGCGGCGCTGCAGCTCATCCGGCGCCATCGCATCATCGAGAGCTATCTCGTCGAGCGGCTCGGCTTCGGGTGGGAGGACGTGCACGACGAGGCGGAGCGGCTCGAGCACGCGGCGAGCGACGACCTCATCGCCCGCATGGCCGAGGCGATCGGGAACCCCACCGCGGATCCGCACGGCGCGCCGATCCCGACGGCGTCGGGCGAGGTGGACGAGACGCGGCTGCAGAGCATCGCGGACCTCGCCGAGGGTGCCGTGGCCGCCGTGGTGCGCATGTCCGATCGCGACCCGGAGTTCCTCCGCTACCTCGACGGCCTGGGCATCCGCCCCGGCGCCTCCGTGCGCGTGCTCGAACGCGCGCCCTTCGCGGGCCCGGTCACGCTCGAGGTCGACGGCGTTCGTCACGCCATCGGAACCTCCGCGGCCGCGATGGTCTATATCAGGAGGAACCGACGATAGTTTACAGGTAACCTTATTCGGAGGACCCCATGTCCCATCGCATGCCCGCCCTCGCCCTGGTGCTGATCGCGATCGTCGCGGTCCCGGCGAGCGCCCAGAAGGCCTACGTGCGCGACGTCGCCCACTCGCAGATCAACTTCGTGGCCGAGTCGCAGCTGGTGGACGCGCACGGCACGTTCGACCAGTGGGACGCCGAGATCGCGTTCGACCCCACGAACCTCTCGGCATCCTCGGTGCTGATCACGATCGATGCGAAGAGCATCAACACGCGCATCGAGCGGCGCGACACGCACCTGAAGAGCAACGACTTCTTCGCCACGGACTCCTTCCCGGCGATCACCTTCAAGTCCACGATCGTCAACCCGCTCGCGGACGACCGCGTGAACATCACCGGGGACCTGACGATCCGCGGACGGACCAAGACCATCACGATCCCGTCGCGCCTGGTGTTCTACGACGCGGCGCGCGACGCGGGGCGCGTGAAGGGGGAGACGACGATCCTGCGCACCGACTTCGGCGTGGACTACCAGCCGGCCGTCAACAGGATCCAGCCCGAGATCGAGATCCAGTTCGACATCTCGTTCGTCGCGAAGAAGTAGGGAGGCGCGCGCACGCCCCCACGGGGCGTGCGCGCGCCGGCGCGGCGGGTTCCTGCCTCGCCGCCGCTAGGGTTGCCGCGCGATCGCGCGCAGCCCCTGGTGCAGGTATTCCACGCGGCCGTCCGCACCCCGGACGAGCAGGAGCGTCACCTTCGCGCCGCCCGGCGGCGTGACCACGATCCGCTCGTCGCCCACCAGGCGCACGGGGAGCGTCGCGGGACCCTGCCGGAACCTCAGCTCGCCCCCCTCCTCGAAGAGCTCCACCCGCGTGTTGCCCATCGCATAGCGTCCCACCAGCTGGGCGCGCTCGGCGGGGGTCGCCACGCGCTCATCGGGGAGGGCGGGCGTCGGCGGTCGCTGCACGCCCGCCGCCTCGCGCGCGACGAGGTCGGTCACACCCTGAAGCGGCGCACCGGAGCGGTTGTCGAGGACGACGATCGCGAGCTTGCGCTCGGGGAACATCGTCACCTGCGCGTCGAATCCGTTGATCGACCCGCCATGCTGCCAGACGAGTTCCTCGCCCGAGCGCTGGATCATCAGGCCGTAGCCGTACTTCGCGTTCGGGTTCCCGGGGATCGGCATGTGGCCGGTGGTCATCCGCTTCACGGCACTCTCCGCGAGGACGCGCCGGCCCTCGAGCACGCCGCCATCCATGAGCGTGATGGCGAAGGTGGCCATCTCCCCCGCGCTCGCCATCAGGAATCCGGCCGCCCACTGCGCCGTGTTCTCGGTGAACGGGCGCACGATCGCGCCCGGGTTCCCGGCCTGACCGACATGGCCCTGCGAGAAGTCGAGCGTGAGCGCCTGCAGCGGACGGAAGGTCGCGTGCGGCATCCCCATCGCCTTCACCACGTACTGGTCCACGAGACTGCCGAAGCGCCCCTTGCCGGCCATCTCGGCCACGTACCCGGCCATTGAGTAGCCCGGGTTCGAGTAGGAGATCACGCGCCCCGGCTCCGTGAAGAGGAGCGTGTCCGTCACCTCGCGGAACACCTCGCCGAGCGCGCCCTCGCCCATCCGTCCGTACGGGATGGCGTTGTCGAGCCATCCGGCCGAGTGCGTGAGCAGCTGGTGCGTGGTGGCCGAGGCGATGCGGCGGCCGGCGATCTCGGGCACGTAGGTGCCGATGGGTGCGTCGAGGTCGAGCCTGCCGTCCGCGGCGAGCTGGGTGAGCGCGGCGGCGGTCACCATCTTGGTCACGGATCCCACGCGGAAGAGCGTGCGCGCGGTGACCGGGCGGCCGGTCTCGATGTCGGCCACGCCGTAGCCGCGCGCGTGGACCACCTTGCCGTCCACGACCACCGCCACCTGGGCGCCCGGTGTCCGCGTGCGCTCGAGTTCCGAGATCACGAGCGAGTCGAGGCGCGCCGCCCATGCCGGTGCCGCGCTCGCGGCCGATGACGGGGCGGCGGGCGCCTGCGCACCCAGCGTCGTGGCGATCAGCGCGAGGGCGACGAACGCGGCCGGCTGCAGCGGCGCGACGACGGTGCGGTTCCGGAGGTTGGTCGGCATCGTGGGAAGGGTGGGGGTGTCAGGCGCGCCTGGGGAGCGCATCCTGGATGAGGGCGAGCGTCGCGTCCGGATCCTCGACCTCGACGATGATCTCATCGTACGCGGCCTCGTCGCGGCACTGGATCACGAGCGCGTGCTCCGCCTTGCGGACGGACCAGAAGTCGGGACGGAAGTCCGCCTGATAATACGTCCCCGCCGTGTAGACGAACGGGATGTGCGTGCCCGGCAGGCGGAGCCCCGGGATGAATCGCCTGGCGCGCTCGGGATCGCGCCGCACGCTGCGGATGTCGCCGAGCGGGATGCGCAGCGAGGACTTGAGCGCCCAGAGCTTGTGCTTCCCGACGACCTGGATGTCGAGGACGTCGCCGTCCACGGCGATGGTGACCATCGCTCAGCGCGCCTTGAGGGTGGTGGCCAGCCAGTCGGCGAGCACGCCCAGCACCTCGGCGTCCATCTTCGGGTCGGTGAGCTTCATGTAGCCCGAGGGGTGGCCGTCCGCGTCGCGGAGGAAGAGGTGGTTCCGGTCCGCGAACACGTGGCTCGTGACCGCCCTGTTCCCCCCGGCACGCAGCGCCTTCTCGAGCATCGCGGCCTCCTCCGCCCGGATCTGCTGGTCGGTCGCGCCCTGCAGGATCAGCACCGGCTGCCGCACCTTCTGCGCCGTGGGGAGCGGCTCATAGGTGAGGAAGAACCGCATCCACGGCCCCCTGGCGGTGGTCGAGTCGAACTCCGCCCGCGCCGCCTTGACCGCGGAGTCGCGCGCCGCCGGCAGGATGCTGGGCGTTCCCTGCACGCCGTTGGCGATCTGGTAGTCGATGATCTGGCGTCCGTTGTACGCGGGGCCCGCCATGAGCACGATGCCGGCCAGGCGCGAGTCCGTGACGGCGACCATCGGCGCGATCATCGCGCCCTCGCTGTGCCCGACGAGCGCGATGCGCGCGGGGTCGATGTCGGCCCGCGCCCGGAGGAACGCGACGGCCGCGCGGATGTCGTCGGCGAACTCGGCGCTGGTGCCGTTCACGTCCCCGCCCGAGCCGCCGACGCCGCGGTCATCGAGCCGGAGCACGGCGATCCCGCGCCGGCCGAGCGTGTCCGCCACCTGCCGGAAGGGCCGGTATCCCCCGGCCACGGGGATGTACTCGTCGCGGTCCTGCGCGCCGGAGCCGGTGATCGTGACCACGGCGGGCAAGCGCCCCGCGGCGCCCGCGGGCCTGGTGAGCGTGCCCGTGAGCCGGTGCCCCGCAGGGGTGGGCACGGTCACCTCCTCGGCGGAATAGGGCGCCCCGGCCGGCGCGCTGTAGTCCGGCTTGCCGAGCGAGATCGCGGCGGCGGCGGCGCCCTCGACGACCGCGATCCGCATCCCCTGCGCGGGGAGCACGCCCCCCGTCACGTTCCCGGCGGCGTCGATCGCGGTCTCCGTCACGTTCCCGGCGACCGTGAAGCGTGCGCTGTCGCCGCCGACGAGCTCGAGCGTGCCGTCGATGGTCTGTGCGTTCGAGAGGGCGAAGAGCGGGACGGTGAGGCGCGTCACCCCCTTCGCGCGCGCGATGCGCACGGCCTGTTCGAGCACGACGAAGTCGTTGTTCATGATGGGGAGCGCGCCCGCGCGCGTCGCGACGCGGATGTTGCGCGTGTTCCCGCCGGCGGTGATGGCGAGGAGTGCGCTGTCGCCCTTGAACTCCAGCGTGCCGGACTGGAGCGGCGGCGCGTCGGGTGCGCTGCCGGCGCCGCGCACCGTGAAGGTCGCAGCCGGGATCATCCCGTCCGCGCCGAGGGTGTAGCGGAGCGCGATGCGCGGCTGGCCCTGGATCGCGATCTCCGCGGTGACGCCCCCGTCGCTGCGCTGCACGCGCTCCACCACGAGGGTGTCGGACCCGCGCAGGATCAGGATCGCGGCGCTGCGTCCGCCTCCCTGCGCGGCGAGGGGGGAGGACAGGAGGGCGCCCACGGAAGCGAGGACGAGGCCGGCGAGCGCCGCCGTGGCCAGCGCGCGCGAGCTGCGGGCGCCGGCCCGCGTGGCGCGGGTGATGGTCGGTACGGTCGGATGGGGCATGGGACTGCTACTCCTTGCGATTCGGTTTCGATGACGCGCCGCGCGCGGCGTCCGCCCGGGGCGAACGTCCCGCACGCCGCAGGGCGTCCCGCAGCAGGAACTCGATCTGCCCGTTCAGGCTGCGCAGGTCGTCGTTCGCCCACTGCTGGACGGCGTCCAGCAGTGCACGGTCGACGCGCAGGAGGAAGGGCTTCTTCTCCGCCACGGAGGCCGCCCCCTCAGGTGTACAGCGAGCCCGTGTTCACCACGGGGGTGGTGCCGTGCTCGGAGCAGAGCACCACGAGCAGGTTGCTCACCATCGCCGCCTTGCGCTCGGTGTCGAGGTCGACGATCCGCTTGGCGCTGAGCATCTCGAGCGCCGTCTCGACCATCCCGACGGCCCCCTCGACGATCTTCTGCCGCGCGGCGATGATCGCGCTCGCCTGCTGCCGCTGGAGCATCGCGGCCGCGATCTCCGGCGAGTATGCCAGGTGCGAGATGCGCGCCTCGACCACCTCGACACCCGCCTTGAGCAGCCGATCCACGAGCGCCTGCTCGAGCGCCTGCGACACCTCGTCCGTGTGCGTCGAGAGCGAGTGCTCCCCGGTCACGTGCGAGTCGTACGAGTACTGGGTGGCCACGGCGCGGAGCGCCGACTCCGACTGCACCGCGACGTAGCGCGCGTAGTCGTCCACCTCGAACAGCGCCTCGGCCGAGTCGATCACCTTCCAGACGACGATGGCGCCGATCTCGATCGGGTTCGCCTGGTTGTCGTTCACCTTGAGCTTGGCCGTCTCGAAGTTCCGCACGCGGAGCGAGATCGCCTTCTTGGTGAGGAAGGGGTTGGCGAACCAGAGCCCGTCCGTCTTCACCGAGCCCTTGTACTTGCCGAAGAGCACGAGCGCCTTGGCCTCGTTCGGGTGCACGATGAAGAGGCCGCTCAGGAAGAACATCGCGAGCACGAACGCGACGATCGACGCGACCGCCACGACGGGGTCATCCGCGCGGATGCTGCGGACGAAGAAGACGACGGCACCTACGAGGACGGCGAGGAGGACGAAGAGGGTCCCGAGGCCGTTCGAGGCGGGGTACTTGGACTCACGATACACGGGCGAACTCCGGTGAAGTGGTATTGATATGATATCATACCACTATCACACGGTCAAGGGCCCGGGACGCTACCCCACCCACATCTTCACGGCCACCAGCGCCAGGAAGCCCGCAAAGGCCCGCCGGAGCTGGAGATCCGTGAGGTGCTGCACGAGCTGGGCGCCGACGAACGCGCCGACGAGGAGGCCGAGCGCGATCAGGAGGGAGGCCCGGATGTCGATGTTCCCCGCGCGGTAATAGGTGAACGCGCCGAGCAGCCCGACGGGGAGCAGGAGCGCGCCGAGCGAGGTCCCGGTCGCGGTCTTGGCGGGGAAGGCGGCGAGGAGGGTGAGCGCGGGCACGATCACCACGCCACCCCCGATGCCGAAGAGCCCGGAGAGGATCCCCGCGCCGAGGCCGATGCCGATGAAGAGCAGGGTCATCGGGCGCCCTCAGCGCTTCGTGATGACTTGCACGACCCCGTTCGAGTGCCCGGTGCCCCAGCGCGTGGTGGCGTCGGTGGGGCTGATGAAGCGGATCTCCTTCACGGTCGCCCGCATCACGGTGCGCAGGAGGTCGAGCGCGCCGAGCCGCACGTCGTCGACGTAGGCGATGGGACCGGTCACCTCGCCGCTGGACGTCGTGCCCGCGGTCTGGTTGCGATAGCGCATCATCGAGGGCCGCAGCCGGTAGACGAGGTCGTACGCGTTGAGGATGTCCCCGCCGGCCGCCTCGACCTCGGCGTTGGGGATCAGGTTGAGCGTGCCGCGGGCCGGGCGCGCGGCTTGCGCCTCGGCCCCCTCACCGCTGGTGGTGGAGGCGGCCGCACCTCCCGAGGCGCAGCCGGTGGCGACGAGGACGAGCAGGGCGAGGGCGGTCGATGCGAAGCGCACGGGGGCTCCAGGAGGCGGTGTTCCTGCGGATGAGCAACGCTGCCGCCATCGCCGGAGCGGCGCAAGCGGTGTCCGCGGACGCGTCCTCTTGCGAGCCACCCGGGGAGGGCACAACATCGACCTACGGCGCTCCACCACCCTCCGACCACCGCGCGGCCATCACGATGACGGGACTCTACGGCTTCGACGCCTTCTCGCCACCGGAGATCGGGGAGCGGGTGGAGGCAATCGGCGTGACGAAGGCGCGGCTGCCCCTGCTGAAGCTCGTGATGCTGGGGGTCCTCGCCGGCGCATTCATCGCGCTGGGGGCGCTCTTCCATACGGTGGTGGCCGCCGACGCCTCGCTCGCGTTCGGCGTGCGGCGCGTGCTCGGAGGCCTGGTCTTCTGCCTGGGCCTCATCCTGGTGGTCGTCGCGGGCGCGGAGCTGTTCACGGGGAACAACCTGCTCGCGATGGCGTGGGCCGAGGGCAAGGTGACGACGGCGGAGGTGCTGCGGAACTGGGGGGTGGTGGCGCTCTCGAACCTGGCGGGCGCCGTCGCCATCGCGGTCCTGGCGCTCTGGGCCGGTCACGCCGCCACGCTGGGCGGGGCGGTGGGCGACACCTATCTCCGGCTCGCCGAGGCGAAGACCACGCTCCCGTTCCTGCAGGCGTTCGCGAGCGGCATCCTCTGCAACGTCCTGGTCTGCCTCGCGGTCTGGATGGCCGTGGCGGGACGCAGCGTGGTGGACAAGGCGGTCGCGATCGTCTTCCCGATCACGGCGTTCGTGGCCGCGGGGTTCGAGCACAGCGTGGCGAACATGTACTTCATCCCGATGGCGCTCCTGCTCAAGGCCTCGGGGTGGACGGGCGTGGCCGCCGAGCACGTGACCCTCGCGGGGTTCCTCGGGAACCTCTTGCCGGTGATCCTGGGGAACCTCGTCGGCGGGAGCGTCTTCGTGGCGCTGGTCTACCACGTGATCTACCGACGCGGCCGGGAGGTCTAGCGGTGGCCCCGCACGCGATCCGGGTCGGGTCCCAGGGGTGGAATTACACGGCCTGGGTGGGGCCGTTCTTCCCCCCGCGCACGCGCCCGGCGGACTTCCTCACGAAGTACGCGCAGGCGTTCGACACGGTGGAGGTGGACTCGACCTTCTACGCCGTGCCCGCGGCCAGGACCGTGCGCGGCTGGCGGGAGCGCACGCCCGACGCCTTCACGTTCGCGCTCAAGCTGCCGCAGGAGATCACGCACGAGCTGCGCTTCGTGGGCGCGCGGGAGGTGGCGGAGCGGTTCTACGACGTGGCGCGTGAGCTTGGCCCCAAGCTCGGCACCGTGCTCATCCAGTGCGGTCCGGACTTCTCGCCCCCCGAGCGCGACGCGCTCGAGGAGTTCCTGCTCTCGCTCCCGGGCGACATCGACTTCGCGATCGAGTTCCGGCAGAAGGGATGGATCAACGAGGAGATCCTCGCCCTCCTCACCGCGCGCAACGTGGCGCTCGCCCTGGTGGATGCGCGGTGGATCCCGCGGAGCTGGATGCTCAAGCTCGCCGAGCGGCCGACGGCATCGCACGCGTACGTGCGCTTCATGGGCCCGAACCGGGCGATCACCGACTTCTCGCACGTGCAGGTGGACCGCACCGCGGAGATCGAGGCGTGGGCGGAGGTGCTCCCGCTGCTCGCCACCAAGGTCAAGGTCTACACCTACGTGAACAACCACTTCGCGGGGCACAGTCCCGCGACCATCCGGGAGCTGCAACGCAAGCTGGGCCAAGTCCCGGTGGACCCGGCCCAGCTCGCGGACCAGTTGGGGTTGTTCTAGCCGGACGCGGCGCGCTACGGCCGCCGGCGCGGCGGGAAGATCATCGCGACGCCGCCCTTCCCCGCGCAGCGGGTGCTGCTCGTGTCGCGGACGACATAGGTGCCGTCGCCGCACTGGAGCGTGGCGTCCGCGGGGGGGAGTTCCGCCGGGACGAGCACGTTCGACCGGTCGGGAACGGGGTCGAGCTTGATCGCCGGCGTCACGACGGTGTCCCCCGGGAGCGGACGCGGCCCGGTCGCGCGGACCGCCGGCGTCCCGTTCTGCGGCGTGCGGAGGAGCGGGAAGCGCACGAGCACGCCCCCCTTGCCCTCGCAGGCGGAGTCGGGCGCGAGCGCGGCGGGATAGGAGCCATCGCGGCAGCGGAGCGTGGCGCCGTTGGGTCCGGCACCGCGCACGGACTCGACGGGCCGGCCGGCGGGAGCGGGAGCGCCCGGTGCGGCCGGGCGCGGGTTCACGACGATCGCGGTGTCCTGTGCGTCGAGCGCCTGCGGCGCCGCGGCGGCGAGGAGGAGGGCCGCGCCACCCAGGATGAGCGCGCGCGACGGGATGCGATGGAGCGAGGCGTTGGTCATCATGGGCGTGTCGCCACCCCGAGCTGGTAGGTCTGGATACTGGGTCCGGTCACCGTGATCGAGCCGCCGGCGGGACCGGTGGCGCGGAGCCAGAAGGAGATGTTCGACGCGCCGATCGGGATGGCGGTGGTCGTCAGGTTCCCGCCACCCACGGCCACCGCCTGCAGGCCACCGCCGCTCGTGAACGTGAGCGACATCGGCGCGGTGATCGGTTCGAGGATCGAGTACTCGTCGGGTCCCTGGAGTCGCAGCGTGACGAGCACCGAGTCCCCCTGGCGGATCGTCGGCGGGATGAACGTGATGGCGCGTAGCAGGTTCCGTCCGACATCCACGATCGCGGTGTCCGGGGCGTAGCCCGGCGCGCTGACGATGAGCGTGTCCGTGCCGAGCGCCAGTCCCTCGAGGGCGAAGTAGTGGAAGGATCCCTGCGCCGGATCCACCAGGACGCTGTCGGTGGTGGCACGGACGCGGCCTGCCGCCGCGGTGACGCGCGCCCAGCGAGCGGGGCCGATCGTCGATGACGTGAAGTAGAGGTTGAACGCCTGCGTCGTGGCGCCGAGCCCGACCTTGTAGCCGTACTGCCCGAAGAGCAGCTCGTTCTCCCGCACCTCGACGGGGGACGACGCGGGGATGATCGCCTGCAGGATGTCCCCACGGCGGTCCTCGAAGGTGGCGTTGACGCGCCCGGGCGCGACGCCGCGCAGGGTCCGCAGTCGCACCATGGACTCCCCGACGGCGAAGGTGGCGATCGAGTCCGCCCCGGCGCTGAGGATCGAGGGATCATCGATCCGGAGCCGGATCGGGACGGGCACCGTGGCTTCCCGCGTGTATCCGTCGAGGTCCGTCAGGTAGAGGTCGAACTCCGCGATGCCGTCGACACCGAGCGTGATGCCGTAGTAGGCGTACGGGCTGACCGTGGAGCGCGTGACGTACACGTCCTGGAACGACTCCGCGAACCCCGCCGCGTTGACCGTGATCCGGGCGCTCCCCACGCTGTCCCCCGCGACGAGCGTGTAGTACGCGTAGGAGCTGAATGGCTCGATCAGCACCGAGTCCGTGACCGAGACGGCGCCCGGCGACGAGCTCATCAGCCTGACCCAGAGCGAATCCGGGCCCGGATCGTCACGATACACGTAGTTCTCGAACGGGTTGCTCCGCTGGTTGATGCCGAGCACGGGCGAGCCGCCCCCGAGATAGAGCGTGCGCAGGCCGACGAAGACCTCCTGCGAATCGGTCTCGAAGAACCCGGACGGATCGATGAGCCTCAACCAGGCGGACCCGGGGCGGACGTAGCGCACGATCCCGTATCCACCCGTCTCCGCCCCCGGGGCGCCCGCGTTCACGCGGATCGTGTCCCGGATCACCCGGACGATGGTGGTGTCGGATGAGACGAAGCGGAATCGCACCGTGTCGGACGCGCTCCGATACGAGAAGATGGAGGACGGCCGCATGCTCGCGCTCACGAAGTCGTCCTGTTCCCCGACGTAGCCGCTGTACTGTGCGAAGATCTCGGCGGTGGACGTCCCGACGCTCACGAAGAGCGTGTCCGAGGCGTGGCCCGCCGCCGAGACGATGATCGTGTCCAGGCCCGTGCTGGCACCTGCGCGGAGCCCGAAGGTCCAGGACCCCGAGCCCGCCCGGATGGAGTCCATCGCCGCGACCGGCACGACACCGGCCGGACCCTGCCGTGTGATCGTGATCGGCAGGGTGTTCGTCGGCGGCGACCGGCGGATGACGGTCATCGGCATGATGAGGCCGCGGCCGGTGACCTGGGTGGCTGTGCCGCTGATCTCGAGCCGTCGCGGCTGCACCGTGATCAGGCCGGAGGTGTCCGAACGGAAGTTCGGCGCGCTCAGGACCAGGAGCGCCGTGCCGGGCCCGATCGCCCGCACCCGCGCCGTGATGTTGCTGGAGCTGCCGGGGAGGAACCGTGCGATGGAGTCGGTCACGAGCATGACCGTCGGATCGGTGGATCTCAGGATCGCGACCACCGTGTCGGCTGCCGGACGCGAGACGTTCACGCCATCGCGCATCGAGACGCTTATCGAATAGGACGCGCTGTCCGCGTTGATGATCCCGCCACTGCCGAACGTGCTGAGGAAGAGGTCCGGCGTCGTCACCGTCCAGGCGCGGACGTCCGGGGTGATCCCGGGCACGGTGATGGTGATGTTCGCCGATCCCACGCCCTTGCCGAGCAGTCGCACGAAGGGCGAGGAGCCGTTGGTCGCGAAGGGCAGTTCGGGCGTCAGGACCGCGAGCACGCTGGTGTCGCTCGAGGTGATGGTCGCCGTCTGCCCGGTCGTGACGATGTTGCCGCCCCCCAGGAGTTGGAGCCGCATCGACTCGTGGTACTGACCCCGGCCGATCCGGAAGTACGATTCCTGCACCTGCAGCGTCGCACCCTGCACCGTCACGAGCACCGAGTCGGTGGCGTATCCTGGCGCCGTGGTCCGGATCCAGGCGGTGCCGGAGGCGAGGCCGCGGACGCGCACCTGGGTGTCGTGCCGGTCGGTCCCGATCGGCCCCGTCTCGATCACGCGCGCGACCGTCGGATCGCTGCTGGAGGCGCCCACGGAGAGGGGACTGCCCCGCGGCGGATAGGCGTACGTGGCCGTCGTGACGGAATCGATCGACCCGTACACCAGCAGGTCGTAGTCGCTGCCGACCGCGAGCACCGGATTGGACTGCGCGATCACGAGCCAGGGCGGCACGACGGTCACGGGGAAGGAGTCGGTCGCGAAGCCCGGGGCGCTCACCACGATCCAGGTCGAACCGGGCTGGAGTCCCTCATAGAGGAAGTGCGGGACGTCGCCGTAGTAGTACGAGTTCGTTGGGATCACGACGGCGCTGTCCGTCCGCACGACCGCCGGATCCCGGCTCGTGATCCGCACGCGGACGTCGCGCGCCAGCCCGTAGTTCAGGTACACCTCCGCGCCATTCCGGTGTCCCACCGGCATGGGGGAGTCGAGCGCCACGCCGAAGTGCTCGTAGAGATAGAACTCCGCGGGTTCGATGTAGAGGATCATGTCACCGCTGGCCATCTGCGGGGCGGTCGCGGTGACGGGGATCCCGTTCGCGGCGGGGGCCAGCGGCAGGAAGACCACGTACCCGCTGAGCTGCCCCTCCGGGATCGTGACGACGGCGGAGTCACCCGGGGTGCCGAGGATGGCCACCTCGTCCGGCGTCGCCCGGAGGTCGTAGCAGTAGAGGTCGCACGGATTGGACGGCGGCGTGCGACCGGATCCGGCGGCCACCTTGAGTGCCAGCGTGTCCGGTGAGCGGACCACAACGGTCGCACCGCCCTGGCCCGCCGGCGCACTGAGCCGGACGAGGAAGGGCAGCGTGTCGCCCAAGATCACCGAGCGCCCGCTGTACGAACCGAAGAAGATCCCCACCGAGTCCACGGTGACGAGCACCGAGTCGTTCCCGGCGCTCGAGCTCACCACGGCGTAGGTGCTGCCGACGCCGCGGCCCGAGAGGGTCGGCGACCGGAGCCCGACGCCCGCGCCGAAGATCGTGGAATCCACCGTCCACTTCGCCACCAGCGAGTCGCGCGTCACGAGCTGCGCGACGACCGCGGTGCCGGGCGGCGGCGTGATGAACACGGGGACCGAGCGGGTGCTCCCGATCGTCGCCGAGATCTGCTCGGTGCCGATGAAGAGCGTCGGCGTCCCGCCGCCCGTGAAGAGGGTGGCGTTCACCGGCACGGGCTGGATCGACCCGACGGTGACGGTGATCTGCTGGGCGCCGGCGGCGCCGAGCGTCCACTGGGTGGCCGCGCGCCCGTCCGCGTTCGTCGTGACGCTCGCCGGCGAGACCGCGCCGCCGCCTGCGGCGACCGCGAACTGCACGGTGAGCCCCGGCTGCGGGAATCCGAACACGTCCGTCACGCGCACCCGCACGGAGTCGGGGAGCGGTGTGCTGGGCGGTGCGGTCTGTCCCGCGCCGCTCAGGACGTTCACGAAGCGCGGCGGTGCCGCCGCCACGTCGAAGGTGTTCGTGCTCACGGGCGGGACGCCGCTCACCGTGGCGACGATCCGGTAGCCGGTGCCCCCGCGGTCGATCGTCAGGCCGGGGAAGGTCGCGACGCCGTTCACCGCCGCGCGCGTGGCGCCGCCGATGATGCTCGCCCCCGCGGTCCCGCCGGTGAGCGAGAGCGCGACGTTCCCGCTGAACCCGTTCACCACCGCGCCGGTGCCGTCACGCACCGAGACGCTGAAGGGCGGGATGGTGTCCCCCGCCGTGAAGTTCGCCGGCGAACCGCTGAACGTGAGCGAGGTCGGGGCCGAGGAGATCTGCTGGCCGGCCACGGGGAGCGAGAGGACCGGCGTCGCGACCGACGCCGTGAGGATCGCGGCGCCCGCGGAGTCGCCGGCGATCCAGCTCACCTGCGCCTCGCCCGCCGCATCGGTCACCGCGCTCGGCACGCTCACCGAGCCCTGGCCGCGCGTCACCGCGAAGTTCACGGTCACGCCCGGCACGCCGAGCCCGTCGACCGCGTTCACCCGCACGCGCACGGGATTGGGGAAGGGCGTGCGCTGGAGCGTCTGCTGGTTGCCCCCGCTCACGAGCACGATCGCCGACGGCGTCGGCGTGATGCGCACGAGGGCGGTGTCCGCGCGGTCGTTCGCGGTCTGCGCGATGATCAGCGCCGTGCCGCGCGCACCGACGAGCGTCGCCACGCCCGTGGCCACGTTCACGCGCACGCGGGCCGAGTCGGTGGAGGAGTACGCGACCGGCGCATTCGGGATGGGCGTCTGCCCGGCCGTCACGACGATCGCCGAGAAGGTCGCCTGCTGGTTGATGACCCCCACGACCGAGTCGGGGGAGATCGAGATGCCGGCCGCATCGGAGCCGGGACCGACATAGGTGATCGGCAGCTGCACCGGGGGGGGCGGATTGCCGGACGAGGCGGGACGGGCGATCACCTCGAGCGGCCCGCCGGAGAAGACGGTGTCCCCCGCGGCGTTGATGTACTTCATCGTCGCGCTCAGGGCTTCCCCCGTGCTCGACGCGCCCGCTCCCAGCTGGACGGTGATGGCCACGGTGACCGTCTGCTGCCCCGCGGCGAACGCCACCATCTGCTCCCCCGCCACCTCGCCGTTGGCGCGGCGGAGCACCACGCGCACGCGCTCGAACGGCACGACGTCGCCAAGGCCGAGCACCTCGCCATTCCCCAGCAGCCGGATGCTCGGCATGGTGGGGTCGAAGGCGAGCGTCGCCATCGGTCCGCGTCCGTTCGGGCCCGTCACCTCGCGCCCGCAACTCAGCAGCCCTCCGAGGAGCGCGAGACCGGCGAGGACGGGGATTCGGCGAAGGACGGCGTTGGGCATGGCTGGGCGCATGACGGTGTGGGGCGCGTCCCTCATGCGAGGAGGCGCCGCGGCGCAGATATCTTGGTCAACGGCTAGACTACCCGCAATCTCGGTGCCGTGCGGGATCCCCTGATGTGACCCGCCACACAATTCCCCCCACCTCCTCGTGCGCGCTCGGACCCTCGTCGGATTCCTCATCCCGCTGGCATGCGCCGCGCTCTTCGTCCGGCTGGGCGTCTGGCAGCTGGCGCGCCACACGGAGCGCGCCGAGCGGAACGCGGCGCTCGAGGAACAGCGCGCGCGCTCGACCGCGACGCTGGCCGAGGCCCTGGCCGCGGGCGGCGACCCCACCTGGCGCGCCGTCCGGGTGGCGGGGCGCTTCCGCTACGACCTCGAGCAGGTGCTCGCCGGCCGCACGAACGCGGGCTCCCCGGGCGTGCACCTCATCACCCCGCTGGCGCTGCCGGGGAGCGACACCCTGGTGCTCGTGACCCGGGGCTGGGTCTACTCGCCGGACGCCGCCGAGGTCGACCTCGCGCGCTGGCACGAGGCCGAGTTCGTCACGCTCGCCGGCTACCTGATGCCGCTGCCGGACAGCGGTCCCGCCGCACCCGACGACCCCTCCCGCCCACTGCGGAGCCTCAACCGCGCCGCCCTCGCGGCCCGCCTCGGCCGCCCCGTCGCGTCGGTCCAGATCGTCATGACCTCGGACTCGCTCGCGCGGGCGGACTCGGTCCCCCGCCGCCTCGCGCCGCCCGTGCCGGACGCGGGTCCGCATCGCTCGTACGCGATGCAGTGGTTCGCCTTCGCCGCCATCGCGCTCGTCGGAGGCGCGATCCTCACCCGCCGCGGCGTTGTCGCGGACCGCGCGAGGGGGTAAGTATAGAGGACGTTGCGGGAAGCGCTGCGACCCGCCGATCGACGTACCTCTCGCGGAGGCCCCCGTGGCCGAACAGATGAACACCGACCTCGCCTCCGAGGAGGAGGCGCGCGACGTCGCCGAGGCGGCGCGCGAGACCGAATGGGCCCATCCGAGCTTCGTGAAGGAGCTCTTCCTCGGCCGATTCCGGTTCGACCTCGTCCACCCATACCCGGTCGAGGACCCGGCGAGCGAGGCGGCCGCCAAGCCCTTCCTCGCGACCCTCAAGGCGTTCCTCGAGCGCTACGACGCCGACATGGTGGACCGCACCGGGGAGATCCCCGAGGCGTACGTCCAGGAGCTGCGCGAGATGGGCGCCTTCGGGATGAAGATCCCCAAGGAGTACGGCGGGCTCGGCCTCTCGCAGATGTCGTACGTGCGCGCCATGGCGCTCGTCACCTCCAAGTGCGGCTCGCTCTGCGCGCTCCTCTCGGCCTCGCAGTCCATCGGCGTGCCGCAGCCGCTCAAGCTCTTCGGCACCGAGGCGCAGAAGCAGCAGTTCTACCCGCGCATCGCCAAGGGGGGCATCACCGCCTTCGCCCTCACCGAGGTGAACGCGGGGTCTGACCCCGCGAACATGACCACCTCGGCCACCCCGAGCGAGGACGGCAAGCACTGGACGATCAACGGCGAGAAGCTCTGGTGCACCAATGGCACCCGGGCCGACCTCTTCGTGGTGATGGCCCGCACGCCCGACCGGATGGTGAAGGGCAAGCTCCGGAAGAAGCAGATCACGGCGTTCATCGTGGACGCGAAGTCCCCCGGGATCACCGTCAAGCACCGCTGCCGCTTCATGGGGCTCAAGGCGATCGAGAACGGCTGGATGTCGTTCAAGGACGTGAAGGTCCCGGCGGAGAACATCCTCTGGGGCGAGGGGCGTGGGCTGAAGCTGGCGCTGATCACGCTCAACACCGGCCGCCTCACCATCCCCGCGTCCGTGGCGGGCGCCTCCAAGGCGCTGGTGCGCGGGATCCGCGAGTGGGCGGCCGAGCGCGTGCAGTGGGGGCAGCCGATCGGGAAGCACGACGCGATCGCGCAGAAGGTCGCGCGGCTCACCGCGAACACCTTCGCGATGGAGTCGGTGGCCTACCTCTCCACCGCGCTCTACGAGCGGGGGGGGACGGACATCCGCCTCGAGGCGGCGATCGCCAAGATGTTCAACACCGAGCTCGCCTGGCGGAGCGTGGACGACGCGCTGCAGATCCGCGGCGGGCGCGGCTACGAGACCGCCGACTCGCTCCGGGCGCGCGGCGAGAAGCCGCTGCCGATCGAGCGGGCGATGCGCGACTCGCGCATCAACCTGATCTTCGAGGGGTCGAGCGAGATCATGCGGCTCTTCATCGCCCGCGAGGCGGTGGACGAGCATTTCTCGCGCGCCTTCCCGATCGTCGCGCCGAAGACCCCGTTCGGCACTCGCGTGAAGTTCGCGCTCACGGCCGCCCCGTTCTACCTGACCTGGTATCCGGGCACCTGGATCCCCTCGCTCCGCTCCTATGGCGGGTTCGGCCCGCTCGGGAAGCACCTCCGATACCTCGAGCGCACCACGCGCCGGCTCGGCCGCTCGCTCTTCCACGCGATGGTGCGCTTCGGGCCCAAGCTCGAGAAGCGCCAGATGGTGCTCTTCCGCGCCGTGGACATCGGGGCCGAGCTCTATGCGATGGCGGCGGTGATCACCCGCGCGAAGATGCTCGCCGCGCAGGGGAACCCCAAGGCGATGGAGCTCGCCGACGTCTTCTGCCGCGAGTCGCGCGACCGGATCGACGCGAGCTTCCGCGCCCTCTACGGGAAGCACGACGGCAAGCTCTACCGCCTCGCGCAGTCCGTGATGAAGGGGGAGCACGCCTGGCTCGAGCAGGGCACGGTGGACGACGTCGAGATCGCCGCGAAGACGACGCCGGTGTCGCGCCCGGAGGCGCGGGAGCCGGCCGGCGTGGCGTAGTCCCGGCAGCTCCCCGCAGGATGATCGGGTCGCGTGGCGCCGCGTGCGCTACGCGACCCGATCGCTATGCGACCCGATCGCGCTTGAACTGCAGGAGCACCACGGCCGCGATGATCAGCGCGCCGCCGCCGAGCGTGGGGAGCGTGAGCGCCTGCCCGAGCACCGCGACCCCGAGGAGCGCGGTGAGGAAGGGCTCCACGGTGGAGACGATCGCCGTCCGCACGGGGCCCAACCGGATGAGCCCCATCAGGAAGAACACACTCGGCAGCACGGTGCTGAAGATCACGAGCGCCATCACGATCGCCCAGGTGGTGGGCTCGAGCTGCCAGGTGAACGAGCGGTCCCCCACGCTCATCACGAGGAAGGCGAGCGCGGCGCCGATCTTCGAGTAGGCGGATGTGGGCGCCACCGGGTGGTCGCGCTGCAGCACCCGCATCGCGGGGATGTAGGCGCCGTAGACCATCGCCGCCGCGATCGCGAGCATCACGCCTCGGCGGTCCACGGTCTCGGCGCCCGGTAGGCCGACCATCGTCACGATGCCGGCGAAGGAGAGTGCGAGCGCCGCGACGCGGCGACGGTCGAGTCGCTCGGCCCCCCGGACCGCCTGCACGAGCGCGACCCAGGCCGGATAGGAGTAGAAGAGGAACGCCAGCGTCGCCACCGGGATGTACGCGAGCGACGAGAGCGCGAGATAGACCAGCAGCGCCTGCCCGAACCCGCCGATGGTGATGAAGAGGAGCATCTCGCGCGGCGGGATGCGCTTGTAGTTGTTGGCGCCCACGTACCCGGTGAGCACCACCGCGGCGAGCACATAGCGCCAGGCGAGGAGGGCGGCGAGCGAGAGCCCGGTCGCGGTGGCGAGCGAGGTGAGGATGCTCACCGCCGCGAAGCCGGTCGCGGCGAGGAGGGTGAAGAAGGTGCCGGGGGCGAGCTGGCCCGCGTCGGCGCTGGTGCTGGTGGCGTTGGTCATCGGATGGTGATCAGTCTGGGGCGGGGGCCGGCGGGATGGCAGGGCGCCCCGACCGCTGGAGCAGGAGGATCGCGGCGACGATCGCGACGCCGCCGATGAAGCCGGTGGCGCCGACCGCCTGTCCGAGCACTGCGGCGCCGAGGAGCGCGGTCCAGAACGGCTCGACGGTCGAGAGGATGGCGCTGCGCACCGGGCCGAGCACCTCGAGCCCGCGCAGGAAGGCGATGAAGGCGACCGCGGTGCTGAAGCCCGCGAGCGCGAAGGCGATCGCGAAGGTCTCCGGCGTGAGGCCGGTGAAGAGCGTCCCGGTGACCGCGGCGATGGCGAGGAAGACCACGCCCGCACCGGTGACGATGTAGGTGGAGGCGACCGAGGCGTCGAGCGGGCCGCGCAGCCGGTGGATGAGCGGGATATAGAGCGCGTAGATCACGGCCGAGCCGAGCGCGCGGACCACGCCCTGCCAGGGCATCGGCGTGCTCCACGGGGATCCCACCATCAGGGTGATGCCCGCGAGAGCGAGGAGCAGCGCCCCGACGCGCACGGGGGTCAGCCGCTCCGCGCCGGTGATCGCCGCGAAGACCGCGACCCAGGCGGGATACGTATAGAAGAGGAAGCCGAGCGCGGCGGCGGTGAGCCACTCGAGCGAGGAGAGGGAGAACCAGGTGATGAGCGTCTGCCCGCCGCCGCCGAGGAGGAGGAGCGGGAGCGCGGCGCGGGGCGCGACGCGGATCCGCGAGAGGCCGCCGGCCGCGATGACGAGCACCGGCGCCGCGAGCGCGTAGCGCCAGGCCATGAGTGCGATGAGGGTCATCCCCGCGCGGTCCGCGAGCGCGGTGCCGATCGAGAGCGACCCGTACCCTGACGCGGCGAGGATGATCAGTCCCGCCGCACGTCCCTCACGGCTCACAGCAGCGTTCCGCGGAGGAGCAGGAGGGCGACGGTGAAGTAGAGCACCACGCCGGTCACGTCCACGAGCGTCGCCACGAGGGGGGCCGAGGCGCTCGCGGGGTCGAAGCCGATCCGCTTGAGGAGGAAGGGGAGCATCGCGCCGGTGAGCGTGCCGAAGAGCACCACGCCGACCACGGTCGCGCCGACCGTCCAGGCGAGCAGGAAGTAGTGGTCGCCGAAGGTGTAGAGTCCCATCCACTGCCAGAGGATCACCCGCAGCACGCCCACGCCACCGAGCATGAGCCCGAGCACGAGGCCGATGACGAGCTCGCGGCGCATCACCCGCGCCCAGTCGCGCGCGCCGAGTTCCTGGAGGGCGATCGCGCGGATGATCAGCGAGGTCGCCTGCGAACCCGAGTTGCCGCCGGAGCTGATGACGAGCGGGATGAAGAGCGAGAGCACCACCGCCGCCGCGATCTCATTCTCGAAGAACCCCATCGCGGCCGCGGTGAACATCTGGCCGACGAAGAGCACGAGCAGCCAGGGGGAGCGCTTGCGCAGGAGGGCGAGCACGCTCGTCTGCAGGTAGGGTTCCTCGAGCGCCTCGAGGCCGCCGAACTTCTGGGCGTCCTCGGTCTGCTCCTCCTGGATGACGTCGATCACGTCGTCCACCGTGACGACGCCGAGGATGCGGTGTTCCGCGTCGACGACCGGGACGGCGATGAGGTCGTAGTTGGAGGTGAGCTGCGCGACCTCCTCCCGGTCGGCGGTGGGCGCGACGGTCACGATCTCGGACCAGGCGAGGTCGGCGATGCGCGACCCCTCCGGCGCCGCGAGGAGCTCGCGCAGCGAGAGCACCCCGCGGAGCGCGCCGCGCGCGTCCACCGCGTAGAGCGTGTTCATCGCCTCGCGCCGCCCGGCGCGCGCGATCAGGCGCACCGCCGCGAGTGCCTCCTCCACCGTCTGGTTCTCCGGCACGGAGACGAACTCGGTCGTCATCAGGCCGCCGGCGGTCTCCGGCTCGTACTGGAGGAGCCGCTCGGTCTCGACGCGCTCCTTCTCGGGGATCGCCTCGAGGATCTCGTCGGCGACCTCCTCGTCCATCTCCTCGAGCGCGTCGGCGCGCTCGTCGGGCGTCATCAGCGCGAGGAAGACGGCCGCGCGCTCGGGGTCCATCTCCTCGAGCAGTTCCGCGCGCAGGTCGTCGTCGAGGTGCTCGAGGACGTCGGCGGCGCGCGCGGAGGGGAGCGCGGTCAGGAGGCGCGGCACCAGCTCGCGCGGGAGCGCCTCCGCGATGTCGGCGAGGTCGGCGGGGTGGAACTCCTCCGTCTCCGCCGCGATCGATCCCGGCTCCGTCTCGAGCAGCTCGAGGATGTCGGGCGCGACGAGCGCCGCGACCGACCGCTCCCTTTCGCGCTTTGGCTGGCTCACGGGGCGGTCCCCCGGCGGGTCGAGTGGGTGGGTCGCGACGCGCTAAGGAACGCGCGCGATCCGATGGAGGCGGAGTGAGTCGAAGCTAACGGGGTTCGCGCGGAGCGGACAGCCGAGGTGCGCAGGGGTGCGGCGGATGCGATCGAATCCTCGCGCAACCTTTTCGCGTACGGCGCTGTCGAACCACCTGACCGACCCCCACCGGGACTCCAAACCCGGACGTGTCATGCTGATCCCCCTCGTTCTCGCGTTCCAGGCGGCTGTCGCCCAGGGACCGCGCCCCACTCCCGAGCCCTTCCCCGCGGATCGCGCTCCGGGCATCCCACTTCCCACCGCCACCAGCGCCACCGCTGCCCGCGCCAGCGTCGCCCCGGTCCTCGACGGCCGTGATGACGACGCGCTCTGGGCGCTCGCGCCCGCGATCACCCAGTTCCGCCAGCACGACCCGGTGGAGGACGGCGACCCGCGGTACCGCACCGAGGCGCGCGTCGGCTACGACGCGAAGTACCTCTACGTGTTCGTGCGCGCGTTCGACCCCGCGCCGGACTCGGTGATGGCCTTCCTCTCGCGGCGCGACGCCCGCACCTCGTCCGACTACATCCACCTGATGGTGGACTCGTACCTCGACCGCCGCACGGGCTTCCGCTTCAGCGCGAACCCGGTGGGCGTGAAGCGCGACTTCTACATCTCCAACGACGGCAACGAGGACGCGTCCTGGGACGGCGTCTGGGAGGTCGCCACGGCGGTGGATTCGCTCGGCTGGACGGCTGAGTACCGCATCCCGTTCGGCCAGCTCCGCTTCCCGGCCGGAGAGACGCACACCTTCGGATTCGCCATCTGGCGCGAGATCGCGCGCCACAACGAGCGGATCTCCTGGCCCCTCTTCCGCCGCAGCAAGACGGGACTCGTCTCGCAGTGGGGGGAGGTCTCGGGCTTCGAGGGGATCGCGACACCACGGCGGCTCGAGGTGCTCCCGTACACCGTCGCGACCAACGCTCCGCGGCCCTCCCCCGGCGGTGCCATCGGCCGCGAGCAGTCGTTCGCGTTCGGCGCGGACCTCAAGTACGGCGTGACCTCCAACCTCACGCTCGACGGCACCGTGAACCCCGACTTCGGCCAGGTGGAGGCCGATCCGGCCGTGCTCAACCTCTCCGCCTTCGAGCAGTTCTTCGAGGAGCGGCGTCCCTTCTTCCTCGAGGGCGCCGGGATCTTCAGCTTCGCCGGCGGCGGCGGGGGGAACGGTGGCGGGACGAGCCTCTTCTACTCGCGGCGCATCGGACGCGCCCCGCAGCTGGGCGGGCTCTACTACGACCAGGACAACCCGTCCAACAGCACGATCCTCGGCGCGGCCAAGCTCACCGGGCGCACCGCGGGAGGGCTCAACGTCGGGTTCCTTAACGCACTCAGCGACCGCGAGACCGGTGCCGGCGGCCGGACGATCGAGCCGAGGACCAACACGCTCGTCACGCGGCTGCAGCAGGACCTGCGGGGCGGGAACTCGGGCGTGGGGATGATGCTCACGGCGACCAACCGTGCGCTGGACGACGACTCGCGGGCCTACCTGCGACAGGACGCGTACGCCTTCGGGATCGACGCCCGGCACCGCTTCTGGGGGAACAACTTCCAGCTGACGGGTTCCGCGGTCGCGAGCCGGATCTCGGGGAGCGCCACCAGCATGCTCTCGGCACAGCGGAGCGCCGTGCACTACTTCCAGCGCCCGGACTCCCGCCTGCGGGTCGACTCGAGCGCGACCTCGATGACCGGCACGCGGTTCGGCGTGGGCATCGGCAAGACCGGTGGCGGCGTCACTCGCTTCCACTCCGGCGTCACCACGGCGAGCGCCGGGTTCGACGTCAATGACGCGGGGTTCCTCACCCGCGCCGACGTCACGAACAACGGGAACTGGTTCGGACTGCAGCTCCAGGAGCCGACGAAGTTCTATCGCCGGATGTTCATCAACCTGAACCAGTGGAACGACTGGAACACGGACGGGCTGCACCTCAACTCGGGTGCGAACGTCAACATCAATGGCGAGCTCCCGAACCAGTGGTGGTTCTGGACGGGCTTCAACGTGAACGGGATCGGCGAGTCGTTCGACGACCGGGCCTCCCGCGGCGGACCGGCGCTCCGGCGCAACCTCCGCCGGAACGGCTGGCTCGGGTTCCAGACCGACCAGCGGAGCCCGCTGAGCGCCACCCTGCAGGGGTACTACGTGCTCACCGACGTCTCGGGATCGACCGAGTGGGGCATCGACCCCTCGCTCAACTTCCGCGTCGCGAGCCGCTTGCAGGGCTCGGTGGGGCTCCACCTGAGCGCCGGCACCTACGACGCGCAGTGGTACGGGAACACGACCGATGCGGCCGGGACCCACTACACCTTCGCGCGGCTCGACCAGCGGACCACCTCGCTGACCACCCGCGTGGACTACACGATGACGCCCACGCTCTCGCTGCAGGTCTATGCGCAGCCCTTCATCACCGCGGGCGACTACTCCGACCTGCGCGAGCTCGCCGACCCGCGGGCGGCGCGCTACCAGGACCGGTTCCAGCCCTTCGCGGGGCCCGATCCCTCCGACTTCAACGTGAAGCAGTTCCGCTCCAACACGGTGCTCCGCTGGGAGTACCGGCCCGGCTCCGTGCTCTTCTTCGTCTGGCAGCAGGGGCGGGGGCAGTACGGCCGGGATCCGGGCTCGTTCGACATCGGGCGCGACTACCGGAACCTCTTCAACGTGCGCTCCGACAACACCTTCCTGATCAAGGGGTCGTACTGGTTCAGCCTCTAGGCCGGGCCCCGTGAAACCGAGTAAACCCTTTCGCCGTACACGGTGTCAGAAGGAATGAACGACCGATGTGAGTAGGCAGTGGGGTGCGGGTCGGTGCTGGTGGGGGGCCGGCCGGCCCCCTGTCCACTCCATCGGAAGCAGGGCAGGAAGAATCGCCGGCGTGCCGGGGGATCCGTGGAAGGTCCCCCGGCACGTCGTGCGTTCGGGCCCCTCGTACCCTCGTGCCTCCGGCGCCGTGCCGAGCGCTCAGAGCGTCGGCAGGGAGCGGGGGAGCACGGTGACCCCCGCGACGCGGAACCCCGCGGCCTCGACGGCCTCCTGGATCCCCGCCCGAAGCGCGGCGGGGTCTGCTGATCCCTCGACCTCCACCAGGGCGCGCCCGAGCTCCACCTCGGCGCGCGTGATCCCCGCCACGGCGCCGAGCGCCGTGAAGACGGCGTGCTTCGCGTGCACGGCCAGCATCCCCTCGATCGCGACCTCGATCCGCATGCGCGGAATGTAGTACTGGCGTCGCCCCCCGCCGCGCGGCGAGTTTCCGAGGCACGCCGCGCTCCACCGCGCGCCCTCCCACCGATCGGATCCCTGCCGTGTCACTGACCGTCGCATTCCTCGGCCTCGGCGCCATCGGCGCCCCGATGGCCACGCACCTCGCCGCCGGCCCGTTCGGCCTTCGTGTCTGGAACCGGACCGCGAGCCGGGCCGCCGCCTTCGCCACCGAGCACGGCGCGGTGCACGCGGCTTCGCCCGCCGAGGCCGCGCGCGGCGCGGACGTGGTGGTGACCTGCTTCCCCGTCTCCGCCGACGTCGAAGCGCTGCTCGATGGGCCCGAGGGGCTCCTGGCGGGGCTCGCGAAGGGCGCGGTGCTCCTCGACTGCACCTCCGGCGATCCGGCGACCTCGAAGCGGATCGCGGCGCGCCTCGCCAAGGCCGGCGTCGGCTTCCTCGACGCGCCGGTCTCCGGGGGCGTGAAGGCCGCCGTCGCGGGCACGCTCACCGTGATGGTCGGCGGCGATGCCGCGACGCTCGCGCGCGTGCGCCCCGTGATCGACGCCTTCGGCGAGAAGGTGGTGCACTGCGGCGCCGTCGGTGCCGGCGATGCGGTAAAGGCGGTGAACAACGCCCTCCTTGCGCTGCACATCTGGTCCACCGCCGAGGGGCTGGTCACGCTCCGCAAGGCGGGGGTGGATCCCGCGGTCGCACTCGACGTGATCAACACGTCGAGCGGGCGCTCCAACTCGTCGATGAACCTCTTCCCCGAGCGGGTGATCACCCGCGCCTTCCCCCGCACCTTCCGGCTGGCACTCCTCGACAAGGACGTCGGGATCGCCGCGCAGGTCGCGCGCGAGCAGCAGGTGCCCTCCCCGCTCATCCAACTCACCGCCGAGCTCTTCCAGGCGGCCCATCGTGCACTCGGCGAGGAGGCCGACCACGTGGAGGCCGTGAAGTTCATCGAGGGGCTCGCGGGCCAGGAGATCGTCCCATGACCGAGGCCCTCGTCGCGCGCGAACGCGCCCTCGACGTCAGCGCGATCCGCGCGCGCTTCCCCGCGCTCGCGCGGCGCCACAACGGCCACCCGGTCGCCTACTTCGACGGGCCCGGCGGCACGCAGGTGCCCCAGTCGGTGGTGGACGCGATGGCCGACTACCTGCTCCACCACAACGCGAACACCCACTGGGCCTACCCGACGAGCGAGGAGACCGACGCGATGCTCGCCGCGGCGCGCGGGGCCTGCGCCGACTTCCTCAACGCGTCCCCGGGCGAGGTCTGGTTCGCGAACAACATGACCACGGGCACCTTCCACCTGGCGCGCGCGCTCGGGCGCGGGTGGGGCGCGGGGGACGAGATCGTGATCACCGACCTCGACCACCATGCGAACGTCGCTCCCTGGCGGGCGCTCGAGCGCGAGCGCGGGGTGACGATCCGCCGCGTGAAGGTGCGGCTCGACCGCGGCCAGCTCGACTGGGATTCGCTCCGCGCCGCCCTCGGCCCGAGGACCCGCCTCCTCGCCATCGGCGCGGGGTCCAACGCGCTCGGCACCATCTCCGATGTCGCGGCGGCCACGCGGCTCGCGCACGACGCGGGCGCGCTCTCGTTCGTGGATGCCGTGCACTACGCGCCGCACGAGCTGGTGGACGTGCGCGCGATCGACTGCGACTTCCTCGGCTGCTCCGCCTACAAGTTCTACGGGCCGCACATCGGCGTGCTCTACACGCGCGCGTCGATCCTCGCCTCGCTCGACGTCCCGAAGCTCGAGCCCGCCCCCGACGAGGCGCCCGATCGGATGGAGACGGGGACGCAGAACCATGAGGGGATCGTCGGGACCGGGGCGGCGATCGAGTTCCTCGCCTCGCTCGGCACCGGGAGCACGCGTCGCGCCCGGCTCGAGGATGCCTTCGCCGCGCTGCACCAGCGCGGGAAGGCACTCTTCACGCGGATGTGGGACGGGCTCGGTGCCGTGAAGGGCGTCACGCGCTACGGTCCCGGGCCCGACCAGCCGCGCACCCCCACCCTCGGATTCACGGTGGCCGGGATGTCGAGCGAGGCGGTCACGCGCCGGCTCGTCGAGCGTGGGCTCTTCGTGAGCCACGGCGACTTCTACGCCGCCACCATCGTGGAGCAGCTCGGCCTCGCCGCCGAGGGGCTCGTGCGCGTGGGCGCCGCCTGCTACACCTCGGACGAGGAGGTCGAGCGCCTGGTGGACGCCGTGGGTGCGCTGGGCGCGCGATAGCGGCCCCTCGCACTTCGTGAGGGGGCCTTCCGGCGCGATGGTATATTCCGGCATGCGCGTCGGCCCGCTCGTCCTGCTGCTCAGCTCGCTCGCCGTCGGCGCCTGCGAGCGCGTCGAGCCCCCCTCGCCGGCGCCGCACGCGGAGTTCATCATCGCGGCGGCGGACAGCGTCTTCTGGGTCCGGTCCGATGACGACGGCATCCGCGTGCGCGGCGCTCCGATGGTGCTCGCGCAGGTCGGGGGACGGTTCGCCGAGTTGTACCTCGTGGACGACGACTACTCGTTCTACGATGCCGTCTACGTGGGGCACCGGCTCTACAAGCGCGACCTGATTAGCGGCGACTCGGTGCAGCTCTACGCCGACACGTTGATGCCCCTGCTCGCGCGCGCGTACGCCGCCGCCAACCCCGAGGAGCGGCCGCTGAGCCCGGCCGAGCAGGGGAGCGAGAACCCGCGCACCGTCGCCACGGCGGACCTGATGGTGCTCGACGTGCACGGGCCCTGGCTCTCGTACGAGTACCACACCGACGTGGACGTGATCGGCGGCGTCTCGTCGCATGGGGCGCGCCGTGGCGTGATCGACCTCCGCACGGGCACCGTCGCCACGCTCGAGGCGCTCTTCGGCGCTCCGGCGGCGCGGCGCCTCGCGGCGAGCGGGCGCGAGCGCTGGCGCGTGATGCGCGACTCGCTCCTCGTGATCTCCGACCGTGACGGCCGCCCCACGCGCGAGGAGATCGACCGCCTGGGGTTCGACCCCCGGAGCTTCATCCTCGGCGTCTCCGACCGCGAGCCACGCCTCCGCTTCGCCGTGGTGCAGTCGGCCTCGCCGAGTGCCACCGGCGTGGTCGAGCTCGAGCCGATCGCGCTCGAGGAGCCCACCTGGTGGCCCGAGGTGCGCGAGGCGCACCCCGTGGAGGAGTTCATCCAGGAGCGCGCCTGGCCGCGCGAGGGGTTCACCCTGCTCGGCCGGCACGCGGACACGCCGATGGCGCGCGTGGAGTTCTCCCTGCGCGACGATGGCGGCACCGAGTGGCGGCTCGGATCGCTCCCCTCGCCGATCCTGCGCGTGATGTGGCTCGGCGACACCAGCGACGTGCCGGGCACGCGGCAGGCGCTCACGAAGGCCTTCAACGAGGCCGCCTTCTACTCCCAGGACACGCGGATCGTCCGGCATGCGCCGCGCGCCACGGGGCGGCGGGCGACGGACCGCATACCCGTCGTCGCCTCCGCCACGCCCCGCTTCCCTCGCACCGGAGGTCGCTGATGGCCATCGAACCCACCGCCACGCTCTGGACCGAGGAGCGCGCGAACGCGGCGCTCCCGCTCGTGCGCCGCATCGTGGACGACCTGGTGCGCACCTACGCCGAGTGGGAGGCGCTGGTCGAGCGGTTCGAGGTCGCGTCCACGCGCAGCAGCGCGCACCGTCAGGATCCGGAGGCCGAGTCGCTGCAGCGCGAGGTGCAGCGGATGGCGGCCGAGATCGACGGGTTCGTGCGCGAGCTGCAGGAGCTCGGCGTCGAGTGCAAGTCGATGGAGACGGGGCTCATCGACTTCCCCGCGGAGCGCGACGGGCGCGTGGTCTACCTCTGCTGGCGGCACGGCGAGCCGCGCGTGGCGCACTGGCACGACGTCGAGGGTGGGTTCGCCGGGCGGCAGCCGCTCTAGACGCTCGCCGCGCTCACCGCGTCCCGGAACGGGACCTCGAGCTCGAGCCCGTCCCGCGCCATCACCAGCGTCCCGCCGAACGCCTCGCGCGCCTCGCGCGCGAGGTCGCCCGGGTCACGCGAGTAGCGGGCCGAGAAGTGCGTGAGCACGAGCGTCCGGACGCCCGCCTGCGCGGCGACCGTCGCGGCTTCGCGGGCCGTCGAGTGCTTGGTGTCGACCGCGCGTGCCGCGTCCTCGTCGCCGAAGGTGGCCTCGTGCACCAGCAGGTCGGCGCCGGTGGCGGCCTCGACCGTGGCCGCGCAAGGGCGCGTGTCCCCCGTGATCACCACGGTGCGGCCGGGGCGCGTCGGTCCCACGAGCTCCGAGGGCTGGATCACGCGCCCGTCGTCGAGCGTGATGGCCTCCCCCTTGTGGATGCGGCCCCAGAGCGGGCCCTCCGGGATGCCGAGGGCCTGCGCGTGCTCGGGGTCGAACCGCCCGCGCCGCTCGAACTCGACGAGCGCATACCCCACGGCCGCGCCGTTCCGGTGGTCCACGGCGAAGGGACGGATCTCGTACTCCTTCCGCGCGATCGGCGTGCCGGGTTCCACCTCGGCGACGGTGAGCGGAAAGGTCAGCTTCTCGGCGCCAAGCCCCTCGGCGCGCTTGAAGAGCGCGGTCGCGCCGCGCGGGCCCCAGATGCGGAGCGGTTCCTCGCGCGCCTGCAGCGCGAGCGTCTTGAGCAGGCCGAGCACGCCGAGGAAGTGGTCGGTGTGGAAGTGGGTGAAGAAGATGTCACCCAGCGTGAACCCCACGCCCCAGCGCATCATCTGCCGCTGGGTCCCCTCGCCGCAGTCGAACAGCATCGTCTCCCCCTCGCGGGTGAGCGCGAGGGAGGAGAGGCCGCGCTCCACCGTGGGACGCGAGGCGGAGGTGCCGAGGAAGCGGAGCGAGAGGGACATCGGGGGGCAATCTAACGCGCGCCGGATGCGGTCAGCGCGGCGTGCTTCGCGGCGTCGATGTTGGCGCCGCTCACCGTGACCGCGACGGGGAACGCCTGTGGCACGATCCGCCGCGTGAGCAGCGCGGCCACGCCCACCGCCCCCGATCCCTCGACCACGAGTCCGTGCTCGCGGTGGAGGAACCGGATCGCCTCCGCGATCTCCTCCTCCTCCACCGTCACGATCGCGTCGAGCGCGGCCTGGCCCTGTGCGAGCATCTCCGCGTCCACGAGTCCGGCGAGCCCATCGGCGAGCGTGGGGAGGTCGGGGATGTCGGTCGGCCTCCCGCTCGCGAGGGCGAGGGCCATCGCGTTGGTGCGGACGCTCTGCGCGCCGAGGATCCGCACCGCGGGCGCGGTGCCGCGCAGGTAGCCGGCCATCCCCGCCACGAGTCCGCCACCGCCGACGCAGACCACCACGGTGCGCAGGTTCGGGAGGTCCTGCAGGATCTCGAGCGCCACCGTGCCGGCGCCGGCGAGGAGCGCGCGTCCGGTGCAGGGCCCCACGAAGGTCGCGCCGGTGCGACGCGCGAACTCACGCGCCGCCACCTCGGCGGCGTCGTAGCTGGGCGCCGAGGCGTCGACGGTGGCGCCGTGCGCCGCGATGCCGTCGCGCTTCACCTGCGGCGCGCTCGAGGGCACGAAGACCGTCGCCTCGATCCCGAGCCCCTCGGCCGCTTCCGCGACGCCGCGCCCGTGGTTCCCCGCCGAGGCGGCGACGACGCCGGCGGCGCGCTCGGAGGGCGAGAGGGAGAGCAGCGCGTGCAGGGCGCCGCGGATCTTGAACGAGCCCCCGCGCTGCCGGTTCTCCAGCTTGAGGAACACGTCGCCCCCCGCGACGCCTGAGAGGGCGGCGCAGCGCACCAGGGGCGTGTGGGTGATGCCGGACGCGATGCGCGCCGCGGCGGCGCGCACGTCGTCGGGGGTGGGGAGCGGCTCGCGGCTCGTCATGGGGCGAAAGATGGGGGGTGGCGCCCGCTCCGCGACCCCACTAGTATTGGGGCATCGGCGGCCCCGCCAAGACCCAGTAGGCGGGGCCGTGTGCGTGACTGGAACCATTTTCCGTCGTCCCGTGTATGTGCAATGATAGGACGGGGCGGGGAATCCGACCGGTACGCGATGCGGGGCTGTAGCTCAGCTGGGAGAGCGCTGCAATCGCACTGCAGAGGTCAGGGGTTCGATCCCCCTCAGCTCCACTTGAAGTAGATCTTTCGCTGGTTCCATCGCAGGACAGAGACAACAGCCCGCCGCCGCTCGGTAGGACGCAGAGTTCCAATGACGGCGTGCGTGGCGACCTGCCCTGGGAGGGACCAGCTGAACCTCTGCGCCGCGGATCCTTGATCCGCGGCGCTTCGCGTTCCGGGGGGTGCGCTACCAGCCCATCCGCGACCGCAGCCCGGTGATGTGCCCCGCGTGGTGCGCACCGTGCCAGGCGTAGAGCGCGAGGATCACGTCGAGCGAGGTGGGGCCGTTCTCCGTGTGGTTCCCGGTGCGCGCGAACTCGGCCGGCCCCATGCTCCGCAGCACCACGAGCATCCGCTCATGGATCGCGTCGAGGAGCGAGAGCGAGACCCCCACCGGCACCGCGCCCACGTCGGGGAGCGCGGCCCACTTGTTCTCGTCGTACGCCTTGAACGGGGGCACCTCCTCGGTGAGCGCGAGCTTGAGGCGGATGTACATGTTGAGGTGCGAGTCCGCGACATGGTGCACCACCTGGCGCACCGTCCAGCCCCCTTCGCGGTAGGGGGTGTCGAGCTGTGCCTCGGAGAGGCCGGCCACCGCGAGCCGGATCATGGCCGGGGCATCGGCGATGCGCCGGATGCACTCCGCGCGGCTCTCAGGGGTGAACGTGGCGGGACGGACGAACTTCCCGATGGGGTACCGCGGGTCGGTGGTCATGCGTGGCAAGCTCTCCGCCGCTCCCCGGAGCGTCAATGCCGAGTGCGGGCATAGGGTTGCCTGAGGGTGCCGGCCCGGCTAAAATTCGGGTCCTGTCCGGGCGGTGCCCGGCCGGGAGCACTGCCCCTTGGTGTAACTGGCAACACGCCTGACTCTGGATCAGGAGAGTCCTGGTTCGATCCCAGGAGGGGCAACTCGGTAAGTCGAAGTTCCCGATGACGTTACGCCGCGCCTGGGGCCCCAAGGCTCCGGGCGCGGCGCGTTATCGTGGCTCGAGCAGCAGCCAGCTCTGCGCCTCCGGCCGCCACTCCTGCACCGCCGCCGCGCAGCGCTCGCGCGCGACGCGCTGCACCAGGGGCGCCAGCTCCGCCGGGAAGTCCGCCACCGTCCGCGGCGCCGTGTCGATCGCAGTGATGCGGTGGCTCGACGTGAACCGGAGCTCGATCAGCTCCCGGCACCCGGGCTTCGCGAACTCGTGGGTCTCCACGAGCAGCGTGGTGCGACGCAGCGCCGGCACGGCCTGGGTGTCCGTCAACTCCACCTCGGCCCCCTCCACATCCATCACGACGAGGGTCGGCCCCTCCCCCGCGCAGGCGGCCTCGAGTCCCGGCGGCTCGGCGGCGGCGAGCACGCGCGAGCGCTCGGCGAGTCCATTGCGCGCGAGGGTCGCGCGGATCACCTCGCGCGCGGTGGGTTCGAGCTCGAAGACGACGAGCTCGGCGTCGTGGCAGCGCATCCCGAGTCCTGCGATGTAGAAGCCGTTCCCACCGCCGACGTTGACGATCCGCTTCCACTCGCGCGCGCAGAGCGCGTCGACCACCGGGTGGAGCTCACGCTCGTAGGTGCCGAGCAGGTGCGGGAGGTAGGGGCGGGGCGCGAGGCGCAGGCCGCAGAAGGGCCCCGTGGCCACGCGTCCGGCCGCCGCGCGCCAGAGCGCGGCGCGGAAGAGCGTGTCGCCCGCGTAGATGAATGGCCGCGCCCGCGCGCGGACGCCCTCCGGGAGGAGGGCGCGGTAGAGCGCGCCCAACGCGCCCCGGGAGTGCCCGCCCAGCGGCGCTATTTCCGCTTGTCGACGGTCGTGACCTCGATCACGCCCATCTCATGCCCGGGTCCATGCATCTGGACGCCGCGATTCTGGTCGAGGTAGCGCATCTCGACGATCTTGAGCACCGGGACGGTCGCGAGCGACTCCACGTCGGGCTGGCGCATGCCGTCGATGTAGACGACCACGCTGCGCGCGCCGCCCCCCTCGTCGCGCACGTTCGACGAGGCGATGCGGCCGAACGCCGGCTGCAGCCACTGCGGGCGCAGGACGCGCACCGCGTCGCGCGCGGTGACGATCGTGCTCCCCCCTTCATCGAGTTCGGTGCGCGTCAGCTTGTTGCGGTCGCCACGGGTGCGTTGCGCCTCGGCCGTGGTCGCGGCGAGTGCGAGACCGGCGAGCAGCAGGGCGAGGGTGCGGACGGTCTTCGGCATGGAACCTCCTGGGCACGGACTGGGACGGACGCTCGTCTGAACATGGGTAACGCGCGGACGGCGCGCCAGCTTCCGCCGGCGCGCCGTCCTCCCCGCGGGCAGACCCAGGCCTCAGGGGAATCCGCGCATCAACTTCGCCACCGCCTCGCTGATCGCCTTCAGCGGGTCGCGCTCCGACGCGGGCGCGATCTCGTCGGCGATGATGCCGCGCCAGGCGACGACGCGCCGGCCGCGTGGGAGGACGTCGACGACGAGCATCCCCTCGTCCCACACGATGACGCGGTCGCCGAACTCCTCCGGCCGCCCGTAGACACCCCCGCCGCCCGGGGCACGGACGTGCGGGTCGTCGCCGCGGTGGGGCAGGGTGTCCACCATGGTCCGCCGGCCGATGTGGAAGTGCACGAGGAACGCCGCCTCGGTCGCCGGCACGCGCCGGAAGCCGCGCGCGGTGAGCTCGCCTTCGATGGCCTGCTCGAAGAACGAGAGGATGCTGTCCACCGGCGCCTGTGCGCCCGTCGGCACCGGCGTGTCACCATCCGGTGCGCTCCACGCCCAGGTGGTATTCGCCGGGATCGGGACGCTGGCGTCCCGCTGGTAGTGCAGGGAAGGTCCGCACGCGGTGACCACCGCGGCGCCGAGGACGATCGCGAGGAGTGTTCGCATGATTGAGACTAGGGCCGCCGCGCGGGACCCCGCAGTCGGCAAAGCCACGGACCGGATGTCGGGTGATCGCCCACACGCCGTTCTCCTTCCGCGTGCCCCGGGGAGTGCGTACGTTCCCGCCGTCCATCCACCCCCGAGCACCATGAGGACCCCAATGTCCACGGCCGCTCCGCACCCGGGCGTCTCGCTCGTTGCCGCACTCCTCCTCGCCGCGGCCTGCGCGCAGGCGCAGCAGGCACCCGCTCTTCCCCAGGGTACGAGAGCGGGCCCATGGGTCGACCTCCTGGCCGGCGACGCCTCGGCCTGGCGCGGCTACAAGGCCGCCACGCTGCCGGCGGGATGGCGCTTCGACGCCGCGACCGGGATCCTCACGCGCGTATCGGCCGCCGACGACATCGTCACGAAGGCGCAGTACGGCGACTTCGAGCTCGAGCTCGAATGGCGGGTGGGACCCAAGGGGAACAGCGGGGTGTTCTATCGCGCCGGGGAGGGCACGGAGCGCATCTACGAGAACGCGCCCGAGATGCAGATACTCGACAACGTCGGCCACCGCGACGGCCTCAACCCCAAGACCTCGGCGGGATCGAATTACGCGCTCAACGCGCCCGTCGCGGACGTGACGCGCCCCGCCGGCGAGTGGAACCGCGCACGGATCGTGGCCATCGGGGCGCACGTGGAGCACTGGCTCAACGGCACCAAGGTGGTGGAGTACGAGCTCTGGTCGGACGCGTGGAAGGCGGGCGTCGCCGCGTCGAAGTTCAACGAATGGCCCACCTACGGGCTTGCGAAGCGCGGCCACATCGGCCTGCAGGACCACGGCGACGTGGTCTCCTTCCGCAACATCCGCATCCGTGAGCTCACCCGATGATCAAGGGCCGCCTCGCGGTGATGATGTTCCTCCAGTACTTCGTCTGGGGGGCTTGGTTCGTCACGATGGGCACCTACCTCGGCCAGACGCTGCGCTTCACGGACCAGCAGATCGGGCTCGCGTACGGTGCGACCGCGATCGCGGCGCTCATCTCCCCCTTCTTCATCGGGATGATCGCGGACCGGTTCATCAACACCGAGAAGCTCCTGGCGCTGCTCCACCTGAGCGGGGGCGTGGTGCTCTGGATGGTGTCCAAGCAGTCGGCGTTCGGCACGTTCTATCCGCTGCTGATCGTCTACGCGATCTGCTACATGCCGACGCTCTCGCTCTCCAACTCGATCTCCTTCCACCACATCAAGGACCCGGCGAAGGAGTTCCCGCTCATCCGCGTGCTGGGGACCATCGGGTGGATCGTGGCGGGGGTGCTGGTGGGGAAGGTGCTCCGTGCCGACGCGCAGGCGCTGCCGATGCAGCTCGCTGCCGGCGCGAGCATCGCGCTCGGGCTCTTCTCGTTCGTGCTCCCCGCCACGCCTCCCAAGGGGGGGAGCCGGCCCTTCAGCGCGCGTGACGCCTTCGGGCTCGACGCGCTCAAGCTCCTCCGGCACCGCGACTTCCTGGTCTTCACCATCGGGTCGTTCCTGCTCTGCATCCCGCTCCAGTTCTACTACTCGTTCACGAACCTCTTCCTGAACGAGATCGGCGCGCCGGAGCCGGCGTTCATCCAGACCTTCGGGCAGATGAGCGAGATCGTGTTCATGGTGATGCTCCCCGTCTTCCTGCTCCGCTTCGGGATCAAGAAGATCATGCTCGTCGGGATGCTCGCCTGGGCGGCGCGCTACTTCGCCTTCGGCGCGGGGGACGCGGGGCCGGGGATGTGGCTCATCTACTCCGGCATCATCCTGCACGGCATCTGCTACGACTTCTTCTTCGTGAGCGGCCAGATCTACACCGACCAGCGTGCGGGCGAGACGGTGCGCGCCGCCGCGCAGGGGTTCATCAACTTCGTCACCAATGGGCTCGGCTACTTCATCGGCGCGTTCGTCTCGGGTGCGGTGGTGAATCGCTATGCGACCGTGGACGCCGCGACGGGCACGGCCTCGCACGACTGGTCGAGCATCTGGCCGATCCCGGCGTACATGGCGCTCGCCGTCTTCGTGCTCTTCCTGCTCCTCTTCCGCACCGATCCCCGGACCCCCACCCCCGCCACCCGAGGCTGACCGCATGGGCCGCAAGGAACTCGATCGTCGCACCTTCGTCGGCGGACTCGCCGCCGCGGGGGCACTCGCCGCCGTGCCGCGCCCGCTCCACGCCCTCGCGGACCGCGCGCAGCCCTCGCAGAAGCTCCGCATCGCCTGCATCGGCGTGGGCGGGATGGGCCACAGCGACGTGAAGGGCGTCTCCGACGAGGAGCTCGTCGCCTTCGCCGACGTGGACTGGAAGTCGGCGGAGCGGGCCTTCCGCGAGTGGCCCAAGGCGCGCCGGTACAAGGACTACCGCGAGATGCTCGAGAAGGAGCGGAATAACATCGACGCGGTGACCGTCTCCACCCCCGACCACGTGCACGCGGCCGCGGCGATGATGGCGCTCAAGATGGGGAAGCACGTCTACACGCAGAAGCCGCTCGCGCGCACCATCGGCGAGGTGCGGGCGCTGAAGGCCGAGGCGGCCCGCCGCCCGAAGCAGGCGACCCAGATGGGGAACCAGGGGCATGCGGCCGAAGGGATCCGGCTCATCCGGGAATGGGTGGAGGCCGGGCTGATCGGCACGGTGCGGCGCGTGGACTGCTGGACCAACCGGCCCATCTGGCCGCAGGCGATCAACCGCCCCACCGACGCGCACAATGTGCCGCCGACGATGGACTGGAACCTCTGGATCGGCCCCGCGGCCGAGCGTCCGTACCATCCGCGCTACGCGCCCTTCAATTGGCGCGGCTGGTGGGACTTCGGCACGGGCGCGATGGGAGACATGGCCTGCCACATCATGGACGCGGCGTACTGGGGGCTCGGGCTCAAGTACCCGAGCCGCATCATCCCCGAGAGCACGGCGCTCTTCAGCGAGACCGCGCCCGCGTCGGAGCGGATCACGTACGAGTTCCCGGCGATCGGGAACCGCGCCGCGGTGACGCTCACCTGGCGTGACGGCAGCCTCTTCCCGCCGATGCCCGAAGGGTGGCCCGATGACCAGGCGTGGCCGCACGACACCACGGGCGGCCAGCTCTGGGTGGGGGACAAGGGGATGCTGATCGCGGGTACCTACGCGGAGAACCCGCGGCTCCTCGACCCCGCCGTCGCGGCACAGGTGAAGGCGAGCCCCGTGCCGCAGAAGTACCCGCGCACCGAAGGGGTCTACAAGGAGTGGATCGCTGCGTGCAAGAACGGCACGCAGCCGGGGAGCGACTTCGCCGGATACGCCGGCCCCATGACGGAGATGATCGTCACCGGGTGCCTCGCGGTGCGGATGGGGCGCACGCTCGAGATGGATCCCGACACGGGCGTGATCAAGAACGTGACGCCGCCGAGCGAGTGGGTGAACCCGACCTACCGGGCGGGGTGGACGCTCTGACGTTGCTGGTCGAGGCGTACGTCGAGTCGGTGGAGTCGGCCCGTGCCGCGGAGGAGAGCGGCGCGGGCCGATTGGAATTGTGCGGGCCGGGCCTGGGCGGGCTCACACCCTCCGCGGCGCTCCTCGCCACGGTGCTCGCGCACGCGCGGGTGCCGGTGCACGTGATGGTGCGGCCGCGCGAGGGCGGGTTCGTGTACGACGACGCGGAGTTCGCGGCGATGCGGCGCGGTGTGGAGCTCGCCAAGGGCGCCGGCGCGGCGGGTGTGGTCTTCGGGATGCTCCGCGCCGACGGTACGCTCGACGCGGAGCGGATGCGCACGCTCATCGCGCTCGCGCGGCCGCTGCGCGTGGCCTGCCACCGCGCCTTCGACCGCACCCCCGACGCCGATGCCGCGCTCGACACCCTCCTCGCGCTCGGCGTGGACCTGGTGCTCACCTCCGGACACGCGCCGACGGCGCTGGAGGGGGCCGCGGTGCTCGCGCGTCACGTGCGGCGCGCGGCCGGACGGATCACGATCCTGGCCGGGGGCACGGTGCGCGCGGAGAATGTCGCGGCGATCGTCGCGGCGAGCGGGGTGCGCGAGGTGCATGCGCGCGCCACCGACGCCGCGGCGTTCGCGGCGCTCGTCAGGGCCGCCAGGTCCCCTTAGCCACCGCCGGCACGAACTTCTCGATCCCCCGCGGCGGGTACGCGAGCGTGCGGCCGCTCTCCGCCGACTGGTAGGCGGTCATCAGCATCTTCACCACCTCGAGGCCGTCGTCGAAGGTGAGCATCGGCTCCTCCTTCCCGAGGAAGGCGCGCACGAAGTGCCGGTCCTCGCCCGTGTAGCCGTAGGCGAGGTACTCCTCGGGCACCACGGGCATCACCCCCTGCTCGGCGTTCTGCTTCTCGACGAGGTCCTCCCCTGCCTTGCCGGTGACCTCTCGGCTGAAGAAGAGCTGCAGCCCGGAGTCGAGGGAGTTCCACTTCATCGAGTACTCGGGGCCGAGCAGCTCGGCGGAGAGCCGGAGGCCCGCACCGACGTAGCTCCAGCTCGTCGTCGCCTCGCCGATGACCTTGTGGCCGTCGGCGGTCTCGAACTCGATCATCAGGCTCGCGAAGTCCTCGCTCGCACGCTTGGTGTAGTCCACGGCGGCGCCCATCTGCGCCTTGAGCTTCTTCGCGTAGGCGGGGCGCGTCCACTTGAGCGAGGCGATGTGGCCCGTGACGCGCACGGGCTTGACCGTGCTCAACGGCTTGCCGGGTTCGGTGAGGAGGTGGCGCACGACGAGTGCCGAGTGGCACATCATGTCGTTGAGCACGCCGCCCCCCTGCAGGCTCCCCTGCCAGAACCAGGGCATGTGCGGGCCCGAATGCTCCTCGGCGGCGCGCGCGAGGTAGGGACGCCCCGTGGTCGCGGCGCCGCGCGCCCAGATCAGCTTCTTCCCCGCCTCGACGTGGGGGGCGAAGAGCTGGTTCTCGAGGTAGCCCGTCTTGAGGCCCACCGACCGCACGAGCTTCGCGACGTCCTGCGCCTCCGCGACGTTGCGCGCGAGCGGCTTCTCGCAGGCGAGGCCCTTGAGCGTGCCCTTCCCGCTGTGGATCGCGTGGACGATCTCCTCCACGTTCTCGATGCGCGCCTGGTTCGGGCCGCAGAGCCAGATGGCATCGACGGCGGGGTCGGCGACCATCGCGGTGATGCTCTTGTAGGCCTTGGCGGCGCCCACGTCGATGTCGCGGGCGAGCTTGGCGGCGGACTCGGCGTTCTTCGCGTTGGGGCTCCAGATGCCGACGACGTCCGCGTCGCGGACGCCGCGCCAGGCCTGGAGGTGGAAGCGGGTGTTGAAGCCGGAACCGATGAAGGCGACGCCGAGGCGTGGTGAGGACATGGGAACCCAGGGGGCGATGGAAGCCAGAGCGCGACCACTCGTCGCGCCCGGGAGAGATAGCGCTGCGCGACGCCCGTGACCAGCACCCGCTCGGTGACGTCCGCTACGCCGCCCCGGCGGGTTCAACGCTGCGCACCGGATCCCCCGACCCGGCGAGGAGGTACTCCAGCACGTCCCGTGCGGCGTACGATTCCCGCCCGCGGGCGACGGCGGCGATCTCCCTGATCCCGTCGCCACTCGTCACGAGCGCGGGTTCCGTGCCGCCGTCCTCCAGCGCCTGGCCCATTCCCACGGCGGAGAATAGCCCGTTGCAGAGGCACTTCCGGCCGACCGTTTCCTCGAGCTCGCCACCCGCGGCGAGGAACTCGGATTCCGGCGCCGCGGCGCAACGATACACGAGGCGTCCATCGGGCCGCCGCGCCGCCGACCGGAGGTAGCCGAGGTCGCACCGTCGACTGCGCTCCGCGGCGTGCGACCCCAACGAGGGTGCCTCCACGATCTTGAACGGGAACCCGGTCGGCGAGGCGCGCGGGTCCGTGAAGATCCCCACCCGTCCGGCGGCGAGGTCCCTGAGCACGCCGCGCTTGATCCCCGGAGCGAAGCCCGACTCGTCCGCGTAGGCGAAGGCCGTGCCCACCTGGATGCCGGCGGCCCCGAGTCGACGCGCATCCGCGAGGGCGGCCGGAGAGCCGAATCCACCGGCGAGCCAGAACGGCACCCCGAGCTCCCGGATCGCATCGAGGTCCGCGAGGTCGCGCTCGCCGTAGATCGGCTCGCCCCGGTCGTTCAGCCGCAGCGCGCCGCGCGGCGGTGCATTGTGGCCGCCCGCCGTCGCGCCTTCGACGACGAACCCATCGACCCGCCCATTCGCCTTGCGCGCGAGCGTCGTCGCGAGTGAGTGTGCCGAGACGATGGCGTAGAAGTCGGGGCGGTGGAGCGGCTCCGACCCCGCGTGGTGCTCGGTGGGCGCGAAGCGCAGGGTCACCGGTTCCCCGGCCGGCTGGTCCTCCACATCCAGGCGGAGCGTCGCCTCCTCGTGCCGCGAGAGCGCGTCGAGCGCCCCGGGGATCTCCCGCGGGATCCCGGCACCCATGAGCACCACATCCACGCGCGCGAGCATCGCACCGTAGAGGGAGGCGAGGTTCGGCATCTGCACCTTCGTCAGGAGGTTGATGCCGACCCGGCCGCCATGTCCCTCCTTCGCGAGGAAGACCTCGACGAAGTTCGCCGCGATCGTGATCTGCTCGCGGAACGAGCCGACCGCGCGCCGGTACATCGGCAGCAGGCGATACGGTTCGTCCGGCCCGCGCCCCTCCGGCCGGAAGTACTTGCGCAGGAGCTCGGCGGCCACGTCGGGGAGCGGGAGGTGCTCGAGCGCGCGCCGCACCGCACCGCCCACGTCGCCGTCCTGCAGGCGACGGATCAGCACGGTGTCGAGTGCGGTGCCGGACACGACGCCCAGTTCTCCGGCCGTGGAGACCGCGCGCGCGAGGCGCCAGTTCGAGACCGCGATGCCCATCCCGCCCTGGATGATGAGTGGATAGCCGATCGCCGTCATCCTCGCTCCGGTCCGTGGTGGCGCGCACGCGGAGAGGTCGCGAGCACCACGAAGCCTACGAATCCCCGGGGATCGGCTCCGTCAGGGAAACCACCGGCCCCGTGTAGGGGAAGGGGGCGCAACGGCGGGACGCCCGCCCGGTCAGAGCCCGAGCTTCTTGAGCACCTCGGGAGGCGTGCCCTCCCACTTGGCGACGGGCCGGTTGCCGATGTAGCCGAGGTCGGCGACGCCGATGCGGCTCGAGTAGAAGCCGCTCGCCGTCATGTTGCGAAACCTATTGAAGAACTCGACGCCCGCCTTCACCTCCGGCGCGGCCTTCCGCGGGAAGGCGATCGCGTCGAGCAGCTCGCGGCGCTGGCCATCGGTGCAGCTCACGAATCCCTTCCCGAAGCGCCGCCGGCACTCGGCGTTCATCCAGCCGAGGCCGTCCTTCATCCAGGTCCTGTTGCTGGCGTACTCACCGAGGATGAAGTCCATGAACTCGGGGACGCCGGCGTCGGTGGCGCTGCCGGAGGTAGCGTCGCGCGGGATCACGTAGTCCACGAGGAGCCGCACGAGGCGCCACTCGTCGGGGGTGAACTGCTTGGGAACGTACGCGGCCGGCTGGGCCTGACGCGCCGCGGGCGTCGTGCCCTGGTCGCCGAGCGCGTCCGAGACGTGCGCGCGCGCCCGCTCGAGCATCTCGGGAGAGAGGGCGAGGCCAGCGGGGATCGCGGCCAGCCCCTGCAGCGCTTCGCGCCTGGAGATGTCGGTCATCAGAGTGCCCCCGCCTTGCGCTGTTCGGTGATGAAGGCGCTGGTGCGCATGGCGAGCGCCATGATCGTCCAGGTCGGATTCTTGTCCGCCTGCGAGACGAAGGGCCCGCCGTCGGTGACGAAGAGGTTGTCGCAGTCCCAAGCGCGGCAGTTGCCGTCGAGCGCGGAGTCGCGTTCGCTCGTGCCCATCCGCACGCAGCCGAGCTCGTGGATGATCGCGCCGCCGTTGGCGATCCCGTACCCCTGTTCCTTCGTCGGCATCGGGCTCCAGACCTCGCCCCCCATCTCGGCGATGAGGGCGCGGAAGGTCTCCTGCATGTGCTTCACCTGCTGGTACTCGTGGTCGCGCCACTCCCAGTGGAAGCGGAGCACGGGGATCCCCCAGCGGTCCTTAACCTCGGGGTCGAGCTCGCAGAACGACTTTGCGTTGGGCACCATCTCGCCGCGGCCGGAGAAGCCGACCGTCGCGCCCCAGTACTTGCGGTACTGCTGCTTGAGGCCGGGGCCGTAGCCGCCGCCCTCCGGATAGTTCTGGATCCCGCCCATGAAGCCGTAGCCGGGCGCGCCGAGTCCACCCCAGACCTCGATGTGGTAGCCGCGCGGGAAGTCGAGCTTCTTGTTGTCGAGCCACCAGGGCATGAAGATGTGGCCCCCGCCGACGCCGTCCGCGTTGTGGCGCGGCACGTCCACAAGCCGCGGGATGAACCCCGCGACGTCGGTGCCAGTGGTGTCGGTGAGGTACTTGCCGACGACGCCCGATTGGTTCGCGATGCCGTTCGGGTGGCGCGAGGACCTCGAGTTGAGGAGGATCCGCGCGGATTCGCAGGCGCTGGCGGCGAGCACCACCACCTTGGCGCGCACCTCGCGGTCCTCGCCGGTGGTCTTGTCGATGTAGGCGACGCCCGTCGCGCGGCCGTCCGCGCCGGTCAGCACCTCGCGCGCCATCGCGTTGGTCACGAGCTTGAGCCGCCCCGTGCGCAGCGCCGGGAGGATCAGCACGTTCGGCGACGAGAAGTTCGAGTTCGTCATGCACCCGCGGTTGCACTGCCCGCAGAAGTGGCAGGGGGCGCGGCCGTTGTGCGGCTTGGTGATGATCGAGAGGCGCGCGGGGATGCAGGTGACCCCCATCCGGTCGCTGGTCTGCTTGACGAGGTGCTCGTAGTAGCGCGGCGCCGGCGCGTCGTGGAAGATCCCGTCCGGGTCGTTCGGGAGGTTCTCGATGCTCCCGAAGATCCCGATGAGCTTGTCCACCTCGTCGTACCAGGGCTTCACGTCGTCATAGGTGATCGGCCAGTCGTCGCCGAGCCCGTCGAGCGTCTTGCGGCGGAAGTCGTCAGGGCCGAAGCGGAGCGAGATGCGTCCCCAGTGGTTGGTGCGCCCGCCGAGCATCCGCGCGCGCCACCAGTCGAACTTGGTCCCCTCGGCCTTGGTGTAGGGCTCGCCCGGCACCTGCCATCCGCCGATGCAGGCGTCCCACTCGCCGAACGGGCGCTCCGGCGTGGAGGCCCCGCGGCGCGGCGAGTCGTAGGGCATCTTGAACATCGCCGAGTCCTTCGTGTTGTCCCACATCTCCCCGGCCTCGAGCATCACGACGCTGGCGCCGGCCCTGGTGAGGGCGTGGGCCGTCATGCCGCCGCCGGCGCCGGAGCCGACGATGGCGACGTCGTAGGTGACGGCGGGTTGTCTGCGTGGGGTCGCGTCAGGCATCAGGCGATCTCGTGGGAGTGGAGCGTGATCCGACGTCCCAAAGGTGCAGCGTGCGGCGCGTCGCGTCGACCCTCGCCCTCGCACGTGGGGGAATCCCGTCAGGGAACTCCGTCAGGAGAAGCCGTGCACGGAACCGCCCACAACGCTTGGTCGCTCCCCCGACTGCGCGCGTGCGCGCGGCATCGCATCGTGCAGGTGCCACCAACAGGAGGAGCATATGCCACTCGTCAGGCAGGACCCCGCCACCCCGACGATCGCCCGCGATGCGGTCCGCATGCGGAATCGCCTGCAACGCTTCTTCGAGGAGCCCTTCGGCTTCGACCTGCCGATGCCGCTGCTCGATGAGCGCCGAATCGAGCGCCTGGTGTGGACCCCCGCCGTGGAGGCGACGGAGACCGCGGCCGAGTACGTGATCACCGCCGAGCTCCCGGGCATCTCGCAGGAGGACGTGGAGGTCGCGATGAGCGACGGGATGCTCACGCTCCGCGGCTCCAAGCTCGAGGAGCGGAAGGAGGGTGGGGCGAAGGACAAGAAGGGGAAGGACGCCGAGTCGCTGCCGGAGCGCACGTACCACCTGTGGGAGCGCACCTATGGCGAGTTCGAGCGGAACTTCCGGTTCCCCGCCGACGTGAACGAGGCCAAGGTCACGGCCGAGTTCGCTAACGGAATCCTGACCGTGCGCGTGCCGAAGATGGAGATCGAGGCACCCAAGGTCCGGACGGTGCCGATCGCGAAGAAGTAGGCGTCGCACCGGGGAACGACGGCGGGGCCGGGGCGGGGGGGCCGGGCCCCCGCGGCGCGCGGCGGGCGCCACGCCGCGGGCAAGCTGCGCGCGGCGCGCGCGCGGTCGCTGGTGTG
>WYBP01000010.1 GCA_011525845.1 Gemmatimonadaceae bacterium | reverse complement strand
CCGGCCGGGTCGTTCACCCCGCCGGGGGCGGTGATCGTGGCGGTGTTGGTGATCGTGCCGGAGCCGCTCGCCGTGCCGGTCGCCGTGAACGTCGCCGTGCCACCCGAGAGCAGGTTCACGCTGGCGCTGATGTTCCCGCTGCCGCTCGCGGGGCAGGTCGAGCCCGCGCTCGCAGCGCAGGTCCAGGTCACCGCGGTCACCTGCGCCGGGAAGACGTCCGCGACGGTCGCGCCCGTCACGGCACTCGGCCCCGCGTTGCTCGCGACGATCGTGTAGGTGACCGTCCCGCCCTGGTTCACCGCGGTCACGCCGTCCGTCTTCGAGATGAACAGGTCGCTCGTCGGCGTGATGACCGTGTTGGCGTCCGTCGCGCTGTTGTTCCCCGGCACCGGGTCGTTCACGCCACCGGGCACCGCGATGGTCGCCGTGTTGCTGATCGTACCGGCGCCCGAGGCGGTCGCGGTCACCGTGAAGGTCGCGGTCCCGCCCGAGAGGAGGTTGACGCTCGCGGCGATGTTGCCGCTGCCGGAGGCCGGACAGCTCGACCCGCCGGAGGCCGCGCAGGTCCAGGTCACCGCGGTCACCTGCGCGGGGAAGTTGTCCGTGACGGTCGCGGCCGTGACCGCGTTGGGGCCCGCGTTGCTCGCGACGATCGTGTAGGTGAGCGTCGCGCCCTGGTTCACGCTCGTCACGCCGTCGGTCTTGGTGATCCCCAGGTTGGCCGAGGGGATCACGGTCGTCACGTCGGGACCGCTCGCGTTGTTGCCCGTGTTCCCCGCCGGCTCACCGCCGCCGGCGACGCTCGCGCTGTTCGTCACGCTCGGCGCGGCGGCCGCGGCGACGCCCACGGTGAGCGTGATCACGCTCGTGCCCCCGCTCGCGGCGATCGCCGTCGCGTTCGTGCAGGTGATCGTCTGACCCGCGGCGCCGCAGCTCCACCCCGTGCCCGTCCCGGAGACGAAGGAGAGTCCCGCGGGGAGCACGTCGGTCACGGTGACGGTGCCCGAGGAGGCGAGCCGCCCCTGGTTCGTGACCGTGAGCGTGTAGACGCCGTTGACGCCCACCGTGAAGTTCCCGGAGTGCGTCTTCGCGATGATCAGGTCGGTGGCGCCGTTGATCGTCGTCGCGTCGTCGGAGAAGTTGTTCCCCGTGATCCCGGGGTTCCCCGCGGGCTCGCCGCCGCCGCTCACCCAGGCGCGGTTCGTCACGCTCGCGGGCGCCGTCCCCGAGACGTTCACCGTCACCGTGATGGCGGGGTACGACGCGCCCGAGGCGAGGACGCTGGCGCGGGTGCAGGTGATGACCTGGCCCGAGGGGGCCGGGCAGGTCCACCCGGTCCCGGCGGCGCTCACCGGCGTGAGTCCCGCCGGCAGCGTATCCGTGACGGTCACCGTGCCGGAGGTGGAGAGGTTCCCCGAGTCGCTCACGACGAGCGAATAGGTCGCCCCCGTCTGCCCCTGCGTGAAGTTCCCGGTGTGGCTCTTGAGGATCCGCAGGTCGACCGCGAGCATGCTGCCGAGGTCGCCGAGGTCGTCCCCCACGGTGCCGACCGCGGTGGCGGCGCCGGCCGTGAAGGGGATGGCGTAGATCGTCGAGTTGGCGGACGAGTTGGACCCGAGCATCCGTCCGAGCCGGTCGATCGCGAGGCCGGTGAAGGTCCCGGTGACGCCGGTGATGTTCCCGACGGAGGTGAGCGCGCCGCCGGCGAGCGGCACGATGTAGAGTTGCGTGCCGAGCACCTGGTACATGTTGCCGTTCGGCGCGACGACGAGGTCGCCACCGGCTGTGGAGCCACCCGTGAGCGCGGCGCCCGCGGCGGTGGCCGCACCGGTCACCTGGTTGATCGTGTAGCGCTGGGTGGAGGCGGTGTTGATCGCGTGGAGCGTGCCGGCGGCGTCGAAGGCGAGGCGCGGCAGGTAGGGGATGCTGGCGCCGGTGGTGCCGATGAACGTCGGTGCGGCGGCCGGCACCGCCGGGTTCCAGGTGAAGACCGAGTCGTTCCCCGCGAGACCCGTGATGAAGAAGATCATGCCATCGCTGGCGCGCTGCGCGAGCGCGGCCTTGTTGGGACCGGTGATGGTCCGCACCGACGTGCCCGCGCCGGTGGCGATGTTGATCTCGAAGATGTCGGTCTGGTTCAGCCCGTAGGTGCGGACCTGCGCGTCGAGCGCGGCGGGCAGGGCCAGGAGCGACGTGGCGGCGGCGAGCAGCGCGAGCGCGCGCACGGCGAATGTGCGCATAGCGAACGTGCGCACCTCTACTGTACGCGCGCACGCGCGCGTAAGGATGGCCGTGGTCGCCCGCAGCCTAGTGCGCCTCGGACGCGCGACCGATCCTACGACTGCTGAGGAGGAGCGACGTGGGGCAGGGCAAAGGCGGACTCGGCGAGTGTGAGGGGACTGCAACGCACGACACGAACGTCCGCCGCGGACAAAGCTCCCCGACTCTATAGACTGCGGGACGTTGGCGGCGTCACGTCCTGACGCGAAGAATCGCCGGAACTCGTCCAGAATGGAACCGCTCTATCACATTCAGAGACTCGTTTCTGGTCACTGTCGAGTACCTGCACGTCACTACGCAGGCGATGCCACCGTCACTCGAGCCGTACCCACCCGACCCGAGACTCGCGCGGCCACCAGCACCTGACCGCTGCGCAGCGCCGTCAACTCCCCCTCCGGCGAGATCGCCGCGATGGCCGGATCGCTCACCTCCCAGCGGATCGGCAGCCCCGAGAGTGGATGCCCCCGCGTGTTCGCCGGGGCCGCTGCCAGGCGGATCCGCTCGCCCACCCGGATCCGCGGCGCGGGGGAAGAGACCTGGACGGCGCTGATCATCGCGCGCTTCACGCGGAACTCCACGGCCTTCGACGCGCCCCCGGCGCGTGCGACGATCTCCACGCGCCCCTCGCCCACCGCGGTCACCATCCCCGTCGCATCGACGCGGGCCACCGCCGGATCGCTCGTCCCCCAGGCCACCAGGCGCGCCGAGGATGCGGACGCTGCCGCACTCCCGTCGAGCACCCGGAGCGGGACGCGATCGCCCACCTCGAGGGTGGACGGCACGGGCGCGAGCGCGAGCGTGCGGAGCCCCGCCCGGGTGACCGTGAGCGCGAGCGAGACCTCGGCGTCGCCATCGAACGCCGTGACGGTCGCCCGGCCGATCCCGACCGCCGTGAGGCGACCGTCGGCGGTGACGCGCGCCACCGTCGGGTCGCTCGACGTCCACCCGAGCACGACACCGTCGAGCCGCGCGCCAGCACGGTCCAGCGCCTCCGCGCACAGCGCGACCTCGTCGTCGATGGTCATCACGCCGCTCGCCTGCGAGAGCCGCAGCGAGGCGGTCACCGGGCCACTCCGCTCCGTCGGCACGCTCGCGCGAGGCACCATGTCCCCCTGCGCCATCCGGATCAGCTCGAGCCGCTCCGGTGCGTCCCCCCGCAGCACGAGCGCCGGCAGCGCGGCCACGGCCGCCGCCACGCTCGGCCAGCGCTCCGTCGCGCGCGTCGCGAGCATCCGGTGCACCGCCGCCGCCAGCGCGGGCTCGACGTCGCTCCGGCGCGTGGTGAGGGGCACGAGTTCCTCGTGCACCATCTTCCACACCACCTGCATGAGGCCGTCGCCGGTGAATGGCGGCGCGCCCGTGAGCAGCTCGTACGCCACGACGCCGAGCGAGTACTGGTCGGCCGCCCCGGTCAGTGGGTCGCCCGAGCACTGCTCGGGACTCATGTACGCCGGCGTGCCGACCGTCTCGCCCACCTGCGTGCGCCCCGGCTGCTCCACGAGTCGCGCGATCCCGAAGTCCGCGACCACCGCGTCCCCGCGCTCGTCCACCAGGATGTTGGCGGGCTTGATGTCGCGGTGCACAACGCCGCGCGCGTGCGCGGCCTCGAGGGCGGCTCCCACCTGCGTGAGCAGCGCCCGCACCACGGGTGGGCGCAGCGGGCCGTGCGCGGCCAGGATGGCGTCCAGCGACCGTCCCGCGACGAACTTCATCACGAAGTAGAGCAGGTCGCCGCTGCGCCGCACGGCGTGGATGGGGACGATGTGCGGGTGCTGGAGCGCGGCCGAGACGCGCGCCTCCTGCAGGAAGCGCTCGGCCATCCCCTCCACCGCGAGCAGCTGCGGCGACATCACCTTGATCGCCACCTGGCGGTCGAGCGCGAGGTCCCGCGCCAGGAAGACGGTCGCCATCCCGCCCCGGCCCAGCTCCCGGATCACCTCGTAGTCGCCCGCCGTGGCCTCCTCGAGGCGACGGCGCATCCCTTCCGCGTCGGACAAGACGTATCCCCCCGAGTACCGTATCGACCGGGGACGCCAGCGTCTTGAGTCCGGGGAACCCCTAGGTGATCCACCCTCCGGCTCGCACGAACCGCTTCGTGGCCGGGTCGAACTGCCAGCATGCCGCCGTGGTGGAATCGACGAATCCGCAGACCACCGTGCCGCCGCCACTCGGCTTGATCTGGCCGTGGATGCCCTCGGACTCCCGGATGGCGGCGTTCATCCGCTCCGCCTCGTCCACGGAGTAGCAGGTGATGTCGGCCCCGTCGGTGAACGCCGCGAGCTCGACCGCCTCCGCGCCCTGCTGCAGCACGAGGTACCGGCCGCCTTTGGCGCCGAGCGCGACCGCCACCGCGTAGCCCGGGCCCCGCCCCTCGCTGAACTCGCCACGGCAGGAGGCGGCGACCGGTGCGTCGATCCGCGACGCCTTCAGGAGCGCCGCGAGTTCCGTCGGCTGCGCGACGAGTGCGGCGGCGGATGTCGCGGCCGCGATCGCGATGGCAGCGCACACCCGGGGTACCGCGCCACGTGTACGCGCCCGGCTCATGCGGAGGGCGCGTACGACTGCAGCAGGCCGCAGCGCGGGCACCGATAGCTGCGGACGGCGATCTGTTCCTTCCCGCGGAGCCTGAGCCCCTGCCACCACGACCGCTCGGGCTCCCCCTCCGCCCACTTGGCCGTGCTCGGCGAGTTCGCGTGACCACGGTCGATCATGAACCCGGCGTCCATCGGCACCGCGCAGGTCGGGCACTTGGGATCGTTCATGGGAGTGATCTCAAGGAGGTCGTGGATGAGGACTCCGGCGGCGGCCGTCGCGCCTCGCGCGGGCCCGCGTTGTCCATGTCCGAGAAGATCAGCCAGCGGCCGTCCGGTCCGCGCCGCAGCGTGAGCGTGAACTTCCCCTGGTCGGCGAGCTCCTCGCCGTAGCCGTACGCACCCACGATGTATCCCGCGATGCCGTCCGCGCCGAAGCCGAGCGCCCAGAGGCGCAGCGCCCCCCCGCCCTGCCCCTGGTACGCCGCCTGGATCGCGGCGCGTCCGCGCGCCGGCGCGCGCCCGGGCTGGAGCACGAAGCCATCGGGCGTGAACAGCGCCGCGAGTGCGGCGGCGTCACCCGCGCGCCAGGCCCGCTCGTAGTCGCGCAGCACGCGGTCCAGCTCCGCCGGCAGTGCCACGGCGCCGGGCACCGAGCGCTCGGCGGCACTCGCCTGCGCGGCGAGTGGGGGCGCGCGGAGCGTTGCGAATAGCGGGATCAGGAGGAGCGCCAGCAGCGGCGCGCGCGATCGGGACATGGGAAGGACCGGAAGGAGTGGCGAGCCGGAACGGGACCTAGCCGGCCCTGATCAGGTCGACGATGAGGACGATGGGTGACCCGGACGGCACGCCGGGGATCCCCTCCGCGCCGCGCCGGCCCTGGGCCTCGACGGGCAGGACGAGCTGACGCCGCCCCCCCACCCGCATGCCACGGACACCCTCATCCAGCCCGGGCATCACGCTCCCGTCGCCGACGCGGAAATCGATCGCGGCATCCCCGGACGCGCCGATGCGCGTGCCGTCGGGGAGCAGCAGCTGATGGCGGACCTGCACCGTGCTGTTCTCGCCGGCGAGCTCCCCCGTGCCGACGCCGATGTCGCGCCAGTAGGCGCCCGACGCGGTCGCGGCGGACTTCCGGAAGTCGACGTTGAGCTCCGGCGCGAACCGCACGGTGTCGAGCCCGTGGCGCGCCGGCGAGCCGTCCTGCGCGTGCAACGCGCCCGGCACCCCGGCGACGCAGGCCGCCAGCAGGAGTCCGGCGAACCGGCGCAGTGACATCGATGGTCTCCTCATCATTCCCCTCCTCTCCCGGCGCCCTGCTACCCGATCCGTCCGTCGGCGTCGAGATCAGAGCCGAGCTTGTTCTCGAGGCGCACCAGGACCTCGTGCAGCACGAGTCGCGTCTCCGCGAGCTCGCGCTCGAGCACCTTCAGCCGATCCTCCATCGTCCCGAGCGCTCCGCGCTGGTCGCTGATCTGGCTCTGCTGGATCAGGTCCCAGAATAGTCCCATGTCGTCTGCTCCGGTCAGTGACTCACGAGGTCCGTGAGTACGCGACGAAGACGCTCGAGGCCGCCAGTGCGATACCGAACACACCCGAGACGGCCCAGACGCCCGCACTGGACGTGGCGCCGAGCAGGAGGGCCGTCGCGCCCGAGAGGAGCGTGGCCCCCACGAGGATGACGATCGCATCGACCATCACCGCACGCCGGCCGCGCCGCCGGCCGATCGCCGTCGCCAGCGCTCCCCCGGCGAGTCCCGTCGCCATGAACGCCATCCAGAACATGCGGGTCCCGTCGTCGCCGGTGAGCATGCGCACCACCGCGAACGCGAGCGGCACGAGGCCGAACCCGATCGCCGCCACGAAACTCGCCTGCTGCTTCCCGTTGCGCTTCATCCGTCTCTCCGTGGGGGTGTCAAGCGCCGCGCGCTCCATCCCATTCTGGCCCCGCGTCGCACCGGGATTCAAGGGCGGCGTTCCGGCGTGACGCCCCGTGCGCGTGCCGCCGCCGCGCGCGGCCGCTAGAGGGCCCGCGTCATGAACACGCTGTTCGGGTCCTCGACGTACCCGTCGAAGGGACCGCAGAAGGCGAAGCCGAATCGCAGGTACAGCCGGTGCGCGGGCGCGAACTCGGACTGCGCTCCCGTCTCGAGACTGAGCCGCCGGTAGCCGCGCGCGGTGGCCTCCGCGACGAGGTGCGCGAGCAGCGCCTTGGCCGCTCCGCGCCCGCGGTGCGCGGCCGGCGTCCGCATCGACTTCACCTCGCCGTGCGTCGCGTCGATCTCCTTGAGCGCGGCGCAGCCGAGCAGCTCCTCCCCCTCCCACGCGGTCCAGAAGGTGATCGCCGGATCCTTCAGGGATTCGAACGGGAGCGCGTGCACGCTCTCCGGCGGCGAGATCGCGCGCATGTTCGCGAGGTGCTCCTCGATCAGGCCCTGCACCGCCGGGTGGCGCAGGTCGTCCTGGCGGATCCTCACGCGGGGGGTACGGCGGCGCCCGCCGCGCGGACGACCCGCGTGGTGACCGAGAGCTGCCCCACGTGCCGCATCGCGTGCTCGGCCCCGTGCACCAGGCAGCCGATCACCGTGGACGGGAGCTGCGCGCGCCCGACGCCCCGGAAGTCGCCGAGGGTCGCGGGATCGACCGTGCGGAGTTCTTCCACGGCGGCGGTCACCCGCGCGCCGAGTGCCGCGAGCACTTCGGCCGCCTCGTCCGCTCGCATGGGGGCACCTTCCGCACGGAGGGCGGCGAACTGCTCCTCCGAGAGCGCCGCACCGCGTGCGTAGGTGAAGAGGCGGTCGATCACGCCCGTGATGTGCCGCACGTGGAACGCCGCCGACGCGATCCCCGCAGGGCGCGCGTTCCACTCGTCCAGCGTGAGGCCTCCGACGAGCTCGCCGACACTCTCCCGGACCTGGAGGAGGATGTGCGCCACCGGCTGCAGCGCATCGGGGACCCCGGACACGGGCCCGCGCTGCCACCACTCCGTCGCGGCCAGGCTAGGCGGCCTCGACGCGGCGGGCCGCACCCGCGCCCTCGGCGAAGTCGCGCATGTCACGGTACGCGTTCAGGAACACGGCTCCGAGGAGCAGGTCGATCAGCCCGAACGCCAGGACGTCGCCCCCCACACGTCCGGCCGCGTACAGCAGGATCACCGGCACGCCGAACGAGAGCTTCTCGAGCACGCCGCAGAGCATCAGCAGCCGATATCGCACCGGGTCGGTGGCGATCACGAGGAAGACGAACTGGAACGCCAGCGCCACCCCGATGAAGCCGTAGAAGTGCTCCGGCCGCGTGAGCGGACCGGGGAGCGGCGGGCCGATCCCCAGTTCGAGGAGGTACTGCGGCAGCAGGACGACGATGCCGTAGATGCCCGCGACGCGGAAGATGAGCGACGCCGTGCGGCGCCCGTCGCGCCCGCCGGGCGCGCGCGACGATCCCGGTACGTCAGCCATCGGTGCGTTCAGTGGGTGCCCTTGAACCAGAAGGACTGCATCGCGCGGAAGAGCTCCGGGGTCAGCGTGATCGGGGCCGCCGAGGGGAGCACGGCGCCGAACCCGCAGCGCGGGCACTTCGCCGTCTCGCCGTTGGGCGCTCCCGTCGCCGCGTCACGCTCCCGCACCCACTCCCGGACGTCGCTCGCCGTGAAGGTCTCGCCGCAACTGAAACAGCCGGCCGTCTTCGACTCCTCCATCAGCCGTCGGTTCCGCGTGCAGTAGCCGTGGATGGTCTGGAGTGTGCGCTGCGTGAGGAGCATCCGTCCCTCCGGTCGAGTGAGGTACGTGGGGGCGTTCGGGCGATCCGTCCTCCCTACGATAAGGCCTCGGCGCGCCGGCGCCACCCCTGGGCCGCGGAGGGCTCAGCGGATCACCACCCAGAAGCCCTTGAGCGGCTCCCACGGAGGGGTGACGGCGTCGGCGCTGCCGGGGCGTCGCGCCAGTTCCACACCGATGAGCCGCGCGCGCGCCGCCCCGGGCGCGAGCGGCGCCACGACGAGTGATCCGCGGGCGAGTCCCCACCGGTACCCGTCGCGGCCGTCGGGGAGCTGCAGCGTGTCGCAGGCCCGCGCCCCCATCCGGCGCAGGAGGGATTCGAAGCCGGGGCCCGCCTCCACCCAGGCCGCCGTGAGCGACGCGGCCCCGTTCTCGTGCGCGAGCACCGAGTCCGCGTCGCGCACGGAGAGAGGACCGGCGCCCACGAACACCGCATCGAGCGCCGGCGAGGTGGCGAAGGAGAGGAACTGCCACGGTCCCGAGCGCGAGCGCGTGGGCGCGGCCTCCGCCGTCCCCACCCGGCGCGCCACGCCGTCGAGCGCCTCGGGGCCCGCGACCCAGAGCGCCGCGTAGGCCCCGCCCTCCCCCGACGCCAGTCGGTCCGCGTAGCCCTGCGCGATCGCGCTCGTCGGGGCACCCGTCAGTGACATCAGCTCGATCCCGGTACCGTCCGCGAACTTGATGTGCCGGTTCCGCAGGCCGTCGGCGTGCTGCGTGCCCTCCTTCGTGCGGAACCCGATCGCACGGAAGGCGGCGCTTCCCGCCTCCAGGTCCGCCACCGCGACCACCGCGTGGTCGAGCCGGGGAGCGTCCGCCCCCGCGCGGCAGGCGGCACCCACCTGCGCGCCGGCGCTCGCGGCGCCCGGGACGCTCGCGATCAACGCGAGGAACGGCGCGAGGAACGGCGCGAGGACCCGCACGAGGGGCCGCGCGTCACGCGCCGCCCGCACGCTCACCGCGATGCGCGCGGCCACGCCTCGCCGAGGATCTGCCGCAGGTGCAGCTCGAGGTGATCCACGTAGTCGTGCATGAAGTAGTCGAGCGTCTGCTCGGAGCGCTGGGTGGGCGCGCGCGTCGCGATCTCGTCAAGGTTGTGCCGCTCGCGCACGCGCGTGCGCGCCTCGGCGGGCACCGCCGCCATCACGATCGCGAGGTGGCGGTTGTACGCGCTCCAGAGCGCGAGCAACTCGCGCCAGGAGCGCTCCTGGTAGCGCTGGAGCTCCACCCACCCTTCCTGTTCATAGCCCGGGAAGACGAGGTCCGGCGTCCAGGCGGCGCGCACGAAGCGCTGGTGGTTGTTGCTCGCCGAGTCGATGAGGTGGCCGATGATCTGGCGGGGCGACCACTTCCCGGGCGCGGGATGCCGCGCCGAGGCGTCGTCGGTGATTGCCGTGAGCAGCGGCTCCGCGCGATCGATCGCGGCGCGCAGGCGGCGCGCGCACTCCGGCTCGGCGGTCATTGACGGAAGCTCAATCCGGGTAGCCGCCGCCGGGAGCCCCTGTCTGCCGGCTCGCGCAATCGCCACCTCCCGGGCGGGGGCGCATCCGGATCTCCCGCGGGGGGCGGGTGATGTCCTCGATCCCATCCCAGAGGATCGTCACCTCGCCGGTGGGCGAAGGCACGCACCCGTCCGCCGAGACGAAGTATCGGTGCCGCGCCGCGATGCGGCCGCTCACGCCCATGAAGAGCACCGTGCTCTGGCCGGCGCGGTGACGGAACGGCTGGGAGGACTGGTCCACCAGCGGCGAGGGCGGGACTCCGGTCGGTTCGTTCTGCACCAGCGGATCGTACTGCCAGAGCTGGAGGTGGACCGTCCCGGCCTCGATGGACGGCACGTCCGCGGGTATCTCGATGCGCAGGGCCACCGAGACCTCATCTCCCGCGCACGCGGCGAGTGAGGCGATGAGCGCGGCCGACAGCGCGGCGAGCCGGAACGGAACCGCGCGCGCGCCGCTCATTCGGCCGTCCGCGTCGCCTGGAGCGCGCCCGAGGGACAACGCGCGACCTGCGCGACGACCTCGTCGGGCGGCGCCGCGTCCGCATGGATCCAGCGCTTGCGGCTCACGTCGAACACCGCGCGGAGGCCGCGCACGCAGACCCCACTGTGCACGCACACGTTCGGATCGAAGGTCACCGTGACCCCGGGGGCCTCGTAGGTCTGCAGTCGCTTCGTCATCCTCGCCTCGGGTCAGAGGTTGAATCGCAGCGTCACGCGCACCCGGTCGCCTGCGCCCTTCGTGCCCCGCACACGCGCGGGCACCGCGAGCAGCGTGCGACCGTCCTTCCCTACCCACACGCTCGTGCGCCACGTCACGCCGTCGACCACGGCTTCCACGGGCGCGCGGCCCCACGCCAGCCGGTCGGGCGGCGAGAGGCGGGCCGGCACCGGCGCGAAGTGCCACCCCCCCTTCCCCGGATAGCGGAAGAGGGTCGCCGTGAACGTCCCGCCATGTGGCGCGCTACGACGCGCCGCCACGGGACTCCCCCGAACGTTCGCCGAGCAACCGCGTGGTGAAGTCCTGGCTCGCACGCAGCCGGTCGAGGTCGATCGCCTGCTGGTCGACCGTGGCCTGCAGCTGCTCGAGCCGTCGGCGCAGCTCGTCGAGGTCGCCCTGCCCGTCACCACGCCGTTCCATCGCCCGGACCCCCCGCACCGCCATCACGGCCGCGAACCCGAGGCCCGCGACGATCCCGAGCATGGCGAGGAGCGAGAAGAGCACACCCACGAGTCCGAACATGAACGCCTCCGAAAAGGTTGGACAGTAGGGTCGGCGGGACCCCTGCGCTCCTAGCGCGACGTGGTCGGTGGAGCCGACACGCGCAGGATCTTCTCCATCGGCCGTCCCTTGGCGAGCTCGTCGACGAGCTTGTCGAGGTACCGGATCTTCCGCATCAGCGGGTGCTCGATCTCCTCGATCCGCACGCCGCAGATGACGCCCGTGATCAGGGGTGCGTTCGGGTGGAGCTCCGGCGCCTCGTCGAAGAACGCCTCGAAGTCCCGCCGCTTCCTGATCTGCGCCGTCAGTTGCCGCTGGCTGTACCCCGTCAGCCACCGGATCACGGCGTCGACCTCCCGCTTGGTCCTCCCCTTCCTCTCCGCCTTCTCGACGTAGTGGGGGTAGACGCTCGCGAACGACATCTTGAACACGCGTTGATGGTCCATCGGAGCCCCTTAGGGATGATCGGATCCTGACTACGTCTTTCCGGCCGCACGGTGCAGGTCCTCGCTCAGCTGCAGCACGAGGCGCTGGATGAGCGCGGCCGGCACGGTCTCATTGGAGATCGGCTCGACGTCGCGCGGCTCGTAGCGCCCCTGCCAGAGCAGCCGGCCGGACCGCGCCCGGAGCAGGCGCAGCTCGCCGAACACCTGCGCGTCCCGGAGCCGGCCGGAGCTCCCGCGCCGCAGGACCACGTCGCCGCGGATGACGGCGTCCGCCACAACCTCCGAATCCACGACCGTGAAGCGACCCTGCTCGAGCAACGCCACGCGCATCTGCTCTCGCGCCACCTCGGCATCCGCCGTCCGGCCGAAGGTCCCGAGGTACACCGTCCGCGTCGCCGCCATCCCGTCGCCGGAACTCGCCACGGCGGTGTCGACCTGCCCGCGCGCACACCCGAGCGAGAGCAGCACCCCCGCCGCCGCCATCCACGTTGATCGAGTCATGGGTACTCCTGCGAGAAGTCTCCCTCCGGGCGCAGCACCCCTTCAGGAAGGTACACCGCCGCCTATGCGGCGGGGCCGATCACGAACAGGGTGTTCCCGAACGGATCGGCGAGGTCGAACGTGCGCGCTCCCCACGGCTCGTCCCGCGGCTCGCGCATCACGGCCGTCCGCGCGCTCCACTCCGCGAAGTAGCGATCCGCGTCCTCGACGTGGATCGCCACGCAGGCGTCGCGTCCGTGCCCCGCCATGGGACAATCGAGCGTCAGCGCGATCGTGCCGCGCGCGACGCCCAGGAGACCGGTCTTCCCGTCCTCGGTGGCCTCGAACGTGACCGTGAATCCGAGGGTGTCGACGTAGAACCGGCGCGCCTCGTCCAGGTCGTCGACCGGCAGGATCGGGACCGCACGTTCCATCCCAGCGCTCGTCATCGTCCACGCTCCGGTTCGGCACACGCGACCCATCCGAACATCGGGGCTCCGACCGCCACGGTCAATCCGTGCCCGGCGGGATGACCAGCCCGCCCAGCATACGCGGCGACGCCGGGCACCATCCCCCATCCCGGGTCCGGCACCCCCTCGTTGCCGACCGCGCGCGCCGCGCGCATACTCTCCGGCTCACGCGCGTGTCCACGAGAGATCCGGAGCGATCGCCATGGAGCGGAAGGAGTTCCTCATCACCTCTGCCCTCGGGGCGATCGGTGTCGGCCTCCCCGCCGCCGCCGGAGCGGTGCCGGTCGCGACCGCTCGCGACGCGCCCGCATCCCACGGCGGGCGCGCCACCCGCAAGATCCTCATCGCCGGCGGCGGCTTCAACACGCCCTTCATCCGGTACATGGCCGCCCTCACCGGCAAGCGGCGCCCCCGGATCTGCTACCTCCCCACCGCCTCGGCGGACCGCGAGTCCGGCACGATCACCTTCTTCAAGAACTGCGCACCGCTCGAGGTCGAGCCCTTCGTCCAGAACAGCTTCATCGCCAGCTACACCCAGACCCTCGGCTGGGACGAGGTCTTCCTCTCCATGGACGCGATCGTCGTCTCGGGCGGGAACACGCTCAACCAGCAGGCGATCTGGCGCGCGCAGGGGATCGACCAGGTGCTGCGCGAGGCCTGGGACCGCGGCATCGTGCTCGGCGGCGCGAGCGCGGGCTCCCTCTGCTGGTTCGAGGAGGGGACGACCGACTCGCGCCCGAAGGCGCTCTCGGTGGTGCAGTGCCTGGGCTTCATCCCCGGGAGCCACGCGCCCCACTACGACGCGGAGCCGGGACGCCGCCCGCAGTACCAGCGGCTCATCGCCGCGGGGGAGATGAAGCCGGGCTACGCCTGCGACAATGACGCCGGGATCTACTTCGAGGAGACGGAGGTCCGCCGCGTGGTCTCCACCCGCGCCGAGGCGAAGGTCTACCACGTGAGTGCCGTCGGCGGGCGCGCCGTGGAGCGCGTGCTGGAGCCCGAGCGGATCAACTGAGATGCCGAAGGACACGCGGATCTTCCATCGGGCGCCCTCGGCCTCGCTGCCCGTCGCGGTCCGCGGTGAGGGAGCGTACCTGTACGACGCCGACGGGCGACAGTACCTCGACGCCTCCGGGGGCGCCGCGATCTCGATCATCGGCCACGGGCATCCCGCCGTGATCGCCGCGATCCGCGAGCAGGCGGGCGCCCTGGCGTTCGCGCACACCTCGTTCTTCACGAGCGCGCCGTCGGAGGCGCTGGCCGTGTCGCTCATCGAGGGGGCGCCCCCGGGCCTCTCGCACGTCTACTTCCTCTCCGGCGGGTCCGAGGCCACCGAGGCCGCGCTCAAGCTCGCACGGCAGTACCACGTGGCGGCCGGGGAGCCCGAGCGCACCGTCTTCATCCATCGCCGCCAGAGCTACCACGGCAACACGATCGGGGCACTCTCGGTGAGCGGCAACCCCAAGCGGCGGGCACCGTACGAACCCATCCTGCCCCCCGCGGTGTCCATCGCCCCCTGCTACGCCTACCGGCACCAGCGAGCGGGGGAGTCGGTCGACGCATACGCGGAGCGCAGCGCGGCGGAGCTCGAGGCCGAGATCGTGCGCGCCGGTCCCGGTCGCGTCGCGGCCTTCATCGCCGAGCCGGTCGTCGGCGCGACACTCGGCGCGGTCGCCGCGGTGCCGGGATACTTCGAGCGCATCCAGGCCACCTGCCGCCGGCATGGCGTGCTCCTCATCGCCGACGAGGTGATGTGCGGCATGGGACGCACCGGCACCCGCTACGCCTCCACCGGCTTCGGCATCGAGCCGGACCTCGTCACCGTCGCCAAGGGACTCGCCGGCGGCTACCAGCCACTCGGCGCGCTGATCGTCCACCGCCGCGTCTACGAGCAGGTGACGGCGGAGCGCGGCGCCTTCGTGCACGGGCACACCTACTCGGGCCATCCGACCGCCTGCGCGGCGGGGCTCGCGGTGCAGCGGGTGCTGAAGGAGGAACGACTGGTCGAGCGCGTGCCCGCGCTCGGCGCGCAGGTCGTGGCGGCCCTCACCGACGCGATCGGCGCGCACCCGCACGTGGGCGACATCCGGGGCCGCGGGCTCCTGCTGGGGATCGAGCTCGTCGAGTCGCGCGACACACGGCGACCCTTCCCTGCCGCGCGCGGCGTGGCGCAGGCCATCAAGAAGGCCGGGATGGAGGAGGGATTGATCTGCTACCCGGGCTCGGGCACCGCCGACGGCGTCGACGGCGACCACATCCTGCTCGCACCCCCTTACACCTGGACCGACCGCGAGGTGGGGGAGCTGGCCGACAAGCTCGGCCGTACCCTGCGACGGGTCCTCGGTGGCTGACGCACCACTGATCATCGGTGTCGCGCCGAACGGCGCGCGCCTCTCGCGCCACGACCATCCGCAGCTGCCGCTCACGCCCGCCGAGCTCGCGGCGTGCGCCGCGGACGTGGCGCGCGAGGGTGCGACACTGCTGCACCTCCATGTGCGCGACGCCGCGGGCGGGCACACGCTCGACGTCGGCCGCTACCGCGAGGCGCTCGCCGCGATCCGCGAGGCGACGGCCGACCGGTTGATCCTGCAGGTGACCTCGGAGTCATGCGGCCGATACACGGCCGCGGAACAGCGCGCGATGGTGGAGACGCTCGAGCCCGAGGCGGTCTCCCTCGCATTGCGGGAGCTCTGCCCCGACGCTGACGCCGAGCCGGAGGCGGGCGCCTTCTTCCGTGCGCTGGCATCTGCCGGTACGATGGCGCAGTACATCGTCTACTCGCCGGACGATCTGGCCCGATTCGAGCGGCTGCGCCAGCGGGGATTCTTCGGGACCGGGCATCCGTTCGTGCTCCTGGTGCTCGGCCGGCATGGCTCGTCGGCCGCGCCCGGTGCGACCGGAGCGACCGGCACGGCGGGCGCCAGCGAACTCGCGGCCTACCTCTCCCGCGTATCGCTCGCCGCCTTCCCGTGGGCGGCCTGCGCGTTCGGCGGCGGCGAACTCTCGCTGGTGACCGAGGCGGCGCGACAGGGCGGCCACGCCAGGATCGGATTCGAGAACAACCGCCTGCTGGCCGATGGCACGGTGGCGCGCGACAACGCGGCACTGGTGCGGCAGCTCGCCGCTGCGCTTCCCGCGGTCGGGCGCCGTCCGGCGTCCGTGGCGGAAGCGCGATCGATCATGGCAACGGCAGCGTGATGGTCTGGCTCCGGCATGTAGGACCGCACTGTGGACCGTTCGGATAGGACACCTGAGTCACCAGCGTCGTGTCGTATCGCTGTGACCGCCCGTTCGCACTGATGATGATCGTCACGCGTCCGGGCAGGAGATCCGGATGGAAGGCACCGAGGCAGCTGATGCCTGGGGCACAGTCGAAGGTCCGCGTGGCGCTCGTGTCCGTGGACACCTCGACCCGCCAGGGTCCCAGAGGCGCGCCCTGCACGAACACGCCCAGGCCATTGACGCAACCGATCAAGGTGCACCCGCGGCCCAGCGGCGGAACGGACCCGATGCCGTCGACGCTCAGTCGTCCTCTCGCGCCGCCCGCAAACGTCCGATCCACCCCAGGGCGACGACGACGAGGACCGCGGCGAGGCCGTACCGGAGCACCCGGAAGCCTTCGATTTCCTCCGCCTGGATCAGCACGACCCTGGACTCGGACCTCACGCTGTCCACGCGGATCACGGGCCGTGCTTCCTGTCCCGCGAGGACCGCAGGCCCGAGCGCGAGCCCGGCGACGAGCACCAGACGCAGCATCCGACTCACGGATGGCCTCCGGGTCGCGGGACGCCCGACTGATCCCGCGCGATGGAATAGAACACCGCCCGCTCGCCGGCTGTGCAGCTCACCCGCCGGTACCCGAGACTGGCGAGGTCGAGCCCCGCGAAGAGGGACTCGCCGGCACCCAGCAGACAGGGCGAGACGGCCAGATGCAACTCGTCGACCAGTCCGGCCATGAGGTACTGCCGGATGGTGGCGGCGCCTCCGAGCAGGCGGACGTCCCTGCCGCTTGCGGCGGCGCGCGCCCGCTCCAGGGCCGCCCGGATCCCATCGGTGACGAAGTGAAAGACGGTGCCTCCATCCATCTCGAGCGGTGGCCGAGCGTGATGGGTGAGCACGAACGTCGGCGCGTGATACGGAGGATCATCCCCCCACCACCCGCGCCACGATTCATCTGGCCACGGCCCACGGACCGGGCCGAACATGTTGCGGCCGAGGATGAAGGCGCCGACGCCCGCCATGCTGCGCTCGGCAGTCATGTCGTCGCGTTCCGTGGTCCCGCCCTCGCGACCGGTCATCCGCATGAAGAAGCGCGTGCCGACCAGCCACTCGTGCAGCTGCTCGCCCCCCGCACCGAGGGGAGCCTCCAGCGACTGGCCGGGCCCGGCACCGTAGCCATCGAGCGAGATGGTGAAGCTGTGGACGATCAGTCGTGACATCTGGGCCACCTTCCTGCGGCGCCACCTCCGAGGAGGGATCTCATCGTGATGGGTGAAGGTCCGGGACGCGTGGAGCCACGAAGTCGGCGAACACCGAGCGCACATGCATCCGGCGCGCGCCGACATCGCCGGTGAATCCAAGGAAGTAGTCGGGCCCCGGGACATAGAACTCATCGGGGGCCACATGGAACACCTCGAACTCGAGGCCATCCCCCGCGCGCAGGCGCAGGCCACCCGGGGAGTCGGTGACGAGGATCGTGTCGCCACCCGGCATCGCGTAGCGTCCGGCGACCGCACCGCGCCGCTTCGCGTCCACCGTCACGAACGCCGGGCGCGCCGCACGATCCGGATCACGCCCCTCGAGTGCCGCCACGAGGTCACGCTGGAGCGTGGCCAGCGTCCAGGGCGCGAGGTGGCTGTTGCTGATCATCGCGACCGCCGCGCTTCGCGCCCGGTCCCAGTAGACCAGGCCGTTGAAGGCATTGATCGCTCCCGTGTAGTAGCAGCGCGCACCGGAACCGTCGCAATACCAGCTGAGCCCGGTGATCGGGGAGGACCGCCCGTCGATGACGGGCCGTGCCTGCCCGAGTTGCACGACGGCAGGCGGCAGCGCAGTGCCCGATGCGTTCGCACCCCCCCAGCGCGCGAGGTCGAGGACGGAGAAGTAGACGTTCGACCCGCCGATGAACCCCTCGTTGTCGAACACATCCACGACCACCCAGGCCGTGTCGGCCCAGCGATGGCCGAGCGTGCGCGGGCCGGGGAAGTCCGCGAATCGCGCAGGCCGGGCGAACGCCGAATCCATACCCAGCGGAGCGAAGAACCTCTCCCGGTAGACCTCGGCGATCGACTGCCCGGTCACGCGCTCGACGACGAGCGCGGCGGCGTCGAAGCCGAGGTTGGAGTACTCGAAGCGAGTGCCGGGTGTGAATCGCGGCCGCGGCATCTCGCGGCGCACCACGCCGAGCAGCCCGGCGGTCGTCCGCACCTCGCGCGCCCCGAAGTACGGGTCGAACTGCTCGTAGTAGGGCGTGAGCCCGTTCGTGTGCGCGATCAACTGGCGCACCGTGGTCCCCGCATGCGGATAGTCGCGGAGATACGCCGTCGCCGGCGTGTCGATCGCGATCCTCCCCTCGTGCACCAGGCTCCACACGGCGGCGGCGGTGAGGGTCTTGGCGAGGGAACCACCGTCCGCGGGCGTCTCCGGAGTGAAGGCACGACCGGCGGCGACATCCGCCATGCCCACACCCTGCGCGTGAACCGTCCTGCCGTCCCTGACGAACGCCACGGCTCCCATGAACTCGTGCGCAGCGGCACGCGATCCGAGGATCGCATCCACGCGCGCGGAATCCTCGGGCGTCCAGTGGGCGGCCGCCGCAGGCGCGCCCCCGTCGCAACCACACGCAATGACGAGGACCAGGGGACCGAGCACCCGTGCGCGCGTGCCCGAGATGCTACGATCCGTCTGTGTGAGGCGCCACCAGCGACCGGCTGCCGGTGCGCGCCCCGGTTCGCCGGTCATGGGGTCGGCTCCAGCGTGGCGCCGCGCATGTCAAGGAGCATGAGGATCCCGACGAGCCACGAGAGGCCGGCCGTGCCCCAGCCGACGAGTGAGCCGCTCAACGTCCACACGTCGGACGCCCCGGGCACCGCCGACGCGACGACGCCGGTCGTGTTGTTCACGGCGGCATGCATCACCATCACGAGCAGCAGGCTCCGCCCGGTGCGCCAGTAAAGCCAGGCCATCGCGACGGAGAGGGCGGTCACGTGGGAGGCATAGAGCGGGAAGGACTGGCCAGTACTGCCGCTCCCCTCGAGGTAGAACAAGGGCAGGTGCCAGAGCGCCCAGACGACTCCGAGTCCGATGCTCGCGGCGCCCAGCCCGACGCGCGTCGCGAGGTGCGGGAGCAGGTATCCGCGCCAGCCGACTTCCTCGCCGGCCTGGGCCCACGTCGAGACGAAGATCGCCCCGATCATCAGCAGCACCGATGTCTCGCCGAACTCCGGCCATTCGCCCTTGGCGAGGCGGTGCAGCAACGCGGCGCTCAGCTTGATCGCGATGAAATAGAAGAGCGCGATGAGGTACCATCGGACATCCACGCGCCAGCGGCCGATCGGCGCGAGCAGTCGCACCACGCCCTCCCGTCCGCTTCCCCCGTACGTGAGCGCCACGGCGACCAATGCGGGCGCGAACACGCCCAGCAGGAAGAGCGGACCGCCCCGTCCGAGCAGGCCTCCCCCGTGGCCTCCGGCAAGTCCCGCCGCCGCGAACCAGGTGGCCCACGAGACGACGAACGTCAGCAGGACATAGGCCACGAGCATGCGCCCCGCGTGGCGTCAGGCGCCGCGCGCTAGCGGCACGTGAACTCCCCCGTGCGCCAGCGATGCCACGATTCGCCATTCTCCGTGGCCGCCAGGAGCCGGCGTTCGCTGCCATCGGGACGCAGGAGCCAGAGGTCGAAGCGCCCGCCGCCGAGGTCGCCGGTGCCGGCCGTCACCGCGAGCCAGTTCCCATCGGGGGACCACTCCGGACCGTACTCATCGACCTTCGTTCGCGTGATCGCACGCGCCTCGGAACCGTCGGCGTTCATCGTCCAGATCTCCGCCCCCGTCGCACTGCTCCGGTGGAAGGCGAGGCGGCGCCCGTCGGGCGAGTGGGAGAGGCCGCCGTTGTAGCCGTTGCCGAGCGCGGTGAGCTGGCGGAGCGCACCCGTCGCCACCTCGAGCTCCATGATCTCGCCGGCGGCGGGGCGGCTGTTGTCGGGCGCGCCCGGGAAGAAGCGCGTGAAGCGGATGTGCCGGCCGTCCGGCGACCAGCTCCCCTCGCCGTCGTGCAGCGTGTCCGTCGTGAGCCGGCGGAGGCTGCTGTCCGAGAGCGTGAGCACGTACAACTCGGCCTTGCCGCCGTCGCGGTTCGAGAAGAACCCCATCCGCGTCCCGTCCGGGGAGAAGAAGGGCGATCCGTCGGACGCAGGATGGTTGGTGAGGTTCTGCGGCTCGCCGCGCCCGAACGACTTGCGGAAGATGTCCATCTGGCCGTCCACCGCACTCGCATACACGAACCAGCGACCGTCGGGCGCCACGGCCAGCTGGTACTGGTCACCCGGCATCACGAGGAGCGACGCGAGCTGCGAGCCGTCCCCGCAGATCCGCCAGACGTCGTAGTTGGTGCGGTCGGGCGAGGCCTGGCGGGAGAAGATCAGCTCGTGGGCGGGAAGCTCCACCGCCCCTTGGGCGCCGAGCGGCGCGGCGGACGGGATGAGTCCGGTGACGAGGCCACAGGCGAGGGCCGCGAGACGCAGTGTGTGATGGGTCATGGCGAGGCCTGACGATGAGGGGACGGAGGAGTCGTCGCGCCGTGTGGAAGGTGCGACCTAGCGGGCTCGGCGCGCGATATTGTAGGCGACCGTCGCGCCGATCGGCATCGTGACCGGTGCGGCGTAGACGAGCAGCATGCCCGCCGTGGCGCCCAATGTCGTGGCCACGATGCCGGAGCGGAGTCCGTGGCGGCGGCCATACCAATGTACGCCCGCCACCGTCCCGACGATCGCGCCGCCGAGCACCCCGAGCAGGACCCGCTCGTCAGCATCCTCCGCCCGAAGCGAACCGGCGGTCGCCAGCATCCCCAGCGCGCCTCCGGCGGTGAGGCCCGCGAAACCCGCGACCAGCTGCCCCGCCACGGGGGCGGTCGGCGGACGGGACTGGGGCGCCTCGAGCACCCACGCGAGTTCAGTCGTGAGTTCCGTCGCCCCGATCGCGCGGTGCACCGGCGACTGGGCGAAGCGCGACGGCATCGGCGCCTGCGCGTGAGCGGACGCGAGGGCCACGGCGCAGAGCGCCGCACCGGCGAGGAGTGATCTCAACATGGGAGGCGGGGAAATGGGTGGAGGTCGCTTCCGGCCGGGCCGGGTCAGGGTCGCACGACCGACACGAGCGCGATGCGGTCACCGCGAGGACTGATCACGATGCGCGAGACCTGTTGCAGGCCGGGATCGTCGAAGGTCGCCACGGGCGTCCAGCGCTCGGGCGCAGCCGGACTCCACTCGAGGATCCGGTTCCCCGATCCGATCAGCAGCGTGTTCCGCGGCGTCCAGGCATGCTGTCCCGGCGTCGCGAAGGGGATCACGGCGAGCGTGTGCACCCGACGGCCGACGAGGTCGAGCTTCCGCAGCTCGAGGCGCACCGTCGCGGGATCGATCCGGGCGGCGACGGCGGAATCGGACGAGAAGGGCGCCTCCGCGACGAAGGTGTAGGCGTTCTCGCCGGGCACCTGATAAAGCGGCGTGATGGCGCCGACCGCCATCGTCTCCATCGACTTGGTGTCCACGTCGTGGATCACGATGCGCCGGTCGGGGTCGTTGATGAAGAGCACGAAGGTGCGGGCGTCCACGCGCGAGTAGTAGCCCACGCGGACCGAGTCGGTGAGCGTGCGCAGCAACGTCCCGTCCAGGTCGCGCAGCACCACCCGCCCGGCGAACGTGGTCATCAACTGCGTGCCGTCGTCGGTGGGCGTGGGGCTGAACCCCATCGCGTTCGGCAGTGGCCGCGCCTTGCCGGTGGCGAGGTCGTAGAGCGCGGCATGCATCCCCCCTTCCCCCTGCGTGGTGTATGCCAGCGTCCGCTGGTCCGGGAAGAAGGCCGGTTGGTTGTCGTAGCCGGGCCGCTGCGTGATGTTCACGAGCCCGCTGATCGCCACGCGCCCGCCGCGCAGGTCGAGCTGGCCGAGCCAGATGTCCGTGTCGGGTTGGGCGAGCGCCGCCGTGGGGACGACGACCGAGAGCGCGAGTGCCAGCGATGCCGGCCCGAGCATGGAGACCCGTGCGCGCGGCGGCACTAGCGCCCCCCGGCAGGAGCGCGTGCGGGGGCGGGCGCCGCGGCGCGCACGGTCCCCCACTGGTTGAGGGTGATGAGCCATCGGCCATCGGGTTGCTGGCGCATCACGAACACCCAGGTCCCCGCGCGCCCGGCGCCGGTGTCACCGCGGGCGCGAACGCGGAAGGGTCCGCTGCTCACGTGCAGGTCGCCGCGGGTCGCCGAGTCGGCGACGGTGAGGATCATCTCGGCGGGGCCGAGTCCGTTCGCGAGCCGGCTGCGCACGGCGGCGAGGCCGCGCATGAGCGTGTCACCGGCGGGGAGGAGCACCGCGTTCGGGTCATAGAGCGCGACGAGCGCCGTGCTGTCGGGGGCGTTGTAGGCGGCCATCCAGGCCGCCATCGTTGCGGCGGGTGTGCGGCCGGCGGTCGGCGACTGCGCGTGCAGCGTACCCGTGAGCGGGGCGAGCAGTGCGGCGGCGAGGAGCAGCCGGGGGATCAGGAGGCGCTGCATGTACCGCCTGCGAGGGGAGGGGTGACAGCTCCGGGATCAGGGAGGCTGATCGCCGCCGGGCGAATGTATGGCGCCTGGCACGGGGACGCCATCGACCACCGCGCGCACCACGCGGATGTCCGCCGGCGTGGTCCGGCAGCACCCGCCGAGCCACGACGCCCCCGCGTCGATCCACTCCTCGAGGTGTGCGGTGAAGCGCGTGGCGGTCCCCTCCCAGCAGCGCCCCGCGGCGTTCCACACCTCGCCGGAGTTCGGGTAGGCGATGATCGGCTTGTCGGTGTCCGCCGCCATCGCGCGCACGAGGGAGGTGACGAGCGCCGGGTCCACGCAGTTGACGCCCATCGCCACCACCTGCGGTTCCGCGTCGAGGAGCCGCGCACACTCGGTGATGTCGTCGCCGGCGGAGGTCCGCGACCCGTCACGGCAGGTGAAGGTCACCCAGCCCCGTGCCTCCGGGTGCTCGTGCAGCACGCGGAGGAGTGCGCGCGCCTCGAGGAGCGAGGGGAGGGTCTCGCAGGCGAGCAGGTCCGGACCGGCACCGCTGAGCGCGGCGACGCGCGGCCGGTGGAAGTCCGCGAGGGCGTCCTCGTCCAGGCCATAGTCGCCGCGGTACTCCGAGCCGTCGTGCAGCGTGGCCCCGTACGGTCCCACGGACGCGGCGACGGCCAGGGGGCGCGTCGCCTCCGGGTGCAGCGCGCGGTACCGGTCGCGCGCCGAGCGCGCGAGCATCACCGAGCGTTGCAGCAGTCGATCGGTGCCGGCACGGTCGAGCCCGCGCGTGGCGAACCCGTCGTAGCTCGCCTGGTAGCTCGCGGTGATGGCGACATCGGCGCCCGCGAGGAAGTAGTCGAGGTGCACCGCCTCGATCGCCTCGGGCGCGTCCGCGAGGAGGCGCGCCGACCAGAGGGCGTCCGAGAGGTCGAAGCCGCGCGCGGCGAGTTCGGTCGCGAGTCCTCCGTCGAGCACGGTCAGGCGACGCCGCCGCTGGCGAGGCAAGTCAGGCCACCAGAGAGTGAGGATCGCCCCGGTGCGTGCGGTGGGGACTAGTGCGGCGTGACCGGGCGCTCGACGGCGCGTGGCCGCTCCAGCCGCGCCGCGTCCGCCTTGGCACTGAAGCGCTGCATCTCGCCGATCCGCTCGACCTCGAGCGCGATCGCCTCCACGGCGGTCTCGATCCGTTCGAGCCGCGCCTCGTACGACCCGTCCGCCGGTCGCAGCGACGCGTCCTGGGTCCGCCGCATCGCCGCGCGAAGCATGTTGAGGATCACGCCGCCGAAGAGGGTGACGCCGACGACGATGCCGCCGATGAGCAGTACGCGAAAGGGATCCATGGGGCTCGCTCCGTGATGGGGGCGCCGACGCAGCGACGACAAGCCGCCGCACCTAGGGGTCGATGTCGAACGTCAGGACCATGCCGGCATCGGCATGGAGCCCCGCGGACTCGCCCGACTTCGCCTGCTGATCGAGTGGGATGCCACAGTGTAACACGTAGCGACCCGGGGTGAAGTTCCGGCGCAGCCAGACCACCCGTCCGGTGTCATGGCTGTCGAGCACGCCGCCCAGCGCGTCCGCCGGCGGCGCACCGCCGAGGTCGTCCTTGTACCAGCGCTGCACGTCGCCCGCGGTGCGCCCGGGCAGCAGCCGGAAGATGTCGGCCTCGTGGATCGTGGGACCGTGTGCCTCGACCTTGATGACCCGTTCACCGGCGCGCAGCGCTCCGCTCAGCTCGAACCGGAAGTCACGGAGCGAGAGCACGGCGTCCTCCCTGGGCGGGACGTCATCCTCTCGCGCCCCCGCAGGCACGGAGAAGCCGCGGACGGGATCGCGCATGTGGTGCCAGCAGATCAGCACGTAGTCGCCCGGGTCGAGCGTCAGCCACAACTCCATGGCCTCCCCGCCGGCGAGGAGACCCGGACCCGAGTAGTCCTGCGCGCCCTCCGGGAAGAGCACCCCATCGTTCACCAGTGCCGCGAACCTCTCGGCGTCCATCCCCGCCGGCAGCCTCACCAGCATGGCCTCGTGTATCTCCGCGCCATGATTCTCGAACACGATGTGGCGCAGGCCCACGCGCATCGTGGCGGGCGCCTCGAGCCCGGCATCGGTCGCGACGATCCGCATCGGCCCGCCGCCGACGGTGTGGCACGAGGAGGACAGCAGGGCGATCGACACGAACCATCGGGCAGTGCGATTCACCACGGGTCCTCCATGTTGGGGATCCTGCTCGTACGCGTTACGTCTGGGTCTGGCAGACGGTGAGGAGCATCTCGCTCGCCTCGAGGCCACGCACCGCATGCGGCTGCCCCGGTGCGAGCGAGATCAGCTCGCCCGCGCCCATGCGGTACGCCTGGTCGTCCACCGTCACCTCGAGTCGGCCCGAGAGCACCTGGATCGAGACCTCCCCCTCCGCGCTGTGCTCCTTGAGCGATCCTCCCGGCTCGAACAGGAAGAGCATCAGGGTGAACGGACCGCGCTTCACGAGCGTGACCTGTCGATGTCCGGACACCGGGGGGTGCGGTTCCGCACGCAGTTGCGCGACGGCCTCGCGGATGGCGATGTGCTGCACCGGCGGTGCCAGTCGATCCCTGGGATGTTCTCGGAGTCTCTCTTCAGCGCTCATCGGCACGGGTCCTGGGGAGCTGGCGCGTGATCGGAGGCGTCATCGGCCCGACGTCCGCTGCTGCGGTGGCTGCTGCGGTGGCTGCTGCGGTAATCTGCGGCGGCGTCAGGCTCATCGCACCCCCATCGCCGCGCGGGCCGCCGCCACGGCGCGACGGGTGTGGATGAGTCGATCCCCAGTCGCATTCCGGTCCGAGGTGCCGAGGAGCAGCGCCCGGAGCTCGGCGCCCGTCAAGGCCGGGTTCACGGCCAGCATCTTGGCCGCGGCGTTGCTCACGTTCGGCGTGGCCATGGACGTCCCCGTGGGGAACGAGGGCATCCCGCCCGGCAGTCGCGCCGGGACCCGCTCACCGTTCGCGTACAGGGACACCTCGGGTCCGACGTTCGTGTACGGCGCCCGCGCGCCGGCGCGGTCGACCGCGCCGACCAGCAGGAAGTTCGGCGCCTCGAACCGGGTCGCCGGGTTCGCCGTCTCGACCGACGTCCCCGCGTTCCCCGCCGCGCCCACGAAGAGCACCCGGGGCGCCGCGCGCATCCCCGCCTGCAGCACCGCGCGGATGGTGTCCACCGTGAAGCGCGCGAGCGACTGCCGCTCGTCCAGCGGCATCCCGGGGGCGCACTCCTCCATGTTCCGCAGGTACCCCCGCTCCGCCCGGCCCCACGACATGTTGACGACGCGGGCGCCGGACTCCACCAGGTACGCGAGGAGGTCGCGGATGGACTCCGCCTCGCGCACGGCGAGCTCACGGGTCCAGCATGGCACCGGAGGCGACCCGGCCCACCACTCCATGCGTGCGATCACGATCTCGGCCCGCGCGAGACCGGCGAGTGCGATGTCCGCGACTCCCGTGCCGTGGCTGTACCCGGACCACCGATCGATGGCGTCGTCGAACTCGCGTTCCTCGCCCGGGGTCAGCGCACGGCGGCGTTCCTCGAGCCAGCTCACGTGCTCGGACGTCAGGCCGCTCTCGAGGTCGTCGTAGGCGAGGATCACGCGGTTCAGCTCGTCCGCCCGTGCGAGGACGGCCGGAGGGAGGAGCGCCATGGGCGTGTCCTGGCGGCGCTTGTGCGCATCGTAGCCCCGGACGAGGATCCGCCCGCGCGCGTCGCGCGCCAGGCGGGAGGCGAAGAGCGTCGTGTCGACCCCGCTGTCCCAGATCGCGATGCGCACGGCGCCGGTGGGACCGCCGGAGCCGATGATGGTATCGCGGTCGGTCCAGATGTCGGTGGCGGCCGCGCCGCCGCGCTGCGCGTGCGCGGCGACGACCGGGAGCAGCAGCGCGACGAGCGTGGCCGTCCATCGAAGCATCACGCCGCGCGCCGACGGAGGCCTAGAAGCAGCCATCGGGACTCGTGCAGTCGACGACGAGCAGGAGGGCCAGCAGCAGGATCGGGGTGCCCAGGATCGCAAGAATGGTCCGACCGTCGCTGATCTGGACCCTCGACACCCGGATATCCGGTGCGTCGACCGCGAGGTACTGCGCGTGGGCGGGTGCGTCACACCCCGGACCCGCACGCCGCGGGCGCCGGACGACTACCCGCTCGAGCAGGAATGAGCGCGACTGTACCTCGACGAGCGTACCGTCGACGACGTTGACCCGACATCCGACCGGAGAGACCGTGCCGTCCGCGCGCCGCTCGTGGAGCATCAGGCCCGCACGCGACTCGAGCCGGATCCGCGAAGCGGGTTCGACACCGCCGGGTGGCGCTGCGCGCGCGACGTAGCAGCTCCCCGCCGACAGGACGGTGGCGACCAGCGCCCCACCGAGGGCCAGCATCCGCACCGCGGCCGCCGCGGCCATCCCCTCTCCCTGTGCTCCACCTAGCACATCGGTGCCCGCATCCGCGGCGGGGATCCACTCGGCGACGAGCTCACCACCCTGGCCACGGCCACCTTCGATTGGTGGACGACCAGCTGCCGCACCCGTCGCCCATCGAGCTGTGCCGGCTCGTACCGCATGCGATCGATCTGCTCACGCACGGCGAGCTCGAAGCTCGCGTCCGACGAGGATACGCGCCGGATCGTCGCGGCCTCCGGCACGCCGAGCGTGTCGACGACGAACTCGAACTCGGCCCGGTAGCACATCGGGACGCTGGTGGGCGTCGAGGTGGGTGTCCACTGCGGCCGCGGGATATCGCCCCGCGGCTTCGCGACGCGATCGACCTCGCAGTCGCGATAGACCCGCTCCCCGGGCGCGAGGGAGTCGACCGCGGTGCCGCTGCACCGTCGCTTGGACTTCTGCGCCTCCAGCGGTGATCCGAGGACGACTGCGCCCAAACATAAGAGGAGGATTCTCATTGTCGCTCCGGTCGGTGCCCGACGCCATGACGCGCCCTCTACGATAAGGGCGGGCCGCCGACGCGCCATCCCCCGACCCGCGTGGCGTCTTTCATCGTCCACGTCCCGTTCGGTGCCGCAGGCGATCCCTGAGGAACGCGACCGTGCGCGTCCACGCGAGAGCGGCCGCTCCCGGCTCGAACGCCTCTTCGCGGTCCGATTCGAAGAACCAGTGCCCGGTCCCGGGATACCGATGGAAGGTGGCCGGGGCTCCCACGGCTTCCAGGTGCCGGGTGAGCTTCCTGGTCACGGGCGCCGAGACCCATGGATCCTCCTCAGCCAGATGGCAGAGGAAGGCCGAGCGCGTCCGCGAGTAGTCTCCGCTCCGGAGCGCGTAGAAGCTGACGGTCGCCACGATCGGAAGCTCCGGCCGCTGGGCGAGCCAGCAGGCCCAGTGACCGCCCATCGAGAAGCCGATCTGGCCGAGCTCGCCGCTCGAGACCGCCTCGTGCTGCCGCAGGTGCTCGATCTTCCGGATGAGGAACTTGTAGATCGGCTCCCGCCGCCTCCCGCTCGAGGCGGCGCGCAGGGCGCGCGCAGCCTGCGCGGTCGCCGCCACCTTGCCGTCGTACAGGTCCGGTGCCAGCGCCACGAACCCCTTGGATGCAAGGCGATCGCAGACGCCGCGGAAGAACGCGTTGAGGCCCCACCACGAATGGAGCACGAGCACGCCGGGTCCGGATCCACGCTTCGGGATCGCCAGGTAATGTTCGGGGGATTCCATGCGCATCTCGCCACTGGTCGGGCTGCCTGACCGCTGCTTCCGCGACCCTGCGTCCCGGTCGCCGCGCGGCTCCCCGGTCACGGGCCGACGTTCCTGCACGGTTCGATGAGCCCCCGGTCGTCCGACCGCAGGCCGAGGGTGAGCTCCTCGTCCCATGCGGAGGTCAGGCGTATCTCCACCTGGAAGTCCCTCGCCGCCGGGTCCACCTCCACCGCCTCGACGACGACGCCTGCCCACACGTCCGCCGCGCTCGCGAGCGCGGGGCGAAGCCGAGACCGCCCACCCGGCATGGAACGCCCTCGCGCACCTGCGCAGACCCGGGGTGCGCGCGAACGACCCGCCTCAACGCAGATGCCTCCAGTTCGCGAGCGTCAGGAGCAGCGCGCCGAAGAGCAGGTACTGGCCCCCACGTGCCGCACCGGTCGTCAGGAGTCCCATCGCGGCCGGCAGCGCCCAGGCGACCGCGAGCAGGAGCACCCCCGCGCGCCGCCGCCGGCGGATGAGCATGGCGGCAGCGCACACCATCAGGCCGGCGGCGAGTCCGAAGCCCAGCGGGATGTAGGAGAGGGCGCCGCCGTCGATCGCCGGAACGCCGATCGCGAAGGCGGCCAGGAGCGTGAGGACGCCGACCAGCCAGCACACGGCGGATGCGATCCGCACCCCGGCCGGGACTGACACGGGCCCGGACGCACCGGTTGGTCCTGCCGACGACCCATCAACCGCCGGAGGTCGCGGCACGCGCACCCTCGAGTTCGGCGTGCTCGACCACCTCGAGGATGCGACCGCGCGGTCCGCTGATCAGCGTGCCCTCGACGCGACCCCACAGCCGCCGGAGGCGCTCGAGCATCGCCTCGGCCCCGGCTCGTTCGCCGAACTCGAGGTCCACCACGGCGAAGTTCGCGTCATCGACGGGGCGCAGCACGCGGAATCGACGCACCCCGGCGGCCTGCCGACCCGCCGGGTCGGCGTCGAACGTGCGCTTCCAGGACGCGAAGTCCGGCACCGCGTGCTCGATGTGAAGGATGAACATGTAGTCTCTGCCCTCCTCATGCCCCTGATGCGAGTGGATCCGAGCGCGGGAGTCCCGCGCTATGGTGCCGGCGGTGCGGGCAGCACGCCGAGCTGCTGCAGCATCCCCAGCGCATCGTTCGTGACCCAGCCTTCCACGATCCGCCCGTCCACGATGCGCTCGATGCTGACGCCGGACACGACCACGCTCCGCCCCGTCGGCGGGATGCCATTGAACACGCCGCGATGCGTTCCTCGCATGGTGAGGCGCAGCGCGACCTGGTCGCCGGCCGCGACCATGTCCTCGATCGTGAACGCCGCGTCCGGGAAGGCGACGCGGAACTCCCGGAAGAACCCGAGCCACCCCTCGCGGTCGAGCGGGGCGGGTGCGCCGGTCATGTGACCGACGTACGAGTCCCCGAGGAGCTCCTGCGCGACGGCTTCGGACCCGCCGCCCCATACCTCGGTGAAGAACCGAGCCGCGACGGCCTTGTTCGCCTCGGCCAGTTGCGCCGCGGCGAGGGCTTGCCTCGCGTCCTCGGTGGGCTGGCACGCTGCCAGGAGCAGAACGGTGCCCGCCAGATGAACCAACACGCGCGCAGTTCGCATGCGACTCCAGGGGTGATGTCGGGGGTTCCCGTGTCCGGGAGGGATCTGGTGCGGTCCATCGCCAGCGCGCGCGGTGGCCGATCGAGCGATCCCCAGCGGCCGGGCCGCCGGGCGCCGCCCTTAACATGCAGCGGCGGGCCGTCAGTCGCCACGCACCGTCAGGCCGGCGGGACCGCGACCTTCCGCACCACCGCCAGCAGCCGGAACTCGAGGCTGGACCCGTCAGCTGGCGGGTCCTGGACGCGTGTCTGCAGGACCCTGATCGTGTACTCGAATCCGGCCTCGTGCTGGAACCCGCGGATCTCCTCGTAGAGGAGCACCCAGGGCTGGTCGGGCCTTTCGCGCACCTGGTAGCACGTCTGCTCGACGAATCCCTGGCAGGTCACGCGGGTCGACGCGACATGCATCGTCCGGATGTCGAGTCCGGGTCCGGTGATGGATCCACACGACGCTGCCGTCAGCGTCGCGCCGACCGCGAGACACGCCGCTCGCCGCACCACGGTCACCTCTGTGGATCGACGGTTCATGGGTCGGGCCGACGGCGCTCCGCTAGGGAAGAAGCACGATCGAGTGCGCACCCGCCTGACCCGGGCACGAGTCCAGGATCACGTCAGTGCGCACCTCGACGCGGCGACCGACCGTCAGTTCTCCAGCCGTCGCGGCGACCGAGCGACCGTCGGCGAGACGCTGCCGGATCCGGGTGCCCTGCCGCACCAGGAAGACGACACCGCACGCCTCGGTCTCGGTCGCCTTCACGTGGATCGTCGGGGGCGCGCCGAGCGAGATGCCCACATCGACGGCAACGATCGAGCCGGCGACCAGGCCGAGCACGGGCGCTGTCGTGGTCCCACAGGCACCGGCGGTCAGGCAAGCGAGGATCAGGAGTCGACGCCGCATGTCAGGAGTACTCCGCGAAGCTCGATGGCGTCACACGGCGGGACAAAGGCGGTCCGCCGGAGCAGCCGGAGCGAGGAGAGCCGTTCCCGAGCGAATCCGGCTTCGAGTGGATCGTGAGCCAGCTTGCCGCCCTCCAGTTGCACCCGCAGCGAATACCATCGGAGCATCGATGATCTCCTCCTGTCCGGCCGGTGTCAGGTCGCGCCGCGGCCGACCACGGGTCCCGCGGCCTGCTCGCGCAGCCAGACGATGTAGTCGACGCCCACGGGTTCCGCACCGGCGTCCCGCAGGGCGACGTTCGCCTTGCCCCGGTGATACTGGCCATGCGTGAGCAGGTGCAGCAGGATCCCGCCGACCGGCGTGCTGAACTGCTGGCCTGCCGTGTTCACGTAGGACACCCCGCGCTCGAGCGATGCCTCGTCGAGCCGTTCGAACAACTCCTCGAGCGCGGCGTCCACGCTCCGGCCGGCGCGCTCCAGTTCGTCGACGGTCAGCGTGGGCCACACCGGCAGCGTCGCGGCGCGCCCCTCGATCCGTGCGAGCCAGATCTCCTGGGCGCCGCGCACGTGCGAGAGTTCCCGCACCGCGTCGGGATCCGGATGGTCCGCGGCGCGCACCGCCGCCAGCAGCCTGGCGTCCGCCCAGGCCCCGTGGGCCCGCAGTGCGCGCAGATGCGTGATGAGCGTGTCCATCATCTCCCGGTCATGTCTCGGTCGCCCGTCCCTCTGCGGCCATGGCCGCTAGGTGGCGTCGCGCGCGATGCCGCCGAGCGCCTTCAGCACGCGTCCCATGCGCTCACTCGCATCGTCGGCGACGGGCTTCAGCTGGGGCGCCAACCCGCCGGGCGCCGACGACAGCATCGCCTGCGGATCGACGAGCCGGACGATCGAGTGGCGCGCGTCCTTCGCCTCCACGGTCACATTGCAGGGCAGCAACAGCCCGATCGCGGGATCGGCCGTGACGGCCGCGAACGCGAGGGGCGGATTGCAGGCACCGAGGATCGCGTAGGGCCGGAAATCGCGCCCGAGTTTCTCCTTGAACGCTGCCTGGAGGTCGATCTCCGTCAGGATGCCGAACCCCTCCTTCTTCAGCGCGTCGCGTGTCGCATCCTTCGCGGCGGCGAACGCCAGGGGCAACTCGACCTCGAACCCCAGCGATTCCGGCATCGGCTCCTCCGAGTGTGTTCGACCGGCACGCGCCAGCACGCGAGTGCGTGGGCGCGGGACTGGCTCGACTTCATGGCGAGCCCAACGTTGAGCCCGAAGGTCGGCGCGCGCGAGCCGTGGTCCTTCTCTGATGTAGTAGTCATGCTCCTCCCTGCGCAACCAGGAGCATCCGTGTCGGTCCGGCGTCGGCTCGTGTCGGCGGTCCGAGCCGGCAGTGCTCGCTGGCCGTCGGTCACCAGGTGCCGTCAGCTGGCGGGGGTTCGAGGGGTCGCGACCATCCCCAGCATCGCGAAGCAGATGCCGCCCAGCGCCCCGGCCGTCAGCGCGAACACGGCGAGGGTGCGGACCCGGATGAGTTCTGGCACGGAGAACGCCGCACTCGCGGCCACCAGCCCCGCCAGGGCACCCAGGAGAATGGCCGTCCACCGCGACCACCATCCCAATCGCCGGAGCAGAAGCGCCGCCGGCACGGCGAACACGACCATCGTTGCAGCCGCGACCGGGACGCTGATCGCGAGCAGGAGCAGCAGGCCTCCCGCGCGCCCGCCGCCGACCAGGTCCACGCGGCCGAAAGATGGCTCAGCAAGCATCAGCATCAGCCAGAACGTCGTGGCGGCCACGAGTGGCGCCGCGACTCCTGCCGTCCTCGGTCGAGCGGCCATGGGCCACCTCCTCCTCGTCTGGCCAACGTTTGGATGTGCTGTGGCTCTTCCTATGGACTGCGGCGGCAGTGCCGTCTGCACCGATCGCCGTCAGCTGGCGCGAGCACCGCCGGCTGCGGTGACGATCCAGACCAAGCCCGCGATCCAGAACAACTGGAGGGCAAGCCTCGGCCATATCGACATCGCGCGCCGACCCGCGACCTCGAGTCCGGCCCGCGCCGCGTGCACATTCGCGGGGAACATCCCGATCAGGAGGAGCGCGAGTCCAGCGGCGGCCCACCGGCTCCACGCCGGCAACAGCAGTCCGACGGCTCCAGCCAGCTCGAGGACACCCGTGAGCGAGACCAGCTGGGCGGGTACCGGAAGGGCCGGCGGAACCATCCGGATCATCTCGGCGCGCGTCCGCGGCGCGAAGTGCGCGATGCCGGTGACGACGAACATGGCGGCGAACCCGAACCTGAGGGCCTCAACGGGTGCCGACAGCTGCGGGACGAGACCGGACAGGCCGGCGCCCCAGGCGAGGCCCCACACGAGGAGCTGGACCACGAGCGGGACCACGATCTTACCTCGTCAATGAGAGTCTGACTCCAACGCGAGTCCGATGGCGTGCAGCCAACCTGAGGATGTGCCCTGGCCGTTGAATCGACTTGCGCCGTCGGGGCCGCCGCATACCCGCCTAAACATGGAGCGGCGGCCCCGCCGCCGCTTCCCCAGCAGGGCCACCTGCACCAGGCGCCGTCCGCCGGCACGGGCGCGGATCCCTATCGACCCAGGCGAAAGCGGAACTCCTGCGTCACGAGATCACACACCGGAACGTTGTCCCTCCGACCGGGCCGAAAGCGCGCGGACTGGAGGAACGCCTTCACGGCTGCGAAGAGCCGCTGGTCAGAGTCCAGGAGGCGCTCGATGCTGGCGTCGTCGACGACGCCCGTGCTGTCCACGAGATACCGGGCCACGACATTGCCCTCGAGTGCCGACCGCCTCATCGACTCCGGATACTTCGGACCGGCCGATGGGTCGATCGGCCACGGGGGCGCGTCGGCATCCGCGTCCGTCCAACGCGCCGTCGACGTCGAGTCCCGCGCCGTGGTGAATGCGACCCGATACACCACGTCGCGCTCCGAGCGCGGACTGAGCGTGTCCGGTGGCGTGAAAGCGGGGCGGACCCCGAACGCCGAGAATCGCAGGCGATACTCCCCTGCTGCCGGCGCCGCCAGCATGAACGAACCCCCCGCGACGGTCCGCGTCCTCGCGACGACCTCGCTGTCCCCGCGCACCAGCGCGACGTCGATGCAGGGCATGGCGCGGCCGGTGATCCTGTCGAACACGTAGCCGCCGACCGCGCCCTGCGCACGAGCAGGATGCGAGACGCACGCCAGCAGCACGGCGACCAGGAAGCGTCGCATCATTCGGCGGTGTCCGGCGACGGCTCGGACATGCCTATCTCGCCGCACGCCACTCGAGCAACCAGTGCGTCAGGTACGCCACGGGCCAGAGGGCGAGCACGAAACCCGTGAGGGTGAGGCCCCACCACACACCGATGACCGGCTCCAGGAGCGCGGCGGGAAAGCGTCGGTTCCCCGGCGAGACCCCAAGCATCGACCCCAGGCCGATGGCCACCGCGAAGAGTGTCGCGCCCCCGTACAGGCTCAAGAGGGAGATCAACCGCCGGCCACCGCGCGCCGCCCGCTCGAATGCGCCCTGCAGCACGGCGCCGACCACCAAGCCGATGGCCGGGGCGGCGAGCACTCCCGGCCAGATGCTTCGGCCGAACGCACGGCCCGCGAGCAGGTAGGCGACGCCGCCCCACACCGCTCCGGCCACGATGAGATCGAGAACACGGCGGACGCTCACGTCACCTCGGTGGATCGACGGGTTGTGGATCAAGCTCACGTGAGCCTGTGCTGCGGCCGTTCGAACAGACTGCGGCGGCGGGGCCCGGCCCTCCGCACCAATCGTCAGGGCGCGGTGGCCCCCCCGATCCGCTCGAAGACCCGCGCACCCGGTCCCTCGGAGCGCAGGAACCGTCCTGACCACCGGTACTCCACGGGCGCGTAGCTGATCAAGGCACAGACCGGAACGTCCCGGCAGAAGTCGAAGAAGAGGGACACCTGGCTCCCTTCCACCCGATACTCTCCGACCTCCGTCGCGAGCGAGTCGCGGCGGACACCGGAGGCGCGCGAACTGAGGACGAACCGGACCTCCTCCCGGAACGATCCGTCGCGCCGCAGCGCCAGTGCCCAGGCGCTCACCTGGACCGTGTCGGTCGGCGTCAGATAGAGGACGGCCGGCAGCGCCGCGTCGTCGAAGGAGCGCAGTTCATACGAGCCGGCCACCAGCGTGGGCACGAGGGGATCCCCGCACGCGGCCACCGCCAGCACCGACGCGAGACCCAATGCCGAACAAGCACGCATCTGCAACCTCTCCGTGAACGCCATCACGCGGACGACCGCGCAGCGTACTCCGTCTACCCCGCTCGCCACCGCCTCGTCACCGAGCGCCGTCAGCCGCGCGCCGCCTTCTGCGCGCGGGTCGCTCCAGCGGTGATCTGGATGTTCACGTATGGCATGGCTTGGCGATGATGGGGGTGCGTCGGGCCGACGTTCGCTTCTGCTGTGACCGCTTCAATAAGAGGGTTGGGCAAAGTGGCCGCCAGCCCGCCTATGGAAACGGCGCGGCCGCGGAGCCGGCGGCCAACTCGGCGGTGCGGACCCGCCGCCCGATGCGGATGGCCCCGCGGAGCACCAGCCCGCAGACGACCAACCCGATGATGAGATCCGGGATCGCGGAGTCGAGCAGCGCCACGAGCGCACCGGCCAGCAGGACGCCGAGATTGGCTTGCACGTCGGTGGCGGAGAAGATCCAGGCGGCCTGGAGATGGACCTCCCCGTGCCGATGGCGGCGGAGCAAGACGAGACACCAGAAGTTGACGGCGAGTGCGGCGAGGGACACCGCCACCATCGTCGGCGGCTCCGGGGCGCTACCCATGATGGCGCGACGCGCCACCTCCAGCATCGCAAGCACGGCCAGGGCCAGCTGCACTCGACCCGCGAACCGCGCGGCTCGGAGCTTGCGCGACTCCGCCGCGCCGATGGCGAGCAGGGCGAGGAGATAGACGGCGGCATCGGCGCCCATGTCGAGGCCATCGGCGATGAGTCCCATCGATTCCGCTCGCCACCCGCTGACGACTTCGACGACGAACATCGTTCCGTTCAGCGCGAACAGCGTCGTCAGCGCGCGCCGCCCGAGATGCTCGTCACGCACCGATGGGTCCCACTCCGCTCCCCCTGTTCACGGCATGACTCCCGCCACCAGCCCACCGACGAAGAGCAGGAGGGCGAGCGAGGTACCGACGAGCGGCGTGATGAACCAGTACCGCCAGGCCAGGATCACATAGCTCGATAGCGTCGCTGCTCCCACCACCTGCAGGAAACCAGACGAGAAGAGCATGCGCGGCGCGACCGCCTCCATGGCGGACTGGAGCGTCCGGTCCCGCGGCAGGAGCTTTCGCCCCATGTAGGTGAGAACGAGGTGCGCCATTCCCAGCAGCCCTACGACGCTGGCGGCCAGCAGGATCGCGAGATCAGCCCTCATGCGCTCCTCTCCGTGGTCCGCCCAGCGTCGGCGCCAACCATGATCAGGCACCGCTCGCGGGGTGGCATCAGACGTGCAGCAGGGCGCGCAGGAAGCCTCCGAGGCTCCGCTGCAGGTCCGGATCGTGGAGCTCCCACGTCCGCCACATCTCGAGGGCCAGCAGCGCGGCGAACACCGCGGCCGAGAGTCCGACCGCCCGGGCGACGATTCCCGTTCCGCGGCGCCCCCTCCCCTCACTTCGCGCGGTGACCGCTACCCCGACGCCGGCGGCACCGACGACGCTGATGGGGAGAGCGATCAGCGTGGCGAACATCGCTCGCCCCCCGTCCGAGCCGAGCTCGAAGTAGGACCAGTACCCGAGCAGGACATGGACGAACAGGACACCGACACCGACGCTGGTGAGCGCCGCGGCAGCGTATGTCCCGGAACTGATCGAACCGTCGCGTTGCGCGTTCACAATGGGTGCCGGTCGTGTGCCGAGTGTCAGGACGTGCTGCGGACGATCGAACAGGAGGCGGGGT
>WYBP01000009.1 GCA_011525845.1 Gemmatimonadaceae bacterium | reverse complement strand
GGGGGCCCCCCGCGCGCCGCGATTCGCGCTAGCGGGAGAGGCGGTGGAAGCGGCTCAGGCCGCGTTCACCGCGTCCAGCTCACCGGTCTCGGACCCTTCCGGCGACGACTCCATCGTCGAGCCCGCGGGCGCGGAATCCTCCGGGGTCACCCGCGGGGCGGCGAAGCGCTCGCCGAGGACGCGGAGGTCGCCGAGTTCCTTCTTGTTCAGCTCGTGGTACCGGTCGGCGAGGTACTTCATGGTCTCGTCGAACCACTCCGTCTGGTGTTCCGGCGCCGAGCCGATCACGCCACAGCGCATCACATGCTGGAATAGCTCATCGCGCGCCTGGTCGAACGGCGACGCGGGGGCGGCCGGCGCGCGGCCGCGGCTTCTCTGTCTGCTCATCTCGTGAAGTTCGGGGTTCGGATGGTTTTCACCATATCCACTGAAGCTAATGGAGCACCCCCCAATCTCCTACCCTCCCCCTCGAGTCCGTGTAACTTGTGGGGTCCCCCCGTCCAGCGTCCCCCTCGGAGGTGCAGCATCGTGGCCAGCAAGAAGAAGTCGTCCAACCGTCCCTTCGGGGCCATCCTCGCCGTCGTCGCGGTGGTGGGCCTCGGCGTCCTCGGCTGGGTCGTCTCCCGGCCCGCCAAGGTCGTCACGCTCGACCCCTCCCTGCCGCCGGTGGCCGCCGCCGGGATCGTGAAGGGGAGCCCCGACGCGCCGGTGGAGATCATCGAGTTCGCCGACTTCGAGTGCCCGGGATGCGCGTTCTACGCCACCATGACCGGTCCCGACGTGATGAAGAAGCTCGTCGAGACGGGGGACGTGCGCTTCCGGTTCATGGACTTCCCGCTCACCGACATCCACCCGAACACCATCGCCGCGCACAACGCCGCGCATTGCGCCGACGAGCAGGGGAAGTTCTGGGAGATGCATGACCTGCTCTTCCGCGACCAGGACCGGTGGGATGCGAGAGCGACACGGACGCCGAAGCGGGTGATCGAGCGCCTCGCGGGGGAGGCGGGGCTCGACGTGGCCGCCTGGAACGAGTGCTTCGATTCCGGGCGCAAGCTCCCGCAGATCGCCGCCAACCGGAAGGAAGGGGAGCGGCTGCGGGTCGGCGGCACGCCGACCTTCCTGATCGGCGGCCAGCTGGTGCAGCCGCGGAACTACGACGAGATGCGGCAGTTCGTCTCGCTCGAGATGGCCCGGCAGGCGAACGCCCAGGCGGCGGCGATGGTGCCGCCGGCGGCCGGGGCGAAGGCCGCCGCACCGGCCAAGAAGACGCCCTGAGCCTCGCGGCCGCGGCCGGCGGCGCTGGTCCAGCGGTCCGGAGGAGGGGTGAGCCCGCGCTCACCCCTCCTTTTCTTCGTACTGGTCCTTGAGCGCGGCCACCACGCCGGGATCCGCGAGCGTGGTGGTGTCGCCCAGCGCGCGACCGTCGGCGATGTCGCGGAGGAGGCGGCGCATGATCTTCCCGGACCGGGTCTTCGGGAGGTCCGCGGAGAAGAGGATGTCGTCCGGGCGAGCGAGCGCCCCGATCTTCTTGGCCACGAACTCGCGCAGCTCGTCGCGCAGGGCGGGGGACTTGGTCGCCCCGTCGCGCAACGTGACGAAGGCACAGATCGCCTGCCCCTTGAGCTCGTGCGCCTTCCCCACCACCGCCGCCTCCGCGACCATCGGGTGCTCCACGAGCGCGGACTCCACCTCCATGGTGCCGATCCGGTGTCCCGCCACGTTGAGCACGTCGTCCACGCGGCCGAGGATCCAGAAGAAGCCGTCCTCGTCCCGCTTGGCGCCGTCCCCGGGGAAGTAGAGGTCGGGGCGCCCCTCCCACTTGGTGAAGTAGGTCTGCACGTAGCGTGCGTCGTCGCCCCAGATGGTGCGGAGCATCGACGGCCAGGGCTTGGTGAGCGCGAGGAGCCCACCCCCGGTCGGGATGACCTCCGCAGTGGAGTCGAGCAGCTCCGCGAAGTAGCCGGGGAGTGCCTCGGTGGCGCTCCCCGGCTTGGTGGCGGTCAGGCCGGGAAGGGGGGAGAGCACGATGGAGCCGGTCTCCGTCTGCCACCAGGTGTCCACGATCGGGCAGCGCTTGCCGCCGATGTGCTCGTGGTACCACATCCAGGCCTCGGGGTTGATCGGCTCGCCGACCGATCCCAGCAGCCGGAGCTTCGACAGGTCGTGCCGCTTCGGGTGCTCGACGCCCCACTTCATGAAGGCGCGGATGGCGGTGGGGGCGGTGTAGAGGATCGTCACGCCGTGGCGCGCACAGAGCGCCCAGAAGCGGTCCCGCTCGGGCCAGTCGGGGGCCCCCTCGTACATCACGCAGGTCGCGCCGGCGGCGAGCGGGCCGTACACCAGGTAGGTGTGCCCCGTGATCCACCCCACGTCCGCCGTGCACCAGAACACGTCGTCGTCCTTGAGGTCGAAGACGTTCACCATCGAGCTCGTGGCCCCCACCAGGTAGCCGCCCGTGGTGTGGACGATGCCCTTCGGCTTCCCCGTCGTGCCCGAGGTGTAGAGGATGAAGAGCACGTCCTCGGCGTCCATCGCCTCCGGGGGGCAGCGGTCGTCGGCGTCCTGCAGGAGCCGATGGTACCAGTGGTCGCGCCCCTCCTTCATGGCGATGTGCGCCTCGCCGATCGGGCCGCCCGAGTGGCGCTGCACCACCACCACGTGCCGCACCGAGGGGCACTCCTCGAGCGCCTTGTCGGCGTTGCGCTTGAGCGGGATCACCTGGCCGCGGCGGTACCCGCCGTCCGCCGTGATGAGCACCTTCGCCTCGGCGTCGTTCATCCGGTCCCGGAGTGACTCGGGGGAGAAGCCGCCGAACACCACGGAGTGGATCGCGCCGATGCGCGCGCAGGCGAGCATGGCGACCGCCGCCTCGGGGATCAGCGGCAGGTAGATGCCGACGCGGTCGCCCTTCCCCACGCCGAGGGCCTTGAGCGCGTTCGCGAAGGTGCGCACCTCGTGCGCCAGTTCCCAGTAGGTGAGCGTGCGTCGGTCGCCGGGCTCGCCCTCCCAGATGAGCGCGGCCTTGTTGCGCAGTGCGCCGGCGAGGTGCCGGTCGAGGCAGTTCTCCGAGACGTTGAGCTTGCCGCCGGAGAACCACTTCGCGTGCGGCGGCGTCCAGTCGAGGACGCGGTCCCACTTCCTCTGCCAGTGGAGCTCGGACGCGCGGTCGGCCCAGTACTTCTCGAAGTCCGCCGCGGCGGCGTCATGGAGCGCGCGGTCGCTGACGCGGGCGCTGCGCTTGAACTCGGCCGGGGGCGGGAAGCTGCGGGTCTCGCTGAGGAGGACGTCGATGTCGGTCATGCGGGAATGGTATGAAAGCGGTGGCGACGGCGCGAGTCGGTGGCGTCGTGATACGCGACACCGGCTGGCTTCTTGCCACTCCCGTTGCGCGAAGCGCCTTCGCGCATTCCCGTCACCTCGTGACAGCGCCACAACGCGTTGTCAGATAACACCTTACTCAGCGTCAGAGAGCGGCATGCTTCTCGCATCTCCTCACTGACGCAAGCGCAGTTCGCCACGCCGACAAGAGCACACCCATCGCGAGATGGGGTCGCAAAGCCAGGAGTCTCGGAGAGTCCGAGATCGTCCGGTTGCCGAAGGTGGATGCAGTCGCGGCACGGCGGGATCGTTCGTGATCCCGCACCACTGAGGTGAACGGGTCCTGGATGGTCGGAAGGCTCCCCCCCTGCGCGGAGGAAGCGATGACCCGTCAGTCGACCGTCCCAGTGGAGGCCCCGATGCAGCCCCTGTTCGCTCCGGCGCGACTCAACGCCGACAACCGCCTCGAGTTCCGGCGCCTCGTCCTCGAGCAGCTCGAGAATGCCGCGCACGAGGGTGCGGACACCATCGACGTGGACCTCGGCGGCACCGTGGAGATGGATGCAAGCGGACTCGGCGTGCTGGTGCTGCTGCAGAAGCGCGCGCGGGAGCGCGGACTCCGCACGCGCCTCGTGCACACCCCGCGCCCCGTGTTCGAGACGCTGCGACTCACGCGCCTCGACGCGCTCTTCGAGTTCCCGACGACCAGCTGACGCGCCGGACGCCGGCGTGCGCGCGAGTTCCGCGCGCGTCCGCCGGTGAGTACCCTTCAGCGATGGCTGCCCCCCTCGACCCCGCCGGATGACGACCCTGGTCGCCGCGACGGGACTCGTGCGCACCTTCGGGGCCCGTCGCGCCGTCGACGACGTGAGCCTCGCGCTGTCGGCCGGCGAGTGCCTCGCGCTGTTCGGCCCCAACGGTGCGGGGAAGACCACCGTGCTCCGGATCCTCGCGGGGCTCCTGCGCCCCAGCAGCGGCGAGGCACGCATCGGCGACGTGCGCCTCCCCGACCCCGCGGCCCGCGGCCGCGTCGGGCTCATCTCGCACCGCTCCATGCTCTACGACGCGCTGACGGCGCGCGAGAACGTCCGCTTCGCCGCGGCGTTGCACGGCGTGCCGGACGCCGAGGAGGCGACGGTGCGGGCGCTGGCGGCGCTGCGGGTCGCGGACCGCGCGGATGTCGCGGTCCGCTCGCTCTCGCGCGGGCTGCAGCAGCGGGTGGCGATCGCGCGCGCGATCGTGCACGCGCCCGACGTGCTCCTGGCGGACGAGCCCTACACGGGACTCGACGCGCAGGGTGGTGCCGCGCTGACGGCGCTGCTCCGGGAGCGCCGCGCCGCCGGGGCGGCGCTCGTGGTCGTGACGCACCACCTGCACGAGGGGCTCGCCCTCGCCTCGCACGCGGCGGTGATGCGCGCGGGCCGATTCGTGCGGTTCGAGCGCGCCGAGGGCCTCGACGCGGGACGGTACGCGACGGAGTACCAGGAGCTGGTGGCGTGAGGGCGCCCGGCCTGCTCGCCGCCTCGTGGGCGATCGCCCGCAAGGACCTCGCGATCGAGTTCCGCACGCGGAGCGCCTTCCTCTCGAGCGTGGTCTTCTCGCTCCTCGCGATCGTGATCTTCTACTTCGCGTGGGACCCGACGGCGGTGGGCCCGCTGGCCCTCGCGCCGGGCGTGCTCTGGGTGACCTTCACCTTCTCGGGCCTCCTCGCGATGCACCGCTCGTTCGGCGTGGAGGCGGCGGATGGCGCGATCGACGCGCTCCTCGTCGCGCCGGTCGCGCGCGAGTCGATCTTCCTCGGCAAGGCCCTCGCGAACGTCGTCTTCGTCGCGGGGGTCCAGGCGGTCTCCCTCCCCGCCATCGCGATCTTCTACAACGTGCCGCTCGCGGGCGCCTGGCTCCCCCTCCTCGGCATCCTCCTGCTCGCCACCGTCGGCCTCGTGGCGGTGGGGACGCTCTTCGCGAGCATCACGGCGAACACCCGCATGGCGGAGCTCCTCCTCCCGGTGCTCGCGATCCCCTTCTTCGTGCCGGTGGTGATGCCGGCCGCGCAGGCGACCGCCGACGTGCTCTCCGGGCGTCCGATCGCGGAGTCGTTCGCGTGGCTGCGTATATTGCTGGCGTTCGACCTGGTGTTCGTCTACGCGTGCACCGTGGCCTACCCCTTCACGATCGAAGACTGACGGATGCCTGAGACAAGCGCCGCGCCGCGCCGCCCGTTCGACTGGTTCGCGCTCCTCGCGGTGGCGGTCACCGCGGCGGCGTACGTGCGCGCGATCTGGTTCACGCCCCCCGAGATGCTCCAGGGGTACGCGCAGAAGATCCTCTATGTGCACGCCCCGTCGGCCTGGGTCGCGTTCCTCGCGTTCGGGCTCACGGCGCTCGCCGGCGCGTTCTGGCTCTTCCTGCGCGACCCGCGCCTCGACCGCTTCGCCGAGAGCTCGGCGGAGGTCGGCGTGGTCTTCACCACGGCCGTGCTCGTCTCCGGTCCCCTCTGGGCGAAGCCGATCTGGGGCACCTGGTGGACCTGGGATGCCCGGCTCACCCTCACGCTCTTCCTCTGGTTCGTCTACCTCGGCTACCTCGTCCTGCGCGGCGTGATCCCCGAGCGGGACGCGCGGGCGCGGCTCTCCGCGGTGCTGGGCATCCTCGGGGCGCTGCTCGTCCCGTTCATCCACCTCAGCGTCTACCTCTTCCGCACCATGCACCCGATGCCGGTGGTGGCGAACCCGGACGGCTTCCAGATGCCGCCGGTGATGGTGAAGACCTTCTTCTTCGCCTTCTTCGCCTTCACGCTGCTCTACGCGGCGCTCGTGCGCGCCCGGTACGCGTTCGCCACCGACCGTGACGCGCTCGAGGCGACGCTCGACGCGACGCCCGACGGGGGGCGCTGAGCGATGCCGGACAACGCGATCTACTACCAGATGGCCTACGCCGCGACGATCGTCCTCTACGCGGGGTATGCGCTCACCATCCGCATCCGCCGTCGCGCGCTGGAGCGGCGGGCGGCCCGGGCGGCCCGGGCGGCCCGGGCGGCCCAGGCGGAGCGCACGGCCGTGCCGCCGAGCTCACCGTGATCCACCCCTGGAAGGACCTCGCGCCGGGGCGCCAACCCCCCGAGATCGTCACGGCGGTGATCGAGATCCCCCAGGGCGCGCGCAACAAGTACGAGCTCGACAAGGACTCCGGGCTCTTCCGGCTCGACCGCGTCCTCTACTCGGCGGTCCACTATCCGGGGGACTACGGGCTGATCCCGCGCACCCTGCACGAGGACAACGACCCGCTAGACGTCCTCGTGATCATCAAGGAGCCCACCTTCACCGGGTGCCTGATCGACGTGCGGCCGGTCGGCGTGCTCAAGATGCTCGACAAGGGGGAGCCGGACGACAAGATCCTCGCGGTGCCGATCGACGACCCGGCGCACGGGGAGTACTTCGACATCGCCGACCTCCCCGGGCACTCCCTCCGCGAGATCGAGCACTTCTTCGCGATCTACAAGGACCTCGAGGGGAAGCGCGTGGAGATCGTGGGGTGGGAGAAGAGCGAGGTGGCGGTCCAGGTGATCGAGGAGAGCATCGCCCGCTACGCGGCGCGCTTCCTCTCGCAGGGGCCCTGAGCGCGGGGGGCCGCGCGGTCGGCGCCGGCGCCCGCCCCCCGCGTCGCCTCAGGTCAGTCCCGATCCGTCGTCACCGCCGGTGCCGAAGAACGCCTTGAGCTGCTTGCGCCAGCTCTCCATCCGCGCGGGCTTCGGGAGCTTGGTGATCACCACGATCCCTCCCATGAGGGCGCTGCCGGTCACGCGGATCACGGGCGCGCCGGGGACCCCCGGGCGCGACTTGTCCTCGGCGGTCCCCAGGATCGCCGAGCAGTCCACCTGCGCCCCGATGCCGGGCGGGAGGAGGACCTTCGCCTCGCCGAAGAGCACATCGGCGTCGATGTCGATCCCGTCCGGCGGGAGCGCGGCCTCCCGCAGGTCGAGCAGCACCGAACCGAAGATGACCTTCAGGCGGATCCTCCGCGCCGGGACCCAGTGGCCCTCCTTCTTCACCTCGGAGAAGAGCGAGAGGTAGCGCTTCTCGTCCGCGGGGAGCCCGCTGCCGGTGTTGGCGAGCGCGTAGAGCGGCGCCGGGGGCGGCACGAGCGGCCCCATGGCCGGCAGCCCCTCGAGCACGGTCCGCAGCTCGCGCCGGTCCGTGGACCTGTAGACGCGCTCGAAGCGCGACTCCAGTTCGCCCGTGCTCAGGTGGTCCTGCGCGTAGTGCGCGCAGAGCGCCTGCACCACTTCCTCCCGTTCGAGGTCGAGCGTCACGCGACCACCCTCCCGTAGCGTCCGCGATGGTAGATGAGGGGCTCACCCTCGTGCGCGCGCGCGTCGAGCACCTCTCCGACCACGATCACGTGGTCCCCCCCGGGGTGGCGTGCGTGGATCCGGCACTCGAGGTGGGCGATCGCGCCGTCGATCAGCGGCACCTCCCCGATCCCCCGTACCACTTCGACCCCGGCGAAGCGGTCCACGTCCTTCTCCGCGAAGCGGCGCGAGATATCCTCCTGTCCGTGGGCGAGCAGGTTCACGGCGAGGTGCGTCGCCCCCTCGAGGGGGCCGGCCATCGACGCGCTGCGGTCGACGCAGACCAGCACCAGGGGCGGGTCGAGCGAGAGCGACGAGAAGGCGGTCGCCGTCATGCCGTGGTCCTTCCCGTCGGCGTCCCGCATCGTGAGCACGGTGACGCCGGAGGCGAAGCGTCCGAGCGCGGAGCGGAAGCGGTCGCGGTCAAGGGGCATCTGCGCGGGTCGGTGCGGGTCGGTGGGAGTGCATCGGGTCAGCCCAGGGCGCCGAACGCCAGGAGCGCGACGAGCGCCCCGACGACGGTCGCGAGGAAGTTCACCGTGTCGTTCGTCATCCAACGTATACCGCGGGCGTGGTGCGTGCGGTACGAGCAGTTGTGCACGCGCCGCTCGGTCCACGTACGGCACTGGTCGCACCACCGTTTCGACTGCAGCGTGGCGCCGAGGATGCTGTCCGCCACGCTGCCGGACATCGCCGCGAGGAGGACCGCGAGGTCGGCGCGTCCGGAGGGAAGCCCGGGGTCCGCCTGGAGGAGGCCCGTGAGTGCGGCGAAGAGCAGCGCGGCCGCGGCGCTGGCGGCGAACCCCGCGAGGGTCACGCCGCCGGACTCGCCCGGCGCCACCGGGGCCCCGTTCCGCACGGACCGCGGCGTCCCGCCGAAGAGCAGTCCCACCTCCGTCGCCCAGGTGTCCGCCGCGGCCGCAGCCAGCGCGCCCATCCCGGCGACGAGGAGCGCTCCATCGCCGCGGAGTTCGCCGGCGAGGACGAGGACGGCGAAGAGGCCACCGTTCGCCGCGACCTGCACGCCGCGCCGCGCGGAGCCCCCCGAGAGCATCGGCAGGGTCCGGGCGCGCTTCCGCTCGGCGCCCCAGCGCGTCAGGGCGGCCGAGAGCACGAAGTAGCCGACCAGCAGCGCGGCCCACCCCCACCCCGCGGCGGTGGCCGCCGTCCCGGTCACGAATGCCATCCACTGTCCGCTGGTCGTGAGCGCGCCGGCCCTCCGCGCGAGCGCCGCCACCGCGGCCGCCACGAGCGCGCCGAGGAGCGCTCGCATGATCCAGGCGTCGGCGGTCTCGGCGAACGGGCTCATCGCACCGGTCGCGGACGGGGTGGGCGTGGCGCGCGTGGGGACACGAGGGTGGAAGATATGCGCGCCGTGCGCGGCGCGATTACCTTGCTCCGCGTCCCACCTCCCACCCCCCTGATGTCCACGACCGTCGATCCGCTGGTCCCGCTGGCGCTGCTCGAAGCCGTGCGTTCCGTCGACATGCCCGACGGCGAGCTCGAGGCCGAGTTCGTCGAGGAGCTCCGCACCAAGCGGTTCGGGCTGAGCGACACGGTGCTCGCGCAGATCCGGCGCTACAACGACGCCGTGAAGCGGAGCCAGCGCCTGCCGATCGAGGAGGGCGTCGGGATCGCCAAGCTCATCGGCCGCCGGCCGGACGCGGAGGCGGTGTTCCGCGAGGCGGGGCGCGGGCTCGCGCGACAGACCTACGGCCGCATCGCGGCGCCCACCCGCAAGCTCGTGCGCGCACTGCCCACGATGATCGCGCGCCCGCTCGCGCTCCGTCACGTGCGCCGCATCGGTGCGCGCTACCTCGGCGGCGGGGTGCGGCGCGTGGGTGCGACGATCCTCCTCGATGTCCCGGTCTCGGTCTCGCTCGACGCGGGCCCGCGCCAGACCGGCTGCGCGTTCTACGAGGCGATCCTCCGCGAGCTCATGCAGCTCCTCGTCGGCGGCGTCGGCGCCGTGGAGCACGTGCGCTGCATGTCCCGCGGCGAGAAGACCTGCGAGTGGCGCGCCGAGTGGCGCGCCATCCGCTGACCGCCCCCACCGGAGCGACGATGCTGACGCCGAAGACCCTCCCCGCCTTCCAGGCCGCCCTCACGGAGGCCGGCGTGGACGGCTGGCTCCTGTACGATTTCCGTGGGCTCAACCGGGTGGCCGGTTCCATCCTCGGCGTCGACGGGTTCGTCACGCGACGGATCTTCGGCTGGATCCCGGCCAAGGGCGCGCCCGTCGCCATCACGCATGCCATCGAGCAGGGTCCCTGGAGCGCCTGGCCCTCGGCCTGGCCCAAGCGCGTCTACAGTTCGTGGCGCGCACTCGAGACGGAGCTTCCGGCGCTGGTGAAGGGGAAGCGCGTCGCGATGGAGTACTCGCCGGGGGATGCGGTCCCCGTGGTGGACGTGGTGCCGGCCGGCGTGCTGGAGCTGGTGCGCGCGAGCGGTGCCGAGGTGGTGACGAGCGCCGACCTCGTGTCGCGCTTCTTCGCCGTCTGGAGCGAGGCGCAGGTCGCCGCGCACCGCCGCAACGCCGAGGTGCTGCGGACGCTGGCGCACGAGGCGTTCGCGCGGATCGGGGCCGCCGCGCGGGGCGGGTCACCGCTGCATGAGCACGAGGTGATGGCGCAGCTGCACGAGGGGTTCCGTGCGCACGGCCTCGAGGCGGACCACGGGCCGATCGTCGCGGCCACGGCGAACGCGGCGAACCCGCACTACCACCCGTCCGCGTCGGCGCCGCGCGCCTTCGTCGAGGGGGACATCGTGCTCATCGACCTCTTCGCGACGGATCCCGGGGGGAAGGGGATGTGGGCGGACCAGACCTGGATGGCGAGCATCGGCGCGCCGAGCGCGCGCGCACTCGAGGTCTGGACCGCGATCCGCGACGCCCGCGACGCCGCGATCGCGCTGCTGCGCGACCGGCTCGCGGCGGGCGGCCCCGTGCGGGGCGGCGAGGCGGACGACGCCGCGCGCGCGGTGATCGAGCAGCGCGGGTTCGGGCCGTACTTCACGCACCGCACCGGCCACTCGATCGATGCGCGCGGCCTGCACGGCTCGGGCCCGAACATCGACAACCTCGAGACGCGCGAGACGCGGCTCCTGATCCCGGGCGTGGGGTTCTCCATCGAACCCGGCATCTACGTCGCGGGGGAGATCGGGATGCGGACCGAGGTCAATGCGTACATCGACGCGGACGGCCGGCTCGTGGTGACACCGGGCGAGATCCAGCGGGACCTCGTCGTCCTCTAGTCCTGCGGCGCCGCGCGCGTCCGCCGCGCGGCTACCCGATCGGCACGTACCGGTCGACCACCATCGCGACGAAGAGGAGCGCGAGGTAGAGGAGCGAGTACCCGTAGACCCACCAGGCCGGCTGGGCGAAGGCCGCGGCGCGCCGCACGCGCCAGACGCCCCAGAGCAGGATGCCGCCGAGCACGAGGGCGCTCGCGAGGTAGAGCAGGCCGAAGGCGCCGAACGCCACCGGCAGCACCGTGAGCGCCACGAGGAGCACCGAGTACCACCACATCTGCTCCTTCGTCTCGTGCTCGCCCCAGACGAGCGGCGCCATCGGCACGCCGGCGTTCCCGTAGTCCACCTGCTTGTTGAGCGCGAGCGCCCAGAAGTGCGGCGGCGTCCAGTAGAAGACGATCAGGAAGAGGTAGAACGCCGTGAGGTCCACGCGCCCGGTGACGGCCGCCCAGCCCACGAGGGGCGGGAAGGCGCCCGCGGCGCCGCCGATCACGATGTTCTGCGGCGAGGAGCGCTTGAGCCAGCGCGTGTAGATGAAGACGTAGAAGTAGAACCCGCCGAGCGCGAGGGCCGCGGTGAGCACGTTCACGAAGGTCGCGAGGAGCCAGGTGGCGGCGGTCGCGAGCCCCACGCCGAAGGCGATGACGCTCCGGGCCTGCATCCGCCCGCTCGGGATGGGGCGGAGCTTCGTCCGCGCCATCACGTCGTCGATGTCGCGGTCGAGGTACATGTTCACCGCGTTCGCGCCCCCCGCCATGAGGTAGCCGCCGAGCGAGACGAGGAGCACGGTGGCGAGCGTCGGCTCCCCGGCGACGTACATCGGGGCGACGGTGGTCACGAGCAGGAGGGAGATGATCCGCGGCTTGGTGAGCGCGACGAGGTCCTGCCAGAGCGAGCGCTCCACCGCGGCGGTGCTCACGAGCGGAGCTCCCCTGCGGTGGGAAGCACGTCCATCTGGATCACGGGGGGACGCGTGGCGGCGCGCCAGCTCAGCACGAGCACGAGCACGAGCACGAGGGCGGGGCCGACCGCGAACGCCCATTCGATGAACGGGCCGCGGGAGGAGGCCGTGCGGAGCACGCGCCGGCTCGAGCGCAGGATCATGACCTGCGCGACGAGGGCGGCGGCGATGGCGCCCCAGAGCAGGAGCGCCGCCAGGAAGGAGGGCATCCCGAAGTATCGCCCGTGCCCCTCCCCACAGGGAACCCTGTGACGTATACTCGGCCGATGCATCCACCCGCCCAGCAGGTCCCGCCGGGTCCGACCCCCGGCCTCCAGCGCAGCATCGGTCTCTGGAGCGCGATCGCGGTCGTGATCGGTTCGACGATCGGATCGGGGATCTTCCGCTCCCCCGCGGGGATCGCGGACAAGCTGCCGGGTCCCCTCCCGATGCTCTCCTCCTGGGTCGCGGGGGGCATCTTCGCGATCTGCGGCGCGCTGACCATCGCGGAGGTGGCGAGCGCGCTCCCCCGCACGGGGGGCGTCTACGTCTTCCTGCGCGAAGGGTGGGGGAAGCTCCCCGCCTTCGTCTTCGGCTGGGGCCAGCTCGTGATGATCCGCGCCGCCTCGCTCGGCGCGATCGCCATCACCTTCGCCGAGTACTTCTGGCGGGTGATCGGGCGGGATCCCTCCCAGCAGGGGGAGGTGATGACCGTGCGCTGGATCGCGGCCTTCGCGATCCTCCTCACCGGGAGCTTCAACATCGCCGGCGTGCGCGTGGGAGCGACCTTCACGAACCTCACGGTGCTCGCCAAGTACGGCGGGTTGCTGTTCATCATCCTGGTCGCATTCGCCGTGGGGCTCCCGCAGACCGGAGGGAACTACGCGCCGATGATCCCGCCGGGGAGCATCACCGTCTCCGCGTTCGGCCTCGCGCTGGTGAGCACGCTCTGGGCGTTCGACGGCTGGGCGGACCTCGCCTACAACGGGGGCGAGGTGAAGGACCCGCAGCGGAACCTGCCGCGCGCGCTGATCGGGGGCACGCTGATGGTGATCGGCATCTACCTGCTCGCCAACGTCGCCTACCTGGCGGTGCTGCCGATCGAGGAGATCCGCGTCTCCAAGCTCGTGGCGGCGGACGTCGCGCAGAAGGTGATCGGGCCGGCGGGCGTGGTGTTCGTCTCGGTGACGGTGATGGTCTCCACCTTCGGCACGCTGAACACGGTGCTCTTCACGAGCCCGCGGATCTTCTTCGCGCTCGCGGCGGACGGCCTCTTCTTCAAGCCGGTGGCGGCGGTGCACCCGAAGCTCGGCACCCCCTGGGTGGCGATCACGCTCACGGCGACCCTGGGCGCGACCTTCGTGCTCCTGCGGAGCTTCGAGCAGCTGGCGGACGCCTTCGTGACGGCCTTCCTGCCCTTCTACTTCCTGGCGGTGGCGTCGATCTTCCGGCTGCGCGGGCGGGCGGACTACCAGCCCTCCTTCCGCTGCCCCGGGTACCCGGTGGTCCCGGCGGTCTTCATGCTGGCCGTCCTGTACCTATTGGGTAACGCCTTCGTGCAGGAGAGCAGCCGGCTCCAGACCATCGGCGTCTTCGCCGTCGTGCTGACGGGCGTCCCGGTCTACTACCTGACGGTGGGGCGTCGCAAGCGGGGAGCGGCCGAAGGCTGAGCGCACGCCCCCTTGGACGAACGGGCAGGGAAAGCACTACATTTGTGGCGCGGTTCTCGTGGTGGAATCCAACGGCAAGAGAGGAGAAGCACATGCTTCGTAGTCTTCGTAAGCTGGCCCTGTTCGGCGCCCTCGCGGCGATCGGCACGTCCCTGGCGCCAGCTGTGGACGCCCAGGTCACGACCGGCACGATGCGCGGGTCGGTGTCCGACTCGACCGGCAACCCGCTCGAGGGTGCGCGGGTGACGGCGACGCACCGTCCCTCCGGGACCGTGTATGTGGCGACGACGCGCGCGGACGGGCGCTTCACGCTCCCCGGCATGCGCGTCGGCGGCCCCTACACGGTGGAGGCGACGCGGATCGGCTTCGCCCGCCAGGCCAAGGACGACCTGACCATCACGCTCGGCGTCTCGACCGACGTCGAGTTCCGGATGGGGTCGGTGGCCACCACGCTGACCGCGGTGACGGTGACCTCGGTGGGCGGCGAGTTCTCCACCACGCGCACCGGTGCCGCCACCACGGTGGCGACCGAGGCGCTCGAGCGGCTCCCGACCATCACGCGCCGCATCGACGACTTCACGCGCCTCACGCCGCAGGCGAACGGCTCCTCGTTCGGCGGCGCGGACAACCGGCTCAACAACATCACGGTGGACGGGTCGTACTTCAACAACTCGTTCGGCCTCGCCGGCCAGCCCGGTGACCGCACCGGCGTCGCGCCGATCTCGCTCGACGCGATCGAGGCGGTGCAGGTCAACATCGCACCCTTCGACGTGCGCCAGGGCAACTTCGTCGGCGCCGCGGTCAACACGGTGACGAAGAGCGGCACGAACGAGTTCTCCGGCTCGCTCTACTACAACACGCGCGACGAGGGGCTCGTCGGCACCCGGGTCGGTGGCCAGCGCTTCAACCCCGGCACCTTCGAGTTCAAGCAGTACGGCGTCCGCCTCGGCGGTCCGATCCTCAAGAACAAGCTCTTCTTCTTCGTGAGTTACGAGGATGACGGCCTCAAGGAGCCGGGCACGACCTTCCTGGCCAACACCGGCGGCCAGCCGATCGGCGGCACCACCACCCGCGTGCGGGCGTCGAGCCTCGACTCGTTGAGCAACTTCCTCGCGTCGAACTTCAACTACGTCACCGGCCCCTACCAGGGGTACACGCACGAGACCCCGTCGGACCGGCTCACGGCGAAGCTCGACTTCTCGCTCAACCAGAAGAACAAGTTCATCCTCCGCTACACCGAGCTGAACTCCAACACGGACGTCCTGCTCTCCAACTCGTCCTCGCTCGGCTTCGGCAACCGCCGCACGAACCTGAACGGCCTGAACTTCCAGAACTCGAACTACCAGATCCTGGAGAACATCCAGTCCCTGGTCGGCGAGTGGAACGCGCTGATCGGGTCGAACATGTCGAACAACCTGATCGTCGGGTACACGAAGAACGACGAGAGCCGCGCCTCGCGCGGGTCCTTCTTCCCGATGGTGGACATCCTCGAGTCCAACTCGGTCTACACCACGTTCGGCTTCGAGCCCTTCACGCCGAACAACGAGCTCCGCTACAAGAGCACGCAGCTCCAGAACAACTTCACCATCTACGGCAACCGCCACGACCTGACCCTCGGCGTCAGCTACGAGCGGTACGAGTCGGAGAACGTCTTCTTCCCCGGTTCGCAGAGCGTGTACGTCTACAACTCGCTCAACGACTTCTATCTCGACGCCAACGACCACCTCGCGAATCCGGCGCGGACCACGTCGCCGATCACGCTCAACCGCTTCCAGGTGCGCTGGTCGAACATCCCCGGGCAGGTCAAGCCGATCCAGCCCCTCGAGGTCACCTTCGCCGGCGCGTACGTGCAGGACGAGTGGCGCTTCAACGATGACCTCACGCTCACCCTCGGCGTCCGGTTCGACGCGCCGAAGTTCGGCGAGACCGGCTTCGCCAACTCGCAGGTCGACGGGTACAGCTTCCGCGACGAGAACGGCAGCACCGTGCAGTACTCGACCCAGAAGCTCCCCGATTCGAAGATCCTCTTCTCCCCGCGCCTCGGCGTGAACTGGGACGTGACCGGCGACGGCGTGACCCAGGTGCGCGGCGGCACGGGCATCTTCACCGGCCGCCCGGCCTACGTCTGGATCTCCAACCAGATCGGCAACAACGGCGTGCTCACCGGCTTCGAGCAGGTGAACAACAGCAACACCCGTCCGTTCAACCCGAACCCGGACTTCTGGAAGCCGACCACCGTGACCGGCGCCCCGGCGTCGTCGTACGAGCTCGCCTTCACCGACAAGGACTTCAAGTTCCCGCAGGTCTGGCGCACGAACATCGCGGTGGACCGCAAGCTGCCCTGGAACCTCACCGGCACCCTCGAGTGGCTCCTCGGCCAGGACGTGAACGGCGTCTACTACATCGACGCGAACCTGCCGGCGGCCGAGACGAACTTCAGCGGCCCGGACAACCGCCCGCGCTGGGTGGTGGACAACTGCCCGACGGTCTCCGGCGTGCAGCACCGCATCAACTGCAACATCACGAGCGCCGTCGTGCTGAAGAACCAGGACCGCGGCAACTCGTGGAACATCGCGGCCTCGCTCGAGCGCAGCTTCTCGGAGGGCTTCTACGCCAAGGCGGCGTACAGCTACGGCGAGTCGCGCAACACGGTGGACGCCGGCTCCATCGCGTTCGGTTCCTGGAACAACAACCAGCATGTGTCCGGCCCGAACACCCCGGGCGTCGGCTACTCGGGCACCACGCTCGGGCACCGCTACTTCATGGTGGCCTCGTACACCCGCCAGATCATCCCGGTGGGTCCGACGAGCATCTCGGCCTTCTTCGACGCCCGCACCGGCGGCAACGGTTCGTACGTCTTCGGCGGCGACATGAACGGGGACGGCGGCACCAGCAACGACCTCATCTACATCCCGCGCAACATCGCGGAGATGAACTTCCAGCAGTTCACCTCGTCGGGACGGACCTTCACGGTCGCCGAGCAGCAGGCGGCGTTCGAGGCCTTCATCCGCCAGGACCGCTACCTCCGCAACCACCGCGGCGGGTACGTGGAGCGCGGCGCGGTGCACCTCCCGATGGTCGCCCGCATGGACCTGAGCATCACCCAGGACATCGTCCGCTCGGTGATGGACAAGCCGAACAAGCTCCAGGTCCGCATGGACATCCTGAACTTCACCAACCTCCTCAACTCGGACTGGGGGCGGAGCTGGAGCTTCACCTCCACGTCGCCGCTCGTGCCCGCGGGTGTCGACGCGCAGAACCGGTCCCTCTACCGCATGCGCAACATCGGCACGAACCTCCTGAGCCAGTCGTTCCAGCGGAACTCGGGCACCTCCGACGTCTTCCGGATCCAGCTCGGGGTGCGCTACACCTTCAACTGATGGGTCACGCCGAAGTCCCGGCGTGAAGGAACGTGAGAACGGCCCGGCGAGTCAGACTCGCCGGGCCGTTCTGCATTCCGCCCTCCGCGGGCGCTCGCCGACGCCCGTACTGTTCACGTGTACGTCACGCGCGCCTCAGAAGATGCTGAGCTTGATGTACTTCCGGGGGTTCTTCGTGAAGTCCGCCGTGAGCGAGTCGAGCCGCTGGAGCAGCCCGCGCACGTCGCGATACATCCCGGGGTCGTTCATCAGGAGGCCGGCGGAGCCCTCGCTCCCCTCCAGCTTGCCGAGCACGCCGTTGAGCCGCGCGGTGGTGGTGCGCAGGTCGGATGCCAGCGTGCTCACGTTCCCCGAGGCCTCCGCGAGGGACTGAACCGTCGCCCCGACCTGCGCCGAGTCGACGGCGTTCGCGATGCGCCGCAACGACTGCTGCGTGCGCGTCAGCTCCGCTGACTGCGCCGCGGCGATCTCGCCGAGCGACTCGATCAGCGCGTTGGCGCTCCGCACCGTGGTCCGGATGTCGGCCAGGCCGCCCTGGTCCACCATCTGCTTCCGGAGGGCGCCGGTGAGCACCTGCACGTCGCGCCCGATGGAATCCACGCGCGCGATCACGTCCCCGATCGCCAGGCTCGGCGGCCCCGCGGGAATCGTGTCGCCGATGGCGAAGGTCTCGTCCGTGGCGATCGTGGGCGTCATGGCCACCATCATGTCGCCGAAGAAGCCGTTCGGGACCACCCGCGCCGTGGTGCCCTTGGGCACCTGGAAGCGCTTGTAGACGCGCAGGGTGACCACGAGGTGCCCGTCGCGACGGATCCCCACCTCGTCCACGTACCCGACGGTCACCCCCGAGAGCATCACCGGCTGTCCCTGCTTGAGCCCGGCGCCCCAGGGGAACACCGAGTAGACGGGATACCCGGGCGTGAGACCCCCGCGCGCCAGGTAGAGTGAGCCGACGACCGCCAGCGCCAGCGCGGCGGTCGCCACGATGCCCACGAGAACTTCGTCGCGTCGTTTCATCCTTGAAGGTATGGTGCGAGGAAGATGGCCGTGACCGCGTCGAGGATGAGGATCGCGATGGACGAGATCACGACGGCCTTCGCCGTGCTCTTCCCCACGCCCTCGGCTCCCCCGAAGGTCATATAGCCCTCATACGTGCACAAGAAGGCGATGGCCGCGCCGAAGAGCGTGGCCTTGATCAGGCTGTACGTCACCTGGAACTGGTCGTACCCCAGCCGGACCCCTTCCATGAACTGGCTGTACTGCACGTCGGTCAGGAGCACCGAGGCGAGGAGCCCCGACACCACGCCGAAGACGTCCGCGAACACCGTCAGGATCGGCAGCATGATCGTCGCCGCGATCAGCCGCGGCACCACCAGGTACGCCACCGGGTCGTACGCGAGCGTCTCCAGCGCGTCCACCTGCTCGGTCACCCGCATCGTCGCGATCTCGGCCGTCATCTTGGCGCCCACGCGGCCGGCGAGCACGAGCCCCGTGAGGAGCGGCCCCGTCTCCAGGATCACGATCTGGCGCGTCGAGAGCCCGACGATCGAGAACTGGATCCCCGGGAAGAGCTGGTAGCGCATCTGGATCGCGATCACGCCGCCGATGAACGCGGCGACCATGATCACGAGCGGGAGCGAGTCCACGCCGATCGCGCGCATCTGGTGGAACACCTGCCCGCGCCAGGTGCGCCCCTCGCCGAGGGCCCGGCGGATGTCGCGCAGGAAGAGGACGCGCCCACCGACGCCCGCCAGCAAGGTGAGGGTCGACTGCCCCATGAACCGGAAGAACTGCAGTCCCGAACGCTGGACGACCGGGAACGACGCGGTGGGGCGGTGAGGCACGCTAGGTCCGGACCTTGAGGAGGAGCACGGAGCCGATCACGGCGAAGAGCGCGCCGGGAAGCCAGGCGGCCAGCTCCGGTTTGATGATCCCGCCCGCACCGATCGCCTGCGTGAGCTGGAGCAGCATCAGGAATATAACCGTGATCGCGAGGCTGACCCCCACGCCGAACGCCGTCCCGCCCCGCTGCGTGCTGGTGGCCAGCGGGGCGCCGATGAGCATGATGATGAAGCAGGTCGCCGGGATCGCGAGCTTGAGCATCCGCTCCACGCGCAGCTTGTTCACGTTCGTGCCCGAGCGCTCCATCGCCGCGATGAAGCGGCCCAGGTCCCGGTACCCCATCTCCGCGGGGGCCTTGGGGTTCGCCATCAGGCTGCTCGGCGCCTCGGTGAAGCGCGCGTCCGTGAGCGAGTCGAACCGCACGGTGACGTTGGAGAGCGTATCCGGGAGGATGTGCATCACGCCGTCCCGGAGCATCCACCCCCCGTCCGGCGTCCAGGACCCCTCCTTCGCCGCGATCACGTACGTGGGATAGTCCGGCCCGAGTCCCTTCCGCTCGATCTCGATCGCGCTGAGCTTCGCCTCCTGCACGCTGGCGTACCCCACCTTGTACACGCGCCCCTCCTCGGCCGCGTACGCGAAGTTCGACCGCTTGTCCGCGTTGCGGAACACCTTCTCCTGGAGGAGCTCGAGCCGCCGGGCGTTCAGTGGCGGCACGAGCTCGGCGAGGATGAGCCCGAACCCCGTCGCGGCGAGCGCGCCGACGGCGATCGGGGCGATGAACCGGTGGAAGCTCACCCCCGATGCCTTGGCCGCGGTGAGCTCGCTGTGCCGCGTGAACCCGCCGATGGTGAAGACCGTGGCGAAGAGCACCGCCGCCGGCAGCACCAGGAACATCGTGTCGGGCACGCCGTAGAGGTACGCGAGCAGGATGTCCGCGATGGGGAGCTTGCGGCTCAGGTAGGCGTCGAGCTTCTCGCTCACGTCGATGATGATCACGAGCGCCGGGAAGCCGAGCGCCGTGGCCGCGAGCACCTTGGTGAACTCGCCGAGCACGTACCGGTCCAGCGGACGGAGGAGTCGCATCAGGCGCGCCGCCGGCGGAAGCGTTCGCGCACGCGGCTCCACCACTCCATCGTCTCGCTCCCGCGCGAGGTCGACCCCTCGTTCCCGAGGCGCGCGATGAGCACGAGGCCGATCGAGGCGAGCAGGATGTTGGTGCTCCACATCGCGACCCCCGGCCCCACCAGGTCGCGGTCCGCGAGCGCCTCGCCGCCGAGCAGGCCCACGTAGTAGAGCCCGAACACCGCCAAGCTCACGCCGATGGTGAGCCCGACACCCCCGCGGGGGAACCGGAGCGCGATGGGGGCGCCCAGGAGCACGAACACGAGGCAGGCCGTGGCGATCGCGAACTTCTTCTCGATCTCCACGCGGTAGGTGTCGATGTTGGCCTGGGCGATCTTGAGCTCGAGGGCCATGCCGGCGAGCACGGAGGGGTCGGCCGGCGGCGCGTCGAGCTGCCGGGATGCCGGGTCCTGCGCCGGATCCTGCGCGGCCGCCAGCGCCGGGGCGGACGCAGCCACCAGGCCAGGCGTGGCCGCGACCGCCTCCCGCGGCATGAGCAGGCTGAGGATCCGGTTGACCGCCACGCAGTAGAGCCCCCCGATCCCGCCGCTCACCGCGGGCGCCCGCTCCGGCCGCACGCCATCCGCCTCGGCGATCCGCAGCCGCACCCACGCCGAGTCGCGCTGCGCGGTGGACTCGCGCACGCGGCCCATCATCTCGCAGACGGACATCTCGCGGTCCGACTTGTAGTACATCCGGTCCTCGTTCCGCTCGAGCCGCGCCGCCACGCCGCGCACCCGGATCACGTCCTCGCGGAAGAAGCTGCGCTGGAGGCGGCTCGGGTCGGTGTCCCCGAGCTCCGTCGTCGAGCCGTCGTAGAGCCGCAGGATCAGGTCCTCGCCGGTCGCGTTGAAGGCCAGGACGCCGCTGTCGGCGATGATCGTGCGGCGCTTGGTCGGCACGCTCAGGTCGTAGATCGTGACGTCGCGCAGCTGGTTGGTGCCCGAGGCGATGCGCCCCGCGCGCAGGAAGAGCTGCCGGGCGACCACCTCGTTGATCACCTGCTCGCTGAGGGCCAGCGTCGGCTTCACGCGGGCGATGTCGGACTGCAGGGTGGCGAGCCGGTGGTTGGCGCGCGGCAGCACCTGGTCGTTGAACCAGACCATGAAGAGCGTGAGCCCGCTGGCGGCGAGGATCACCGGGACCATGAGCCGCCGCACGCTCACGCCGCTCGCCTTGAACGCCGTGATCTCGTTCTCCGCCGCGAGTCGCGAGAAGGCGTGCAGCGTGGCGACGAGCACCGCCATCGGCAGCGTCATCGCCAGCGTGAAGGGCACCGAGAGCGAGAGGAACTCGGCGATGACCGTCCACGGGAGCCCCTTCCCCACCAGGTCGCCGAAGCGCTTGGCGACGAAGTTCAGGAGCAGGAGCGAGGTCAGCGCCGAGAGGGCGAAGAGGAGCGGCCCGACGTGCTCACGCAGGATGTAGCGGGAGACGATCTTCACGCAGGTGGGTTCGGGGCGCGGTCACGCATGGGGATTCGTATATTCCACTGGGCGTCGGGGACGGGGCAAGGCCGCGGTCCTGTGGTTACCCCGCGGCGGCGCCGAGGTTTGGCTCCCTTCAACCCGAGTGACCCGGTGCTCTCCGTGCTCTCCCATCGCTCCCTCCTGCTGGCGGGCCTCTGCACGACCCTCGTCGCCGGGGCCGTCGCGTCCTGCGGCGGGGCCGACGCCTCCTCCCGTCTGACGACCGGCGCCGCCACCGGGTTCGATGGCGCGCTCGCCCTGGAGCGCGTGCGGAAGCAGGTGGAGTTCGGGCCCCGCGTCCCCGGGACCGCGGCGCACCGCGCGATGGGCGATTGGCTAGTGGAGGAACTCCGCGCGCGCGCGGACACCGTCATCGTGCAGGAATGGACGCACACGACGGCGGACGGGCAGCGCCTGCCGATGCGCAACATCCTCGCGCGCTTCCGCCCGGCGGATGCGCAGCGCGTGCTCTACCTCGCGCACTGGGACAGCCGCCCCATCTCCGACCGCGCCCTCGACCCGGCGCAGGCGCAACTCCCCGTGCCGGGCGCCAACGACGGGGGCTCGGGCGTGGCCATCCTCCTCGGCGTGGCGGACGCGCTCAAGCAGCAGGCGCCGACGGTTGGCGTGGACCTCCTCTTCACGGACGGCGAGGACTGGGGGAGCTTCGACACGAACACCGACGTGCTGATCGGCGCGCACTACTTCGCCGAGCACCTGCCGGACCCGGGGTACGCCCCCCTGTTCGGCGTGCTGTTCGACATGGTGGGGGACGAGAAGCCGGTGTTCGAGCAGGAGGGGCACTCGGTGCGCGGCGCGCCCGAGGTGGTCCAGCGGGTCTGGTCGACGGCGCAGCGGCTCGGGCACGGGGCGGTGTTCACGAACCGGATGGGGATCGAGATCACGGATGACCATGTGCCGCTCCTGGCCAAGGGGCTGCGGGTGATCGATGTGATCGACCTCGACTACCCCTGGCACCACACGCCGGAGGACACGCCGGACAAGGTGTCGCAGGCGAGCCTGCAGATCGTGGGCGACGTCGCAGTGACACTTCTGCGGGACCTCGGGAAGTAGCCGGTTTCTGCCTGTCTACGCAGCAGCACAGTCGCATCAACGCGACACCACTATGGCAGTAGTCGACGCGAGGTGCGTGGGCACACTGCATCTGGGATCGATCAGGAAGGCCACGCGCAGGCCCGCAACGAACGGGTACGGCTCGTGAAGGCCTCCGAACCAAGGGTTCGGCGTGCCGACGCCAGCCGAGCATCGCGCTCTCCTGTTCGTGGCCGCGGTCGCGGCGCTTGGAGTCGCCGTCCGTGGGGCCGCCACGATTCGGCCGGCGGGTCCGCCGGCGGCCGACCGCGCGCAGCTCGCGCTCCAGATCGCGAAGGTGGACTCCGCGATCGCATCCGGCGGCCGGCGGCCGGCGCCGCGCACTTCCCCTTCGTCCGCCGCGCCGGGCGGGCGATCCCGGACTCCGTCCCGGGCCCCGACCGCTCCCTCGCCGACCCTTCCTTCGGCCGGCGCTCCCGCGCCGAGCGTGCTCATCCTGGACCTCGACGTCGCGAGCGCCGCGGAGCTCGAGCGCCTGCCCGGGATCGGTCCCGCGCTCGCGGCGCGGATCGTGGCGGACCGCAGCGCGCTGGGCCCCTTCGGGTCGCTGGAGGGTTTGCAGCGCGTGAAGGGGATCGGTCCGGCGCTCGCCCGGCGCCTGCAACCGCATGTCACGTTTTCGCTTCCGCCTCGTCCTACGGACGCGGAGCATTCCGCCCGGAGCGGTGGTCGTCGTCCTTGACATCGTCGCCTCCCGCCGGACACCTTCGTCTCTTCTCCACCCCCGGCGGCGCCCTGCCCGCGGCCCGGGATCCGTCGCACCGCCATCTTCCGTATCCATGACCTCTGCAGCGACCACCGGCAGCGTGCGGATCGGTGACCTCCTCGTGAAGGAGGGGCTCATCTCGCGCGAGCAATTGCAGAAGGCGCTGGACGAGCAGCGGCAGAGCGGCACGCGCGTCGGCTACAACCTCGTGAAGCTCGGCTACCTGCAGGAGAACGAGCTCACCCGCTACCTGGCGCGGCAGTTCAAGATGCCCGCGGTGGACCTCTCGAAGTTCGAGGTCGACCCCAAGATCGTGAAGCTCGTGCCGGCCGACCTCGCGGTGAAGCACCTGGTGCTCCCGCTCAAGCGCGACGGCCGCACCCTGACGGTGGCGATGGCGGACCCGAGCAACCTCGGCGTGATCGAGGACCTCAAGTTCATCACGCGCTACGACATCTTCCCCGTGATCGCCGGGGAGTTCACGCTCAAGAACGTCGTCGAGAAGCACTACGAGTCGAACGACGTGCAGATGTCCGCCCTCCTCTCGGAGATCGAGGGGATGGAGACGGAGAGCGATGTCGAGGTCGTCGAGGACACGCAGGAGGAGATGTCGGCCACCGCGCTCGCGGCCGCCGTCGACGACGCGCCCGTCGTGAAGCTGATCAACGCGATCCTCACCGACGCGGTGAAGCGCGGCGCCTCCGACATCCACTTCGAGTGCTTCGAGCACGAGCTGCGGGTGCGCTACCGGATCGACGGCGCGCTCTCCGAGGTGATGAAGCCGCCCAAGAAGATGCAGCCGGCGCTCATCTCGCGGTTCAAGATCATGAGCTCGCTCAACATCGCCGAGCGGCGCGTCCCGCAGGACGGGCGCATCAAGCTCAAGATGGGCAAGAAGGTCATCGACTACCGCGTCTCCACGCTCCCCACGCTCTTCGGCGAGAAGGTGGTGCTCCGGATCCTCGACAAGGGGAACCTGACGCTCGACCTCGAGAAGTTCGGCATCGAGCCGCGCGCCGAGAAGGAGCTGATGGAGGCGGTGTCGAACCCCTACGGCATGGTGCTCGTCACGGGCCCGACGGGCTCGGGGAAGACGACCACGCTCTACAGCTGCATCTCGAAGGTGAACTCGGTCGACACGAACATCATGACGGCCGAGGACCCGGTGGAGTACAACCTCTACGGGGTGAACCAGGTGCTGGTGCGCACCGAGATCGGGATGACCTTCGCCGCGGCGCTCAAGGCGTTCCTGCGGCAGGACCCGAACATCATCATGGTCGGCGAGATCCGCGACCTGGAGACGGGCGGCATCGCGATCAAGGCGGCCCTCACGGGCCACCTCGTGCTCTCCACCCTGCACACGAACTCCGCCGCGGAGACGGTCACCCGCCTCCTCGACATGGGGCTCGAGCCCTTCAACGTGAGCTCGGCGCTCAACCTCGTGCTGGCGCAGCGCCTGCTGCGCCGGATCTGCAGCAACTGCAAGACGACCTACAAGCCGGACGAGGTGGAGCTCGACGCCGCCAAGATGCCGGCGACGATGACGCTCCGCGAGCTGCGCTTCACGGAGGAGGCGATCAAGGACATGATCGCGCGCGCGCCGAAGGACGCCGCTCCCCTGCTGGCGAAGGTCACGCCCGACACGACGATCGCCGAGATGCCCTTCTTCAAGGGGAAGGGATGTGACGCGTGCGCCGGTTCGGGACTCAAGGGACGGCAGGGGGCGTACGAGGTGATGTTCATGACCCCGAACCTGCGGAAGCTGATCCTGCAGAACGTCGGCGCCGCGGAGATCAAGGACGCCGCGATCGAGGGCGGGATGCTGACGCTGCGGATGGACGGCCTGATCAAGGTCTGGAAGGGCATCACCACGCTGGAACAGGTCGTCCGCGAGACGAGCGCCTAGGCGCCCGCCTCCCTCCCTCCACGCCACGCCGCGTTCATGACCGCTCCGACGTCGAACCTCCCGCAGAACCAGGCCGCCCAGGTCAACCTCCGCACCCTCCTCGAGGAGATGCTGGAGCGTGGCGCGAGCGACCTGCACATCACCACCGGGGAGCGCCCGATGCTCCGCATCGACGGCGACATCCAGCCGTCGAAGCAGGATGTGGTCCTGCACCCCAAGGACACGCTCCAGCTGGCCTACTCGGTGCTCACCGAGACGCAGAAGAAGCGCTTCGAGATGGAGGACGAGCTCGACTTCTCGTTCGGCATCCAGAACATGGCCCGCTTCCGCGGGAACTGCTTCAAGCAGCGCGGGTGCGTGTCGATCGTGCTCCGGCAGATCCCGTTCGAGATCAAGTCGTTCGAGCAGCTCGGCCTCCCGCCGGTGATCGCCCGGTTCGCCGAGAAGCCGCGCGGGCTGATCCTCGTGACGGGCCCCACGGGCTCGGGCAAGTCGACCACGTTGGCGGCGATGATCGACAAGATCAACCGCGAGCGGAAGGGTCACATCCTGACGGTCGAGGACCCGATCGAGTTCATCCATCGTCATCAGGGGTGCATCGTCAACCAGCGCGAGGTCGGGACCGACACCAAGTCGTTCGGCAACGCGCTCAAGTACGCCCTGCGCGAGGACCCGGACGTCGTGCTGATCGGCGAGATGCGCGACCACGAGACCATCCACGCGGGGCTGACCATCGCGGAGACCGGCCACCTGGCCTTCGCGACGCTGCACACCAACTCGGCCGCGGAGGCGATCAACCGCATCATCGACGTCTTCCCGAGCCACCAGCAGGCGCAGGTGCGCGCCCAGCTGGCGTTCGTGCTCGAGGGGATCATCACGCAGACCCTGCTCCCCAAGCGGTCGGGGAAGGGCCGGGTGATGGCGATGGAGATCCTCGCGGTGACGCCGGCCATCCGGGCGCTGATCCGCGACGACAAGATCCACCAGGTCTATTCGATGATGCAGTCCGGCAAGAAGCACGGGATGCAGACACTGAACGACGCACTGTACCAACTCTACATCGCGAAGGAGGTCTCGGAGGATGAGTGCTTGCGCGTCTCCGGCGACCCGAACGAGTTCCTGCGCATGATCGGCAAGACCGCGATCGACGAGGCACCCTCGGCCACGGCCCCGGCACGCTCGGGGACGGGTGGCCCGGGCGCCGGGCGTCGGTGACCGCATAGTCCCCAGGAGACCCCATGCCCGCATTCGCATACACCGCCCGCACCGCGCAAGGCGAACTGAAGAGCGCGACGATCGAGGCCGCCAACCGCGACGACGCCGTCGCGCAGCTGCGCAAGCTGCGCATGAACGTCGTCAAGGTGGAGGAGCAGGCGAAGACGAAGCCCAAGACCAAGGGCTCGATCTCGATGCGCGACGTCGTGATCTTCACCCGCCAGTTCTCGACGATGATCAACTCGGGCCTGCCCCTCGTGCAGGCGCTCGACATCCTCTCCAAGCAGTCCGAGAACCCGGTGCTGCAGAACGTGACGCGGCAGGTGGTGTTCGACGTCGAGTCGGGGCACACGGTGGCCGACGCGCTCGCGCGGCACCCGAACGCCTTCACCGAGCTCTACGTGAACATGGTCGCGGCCGGCGAGGCGGGCGGCATCCTGGACACCATTCTGATGCGCCTCGCGACCTTCATGGAGAAGAACGACGCGCTCGTCCGGAAGGTGAAGGGCGCGATGATCTACCCCGGCGTCATCATGGGCGTGGCCGGCTCGGCCATCACCGTGCTGCTCCTCTTCGTCATCCCGACCTTCGAGAGCATGTTCGCCTCGGTGGGCCTCGCGCTCCCGCTCCCGACGCGCATCGTGATCGGGCTCTCGAACTTCCTGCAGAGCTACTGGTGGGCCGTGGGCGCCGGGCTCTTCCTCGCCTTCCAGGGGCTCAAGCGCTACTACGCCACCTCGGACGGGCAGCTCGCGATCGACAAGCTGCTGCTGCGGGCGCCGGTGCTCGGCGACGTGCTCCGCAAGTCGGCCGTCTCGCGCTTCACCCGCACCCTCGGCACGCTCATCAGCTCGGGCGTGAGCATCCTGGACGGCCTCGAGATCACGGCCAAGACGGCGGGCAACCGCGTGGTCTCGGACGCGATCCTCGCCTCGCGCGCCTCGATCGCGGGCGGCGACACGATCTCCGCCCCGCTCTCCAAGAGCGGCGTCTTCCCGCCCATGGTGATCTCGATGATCGCGGTCGGCGAGCAGACGGGCGGCCTGGACGAGATGCTCTCGAAGATCGCCGACTTCTACGACGAAGAGGTGGACGCGGCGGTCTCCGGCCTCCTCTCGCTGCTCGAGCCGATGATGATCGTCTTCCTCGGCGTGATCGTCGGCGGCATGGTCGTCGCGATGTACCTGCCGATCTTCGACATGATCAACGCGGTGCAATAGGGACAGAGGAGAGATGGGAGATGGGAGGGGGGGGGGCGGGGGGGGGGGCCCCAGGCCAGAAGACCGGGGTGGGTGGGGGGGGGCCCCCCCCCGGGGGGGGGG
>WYBP01000008.1 GCA_011525845.1 Gemmatimonadaceae bacterium | reverse complement strand
GTCTTGGGGGGGCCGGGGCGCGGGGGTCCGGCGGGTGGGGGGGGGTGCCCGGGGGGCTGCTGCGGGGGGTCTGGGGGGGGGGGGGGCCCACCCCGGCGCCCGGGAGCCCCCCGCCGGGTTGCCGGACCCGCCCGGTCGGCCGTCCGGGGCGCTTCGTGTTCCGTTGCCGCCGGCGGCGGTCAGACCTCGACCAGCTCCGCGTCGGGCGCGTTCTTCATCACGGACTTGATGCCGTTCTCGAGCCCCGACTTGTCGGCGTACATCTGGCTCGTGCCGATCACCTGGCCATTCGACGCCTTGAGGTTGAAGTGGTGCTTGCCGTTCGCGGCCTCCTTCACCTCGAAGTACTTCTCGTCGACCGCGTGCTTGCGGACGCTCTCGATGCCGTTGAGCAGGCTCGCCTTCGCCTTGTAGCCCTCGCTGCTCAGCACCGCCTGTCCGTTGTCGGCCACGAGGTTGAAGCGGAGCTCGCCCTTCGCGTCGGTCTTCACGTTGAACTTGGCCATGTCTGGTTCTCCTGGGTCGTAGGGTTCCGGGCGCGCCGTCTGCTCAGGCGTCCCTGTCGTCGTCGTTGCGTGTCCAGGGCGGGATCTCGCGTCCGATCCGGACCCCGAGCTTCTTGAGGTCGTCGATCGAGACGAGGGCCGCCACGTTCCGGCCGTGCCGCTGGAGCACGATGCGTGCGCCGCCGTAGGCGACGCCGTTCACCAGCTCCGCCATCTCCTCGCGCGCATCGGTCGTGGTGATGCGGACCAGTCGGCGGGCACTCATGACGCGTTCACGTGCAGGGTCATTCGCCAGTGCCTCGCGGATGTGCGCCACGGCCGGGTGGGGGTGCGGCCGCGCGTCGGGAGATTCGGTCGGGGTGTCCTGCTTCCCTTAAATATATACGTTCTGTACGTTTTGTCAACACTTGCCACGTGCGCGCGCCCCGACCGCGGCACGGGCGGCGGCGCCGCCGACTAGATTTCCCCGGGATGTCCCGCCCCTCGACCCACACCGCTCACTGATGCCTGCCAAGTCCACCCGTTCCGCCGCGCGCACCACCGTTCGCGAGATCGTGGACCCGGGCGACCCGGCGCTCAAGGACGCCTACGCGCTCCTCGCGCGCACCTTCCACCGCGGTGAGCGGGTGGCGCTCCGCGACTGGATCGACAGCCTCAGCGAGAAGTCGCTCGGCGTGCTCACCGACGTCGTCTGGCACCTGCTCGTGGCCGAGGAGGGGGGTCGCGTGGTCGGCCTGGCGTCGGGGACCTACCTCGGCAACGTCAACCTCGGCGTCATCGGCTACCTCGCGGCGGACCGGACCACGCGCTCCCGGGGCGTGGGCACGCGCCTCCGCGGCCACCTCCGGCGCCGCTTCGCGCGCGACGCCAAGCGGATCACCGGGGGCGCGCTGGAGGGCATCATCGGCGAGGTGAGTGCCGACAACCCCTGGCTGCGGGCCCTCGCCCGGCGCCCGGAGGTGCTGGTGCTCGACTTCCAGTATTATCAACCGCGACTGTACGACGACGACGAGCCCTCGCCGTTCGTCCTCTACTACGAGTGCCTGACGCGCGTGCGGGACCGGATCCCCGTGAAGGAACTGCGGCGGATCCTGTACACGATCTGGCGACGGATCTATCGCGTGAGCCGTCCGGTGGACCGCCGGGCCTTCCGCGCGATGCTCCGCGCCCTCGAGAACCGGCGCACGATCGGTCGTCGCCGGACTTCCAACTGAACGGGACCCGATGATCATCGACTGCCACGTCCACCTGAACAACTACCACGAGCAGATCGCCGTCTCGCTCGACGAGAGCCTCGACAAGCTCCAGGCCGCGATGGCCGAGAACAAGGTCGACTACTCGCTGGTCCTCACGAGCTACCTCGTGAACGAGCACCGGCCGAGCACCGCGCAGGTCGTCCGCGCGATCGAGAAGATCCCGGCACTCGGTGTCGTCGCGGGGATCAGCTACTCCAAGTACAAGCAGCGCGACCTCCGCGAGCTCGCCGACTTCCTCGAGGACGGGCTGGTGAAGGGGCTCAAGCTCTACCCGGGATACGAGCCCTTCTACCCGCACGACCCGCGGCTCCGCCTGGTCTACGACCTGGCCGAGGAGTTCCAGGTGCCGGTGATGATCCACTCCGGCGACACCTTCAGCCCGGGGGGCAAGGTCAAGTACTCGCACCCGCTGCAGGTGGACGAGGTCGCCGTGGACCACCGGAACGTGAACTTCGTGATCTGCCACCTCGGCAATCCCTGGCTCGTGGACTGCATGGAGGTCGTCTACAAGAACCCGAACGTCTACGCCGACTTCTCCGGGCTCGTGCTGGGTGACTTCACGGAGGCGTTCGAGGACTACATGGAGGAGCAGATCGCCGAGGTGCTGCTGTACGCGGGCGAGCCGAACTTCCTGCTCTACGGGACGGACTGGCCGATCTGCTCGATGAAGTCCTACCTGGACTTCGTGCGGCAGCTCAAGCTCTCGGACGAGGACCGGCACAAGATCATGTACGCGAACGCCCGGCGGCTCTTCAAGCTGGACCACCTGCCGGACATCCCCGCCCCGAAGGGGAACGGGGCGACGCCGAAGCCGGGGAAGTGACCGGCGCATGCTGCGTTCCATCGCCTCGATCACCGCGGGGTTCCTCACCTGGAGCTCCCTCTTCCTCGCCACCACCACGCTCGTCGAGCGCCTCGGCCCGGACGGCGCGGGCACCGGCGCGGCGGCGCCCGGCCCGGGCCTGCTCGGGCTCGTGCTGGCCCTCAGCATCGCCTTCTCGGTCGTCGCGGGGTGGGTCACCTTCAAGGTGGACCGCGTCCGCGCGCTCGGCAGCAGCCTGATCCTCGGCGTGCTCCTCCTGGCGGTCGGGATCGTCGTGCAGCGGCAGTCGTGGGACGCGATGCCGCTCTGGTACCACCTCGCCTTCCTCGGTGCACTCATCCCGGCGGTCCTGCTGGGGTACCGGCTCGCCGTCACCCGCTCCTAGGGTCCCCGATGGCCTTCATCGCGTACGTCCCCGCCGACGACCTCGCCCCCGACGAGCGCGTCCCCGATCCGGACCACATCATCCAGGTGCATGCGGTGAACCCCGCGGTCATGCGGCGGCACTACGAGCTCTATCGCGCGCTGATGTACGGCCCCGGCCCCCTCAGTCGCCGCGAGCGCGAGGTGCTCGGCGTGCGCGTCTCCGGGCTGAACGACTGCCCGTACTGAATCCACCATCACGGAGCGGGTCTCCGTCGGATCCTGGCCGCGGCACACCTCCCCGAGGCGGAGCAGTCGGCCCTCGTCGCGGGACTCCTCGCGCGTGACCTCCCGGCGGAGGCGCCGCTCACCGCGCGCGAACGGGCGCTGGTGGCCTACGCGGATCGCCTGACCCTGGCACCGCGGAGCGTCACGCGCGAAGGGATCGACGCACTCCGCGCAGCCGGGCTCGACGACCGGGGCATCCACGATGCGTGCGCGATCGTCGCCTACTTCGCGTTCGTGAACCGGATCGCCGACGGGCTCGGCGTCGAGCTCGAGCCCTAGCGCCCTACGGCCCCTTCGCGGCCTCCCGCATCCGGACGTCGAACACCGGGGCCTCGACGAGGTGGAAGGTGGCCGAGGCGATCGCGATCCGGCCGTTGGAGGCATCGATCTCCTCCAGGATGCGCGTGAAGAGCCGGTCCTTGGTGCGGCGCCGGAACTTGAAGTCGGTCACGTACCGCACGGTGAACTCGATCCAGTTGTCGTTCGCGATCATGCTCACCATCGGCGTCACCATCGCATCCTCCACGAGGAAGCTGCGGGTGATCTCCTGCCACGAGGCCGCGGCGCCCGCGGTGTACTCCCCGACGACCTCATCGGCGACCTTCGTCAGCATCACCTTCGCGCCCTTCCAGTCGGTGCCGTACTTCACGGGCACCGTGATCTCGTCCCAGAGGAAGGGGAAGTCCCCGGAGTAGTTGTAGACGGGCTCCTTGAACACGAAGCTGTTGGCGACGCGCACCACGCGCCCGGTGTACAGGTCACCCTTGACCCACTCCCCCACCTCCATGATCGTCGTGCGGAGCACCCCGATGTCGATCACGTCGCCCTTGATCCCACCGAGCTGCACGCGGTCCCCGGTGCGGTAGAAGTTCGACAGGGCGATGGCGAACCAGCCGGCAAAGCTCGCGATGACCTCCTGCAGCGCGAAGGCGATGCCCGCGCCCGCCACGCCGATCGTGACGCTCAGGCCGCCGAGGTGGCCACGGTAAACGACGAGGACGACGAGGACGACCGCCACGTACCCGCCGAAGGTGACGACCTTCCGTGTGCGGTACCGCGCCTCGGAATCCTCCACCATGCGCGCGAGCGAGCGGTTCGCGAGCCGCACCAGCGCGACGACCACCAGGATGCCGATCGCGAGGGACAACAGCTTGCCGATCGTGGGATCGGCGAACCACGTCTGCAGCGTCGTGGCCAGGTCATCCATCGCGCGCGCACCTCTGGTGGGGGACCTCCGAATCTACCACGGCAGACTCGCCTGCCGCTTCCCGGCCCGGCGCGGTACGTTGGGAGACACAGGAGACCCGCATGACCGCCATCGAGATCCCGACCCCGGACCCCCGCACCTTCGACGACGCCACGCGCGCGTTCGCCGAGGCCATCGCCGACCGCTACGCCCTGAAGCGCATGCTCGGGCGCGGCGGGATGGGGGTCGTCTACCTCGCCCGCGACCTGCGCCTCGACCGGCTCGTGGCGATCAAGACGCTCCCCGCGGAACTCGCCAGGGATGCCGCGGTGCGCGAGCGCTTCCTGCGGGAGACGCGGACGGCGGGGGCGATGAACCATCCGAGCATCGTCCCAATCTTCGGGGCGGACGAGGTGGACGGCCACGTCTTCTTCGTGATGGCATACGTCGGCGGCGACTCGCTGGCCGTGCGCACCCGGGTGCACGGGCCGCTCGAACCCGCCGCCGTCGCCCGCTACCTGCGCGATGTCGCGTCGGCCCTCGACCACGCGCACCGCCGCGGCACCATCCACCGCGACATCAAGGCGGAGAACATCCTGATCGAGCGGGAGGGGGATCGCGCGCTGGTCACCGACTTCGGCATCGCACGCCTCGCCGAGGCCTCGCCGCTGACCGTGACGGGACAGCTGCTGGGCACGGTCCACTACGTGAGCCCGGAGCAGGTCTCCGGCACCGCGATCGACGCCCGCAGCGACCTCTACTCACTCGGCGTGGTCGGGTTCCTCGCCCTCACGGGGCGGTTCCCGTTCGACGCCGAGGTGGCATCGGCGGTGCTCGTCGCCCACGTGACGAAGCCGGCGCCCCCGGTCGCGACCGTCGCGCCCGGGGTGCCGGCGGCGCTCGCCGCGATCATCGACCGCTGTCTCCAGAAGGACCCCGCGCACCGCTACGCCAGTGCCGCCGAACTCGCCGCCGCACTCGAGGGGGCACATGGCGCGCTCGACCGCGCCGCGCCACCCACCACCGTCTCCACCACCGAGGCGCACGCGGTCTGGAAGCGCGCGGCCGAGTTGCAGGCCGCCACGGGCATCGTGCCGCGGCCGGAGATCGTGGTGCAGGAGCGGGACGAGGCGAAGGACCGCGCGCGGGTCGACGGGGTCGCCGTGCGCGTCGTGCGCGACGCCGCGCTCGAGGCGGGGATCGACGAGCGCTACGTGGAGCACGCGCTGCAGGAGCGGGGACTCGTGCCCACGGCCCGCCCACCGCGGCGGTCCGTCCCGGCGGCGCCCGCCGCACCCGATGCGACCGCCGCCGCGCCATCGCCCGTCGGCACCACCGAGACGCGACGCGTGCGCTGGATCCGCCTGCCCACGGACGTCGTGCACGAGGTCACCGTCGACGGCGAGGTCCCGGCGCGGGACGTGGAGCTGCTGCTCAGCGTGCTCCGGGAGGAGTCGGGGCGCATGGGGCGGACGCTGGCCAAGACGCGCGAGCTCGCCTGGCGCAGCGGGTGGCCCGGAAGCCGGATCGAGGCGTCGATCGTCCCGCACGAGGGCCGCACCACCATCCGCCTCGAGCGGAGCGTGCGGCGGCGCACGCTCGGCGCGCTCCTCGGCACGCTGGCGTTCGGTGGCTTCGCCTGGATGCTGACGACCGTCTTCCTGATCGAGGGCATGGGGATCAACGACGAGGCCGTCGCCGTGATGGGTGGCTTCGTCATCGCCGGCGCCGCGAGCGTGAAGCTCGGCGGCATCGCCCTGCGGCGCCTGCTGGGGCGCGTGGAGGACCGCGTCAGGTCGCTGGCGGGCCGCCTCGCGGATCGCGTGCGGGATCGCGCACTGCCCCCGCCGCGCTGACGCCGAGCGAGCGCACCGTGTCCTCGAGCGTCTCGCGCGCGGGGCGCGGCCGGTGCCCGAGGTCGGTGGCGGCATGCGAGGAGGAGAGCCCCCAGTAGTGGGACGCCATCTCCACCGAGGTCGGTTCCGGCAGGAGATGAAGCGGGCGCAGCAGCGTCGCCAGCCACCACGCCACCCCTGAGGGGAGCTGCACGCGCGGTGGCCGCCGCCCGGCCACCGCGCCGACCTGCGCGAAGAACTCGCCGATGGTGGAGGCGTGGCCCGGCAGGTTGTACACCGGCTGCGGCGCCGGATGCCGCATCGCGCGCACCAGCGCGCTCGCGACGTCGCGCACGTCGACGAAGTGCATCCCGCCGCGCACCACGAAGGGGAGCTTGCCGTCGAGGAAGCGCCGGATGTGCCGCGTGGAGTGCGCCTTGTGGTCGTCCGGTCCGAGGAGCACGGGCGGGCGCAGCGTGACGAGCGAGACTCCCTGCGCATCGGCGGCGGCGCGCGTCGCGCGCTCCGCCTCGATCTTCCCCCGGTAGTAGGGCCACCGCGCGACCGCCGCCTCGCAGAAGGGGGCGGATTCGTCGGGGCGCGCCGAGGGGTCGGTCGAGCAGCCGACCGTCCCCGAGGTGGAGACGTACACCATCCGCGCGCCGTGGCGCGCCGCCAGCGCGACCATCGCGACCGCGCCGTCGATGTCCCCCCGCTCGCGGTCGAGCTCGGTGGACCGCCGGTGCACGAGGCTCGCGGCGAGGTGGAAGATCCCCCGGAGCCCGTCGAGCTCCGGCGCGCCCGACCACGCGGCGGAATCCTCGATGGATCCCTCCAGCACGGCGATGCGCATCCCCTCGGGCTTCCACGTGACGCGCTCCCACGAGGAACGGTCGCGAGTGAGCACCACGAGCAGCGTGTCCGGCAGCTCGCGCGCCAGCGCCGCGAGCAGGTGCCGTCCGAGGAAGCCTGTGGCGCCGGTGACCAGGAACGGACCGGCGCTCACGGGCGCCTCACGGGCAGGTCACCCTGCCCTGCTCTGCGCGACCGGCGCGGCGGGCTCCTCGGCCTTCGCGCCGTCGAGCCAATGGCCGATCTGCGTACGCATCGTCTTCGCGATCATCGGGTCGAGGCGCACCGAGCCGTCGAGCTCGCTCTCGAGCACATGTCCCCCCCGCGCCACGATCCGCTCGCGGGCCGCCTTCACCTGCCACCCTTCGCGCGCGAGCTGCTCCTGCGCCGCCTCGAGGTGGAAGCTCGAGACCGCCATCGCCGAGCGCAGGTGCTCGATCACCTGGTCGGCCACCGCGCGGTTGTCGGACTCGGCGTCGAGGACGATCGGCGCGCCGCAGGCCAGGTGCATGCGGCCGAGCCGCACGCGGCCGCGGATCACCTCCCAGAGCCACCGGAAGAGCACGACGAGCCGCATCCGCGGCTTCGGCGCACCGGCCAGCTCGCGCGCGAAGGCCTCCTCTTCGGGGATCCGGTCGTAGCTGATCGCGATCGGGAAGAGGACGGCGGGGCGCCCGCTCTCCTGCACCGCGCGCAGCAGGCCGCGCTTGGGCGGGAGGAACTCGCGCGAGCGGCTCCGCTCCCCCTCGACGAAGAACTCGAGCACCTCGCCGCGCGTGAGGAGGTCGTTCACGCGCTTGATCAGGTCGCGGTTCTCGCGCCCCGCGCCCCGCTTCACGTAGAAGGCGTGCATCCACTGCAGGATCCGCCCGAGGAGCGGCACCCGCCCGAACTCGGTCGCGGCGGCGATGTAGGGCACGCGGATCCCCAGGTCCGGCCGCGTGAACGCGAGGTAGGAGCAGAGGATGAAGTCGAGGTAGCTCCGGTGCGACGGCAGGAGCACGATCGCCATCCCCGGCTTGACCGCGGCGCGCGCGCGCTCGAACGAGGGGATGTCGACCGTGACCGCCTGCGCGATCCGCCGCAGCACCTTGGTCGAGGCCCAGATCCCGGTGCGCACCCAGGCGTTGGCATCCTTGTGCGCCATCACCCAGCGCAGGTCGCCGCCATGCCCCGCGTGCTGGCGCCCCGCGAGCGTCCACTGCCGCTCGTCCTGGTCGAGCACGTGCTGCGCGAGCCCGCGGCAGACCGTGCGCACGAAGGCGCGCGGCTGGTGGTCGGCGGGCAGCGGGTGCGAGCTCCGGAAGTCGAAGCTCCGTGTGGTGAAGTACGGGAAGACGTCGTTCAGGTACTCGAGCCGCGACGCCAGCTTCTTCGCCTGGCGGCGCCGGAGGGGCGACCCCATCTCCGCGAACGCGATCGGGAGGCGGTGATGGATGGCGTCGGCGAGCGCGAAGCGCGGCCCGGCCGGCCCGAGGTAGCGGCGCGCGGGGCGCCGGTCGATCGGGTGCAGCCGGAAGTAGGTGTGGATCTCGTCCCAGCACTCGTTCACCGTCGGCGAGCAGGCCTTCCCCGCGGTGGCGTGCTTGATCGTGGTCTCCGCGGTCGCGCTGTGGGCCTCCTCGATCACGCGGTCGCTCACGTCGTCCACGGGGATCAGGTCGAGCCGCGCGTCCGGCCGCCCCACGATCACGCGGAGGTGCCCCAGCCCGATCAGCGTCGCGAAGGCGCCGAAGCCCGAGGTGCTGTCGATCCACCCCGGGAACGGGGTCACGCGGCTCGCCGTGATCACGCTCGGCCGCACGATGCTGAGCGGGATGCGTCCGCGGCGCTCATAGAGCAGCCGTTCGGCGATCGCCTTGGTGAGCGTGTAGGTGTTCGGGTACCCGGTGCGCTTGAGCCACTCCGCGTCCGAGGTCGTCTCGGCGTCGATCTCCTCGAGCATCGTCGTCGCGTCGCTCGGGAGCGGGACGAGCCGCTCCTCGATCGGCGTGTCATCCCCCTGGTGCCGGTTCACGTACGCGGTGGAGACGTAGACGAAGCGCTCGAGGCGCGGCGCGTTGCGGACGAGCTCCAGCAGGTTGAGGCTCGCGACGATGTTCTGCCTGGCGGCCTGCTTCACGGGGAGGCTGAAGTTGACGGACGCCGCCGAGTGGATCACGTGGGTGACGCCGTCGAGGAGCGCGAGCTGGTCGGGGCCGAGCCCGAGTCCCGGGAGCGAGAGGTCGCCGTCGAGCACGGTGACCCGCTCCTGCCAGCCGTTGGTGAGGCCGGAGAGGCAGCGCGAGGCGGCGATCTCCGTGCGCAGGCGCTCGGCGCCGCTCTTGGTGCCGCGGGCGCGGATCACCACCAGCACGCGGTCGATGCCGAGCCGCTCGCGCTGCCGCATGAGGGACTCGAGCATCACCTTGCCGAGGAAGCCGGTGACGCCGGTGACGAGATAGGTGCGCGACATGCTCGTGCTCACAGGTTGCCGATCCCGAAGATGTTCTTGGGGTCGACGCTCTGCTTGAGGGCCCGCAGCCAGTCGAGCGCGACCGGCGTGTGCACCGCGGGGAGGAAGCCGCGCCGCCGCTTCCCCACCCCGTGGTGGTGCGAGAGCGCGCCGCCGCACTGGAGGATCTCGTCGCGCGCCGCGTTCTCGATCGCCCCGTACGTCCCCACCGGGTCCGTGAGGTCGTCGTCGTTCAGCCCGAGGTAGAAGTAGATGCAGACGCCGGTCGGGTAGATCTGCGAGATCCGGCAGGTGATGAAGGGCGGGCCCTTCACCCCGCGCTCGGTGGCCTCGCGCGCGACGCGCGCCTTGACGCGCGCACAGAGCTCGAGCGCCCGGCTCCACTCCACCGAGGTCTCGAGCGATTCCGCCAGCACGCCGTACTGGAGCACGAAGTCCCGGATGTAGGCGATGCCGAAGGTGAGCTGGTAGCCCTTCTTCCCGTTCTCCGAGCCGGCACGCATTGCGCCGCGCGCCTTCGAGAGGCGCTGCACCGTGGCCATCTCGCGCGCGACCTCGTCCGTGGTGCCCTCGTAGAGGAGCGTGCAGGCGACCATCTTCGTCGGCTCCAGGCCCCGCACCTTCGTCACGAACCAGCGTTCCGCGCGCCGCTTGTAGGCGTTGAGGCCCGTCGCGGGCCCGCGCAGCGTCTGGCTGAGCTGGAACTGCAGGTTGTCCACGAGCCGCACGCTCGCGGGCGCCACGCCCGAGCGCGAGAGGTCGTGCAGGAAGGCGACCCCGGCCTCGAACGACGGGAAGAGGAGCGCGTCATGCTCCACCCGCTCCGGGAGAGGGAAGACCTTCACGATCGCGCTGGTCACGATCCCGAGCGTGCCCTCGGAGCCGAAGAGCCAGCGCCGCGGGTCGGGGCCGACCGATTCGCGCGGCGTCGTCGCCGCGCGGCGGATCACGCCCCCGGCGGTCACGGCCTCGAGGTCCACCACGAGGTCCTCGATGTTGCCGTACCGGTTCTTCTTCATCCCGCTCGCGTTCGTCGCCACCCAGCCGCCGAGGGTCGAGAACTCGTAGCTGTCCGGCTCGTGCCCGAGCGTCAGGCCGTGCTCGGCGAGCTGCGAGGTGATGTGCCGCCCCACGGCGCCACCCTCGATGCAGGCGAGCCGGTTCTCCTTGTCGATCCAGCGGATCCGGTTCATCCGGCCCATGTCGACCGCGACGATCGGGCGCGGCTCGTCCTCCGGGCAGCGGAGCGCCTCCGAGACGTTCGTGCCGCCGCCATACGGCACGAGCACCACCTGGTGCGCGTCGGCGAGCTGCACGAGCGCCACCACGTCGTCGGTCGTGCCGGGGAAGACGACCGCGTCCGGCACGCGGTGCAGCCCGTGGTGCTTGATCTCGTACATCTCGTCGAGCGTGTGCCCGTGCCCGCGGCGCATCCGCACCAGGGGGTCGGTGCTGACCTGCGCCTTGCCCAGCCGCTGGGCGGCCGCGGCGAGGAACGCCTCGGGGGCGCGCGCGGCAGGGACCGGCGCGGGGAACTTCCCGGCGGAGGCGGGCCGCTCGACGAAGGGGTTGGCGAGCACCTGGCGCACCCAGGGCACCAACGCCGGGAGCTCGGTGCCGCTCAGCGCGTACCGTCCCCCCGTGAGCATCGCGTTGCCGTTCGGGAGCAGGACGAAGCGCGTGTCCTTGAACCCCCAGACATCCGGTGCGAGTTGGTCATCTCCGTCCGTCGGCGGCGGGCCGGGGACGATCCGCGTGGCGGGATCAGCGATCATCCGTGCGCCGACTGCTCGCGCTCGACGCGCGAGACGGGATCCATGCCCGGCAGCCAGCGCCGCATGGCGCGCTCCAGCCGGTCGAAGAAGCGGGTGCGCTCGAGGATGGGATCCCAGATCCCGAGGGTGATGCAGTAGTGCGCATTGTGCGGCGAGGTGTGGTGCACGTCGTGGTGCGACTTGGAGAGGATCAGGCCGGAGGCCTGGAGCATCCGCACGACCCGCGGCGGCGACTCCATGTGGGCCCACTTGTGGAACTGGTTCGTCAGGAAGACCGCGAGCATCATGAACAGCACGAAACTGCCGAGCAGGTGCGCCCACGCGCTCTCGCGCGTCGGGAGCAGGAACGCCGCCGGCGCCAGCACCGGGACGGAGACGAGGACGTTGTTGCCGTTCGCCTCCCAGAACCCGTGCGAGACGATGCCCAGGGGATTCGTGTGATGCTCGCGGAACGGGCGGATGAAGCCGGGACCGAAGAACGGCGTGGTCTCCGACCCGAAGTTGTCCGCGAGGAAATGTACCACACCCGAGAGCAGGTCCGCAGCCAGGTAGCCGGCGACCAGCAGGGCCAGCAGCTGCCACCCATGCCCGAAGGTGCCGATCCCGGCCACCACGTCCCGCCCCATCAGGATGACGAGGGCGAGGAACAGCACGTACCCCACCGCCTGCGCGGGGCGTTGCCAGGCAGGGGGCGATGCGTGGGCGGGGGCGGGATTCGTGGCGTTCATGGGCCTTGGTCGAAGATGCCCAGAAATCACGCGACTGTCGAGTGGCGCGGCATGATTTCCGGCGGGTCGGGAGCCGTTGTCGCTCGTGGGGGAAAGCAGTACACTCTCCTCCCCTACGCCGCCCTCGCTGCCACCGGATTCCGTCCCTCGTGACTCCGTCCCCGCTCGACGCCTTCCTCGTGGCCGCCACGGTCCCGCGCACGGGCCTTCACGCCGATGGCACGATCACCCGGGCCGAGCAACTGCGCGCGTCCCTCGCGGCGCCGGCGGACATGGGGATCCACGCGGCCGCGGTGCTCGGCGACGCCGACGCGATCGCGCGCTTCCTGGAGGCGACGCCCTCCGACGCCACGCGCGTCGGGGGCCCGCACGGCTGGGACCCGCTCACCTACCTCTGCTTCTCGAACTACCTGAAGCTCGACCGCACGCGCGACGAGGACTTCGTCCGCGCGGCGACCCTCCTGCTCGACGCGGGCGCGGACGCGAACACGGGGTTCTTCGAACCGGGGCACGAGCCCGCACCCATGTTCGAGTCGGCGCTCTACGGCGCGTGCGGCGTCGCGCACCACGCGCCGCTCACGCGCCTCCTCCTTGCGCGCGGCGCCGACCCGAACGACGACGAGGTCCCCTACCACGCGCCGGAGTCGTACGACAACGCGGCCCTCGAAGCCCTCGTGGGATCCGGGCGGCTCACGGCCGACAGCCTCACCACGCTCCTCCTGCGCAAGTCCGACTGGCACGACCTCGCGGGGGTGCGCTACCTGCTGGCCCACGGCGCCGACCCGCGGCGCGCCTCGCGCTGGGCGCGCAACATCCTCCTGCACGCCATCAGCCGCGACAACGCGCTCCCGCTGGTGGAGGCCCTGCTCGACCACGGCGCGGACCCGCGCGAGGCCGACCTCCACGGCTCCGCCTTCGCGGCCGCCGCGCGCCACGGACGGGGTGACCTGTTGCGGGCGTTCGAGGCGCGTGGCTTCACCGAGGAGCTCTCGGGCACCGACGCCCTCATCGCCGCGTGCGCCCGCGCCGACGGCAGGGCGGCCACGCGCATCGCGCGCGACGATGCGACGGCGTCCGCGGCCCTGCGCGCGCGCGCCGGAACGCTCCTCGCCCGCTTCGCCGGCGTCGGGAACCACGAGGGGATCGCCCTGCTCCTCGACCTCGGCATCCCCGTGGACCACCCGCTCGACCCCGTGCGCGGCTACTTCACGATCGTGCCCGGGAGCACGGCGCTGCACGTGGCCGCCTGGCGCGCGCGGCACGAGACGGTCGCGCTCCTGCTCGACCGCGGCGCGGATGCGAACGCACGCGCGGCGGACGGCAGCACGCCCCTCGCCCTCGCCGTGCGCGCCTGCGTGGACTCCCACTGGGCCGACCGCCGTCGCCCCGACTCGGTCGCACGGCTGCTCGCGGCGGGGGCGTCGGTCGCCGGCGTGCCCGTCCCTTCAGGCTACGACGCGATCGACGCGCTCCTCCTCACGCACGGGACGCCGCGCCGGCCGTGAGCAGCTGGTGCGCGAGGCGGAGGCCGTGCAGCGTCAGGTCCGGCTCCACGCGCTCGATCTCCGACGTGTGGGGCTTGATCACCTCGGCGAGTCCGCCGGTCGCGATCACGCGCGGGACGGCCGCGCGCGGCCACTCGCGCTTGATCCGCCGCACGATCCCGTCCACGCTCTCCGCGGCGCCGAACACCACGCCCGCGCGGATGCACTCCTCGGTGCGCGTCCCGATCACCTTCGCCGGGGCCACGAGCTCGGTCGCCGGCAGCTTGGATGTCCGGCGGAAGAGCGTCTCGGCCGAGGTGCGGACGCCGGGCTGGATCACGCCGCCGAGGAAGACGCCGTCGGCGGTGATGCAGTCGTAGGTCGTCGCGGTGCCGAGGTCCACGACGATGCAGTCCACGCCGTGCATCCGGCTGGCGGCGAGCGTGTTGATGATGCGGTCCGCCCCGACGGTCATCGGCTCGTCCACGGCCAGCGTGATGCCGAGCGGTGAGCGGGCGTCGACGATCACGGCCTCCCGGCCGGACAGGCGCGCCGCCGCCTCCGCCAGCGCTCCGGTCACCGACGGGACCACCGATCCGATCGCGGCCCCGGTGACGGCCGCCGGCACGAGGTCCGCCGCGAGGATCAGGCTCCGCAGGAGGAGGAACACCTCATCCGGCGTCCGGGCCGCGTCGGTCGTGACGCGCCAGTGCTCGACCACCCGCTCGCCATCACAGAGGCCGAGGGTGGTCTCGGAGTTTCCGACGTCCACGACGAGCAGCATGGGGAGGGTCCTCGAAGGCGGGTCAGGTGGGCGTGGCGGAGAATACGAGCGAGCCGGTCCGGTGGGGCACGACGCCCGCGGGCGTCTCGAGCAGCAGCGCCCCCTCGGCCGAGATGCCCCGCACGGTGCCGGGGGCCGGCTCCCGTACGCGGTGCCCCACCGCGAGGTCGCGCCGCGCGAAGGCGGCCAGCTCGTCCTCGCGCAGCGGGCCCGTCGCGAACGCCGCCGCGCGGATGGCCGGCACGCACTCGGCGAGCACCTGCTCGGGATCGGCGTCCTGAAGTCCGATCGCCTCGACCGCCTCCACCGGGGGAGCCAGGTTGATGCCCAGTCCGATCGCCACCCAGTCGGGATGCGCGCCGCGCCAGCGCGACTCGATCAGCACGCCCGCCAGCTTCCGGTGCCCGACGAAGAGGTCGTTCGGCCACTTGAGCCGCACCGGGCCCACCGTCCAGCGCTCGAGCACGGGGGCGAGGTGCAGGCCGACGCGCAGCGAGAGGACGTCGAGCCCGGCGGAGCCCCGCGGTCGCTCGATCGCGGTGAGCCAGATCCCGGCGCGCGGACGCGACGTCCAGTGGCGCCCGCCCCGTCCGCGTCCCGCGGTCTGCTCCTCGGCGATCACCAGCGTCCCCGCGGGAGCGCCCTCGGCGCCGAGCGCGTGCGCGAGGTCCATCGTCGAGGCCACGCGTCGCTCCGCCACCACCCGCGGAACGCCGAGCACCCGCGCGAGCGCCTCCGGCGCGTGGCCGAACCAGCTCACCACCCGCCCCGCGTGTAGATGAGCACCAGGATCACGCCCCCGAGCGCGAAGCGGTAGACCGCGAAGACGCCGTAGCCGGTGCGCGAGATGAAGCGCAGCAGCACGGCGATCGCCAGCCATCCCGAGACCGCCGCCGTGAGGACGCCGGCGACGAGCGGCGCGCTCACCCCCACCTCGGCGATCGCGTCCGGCACCTTCACGAGCGCCGCCGCGAGGATGATCGGCATCGACATCAGGAAGGAGAAGACCGCGGCCGCGGACCGGTCGAACCCGAGGGCGCGCCCGGCGGTCATCGTCGAGCCGGAGCGCGAGACGCCCGGGACGAGGGCGAGGACCTGCGCGAACCCCACGAGCAAAGCGTCGCGCCACCCCATCGTCTCCAGCGTCCGCACGCGGGCCGCCCGCGCGTCCACCAGCCAGAGCAGCGCCCCCATCACGATCAGCGCACACGCCGTGACGATCGGCGCACGGAACACGGTCTCGGCCAGGTCGCTCAGCAGCGCGCCCGCGATCCCGGCGGGGATGGTGGCGACGATGATGAACCCCGCGCGCCGTGCCGCGTCGTCGACTGCGCGCCCGTGGCGGATGAGCGAGAGCCCGCCGAGGAAGAGCGCCTTCCACTCCGCGCGGAAGTACACGAGGACGGCGAGCAGCGTGCCGACATGCAGCGCCAGGTCGAAACCGAGCCCGGCGGGCGTCCAGCCGAAGACCCAGGGCGTGAGCGAGAGATGGGCAGAGCTCGAGACCGGGAGGAACTCCGTGAGTCCCTGCAGCGCGCCCAGGACGATCGCCTGGAAGATGGTCAGCTCTTGCATCGGCGAAAGCTAACGCGCCTCACCGCACCTGCTGCAGCGCCTCGGCGTAGAGTGCCTCGTAGCGCCCCACCACGTCCGCGGTGGCGAAGCGCGACCGGGCGTCCGCCGCCGCCGCCGCGCTCGCCGCGCTCCATCGGGCGGGCTCGAGGAGTGCGACCGCGGCGGCCGCCATCCCGGCGACGTCCCCGACCGGACGCAGCGCCCCCGTCACGCCATCCTGCACGACCTCGGGCAGGCCGCCCACCGCGGAGGCGACCACCGGCACGCCGCTCGCGAGCGCCTCGAGCGCGCTGAGCCCGAAGCTCTCGCTCTCGGAGGGGAGGAGATACAGGTCCGCGGCGGCGAGGAGGGGTGCGACCTCGTCGATCTTCCCCAGGCAGCGCACATCACCCAGCACGCCGAGCTCACGCGCCGTCTCCTCCGCCTCACGGCGGTCCGGGCCGTCCCCCACGAGCACGAGCACGCTCGGCACCTGCTCCCGGACCTGCGCGAAGATCCGGACCACATCCCCCAGCCGCTTCACCGGCCGCATGTTCGAGATGTGCATCAGGATCCTCTTCCCGCCCCCGAGCTCGGCCCGCAGCCCGTTCGTGTGCTTCGCCCGGTGGAACTCCGTCGGGTCCACGAAGTTCGGGATCACGTCCACCCGGCAGTTGCCGCACCCGAAGGCGCGCACCGTCTCCTCCTTGAGCCACTGCGAGACGGAGGTGATGCGGTCGGAGCGCTCGATGGAGAAGCGCGTGATCGCGTGGTACGACGAGTCCTGCCCGACGATCGTGATGTCGGTGCCGTGGAGCGTCGTGACCACGGGGAGGTTCCGCCCCTGTTCCTTCAGCATCTCCTTGGCGATCCAGGCGCTCGTCGCGTGCGGGATCGCGTAGTGCACGTGCAGGAGGTCGAGCCCCTGCGAGAGCACCACGTCGTGCATCCGCACCGCGAGCGCCAGGTCGTAGGGGGGATACTCGAAGAGCGGGTACCGCCCGATGTCCACCTCGTGGAAGTGCACCCGCGGCAGGAAGTGCGGCAGGCGGAACGGGTGCTCGTACGTGATGAAGTGCACCTCGTGGCCGCGCGCGGCGAGCGCGATCCCGAGCTCGGTGGCGACCGCGCCGGACCCGCCATACGTCGGATAACAGGTGATGCCGAGCTTCACGCGTCCACTCCCTCGAAGAGCCAGTCGACGGCCGCCGCGCTCGAGCGCGGGTCGGCGGGATCCAGCCGCAACAGCCGCGGCTCGTCGACGAGTTGATTACGGAACCAGGTGCGCTGGCGTTTGGCATACTGCCGCGTGCGGATGAGCACCGCCTCGGCCGTCTCCTCCCGCGTCGCGCGCCCCTCCACCAGCGCACGAACCTCCTGGTACCCGCAAGCGTTCCATGCGGGGGCGTCGGCCGGGACGCGGGCCATGAGCCCGCGCACCTCCTCCTCCCAGCCCGCGGCGAACATCGCGTATACGCGCGCGGCGAGTCGGTCGTGCAGCGCGGCGCCCGGATCGACGACGATCCAGCGCGCCGCGTGGCGCGGCTTCTCGGCCCCCGCTGCGTGCCAGTCGCTGATCCGCGTGCCGGTCAGGCGTGCGACCTCGATCGCGCGCAGGAGCTGGGTCCGCCCGAGTCCCGCACGTGCGGGGTCCACGCGCTCGACCTCGGTGCGCAGCGCCTCGGTCGGCACCAGGGCCAGCTCGGCCTGCAGCGCGCGACGCGCCTCGGCGTCCATCGGGGGCTCGTCCGCGAGCGGTCGCACGAGCGCCTGCAGCCAGAGCCCCGTGCCGCCGACGACCAGGACGGGTTGCCGCCGCGCGGCGGCGGCCCGGATCCACGCGCGCGCCTCCTCCGCGAAGCGTGCGGCGCTCCAGCGCTCCCCCGGATCCGCGACGTCCACCCCCGCATGCGCGACGGCCGCACGCTCGGCCGCGGTCGGCTTCGCCGTGCCCACGTCGAATCCTCGGTAGATCTGGCGCGAGTCCGCGCTGACGATCAGCGCGCCGCGGGCGGCGGCCGCCGCCAGCGCCAGCGCCGACTTCCCCGCCCCCGTGGGACCCGCGATGATGCGGAGCGGCGGGTCAGCGACGCCCGAACCGGCGGTCGAGCTCATCCCAGCTCAGCTGGAGGATGGTCGCGCGGCCGTGCACATCGTGCGCGGGCAGCGTCGTGCGGGCGAGCGCCACGTAGAGCGCCCGCATCTCCTCGGGGGCGAGGAGGTCGCCCCCCTTGATGGCCGCCTTGCACGCGACGGTCGCCGCGAGTCGCTCGTGCCGACCGTGGGACCCCGGCGCGCGGTCCCCGGTGAGTGCCGCGAGCGAGTCGCGCAGGCAGCGCTCCGCGTCGAAACGCGGGTGCGGCGCCGGGACGGCGTGCACCAGCACGCTCTGCCCCCCGAACGCCTCCGCCTCGTACCCGAGGGCCGCGAAGACATCGCGGTTGGACTCGAACGCCTCCGACTCGGCTGGCGTCAGGTGGAGCGTCAGCGGGAAGAGGAGTCGCTGTGACGGGGCGCGCCCACCCTGCAGCGCCTCCATGAAGCGCTCGTAGAGCACCCGCTCATGCGCCGCGTGCTGGTCGATCATCACCAGCGCATCGGGGCGCTCGAAGGTGATGTAGGTGCGGTGGAACTGCGTGAGGGGCGGGACGAGGATCTGCTCGTCGGCCGGCGCACCCGCGTCCGGCACGGACGCGTCGGCCTCCGCTGGGGAGGCGGGCGAAGGCGCCGGCACCGCGTCGAAGAGCGGCGCGGGTGCGCCGGCCACCCCCTGCCGCAGCGTCTCGACGCCGAGTGCCACCCCCAGCGGGCGCACGGCCGCCGGATCGTCGGGCACGAAGCTCCGCACGTATCCCACGCTCGCCGCGGCATCCTCCGTGCCGAGCGCCCGCCGCACCGCGCGCTCCACCGCGCGTTCCACCGTCCAGCGGTCGCGGAACCGCACCTCGGCCTTCGCCGGATGCACGTTCACGTCCACCTCGCCGCCGGGCAGCTCCACCTCGAGCAGGAGCGTCGGCCGCACCCCGGACGGGATCGTCGAGCGATACGCCGCCTCCGCCGCGCGCACCACCCCCGTGTCGCGCACGGCGCGACCATTCACGGTGACGAAGATGCGACGTCCCGCGCTCCCCACGTCCGAGGGACGCTCCACCAACCCGGAGACGCGGATCGGCCCCTGCACATCGTCCACGGCGACCAGGCGCTCCCCCGTGTCCGCCCCCCAGAGCGCCACCACCCGGGTCCGCAAGTCGTCCGCGACGGGGAGTCGCATCTGTTCCTTGCCGTCGTGCGTCACCGCGAACCGCACGTCGCGCCGCACGAGGGCGAGCGTGGTCAGCATCTCCGAGATGGCCCGCCACTCGCTCCGGGCGCCCCGCAGGAACTTCTGCCGCGCGGGCGTATTGAAGAAGAGCGAGGCCACCGTGACGGTCGTGCCCCGGCTCCGCGCGTGCTCGCGCGCGCCGCGCGACGTGCCCCCCGAGACCTCCAGGGCCACTCCGGCACCATCCGCCGTCGCGCTCTCGATCGTCAGGTGCGACACCGACCCGATCGCCGGCAGCGCCTCGCCACGGAATCCGAAGCTCCTGACGCCGACGAGGTCCTCGGCGTCGCGGATCTTGCTCGTCGCGTGACGCGCCACTGCGAGCTCCGCGTTCGTCCGGTCCATCCCGTGGCCGTCGTCGCTCACGCGGATCAGCGCGCGGCCACCCTCGCGCACCTCCACCTCGATGACGGTGGCCCCCGCGTCGAGCGCGTTCTCGACGAGCTCCTTCACGACGGAGGCGGGACGCTCCACCACCTCGCCGGCCGCGATGCGGTCGGCGACGTCCGGCGCCAGCACGGCGATCCGGCGCGCGTCGGTGGTGGAGGGAGCGGCGGGCATCAGCGCAATCTCCCGCGCCGTCCGCGCGGAATCAATCGCGGGCGAGGGCGTAGGCGCGCTCGGCGGGATACCACCCGCTGCGCCCCGCCTCGAGCTCGAGCCGGAGCCAGACACCGCGACGCTCGCGCACGCGCGCGATCTCGCCGACCAGCGGCATCGCACCGGGGTCGGCGCCGAGCGCGGGCAGGTTGCGCAACGGCTCGGCACCCGCGATGACCACGAGCGACTGCGCCCGGAGCCGCGTCTCCAGTCCGTACGCCAGGAGCGCGCAGGCGAGGCCGGGCACCACGAGGAGGAACGCGCGTGCGCGCAGGGTCCCGCGCCGTGCCTGCCACGCGAGCAGCCCCCAGGCGCCGCACCAGAGCAGGAAGGCGAGCGCCGCCACCGGGAGGATCGGCACGGCCCAGACCTGCGCCGCGCCGCGCGACTGCGGGGCGCGCACGCGCTGGAGGAGTGGCCGGAGGTCGCGCGCGAGCGGATCGAGGCGCAGCGCGCGCTGCCACCCGAGCACCGCGCTGGCCGTGTCCGCCGCCTGCCAGGCGGCCGTGCCGAAGTTGGTCCAGGCGGCCGGATCGCGTGGCGCCGCGCGCGCCGCACGCAGGAACGCGTCGCGCGCGCGCACGAAGTCGCGGCCGACGTAGGCGGTGTGCCCCTCGGTGAAGGCGAGGAGCGCCGGCTCGCCGGACTGCGCAAGCACCTCCGGGGCCCCGGACAACGCCAGCGCCCCTGCGAGGAGGAGCGCCGGTGCGCCGCGCCGCGCCTCCGACCCGATGCGCTTGAGGAGCGCCAGCGACCGCTCGCGCAGGTCCGGGCGCGCCGACCGGCCGGCGTACGCCGCTGCATCGAGCGAGTCACGCAGCTGTTCGGCGGCGGCGGCCGCCTCGGCCGTCACGCCCTCGCGGCGCAGCGCGGCCACCAGCGCGCCCTGCGACGTCGCGCGCTCGAGGCGCACCCCGGTGCGCCCGCGCAACTCCTCCTCGAAGAGCGCGCGTACGGTGCTCGCATCGGCGGTCGGCGCGTCGGAGAGTCGTTCGAGTGGCGTGCGCACGCGCCGCACGCGGGGCCGGCGGCTCCGCCAGGCGATGAATGCCCAGGGCAGCGGGGCGAGCAGCGCGCCCCACATCCAGAGCCAGGGCAGCGGCAGCGCGATCGGGCGAGGACCGGCGAGGCCGGGCCGGATCGGCAGCACCGTATCCGCAGGCGAGGCCGGGAGCGCGCTGGGCACCTGCACGAGGTCCCCGGCGGCGATCCGCAGCGAGACCGGCGAGGAGCGCGCGACCTCGTAGCCACGCGAGCCCGGGTCGAAGTACACGTAGTCGATCACCGGCACCACGCGGGGGCCGGCCTCGCGCGGTGTCACGAGCCAGGAGAACTCCTTCGCGCCGCCGAGCGTGGTGGGAGTCGAGTCCAGCACGACGCGCTCGTCCTCCGGGACGATGTCCGCCCACGCGACCGAGAGCACGGGCCGCGGCAGGAGCGTCGCGTTCCCGGTGCCCGAGACCCGCAGGGTCAGCACGAAGGGGTCGCCCACGCGTGCGGCCGTGCCGTCCACGCGCACCGCGGCGGACCAGCGCCCCACCGCCCCGCTCCACCCCGCCGGCCGCCCGCGCAGCGGCGGGTCGATCGCGACGAACGCCAGCGGCTCGGAGCGGAGCGTGCGCTCCTCCTCGCGGCTGAAGAAGCTCGGGCTCTGCGGGAGCGCGTAGGTGAGCCGCGAGGCCGGGATGTTGTAGCGCCCGGGCGTGAGCGGGAAGAGCGCGCGGCGGAAGACATGCTCCTCCGGCCCGTCCGCCGTCGGATCCACCTTCGTCGGGGGCAGGTCGTAGGCGAGCATCGCCCGGGCCTCCGGCGGCACGAACTCGGGATTCCGGCGCAGCCGCTGCCGCACGTCGGCGGGGATGCGGACCGTGAGCGTGTAGTTCGCCTGCTGGCCGACGTAGACCGTGTCGGGGGCGATCGTCGCGCGGAAGGTGACCCCGTCCTGCGCGGTGGCCGATGCACCCGCGACGGCGAGCGCGATCGCCACGCCCGCGGCGACGCGCGCGCTCACCAGTCCTTCCCGCCCACGGCGGACTGGCTCCGGCTCCCGCGCTGGCGCCGCGCCTGCGTCTCGCGCTCGTCGCGCCCCGCGGCGTCGAGCAGCGCCTCCGCCTGCTGTCGCGACATCTGCCCCTGCGGCTGGGGATCGCGCGGGGCCTGGCTCTGCTGCTGCGGGGGCGGCGGCGCGCCGCCCCCGCCACCTCCACCCTGCGGCGGCGCGCGGAGCGCGAGCTCGTAGTTCCACTGCGCGTCGGCGTCCCCGGGCTTCTGGAGGAGCACGGTGCGCAGGGCGCGCCGGGCGTTCCGGAGCTGGGTCTGCCGAGTCTCTCCCTCGCTGCGCAGGCCGCGTCGCAGGTAGGCCAGCCCGAGGTTGTAGAGGGATCGCGCGCGCAGCTCCGGCTCCTGCGTGAACGCCGAGCGCTCGAGCGCGTCCACCGCGGCGTCGAGCGAGTCCGCCGCGAGGAGCGCGGTCCCGAGGTCGTACAGCACCTCCGGACGCCGGTCGCCCCGCGCGACGGCCTCGCGGTAGGCGCGGATCGCGGGAAGGACCCGCCCGGCCTCCTGGTCCTTGACCGCCGCGCGCAGGGGGTTCTGCGCCGCGAGCACGCCCGGGACGAGCATCGCCAGCAGGAGGGCGACGGTTGCCGTCGCGCGGACCCGCCGACGGAAGCGGCCGCCATCCGCGATGTACACGTCCACGAGGAGCAGGAGGAGCGCGAGCCCCACGAACCACTGGTACCGGAGGGGGCGCGTGAGGCGGCGCTCCTCCTCCCGGCGCACGGACTCGAGCTGCGCGAGCGCGCGGCGCACGCGCGTCCCCTTGTCCGTGGCCTCGGCCGGCACGAACTCGCCATCCGCGGCCCGCGCGATCTCCGCCAGCAGCCGGTCATCGTAGCGCGTCGTCACGATCTCCCCGTTCTCGTCCCGCTTGACCTCGGTGCCCCCGGTCTCCAGCAACGGGATCGGGGCGCCTCCCGGAGTGCCGAACCCCACCGTCACCACGAAGATCCCCTTCGCCTTCGCCTCCTCCGCGAGCTTGAGCGCCTCCGCCCGGTCGTCGAACGCCTCCCCGTCGCTGAAGATGACGAGCGCGCGGTCCGCCCCGCCCTGGCTCACCGAGAGGAGGTCGATCCCCTGGCGGAGCGGGGGCGCGATGGCGCTCCCCGCCTGCCCCACGATGGTCGGATCGAGGTTCTCGAGGAAGAGCTCCAGCGCCCCGTCGTCGCTCGTGAGTGGTGCGAGGATGTAGCTGCGGCCGGCGAAGGCGAGGAGCGCCGCGCGATCCCCCGGTGCGCTCGCGCGGAAGCGCCGCACCTCCTGCTTCATCCGTTCGAGCCGGTTCGGGCGCTCATCCTCGGCGAGCATCGAGAGTGAGACGTCGAGCGCCAGCGCCACGTCGATGCCCTCGGAGTCGACGATCGCACTCCCGGTGCCCCAGCGCGGGCCGGTGAGGGCGAGCCCCAGCAGGCCGGCGGCGAGCGCGAGCCGGATCGCGCGCGCGCGGGGGACGGTCGCCAGCCCGGGCGGGCCCAGGCGCACGAGCGCCTCCGGCGACCCGAAGCGCGCGAGGCGCTGCTGCCGCCGGCGATGCCCCGCCAGGATCGTCAACGCCGCGATGACCGCGAGCGTGGGCCCGAGCCAGAGGAGCCAGGGGTGGTCCGCGAGACGCATCATGGCAGCGGCCCCCGGCGCCAGAGGAGCAGCAGCTCGGCGAGGAGCGCCGCGGCGGCGAGCGCCAGCGGCCAGAGGTAGAGCTCGGTGAACCGCACGTAGCGGGTGGCCCGGAGCGGCGTGCGTTCGAGCGCGTCGATCTGCTCGTAGATGCGGCGCAGCGCCTGGGCGTCGCGCGCGCGGAAGTAGCGCCCGCCCGTCTGCCGGGCGACGTCCTCGAGGAGCACCTCGTCGATCCGCACGGGCCGGTTCTCGTAGCGGAGCCCGAAGACCCCGCGCCCGACGGGCACGGGGGCCACGCCCTCGCTCCCCACGCCGATGGTGTACACGCGCATGCCGAGGGCGGCCGCCGCCTGCGCGGCCGTCCGCGGATCGATGGTGCCGCGGTTGTTCTCGCCGTCCGTGAGCAGCACGATCACCCGCGAGCGTCCGCGCGCGCCGCGGAGCCGGTTGGTCGCGGTGATCAACCCCGTGCCGATCGCGGTGCCGTCCTCGAGTTGCCCGGGCTGGAGGTTCTCCACGGCCGCGAGGAGCACGGGATAGTCGAGCGTGAGCGGCACCTGCGTGAGCGCCTCGCCGGCGAAGGCGACGAGCCCGACTTCGTCCACCTGGCGGCCGCTGATGAACTCCTTGATCGTCTCCTTCGCGACCTCGAGCCGGTTGTCAGGCTGGAAGTCCTCGGCGAGCATCGAGCTCGAGAGGTCGAGCGCGAGCACGATGCTGATGCCGTCGCCGCGGATGGTCTCGGCCCGCGCGCCGGCCCGCGGGCGGGCGAGCGCGGTGACGGCCGCGACGATCACGATGATGCGGAGCAGGAGCGTCGCACGCGCGGCCCAGCGCCCGCGGCGCGGCCCGGCGGCGAGGAGGTCGGCCCGTGCGTGGAGCAGCGCCGGCGGACGGCGGCGGCGGCGCCAGAGGAGCCAGAGCGCCAGCGGCGCGAGGAAGGCGAACGCCCAGGGTGTCGCGAAGTCGATGGTCGCGATGCCCATCAGCGGCGCTCCCGCCGGGGGCGCTTCTCGGCGGCGGCGCGCCGCGAGCGCCACGCCGTCTCCACGTCGCCGACGATCGCGCGCGCCTCGCCCGCGATCGCCCGCGCCTCGTCCGCGCTCACGGGCGCCTGCGCGAAGGCGATCGGCTCGCTCCGGAGCAGCAACTCGGCCACCCGCTCGGGGAGGATCGGGAACTCCACGCCGACGAGCGCCTCGGCCACCTCGCGTGCCGTCTTCGACGGCGCCGCCTGCGGGAAGCGCACCGCGAGATAGCGGCGCATCACCTCGACGTGCGCCAGGGCGAAGCGGCCCGTCTCCCCCGCCTCGAGGAGCCCCAGGCGCTCCGCATGCGCGAAGCCCTCCTCCGCCACGCGCGACGCGTCCGGCCCCGGGTCCGGGTCCTCCGAGCCGCGTCGCCGCCACGCGTACCACCCGGCGGCGGCGAGCGCGAGCAGCACCGCGAGTCCGAGCCAGACGCGCCACCAGCCGCCGGGGATCGCCACCGCGCCACGGGCATCACGCGGCACGCGCTTGGCGCTGTCGGCCGGCAGCACCGACCGGACGCGCAATGGCGGCAGCCGCACCGGGTAGCGCTGCACGGCCCCATCGCGCGAGACCGAGATGTCGCCGAAGGTGATCGCGCGGCTCCCGGTGTCCCACGCGATCAGCCGGTAGACGGCGGTGCGATCGAGCACGGACGCGGTGGACGCGTCCCGGATCAGGCGCGGGTCCAGCGGCTCCACCGCGTCGGCCGAGTCGGGGACCGGGGGGAAGCGGATCTCGCTGCCGGCGGTGGCGCGGACGCGCAGCTCCACGGTGACGGGTTCCCCGAGCGCGGGCGACTCCGGCGTCACCCGCGCGGTCACCTGTGGGGCGGCCGCGACCTGCAGGGCCAGCCCGAGCGCGCCCGCGAGCGAGATCATCGGCGCCGCGCCCGGGTCTCGCGGGTCCGGAAGAAGCGGAGCAGTGGTTCCGCGTACCCCTTCTCGAGCGGCACCACCACCTCGTCGATCCCCAGCCGGCGGAGCATCGCGCGCCGCGCCTCCTGCTCGGTGCGGACGAGGGAGGCATAGCGCGCGCGGACGGCCGGGTCGCTCGTGTCCACCTCCACGAGCTGTCCCGACTCGGCGTCCCGCAAGCGCGCCACCCCCGCGTCCGGCAGGGTGCGCTCCGCGGGGTCGTCGAGCACGAGGGCCACGACGTCGTGGCGCTGAGAGAGCCGCGTGAGCGGCTTCTCCATCTCGGGGCTCACGAAGTCCGAGACGACGAAGACGATGCTCCGGTGCGCGAGGAGCCGCGCGGCGTAGTCGAACGCCGCGCCGAGGTCCGTGCCGCGCGACCCCGAGGGCCAGGCGATCACGTCGCGCACGAGCCGGAGCGCATGCCGCCGCCCCTTCCGGGGCGGCACCACGTGCTCCACCCGGTCCGAGTGGAGGAGGAGCCCCACCCGGTCGTTGTTGCGCGTGGCCGTGAGGGCGAGCACCGCCGCGAGCTCGGCCGCGATCCCCTGCTTGTCGCGCACGCCGGCCCCGCCGCGGCTCGACCCGGAACAGTCCACGAGGAGCAGCACCGTCAGCTCGCGCTCCTCGACGAAGCGCTTCACGAAGAGCCGGCGCATCCGCGCGCTCACGTTCCAGTCGATGGTGCGCACCTCGTCCCCCGGCTGGTACTCGCGCACCTCGGCGAACTCCATCCCCATCCCCTTGAAGACGGAGTGGTATTCGCCGGTGAACCGGGAGTTCACGAGCCCGCGCGTGCGCAGCTCGATCCGCTTCACCTGCCGGAGCACCTCGGGTGGGACCGCGGAGGCGCCGGGCCCGCGACGGTCCACCGCCCCGCCCGCGCGGTTCACGCGGCGGTCACGGCGCGGGGACCTTCGCCAGCACGCGGGCGATCACCTCGTCGCTGGTGACGCTCTCCGCCTCCGCCTCGTAGGTGAGCAGCACCCGGTGCCGGAGCACATCGGTCGCCATCGCCTTCACGTCGTCCGGCGAGACGAACTCCCGCCCGCGGAGGTAGGCGTGCGCCCGCGCCGCCTGCGCCAGCGCGATCGTCGCGCGGGGCGAGGCCCCGTACTCCACCAGCGGCACGAGGTCGGGGAGTCCGGCCTCCTTCGGCGCGCGCGTCGCGTGCACGAGGTCCACGATGTAGTCCACGAGCCGGTCGTCGAGGAAGAGCCCGGCGATGGTCTTGCGCGCCTGCATCAGGTGTTCGGGGTCCGCGACCTGCTTCACGGGGATCGTCTCGCCCCCCGCCATCCGCTTCATGATCTCGCGCTCCTCGTCCCGCGTGGGATACCCCACGCGGAGCTTGAGCATGAAGCGGTCCACCTGCGCCTCGGGGAGCGGGTAGGTCCCCTCCTGCTCGATCGGGTTCTGCGTGGCGAGCACGAGGAAGGGCTCCACGAGCGGGAAGCTCGTGCCGCCGATCGTGACCTGCTTCTCCTGCATCGCCTCGAGGAGCGCGGCCTGCACCTTGGCGGGCGCCCGGTTGATCTCGTCGGCGAGCACGATGTTGGCGAAGATGGGCCCGCGCTTCACGGAGAAGGTCGCGGTCGCCTGGTCGAACACCTGCGTGCCGATCACGTCCGCCGGCAGCAGGTCGGGGGTGAACTGGATGCGGCTGAACGAGGTGCGCACCGTCTCCGCCAGCGTGCGCACGGTGAGCGTCTTGGCGAGGCCCGGCACGCCCTCGAGCAGCACGTGGCCGCCGGTGAGCAGCGCGATCAGGAGGCGCTCGACCATCGCCTGCTGACCGACGACGCGTTGCGAGACCTGGTGCAGGATGTCGTGCGTGAGGGTCTGCGTCGGCATCAATCGGGTCCGATCTGGGTGAGGGCGAGCACGAGGTCGCGCTCGCGGGCGGTGAGCGCCCGCGAGGCGCCCGGCGCGAGGGTGCCGAGGGAGACCGGCCCGAACGAGGTCCGCACGAGCCGGAGCACCTCGAGGCCCACCGCGTCGCAGAGCCGGCGCACCTCGCGCGTGCGCCCCTCGCGGATGGTGAGCGCGAGGTCCCAGGTGCGCGCGCGCGCGCCGGGCGAGACCTCCACCGACTCCGGCGTCACCAGCCCGTCCTCGAGCTCCACGCCCGCGCGGATCTCGGCGGCAGCCTGCTTCACGGGACCCCGCACGGTGGCGACATAGCTCCGTGGTACCCCGGTGCTGGGGTGCGTGAGCCGGTGGGCCGCGTCCCCGTCCGTCGTGAGGAGGAGCACCCCCTCGGTCATGTAGTCCAGGCGCCCCACGTAGGTGAGTCCCGGTTCGGGGGGCACGAGCGAGAAGACGGTCTTCCGCCCCTCGGGGTCGGAGCGCGTGGTGAGCACCCCGGGGGGCTTGTTGAGGACGTACCAGCGCGGCGCGACCGGCGCGCCCACCGGCGTGCCGTCCACCGCGATCGCGTCGCGGGACGGGTCCACGCTCTGTCCCGTGCGCGCGACCGCGCCGTTCACCGTGACGCGACCCGCCGCGACCAGTTCCTCCGCCTTCCGACGCGAGGCGACCCCGGCGCGGGCCAGCGCCCGATGGATCCGCATCGCGTCATCGCTCACGCCGGCTGCGGCTCCGCGTCGGCCGGCGCGGCCTCCGCTGCGGCCGCTGCGGTGGCGCCGTCGTCGGTCGCCGGCGGGACGACCGGCGCGTCGGCCGGGAGCAGGCCGTCGCGGCGGAGCGCGATCGCGAGCTCATCCACCCGCGGCAGCTCCTCGAGGTGGCGGAGGGCGAACTGCTCCAGGAAGAGCGAGGTGGTGCCGTACAGCAACGCCCGCCCCAGTCCCTCGGCGCGCCCCACGACGTCGATCAGCCCGCGCTCGTGCAGCCCCTTGATCACCGCTCCCACGTCCACGCCGCGGATCTCCGCGACCTCCGCACGCCCGATCGGCTGGCGGTACGCGATGATCGCCAGCGTCTCGAGCGCCGCCGGGGAGAGGCGCGCGGGGCGCACCGCCATCTGCGCCCGCTCGATCGCCTCCGTGTACTCCGGCCGCGTCAGGACCTGCCAGCCGCCCCCGACGTCGACGAGTTCCACGCCATGGCCGTCGACATCGTAGTGCTCCCGCAGCTCGTCGATCGCGGACTGCACCGCGGCCGGCGAGGCCTCGGGGTCGAGGGCGGCGAGCTCGTCCACGGGGATGGGACGGGGGCTCGCGAAGAGGGCGGCTTCAAGCAGCTTCGCCAGCGAGTTCACGGCGGATCTCCACGTCGGCAAAAGGTCGGGGTTGGGTCAGGTGCAGCTCGCTGCGCTTCGCGAGCTCGAGGAGCGCGAGCAGCCCGCTCAGCACCTCCCACGGTTCGGCATCGGGGCGGACCACGTCGCGCCAGCGGGCGAGGGCCCGGAGTTGCAGCACCGCGCGCACGGTCTGCATGGCCCCGTCCACGTCGAGCGCACGGGGGATCACCTCGTGGATGGTCGGCTTGCGCGCCGCGCGCAGGACGCGGTCCACCGCCACGAGCAGGTCCGAGAGCGAGAGCGCGAGCGGCGCCGGCGGCGGGGCCGCCGCCTGCTGCGTGTATGACCGGCTGAACCGGTTGCGCCGGTCCTCGCCGAGCTTCTCGAGCACGTCCACCACCTCGCGCATCTGCTGGTACTCGAGCAGCCGGCGCACCAGCTCCGCACGCGGGTCCTCCCAGCCCTCGATGCCGTCCTTCCGGGGCAGCAGCATCTGCGCCTTGATCCGGATGAGGCGCGCGGCCATCTCGAGGTACTCCGCCGCCTCGTTGAGCTTGAGCTCGTGCATCCGGCCGAGGAACTGCTCGCAGATCCGCGCCACCGGGATGTCGTAGATGTCCACCTGCTCGTCGCGGATGAGCGCGAGGAGGAGGTCGAGCGGGCCGTTGAAGCCGGCGAGCTCGACGACGAAGCTCCCCTCGGCCACCAGCGCGTCGTCGCGCACGTTGCTGCTCAGGACGTCCACGGGCTCGTCATCACGAAGGGGGCCACCGCGCCCAGCACGAGCGAGGCGAGGAAGCTCACCGGCGCCATCCACGCGCTGATCACGGGACGGCCGATGGTGAGCAGGAGGATGAGCAGGATGAGGCCGCCCCCCGCGAGCTGCTGGTAGCGGATCGCCCAGGCCGGCGGGAGGAGGTACTTCATCACGTGCGAACCGTCGAGGGGAGGCACGGGCAGGAGGTTGAAGATCGCCAGCACGAGGTTGAAGAGGATCCCGTACTGGAAGGTGAGCTGCAGCAGCGAGATGGTCGGCGTGAGCACGGGGAGTCCGCGGCCGAGGAGCCCGAGCGCCACGATCAGCGCGGCGATGACCGGCACGAGCGCGAAGTTCACCGCGATCCCGGCCATCGAGACGATGATGTCGCTGCGCTTGAACGACTTGTAGTTGCGCGGGTTCACCGGCACCGGCTTGGCGCCGCCGAAGATGAACGCGCCGCTCGACAGCCAGAACGTCGCCAGGGGCACGAGGATCGTGAGGAACGGATCGATGTGCTTGAGCGGGTTCCAGGTGAGGCGACCCAGCATCTGCGCGGTGTTGTCGCCCTGCTTGAGGGCGGCGTAGCCGTGCGCGTATTCGTGCGCCACCACCGAGAAGAGCAGGACGGGGGCGAAGAGGAGGAACCGGGGAAGACTTTCCAAGAGGTGCGGCGCGGCTGGAGTGAGGCCCGTCACGGGCCGTCGGGCCGAAAGCTAGGACCCTGCGGAGGCAGAGTCAAAGCAATGGGCGCAGTTGACTTAGGGGCGCTCCCCGCCTACGATTCACAGGCTATGGTGCGCGGTCGCTCGTCGGCCGGCCGCCCTCGAAATTCCCTCAGGAGATCCCGCTCGTGCCGAGAATCGCGTCCGCGAAGAAGAACATGCGCAAGACCCGTGCAGCGACCGCGCGCAACCGGTCGCAGCGCGCTGCGCTCCGGACCGCCATGAAGACCGCGAAGTCCACCGAGGCCTCGCCCGTGGAGCGCATGAAGGCCGTGCAGCTCCTCGACCGCTCCGCCCGCAAGGGGTTGATCCACAAGAACGCCGCCGCGCGCCAGAAGTCGAAGCTCGCCAAGGCGAAGTAACGTCGGTCGCCGGAAGTGAGAAGCGCCGCGCTCCCTCGGGAGCGCGGCGCTTCGTGCATCCGGGCCTCGCGTCGCCGCGGGTCAGAGCGCGGCCAGCTCGCCCCCGCAGCGCTCGCAGTACCACTCGGTCGGGTAGTTGAGCGTGCCGCACTCCTGGCACTTGAGCGTCTTGATCGCCTGCGACGAGCGCGGGGTCGGCTTCCCGAGCGCCGACTTGGGCTCGTCATCCTCGGGCTCGGCCTTGGCCGGCGGGGGCGCCGGGGAGGCGGGCACCTGAGGGGCGGCCGCGGATCTCGCCGGCCCCGACGGACCCTCCTTGATCTCGCCCACGGGCCGCGACGGGCGCGGCGGCGGGGGGAGCTGGTCCGACTTGAGCGGCGTCGAGGTGCGGCCCACGACGGAGTTCAGGAACGCCAGCTCGTCGAACGAGGGCCCACCGGCGATCGGCGCGCCGGAGCCTGCGGGGGCCGCCGGTGAGCCGCGCGGCGGAGTCTGGCCTGCGGCCGCGGGAGGCGCCTTGGGGGCCGGCGCCGACTGGGGCGCAGCCCCCGCGCGGCCCGCCTGCGCGGCCGCTGCGGCCGCGGGCGTCATGCGCGGGGTCGGCGCCGCCTGCGGTGCAGCAGGCGTGAGCCGCGCGACCGGTGCCGACGCGGCCACGGCCGGCGATGCCGGGGCGGCCGGGGCCGGCGCAGGCGCCGCGGGAGCAGCGGGAGCGGCCGACGGTGCGGCTGTCGGCGCGGCCGCCGCGCCGCGTGCCGGCGCCATGAGGGCCGCGACCGCATCCGCCCCCTTCGCCTCGATCAGCAGGTCGCGCGTCCGCTCGAAGCTGGCGACGCGCGCGTCCCGCTCCTTCTCGATCTTGCTCACGCTCGCGGTCAGGGCCTCGAGCTTCTTCGCCCACTCCTTCGGGTCGTACTCCCCGACCTCCGCGCGGAGTTCGCCCTCCACCCGCTCCTCGGTCACGGCGGCGAGGCGCTGCTCGATCTCCTGCACCGCCGTCTCGTCCTCGCGCAGCGTCTCGGTGAGCGCCTCCGCCTCGGCCGAGGCGCGCACCTGCAGGTCCGTCAGCTTGGTGAGGTACTCGTCCCGCAGCCGCGCGAACACGTGCTCGGGCGTCCCGGCGCGCCGGTCCTCCAGCTTCGCCAGGTATCCCTCGTGCTTGCGCTTCTCCGCGAGCAGCGCGTCGAGCGCGTCGATCCTCGGGTTGTCAGACTTTCCCATCTTCCATCCGGTGTGAGCGGCCGCGAGTGGGCCATGGACCAGAAACTACAAGATATGGCGTGTCCGCATCGGCGAGCACCTCCCCGGCGTCACGCCTCCAGCGCGTACACCAGGCGACCGCCCACCACGGTGTACACCGCACGCCCCTTCAGCGCCTGCCCCCCGTAGGGGGTGTTCCGCCCCTTGGACTTGAACGCCCTGGGGTCGACGGTCCAGGTCCGGGCCGGGTCGAACACGGTGACGTCGGCGGGCGACCCCTTCGCCAGCGTTCCGCCGGGGAGGTGGAACACCTTGGCGGGGAGGCACGCCATGCGGTCGACGAGCTGCGGGAGTGAGAGGATCCCCGGCTCCAGCAGCCAGGTGACGTTGACGCCGAGCGCGGTCTCGAGCCCGACGATGCCGTTCGGCGCGTCGGCGAACTCCCGCTCCTTCTCGTCGTAATGGTGCGGCGCATGGTCGGTCACGAGCAGGTCGATCGTGCCGTCCTTGAGGCCCGCCTGGAGCGCGGCCACGTCCCGCGGCGTGCGCAGCGGCGGGTTCATCTTGGCATTGGTGTTGTAGCCGTCCACGGCCTCCTCGGTGAGCGAGATGTGGTGGCTGCAGACCTCCGCCGTGACGTGCACCCCCTGGTCCTTCCCCCAGCGCACCAGGTCCACGGACCCCTTGGTGCTCAGGTGGCAGAGGTGGATGTGGCCGCCGGTGAGCTTGGCGAGGAGGATGCAGCGGGCGACGTCGATCTCCTCCGCCTCGCCGGGGATCCCCTTCAGGCCGAGCTTGGCCGAGATGACGCCCTCGTGCATCGACCCGCCGTGCGCGAGCGACATCACCTCACAGTGCTCCACCACCGGGATGCCGAAGGTCTGCGCGTACTCGAGGGCCGTGCGCATCAGGTGGGAGTTCTCCACGGGCCGCCCGTCGTCGCTCACGGCGACGGCACCCGCCGCCACCATCTCGCCGAACTCCGCGAGCATCTCCCCCTGCTGGCCCACCGAGATCGCGCCGTAGGGGTAGACGCGGGCGAACCCCGCGGCCTCCCCCTGCCGCTTCACGAAGCCGACCGTCGCCTGGTTGTCGGTGACCGGCTTGGTGTTCGGCATCGCACAGACCGCCGTGAAGCCGCCGGCGACGGCCGCGTGCGCGCCCGTCGCGACCGTCTCGACGTCCTCGCGGCCGGGCTCGCGCAGGTGCACGTGCACGTCGATCATGCCGGGGCTCACGACGAGACCGGCGCAGTCGATCGTCCGCGCCCCGTCCGGCCCCGCGATGGTGCCGCCGATCGCGGCGACGGCCCCCTCCACGAGGAGCAGGTCGCCGACGGCGTCGAGCCCCTGCGAGGGATCCACGAGCCGTCCGCCCTTGAGGAGCAGTGGCGCGCTCATGCGGCACCTCCGCCCTTCGCCACGTCCGCGAGCGACGCCTTGTTGCCGGCGAGGAGATAGAGCACCGCCATCCGGACGGCGACGCCGTTCGTCACCTGGTGGAGGATCACGCTGTGCGGGCCGTCGGCCACGTCGGAATCGATCTCTACGCCGCGGTTCATCGGACCCGGGTGGAGGATGAGGATGTCGCGCGGCGCGCGCTCGAGCCGGGCGCGCGTCACGCCGAAGACACGGTTGTACTCGCGGAGCGAGGGGATGTAGCCCAGCTGCATGCGCTCGAGCTGGAGCCGCAGCACGTTCAGCGCCTCGGCCCACTCGATCGCCGCCTCGATCCGGTCGAAGACGGTCACGCCCATCTCGCGGATCGCGCCGGGGAGGAGCGAGCGGGGGCCGCAGACCGCGACCTCCGCGCCCATCGCCTGGAGCCCCCAGATGTTGGAGCGCGCGACGCGCGAGTGGAGCACGTCGCCCACGATGCAGATCCGGCGCCCCTCGAGGCTGCCCAGCCGGTCGCGCAGGGTGAGCAGGTCGAGCAGTCCCTGCGTGGGATGCTCGCAGGTGCCGTCCCCCGCGTTGATCACGTTCGACTCGATGCGCTCGGCCAGGAAGCGTGCCGCGCCCGAGCCGGGGTGGCGCACGACCACCATGTCGATCCGCATCGCCTCGAGGTTCCGCGCGGTGTCCACCAGCGTCTCGCCCTTCGACACGCTCGAGACCGCGGTCGCGACGTTCACCGTGTCCGCCGACATCCGCTTCTCGGCGAACTCGAAGGAGATGCGCGTGCGCGTGGACGGCTCGAAGAAGAGGTTCACGACCGTCATGCCGCGGAGCGTCGGGACCTTCTTGATGGTCCGCTCCGAGATCTCCTTCAACGGCTCGGCCACGTCGAGGATCCCGGTGATCTGCTCGCGGGAGAGCCCGGCGAGCCCCAGGAGATCCTTGCCGAGCGTCGTCACGCGGAGCCGCCGTCGGGGTTGAGGAGGACGACCTCGTCCCGCTGGTCGAGCGAGGGGACGAAGACGTCGACGCGCCCCCCCTTCGCGACGTCGAGGCGCTTGCCGATGACGTCGGCGTGGATCGGGAGCTCGCGCCCGCCGCGGTCGATGAGCACCGCGAGCATGATGCGCGACGGCCGGCCGAAGTCGGCGAGCTCGTCGAGCGCGGCGCGGATGGTGCGCCCGGTGTAGAGCACGTCGTCCACGATCACCACCACCTTCCCCTCGAGCGCCGTGGGGAGGTGCGTCTTGCCGACCACGGGGCGTGGGCCCACGGTCTGGAGGTCGTCGCGGTAGAGGGTGATGTCGAGCGCGCCGCGGGGCACCTCCACCTGCTCGCGCTCGCGGATCACCTCACCGATGCGCTCGGCGATCTGGACGCCACGGCGCTGGATGCCGACCAGGATCAGGTCGTCGGTGCCGTCGTTGAGTTCGAGGATCTCGTCCGCCATGCGGGAGATCGTGCGCGCGACGGCGCGCGTGTTCAGGGCGACGATGGGGGTCTGGGACATCCCCCCAAATATGCGGCGGTGCGCGGCCGGATGGGAGCGCGCCGCCCGAGCGGCCGCTCCCCCGTGCGTCAGGCGGCGTGCGCGGCCGGGCGGCGGCGCTGGCCCGTGCGCGAGAGGAACACCTTCTCGCGCCCGGGACCGAGCAGGTCGCGCACGACGGGCCGGCGGATCACGCCGATCAGCGTTCCCGTCTCGTCGAAGAGCTCCACCCGCTCCACCGGCGCCGCCACCACCTCGTCCGTCCGCCTCGATTCCATGATCGCCTCCGCCTCTCCTTGCTGGTTCACCCACTTGGACACCCGGGGACGCGGGAAGGTTTGCCGGGGTCGGTCGCGCGCGCATCACGGGGGCGTCGCGAAGTGGTCACGGCGGCGGCCGGGACGACGAAGGCGCGGCGACCAGGGTCGCCGCGCCTCCACGGACGGGGTGGGATTCGAACCCACGGTACGCTATGAACGCACACACACTTTCCAGGCGTGCGCCTTAAACCACTCGGCCACCCGTCCCTGGGTCCCGCAACGCGTCCTGCAAACGACGACGCGCCGGCAGGGCCAGCGCGTCGGGTCCAGCCACGGACAGGGTGAGATTCGAACTCACGATACCGTTGCCGGTATGCCGGTTTTCGAGACCGGTGCCTTCAACCACTCGGCCACCTGTCCTACAGGTCGAGGGTGGAAACTAGACGGATGCCGCGGGAGGGTCAACGGCGCGCGGCCGCGCGAGACTCACCCGCGGCGCGCGCGGAAGAACCCGGTGAGGAGCGCGGCGGACTCGGACTCGCGCACCCCTCCCTGCACCTCGCAGCGGTGGTTCAGCCGCGGATTCCGCAGGAGGTCGTGCACGCTCCCCGCCATCCCCGCCTTCTCGTCCCACGCGCCGAAGACCACGCGCCCCACCCGCAGGTTCACGATCGCGCCCGCGCACATCGCGCAGGGCTCGAGGGTGACGTAGAGCGTCGCCGTGGTGAGCCGGGACTCCCCGGTGGCGTACGCCGCCGCGCGGAGCACCCGCAGCTCCGCGTGCTGCGTGGCGTCACGCGTTCCGACCATGGCGTTCGCTCCGCGCGCCATCACGGCGCCGTTGTGCACGAGCACGGCCCCGACGGGCACCTCCCCCGCCTCGCCGGCGCGGCGCGCCTCCGCGAGGGCCTGGTCCATCCACCACGCGTCCTCCTCGGCGCGCGACGCGAAGGTGACGGGGCCGCCCATCACGCGACCGCGAACTCGAGCTCGTCGCCCGCGACGCGCGCGACGATCGTGTCGCCGTCCTTGAACGTCCCGTCCAGCAGGGCCATCGCGAGCGGATCCTGCAGCAGCCGCTGGATCGCACGCTTGAGCGGCCGGGCGCCGAACGCCGGGTCGTACCCCTCGCGGGCGATGAGTGCTTTGGCGTCCGGCTCGAGCCGGAGCGTCAGCTTGCGGTCCGCCAGCAGGCGGTCGAGCCGCACGAGCTGCAGCTCCACGATGTGCTCGATCTGCTCCTCCCCGAGCGGCCGGAAGATGACGATGTCATCCACCCGGTTGAGGAACTCGGGCTTGAAGTGCTGGCGCATCGCAGCGGTGACCTGCGTCTCGACGAGCGCCCAGTCCTTCGTCCCCTCCTCGAGGATCCAGGACGAGCCGATGTTCGAGGTCATGATGATGACCGCGTTCCGGAAGTCCACCGTGCGCCCCTGCGAATCGGTGAGCCGGCCATCGTCGAGGATCTGGAGCAGGATGTTGAACACGTCCGGGTGCGCCTTCTCGATCTCGTCGAAGAGCACCACGCAGTACGGACGGCGCCGCACCGCCTCGGTCAGCTGCCCGCCCTCCTCGAAGCCGACGTAGCCCGGCGGCGCGCCGATCAGGCGCGCGACCGCGTGCTTCTCCATGTACTCGGACATGTCGATCCGCACCATCGCGTGCTCGTCGTCGAACAGGAAGTGCGCGAGCGCGCGCGCGGTCTCCGTCTTCCCCACCCCCGTGGGCCCGAGGAAGATGAACGACCCGATGGGCCGGTTGGGGTCCTGCAGCCCCGCGCGCGAGCGGCGGACGGCGTTGGCCACGGCGTTCACCGCCTCCGTCTGCCCGACCACCCGCTTCGCGAGCTCCTGGTCGAGGTGAGTGAGGCGCTCGCGCTCCGACTCGAGCATCCGCGTGACGGGGATCCCCGTCCAGCTGGCCACGATCTCCGCGATGTCGTCGGCGGTCACCTCCTCCTTGAGGAAGTGCGCCCCCCCGCTCTTCTGCGCCGTGAGGCGCTCCTCCACCTTCTTGAACTCGGCCTCCAGCTGCGGGATGCGGCCGTACTGGATCTCGGCCGCCTTCCCGAGGTCCCCCGCGCGCGTGGCGCGCTCGGCGTCGAGGCGCGCCTCCTCGATCTGCTGCTTGAGCTTGCCGACGCTCCCGAGCGCATCCTTCTCGAGCTGCCACTGCGCCTTCATCGCGCCGGTCTGCTCGCGCAGCTGGGCGAGCTGCTGCTCGATCCCCTGCCGCCGCTCGACGGTCGCCTTGTCCTTCTCCTTGGCGAGCGCCTGCCGCTCGATCTCGAGCTGCACGATCCGCCGCTCCACCTCGTCGATCTCCTGCGGGAGCGAGTCGATCTCGATCCGGAGCCGCGAGGCCGCCTCGTCCACGAGGTCGATCGCCTTGTCCGGGAGGAAGCGGTCGCCGATGTAGCGGTTGGAGAGCGTGGCCGCGGCCACCACCGCCCCGTCCGTGATGCGCACCCCGTGGTGCGACTCGTACCGCTCCTTGAGCCCGCGGAGGATCGCGATGGTGCTCTCGACCGTCGGCTCGCCGACGAAGACGGGCTGGAAGCGCCGCTCCAGCGCCGGGTCCTTCTCCACGTGCTTGCGGTACTCGTCGAGCGTGGTGGCGCCCACCACCCGCAGCGCACCGCGCGCGAGCAGGGGCTTCAGCATGTTGCCGGCGTCCATCGACCCCTCGGCGCGCCCGGCCCCGACGATCGTGTGCATCTCGTCGATGAACACCACGAACCGCCCCTCGCTGGAGGTGATCTCCTTGAGCACCGCCTTGAGCCGCTCCTCGAACTCGCCCCGGAACTTGGCGCCCGCGATCAGCGCGCCGAGGTCGAGCGAGACGAGACTCTTGTTGCGCAGCGACTCCGGCACGTCGCCGTTCACGATGCGCTGCGCCAGCCCCTCCGCGATCGCCGTCTTCCCCACCCCCGGCTCGCCGATGAGCACCGGGTTGTTCTTGGTGCGGCGCGAGAGCACCTGCACCACGCGCCGGATCTCCTCGTCCCGGCCGATCACGGGGTCGAGCTTCCCCTTGCGCGCGTCCTCGGTGAGGTCGCGCGTGTAGCGCTGCAGCGCGCGGTACTGGTCCTCGGGCGTCTGGTCCGTGACCTTGTGCGCCCCGCGCACGGCCTGCAGCGCCTCCAGCAGCCCCTCGTGCGTGACGCGCTGCGCCTTGAGGAGCGACGCGGTCTCGGCGCCCTTCACCTCGGCGAGCCCGAGCAGGAGGTGCTCGGTGGAGACGTACTCGTCCCCGAGCTTCTTGGCCTCCTTCTCCGCGTGGTCGAGCACCGCGGTGAGCTCGCGCGCGAGACTCGGCTGCGCGTCCGACTGCTTGGGGTAGCGCGCGATCTCGCGCTCGAGCGCCTCCTTCAGCGGCGGGAGCGTGACGCCCAGCTTCTGGAGGATGGGGACGACGATCCCGTCGTCCTGGGCGAGGAGCGCCACCAGCAGGTGCGTGTCGTGCACGAGCGGGTTCCCGTTGCGACGCGCGTGCGCGATCGCCTCGGTGAGGGCTTCCTGGGATTTGACGGTCAGGCGGTCGGGGCTGAGCATCTGAGAGGCAGAGGGGAGAGGGGAGATGGGAGATGGGAGGGAGCCGCCACGGCGACCATTCCTCTCCCCTCCCATCGGACAACGCGACTACCGCCCTATCGTGGTGCAATGTCCGGACCCTGCGCACTACGCCGAATCGGCGGGGTTGGTGACGCTCCTGTCGGACCGTCCCGCCGAATCGTCGGACCGGTCAGGGTTCTCCCGGCACCGTCCCAAAGGTGCGCCCGTCCGCCGCGCGATGCGAGATGCGCTGGCGGTCGCACCACTCGAGGAACGGGATCAGGTACTTGCGCGAGACGCCGAGCGCGTCGCGCAGCGCACTCGGCGGGTACGCCGTGCCGGGACGCACGTGGTCGCGGAGCCGACCGAGCAAAAGGACCACACCCTCGCGCGCGAACCAGCGGTCGAGCGCCACCGGGATCACGAGGCGCTCCCTCTCGAGCAGCTTGAGCAGCGCGGGCACGTCGTCGCCCAGCTGCGCGACCAGTTCGGCGACGCTCGGGGGTTCGGCGCCGGCACTCCGCAGCAGGTCGAGGAGTCGGTCCCTCGCCTCGCGCGCGGCGGTGCCGGTGCCGGCACTGAACCCGGGTGCGCGGAGCCACGCCCCCTCCACCACGAGCAGCCCCGCCCGCTCCGCGCGGCGGATCACCTCGTCGGCGAGCGCGGGGTTCTGCGAGAGCGCATTGCGCGCCGTCTGGCGGTCGAGCCCCGGCGCGAGAGGGTCCGCGGCGTGCGCGCGCTGGAGCTCGTCGAGCAGGCGCGCGCGCTGCCGGTCGAGCACATGCGCGCCATACAGCCGCTCCCCCACACGCACCACCTTCGGCGCGTCCTTGAGCAGCCGCTCCACCTGTGCCGGCCGGACGCCGATGCGCACCGGGAGCGTGCCGACCTCGACTCCTCCGGCTGCGGCCTCGTCCAGGATCCAGCCGAGCCGGGCGCTCGCATCCGCCCCGACCGATGCGAACGGCTTCGCGCGCACGCTCGGCGGTCCGGGGTCGGTGACCACCCCGCCGCCAAGCGTGCCCACCGGCGACCCGCCGCGCAGCACGAATCGGTCGCCGGCGCGCGCCACGACCGGTCGGTCGAGGATCAGGCGCACGGCGCGCGTGGCGCCCGCAGCGATCGGCCCGCCGGCCGCGACCGCGCGACACCCGGCCTCCGCCGTCCCGAGGTGGAACCGCAGCTGGCGGCGCGGACCGATCACCGGCGCGGCATCGAGCAGCGCGACGTCGGCCCGGAGCACGCGGCTGGGCGTCCACGGATCCCCCTCCCGCACGAGCACGGCGTCGTGCGGGATCTCCGCGCGGTCGATCCCGGCGAGTGCCACCGCCGCGCGGGTGCCCGGGAGCGCGCGGTCGGCCCGCGCCCCGTGCGTCTCGATGCCGCGCACGCGCGCCGTGCGGTCACCCGGCGCGACGCGCAGGGCGGCGTCGCGCTCGAGGGCGCCACTCCACGCCGTGCCCGTGACGACGGTCCCCGCCCCCGCGACCGAGAACACACGGTCCACCGGCATGCGCCAGAGGTCCTCCGCGTCGCGGCGGGGCACGGCGCGCGCCCGCTCCGCGAGCGCGGTGCGCAGCACGTCGATCCCCTCCCCCGTGTGCGCCGAGACGGGGATGATCGGGGCGTCCGCGAGCGGAGAGCCGCGGACGGCCGTCCGTGCGTCGTCGATGGCGATCGCGAGGAGCTCGGGGTCCACGAGGTCGCGCTTCGTGAGCGCGACGACCCCGCCCTGCACCCCCAGCAGGGTGAGGATGGCGAGATGCTCGCGCGTCTGCGGCTTCACCCCCTCGTCGGCCGCGACGACGAGGAGCGCGAGGTCCACCCCCGTCGCCCCGGCCAGCATGGTGCGCACGAACGCCTCGTGCCCCGGGACGTCCACCACGCCCAGGGTGCCCACCCCCTCCAGCGTGAGCGGGGCGAAGCCGAGCGCGATGGTGATGCCGCGGCGCTTCTCCTCCGGGAGCCGGTCGGTGTCCACCCCCGTGAGGGCGCGCACGAGCGCGGTCTTGCCGTGGTCGATGTGACCCGCCGTGCCGAGGATCACCGGGCGCTCCCCTCCCACGCGCCCCAGGCGCGCAGCGCCCGGCCGTCGGCGAGATGCTCCTCGAGGAACTCCCGCAGGAGTCGTTGGTGGGCACGCGCGGCCGCCTCACCGGGTCCCAGCACCGTCCCCCCCGCGATCCAGGTGACGAGCGCGGCCCGCGCGTCGGCGGGGAGAGAGCGCGCGCCGGGCGCCTGCGGCGCGCAGTGGCGGCAGAGGGCGCCCCCGGCGCGGTGCCCGAAGCGCACCACCTCGCCGGGCCCGATCGGCCGGTGGCATGCGGCACAGCTCTCGAGCGTCGGCGCGAACCCGAGCTCGGCGACGAGCTGCCACGCGGTGGCCAGCGTGACCGCCGCCACCGCCTCGTCATCGGCGGCGCCGAGCGCGTCGAGCCCGCGCGCGAGCACGTCGTGGATCTCCCCCTGCACCGCCTCCGACCCGAAGCGGATGCAGAGCTCCGAGAGCGCCGCCGCCGCGGCGAAGCGCGCGAGGGAACCCGCGAGCTCGGGGCGCGCACGCGTCGCGTCGAAGCCGGTGAGCGTGTGCAGGTCCCGCGACGGGTGCAGGAGGAGGTGCGCCACGCCACTCGTGAAGAGGTCCAGCCCCTGGCCGTACCGGCTCTTCGGCCGCTTCGCGCCCTTGGCGATCGCACTCACGACGCCGGCGTCGCGCGTCGCCAACCGGACGATGCGCGACGTCTCGCGGTAGTCGAATCCGTGGAGGACGATCGCGTCGGTCTCGGTCACCGCTCCAACTTAAGTCCCGCGTAGAGGGAGCGCCCCGGCGCGTCGAACCCGACGATCTCCTGGTACCTCGCGGCAAGGACGTTCTCGGCGCGCAGCAGCACGCGCGCCCCCGCGAGCCAGCGCTCGGGCACGCGGAGCTCCGCCGAGAGGTCCACGCGCGTGTGGGGATCGAGCATCACGGGAGTGGCCGGGAAGCCGCTGAAGTCGCGGTCCTCGCGCGCCCCCACCCGCGTGAGGGCCAGCCCGAGCGTCCCGGCCGCACCCAGCGGCCGCCCCAACTGCACGGTGCTCAGGTGCGTCGGGCGCCGGATCAGGCGCCCTCCCTCGACGAACGTGGCCGACGCACTGGGGTCGAAGCCGGCGCGCACCACCCGCGTGTCGGTCCAGGCGTGGCTCCCGCTCAGGACGAAACCGTGGATCTCCGGGAGCGAAGCTTCGAGCTCCACGCCCCCGGCGTTCGCCGCCGCGATGTTCCGGAAGTTCGGCTCCCCCGGCGCCGCCGCCCCGTCGTACTGCACGAGGTCCTCGAAGCGCTGCGTGAAGAGCGTGACCCGCAGGACCGCGCCGCGGCCCTGCGCCTCCGCGCCGATCTCCGCGCTGCGCGACCGCTCCGGCGCGAGGTCCGGGTTCCCCACCGTGAACCCCTCCGCGAAGTTCTCGAAGAAGGTCGGGGCCTTGAACGCGTTCCCGGCGGAGGCACGGAGCGTCAGGGCGTCGGTGACCCGCACCGCGACGCCGACACGTGCGGTGCGGAAGGTGCCGAACGCACTGTTGTCGTCGAAGCGTCCGCCGAGCGTGTAGGAGAACCGCCCCCGATCGCCGAGCAGCTGTGCATACGCCGCCCGGTTGGTGCGCCCGGCCGTGAACGCGCCGGGGAAGTCGCCGAACTCGCTCTCGGAGAGCGAGGTGCCGTTCTCATGGTCCCGTGCCAGCTCGGCACCCACGGTCAGCCGCTGCGCCGCAAAGAGCCGCACGTTCGTGCGCAGGTCCGCCGCGCGGCGCGTCACGGTCGCGCGCGAGGTGTAGCCGTAGAAGCCCAGGGTGTCCCCCGCGTCGTCCGCGCGGTCCGTGCTGCGCGGCAGGAACTCGCTCGCCGTCAGCTGGACGCGCGTCTCCGTGCGGTCGTTCCATCGCCGTCCCGCGTCCACGCCCAACATGAGACGGTGCTGCGTGCTGTGCGCGTTCCGGTCCTCGATCGTGCCACTCGAGTTCGTCGGGTACTGGTAGTCGGAGGTGTTGTATCGCGCGGTGAGCCGGAGGTCCGTCGCGGCGTCAGGCGCGACGCCGAGCGCCGCGGACACCCCCTCGTTCCGGTAGGCGTTGTTGAACGGGAGGATCCCGTCCGACCGGTGCTGGTCCCCCTGCACCGACCAGCGGAGCCGCGCGCCGCCGCCGGAGGCCCCGAGCGAGGAACGGAGCGCGCCGTACGAACCCCCGCCGACCTCGGCGCGCACCGCCCGCGGTCCGCCGCTGCGGGTGAAGAGCTGGATGACCGCTGTGACCGCCTCGGACCCGTAGACCACGCTCACGGGTCCGCGCACCACCTCGATGCGCTCCACGTCGTCGAGCGTGAGGCGCGCCAGGTCCAGCGCGCCCCCCGGATCATTCGCCACCACGCCGTCCACGAGCACGCGCACGTAGTTGCTCTGTCCGCCGCGCAGGAAGAGCGAGCCCTGCGAACCGAACGACCCGCTCCCCACCACCGCCGCACCCGGCACGCGCCGCAGCGCGTCGGCCAGGTGCGTCACCCCTTCGGCGCGCAGCGCGGCCCCGTCGAGCACGGTGACGGTCGCGGTCTGCGAGCGGATCGCGCCGGGGAGTCGCGTCGCCGTGATGACCGTGGCGTCCAGGGTCGTGGTGTCGGGCGAGGACTGCGCGTCCATGACCACGGGCACGACGAGCGCGGCGGCGATCGTGATGAGCGAGACGACGCAACGGATGGATGGGGTGCGGGCGAAGCGGTTCGACATCGGGACCATGTGAGGATGTGAGGAGTGAAGGTGCGGGAGGTTCATCGCGTGCCGCGCCCGCGGAGCGGCACGAGCACGGGCGCACCGACGGCGGGATCGCGGGCGACGACGAGGGGCCACTCGTAGACCTGCTCCAGCACGTCGCCCCGCATCACCGTGTCCGGCGTCCCGGAGGCGGCCACGCGGCCCTGGTGCAGCAGCACGATGTGGTCCGCGAAGCGGGCCACGAGGTTCAACTGATGACTCACGAGCAGCACCGCCTGGCCACCGCGGGCGAGCGTGTCGAGCAGCTCGAACACCGCCATCTCGTGGGCGATGTCGAGGAAGGTCGTCGGCTCGTCGAGCACGAGTGCGCGGCCGCCCTGCGCCAGGGCGCGCGCGATCCGCACGCGCTGCCACTCGCCGCCGGAGAGGGCGTCGGTCGGCCGGTCGAGGAAGGAGGCCACGTCCGCGCGGGCCACGGCGCGGTCGATCGCCCCGCGATCCTCCGCGGAGCGTCCCGCGAACGCGCCGCCATGCGGATAGCGGCCGAGCGCGATGAAGTCGCGCACCTGCATCGGGAAGACGGGCTCCTCGCGCTGCGGCACCACCGCGACCGTCGTGGCCACCTCACGGCGCGTGTAGTCCCCGGCGGGACGCCCGTCGAGCGTGAGCGTCCCACGCTCCGGGGCCAGTCGCCCGAGCAGGGCGCGGACAATCGTGCTCTTCCCCGACCCGTTCGGCCCCACCACGGCCGTCACGCGCCCCGCCTCGGCGGCGAAGGAGACGCCACGCACCGCCGGCTCCGCCGCCCCCGGGTAGCGCAACACGAGGTCCTCGACGCGGATCATCGCTGCCCCCGCAGGCGCCAGAGGAAGAAGGGAACCCCCACCAGCGCGGTGACCGCGCCGAGCGGCAACTCGGTGGGCCGGAGCACGGTGCGCGCCACCACGTCGGCGGCGACGACGAGCGCGCCCCCCGCGAGCGCCGACGCGATGAGCGTCCCGCGCGAGGTGCGGGTGCCGAGCGCGCGCGCGATGGCGGGCACGATCAGCCCGACGAACCCGATCAGGCCGGCGCCGGCCACGGTGGCGGCCGCGAGGAGGGACGCGCTCAGGTAGATCCGCCGCGTAACCCGCTCGACGTCGAGCCCGAGCGACGCGGCCGCGTCCTCGCCGAGCGAGAGGACGTCGAGGTCGCGCCCCCACCAGATGAGCAGCGCGAGGCCGAGGGCCACGTAGAGTGCGATCCACCGCAGGCTCGTCCACTGGGCATCGCCGAGCGACCCCATCATCCACCAGAGCGCGCCGCGCACCGTGTTCTCTGGCGCGGTGGCGAGCGCGACCATGATCGCGGCGGTGCAGAAGGCGCCGATCACGACGCCCGCCATCAGGAGCACGCGCGGGTCCGCGCGCCCGCCGGCCGCCCGCGCCACCAGGAGCACGAGCACCACCGCCAGCGTCGCGCCCGCGAACGCGGAGAGCGGAAGGAGTGCGGGCGCGGTGAGTCCGAAGACCACCGTCAGCACGGCGCCCACCGCGGCACCGCCCGAGACCCCGAGCAGGTAGGGCTCGGCGAGCGGGTTCCGCAGCGTGGCCTGCAGCGCGGTGCCACTCGCCGCCAGCCCCGCGCCGACCACGACGCCGAGCGCCACACGCGGGAGCCGCAGCCCCTGCACGATCGCGACCGCCGACGCGTCTCCCGCGCCGAAGAGCGCCCGCCAGACGACGTCGGGTGCGAGCGGCACGGACCCCACCGCGAAGCCAAGCGTGACCGCCACCAGCAGCGCGAGCAGCAGCGCGAGACCGAGTCGCCAGCTCACCGCGCCGTGTCCCCCAGGATGAGCGCGCGCAGGTGCCGGGCCGCCTCGCCCATCCGCACGCCCGGCCGGCCGACGACCGAGGTGTCCACCACGAGCACGCGCCCTTCGCGCACCGCGCGCACCGCGGCCCAGCCGGCGTGCGCACGGATCGTGGCCGCGCCGTCGGGCCCTGCCAGCACGAAGTCGGGGTCACGCCGCGCCACTTCCTCCAGCGAGACCTGCGGCGAGGGCGTCGCCAGGTCGGCGAAGATGTTCACCGCGCCCGCGACCTCGAGCAGCTCGGAGAGATACGAGCCGCGGCCGATGGTCATCACCGGCGAGTCCCAGATGTGCCAGAAGATGGTCGGAGCAGTCGCGGGAGCAGTCGCGGGAGCAGTCGCGGGAGCAGTCGCCGGAGCGGGACGCGCGCGCAGCGCGGCCAGCGTCCGCGCCACGCTGTCCGCGACCGCCACGGCCTCGGCGCGCCGCCCCACGGCCTCCCCGATGATCGGCGCGACGCGTGCGAGGTCGGACACGCGGTCGGTGCGCAGCGTGAGCGTCATCACGCCGGCCGCCCGCAGCTGCGCCACCGCGCCGCGGTTGGAGCCGCTCTCGTACAGGATCACGAGGTCCGGCCGCTGGCCGAGCACCGCCTCGACGTTCGGCTGCATCCCGTTCCCCATGTCCGGAACCGCGCGCGCCTCGGCCGGATAGAGGTCCCAGTGCGTGCGCCCGACCAGGGTGTGCCCCGCCCCGATCGCGAAGAGGAACTCGGTCGTGACGGGGTTGAGCGAGACCACGCGCTGCGCCGGCGCGCCGATGCGCACCGTGTCCCCGAAGTCGTCGACCGTGAGCACGCGCTCCGTCCCCTCCCGCGGCGCCGCGCAGGCGAGGGCGAGGAAGAACGGCGTGACGAGGCGGGCGATGCGACCAGGCAAGAAAAAGGCTCCTCCCTGCGCAGGAAGAAGCCGGTCGCACGCTGCGGGTCCCGAGGAAGAAGCCAGGACGCCGCGAACGCCACCGACCCTCCCCCGAGGGTCCGGATGTGGCGCGAACGTGAGTCGTCTCCTGGCTCCGGGCCGTCTCGCTCGCCTTCCCGGTCCCCGGCGGGGTCCAGTGGCGCATGATGAGCGGACGTGTCGTACTGCCCGTTACAGTGGCGGGGCCGCGCCGGTCTCACACCGGCTTCCGTATCCCGCGTTCGCCTTCAGTTGTGCAGCGAACCTACCCCAGGCCATCACGCTTGGCAAGCGCGGCACTGAGCCGTCCCTTGAGCTGCGCCCGCGCCAGGTAGTGCTCGGCGCGCTGCGCCTCGGTGGGGGACTCCAGCCGCTCGAAGCGCTCGTCCAGCGCCGCCACCGCGAGCGCGAGGGACTCGGGATCATCAGCGCGCCGGCGCGCGAGCGCCGCGGGTCCCTTGCGCATGAACGCCATCCCGAGCCCGAGGAGCATCGCCGCACCGACCGCCGTCACGATGAGCATGAGCCGCAGCTGCCGTGAGCTCGTCATCCCCGCGCCCGGTGAAGTGACGGTCACCTGGGCGGCCGCCGGCGCGTTCGACGCGAGGAAGCGGCGGAACACCCGCCCCTCGACCTGCGCGGGGCCGAGGTCGGCGAGCCCCGCGCCCGACGCCGTGCCGTTCGGGTCCTCGATCAGCACCTCGAGCACCGGGACGTCCGACTCCAGCGTGTAGGCGAGCGGGAGCGCATCGAGCGGCACCTCATAGAAGAACGAGAGCTGCTTGAGCCCCGGCGCCAGCGGGGCATCCACGTGCAGCCGGCCATCCTGCACGCGCACCGCGTCCGGCGAGATGTCCCCCTGCCCCGCCGTCACGCGCGTGACGCCCGGCGGGAGCGGCGCCCCGAACGTGGCGCCACCGTCCCGCCCCGCCACGCGCGTCAGGGTCGAGTCATTGCTGAGCTCGTACACCTCGATGACGGTGCGCACCTGGCTCGCCGCTGAGTCGGGCGCGGGGAGGATGATGTGGCGCCCCTGCACGGCGATCCTCACCGGGCCGCTCGTCGTGTCGTACACGAGGAGCTCCGTGTCGGCGCCCCTCGCGGCCGACTGACGCAGTGGCGCCGTGAAGTACGCGACGCCTCCGCGGTTCGTCGAGACGAAGTAGACCGCCGAGGTATCCCCGCTCGGCCGGTACCGGAAGCGGAACGTCCCGTCGCCGCGTGTGCGCAGGGAGTCCAGCGGCCCGGCGGCGTCCGCCCCCACGCGGTGGAGGACGACCAGCGCCCCTCCCACCGGGCTTGGTGCGGTGCGCCCGGGGAGCACCACGCGCCCCTCGATCGTGCGCTCCGCCGGCTGCGACTGGAGCGCGCGAGAGGTGAGGGTGAGCGGCGGCAGCGCGACGAACGCCGCGAGCACCACGGACGCCGTGCGGCGAGCGAGGCGGGTCACCGCACGCCGCCGCATGCCGCCGGAACGCGTGGGATCAGGGTGTGAAGCGTCCAAAGTCCTCAGGGCGCAGCTGCGCGAGGTGCCGCTTGAGCTCCTCCGCGGAAAGGTGGTCGTCCTCGCCGGCGGTCCCGGCATCGGCGTCCGGGATGACCTCATCGGCCTCATCCGAGAAGAGCGACTCCGCGACGAAGATCGGCGCCTCGAGCCGGAGCGCCAGCGCGATCGCGTCCGAGGGGCGGGCATCAACCAGCACCGGCTGCCCCCCGCGCGTGAGGTGCAGCTCGGCGTGGTACGTGCCGTCGTGCACCTTGGTCACCTGCACCCGGCGGAGCAGGCCGCCGAGCCCCAGCACGATCTGCTGCGCGAGGTCGTGCGTCATCGGACGCTCGCGCTTCACCCCGTTGAGGTGCGCCGCGATCGCCTCCGCCTCGGGCCGACCGATCCAGATCGGGAGCGCGCGCTCGCCCACCTTGTCCTCGAGCACCACCACGAACGCGGACGAGGAGGCATCGAGCCCGAGCCGGGCGACGGTCACCTCGACCATCGTCCGCTCAGCCGCCGCGCACGGCGCGCTTGAGCTCGGCGGCCCGGTTCGTGCGCTCCCACGTGAAGAGGGAGACCTTCTTGCCGAGCCGCTCCGCCTTCACCGGGTCGCGGCCGAAGTGCCCATACGCGGCCGTCGGTCCGTAGATCGGCTTCTTGAGGTCGAGGGCCGTGATGATCCCCTTCGGCGTGAGGTCGAAGAGCGAGGAGACCGCCTTCATGATCGCCGTCTCGGACGCGGTGCCCGTGCCGAAGGTGTCCACCATCACCGAGACCGGCTGGGCGACGCCGATGGCGTAGGCCAGCTGCACCTCGACCTTCGTCGCCAGCTTGGCGGCGACGATGTTCTTGGCCACCCAGCGCGCTGCGTACGCCGCCGAGCGATCCACCTTCGAGGGGTCCTTGCCGGAGAACGCGCCGCCGCCGTGACGGCCCATCCCGCCATAGGTGTCGACGATGATCTTGCGGCCGGTGAGGCCGGCGTCGCCGTGCGGGCCGCCGACCACGAACCGCCCCGTCGGGTTGATGTGGATCTTCATCTTCTTCGCGCGGAGCTCGCGGGGGATCACCGCCTCGATCACCTCGCGCGTCACCGCCTCGTGGATGACCTTGTTCTTGACCGACTCGGCGTGCTGCGTCGAGAGGACGACCGTGTCGACCTCCACGGGACGCCCCTTGTCGTACAGCACCGAGACCTGGGACTTGCCGTCCGGGCGCAGCCAAGGGAGCGTGCCGTCCTTGCGACGCGCCGCGAGGGCGTGCGTGAGCTTGTGCGCCAGCACGATCGGGAGGGGCATCAGCTCCTCCGTCTCGTCGCAGGCGAAGCCGAACATCATGCCCTGGTCGCCGGCGCCGCCGGTGTCCACGCCCTGCCCAATGTCGCGCGACTGCTGGCCGAGCGCGTTGAGCACGCTGCACGAGTCGGCGTCGAACCCGATCCCCGCCTCCGTGTAGCCGATCCCCTTGATGGTCTCGCGCACCAGCTTGCGGAGATCCACCCAGGCCTCGGTCGTGACCTCGCCGAAGATAGTGGCGAGACCGGTGGTGACCATCGTCTCGCAGGCCACGCGCGACTCGGGGTCGATCGCCAGGAGCGCGTCGAGCACCGCATCGGAGATCTGGTCGGCGACCTTGTCCGGGTGCCCTTCGGTGACGGACTCGGATGTGAAGAGGTGGCGATGTTGCACGGGTCGGGGTGCGAGGAGGGAGGGAAAGCGAATGGCCGGCGCGTCACGCCGGCCACTCGCATATCGCGTGCCGAACGATAACGCCCCTACGCGAGCCCCAGCAACCCGCCGAGCAGTTCCTCGCCGAGTTCCTCGGCCAGGGCCTGCCGCAGGATCTGCTCCGCCTCGCGCGGCGTGTCGGCGGCCAGGGCGGCCTGGGCCGCCACCGCCGAGCCGGTGGCGCTCACGCCCCGCACGATCCGCTTGAGCACCGGGATCCCCGGCGCGGCGACGCTGAGCGTGCGGATCCCGAGCCCGAGCAGCGCGTAGGCCATCAGCGGCTGCGAGGCCATCTCGCCACAGACCTCCACCTCGAGCCCCGCCCCGTGCCCCACCTGCACCGTGCGCGCGATCAGGCGGAGCACCGCCGGGTGGAGGGGCGTGAAGCGGGTGACGAGCGAGGCGTTCCCCCGGTCCACGGCAAGGGTGTACTGCACCAGGTCGTTGGTCCCGATGCTGAAGAACTGCACCTCGCCCACGAACGAGTCCGCCGACATCGCGGCCGCGGGCGTCTCGATCATCACGCCCAGCGGGACGTCGGCCTTGAACGGCACCCCGCGGCGCGTCAGCTCGGCCGCCGCCTCCTGCAGCAGGAAGCGCGCCTGGCGCACCTCCTCCACCGAGACGACGAGGGGCAGGAGGATCCGCGCGTTGCCGTGCACGGCGGCGCGCAGCAGCGCCCGCAGCTGCACCTTGAAGAGCTCCGGCTCGTCGAGGCACATGCGGATCGCCCGCCACCCCAGGAACGGGTTCGGCTCGTGCGGGAAGCCGCCGATGGGGAGCTTGTCCCCGCCGACGTCATAGGTGCGGATCACCACGGGCAGGGTGCCGAACGCCCTCAGCACCTTGGCGTACGCCTCGTACTGCTCGTCCTCGCTCGGCATGGCGGTGCGGCCGAGCACGAGGAACTCCGTGCGCATCAGCCCCACCCCCCCGGCCCCGCTCGCCGCGGCGGGGGCCGCCTCGTCGGGGAGATCCACGTTGGCGAGCAGCGTCACCCGCGTGCCGTCCGTCATCACCGGCTCGGCGCCCGCGAGCGAGGCGAGCTCGCGCTGCGCCGCCTGCTCGCGCTGGGCCCGATCGGCGAACTGCGCGAGCACCGCCGCCGTCGGCCGCGGGATCAGCGTGCCGTTCGTGCCGTCCAGGATCAGGCGGTCGCCGCTGGTGATCTTCGACGTGGCGTCGATCAACCCGACCACGGCCGGCAGGCCGAGGGAGCGCGCGAGGATCGCGACGTGGGAGGTGCGCGTGCCGGCGTCGGTGGCGATGCCGACGATCGCGCGCCGGTCGAGCTGGATCGTCAGGCTCGGCGTGAGGTCGTGCGTGACCAGGATCGCGTTCGAACCCGGCTCGAGGTCCACCGGGTCGTGGTCGGGGAGGTTGAGCAGGAGCGAGAGCACGCGGATGTGGACGTCCGTGATGTCGCCGATCCGCTCCCGCATCATGGGATTGGTGGAGCGCGCGAAGTGGTCGCGCCACTCGATCAGCACGAGGTCGAACGCCTTCTCCGCCGAGAGGCTCTGGCGGATGAGCGTCTCCACCCGCTTGCGGAGCTCGACGTCCTGCAGGATGGCGACCTGCACGTCGAAGATCGCCGCCTCCGCCGCGCCCGCCTTCTCCTCGGCCCGCGCCTTCACCCGGTGGAGGCGGTCGATCGCCTTCTCCACGGCCGCGTGGAACCGGACGAGCTCGCCCTCGATCTCGTCCTCGGCGATGACCCGCGCGCGCACCTCGGGCACCTCCCAGAACAGGAGGTGGGCCTCGCCGACGACGATCCCCGGCGATGCCGAGACCCCGTGGATGGTGGAGGGCACGCCGCTACGATTCCCCGAACTTGGAGGAGATCAGCAGCGTGAGCGCCTCGAGCGCGCCGTCCGCATCGTCGCCGTCGGCCTTGAGGTGCACCGTGGAGCCGCACTCCGCTGCCAGCATCATGACGCCCATGATGCTCTTGGCGTTCACCTCGAGGTCCTCGCGCGCGATCGTGATGTTCGAGCGGAACTTCCCCGCGACCTTCACGATCTCGGCCGCGGGGCGGGCGTGGATCCCGTTCGCGTTCACCACCTGCACTGCGCGTTCGGGCATCAGCGCACCATGGTGTAGAGGACGAAGGTGGCCAGGGCGAGGGTGGCGAGCCGCCACCCCTCGAACCGGCCATGGAGCAGCGTCACCAGCGTCGCGCCGGCGGCGACCGCCGCGAGCACGCTTCCGAGCAGGACCCGGCCAGGCCCGATGAGCGCATGCGCCGCCACCGGCAACGCCACGCCCGCGACCAACGCCGTCGCACGGGCCACGTGCGCCGGTCCCTGCCGCAGGAGGGGATTCGCGAGCGCCTGCGCCACGCGCAGCCCCTGGGTCCACCCCGCGTGGAGCCCCCAGATGCGCAGCCCCAGATGCACGAAGTTATACGTCAGCAGGAAGAGGAGCACGACGGCCAGCGGCCCCGCGCCCAGCCCGTAGGCGAGGAGCGCGAGCGAGGAGCAGAGCGGGAGCCATCCCGCCCAGATGAGGCGGTCCCCCACCGATCCGAGCGGCCCGGGGGCGGCGGTCCGGAACCGGTCGATCTGCGCCGCGGGGACGCCGTCGAGCTCCGCCCGGATGAGCGCGCCGACGGCCACCGCGGCGAGGTACGGGTGCGCGTTGAAGTAGCCGCTGTGACGGGCCATGGCGGTCCGATACGCCTCGCCCTGCCGTCCCCCCGGGAGCCGGCGCAGCGCCGGTTCCATCGCGAACGCGATCCCGTTGCCGAGCATCGTCTCGTAGTTCCAGACGCCCTGGATCGCGAGGAGCCGGAGGAGGATCGCCGCGCGCAGGTGCAGCGGGAGCGCCGGGGTCTGTGCGTCACCCGTCATAGCGTCCCCGCGATGATGAAACCGGCCCCGACGCCCGCCGCCAGCCACCAGCGGGCGCCCGCGGTGGTGCGCACCACCTTCCAGATCGCGGCGAGCCCGACGGCGGACGCCACGGCGACGACGACGGCGCGCGAGATCACCGGTGACATGCTGAAGGTGCCGACGATCGCGCGATTCAGGGGCGAGAAGACGACCAGTGCCACGAGGGTCAACACGCCCCCGCGGATCAGGTCCGCCGAGAGCCCCGCCAGCTGGAGCGCGACCACGGCGCTCCCCGACCCGCGCGCGATGCGGCGCTGCTGCCCGCGCGCCCAGATGGCGTTCCAGCGGCGCAGGAACACCATCGAGGAGCTGCCGATGGATGCCGTGACGAGCGCGGCGAAGGCCGCGACCGACATCGCGCCGGCGGACCCGTCCGGGATCGCGGCGAAGAGGCTGCCCCCGACGACCGCGGCGGACCCCCACTCCGGGTAGCGCGATGCGCCGAACGGGAGGGACTCGAGCGCGAAGAACTCGAGCAGCACCCCCATGGTGAGTCCGCGCACCGGCTGCCCGATCAGTCCGCCCGCGAGGGTCGACGCCACGATGGGCCGCGAGATCATCGCCTGCGGGAAGCTCACGACGTCGAGCCCGAGCACCGCGCCCAGCACCGCGAGCGGCACGTAGAAGAGGATGTCCCCGCCCATCAGCCGCTCCCGTCGCCGCGCAGCAGCGCGTCCAGCGAGAGGGGCGAGGCGCTCGGCACGTCCTGCGCGGTGACCGTCACCCCGCGCTCCGCGAGCGCCCGCAGGCGCGCCTCCTCGTCCGGCGTGAGGAAGACGTACCGGAGGCGCGCCGCACGCCCGGCCTTGTGATGGATCCCGCCGACGGTGACCGCGGTGATGTCCGGCGCACGCGCCACGAGGCGCTCCATCGTGTCGATGTCCCCGGTGAGCAGCATGCCGCAGCGCCGATCGGCGCGATACTCCGGGAGCCGGCGCGCCGCACTCTCCACCGAGTCGAAGTACACGTCCATCTCGGGGGGCACGCCCATGCGGTAGAGCTCCTGCTCCCAGTCCGAGCGCGCGACCTCGTCGTCCACGAGCACCAGGAAGCCGATCGCGCAGGGCTGGCCCCACCCCACCACGACCTGGCCGTGGATCAGGCGGTCGTCGATCCGGAAGTGGTCAAGGGGCACGCGGCGCCTCGAGCAGCTGCATGGCCTTGCGCCCGCTCTCCACCGCCTCCGGCACGGCGGAGCCGCAGGCGTACGCAAGGAGCGTCGGCAGGGCGACCCCGGTCACGACCACCAGCCCCGGGTCCTCCTTCGCGAGGCGCCGGGCCGCCATGGTGCAGCTCCCGGCGGGGAGGTCGGTGAAGATGAGCCGCGCCCCCGACTCCGCCAGCGCGCGCCGCAGGGCCTCGTCGATCCCCGCGGGCGCCAGGCCCGCGTTGGTGACGGGGACGAAACATCCCGCCATCCCGGTGACCTGCTCCACCGCCGAGACGATCCCGGCCGCGAAGCCGCCATGGCCGGCGACGATGGCCGCCGGACGCTCACTCATTGTCCGCCAGCAGGTAGCGCTGCAGGTCCGTCTTCTTCCGCAGGTGGCCCTTGAGCCGCTCGTTGAACGCGGCCGCCGGGTCCTCCCCGCTGTAGCGCACGAGGTGGTTCATCGCGATCACCTCCGCCACCACGGTGATGTTCTTCCCCGGGTTCAGGGGCACCGTGATCCGCGGGATCTCGACGCCGAGGATGTTGGCCGTGTCCATGTCGAGCCCGGTGCGCTCGACCACCATCCCCTCCTTCCAGGCCTGCAGGACGACCATCACCTCGATCCGCTTCTGCTGCCGCACCGCGCGCACGCCGAAGATCGAGCGCACGTCGATCAGCCCGACACCGCGGATCTCCATGAAGTGGCGCTGCAGCGGGTGCCCCGCCCCGATCAGCACGTCCGTGCCGCGCCGCTTGGTGATGACGAGGTCGTCCGCCACGAGGCGATGGCCCCGCTCCACGAGGTCGAGCACGCATTCCGACTTGCCGATGCCGCTCGCGCCCGTGAAGAGGAGGCCGACGCCGTAGACGTCCGCGAGCGATCCATGCAGCGAGACCGTGGGCGCGAAGAGGTCCTCGAGGAGGGGCGTGATGCGGTGGTAGAACTCCTGCGTCTTGAGCCGGGAGCGGAGGATCGCCACGCCCGCCTGCGTGGCCGCACGCTCCATCCCCTCCGGGAGGTCGAGGCCCTTGGTCACCATCACGCAGGGGATCGGATACGCGAAGTAGCTCGCGAAGATCCGATCGCGCTCGCCCGCCGCGAGCGAGCGGAGGTAGCTGATCTCCGTCTCGCCGAACACCTGCAGCCGCTGGTGCACGAAACGGCCGGTGTAGCCGGCCAGCACGAGTCCCGGGCCCGAGGCATCGGCCGAGGGCACCTCGCGCGAGAGCCCGTCCGGGCTCCCCATCACCTCGAGCTCGAGCAGCTCCTTCGCGCGCTCGGCGAACTCACCGATGGTGATCGCGGCCATGGCGGGGTCGGGCGGTCAGCGGTCCGCGCGCGCGCGGCTGCGCGCCCGCACCTTCGCGCGCGCCTTGCCGAGGCCGCGCTTCTCCTTCGACGCCTGCGACTTCACGCGCGCCAGGGCCGTGACGAGCGCGGGCCCGAAGTACCGCCCCTCCGCCCGCCCCATCAGGTCGTGGTGCCGCGGCGCGTGCATCGCGATCGTGACCCGGCGCACCGCGCCATCCTGCTCGAAGTGGATCGTCGCCGACACCACGCGCGGGATGCGCTCGGCGGCCTTCACGACGAGCCGCTCGGCGCGCTTGCGCATCGCCGCCGAGATCCTCGCATGGTGCTCGTGCACATGGATGTCCAAGGGTCCTACCCTCCGGGGTTGATGGCCTGGAGCAGGTGCGCCTCGGTCGCGCGCGCGCAGCGGTCCCAGGTGAAGGTCTCCGCGAAGGCCCGTGCCTGGCGTCCCATGGACGCCACCAGCGCGGGCGATGCGGCCAGTCGGTCGAGCGCTTCCGCCATCGCCGGGATGTCGCCATGCGGCGTGAGGAATCCCGTCTCCCCGCGCCGCACCGACTCCCGGATGCCGGGCGAGTCGGACGCGACCACGGGGGTCCCGCATGCCTCCGCCTCGACGTTCGTGAGGCCCCACCCCTCCTTGGGCGACGCGAGCGCCACCGCCCAGGAGCGGCGCAGCAGCGCGAGCTTCTCCGCCTCGCTCACGAAGCCAAGAAACCGCACGCGCGCACCGAGGTCAAGCGAGGCCACGAGCGCCTCGAGCGCCGGGCGATGGTCCCCCGCGCCCGCGATCTCCAGCACCGCCTCCGGGTGCCGGACCCGCGCGAAGGCCCGGATCACCAGGTCGACGCCCTTGTACTTCTTGAGGCGGCCGAGGTAGGCGAAGGTCGGGTGCGGCGCGCGCGCAGCGGGATCGGGCGTGTAGTGGTCGAACGAGACGCCGGGCGGGATCACCACCACCTGATCGCGCCGCAGGCCGCGCGCCACGAGATCGTCCGCCGTGCTCTCGCTGATCGCCTGGAACGGCACGTCCCGGTACATCCGCGGCAACGGCCGCTCGGCGAGCCACACCGCCGTCGCCAGGATGGGGTTCAGCTCCTGGAACGCCGCGCCGCCGAAGAGGTGGGGCACCACGGCCACCACGCGGCGCGCGCCCCAGCGGGTGGTGTAGAGGGGGACCTTGTTGATGTCCTCGTAGAGGACGTCGAAGCCGCGCCCCCGGAGCTCCCGCTCCCAGTAGCGGCGCGCGTGGAAGGCGAAGGTCTGGCGCGTCCCCACGCGATGGATCTCCACCCCGTTCCGCTCCGCGCGCGAGGGACACCCCGCCCACCCCCCACAGAGCAGCACCACCTCGTGTCCCCACGCGGCGAGGCGGTCGAGGATCTCGTGCAGGTGCGTCTCGGCGCCACCGCCCAGCGGGTTGTCGATGTCCTGCCAGTTGACCGCGAGCAGCTTCAATTGAGGCGCCCCATCCGACGGGCCAGGGCGTCCACCACGCCGTTCACGAAGCGCGCGCTCTGCGACGAGCCGTAGCGCTCGGCGAGCCGCACGCACTCCTGGATCACGACGCGCGGCGGCGTGCCCCCCTGCAGGAGTTCCGCGGCCGCGAGGCGCAGCACCGAGCGCTCGATGTGGCCGAGCCGCTCGAGTCGCCAGTTGGTGGTGACGTCCGAGAGGTCGGCGTCGATCCCGGCGCGCTCGGCGGCGATCAGCTGCACCAGCGCCTCGGCGAAGGCGCGCTCGTCGGGCGGGATCGCGAGGTCGTCCCAGACGAGCGTGGCGATGCGCGGGAGGTCCGCGGTGGCGCCGCGCACGTCCCAGGCATAGAGCGCCTGCAGGGCCCGGGAGCGGCCCCGTGTCTCAACGCGTGCCGGCATCGTCCCCGTCCCCCTCGGCGAGGTCGAGCCGTGCGAAGAGGTCGGCCATCTCGAGCGCCGCGAGCGCCGCATCCCACCCCTTGTTGCCATGCGCGCCGCCCGCGCGCGCCGTGGCCTGCTCCATCGTGTCCGTGGTGAGGAGGCCGAACCCGACCGGCACGCCGAACTCCCCCTGCAGCGCCGAGAGCCCGCGCGACGCCTCCCCCGCGACGAAGTCGAAGTGCGGGGTCTCGCCCCGCACCACCGCGCCGATCGCGATCGCCGCGTCGTAGCGCTCCGTCAGCAGCAGCTTGGCGAGCGCGGCCGGGAGCTCCCACGCGCCCGGCACCCAGACGATGTCGATGTCCTCGAAGGCGGTGCCGTGCCGCACGCAGCAGTCCACCGCGCCTTCCACGAGTTTCTCCGTCACGAGCGTGTTGAAGCGCGCCGCGACCACCACCACCCGGCGCCCGGCGCCGGTCGGCTCCCCGATGAACTCCGGCATCAGATCGCCCGGAGATGACCGAGCTTCGTCCGCTTGGTCTCGAGGTACTCGGCGTTCTCGCTCGTGGAGGGCGAGATGATCGGCACGCGCTCGCCAAGGCGGAGGCCGTACCCCTCGAGCCCCACGAGCTTCTTGGGGTTGTTCGTGATCGGCCGGATCGACCGGAGCCCGAGGTCGAGCAGGATCTGCGCGCCGATGCCGTAGTTGCGCAGGTCCGGCGCGAAGCCGAGCCGTTCGTTCGCCTCCACCGTGTCGGCGCCGGCGTCCTGGAGGGCGTACGCCTTGAGCTTGTTCAGCAGGCCGATCCCACGCCCTTCCTGGTCGAGGTAGACGATCACTCCTCGCCCCGCCTCCACCACCAGGCGCATGGCCTCTCGCAGCTGCCAGTGGCAGTCGCAGCGCAGCGAGTGGAAGGTGTCGCCGGTGAGGCACTTGGAGTGCATCCGCACCAGCACGTCCTCCCCATCGGCGACGTCGCCGTACACCAGAGCCACGTGCTCGTGGTCGTCCACGTCGTTCCGGTAACCCATCAGGCGGAAGTCCCCGAACTCGGTGGGGAGCCGCACCTCGGCCTCCCGGTGCACGAGGCGCTCGTGCTGCAGGCGGTAGGCGACGAGCTGGGCGACGGTGACCAGCGTGAGGCCGTGCTGCTCGGCGAAGGCCTCGAGGTCCGGGCGCCGCGCGGAGGCGCCCTCGTCGGTGAGGATCTCGCAGATGACCCCGGCCGGCTGGAGTCCCGCGAGGCGCATGAGGTCCACGGCGGCCTCGGTGTGGCCGACCCGCTGGAGCACGCCACCCTCGCGCGCGCGGAGCGGGTGCACGTGGCCCGGCCGGCGCAGGTCGCTCGGATGCGTCGAGGGAGCCGCCATCAGGCGGATGGTCGTCGCCTGGTCGCTCGCGCTGATCCCCGTGGTCACGCCATGCTTCGGTGCGCCGTCCACCGTGACGGTGTAGGCCGTCCGCAGGGCGTCGGTGTTCTCGTCTCCCATCATCGCGAGCCCCAGCTGCGTCACCCGCTCCGGGGTGAGCGCCACGCAGATCATCCCCTTGGCGCGCATCAGGAAGTTGACCATCTGGGGCGTGATGAACTCCGCCGCGCAGATGAGGTCGCCCTCGTTCTCGCGATCCTCGTCATCGGCGACGACGAGGAACTTCCCCGCCTTCAGGTCTTCGAGGGCCTGCTCAATGGTGCCGAACGTCATCAGGTGGCCAGGAGGGGCGCCGCGAGGCGCTTGAGGTACTTCGCAAGGATGTCCGCCTCGAGCTGCACCGGGTCGCCGACGCGCAGCGCCCCGAGCGTGGTGTGGCGGAGGGAGTGTTCGATCAGGGAGAGCTGCAGCACGCCGGGGCGCGGGAGCGCGTTGACGGTGAGACTGACGCCGTCGACCGCCACGCTGCCGAGGGGCACGAGGAGCTCGTCCACGTCGGCCGGCACCTCGACGTCGATGAGCAGCGCGTCCCCCTGGCGCTCCACCGCGGAGACGCGGCCGACCCCGTCGACATGGCCCTGCACGATGTGGCCGCCGAGCCGGTCGCCCACCGCGAGCGCGCGCTCGAGGTTCACCCGGGTGCCGACCCGCCACCCCGCGACCGTGGTGCGCGCCAGCGTCGTCACCACCGCCGCCACGCGGAACCACCCCGGCGCGCGCTCGCGCACCGTGAGGCAGGCCCCGTTCACCGCGATGCTCTCACCGACGGCCACCCCTTCGTAGGGGGCGGCCACCACGAACTCGCGACCGGCGTCCGTCTCGGACACCTCGCGAATCTCGCCGACGGCAGTGATGAGTCCCGTGAACATGCGCGTGGGCGCGAGGGTGGAATCAGCGGCCCGGAGCCGGGAGCGGCGCGTAGCTGACCATCGCATCGTCGTCGAACATCCGATGCTCGATCACCCGCCACCGCTCGGGGAATCCCGAGCCCAACGACACGGACCCGAACGCGGGCAGTGCCCCGGCCCCCAGGAGGACCGGCGCCTGAAAGATAACGAGTCGATCCACGAAACCGCCGCTCAGCAGGGCACCCGCCATCCCCGCCCCCCCCTCGACGAGCAGGTGGTGGATCCCCTCACGCCGCAGCACCGCCAGCTGGGCGCCGATCCCCGGGGCGGAGAGGACGCGGACCCCCGCGCGCTCCAGCGCCTCGGACCGCCCGGCGTCCGGTGCGTCCGCGAGGACCCAGGTGGGCACCTTGCGGGCCGTCCGCGCCAGCTTGCTCACGGTCGGGAGGCGCGCCGAGGGGTCGAACACGATGCGCCGGGGCGCCACGCGCGGGCGACGGCCGGACCGCACCGTGAGCGCGGGGTCGTCGGCCAGCGCGGTGCCGATCCCCACCGCCACGCCGTCCACGCCGGCCCGCAGCCGGTGCACCTGCCGGCGGGCCCGCTCCCCGGTGAGCCATCGCTGGCTCCGGTCCGCGGAGGCGAGCATCCCGTCGAGGGAGATTGCGAGCTTGAGCGTGACGAAGGGCCGCGCAGGCTCCCGCTGCACGAAGAGGAAGGGGGCGTTGAGGTCCTCCGCCGAGCGCCGCTCGACCGACTCCGTGACGGCGATCCCCGCAGCGCGCAGCCGGGCGATGCCACCAGCGGCGACGGGATTCGGGTCCCGCGCCGCGACCACCACCCGCCGCACCCGCGCGGCGATCAGCGCGTCGACGCAGGGGGGCGTCTTGCCCTCGTGCGCGCAGGGCTCGAGCGTCACGTAGACGTCGGCCCCCTCCGCCCTCGGGCCGGCCTCGGCGAGCGCGTGCACCTCCGCGTGCGGGCCTCCGAACTCCGCGTGGAACCCCTCGCCGACGGTCTTGCCGTCGCGAACGACGACGGCGCCGACCAGGGGGTTCGGCGCCGTCCGGCCCCAGCCGCGCCGCGCCAGGAGCAGCGCGCGGCGCATCCGCGCCCCGTCGTGCGGGGCGGGTGGCGGGGAGAGGGGGGAGTGTGCCTCGGTCAGAAGCTGATGCGGATACCGACCGAGCCGTAGAGCCGGGACTTGTCGGCCGCCTCGGAGAAGTTGTTGTAGGTGGAGATGTCGCCGCCGCTCACCTGGCCCACCTCGCCGACGACCTTCGCGACCAGGAGGTTGAAGCCGACCGAGCCGTACAGCGTGGTGCGCGTCATCTCCTGCGCGACGGCGGTGTTCATCGCTCCCGCGCCGCTGATCGCGACGTCGGCGGCCGACTCGTAGGTGTCCTGGCCGACGCCGAGGCCGAGCTGGAAGATCATCAGGTTCTTCTGCGCCGCGAGTCGCCACGACTTGGTCTTCACCGAGAAGTCGGAGATGGTGAAGTCGGCGTTCCCCGCCGAGGCGTTCATGGTCAGCGTGGGCAGGTCGCGCACCAGGTACGAGAACGAGACGCCCGGCACGATCAGCGACTGCTCGAGGAGCCCGACGCGCGCGCCGATGCCGATCTTGGTGGAGCCGCCGTCCGTGGCGATCGTCACCTCATCCGTGTCCACGTCCGGGATGTAGGTGACGCTGCCGATCAGGTCCACGCCACCGACGCGCGTGACGCCGAGCGGGAAGCCCTTGTAGAGGCCGAGGGCGAAGTCCACGCCCGGCAGGCCGAGCACCTGGCTCTTGGTGTCGATGTTCGAGGACTGCCGGCCCGCGATCGAGACGTTGATGGTCCCGAGATCCGGCACGTCACCCATGATCGCGTTGCCGCGCAGGGCGATGGCGAAGTGCGGGAACCCGCCGAGGGTGGTCCCGACGCCGAGCGTGTGGCTGCCCCCGACGAGCGAGGTGCCGAGCTGCGGCATCATGTAGTTGAAAAGGTCGGTCGCCTTCTCGCAGGCGTCCGCCGTGGTGGAGGAGGCGCCGGAACAGTTGGGATTCTGGGCGGCCGCGGGAAGGGCGACGGCGGCGAGGATGGCGGATGCGGCGAGGATGCGACGCATGGGGAACGACTCCGGGGTTAGACGAGTTGGACCCGTCCAGTGCCGGGACGGGTGTGACCGATGATCCAACTATCGACGCCGGCCTTCCCCGCGAGGTCACGCACGGCGGAGGCGCCGGATGTGTCCGTAATCACAATCATGCCAACACCTTGGTTGAACGCCCGGTACATCTCCGCGCGTTCCACCTTCCCCGCCTCCTCCAACACCCGGAAGAGCGGCGGGATCTCCCACGAGGCCATCTCCACCACCGCGTCCAGGTGCGGCGGCAGCGCCCGGTCGAGGTTCCCCGGGATCCCACCTCCGGTGATGTGCGCCATCGCGTGCACGCGGGGGAGCACCGGCCGGAGGATCGGGAGGTACGAGCGGTGGACCGCCAGCAGGACATCGGCCACCGACTTGCCACCCGACTCGGGAAACACCGCGTGGGGACCGAGGTTCAGCCGCTCCGTCACGATGTGACGGGCGAGCGAGTAGCCATTGGTGTGGAGACCGGTGCTGGCGAGCCCGACGAGGAGATCGCCATCCTGCACGCCGGCGGAGGTGATGACCTCGTCCTCCTCGACCATCCCGACGATGAAGCCCGCGAGGTCGTAGTCCGGCGGCGTGTAGACGCCCGGCATCTCCGCCGTCTCGCCCCCGACGAGGGACGCGCCGTTCTCGCGGCACCCCGCGGCCACGCCCGCGACGATCGCCTCGACCACGGAGGGCACGAGCTTGCCGAAGGCGACGTAGTCCAGGAAGAAGAGGGGCGTCGCCCCCTGCACCAGGATGTCGTTGACGCAGTGGTTCACGAGGCAGTGGCCGATCGTGTCGTGCCGGTCCGCCTCGATGGCGACCTTGATCTTGGTGCCGACGCCGTCGGCGCTGGAGACCAGGAGCGGCTTCCGGGCGCCCTCGGGCACGCGGAACATGCCGCCGAACCCGCCGAACGCCCCCCGCGCCCCCGCCGTGAACGTCGACTCGACCAACCGCTTGATGCGGTGCTTCGAGTCCTCCGCCGCGTCGATGTCGACGCCGGCGCTCGCGTAGGTGAGTCGCTCCCCGGTCATGGGCGGATCAACCCAGCGCCTGGTCGAAGCTCACCAGCCGATGGAAGTCGGCGACACGGGCATCGATGTCCGAGCGCGTGACCTCGAGCAGCCGGGTGATCGAGAAGCCCTCCACCACGAACGACCCCATGGCCGACCCCACGATCACGGCGCGGCGCATGTTCGACTCCGAGAGGTCCCCCGTGCGGGCGAGCCACCCCATGAACCCGCCCGCGAACGAGTCACCGGCGCCGGTCGGGTCGAACACCGACTCGAGCGGATACGCGGGGGCGAAGAAGATGGTGTCCTTCGTGAACATGAAGGCGCCGTGTTCCCCCTTCTTGATGAGCACCACCCGCGGCCCGCGCTCGAGGATCCAGCGCGCGGCCTGCACGAGATTCGCGTGTTCGGTCAGCTGGCGCGCCTCGCCGTCGTTCAGCGTGATCAGGTCCACCTTGCCGATCAGCTCGAGCAGGTCCGGCCGTCGCGACTCGATCCAGAAGTTCATCGTGTCGCAGGCCACGAGCTTCGGCTTGCTGATCTGGCTCAGCACGTCGAGCTGGAGCCGCGGGTCGATGTTCGCGAGGAAGACATACTCCGCGCTCCGGAACTGCGGCGGGAGCTTCGGCTTGAAGTGCGAGAAGACGCCGAGGCGCGTCTCGAGCGTCTCCGCCGAGTTCAGGTCGTGGCGGTAGCGCCCGCGCCAGCGGAATGACTCCCCCTCAGCGCGCTCGAGGCCGGTGAGATCGACGCCGCGCGCGCGCAACGGCTCCAGCTTCTCGACGGGGTAGTCGCTCCCGACGACGCCCACCATCTGCACCGGCGTCTGGTGCACGGCCGCCGCGGAGAAGTAGTTGGCCGACCCGCCGAGCACCTCGTCGGCCTTCCCGAACGGGGTCTCCACGGAGTCGAGCGCGACGGAACCGACGACGAGGACAGACATCAGGTGTGAGATGTGAGGTGTGAGGTGTGAGTCACTGCGGCGGCGCTACATCCGCTCCGGAGCGGAGATGCCGAGCAGGCCGAGACCGCTGGCCAACGTCAACTGTGCCGCGCGTGCCAGCGCGAGTCGGGCCCGCATCACGGGCTCCGGCTCGCCGAGCACGTGGTGCTTGTGGTACCAGGTATGCACGAGCCGTGCCGTCTCGAGGAGCCAGTTGGCCACGCGATGCGGCTCGAGCGCGTCCGCCGCCGCGGCGACGAAATCCGGATAGTCGAGCAGCGCCTTCACGAGCTCGCGCTCCTCCGGCTCCCCCAGGGCGCTCCACTCCACGCCCGACCCGTCGATGGACGCGACGTCCACCTCGCCCACGCGGAAGATGCCCGAGAGTCGCGCGTGCGCCATCTGGATGTAGTAGACGGGGTTCTCCTCGCTCTGCGAGCGGGCGAGGTCCACGTCGAACACCAGCTGCGAGTCGCCCTTCCGCATCAGCAGGAAGTAGCGCACCGCGTCGCGCCCGACCTCGTCGATCAGGTCGCGCACGGTCACATAGCTGCCGGCGCGCTTGGAGATCTTCATCTCCTCCCCGCCCCGCATCACGGTCACCATCTGGTGGAGCACGTACTCGGGGTAGCCCTTCGGCACGCCGAGCGCGAGCGCCTGCAGCCCCGCGCGCACGCGGGCCGTCGTGCCGTGGTGGTCCGCCCCCTGCACGTTGATCGCGCGGGTGAAGCCGCGCTCGAACTTGGTCACGTGGTAGGCCACGTCGGGCACGAAGTACGTGAACGTGCCGTCGCGCTTCCGCATCACACGGTCCTTGTCGTCGCCGAACGCGGTGGTGCGCAGGAAGAGCGCGCCGTCGTCCTCGAACGTGTGCCCGGACCTGGTGAGCGCCGCGACCGTCGCGTCCACCTTGCCGTCCGTGTAGAGCGACGACTCGAGGAAGTAGTGGTCGAACTGCACGCCGAACGCCCGCAGGTCGAGGTCCTGCTCGTGCCGGAGCGCGCGCACCGCCACGGCCCGCACCGCCTCGAGATCGTCGCCGCGCGGATCGTCCGCGCGCTCGGCGCGATACGTCGCGGCGATGTCCTTGATGTACTCGCCGTGGTAGCCGCCCTCGGGGATCGCGAGGGGTTCGCCCGCGAGCTCGCGGAGCCGCGCCTGCACGGAGAGCGCGAGGTTCTGGATCTGCACACCCGCGTCGTTGTAGTAGAACTCACGCGTCACCTTCCACCCCTGCGACGTCAGCAGCGAGGCGATGGCGTCGCCGAGCGCCGCCTGGCGACCATGCCCGACGTGGAGCGGGCCCGTGGGATTCGCCGAGACGAATTCGACGTTCGCCGACCGCCCCTGCCCGCCCGTCCCGTGGCCCCACGAGGTGCCGGCGGCGAGGACCCGCGCCAGCCCTCCGGCGAGGTCGGCGGTGGCGAGCCGGAAGTTGATGAACCCCGGCCCGGCGACGCTCGCCTCGGCGAGCCCGGCGCCCTTGGCGTCGAGCGCCGCGATGAGCGCGTCCGCGACCTCGCGCGGCTTCCGGCCCAGCGGCTTGGCCAGCGTCATCGCCAGGTTCGTCGCCCAGTCGCCGTGCGCGGGATCGCGCGGGCGTTCGAGCGAGGGCTGGACGTCCTCAGGTGCGCCGATCGCGACGGCGGCCCGGGTCAGCGCGGCGCGCAGGACGTCGACGCTGCTCACTCCGACGAACCGGACTTCGGCGCCTTGGACGTGCCGGACCCGGTCGAACCCGAGGCGGCCGGGGCCGCCGGCTTCGCTGCCGCCTTGGCGGTGCCGGAGTCGCCCGACTTCCCGTCGCCCTTCGTGGCGCTCCCTTCCCCGCCGGAGGAGGCGCCGCCGGACTTCGCGTCGGACTTCGACCCCGATGCGGCGCCATCGCCGCCCTTCGCGGCGGCGGCGCGCTGGTCCTTCTTGCCGTCCTTCCCGTAGTCCGTGATGTAGAAGCCGGAGCCCTTGAACAGGAGCCCGGAGCCGGCGGACATGCGGCGCGCAGCGACCGCGCCACAGGTCGGGCACGGCAGCTCGGACTTGGCAGCGCTGATCTTGAGGACGAAGTCCTCGAACTCGTGCCCGGAGGGGCAGCGGTATTCGTAGGTCGGCATGGCGGGGAGAGGCGTAACGTGCGGAGCCCGATAAAGTTATCGGCGCGCGGTGGTGCCTTCAAGCGGTGGCCACCGCGGATCAGCCCGGCCGGTACTCGCCCCACACCTCGCGCAGCGTGTCCGAGATCTCGCCGACGGTGGCGCGCGCGCGCACGGCGTCCACGATCAGAGGCATCAGGGGTTCGCCGGAACCCAGGGGCGCCGCCCTGCGGATCGCGGCGAGCGCCGCCCGCACGGCCGTGGCATCGCGCGAGGCGCGGACCGCCGCCACCCGCGCCACCTGTCCGGCCTCGAGCTCCGCGAAGTCCGGCGCCGGGATGATCGGCGGGTCCTCGCCATCCGCGAACCGGTTCACGCCGACGATCACGCGGCTCCCCGCCTCCACGGCCAGCTGGTGCTCGTACGCCGAGCGGCCGATCTCCTCCTGGAAGAACCCTGCCTCGATCGCGGCGGCCGAGCCCCCGAGCGCCTCGACACGTTCGAGCAGCGCGAGCGCGCGCCGCTCGAGTTCGTCCGTGAGCGACTCCACGTAGTAGCTCCCCGCGAGCGGGTCCACGGTCTGCGCCACGCCGCTCTCGTACGCCACCACCTGCTGCGTGCGGAGCGCGAGCGTCGCCGCCTCGGCCGTGGGGAGCGAGAGCGCCTCGTCGTACCCGTTGGTGTGCAGCGACTGGGTGCCGCCCAGCGTGGCCGCGAGCGTCTGCACGGCCACGCGCACCACGTTGTTCAGCGGCTGCTGCGCGGTGAGCGTCACGCCCCCCGTCTGCGTGTGGAACCGGAGCTTGCACGAGGCGTCGCTCGCGCCGAACCGCTCGCGCATGAGCGTGGCCCAGATGCGCCGCGCGGCGCGGAACTTCGCCACCTCCTCGAAGAGGTCGTTGTGGCAGGCGAAGAAGAAGGAGAGCCGCGGCGCGAAGTCGTCCACCGCGAGCCCCGCGTCGAGGGCGCAGCGCACGTACGCCAGCGCGTTCGCGAAGGTGAACGCCAGCTCCTGCACCGCCGTCGCCCCCGCCTCGCGGATGTGATAACCCGAGATGGAGATGGGGTTGAACGCGGGCACCTCGGCGGCGCAGAAGCGGAAGGTCTCCGCGATCAGCGCGAGCGAGGGCGCGGGCGGGAAGACATAGGTCCCGCGCGCGATGTACTCCTTGAGGATGTCGTTCTGGATGGTGCCGCTGAGCTTCGCGCGCGGCACGCCCCGCTCCTCTGCCACCACCACGTACATCGCGAGCAGCACGCTCGCGGTGGCGTTGATGGTCATCGAGGTGGAGATCGCGTCGAGCGGCAGGTCGGCGAGCAACTGGTGGAGGTCGTCCACGCTGTCGATCGCCACGCCGACGCGTCCCACCTCGCCGAGCGCGCGGGGGGAGTCGGAGTCGAGTCCCATCTGCGTCGGGAGGTCGAATGCGGTGGAGAGCCCGGTCTGGCCCGCGGCGAGGAGGAGCTTGAAGCGCGCGTTCGTCTCCTCCGCCGTCCCGAAGCCCGCGTACTGCCGCATGGTCCAGAGGCGGCCGCGGTACATGCTGGGGTAGACGCCCCGCGTGAACGGGAACTCGCCGGGCGCACCGAGCGCGCCAGCCTCCCCTCCGGCGCGCGAGTCCGGCCCGTACACGGCCGCCACCGGGATGCCGGAGGGCGTGAGGTGCTCGGCTCCCGCGTCCCGCCCCTTGCCGCTCATCCGCCCGCGAGCATCTCGGTCGCGATCGCGACGTCAGCGCGCGAGCCGACGTAGTACGGCGAGCGCTGGTGCAGCTCGGTGGGCTTGATGTCGAGGATGCGGCGGCTCCCGTCGGTCGCGGCCCCGCCCGCCTGCTCCACGATGAACGCCAGCGGGTTGCACTCGTAGAGCAGCCGCAGCTTCCCGTTGGGCGACTTGCTGTTCGCCGGGTACGCGAAGAGCCCGCCGCCGAGCAGGTTGCGGTGGAAGTCCGCCACGAGCGAGCCCACGTAGCGCACGTTCATCGCCGCACGCTTCCCGTCGAGTCCGCGGTAGCGCCGGATGAGCGCGCGCACCTCGTCCGTCCAGAGCGCCTCGTACGAGTCGTTCACGGAGAGGTACCGCCCATGCTCGGGGATCCGCATGTCCGGGTGCGAGAGGAGGAACTCGCCGATGGACGGGTCGAGCGTGAAGCCGTGCACCCCCTGCCCGGTGGTGTACACGAGCATCGTGCTCGCCCCGTAGATCACGTACCCCGCGGCGACCTGGCGCGCGCCCTCCTGCAGCATGTCCTCCAGCGTGCCGTCCACGCCGGGCGTCACCTTCTGCAGCACGGAGAAGATCGTGCCCACGGGGACGTTCACGTCGATGTTCGACGAGCCGTCGAGCGGATCGAAGAGGAGGAGGTACTTGCCGCGCCTGAAGCGCGCGGGGATCGGGATGATCGCCTCCTCCTCCTCCGACGCCATGGCGCAGAGCCGGCCGCCATGGTCGAGCGCCTTGACGATGATGTCGTTGGCGATGACGTCGAGCTTCTGCTGTGCCTCCCCCTGCACGTTCTCCGTCCCCTTGGCGCCGAGGATGTCCACGAGGCCGGCGAGCCGCACCTTGTTCGCGATCATCTTCGAGGCGAGCGCCAGGTCGTACATGATCCCCGAGAGCTCCCCCGTGGCGGCAGGGTAGAGTCGCTCCTGCTCCACGATGAAGCGTTCGATGGTGACGACGGACGTGTCGGTGTGGTTGACCACGGGTACGCGCTCCAGCGGGCTCGGGGAAGGTCGGCGACCGGAAAGGTGGCCGTATCACCGCATCACGGGCAATGGCCGTGCCACGCGCCAGCGCCGCCCACCGCTCTCGACATCGAGCTCGCGACCGTCGGTGCGCACGACGATCGTGCCGAGCTGGTCGGTGCGGAGCACGGTCGCGCCGGCGTCCACGAGCCGGCGCATCACGTCGGCGCTCGGATGGCCGTAGAGGTTCGCCGCGCCCACCGAGACCAGCGCGAGACGGGGCGCGACGGCGGCGACGAAGTCCGGCGTCGAGCTCGTCCCCGAACCGTGGTGGCCCACCTTGAGCACCTCGGCCGTGAGCGCGTCACGCGCGTGGGCGAGGAGCCACGCCTCCTCGCCGCGCTCCGCGTCCCCGGTGAGCAGGAAGCGGACCGCGCCGTAGCGCACGCGCACCACCGTGCTCGCCTCGTTCGGGTCGCGCAACGACGCGGTCCAGGTCGAGTCGGGGGCGAGGAACTCCAGCTCCACGCCATCGACGTCGACGCGTTCGCCGGGGCGCGCACGCTGCCATCGTGTCCCCTGCGCCTCGGCCTCGCCCAGCAGCTCACGATAGGTCGCGCTCCGCTCCACGAACGCCGCGTCCCGTATCTCGCGCACGCCGAGGGCGCGGAGCACGCTGCGTGCTCCCCCGATGTGGTCCGCGTGCGGGTGCGTCAGGACGAGGAGCGCCACCTCGCCGCCGCGACGGCGCACGTAGGGGATGACCGTCGCCCGGCCGGCATCGCCCGACCGCCAGGCGCGACCCGCGTCCACCAGCACCCAGCGTCCGCGCGGCGAGCGGATCGCGATCGCGTCCCCCTGCCCGACGTCGAGGAGGTGGAGCTCGGCGCCCGCGGCGCCGAGCGTGGGCCCGAGGGGGAACCAGGCGAGCAGCGCGAGCGCGCCGAGTGCGATGGTGAGCGGCGCGCGCCAGGCGCGCGCCCAGCCGGCCACGAGGAGCGCGAAGGTCGCGCCCCCCGCGAGCAGCGCGGCCCAGAGCGTCGGGGCGACCACCACGGAGGCACCGGGAAGGGACGCGGCCGCGGACGCCACGAGGTCGAGTGCGCGCAGGAGCGGGCGCGCGGCGTCCGCCGTGAAGTCCGCCAGCGCGCGCACGGGCACCAGCATCGCGAGGAAGAGGGTGGGCTGGAGCAGCGACACCACCGGGCCGGCCGCCAGGTTGCTGAGCGGCGACACCAGGCTCAACCGCCCGAAGTGCCAGGCCACGAGCGGCGCGGTGGCGGCGGTGGTGAGGACGCCGCTGAGCAGCTCGCGCGCCAGCGCGCGACGCCAGCCGCGCCACGCCTCGGGCAGCCGGCGCCGGCTCATGCGCCCCGCGACGATGATCGCGGCGTACCCCGCCACGGAGAGCTGCCAGCCGAGGTCGAGCACGGTGCGCGGGTCGATGAGCGGCACGAGCGCGCCGAGGGCGTACGCGCCCCAGGGGGAGACCGGACGCTGCAGGAGCCGGCTCCCCGCGGTCGCCGCGAAGAGGGTGGCGCTGCGCACGGCCGGTGGCGGCGCGCCGATCGCGCAGACGTAGAGCACGGTGCATGCGACGGCAGCCCCCGCCGCCGGCGCGCGCGTGAGGCGCAGCGACTCGAACAGCAGCAGCATCGCGCCGCCGATGATCGCCACGTGCAGCCCCGAGATCGAGAGCAGGTGCACGAGCCCCGCGTCCGCGTAGCGCGCCCGGAGCTCGGGGGAGAGCCCCCGCGTGTCGGCGATGAGCAGGGCGCGCACGAGTGGCGCGTCGGTGCCGAAGCGCGCGTCGAGCGATGCCGCGGTGCGGTTCCGCCAGCGGTCGAGGGGACCGGGACCCCGGTCCAGCGTGAGCACCGCGTCGCGGAGGAGCAGCGCATCCTCACCCGCGGAGGCCTCCGCGCGCGTGATGCGCACGACACTGCCGGATGCGGCACTCCCGCTGCGCACGGCCACCCACGCGAGGAGCCGGCACCCGGGGGCGACGCCCTCGGCGCGCACGAACGACCCGGGTTCCGCCGGCATCCGCAGGCGCAGCGTCCACTCGCGGGCCGTCGCGGCAGCGGCGAGGCAGTGCGCATCGGTGCGGCGGAGGTCGGTGCCGAGCAGGAGCCCTGCGGCCGCGACCAGGCCAAGCGCGGGAGCGCTTCCGGCGAACGCGCCTCGTCGCCACGCGACCCCGGCGATGGCGAACACAGCGCAGCCGACGGCCGCAGCGATCGGCGTGGGAGCGTGGGCTAGCACACCGCCCAGCGCGGCCGCGGTCGCCGCGACCCAGGTGAAGGCGGCGCGAAGGATGAGCGGCATCCTGCAGCACCGCCTCCCGCGCGCCGCAGCGCGCCATCACTTCCGTGCGCGCCGGTGCCTCACGCCGCGAGCGGCGCGCCTACCCCGCCATCGGCAGCGCGTGGCGCTCCGCGACCGGCGTGCCCGTGAAGGTCGCCCCGGTGGTGCCGGTGAGCTCCACGTGCAGGTAGGTGCCGACCGACTCCGGCGTCCCAGGCACGAGCACGGTCTTGAAGTCGCGGGAGCGCGCCTGGTAGAGCCCTTCGCCCTTCCGCGCCTCCTTCTCCACCAGCACCTCGAGGCGCTCGCCGAGCCGCGCCATGTTCCGCTCGCGCGAGATCCCGCGCAGCGTCGCGAAGAGCGCGTCATACCGCGCGTCCACGACCTCGGGCGGCACCGTCCACTCGGCCGGCATCCGGGTGGCCGGCGTCCCCTCGCGCGCGGAGAACTTGAAGGTGAAGGCGTCGTCGAAGCGCACCTCACGGCAGAGCGAGAGCGTCTCCTCGAACTCCTCGTCCGTCTCCCCCGGGAACCCGACGATGATGTCCGTGGTGAGGCCGAGCCCGGGGATCGCCGCGCGCAGGCGGGAGACGCAGTCGAGGTACTCCTCCCGCGTGTACCGGCGCAGCATCCGCTTGAGCATGGAGGTGGAGCCGCTCTGCATCGGCAGGTGCACGTGCTCGCAGACCGTGGGCGTCTCGGCCATCGCCGCGATCACGCGGTCGGAGAAGTCGTTCGGGTGCGGGCTCGTGTACCGCAGCCGCCGCAGACCCTCGACCGCCCCCACGGCACGCAGGAGGTCCGAGAAGTCGTGCGTGCCGTCGTGGTAGGAGTTCACCGTCTGACCGAGCAGCACGACCTCGGTGATCCCCTGTGCGACCACCTCGCGCGTCTCGCGCACCACGTCGGCGAGGCGGCGGCTCCGCTCGGGCCCGCGCGTGGTCGGCACGATGCAGTAGGTGCACCGGTAGTCGCAGCCGCGCTGCACCGGGATCCAGGCCTTCACCCCCTCGAAGCGGCGCGCGGTGAAATCCTCGTAGTGCTCCTCGAGGTCGAAGTCGGTGGCGCTGAAGCGCTCTCCCTGCCGTGCGCCCTCGATGAGTGCCGGGAGCATGCGGTAGGCGTCGGGCCCCACCACGAGCTGGACGCGCGTGTCCGTCTCGAGGAGCCGCGGGCCCAGGCGCTGCGCCATGCAGCCGGTCACGCCGAGCACCGCCCCCGGCTTGAGGTCCCGCCGCAGCTCCCCCAGCCGGCCGATCACGCGTTGCTCGGCGTTCTCGCGGATGGCGCAGGTGTTCACGAGCACCACGTCCGCGCCCTGCGGCGCGTCCACCGTCTCGTAGCCCTCCGAGCGCAGCTTGCCGTACATCAGCTCGGAGTCGCTGACGTTCATCTGGCAGCCGTAGGTCTCGATATAGACGGAGGGCATGAACGGCGGATGGGAGATGGGAGGTGTGAGGTTGGAGGTGTGAGGAAACTACCTCGCCCTGCCGCTCAACGGCTTTCCGACGGCGTGACGGCGGGGTGTTCTCCCGTCCGCAGCACGCGCGGAGGGCGTGGCAACGGCGCCAGCGGGAGCTGGATGAAGAAGGTGCTCCCCTCCCCCTCCCGGCTCCGCACCCAGATGCGCCCGCCGTGCGACTCCACCGCCACGCGACAGAAGGCGAGTCCGAGCCCCGAGCTGCGCACCCGCGGTGCGTTCGGCGCGCGCACCTGCTCGAACTTCTGGAACACGAGGTCCTGGTACTCATCCGGGATGCCCGGCCCGGTGTCGGCCACCGAGAGGACGATCCCGGCGGGGTCGCGCCGCGCGCCGAGCGTGAGCGTCACCGGCACCGGCGAGTGCGTGACGGCGTTCTGCACGAGGTTCGCGAGCACGCGCTTGAGCAGCGTCTTGTCGGCGGAGAAGACCGGCGCGTCGTCCGCGACGTCGGTGCGCGCCTCGGTCTGCTCCTGGCGGAACCGGAGCTGCCAGTCGAACAGGATCTCGGCCATCAACGCGGCCGGCGCGATCGGTTCGGGCTGGAGGGGGAGCGAGCGCTCCTCCATCCGGGAGACGTCGAGCAGGTCCTCGATGAGCCCGAGCAGGTCCTCCGCCTTCCCCTCCACGTCGGAGAGGGCGCGCGCCGGCCGGTCGGGGAGCGCGCCGAAGTCCCCGTCGCGGAGCATCTCGAGCGTCGCCAGCATCGAGGTGAGCGGGGTCTTGAGGTCGTGCACGATCATCCGCATCAGGTCGTCGCGCGCCTTCTGCAACTCCCGCAGCCGCTTCAGGCTCTCCTCGAGTGCGTCGGTCGCGCCCTTGAGCTTGAGGAGGCTGCGGACGCGCGCGCCGAGCATGTGCCGGTTGTGCGGCTTGAGCAGGAAGTCATCCCCGCCCGCCTCGATCGCGCGCAGGCGCTCCGCGGGATCGTTCAGCGCGGAGACGAAGATCACGGGGATGCGCGCGGTGCGCGGGTCGCGCTTGAGGCGCCGGCACACCTCCAGCCCCGTCTCCCGCGCATCCACGCCGAGGTCGCCCGCTGGCATGGCGACGTCGAGGATGCAGAGGTCCGGCCGCTCGGCGGTGCAGATCGCGAGCGTCGAGGGGCCATCGACCGCATGGATCACCCGGCAGTCGAGTGCGGCCAGCTGGTCGCGCAGCAACTCGACGTTCGCCTCGACGTCGTCCGCGACGAGCACGAGGGCCTGCGCGGGAGCGCCCGATGCGCCGGGGGTCGTCATCATGGCGTCGGGGCTCCGGCGGTCAGGCGCGCATCAGGGCCGGATGCCCAGGCCGATCGAGAGGAACCAGGCCTTCTCCGTCGCACCGGCGGCCTTCCGCGTGGCGCGCTGCAGCGCGAGGTCGATGTTCCCGCGGCCCCGCGCGAGCGGGATCGCGACTCCGCCCGAGAGGCTGCGCTCGCTCACCTGCTCGCCGTTCACGCCGTACGGCAGGGTGCGGTCGCGGAAGCCGATCCGCGCCGTCGAGAATGCCTGGCCGATCCGCGGGCCCACGACGTCGACCCCGAGCCCGAGCTCGGTCGCATCGAAGAGCGTCGTGGCCGCCGTCGAGAGTCCGTCGAGCGCGGTCCACTCGGTCCGCTCGACGCGCGCCGCGATCGTCGTGTTCGGGATCCCGAACCAGGCGGCCGTGACGCCGAAGCGGGAGGGCACCTTCGCCTCCGAGAGCGGCTCGTCGGCCTGCTCCGCCGTGACGTCCCCGCCGATCCGGGCGGAGGCCCCGAGCAGCAGGTTCGACGTCGGGGCCCCGATCACGCCGAGCGAGAAGGCGCGCCCCGAGAAGTTGATCACGGAGCTCTGCGAGACGTTGCCGAGCCCGGACGAATCGGCGAAGAAGCGGCCGAACTGCACGCGGTTCTCCCCGGAGATCGCGTGCACCCCAAGGCCCACCTGCAGCCGCGGGTTGATCCAGAACGAGGAGGCAAAGCGCGCGTCGTTCATCGCGCCATCGCTCCCGGCGATCAGGGTGGAGCTCTGCGGCGTGCCGTCGATCACGATCGTGTCGGTGTACACGTTCGACCAGGTGCGGTCGAGCAGGGTGCTGAACGACGCACCCAGCGTGAAGCGCCCGATCGCCCCGCTCATCAGGAACCCGGGGAAGCGGATCGTGGTGGTGTTGGACGAGTTGCTGCCGATCGTGGTGCGGCGGAACTCGGGCTCGTACTGGAGATAGATCGAGTAGCGCGTGGGACGTCCGAGGTTCGCCGGGTTGAGCGGGGAGGCGGGATCGATCTCGGCGTTCGCGCCGCCGAGCCCGAGGGACGCGGCGCTCAGCTGGCCGGTGGGGTACCCGAAGCCCTGCACCGCGAGCGCACCCTGGGCGCGCGCGTCGAGGGAGGCGCCGGCGGCGAACGCGAGGAGGAGCAGGACGCGACGCATCATGGACGACCGAAGTTGGTGTTGCGGACGTAGCTCACCCGCAGGCGGGGCCGGAGCTCCGGCGCCGCGCCCAGGCCGAAGAAGCGCAGGCCGGCGGCGGACTGCCCCTCGAGCCCGGAGCGGAGCACGATCGCGCTGGGGAGCGCGCGGACACCGTCCGTGGTGGCCCACTGGCGGATCAACGAGTTGATCTCGATCTCCACCGCACCCGAATCGGCAGGGGCCCGGCGGATCGAGTCCTGCACGAAGAAGCCCGTGGGCGCGAGCAGTGTCGCGGCCCGCGAGAGCTCCGTCACCGCGTTCGTCGCGATGACCAGCTGTGGATAGACGACGATGGAGTCCGCCTGGTCGAGCCCATAGATGGGATCCTGCGTGAAGACGAGCCGGGCCCGCACCACGAAGCTCGAATCGGTCAGCCAGCGCGGCAGGTCGAAGCGCAGGTACGTGCGGAGCGACGGCAGCCCCCCGACGGAGAACCTGGCGGCGGCGCGGATGTTCGGCGCGCTCGCGATGAGCGGATAGTCGAGGTAGTCCGCGTTCGCGAACTGCGGGCGCGTCGGCGTCTGCGACGTGGGCGTGACCACGAACGCCACCTGCGTGGAGTCGGCGCCGCCGGGCGTCGCCGAGACGGGGCGGAACCGGAGGCGGGGACCGTTCCCCGGGTCATCCGCGGTGGTGACCCGGAACGCCACCGGGTCCGCGCTCCGGATCGCGATGCCCACCCGGATGCGCCGCGCGGGATCGCGCACCGCGGCCATCAGGTGCGCGGTGTCGATCGGGATGTTCACCGACGCCGAGTCCGTGAACTCGGCGCTGTCCACCTGCAGCGTCCCGATGAGCCGCCCCGGCACGAAGTGCGGCAGGAGCGCGGACGGGACCGAGTCCTCCGCCGTGGCGTCGTCCACGTTGTACAGGTCCAGGAAGAACGTCGCGGGCACCGACACCGACGTCTTCAGGAGGCGGATCGCCACCGCCGCCGAGTCCACGGTGTGGATCGGGCGCAGGGTGTCGCCGGTCGGCGCGTAGTCCCGCACGAGCGTGTCGAAGCGCGCGATGATGCGCGTGTCGAGCACGCCGCCCCGGTTCGCCAGCAGCATCGGCGACTCGAACCCGAGGAAGGGGTACTGCCCCAGCGTGGTGTCGAACTGGATGGCTGGCGTCAGGATCGTGTCGAGCACGACCAGCTCCTGGCCGGGGCAGAGCGCCGGGCAGGCCGCACCGTTGTCGAGCTTCTCGCTGCAGGCGCCCGCCACCAGGGCGAAGCCCAGGGCGAGGAGCGCGGGGGCGCGAAGGAGGCGCCGATTCATCGGGATTGGAGCGAAGAGGGCGTGAAGGGGCGCGGCAGCAGCTCATCGAGCGTCCACCGGGCTTCGGATCCCCCGACGGTGCGTGACACCACCGCGAGGGAGGGAGCGAACTCCACCAGCGCCTGGCGGCAGATGCCGCAGGGCGGCGTCGGTTCGCTGGCTTCGGACACGATCATGACGGCGGTGAATCGGCGGTGCCCCGCCGCGACGGCGGCGCCGAGGGCCGCGCGCTCGGCGCAGATCCCGGCGGGATAGGACGCGTTCTCCACGTTGCACCCGGAGACGATCGCGCCGCTCTCCGTGAGGAGCGCCGCGCCGACGCGGAACTCCGAGTACGGCGCATACGCCTGCAGCATGGCCTCCTGGGCGCCCGCGCGCAGCGCGGGCAGGCTCGCATCGAGCGCGACGGACATCAGCGGATCAACTGCGGCAGGAAGGAGGTCCCTCGCCCGCGGAACGCGACACCGAGCCACTCGGCTACGCTGGCGCCCAGGTCCGAGAACGTCTCGCGACGGCCCAGGTCCACGGGGCGCACCGCGGGGCCGTGCACGAGCAACGGCACGCACTCGCGTGCGTGGTCCGTCGACGGGGTCGTCGGGTCGTTCCCGTGGTCAGCGGTGATGAACAGCAGGTCGTCCTCGCGGAGGGCGGCGATGAGGGTCGGCAGGGCGGCGTCGAACTCCCGCAACGCCTGATAGAACCCCGGAACGTCGTTCCGGTGCCCGAAGAGCTGGTCGAAATCTACAAGGTTGCAGAACAACAACCCATTGGGGCCGCCCTTTTGCCATTCGAGGATGCGCTGGATCCCCTCGGCGTTGTCGCGGGTGTGCCCGCCCTCCAGCCCCCGCCGCGCGAAGAGGTCGTCCACCTTCCCTACCCCGTGGCGCGGGATCCCCGCGGCCTGGAGGGCGTCGAGCAGCGTCTCCTCGGGAGGCGCGATCGAGACGTCCCGCCGGTTGGCCGTACGCTTCCACGCCCCCGTGGTGCCCACGAAGGGCCGGGCGATCACCCGCGACACGTCGTGCGGGGCCACGAGCAGCTCGCGCGCGATGTCGCAGGCGGCGTAGAGCTCGGCGAGTGGCACCACCTCCTCGTGCGCCGCCACCTGCCAGACCGAGTCGGCCGAGGTGTAGAGGATCCAGGCGCCCGTGCGCTGGTGCTCCTCCGCGAATCGGTCGAGGATCGCCGTGCCGCTCCCCACGACGTTGCCGATCACCGGCCGGCCGGTGCGCCGCGCGAACTCCGCGACGAGCTCCGCGGGGAATCCCTTCGGGTAGGTCGGGAAGGGCTTGGCGAGGTGCACACCGGCGATCTCCCAGTGCCCGGTGGTGCTGTCCTTTCCGGCGGAACGGGGCGCCATCGAGCCCCAGGCCCCCGTGGGCGACGGCTCGGGCGTGACGCCCAGGAGCGGCGCGATGCGCCCGAGTCCGGCGCGCGCGAGCGCCGGGAGCGCGAGCCCGCCGACGGCGCGCGCGGTATTGCCCAGGGTGTCCGACCCGACGTCACCATACGCCGCGGCGTCGGGTGCCTCGCCGATGCCGACCCCGTCCAGCACGAGGATGATCGCCCGCCGTGCACCCATCACGCCCCCCGGTACGCACGGGGGAGCCGCTGGCGGAGGCCGGTCAGGAGCTCGTACGGCGAGAGCCCGCCCTCCGCGGCGACCTCCTCCACCGTGCGCTCGGCGCCCAGGAAGGTCACGACATCGCCGACTCCCGCCCCGGCATCCGTGACATCGAGCATCGCCATGTCCATCGTCACGACGCCGGCGATCGGCGCGCGCGCGCCGCGCACGAGGGCGTGGGCCCGGTTCCCGAGGTGGCGGCGGAGGCCGTCGGCGTAGCCGCAGGCGACCGTGGCGACCCGCGACGGACGCGCTGCCCGCCAGGTGGCGTCGTAGCTCACGCTCTCCCCCGCGTGCACGTCGCGCACCTCGAGGATGCGGGCATGGAGGGCGACCACCGGCTCGGGCCGCAGCGCCGCACGCACCCCGCTCCCCACGCCGTAGAGGAAGATGCCCGGACGCACGCAGTCCCAAGCTGACGGCGTGGAGCGGACGATCGCCGCGCTGTTCTGCGTGTGCAGGAGGCGCGGACGCACCGGGAGGCGGGCGACCGCCGCCCGGAAGCGCTCCTCCTGCACCTCGAGCGAGCCGTCGTCGAGCTCCGAGGAGTGGAAGTGCGTGAAGGCGCCCGACGGCGCGTGGCGCGCCAGCGTCGGGAGGAGCGGGTCGAGCGCGTCCCACCGCACGCCCGCCCGATGCATCCCGGTGTCGATGGAGAGCTGCCAGTCGCCCCCGCCTCCCGCCATCCACGCCTCCACCCCGTCCACCGACGCGAGGGTCGGCGTGATCGATGCCGCACGAATCGACGGGAGGTCCGCGACGCGGGCGGGAGAGAAGAGGATGATCGGTCGGCGGATCCCCGCCGCGCGGAGCTCCGCTCCCTCCGCGAGCGTCGCCACGCCATAGGCCATCGGGTCGAGCGACTCGAGCGCGCGCGCGACTGGCAGCGCGCCGAGCCCGTAGGCATCCGCCTTCACCATCGGGACGAGCGGAACCCGCGCGTGCGCGGAGAGCGCACGTGCGTTTCGCAAGAGCGCGCCGAGATCAACCTCGATCCAGGCGCGCGCGTCCGGCTCCCGCGTAGATTCACTTGGCATTCAGAACGTCAAGATTACCGGACCCCCGAGAGCGATGCAAGACAAAGCCACGCTTGAAGATGCCTTGGCCATCATGCGCGACCTCCGGGCGCGCGATGCCTGGGATCGCGCCCAGACCCACGAGTCGCTGCGCCCCTACCTGAACGAGGAGATGCATGAGCTCGACGACGCGCTCCGCGAGGGGAACGACGAGGCGATGTGCGGGGAGCTCGGCGACGTGCTCCTGCAGGTGCTCTTCCACGCGGTGATCGCGGAGGAACGGGGGGCCTTCGGACCCGAGGACGTGGCGGGCTCCCTCGTGGGGAAGATGCGGCGACGGCACCCCTGGCTCTACGGCACGGACGCCGAGCGCACGCCCTGGGAGCAGATGAAGGCGAAGTCGCGGCGCTCGCTCGCGGAGGGCCTGCCGGAGGGGCTCCCCGCCCTGCACCGCGCGCACCGGCTGCAGGAGCGCGCCGCCGGCGTGGGGTTCGACTGGCCGGACGTCGAGGGCCCGATCGCGAAGGTGGCCGAGGAGCTGGAGGAGGTGCGCGCGGAGGTCGCGAAGTCAGGGGCCTCGTTCGACACGCACGGCGTCCCCGCACTCGACGAGCGGCACGCCCGCCTCGAGGCCGAGCTGGGCGACCTGCTCTTCGCGGTGGTGAACCTCTGCCGGAAGGCCGGCACGCATCCCTCGCTCGCGCTCGACCGCGCGAACGCGAAGTTCCAGCGGCGATTCGAGATGGTGGAGCGCCTCGCGGCCGAGCGCGGCGTGGACGTCCGCACCGCGGGGCTCGAGACGCTCGACGGGATCTGGGACGAGGTGAAGGCGGGCGAGTAGCGCGGCGGCTCGCCCGCCGGTCCCTCACTCGCCGTAGGGCACCCAGATGTTCTTGACCTGCGACGCCTCGCGGAGGAACTCGCGCGCCTCGCGCTCCACCTCGTGGTACCAGTCGACGGGCGAGGCGTGGCACCAGGTGCGCTTCATGTTCGACGCGGAGGCGAACTCCACCGCCTTGGCCCCGGCCGCCGTGCCCCAGTACCAGAAGCCCTCCACGTCATCGTGCTCGGCGAGCGTCTTCGCGAGCGCGTCCTTGGCGCCGGTCACGATGTTCACCACGCCGGCGGGCACGTCGGAGCTCTCGAACACCGTGTAGAGGTCGGTGGCCGCGAGCGGGTGCGGCTCGCTGGGGAGCGCGACCACCGCGTTCCCCGTGGCGAGCAGCGGGGCGATGGTGGAGACGAAGCCGAGCAGCGGCGCCTCGTCGGGGGCCGCGACGGCGACCACGCCGATCGGCTCGTTCATCGCGAGCGCCACGCCGCGGATCGGCACGTGGTGCACCGCGCCGTCCCACTTGTCCGCCCAGGCCGCGTAGGTGAAGAGGCGCGCGACGCTGGCCTCGACCTCGCCCCGGGCGGCCGCAGCGGTCGCCCCGGTCATCGCGCGGAGGCGCGCGGCGAACTCGGCGCCACGCGCGTCGAGGTTCTCGCCGATGTAGTAGAGGACCTGCGCGCGCAGGTGCGCCGTGCTCCGCACCCAGGACTTCGCGGCCCCCTGCGCCGCCTCCACCGCGTTCCGGATGTCCTTCCGGTTCCCCTCCCCCACCTCGCCGACCCGCTGCCCCTTCGGCCCGTTGATGACGCGCGAGTAGCCGGAGTCGGGACGCGCCTGCTTCCCGCCGATGAAGAGCTTCGGGGTGCGGTCGACGGACGGCAGAGGGGAGGGGGGAGATGGGAGGTGTGGGGCGGATGCATCGCGCGCGACAGGCTTCTTCCCGCGCCGCGGAGTCACCTCACTTCTCCCATCTCCCATCTCACGTCTGCAGTACTCGTACATCCCTTCGCGTCCGCCTTCGCGCCCGAACCCGGACTCGCGGTACCCGCCGAACCCCGCGGCCGCGTCGAAGAGGTTGGTCGCGTTCACCCAGACCACCCCCGCCTTGATCTTCGGGGCGATGTCGAGCGCGAGGTTGATGTTCTCGGTCCAGACGCTCGCCGCGAGCCCGAAGGGCGTGTTGTTCGCGAGCGCGACCGACTCCTCCGGCGTGCGGAAGGTCATCGCCACGAGCACGGGGCCGAAGATCTCCACCTGCGCGATGGTGCTCGCCGGCTCGACGTTGGTGAAGAGCGTGGGCGGATAGAAGCAGCCGTTCTTCGGCACGCTCCAGGAGGGCTGCCACATCTCCGCCCCCTCCTCGCGCCCCTGCTTCACCAGCGAGCGGATGCGGTCGAGCTGCTCGGGCGCGACGATCGCGCCCATGTCCACCGCCTTGTCCAGCGGCTTGCCGACCCGGAGCTTCTCCATCCGCACGCGCAGCTTGGCGATCAGCCGGTCGTGGATCCCCTCCTGCACGAGCAGGCGCGAGCCCGCGCAGCAGACCTGCCCCTGGTTGAACCAGATCGCGTCCACCACGCCCTCGACGACGCTGTCGAGGTCCGCGTCCTCGTACACGATGAAGGGCGACTTCCCGCCGAGCTCGAGGGAGAGCTTCTTGCCGCTCCCGGCCGTCGCCTTCCGGATGATCCGCCCCACGTCGGTGGAGCCGGTGAAGGCGATCTTGTCGACGTCCGCGTGCTCCACGAGCGCCGCGCCGGTGCGCCCGTCCCCGGTGAGGATGTTCAGCACGCCGGGCGGGAGTCCCGCCTCGTGCGCGAGCTCGGCGAAGAGGAGCGCCGAGAGCGGGGTGAACTCCGCCGGCTTGAGCACCACCGTGTTCCCCGCCGCGAGCGCCGGGGCGACCTTCCACGCCAGCATCAGCAGCGGGAAGTTCCACGGGATGATCTGCCCCACCACGCCCACCGGCCCGTGGCCGGCGAACTCGGTCGGCATCAGCTGCGCCCAGCCGGCATGGTGGTAGAAGTGCCGTGCCACCAGCGGGATGTCGAGGTCCCGCGTCTCGCGGATCGGCTTCCCATTGTCGAGCGACTCCACCACGGCGAAGAGCCGCGAGTGCTTCTGCACCATCCGGGCGAGCGCATAGAGGTGCCGCGCGCGCGCGTGGGCGGAGAGCTTCGACCACTTCGGGAAGGCCTTCCGCGCGGCGGCCACCGCCGCGTCCACGTCCTTCGCGCTCCCCTGCGATACCTTCGCCAGGAGCGCGGTGGTGCTCGGGTCGATGACGTCGAAGGTGGTGCCCGCCTTGGTGTACGCCCCGTTCACGAAGTGCCCGAACCGGCTCCCGTGGCGCGCGAGCCAGGCCCGCGCCTCGGCGTCGCTCTCGGGGGCGGGCCCGTATTCCATGGTCTCGAAGATCTCGGCTACGCTGGACATCGCTGGTCGCCTCGCTGGGGACGGCTAGGGCATCGGGTGGCGATGGGCCGCGGCGTAGCGGCCCGTCACGAAATGTTCGAGCTGGCGTTCGATGTCGGTGAGCAGGCTCGACGCGCCGAAGCGGAAGAGGTCGGGCCGGAGCCAGCGGTCCCCGAGTTCCTCCTTCATGAGCAGCAGGTAGTCGAGCGCCTGCTTGGCGGTGCGGATCCCGCCGGCCGGCTTGTACCCGACCTTGAAGCCGGTACGCGCCTCATATTCGCGGATCTGCCGCACCATCGTCACCGAGACGGGGAGCGTCGCGTTCACGCCCTCCTTCCCCGTGCTCGTCTTGATGAAGTCGGCGCCGGCCTGCATCGCCACCCAGCTCGCGCGGGCGACGTTCGTGAGCGTCGCCAGCTCGCCGGTGGCGAGGATCGCCTTGAGGTGCGCGTCGCCGCAGGCCGCGCGGAACGCCTTCACCTCGTCATAGAGCGCCTGCCAGTCCCCCGTGAGCACGTGGCCGCGCGTGATCACGATGTCGATCTCCTTCGCCCCCGCCGCCACCGACGCCGGGATCTCGGCGAGGCGCTGCTCGAAGGGCGAGAGGCCGGCGGGGAATCCGGTGGAGACCGCGGCCACCGGGATCCCGCTCCCCGCGAGCGCCTCGACGGCGGTCTCGACCCACTGGTGGTAGACGCACACCGCGCCCACCGTCACCCCGAGCGAGCCGGCCCCCAGTGCCTCGACCAGGTCCTCGCGCACCGGGTTGCGCGCCTTGGCACAGAGCCGCCGCACGTTGCTCGCGGTGTCGTCCCCCGAGAGCGTGGTGAGGTCCATCAGCGTGATCGCCCGCAGCAGCCAGGCGGCCTGCCACTCCTTCTTCACGGTGCGCCGCGTGGGGATGGTGGCCGCGCGCCGCTCGACGGCGCTCCGGTTCACCCGGATGGCGCGCACCACGTCCAGGTCGAGCGGCTCGCCCGGGTTGCGCGGCAGTTCGGTCGCCCCGCTCATGCGCGCCTCATGGATAGAGCCGGTGCATCATGCGCGGGAAGGCGATGCACTCCCGGATGTGGGGGGTGCCGCAGATCCAGGCCACGGTGCGCTCGAGCCCGAGGCCGAACCCCGAGTGCACGAAGGTCCCGTACTTCCGCAGGTCGAGGTACCAGGAGTACGCGTCCACCGGGAGCTTCTCCTCGTGGATCCGCGCGAGGAGCTTGTCGTGGTCATCCTCGCGCTGCGAGCCGCCGATGATCTCGCCGTATCCCTCGGGCGCCAGCATGTCGTCGCAGAGCACCGTGCGCGGGTCGGCCGGGTTCTCCTTCATGTAGAACGCCTTGGCCTCCTTCGGATAGTTGCAGATGAAGATCGGCGTCTCGTGGTCCTCCACGAGCAGCGCCTCGTCCTCGGCGCCGAGGTCGTCCCCCCACTGCACCGCGCTCCCTTTCTTCTGGAGGATCGCCACCGCGTCGCCGTAGTCGATGCGCGGGAAGGGCACCTTCACCTTCTCCAGCTTGCTCACGTCGCGCTCGAGCTCTTTGAGCTCGGCGCCGCGCCGCTCCACCACGCGCTGGACGAGGAAGGCGACGAAATCCTCCTGCAGGCGGATGTTCGCCGCGGAGTCGTTGAACGCGACCTCCGGCTCGATCATCCAGAACTCGGTGAGGTGGCGCCGGGTCTTGGACTTCTCCGCGCGAAAGGTCGGGCCGAAGGTGTAGATCTTCCCGAACGCCGCCGCGGCCGCCTCGCCGTAGAGCTGCCCGGTCTGCGCGAGGTAGGCGTTCCCCTCGTCGAAGTACTCGGTGGCGAAGAGCCCGCTCCGCTCGCCGATCGCGGCCGTGAGGATCGGCGTGTCCACCCGCAGGAAGCCACGCTCGTAGAAGAAGTCGTGGATGGCCTGCTCCACCTCGTTCCGGATGCGGGCGATCGCCACCTGGCGGGGCGTGCGCAGCCAGAAGTGCCGGTTGTCGAGGAGGAAGTCGACGCCGTGTTCCTTGGGCTGGATCGGGTAGTCGAGGGCGCTCGGGCCGAGGATCACGAGGTCCGTCACGCCGAGCTCGACGCCACCAGGCGCGCGGGCGTCGGCGCGGACCTCGCCGGTCACCTGCAGGGAGGTCTCGAGGGTGAGCGCCTGGAAGCGCTCCCAGACCTCGGCGCTCACCTGCGTCTTGACCACCACGCATTGCAGAATGCCAGTCCCGTCGCGCATCACCACGAACGCGACCTTCCCCGACGAGCGCGTGTGGGTGACCCAGCCGGAGAGGGTCGCGGCCTGGCCTGCCAACTGCGGGAGATCGGTGATCCGGGTGACGTCTGAGCGGTCCATTGGGGTCTGGTTGGGCTGCGCCAAGGAATCGAAGACCTCCTCGGGGAGGTCGCGCCGAAATCTATCAGCGCGGGCGTGCTGCGGCGGGACACGCGGACGCCGGACCTGGCCCATGTGTTTCGGGATAGGCCCGGGGGTCGTCAGCTACGTGTCGTCCCACCCCCTGTGAGTACGCTCCAACGAGCGTTCACACCGGGCGTTCCGTGCGCCGAGACTGCAGGTACGACTGAGGTCTCGCTTGGAATCACGCTTGCCCGCCCGTCCCCGTGCCCGCACGAGGGAGCTCTCGCTGCGCCGCGCCTTCACGCTGATCGAGCTGCTCTCGGTCCTCGTGATCATCGGGCTGCTCGCCGGTCTCGCCGTCCCCCAGCTTCGCGGGCTCACGGATCGGGCGCGGGTCGCACGCGCCATCGGCGACCTGCGCGTGATGACACAAGCGCTGCTCGTGCTGGACTCCCTCCCGGCCTCGCTGGCGCAGGTCGGGTTCGCGGGAAAGCTCGACCCCTGGGGACGACCCTACGTCTACTACAGGTTCCCTCCACCGGTCGGAAACGCTCCCCCCGCCGGCACGCGGAAGGACCGCTTCCTGGTGCCGGTGAACTCGCGCTTCGACCTGTACAGTCTGGGTGCGAACGGACAGAGCAACCTCCCCTTCACCGCGGCTCCGAGCCGCGACGACGTCGTCGTGGCGAACGACGGCGGGTTCTACGGGCTCGCGTCCAAGTACTGATGCCATTGCGCCTGGGATTCCTCGAGACGCGCGTCGGTCGGCGCATGCTCGCGCACTTCCTCGCCGCCAGCCTCCTGCCGGCGGTGCTGGTCTCGGTCGCGGGCGTGCTGTTCATCCGGAACACCCTGGCGGAGCAACGGCAGGAGCGCGTGGCCCGTAGCGCCAAGGCCGGCGCGCTGCTGGTGCTGGGTGGCCTGACGGTCCGCGCCGACAACCTCCGCCGGACGGCGGGAGCGCTCGCGGGGAGGCTTTCGGTGAACGCCGCGGCGCCGGGGCAGCCACCCGGGACCGTCTCGCTCTCGCTGGCCGCGGACCGATCCGATGTCCTCGACGCCGCGCTCGAGCTCACCTGGCGCGCAGGGGGAGAGGCACGGATCGTCGAGGAGCTGACCGCCGCTCCCTTCTGGAACGCCGTGGAGGAGACGCTCAGCGCCGACGGCTCCGTGTTCTGCGTGTTCGAGATGACGGGATGGTCCCGCGTCCATTGCGCTCCCGAGGTCACACCGGTCGACGTCGCACGACTGCGGCGCGCGGCGGTCGAGGCCCCCGGGGCCGACGAGCCCGAACCGGAGAACGGCGTACTCCTCGCGCATCGGGACGTCTTCCTGACGCAGAGCCTGGGCGTCCCCTCGTGGCGCCTGGTGGTCGAGAACCGGAGCCAGGAGCTCGTCGCGGCGGACCGCTACATCACCACCACGCTCGCGGTCCTCCTCGCGCTGGCCGTCGTGATGGCCTTCCTCTTCGCCCACCGCCAGATCCGCATCAGCACGGACCCCCTCCGCGCGCTGCGCGACGCGACCCGCCGGGTCCGCCAGGGCGATCTGTCCACCGCCGTCGACATCAGGTCGGGGGACGAGTTCCGCGAGCTCGGCACGTCCTTCAACGAGATGACTGGGGCGCTCTCCGAGCAGCTGAGAATGCTCCGCGCGCTCGACGCGATCGACGACGTGGCGCTCAGGGATCGGGACCAGAGCGCGATCGCCGGCAGGGCGGTCCAGGCGCTGCTCGAGACGAGGGATTGGGCGTTCGCGAGCGTCGGACACGTCTCGCCGCAGCGCGCGGACCGGATGCTCTCCGTGGACGGTCGTCCCGGGGAACCCGCGCTCAGCACGGCGACAGAGATCCTCGACGCTCCGCTCGAGGCGGTCAACGGGATTCGCCGGCGGGACTCATGGATCGAGCTTCCGTTGCGCCACGGAGACGAGAGCGTGGGTGTCGTGCGCCTCGTCTCGCGCGGTCCCGAGCCGGTCGGCGACGATGCCCCCGCCCTCGTCGCCGCCCGGCGCATCGCGGAGCGCACGGCGACGGCGCTTGGCAGCGTCCGGTTGCTCGAGCGCCTCGAAGCGCTCTCCGCGGGCACGTTGCGAGCGTTCGCCCGGGCGATCGATGCGAACTCGCCCTGGACCGCGGGCCACAGCGAACGCGTGACGCATCGCGCCCTCGCCATCGGACGGGTCCTCGGGCTCTCCCGGGCCGACCTCGGCCGGCTCTACCGCGGAGGCCTCCTGCACGACATCGGGAAGGTCGGCGTGCCGCCTTCGATCCTGGACAAGACCGAGGGTCTCACGCCGCGGGAGCGCGCCCTCATCGAGCGCCATCCGGTCGTCGGGGAGCAGATCCTGAGCCCCATATCGGGCTTCAGCGACGTGCTCCCGATCGTCCGGTCGCACCATGAGCGTTTCGATGGTGCCGGCTATCCCGACGGGCTCGCGGGCGAGGCGATCCCGTGGCTCGCGGCCATCCTGGCCGTGGCCGACGTCTTCGACGCCCTCACGAGCAATCGCCCCTACCGGTCCGGGCTCTCCGCGCACGAGGCCCGGGCCGCGATCGTGGCGGAGTCGGGGAGTCAGTTCGATCCGCGGGTCGTGGAGGCGTTCGTCCGTCTCGACCTGTCCCACCCTCCTCTCGACGTGGCCGCAGACCTTCGGACCGAGAGCGCCGCGTTCCTGAGCTCGGCGGCGGGCCCCCGAGTCGGGACGACAGCATGAGGTTCCGGCCTGCCTGGGCACCCGAGCTGAGGGGCGCGTGGCGAACGGGACGGATGGATCGTCCTTGGACGGGGTCGCCCTCCGGACCCCGGTGCCGGTGCCCGCTGAGTCGAGAGGGTCCCACCGGCTCCTCTTCGCACCCGACCTGCCCAGCCCCGCGAACGATGCCCACCGAAGGGTACTCCTCCCGCATGGACCGCGCCCCCGACCGTCGTGCCTTCACGCTCATCGAGCTGATGTCCGTGGTCGTGATCATCGGCCTGCTGGCCGGTGTCGCGACACCCAAGCTCACCGAACTGATCGACAAGGCACGCGTCGCGCGCGCCATCGGCGACCTGCGGTCCGTCAGCCAGGAGCTCGCGGTGCGCGACTCCCTGCCCGCCTCGCTCGCGGACATCGGCCGCGGCACGCTGCGCGACCCCTGGGGACGCGCGTACGTGTACGTCCGTCTCCCCGCTCCCGTCCCACCCGCGCAGCCCGCCGGCGCGCGCCTCGACCGCTTCGGCGTCGCGATCAACTCCCGGTTCGACCTCTACAGCGCCGGCCGTGATGGCCTCTCCTCCCTCTCGCTCACCGCGGCCGACAGCCAGGACGACGTGGTGGTCGGCGGCGACGGCGGCTTCATGAGCCTGGCCTCGAGATACTGATGAGCGACTTCGACGAACGCCCCGGCGGCCGCGCCTCCACCTCCGGCGCCCGCCGCTCGACCACCAGCACCGGGCGGGTGACCGCCACCCATCGCGTACGTGGCGTGGAGGAGTCGCCGGAGCTGCGGCAGACGCTGGAGCACATCGGCGAGCTGATGCGGCTCCCGCCCAAGCGCCCCACGGCGGCGGTCCAGGCGGTCCCCGACGCGGCACCCTCCCCCTCGATCCCGCTGGGGAAGATCCCCGTGCTCCCGATCCTGGCGGCGGTGGCGATCGCCGCCGCGGCCGTGTTCTACTTCTGGCCGAGCGCTCCGGCGGTCGTCCCGCCGGGACTCATCCGGGAGTGGAGCACGGACCACCAGAGCTACGCCGACCGGAAGATCGCCTTCACCTCCACCGCGGTGCTGATCACCGCCGGCGCGAACCAGGCGGCCACGGTCTACCCCATCGAGAAGATCACCACCGAGCAGCGGGCGGACAGCATCCGCGTGGTCGTGACGTACACCGAGAACGGCGGCCCGATCGAACTCGAGGTCTCGCTGCTCGAGGGGACGCGCCCCCGCCTCTTCTTCACGCGTCCCGCAGGCCTCGTCTGGACCCCGACCGCGGCGCCCTGACCCCAGGCTGGAGCTCCGAGCCGCCGTCGCCGGCTCAAGCGGGGGAGGGCCGGTCCCGGGGCTCGTGCGGGGAGAGATAGACGCGGAAGACGCTCCCCTTCCCCTCCTCGCTGCTCACGGTGACCGCGCCGCGCGCATGGTGCACGGCGCCATAGACGACCGCCAAGCCCAGCCCCGTCCCGCGCCCCATCTCCTTCGTGGTGAAGTAGGGCTCGAAGACGCGGGCCCGCACCTCCTCCGACATCCCGACCCCGGTGTCGGACACCATCAGGCAGACCAGCTCACCGTCCGGCGCCCCAACGGGCCGTTCCTGGTCCTCGGCGGCCACGAGCGAGGTCCGGATGACGAGCTCGCCGCCGGCCGGCATCGCGTCGCGCCCATTGACCACCAGGTTCAGGATCACCTGCGTGAGCTGGCCGCTGTCCATCATGATGCGCGGCAGCCCAGCGTCCGCCGTCACGGTCAGCGTGATCTCGGCGCTGATGAGCCGGCGCAGCATCGGCTCGAGGTCCCGCACGACCGCCCCGACGTCGAGCGGCTCGGGACGGGTCACCCCGCGTCGGCTGAAGGCCAGCAGCTGGCCCGTGAGCGTAGCCGCGCGGTTCGCCGTGCTCAGCACCTGCCCCAGGTCCGCCCGGATGCTCGCGGCGCGCGGGTCATCGCCGAGTCGTCCGGCCTGGTCCACGGCGAGCTCCGTGAAGCCGATCATCGCGGTCAGCAGGTTGTTGAAGTCGTGCGAGATGCCCCCCGCGAGCTTCCCGATGGACTCGAGTCGCTGCGAGTGCCGCAGCTGCTCCTCGAGTTCCCGTCGCTCGGTGGCGTCCGAGAGGACGCCCGCGATCGATACCGGAGTCCCCGTCTCGTCCCGTTGCGCCTCACTGATGGCCAGGATCCAGCGCGTCGTGCCGTCCGGATGCACCACGCGACACTCGAGGACGTTGCTCACCCGCTGGCCCGCCCGGGTCGCCTCGAGCGTGCGCGTGACCATCTCCCGGTCGTCGGGGTGCACCGCCGAGAAGAACGCCCGGTCGGGATGCGGCGTGGTGGACGGGTCGAAGCCGAGCAGGCCCACGATCGACGCGCTGCAGTGCACGCGGTTGGACCGCAGGTCCCACTCCCAGATCGCCATCCGCCCCGCGCGCAGCACGAGATCGAGGCGCGTGCCCGACGCCTCCAGTTCGCGCTCGAGCCGCTCCTCCCGCTGTCCCACGAGGAAGCCGACCATCGTGGCCAGCGCCACGACGAACGCCGCGGCGAGCCGGAACTGCGCCGCGCGCCCGCGCGCCAGCGCCGCCCACCCCACGACGGGCGAGGCGAGCAGCTGCCAGCGGTTGTTCTCGATGAAGAGCGAGAGGGTCTCGGGCCGCACGGTCGTGCCGCGCGGGTCCCCGCCGAACCAGGTCGTCCCGTTCCGGAGCAGCTCCATCCGGAGTCCCGAGCGCCCGTCGGGGATGCGGGCCTCGCGCACGAGCGTCGGCACGTCGAGGATGATCGTGACGACGTCCGGGAAGCCGGGACGCGCGGGCAGTTGCTGCCTGAGCAGGAGGCCGAGTCCGCCTTCACGGAGCTCGATGGGCCCGGTGACGACCGGTCGCCCGGTGCGCAGTTGGCTCGCGTTGCCGGGATCGGTCGCCCCCAGGTCGAATCCCAGCATCGTCGCGCGCAGTTCGAGCGGCACGATCGCGACGATCCGGTCGTCCTCGACCAGTTGCATCACGCGCACCCCCTCCGCGCCGGCGAGCGTGCCGAGGGCGAAGGCCGTGAACTCCTCGTCGAGGTCGGCGCGGGTGCGTCGCGACTCCGCGAAGGAGCGGAACCCGGTGAGCAGCCCGAGCCGGCGCACGACGGCGGCGCGCAGGGAGGCGCCATACGGCACGAGACGCTCCCGCACGTCGGCGCGCGCCGCCGCCTCGCGCCTGGGGGACTGCCAGAGGTCGGCGATGGCGGAGACGGCGAGCGCGAGCAGCCCGAACAGGACGGCGACCTGCCACGCGCGGCCGGGAAGGAGTCGCCGCTCACGGGCGGGTTCGCTCGCCCGGACTCGCGCGGACGCCGTGGCCTCGGACATTCCCGATTCTACGACCACAGGCCGGACCGCGCGACCTGACGCCCGCTCAGTACTCCACGAAGTAGCGCTGGACCTCGCGCGGGTCGCGCGTCCGGGTGAGTGCCAGCATGAGCAGGATCCGCGCCTTCTGGGGCGTGAGGTGCTGTGCCACGACCATCGGGGGTGCGGGCGGCTCCGGCGGGGTGGACCGGGCCGCGCTGTCGGGCGCTGCGCCCGAGTCCGCGCGTGCGGCGGCCCCGCGGCCGGCGTCCGGAGGAGGCGGGGAGTTCACGTTGTCCCCCGACGGGAAGGCGCTCACCACCACGACCCCCGCCACCCGCAGCTTGCGGTACTCCACCGACTCGGCGCGCGTGAATCCCGTGGTGGCGACCACCACGCCGTCCGGCGTCCCCTCGAAGCGCGGCCCGGTGCCCCCCGGGTACGAGAAGGTCAGCTCCACGCGCGGCAATGAGTCGACGCCGCGGAGGTCGAACTCGCTCGCCGGCCCGTGCCGGCGCGCCGGCGCGAAGAGGAACTCCGGCCCACCCGACGCGACCACGCCGAGCATCCCCATCTCGCCGCCGGTGAACCCCCCCGTGCGCTGGTAGTGCTTGCGCACCTCGCGAGCCGAGATGATCCGGTCGTCCATCACCACGAGCACGCCCTTCCCCACCGCCTGCGGTGCGACCGCCGTCCGGACCGCGGCCAGCAGGTTGATCGGCCCGTCCGGGCTGATCCCCGTGGCCGGACGCTGCGCCCCCACGACCACCACCGGCTTGTCGGAACGCACCGTGAGGTAGAGGAAGAACGCCGTCTCCTCCAACCGGTCCGTCCCGTGCGTGACGACGATGCCGGCGATGTCCGCGCGCTCGGCGAGCACCGTGTTGATCCGGCGCGAGAGGGCCACCCACTGCGCCGGCGTGATGAGCGGGCTGGCCACGTTCGAGAACTGCTCCGCCTCCACCTGGGCGTGGCGCGCGAGCTCCGGTACGGACGCGACCACCTCCGCCGCCGTCAGCGTTCCGGCCCGATAGCCACCGAGGGTCCCGGGCGCATCCTGCACGCCGGCGATGGTGCCTCCCGTGGCCACGATCAGCACCTTGGGGCGAGCGGGGCCGGTGCCGGGCGCGGCCACCTGCGCGGCCACGCGGCCGGCCGGCACGAGGAGGAGGAACGCCGCGAGGGCGTGCGGAAGGAGCGATCGGGACGGGCGGCGGGTGGTCGGCATCCGGGGAATCAGCGCCGCGACCCGGGCGATGTCCAGCAGGGCCGGCTCAGCGCGCGAGGCGCCCCAGTCCGTAGGCCAGGCCGAGCGAGACCGCCTGCCGCTCCCCCAGCGCCACCGCCGTGCGGAAGACGAAGCGTCGCTCGACATCCAGCGCGAGGTCCGCCCCCACCTCGAACGCCGGCGTGACGACGAACTCCTCGGCCGGCGCGGCGCCGCCCAGGCGCATGTCCGCCGCGAATCCCGCCGACGCCCAGGGCGCCAGCCAGACCGACCCCGACGTCCAGGAGACTCCGCCGGTGAGGCCGACGGGGATCGTGAGGATCGTGTAGTCGCCGAAGCTGATCCCCGCACCGCTCTGCCAGTCGATCGCCAGCGAACGGAGGCTCCCCCCGCGCCGGAGCGGCACCTGGAGGTCGACGCCGCCGAGCACCGCGGAGCTCCCCGCGGCGCCCCTCCCCATCGCGGTCCGGAACCGGAGTCCGTCGGGGAGCGGCGCGGGGGCCCAGGTGGCCAGCAGGGCACCCTCCGACCCCGGGAGCGCGTCCGACCGCACCCAGTGCACGCCGAGCCCGGAGGAGCCGTGGGGCGAGATCAGCCGCGGGGAGTCCGGCGCGAGCTGCGCGGCCGCGGAGGTCGGAGTGGCGATCGCGACCAGGAGACGGAGGCAGGCGAGCGGCCGCGTGTAGCGCGCCATCCGCTGGGGCACGAGTGTGCGCAGCATCAGTTGGGCGCCCGCACGCCGGGGCCGTTGTAGTCGCGGTCCCGGCCCATCACGGTGCCGTGCAGGTCGATCCCCGAGTTGTCGTGCCGGCCGATCCACTGCCGGATCGAGCCCACGAACGGCTCGGTGCGCCCGTTGCGGCCGAGGGGGTCGGTGTACCAGACCGTCGGCCCGTCGGCGTTGCGCACGTTGTTGCCGTTGACGTCGACGAACCGGCGCACGCCCTTGAACGGCGAGCGCGGGTCGTCCCACGCCACCGAGTCGCTGCCGAGCGACGCGCAGCGATCCTGCCCGCGCACCCCAGCGCGGAAGCAGAGGTCGATCGGCCGCCCCATCGAGCGGTCGAGGCTGGCGTCGTGGTAGCGGCTGGGATCCATCACCTGGTAGTAGGGATTGAACGAGACGAGCGTGCGGCCATTCGCCGCGCGGAGCGAGGCGCTCACCTCCCAGCTCTCGCGCAGGGCGGAGTCGAAGCGCGGTCGGCCTCCCGACGCGTTCAGGACGTTGTCGGCGATGCACGCCGCGTCGGGGAGCGCCCGCTTCCCGCCGCCCGAAGGCGAGTTCGGCGGGTTCGCGGTCCCCACGGTCACGTGCCGCTCCCGATCACAGGAGGCCACGAGCTCACCCGGCGTGCCGATCGGGGTGAGCAGGGTCGCGCTGAACGCCGTGCCGTCCGTGCAGCGAAGGTGGTACACCACCTCGTGCATGTTGTTGGTGAACGCATCGGGTGAGTGCGTGCCCTGATGCAGCTTCGTGAGCACGTCGCAGTACACGGCGAGCGTCGCCGTCCCGGTGTTCGCGGCGCGCATCAGCATCCGGTTCTCCCACTCGACCTTGTGGCCGACATGGTCCTCGTGGCGGTGCGTGCCGAAGCCACTCTCCGCGAGGTGCTCGTTGGCATAGCCGAACGGGATGTCCCCGACCTCGGCGTAGAGCGCCGAGCCGCTGGGGTCGCGCCCATGCTCGTGCCCGAAGGTGCAGCCGGAGGCCGGGTCCACCGGCGGATGCCAGGTGGGGTAGCGGAGCCCGTCAGGACCGACCGTGCTGTAGCTCTCGTGGATCGCCCTGCTGCAGGTGTCGGGGCCCGAGGGGGACCAGACACCGAGCGCGACGGAGACGCCGACCTCGGCCACCGGCTCGAAGCGCGGCGGCGAGGTGAGGGACGCGGAATCGCAGGACGCGGCCGCCCACATGAGGAGCAGCAGGGAACCCTTGAACGACCGACTGGACGCGCGCATAGCCACCTCCTCCGTCACGTCGCCGTGACCGATTCGGAGCCGGTGACCCGGGATGCCGGGCCTGACACGCTCCATGTTCCCGCTCGACAACCACTCGACTACCGTTCGACTACCGTCGGCGCAGTTGCACCGCCCCTCGGATGGCACTGAGTCCCACGCTGCGGACCACGGTCGCGTTCCCGTTCTTGAGCGGCGCGAACGACGCGGCGTCGAACGTCACCACGTTCCCCACGACGTATCGCCCGAACGCCGGGAGCTCCCACCCTGCCCCGATCGTGAGCCGCGGCGCGTCGTATGAGAAGTCGCCGGCCCGGTATCCGGTCCAGCCGATCCCACCGACGAGGTAGAGCCCGCGCGCCGGGTTCGGCGTCAGGTGCCCCACGACGCCGAGCCCGTAGGTCTGTTCGCGCACGGCCGCGTCCTTGTGCGACCAGCGGCTGAACTCGAGCCCCACCCGGAGCTTCCGGCCCGCATACCCACCCATCGTGGCCGTGACCGCAGGTCCCGCATCCCACGACGCCTGGCAGATGTCGCAGGTGAGCCGCCCCGCCGCACCGCCGATCGTGAGCTCGTACCAGATGCCCGACGGCGCGTCCTGGGCCCGGAGCTGGGCGGGCAGCAACACGCAGAGCCCGGCCATCGCCGCGCCCAGGGCGAGGCGGCGAGCAGTCCCGACGAGCCTGTGATGTCGCACGATCCCTCCCGGTGACGGCGTGAGCGTTCCGTCATCCTGACGGATGGCCCGCGTCACGGGAACCGGCGCATGCCACAATGTGATGCCCGCGTTCGTTCAGCCGACGCGGAACAGCTCCAGCGCCCTTCCATATTGACGGCGCAGCGTCTCCTGCATCCGCCGGTGCTCGGGACGGCCCAGCGTGGGATCCTCCGCGAGCAGCCGCTCGGCCGCGGCGCGCGCGAGGTCGCTCAGCTCGGTGTCGCGCAGCGGGTCGGCCACCTTGAAGGTGGGGACGCCGCTCTGCCGCTCGCCGAAGAGGTCGCCCATCCCGCGCAGCTCGAGGTCGGCGCGTGCGATCTCGAACCCGTCCTCGGTGTCGAGGAAGTGCTGGAGCCGGTCCGCGGCCTCCGGGCTCACGTCGCCGAGCAGGATGCAGTACGACTCCTCCGCCCCGCGCCCCACGCGCCCGCGCAGCTGGTGCAGCTGCGAGAGCCCGAACCGCTCGGGATGCTCGATCAGCATCACGGTGGCGTTCGGGACGTCGATCCCCACCTCGATCACGGTGGTCGAGACGAGCGCATCGAGCGCGCCGTCGCGGAAGCGGCGCATCGTCTCGTCCTTCTCGTCGGCCGGGAGTCGCCCGTGCAGGAGCGCCACGCGGCGCCCGCGGAGCACCCCGGCCGTGAGCTCCTCGTACGCCGACTTGGCCGCCTTGAGCGCGCTCTTCTCCGACTCCTCGATGAGCGGGTAGACGATGTACGCCTGGCGTCCCGCGTCGAGCTGCCGCACGACGAAGTCGAGCACGCGCGCGCGGGCCTTCTCCGGGCGGAGCGCGGTGGTGATCGGCTGGCGCCCCGGCGGGCGCTCATCGAGGATGCTCACGTCGAGGTCGCCGTAGAGCGTGAGGGCGAGCGAGCGGGGGATGGGCGTCGCGGACATCAGGAGGACGTCGGGCTGCTCGGCGCCGCGGCCGCGCTCGCCGAGGAGCCGGCGCTGGTCCACGCCGAAGCGGTGCTGCTCGTCGATGATCGCGAGCCCGAGCCGCGCGAACCGCGTGCCCTCCTGCACGAGCGCGTGCGTCCCGACCGCGATGAGCGGCTCCCCGCTCTCGAGCCGCGTCGCGGCGAGCCGCCGCTCCTTCGCGGTGCGCGACCCGGTGACGAGCACGGGGATGATCCCCAGCGGCGCGAGGAGCTGGTCGATCGTCCGCACGTGCTGCTCGGCGAGCAGCTCCGTGGGCGCCATGAACGCCACCTGGTAGCCGTTCTCGAGGGCGAGCAGGGCGGCGAAGAGCGCGACGACGGTCTTCCCGCTCCCCACGTCCCCCTGCAGCAGGCGGTGCATCCGGAACTCGGTGCCCATGTCCGCGACGATCTCCCGCACCGCGCGCACCTGTGCCCCCGTGAGCGCGAAGGGGAGCGCCTTCTTGAGGCGCGTGGTGAGCGTCCGCTTCCGCTCGAACCGGATGCCGTCGCGCCGCTCCCGGGCGAGCGCCCGGGCGCGCCGCTGCAGCAGGTGCACGAAGAGCAGCTCCTCGTACGCCAGCCGTGCCCGGCCCGCGAGCGCCGCCGCCACCGAGGTCGGGCGGTGCACCGCGCGCAGCGCTTCCGGGAGCGACGGCACCCCCGCCTCGGCGAGCATCGCCGCGGGGAGGTACTCCGAGACCAGCGGCAGCAGCGCGTCGAGGTGCTTCTCGATCAGCCCGCGCAGCACCTTGAACGAGAGCCCCTCCGTCGCCGGGTACACGGCGAGCACCCGCCCGCCCATGGTCGGGTCGGCGTCGGCGCCGAGGTTCACGAACTCCCGCGGCGAGAGCTGGCGCCCGTGGTAGAAGCGCACGGGGCCGCTCAGCAGGAGCACGTCCCCCTTCTGGATCTGTCGGTCGAGCCAGGGCTGCCCCGGCCACCCCGCCTCGATGAGCCCCGAGGCATCCTGCACGACGGCCTGGAAGACGCGGAGTCCCTTCCGCGTGGGGAGGATCCCCTTGGAGACCACCGTCCCGATCACCGTCGCGTCGTCGCCGATGCGGAGCTTGGCGATCTGCGCGACGGTACTCGCGTCCTCGTACCGGTGCGGGATGTGGAAGAGCAGGTCGCGCGCGGTGAAGATGTTCAGCCGCTTGAGCTGCTCGGCGCGCCGCGGGCCGACCCCGGTGAGGTAGGTGACCGGGGTCTCCAGCGTCAGGCGCGGACCGGCGGCCGGCGTCACCCCTCCAGCAGCTCGCGCACGAAGGCGTCCGCGTCGAAGGGCACCAGGTCCGCCGCCTGCTCCCCGACGCCGATGAACTTCACGGGCACGTCGATCGCCTCGTGCACCGCGAGCACCACGCCCCCGCGCGCCGTTCCGTCGAGCTTCGTCACCACGAGCCCCGTGACCGGCACCGCCTCGGCGAAGGTGCGCGCCTGCACGACGGCGTTCTGGCCGACGGTGCCGTCGAGCACGAGCAGGGCCTCGTGCGGCGCGCCGGGGAGCCGTTTCTGCACCACGCGCTGCACCTTGCGGAGCTCCTCCATCAGGGCGCCACTCGTGTGCAGGCGGCCCGCCGTGTCGATCAGGATCACGTCCACGCCACGCGCGACCCCCGCATCGATCGCCTGCCACGCCACCGCGCCCGGGTCACCGCCCGGCGCACCGCCGATGAACTCGGCCCCCGTGCGCTCCGCCCAGACCTTCAACTGGTCGATCGCGCCCGCGCGGAAGGTGTCCCCCGCGCCGACGAGGACGCGCTTTCCCTCCTTTCCGAGCCGTGACGCCAGCTTGCCGATGAAGGTCGTCTTCCCCGCGCCGTTGACGCCGAGCACCAGGATCACGGTGGGTCCGTCCGCGGCGAACCGGAGTCGCGCGTCCGAGTTCCCCGCCCGGAGCGCCTCGACGATCCCGGTGCGCAACGCGCGCTGGAACTGCTCGGCTGTCTTCACCGCCCCGCGCGACGCCTGATGGCGCACCGCGTCCACCAGCCGCACGGTGACCGGCACCCCGAAGTCCGACTCGAGGAGGAGCTGCTCGAGCGACTCCAGCGACCCCGCGTCCACGCCGCCGCGCGCGAGCACCGTGACGTCGGTGAGCGCGACGTCCTTGATCCGCTGCCAGAGGGAGCGGCGCGGCGTGTCGTCCTTGCGTCGGGAGAGGAGGGCCATCGGTCGGGTGAAGGAGAACGGACGGTCGGTGGCCCGGCAGGATCAGCGCAAGCCGATCCGTCGTCGCAGGAGCCATTCCGCGCAGAGCGCCGCGATCGCGACCAGGGCCAGCCACCAGGCGCCGAGGGCGCGCGGTGCCCGGTCGAGCGGCACGCCATCCCCGATGTCGCCGGAGGTGACCGTCGGCCGCCGCGGCACCCATTCGCGCGCCAGGCCGCCGCGCCCTGCGGGTGACGGGCCGGCGTTCGGCTCCGCCCCGACCCAGTCGAATATACTCCCCCACATCGCGTTGAAGGCGTCCGCGGTGCGGCCGCCACGCATGCGCCAGCGCCACATCCCCGTCGCGGGCACGAGGGCCGTCCGTCGCGCTCCGTCGGTGAGCGTCACCACCACGCGCTCGTCGAACCGGCGGGCGCGGCGGGCCAGCACGGCGGAGAAGCCGGGAGCGCGCGTGGCGGCCACCTCGATGGGCGGGAGCGAGTCCCACGGCACGCCGGCGAGCGCCGCGACGATCGGGGAGTCCCCCGTGGCCGACGGGTAGTAGTCGTCGCCCCCCGGGGCCGGCGGGGCGATCAGCACGAGTGCGCCGGAGCCGAGCGCGCGAGGCGCCCCGAAGATCGCCGTGTCGCCGTGGAGGACGAGGAGGGGCGTGGACACGGCGGCGCGGCGCACCTCGGCCTCGGTCGTGGGCCGCATCGCGCCGTCCACGCGCCAGGTGTTGGGCGCCACGCGCCAGAACCCCTGCACCGGGCCGCGGCGCGTGCCGCGGAGCACCGCGAGCGCGAAACGCGCGTCGGCGTCGGGCGAGGTGGAGACGAAGGTCGCGGCGGCCGCGCCGGAGACCACGAGCGCCGCGCTGGCGGTGTCGTTCGCCGGCACCGCGTCCCCCGCGTCGAGCGCCACCCGGAGGCGGCGCGTGGCGTCCGCGGCCGGCACCGCGAGGGGGACACGGAGTTCGCGCTCCTCGAACGGCTCGAGCGCCGGCAGCGGCGCGGCGTGCACGGCGCGGCCGTCCAGGGTCACCTCGAGGCGCGTGGCGTTCGCGCCGGCGCTCCCGCCGCGGACCACGATCCGGACGCTGATCGTGTCGCCGCCGAGCGCCCCGCCGGGCGCATCGAGCACCGCCAGCGCCGCGTCCGGCTGTGCGCTCGAGGCGACCACGTGCACGGAGGATCCGCGCGGGAGGCGCGCGAGTCGCTCGGGATCGTCGATCGCCCCGTCGGTGACGAGCACGAGCGGGCGACCGACGGCGAGTGCCGACTCCACGAGCGGCCCCACGAGCGAGGCGCGGTCGGCGGGCAGCGCAGGCGCCGTGTCGGCCCGGACGGAGTCACCGAAGAGGAGCACCGCGTCCGCTCCCGAGCGCCGGAGCGAATCCACCGTCTGGAGGGCGCGGCGCCACGCCGTGGAGTCCCCCGAGGCACGCCAGCTGGCGGAGACGTCGAGCCCCACCCAGGGGGCGAGGGGGCGGCTGGGGCCGAGGGGCGCGTCCAGGAGGAGCGCCACGGCCGCCGTGCCCGAGAGGGCGCGGAGGGCGAACACCGGCAGCGCCTCGCGCGCGGGACGCGCGCGATAGGCCAGGGCCGCGAGGAGGAGCCCCGCGACGAGGGCAAGGAGCCAGGAGAGCATCAGGAGGAGAAGGGGCCGCCCGTACTACGCAGCCGCGTCGTCCTCAGTTGGCGGGAGGCCGCACCACGCCCGCTGGCTGCTCGAGCGCGAAGACCGCCGCCGAGCGGATGCGCTCGAAGAGCGCCAGGTCCGCCCCCGTGAGCGGGGGACCCGAGCTCTGCGTGAGCGCGCCCCGCGGGTCGCGCTGGACGCCGTTCACCAGCACCTCGAAGTGCAGGTGCGGGCCGGTCGCGAGCCCGGTCATCCCGACGTACCCGATGGTGCTGCCGATCGTGATGCGCGAGCCGCTCCGGACGCCCGAGGCGAACGCCCGGAGGTGTCCGTAGCGCGTGACGAACCCGTTGGGATGCCGGACCTCGATCGCGTTGCCGTAGCCCCCCTTCTGCCCGGCGAAGATCACCACGCCGTCGCCGATGGTGCGCACGGGGGTGCCGGCGTCGGCCGCGTAGTCCATCCCCTGGTGCTGGCGCCAGGTGCCGAGGACCGGGTGCTTGCGGCGGCCGAAGTTGCTCGAGATGCGCCGGAACGAGACCGGGGTGCGGAGGAAGGTCGAGGCGAGCGAGCGCCCCTGCTGGTCGTAGTACTTCGAGCGCCCGTTGTCGACGGGCATCCGGATGGCCTGCACCTCGCTGCCGGCGCGCTGCAGCCCCGCGGCGAGCACGGTGCCGATGCGCACGGCACCGTTCGGGGCGCGGCGCCGCTCGAAGAGCACGCGCACCTCGTCCCCGTTCTGCAGGTCGCGCGACATGTCGAACCGGTATTCGTAGATGTCGGCGATGTTCCAGGCGAGTTCCTGCCGTGCGCGTGCCGGGAGGAGCTCCTGCGCGCCCTCCTCCACCGCCGCATAGAGGGACGAGGTGACCCGCCCGCGCATGATCAGCGTGTCCACCGACCAGGGGAGGCGCTCCTCGGTCACCGTCCACGCGGAGTCGCCACGGAGCACCCGCACCACGTGGTCGACGTCCATGTGGAAGCGGACCTCGTCCGGCGTGCGGTCGATCGTGTCGCCGACGACCTCCACCTCGAGGCCGGCGGGGATGCGCCGGGGGTCGAGCGGGGCGGCGGCGATCACGTTGGCCGCGTCCCGTCCACTCAACCCGCGCCGCATCAGGAGCTTGGTGAGCGTCTCCCCGAAGCCGAGCGTGTCGCGTTCGGCGAAGCGGCTGAGGTCGGGCGCCCGCTCCAGGAGGTCACCGGGACGTCCGGGCGCCGGAGCGGGCAAGCGCAGCGCGGCGATCGCGAGAGCCGCGACCGCCGCACCGGTGAGGAGCCGCACGACGCGCGGCATCAATCCATCTGTCTCCGGATGAACGTCGGGATCTCCATGTCGGACAGATCCTCGACTGGGCGCTGGCTCGGCCGCGGGCGCGGTGCCGGGACGGCGTTGCCGCCGCCGATCGACGGCGCAGGGCGCGTGCGGGCGGAGGGGTCGATCGGGATCACCGGCGTGCTCGCACGGTGGGCGAAGCCCATCTGCCCCGCCTTCCGCTCGAACCCGGTGGCGATCACGGTCACCCGCACCTCGCCCTGCATCGCCGGCTCGTTCACCGCGCCGAAGATGATCTCGCTCTCCTCGCCCACCGCCTCCTTCACGATCTCGGCGATGGTGTTGATGTCGCCGAGCGTCATCTCGTTCCCGCCCGTGATGTTGATCAGCACGCCGCGCGCGCCGGCGATGGTGATGTTGTCGAGCAGGGGGGACTCGATCGCCATCTTGGCGGCTTCCACCGCGCGGTCGTCGCCGCGGCCGATGCCGGTGCCCATGATCGCCGAGCCGCCGTCCTTCATCACGGTGCGCACGTCGGCGAAGTCCACGTTCACCACGCCCGCCTTGGTGATGATCGAGGAGATGCCCCCCGTCGCCTGCAGGAGCACCTCGTCGGCCTTCTTGAGGGCGTCCTGGAAGGGGATTCCCTTCCCGACCACCGCGAGCAGGCGCTCGTTGGGCACGACGATCATCGTGTCCACGTGCTTCGCCATCTCGGCGATCCCCTCGTCCGCCTGGCGCATCCGCTTGCGCCCCTCGAAGAGGAAGGGCTTGGTCACGATGCCGACGGTGAGCGCGCCCGCGCTCTTCGCCAGCTCGCAGACGATCGGGGCCGCGCCGGTTCCGGTGCCGCCCCCCATGCCGCAGGTGACGAAGACGAGGTCGGCGCCGCTCAGCGTGCGCGAGACCTCATCGCGGTTCTCCTCGATCGCCTGACGCCCGATCTCGGGTCGGGCGCCGGCGCCGAGTCCCCGCGTGAGCTTCTTGCCGATCTGGATCTTGACGTCGGACTTGGAGTTGAGGAGCGCCTGCGCGTCGGTGTTCACGGAGATGAACTCGACGCCCTCCAGGTGCTCCTCGATCATGCGGTTGACCGCGTTGCCGCCACCCCCGCCGACGCCCACGACCTTCATCCGGGCGGTCTGCGAAGCGTTCTCCTCGAACTCGAAGATGCTCATCGGCGGCGCTGCTCCATCGGTCAGGCGTGAGGTCAGGTCTGGCGGGTCCGGTGGCGGAATATAGCCCAAACCACTCTGGCCATCACCTGCGTGGCCACGTTGGGTAGACGAACGGGAGGCGAAACCGAAACGGCGGTGACCGAGCGCATTTTTCCACCGCGCCGGTCACCGCCGATCAGATTTGTGATGCGCATCGGAGCGCGGGCCCGCCACCGTCTCGCGCGCGCGGCGCGGCTACCAGAAGTCCTGCAGCCAGGTCTTGAATCGGGCCGCCAGGTGGTCCATCGACGGGGTCGCCGCGCCCACGCTGAGGCGCTTCCCCTTCCCCGCGCCGCTCCCGATCGCCACGCGGTGCGCGCCGTACTGCACGAGCCCGGTCACGGTCGAGAAGCGGGGCGACTGCACCGAGTCGGCGAGCCCGCCCAGGAACTCCCCCGGCACGCCGAGGCGCGCCCCGGTGCCGAAGACGTCGCTCGCGAGGTCCGCGGTGCCTGGCTGCGCGGCCGCGCCCCCGGTGACCACCACGCCGGCCGAGAGCTTCTTGATCAGCCCCGCCTCCTCCACGTGGCGCAGGACGATCTCGAAGATCTCCTGCGTGCGCTGGTGGATGATGTGGGCCAGCAGCTCCCGCGGGATCTCGCGGTCCCCCTGCGCGCCCGTGCTCGGCAGCCGGATCTTCTCGCCATGCGGCACCATCGGCTCGTAGGCGGCGCCGTACTGCTCCTTGAGCCGCTCCGCGTCGGCCTGCGTGACGCCGAGCCCGTGCACGATGTCGCCGGTGACGTTCAGCCCGCCGTACCCGATGGTGCCGAGGTAGCGGATCTTCCCCTCGTGGAAGACGGCGACGTCGGTGGTCCCGGCGCCCATCTCCACGAGCGCCACCCCGAGTTCCTTCTCGTCGTCGGTGAGCACCGAGAGCGCGCTCGCGAGCGGCTCGAGCACCAGCTCGCTCACCTTGTAGCTCGCCCGCTCGACGGCCTTCCGCAGGTTCATCGCCGGCGAGGAGCCGATGGTGACGAGGTACATCTCCGTCTCGAGGCGGGTGCCGATCATCCCGATCGGGTCGCGGATGCCGATGTTCTTGTCGACGGTGTACTCCTGCGGGATCGCGTGGATCAGCTCGCGGTCCTGCGGGATGGCCTGCGCCCGGGCGACGGCGTTCGCGCGCTCCACGTCGGCGCGGGTGATCTCGCTCCCGGTCACGGACGCGATCCCGGTCGAGGTCATCGCCTGCACGTGCTCCCCGGCGATCCCGGCGTACACGCTCTCCACCTGCGCCCCCGCCATCCGCTCGGCATCCTGCATCGCCTTGGTGATGGAGCGCTGGGTCTCGTCGATGTCGGCCACCACGCCGCGGCGGAGCCCGGTGGTGCGCGCCTGCCCCACGCCGAGGATGTTCACCGTCGGGTGCTTGGGGAGGTCGCCCACGACCTCCGCGATCACCGCGGTGGTCTTGGCGGATCCGATGTCGAGGCCGGCGACGAGTCGATCGAGGTTCATGCGTGGGTCAAGGCGCTGGGGAGAGTCGGGCGATCACCTGATCGCGGAAACGCAGGTCAAGCTCCGCGGCCCTGAGGACGCGACGCGCGAGGTCGAGCTCCACCGGCCGCACATCGCCCAGCCGCCGCGCCGTCACGTCGGCACGCGCGAGCACGCGATGTTCCGGGAAGACGAGGACCACCTCGCCACGCGGGGTGCGGCGCACCTCGCTCACGCGAGCGAAGAGGGCCGGTTCCTGCGCCCGCAGCTCCCCGAGCAGCCGGAGGAGCAGCGTGTCCCGCGACGCGAGCACCGGCAGGTCCACGTCGATCCGTGTGGGGTCCACCGGCAACGAATCCCCCGCCGCATCGGTGACCACCAGCCCGCGCGCCGTGCTCACCAGCGCCACCGGCGGGTTCTCGGTCACCCGCACGACGAGGGTTCCCGGGAGCCGCCGCCCGATGCGCACCTCGCGCACCTGGGGATGTTCCCGCACCCGCGCCTCGAGGGGCGACATGTCGTCCCAGACGGACGCCGTGGTATCGACCCTCAACCGCGAAACGATTTCGTCGGGGGCGGCGTAACGCGCGCCCTCGATCTCCACGCGACGCACGCGGAAGAAATCCATGCTCTGGAGGAGGGCCCGGCCCCACCAGGGCGAGGCGAGGAGTGCGAGGGCGGCGAGGAGCAGCCCCGCGCGGCGCACCTCGCGGCGCAGGGGCGTCGCCTCGGGCGCTCCACCGGCGCCGCCCGCCCCACTCCCGCGACCGGGACTCACCGCGCCCCCAGGAGCGCGAGCAGCTCGGGCCCCGTGCGCGTGATGTCGCCGGCGCCCACGGTGAACACCACGTCCCCGTCCCGCACGAGCTGCGCCAGCCCGGCGGCGAGCGCCGTGCGCGGCCCCTCCCACGCCGGCGCACGCCCCGCCGCCTTCGCTGCGGACGCGACGAGCGCGCTCGTCACCCCGGGCATCGGCTGCTCCCGCGCCGGGTAGATGTCCGCGAGCGCGACTACGTCAGCCAGCGCGAGCGCCTCGCCGAACTCCGTGGCGAAGTCCCGCGTCCGCGAGAAGAGGTGGGGCTGGAACGCCACCACGATCCGCCGCCCGGGGAACGCCTCGCGCGCCGCGCCCAGCGTGGCGCGGACCTCGGTGGGATGGTGCGCGTAGTCGTCCACGACGTCGACCCCGGCCGCGCGCCCGATCCGCTGGAAGCGCCGCTCCGCGCCGACGAGCGCCGCGAGCCCCGGCGCCATCTGCTCCACCGTCAGCCCCCAGGGCCCGATGCCGCAGGCGAGCGCGGCGAGCGCGTTCCGCACGTTGTGCAGCCCGGGCACGCCGAGCGTCACGCTCCCGAGCGCCTTGCCGTCGTAGGCGACCTCGAACCGCGTGCGGCCGTCCGCGTGCCGCACGTCGCGCGCGACGAGCCGCGCGTCGGGGCTCGTGAGTCCGTACCGGATCACCTCGGCCGTCGCCGGCGAGGGGAGCGCGTTCGCCCCCGGGTCGTCCGCGCAGAGCACCACGTAGCGCGCGCGACCGACGAAGGTCGCGAAGGTCTCGTGGATGTCCTGCAGGTCGCGGTAGATGTCGAGGTGGTCGGCCTCGACGTTGGTCACCACGGCCACGGTCGGGTGGAGCGCCAGGAACGAGCGGTCGTACTCGTCCGCCTCCACCACGAAGACGTCCGACCCGCCGCGCGAGAGGTTCCCGCCCCACGCGGCCACGCGCGCCCCGACCACGCCGGTGGGCGCCTTCCCCGCGGCGGCGAGCGCCTCGGTCGTCATCACGGTGGTGGTGCTCTTGCCGTGGGTCCCGGCGATGCCGATGAGCATGCCCCCCGCCGTCGCCTCCGCGAGCGCCTCGGCGCGACGGATCACCGGGATCCCGAGCACCTGGGCGCGGAGCACCTCGGGGTGGTCCTTCGGGATCGCGCTCGAGACCACGAGCGCGCGGTGCCCCTCGATGTGCGCGGGATCGTGCCCGCGCACGGCCTCGATGCCGAGCGCGCGGAGGTCGGCCGCGCCGTCGGGATTCTGGTCGCACCCGGTGACGCGCGCGCCACGACGGTGGCAGAGCTCGGCGAGTGCACTCATGCCGGCGCCGCCGATCCCCTGGAAGTGGATCGGGCGCGGGTCGGAGGGATCGAGCAGGGGCATCAGGGAAAACTAGGTGGGCGCGTACGGTGCGTGCGGCGCGTGCGACTACACGCGCCGCTCAGGGGGCGGCGAGCAGGCGCCCGATGTGCGCCGCGATCTCCGCGGCCGCGTGCGGGCGTCCCCGCGCCGCCGCCGCCGCGGCCATCGCCGCCAGGCGGGACCGGTCCGCGAGGAGCCCGCCGACCACGCGCGTGAGCGACTCCACCGAGAGGTCGCGCTCCGGCAGGTGCACCGCGGCACCCGCGGCCTCCAGCACGCGCGCGTTCGCCGTCTGGTGGTCCTGTGCGGCGCTGGGGAGCGGCACGATCACCGTCGGCACGCCCCACGCGCAGAGCTCGCTGGATCCCATCATCCCGCCGCGCACCAGGGCGAGGTCGGCGGTGGCGTACGCCTCGGCGATCGGGGCGATGTACGGGAGCACGCGCACGTCGGGCCGGTCGAGGTGCTTGAAGCCGTCGTGGTGCGCGCGTCCGGTGGACCAGAGCACGCAGAGCCCCTTCGGGAGTCCCTGCTCCACCCACGCGGCCACCGCGCGGTTGAGCGCCCGCGCGCCCTGCGAGCCGCCGAAGACGAGCAGCACCGTGGCGTGCGCGGGGAAGCCCCAGCGCGCGCGCGCGGCCGCCGGGGCCGGCCGGATGTCCGGGGGTGGCTCGATCGGGTTCCCGGTGTCGCGGTAGACGCCGCGCCCGCGCGGCAGGTGCCGTTCCGCCTCCGGATAGCCGAGGTACGCCTCGCGCGAGAAGCGCGCCGTCCAGCGTGCCGTGATCCCGGGCGTCGCATCCCCGATGTGCTGCACCACGGGCACCCCGCGGCGCGACGCCCAGAACGTCGTGAGTCCGGATGCGTAGCCGCCCGTGCCGACCACCAGCGCGGGAGGTGTCGTGCGCGCCAGCCGGTTGAGCGCCCCCCACCCGCTGATCGCGCCGCGCAGCGTCTTCCAGTTCTCCCAGACGCGCGGACGGTAGAGCGGATGCAGGTCGAGGAGCAGGAAGGGGAACTCCGTGGTGGGGAGGATCTCCCGTTCGATGCCGCGCTGCGCGCCGACGAAGTAGGGGGCGACCTCCGGCCGCGCGCGGACGAGGGCGCGCGCGATGGCGAGCGCGGGATAGAGGTGCCCGCCCGTGCCGCCCCCCGTGAAGAGGACGTTCACCGTGCTCACCGCCCCGTCGCGAGCGGGTCGGTGGCGCGCTCCCCGATCACCCGCTCCTTCGCGCTCCCGATGTTCACGAGGATCCCCGTCAGCAGGAGGGAGAGCAGGATGTTCGAGCGGCCGTACGAGATGAAGGGCAACGTCAGCCCCGTCGTCGGGAGGAGCCCGATCACCACGCCCAGGTGCAGGAACGCCGTCACGAGCATCGTGGAGGTGAGGCCGATGGCGACGAGCTGCTGGAAGGGCGAGCGCGCCAGCTTCGCGATCCTGAAGCCGAGCCACCCCCAGAGCGTGTAGAGGAGGATCAGCCCGCCGAGCCCGACGAACCCCCACTCCTCGCCCACGTTGCTGCCGATGAAGTCGTTGTACGGGAGCGGGAGGAAGCCGAACTGCTGCCGTCCCTGCCCGAACCCGACGCCGAAGAGCCCGCCGGAGCCCACGGCGATCAGCGACTGCTGCAGCTGGTGGTTCACCTGCACCGCACTGTCCGCGCCCGCGGCGAACCCGAGGATGCGGCGCAGCACGTACTCCAGCTTGTGCGCGTAGGTCCAGAGGAACGGGGCCCCGAGGATCCCCATGACGACGAAGTGCCCGATGCGGGCGCCCGCCGAGAAGAGCATCACGCCCATCACGAACGCGTAGAAGATCACGACCGAGAGGTCGGGTTCCGCCACGACGAGCGCCGAGAGCACGCCGAGGATCACCATGAACGGGAGCAGCCCCTTCGAGAGGCGCCGGAGCCCCTCCTCCCCGCCCTTCTTCACGATCAGCATCGCGGTCCACATCACCACGGCGAGCTTCCCCAGCTCGGACGGCTGCAGCGACCCGCCCAGCAGGAAGCGCCGGGAGCCGTTGATCGGCGGGGCGATGGACTTCGTGAAGGGCAGGATGACGACGAGCAGCAGCAGGATCGTGAGCCCCATCAGGGGCCAGGCCCACCCCCGCCAGCGCTCGGCGTCGAGCTTCGCCGCGACCGCGAACGCGACGATCCCCACGCCGACCCCGGTGAGCTGACGCCAGAGGAAGAACCAGCTCGGCCGCCCCTCGGCCATCGCGGCGCCGGCGCTCGCGGAGTAGAGCGTGGCGAGCCCGAAGGCGAGCAGGGCGGCGGTCACCATGATCATCGCCTTCGCCTCGAGCCCCATGCGCCAGCGCTCGCGGGAGTGCGTGGCGGCGTGGGGCAGCGGCGTGGCCCGGCGCGTGGACGCCGGGAGTGGCAGGGAGGCGGTGGTCATTCGCCGAGGGCGAGGCGGCGGAAGGTCGCGCCGCGCTCCTCGTAGTTGCGGAACATGTCGTAGCTCGAACAGGCAGGGGCGAGAAGGACCGCGTCGCCGGGCGCGGCGAGCGCACGGGCGCGGGCGATGACTTGCTCGAAGGACGATCCGAGCCGCTCCACCGCCACGTGCGCGCCGAGGTCGTGCGCGATGCGCTCCGCCGACTCGCCGTACGCGAGCACGGCCTTGGCGCGCCCCCGCAGGGCGTCGAGCAGCGCGGTGTACGGCTCCCCCTTGTGGCGCCCCCCCAGGAGGAGGATCGTCGGTCGCGTCATCGCCTCGAGTGCCACGCGGGCCGCGCCGATGTTCGTCGCCTTGGAGTCGTTCACCCAGAGCACGCCATCGCGCTCCCCGAGCGGCTCCAGCCGGTGCGCGATCGCCTTGAACCCGCGGAGGCCGGCCGCGATGCGTGCCCGCCCCGCGGTCGTCTGGTCTCCCGGCACCGCATGCCAGACCGCCAGCGCGGCGGCGAGCGCGTTCGCGATGTTGTGCGCGCCGAGCAGGGGGAGGAGGGTGCGCTCGAGCAGGGCGCTCCCCGCGAGCGTGAGCATCTCGCGGTTCGCGTCGTACGTCGCGTCGGCGTCGCTGTCGGCGAGCGCGAACCGGCGCGCGATGCCCGCCAGGGATGCCGTCCGGCGCATCACCTCGGCGTCGTCCCCGTTCACCACTCGCACCGACGCGGGTCCGGCGTTCCGGAAGAGGAGCATCTTGTCGCCGTAGTACTCCTCGAGCGTGGCGTACCGGTCGAGGTGGTCGGGCGCGAGGTTGGTCAGCACCGCGACCTGCGGCGCCACGGAGGGCGTGTCGTGGAGCTGGAACGACGAGAGCTCCACCACCACCCAGGCCGGACGCCGCCCCGCGAGCGCGACCTCCGAGAGCGGCGTGCCGATGTTCCCCGCCTCGACCGTCTCGTGGCCGAGGGCGCGGAGGAGGTGCGCGATGAGCGCGGTGACCGTCGTCTTGCCGTTCGTGCCGGTGATGCCCACGTAGGGCACGCCGGGGAGCGCGCGCAGTGCGACCTCGATCTCGCTGAGGACCAGCGCGCCACCGGCCCGCGCGGCCTCGAGGGCGGGCGCGGACGGCGGGACACCCGGACTCACGACGACCGTGCGCGCACGGCGGATCCGTTCGAGGTCGTGCCGGCCCGCCTCGGCGGCGATGCCCTCGGCGGTGAGCGCCGCCGCGGCCTCCATCGCCGCCGCGCCGCTGCCGGCATCGCTCGCGTAGACCGGGACCCCCACGCGCGCGAGGAGGCGCGCCGCCGCCCCGCCGCTCCGCCCGAGCCCGATGACCGCGACCTCGCCGCGGGCCGAGAGGGCCGTGAGCGGTGCTGGCGTGGTCACCGGATCTTGAGCGTCGAGAGCGCGAGGAAGGCGCAGAGCACGCCGAGGATCCAGAAGCGCACCACCACGCGCGTCTCCGGCCACCCCTTCAGCTCGAAGTGGTGGTGGATCGGCGCGCGGAGGAAGACCCGGTGGGCCTTCGCGTACTCCACCCCGTGCCGCCGCTTGCGCACCTTGAACACGGTGCGCTGCACGATCACGGAGAGCGTCTCGGTCACGAACACGCCGCCGACGATCAGCACCAGGAACTCGCTCTTGAGCAGGATCGCCACCGCGCCGAGCGCTCCGCCCAGCGCGAGTGATCCCGTGTCGCCCATGAAGACCTGCGCCGGGTGTGCGTTGTACCAGAGGAAGCCCATCGCCGCGCCGAAGACGGCCGAGCAGAAGATCGTGAGCTCGCCCGCGCCCCGCAGGTAGAAGATCTGCAGGTACTCGGACGCGTCGAAGCGTCCCATGACGTAGGCGAACATCGCCATGGTCAGCATCGCGATCGCCATCAGCCCGGCGGCGAGGCCGTCGAGCCCGTCCGTGAGGTTCACCGCGTTGCTCGTCCCCGTCATCACGAACGCGACGAAGGGGAGGTAGAGCAGCGGGATGGCCGGGATCATCAGCGTGTACTTGTAGAACGGCAGCGTGGTGGACGCGCCCGGGAGGTTGTTGAGCGGATACTGCCAGAGGATCAGCCCGAGACCGAGGCCGATGGTGACCTGGCCGATGAGCTTGTAGCGCTCGACCAGTCCCTCGTTGTGCCTCCCCTCCCGCTTCTGCTTGAGCTTCAGGTAGTCGTCCAGGAACCCGATGCCCCCCATGAGCACCGTCACCGCGAGGGCGAGCCAGACGTAGCGGCTGTCGAACCGCATCCAGAGCAGCGTCGAGATCGCCACCGCCGCGAGGATGATCAGCCCGCCCATCGTGGGCGTGGTCCCCTTCCCCGCGTGCGAGTCCGGCGTGCCCTGGCGCACCACCTGGTGGATGGCGAGCCCCTGCAGCCAGCGCAGCATCCACGGCCCCACCACGAAGCAGACGAGGAGCGCCGTGATGGCCGCGCCCGCCGCCCGGAACGAGATGTAGCGGAAGATGTTGAACCCGCTCACGTACGAGGTGAGGGGGAGCAGGAACTCGTACAGCATCAGCCCTTGGCCCAGGTGGTGAGGAGCGGCACGAGGCGTTCCAGCTTCACGCCGCGCGAAGCCTTGAGGAGGATGGCCGCGTTCGCATCGAGGCGGGGCGCGAGGAGCGGCCAGAGGTCGTCGACGTCACCGGCGGTGATCACGCGTGAATCACCCGGCGCGGCCGCCCGGAGCGCCGCGGCGAACTCGCCGATCCCGCACACGAGGTCGTGCCCCCCGTCGAGCGCCGCCTGCGCGAGCTCGCGGTGGGCCCGCTCCGCGTGCGCGCCGAGTTCGCGCATCGTGCCGAGCACCGCAACGCGTTGACGCCCGCCGCCGACGTCGCGCAACAGGGCGAGCGCGGCGCGTGCCGAGCCGGGATTGGAGTTGTAGGCGTCGTTCAGCAGGAGCGCCGCCCCGAGCGGCTGCACGGCGGAGCGCATCGGCGGGGCCGGCATCGCAGCGATCCCGCGCGCGGCGTCCGCGGCGGCCACGCCGAACTCCCGCGCCACGGCCAGCGCCAGCGCGGCGTTCTGCAGGTTGTGCCGCCCGCGCAGCGGGACCTCGACGCGCACGCCGTCGTGCTCCAGCCATCCCCGGCCGTCGGCATGCAGGTCGTGCGCGCCCAGCGTCGCCGCGATCACGCGCCCCGCGCGGCGCGTCGCCTCGGCCACCATCGCGCCATCCGCCCCCGGCACCACCGCCACCGGCACCCCGTCGCAGAGTGCCATCTCCTCGGCCATCACGCCCGCGAGGCTCCCGAGCCCCTCGAGGTGTTCCTCCTGCACGGTGGTGACGAGCGACACGTCGGGGCGCACGATCTCCCGCAGCGCGGCGATCTCCCCCGGCTCGTTGGTGCCGCACTCGACCACGGCCACCTCCGCGGCGTCCTCGAGCGCGAGGAGGGTGAGCGGCACCCCGATCCGGTTGTTCAGGTTGCCGGTCGTGGCGTGCACCTCGAACCGGCTCCCGAGGGCGGCGCGCAGGAGCTCCTTGGTGCTCGTCTTCCCGTTGGAGCCGCCGACGGCGATCACGGGATGGCCCCACGCCAGGCGCCGGTAGCGCGCGAGCGCCCCGAGCGCGACGAGGGTATCCGGCACCTCGAACACGGGCACGCCGAGCGACGCCGCGCGCCGCGCGTCGGAGACCACCAGCGCCGCCGCACCGGCCTGCACGGCGTCCGCGAGGAAGTCGTGCGCGTCGTACCGCTCCCCGCGCAGCGCGACGAAGCACGCGCCCGATCCCATCGCCCGCGTGTCGGTGGTGACCCCCGTGATGGCGCGCGCATCGCGCGGGCCCCCGCCCAGCGCCTGCGCGATCCGGCGCAACGACCAGAAGGTGCGCTCCTGGATCACGGGGCCCCCGCGGCGGCGAGTTCCTGCACGATCACCTTCTCGTCGAACGGGAAGGTCTCCCGCCCCCGGATCTGGTAGGTCTCGTGGCCCTTCCCCGCCAGGAGCACCACGTCGCGCGCCGGATCGGCGAGGGCGATCGCGTGCGCGATGGCGGCGCGGCGGTCCTCGATCCGGTCGAAGCTCCCCGGCGCGAGCGGCGCCACGATCTCGTCGATGATGCGCTCCGGGTCCTCGGTGCGGGGGTTGTCGCTGGTCACCACGAGCCGGTCGGCGTGGTCGCGCGCGGCGATCGCCATGAGCGGGCGCTTCCCGCGGTCGCGGTCGCCGCCGCAGCCGAAGAGCGCGATCAGGCGCCCCGCCGTGAAGGGCCGGAGCGCGACGAGCGCGCGCTCCAGCGCATCCGGGGTGTGGGCGTAGTCGCGGATCACGGTCGGGTGCTCGCGCAGCATCTCGAGGCGCCCCGGCACCTGCGGCAGCGTGGCGAGGCGGGCGGCCACGGTGGCCGGCGCCTCGCCGAGCGCGATCGCGGCCGCCGCGGCGCCGAGGGCGTTCGCCACGTTGAAGTCGCCGATCAGCGGGAGCCGGAAGGGCACGGCCTCCGTCGCCGTGTGGAGCGTGCCGGCGCTTCCCCGTGGCGAGTACCGCACGTCGCTGGCGCGCACGTCGGCGCCCGCGGTGAGTCCGAAGCGGAGCGTGCGCGGCGCCGCCGGGAGGCGCGTCCACGCGACGTCGTCCGCGTTCACCACCGCCGTGGCGCCGGGGGCGAGCAGCCCCACCAGCCGCGCCTTGGCGGCGAGGTACGCGTCCATCGTGCCGTGGTAGTCGAGGTGGTCGCGGGTGAGGTTCGTGAAGACGGCCGCGGCGAACGCGACCCCGAGCACCCGCTGCTGGTGGAGGGCGTGCGACGAGACCTCCATCGCGACCGAGCGCACCCCGGCGTCCACGAGCGCGCGCAGCGTTCGCTGCAGCTCCACGGGCCCCGGCGTCGTGAGCCCCGCGCCGCCCGGGAGCGGTTCCCCCACACTGCCGACGAGCACGCCGAGCGTGCCGATGCTCGCCGCGCGCGCGCCCTCGGCGTCGAGGAGGTGGCGGAGGATCCCCACCGTCGTCGTCTTGCCATTGGTGCCGGTGACGCCGACCACGTGGAGCGCGCGCGCCGGCTCGTCGTAGAAGGCCGCGGCGGCGATCGCGGCCGCGACGCGGCCTTCCCGCACCACGAGCGCGGGGAGCGTGGTCGCGCCGGCGTCCTCGACGATGGCGCAGGACGCCCCGGCGCGCTCGACGTCCGCGAGGTATGCGTGGCCATCACCCGCGGTGCCGCGCACCGCGATGAAGCAGCGGCCGGGGGCCACCTGCCGGCTGTCGTCCGTGATGCCGGTGACGACGTCGACGGTCGCACCCCGCTCCTCGACCAGCTGCCCCGAGCGCGCCAGCGCATCACGGATCCGCGCGAGGGGGACTCCCGCCGCGTGCGCCGCCGCGCGCCCGGTGCCTCCCTGGTCCGGCGTCACTGACGCGCCGCGAGCCGGACCATCGTGCCCGCCGGGAGCATGGTGCCCGCGCTCGGGCTCGTGAGCGGCGCCTCGGAGGCGCGCACGACGGAGACACGGAATCCCGCCCGGTGCAGCTCGCGGACCGCGCGCCGCGTGGGCAGCCCACGCACGTCGGGCACGGCGCGCGCGCTCCGCACACGCTTCGGCTCCGGCAGCTCCGTCCCGAGCTCGATCACGAAGGGCGTGCCGGCGGACTGGACCTCCTCCACCCCTTCCACGTCCTCGATCGCCGAGGCAGCGCTCGCGACCTCGGCCGCGCGTGCGCCCTCGGCGGGGCGCACCTGCGGCCCGGCCAGTCGACGTGGATCGAGCGCCGCATCGCGCGCGGCGATCACGGCGGTGAGCACCGCCTTGGTCACCGGCGCCGCGGTGCGCCCGCCGTAGTAGGCCCCGTCCGGATCGTCGAGTTTCACCAGGATCACCAGCTCGGGCGACTCCGCGGGGAAGAGCCCCACGAAGCTCGCCGTGTATGCCCCCTCCTCATACCCGCTGCCGTCGGTCCTCACCCGGCGCGCCGTGCCCGACTTGCCGGCCACCTCATAGGAGGCCAGCTCGGCCGAGGTCGCCGTCCCCGACACCACCACGTCGCGCAGCAAGCCGAGCATCGTGCGCGCCGTCTCCTGGGTCATGATCCGACGCACCACGCGCCGGCCGGCCCGGAACTCCACCTCGCCTTCCGGCGTGCGGATCTCCTTCACGAGCACGGGCTCCAGCAGCTCGCCGCCGTTCGCGATGGCGCCATAGGCCATCGCGAGCTGCAGCGGCGTCACCGCGATCTCATACCCCATGGCGAGCGAGGCCGGCGACTGCCGTGACCACTCGCGCGGCGGGCGGAGGCGTCCCTGCGACTCGCTCGGGTACGGCACGCCCGTGGTCATCCCGAACCCGGCGTCCCGCAGCGCCTCGTACTGCTCGCGTGGCGTGAGCCGCTCGGCGAGCTGGGCCATCCCGATGTTGGACGAGAAGCGCACCACCTCGGCGAAGCTCATGGCGCGCGCCCGGTGGATGTCCGTGATGACGCGGCCATTCAGCCTGAAGGTGCCGTTGTGCGTCTCCACCGTGTCGGACAACCGCGCACGGCCGCGCTCCAGCAGGGCCGCGGCGATGAAGGGCTTGAGCGTGGAGCCCGGCTCGTAGGGCTCGGTGAGCGCCGTCGCGCCGGACGCGTCGGCGCGTGCGCGCCGGCTCGCGAGCGCCCGGATCTCCCCCGTGTGCGGGTCGAGCACGACGATGTCACCGCCGCGGGCGTTCATCTCCGCGATCGCGTCGGCGAGCGCGCGCTCGGCGATGTCCTGGAGCCCCTGGTGCAGCGTGAGCACCGCGGTGCGCCCGGGGGTCGGCGCCTCGAACGACTCCTCGGGCGAGTTCACCCGGGCGCCGCGGCCGGCGCGCACGAGCACGGACCGCCCGGCCGTGCCGCGCAGCACGTCGTCGAGCGACGCCTCGACGCCCCCCACGGCGTCGCCGTCCCCGTCCACGGTGCCGAGGAGCCGGCGCAGGCCGTCGGTCGCCGGCGGCACGCGCTCCACCACGGGACGCGGGTGCACACCGCGCATCGCCATCAGGTCCTCGACGTCCGTCGAGAGGAACCGCCCCGGGAGCTCGACCCACTTGCGGCCACGGTCGGTGGCACGGCGCACGAACTCCTCCGGCACGCCGATGCGGCGCAGCCCCTTCGCCAGCGCCGCGGACGACTTCACCTCCGTGGGCGCGACATCGAGCCGCACCAGCGCGCGGCTCTCCACCAGCACCACGCCCTCGGCGTCCAGGATCGCGCCGCGGGCCGCCGGGAGCTCGCGCGTCACCGTCTGCTGGCCGCGCGCCCGCGTGCGCCACTGCTCGGTCTGCCCGAGCTGGACCCAGGCGGCACGGCCGAGCAGGGAGACGGCGAAGACGACGAAGGCGCCGTGGACGACGCCGACGCGGCTGAGACGGATCACGGTGTGGCGGTATCCCGGGTGGAGCGTGGCAGGCGGATGACGAGACTGTCGGGCGGGATGCGCATCCCGAGGCGCTCCTCGGCGATCCGACCCAACCGGGCCCGGCTCGATGCGTCACGGATCGCCCCTTCCAGGGCGGCCTGCTGTGCCTCGAGCGCGGCCCGGCGCTGCCGGAGCTCGCCGAGCTCGCGCGATTGCGCCTGCCCGGTGCTCCGCCTCCATATGACGCCTGTGGCCACCAGGAAGAAACCGAGGAGTCCCAGGAACACGACCGATCGTCCGCGCACTTACGCCCCCTGCTCCGTTGCCGCCTTCCGCCAGACGCGCAGGTGTGCGCTCCGCGAGCGCGGGTTCGCCGCGATCTCGGCCTCCGACGCGGTGACCGGCTTTCGCGTCACGAGCGTGCCGAGCGCCACGCCGCCGCAGGTGCAGAAGGGGTGGCGCGGCGGGCAGGTGCACGCGGTGCTCCACTCGCGGAACGCGTGCTTCACCAGCCGGTCCTCGCCCGAGTGGTACGCGATCACGGCGAACACGCCCCCCGGGTCCAGTCGCTCGCGGAGCGTCACGAGCCCGGCGGCGAGCCCGTCGAGCTCGGCGTTCACCGCGATGCGGACCGCCTGGAAGAGGCGCGCGAAATCCGCCGGGCCGCTGCGGGGGCCCAGCACGGCGCGGATGGCGCCCACCAGGTCGTCGCTCACCGCGAAGCGTGCGCGCTCCCTCCGGTGCAGCACCTCGCGCGCGAGCCGGCGGGCCTTGGGCTCGTCACCGAACGCCTTGAAGACGTGTTCGAGCGTCGCGGCATCCGCGTGGTTGAGCAGCGCCGCGGCGTCCTCGCCGGCGGGGGACATGCGCATGTCCAGCGGCACGCCGGGGCGGAAGGAGAAGCCGCGCGCGTCGTCGTCGATCTGGCGCGACGAGACGCCGAGGTCGAGGAGGATGCCGTCGAATCGCTGGCCGGCGAGCGCGGGGATCCCGTCGATCGCGTCGTGGTTCCCCTCCACCGCGACGAAGCGCCCCGCGCGCACCGCATCCGCCAGCCGTTCGCGCGCCTCGGCGAGCGCGGTGGGGTCGCGGTCCACGCCCGTGACATGCGCGCCGCGTTCGAGGAGCGCCGCCGCGTGCCCACCCCCTCCGAGCGTGCCGTCGAGCACGCGCCGGCATCCCGCCAGCGCGTCGCAGACGGCGTCGACGAGCACCGGCGCGTGCCAGGCGGTGTCGTACCGGGAGGTCGAGAGCTCGCTCATCCCTCGAAAGATGACATGGAAGCCCCCTGAACGCCGACACCCGCCGTCGCGTGGGCGACGGCGGGTGTCGGGTGCTGCCGGTGGAGCGGAGACTACGGCGTCGCCTTGCAGAGCGTCTTGACGGCACCGTCGAGGTACGGTGAGAGCTGCCCGATCGCCCCGAGGATCTGGCCCGCAGCGTCCGGCGCGGTCTTGCCGCCGGCCTGGGTGTAGATCATCGAGTTCGTGGCGGCGGCCTGCGCCATCTTCGCCTCGTCGCAGTTCTTGCTCGCCTGGAGCCCCTGCGCGATGCTCGACGCGATGTAGTAGGACGACACGCCGATGAGGAACTTCGCGTTCCCCTTCGCGTCCGCGTCGACGATGGTGCTGTCGGCGAAGTGCAGGTAGGGGAGCGCACGCTCGAACGACGCGGGCTTCTTCGGGTCCTCGGCCACGGCCGCCCGGTAGAACCGGTTGCCGATGCTGAGCGCGAAGCTCCCCACGGTGTTCTTGTCGTCGCCGGCGGCCGAGGCCTCGCGGAGCGCGACGAGCGCGCTGTCCGGCTGGTCGAGTTCATTGTATGCGACGGCGATCTGCGTCCAGCCGTTCGCGATCTTGGGGTCGATCGCCAGCGCCCGCTTGGCCGCCGCGATGGACTGCTGCGTCTGGCCCGCGTTCTTCAGCGTCTGGGCATAGATCTGCCAGCTCCCCGCGTCATTCGGGAACTTGCGCGTGCCGCGGGCCATCGCCTCGGCCGCCTTCTGCGGCTGGCTGTCCGCCGCGTAGAGCGCGGAGAGGCGCTGGAAGAAGCCGATGTCGGCGAGCGAGGTGTCCATCTGGACCATCTCCTCGCCCGTGGCGATCGCCGGCTTGTAGTCGCCGGACGCCGCGAGGATCTTGAACTGGAGCGAGACGAGCCCCACGTCCCCCGGGTTCTCGGCCACGGCCTTCACCACGATCTCCTTCGCCACCGTGTAGTTCCGGCTCGCCGCGAGCCCGTCCACGACCTGGGTCGCGAGGTTCGCGTTGGTCGGGTCGGTGGCGAGGAGGCGCACCATCAGCGTGTTGGCTTCCTCGATGTTCCCCGCCGCCTTCTGCGCGTCCGCCGCGATCGCGAGCGCGTTCTTGGAGTTCGGGTCGATCGCGAGGATCTCATTGGCCATCGCCAGCAGCTGCTCCTGCGACGCCTTCTGGCGCACGAGCACGTTCAGCTTGCAGTAGCGCACGAGCGTCGCGTTCGGATAGTCGGCGATCCCCTCGTCCGCCGCCTTCACCGCCTCGGCGTACTTCTCGCTGCGGGCGAGGTCGATGCACTTCTTCTCGTTGTCGAGCTGCTTGCGCGCGTCCTGGATGGAGCGCACGAGGTCCGAGACCGCGCGGTCCGGGCGGTTGCCCTCGGAGGGAGGCAGCGGCTGCGAGAGGGAGTTGTCGCGGGTCAGCACCAGCCACGCGTCCACGCGGTAGACGTCCCCGACCTTGGTCACCTGGCCGCGGATGTAGTCGTCGGCGCGCATGATCTTCGCGAGCTGCGCCTCGTCGCTCCGGCCGAGCTGCTCGTTCGGGTTGTACCCCGACTGCTGGAGGAACTGGATCAGGTCCTCGCGGCCGATGATGTGGAGGGCGCGGGGCGGGAAGGCGCGCGCGAGGCGGTCGCGCAGCGCGTCGGCGGCCTCGGGGCCGGCGACCTTGTCCGCGGAGCGGAAGACCTGGACCAGCATCTTCGGCGTATTGGGGCCGGGCCCCTGCCGCGCAGGCTGGGCGCCGGCGGGGGAGGCGCCGAAGACGGCCGCCGCAAGGGCGAACGTGGCAAGGGAGCGGGCATCGAGCCGAGCCTTCACGGTCATCTCCTCCAAGTCGTTGACTATCGTACCCCGGATACCACTCGAACGGTTCCCTGCCCGAGTGCGGGGATGGGCGAAGAGGGATTCGAACCCCCGACACCCTGCGTGTAAGGCAGGTGCTCTAACCAGCTGAGCTATTCGCCCCGTCCGGACTGCGGAACCCTCCGCCGGCCGAGCCGTCTGCTGCCGATGCCTACTTCAGGATCGCGATGGGGATCAGGACACAGTACCCGGCCACCAGCAGGATCGGGGCCACCGTCATCCCGCCCCGCCAGAGGTCCGCGTAGCCGATCACCAGCGCGGCGATGGCCAACCCCCACCACAACGAGGGCCGGGAGGCCAGCGAGCCGCGCACGCTCTCCGATGATGTCATAGAGGGTGGAGTTTAGGTCCGGCCCGTGGACGTGTCAACCAAATCCGCGGCGCCTTCACGAACCCTTAATGCGGCCTCCGTCCGGCCCGTCCGCGGGATCGTCCACCACCTCGCCAAGCAGCGCGGCGAGCGCGCTCTCCCGCTCGCGCGCCTCCTGCGCGGCGTCCGCCTGGCGCAGTCGCTCCAGCCGTGCCAGCTGCCGCTTCCGCCGCTGCCACCAGAGCGGCCCGAGCAGCAGCACGAGGACCAGGGAGAGCACCGTCAGGTCGGCCGCGAGCGCGAGCGCGCCGTACTGCCGGCGCACCCGCCCGCGCCACTCCTTCTCGAAGTCGGACTCCGTCATCCCGTACGCGCTCCGGAGCGCGCGCGAGAACGACCCCTGGGTGCGCCAGTACTCGAAGAAGAGCACGAGCCCGCGCTCCCGGTCGATCGAGGCGAGCGTCGCCACGGCGTGGTGCGCGAGCGCATACGAGCGCTGCGCCCGCTCGGCCCCCTGATAGAAGCCGGAGTCGAGACCGGCGAGCGTGGGCAGTCCCCGCCAGACGAGCCCCACGCTCGTCGCGATCACCTCCTGCCGGCCCCATTCCCCCGCGGCGTACGACGCGTATCCCTCGTCGAACCAGCGGGGCACCCCCGCGCCGAGCGCCTCGTGCAGCGCGAGGTGGGCGAGTTCGTGCCGGAGGGTCACCACGGGATCCCCGGCGACCGCGCCCGCGTCGCGCCCCTGCATCACGATGCGCTGGTCGAATGGGTACGCGATCGCGGCGCCCCACTCGGGGGCGCCGACTCCGATCCACTCGCGGAAGCGCCGCTCGTCCGGCGCCAGCAGGAGCGTCACCGCGGCCTTCGGGCGGGGCAGTCCCGGGAAGGTGTCCCGCGCGAGCGCCGCCTCGAGCAGCGTGCGCGCGAGTCGCTCCTCGGCGGCGTACGCGTAGACGGTGAAGCGCCCGCCGGCGAAGCGCGTGGCGCCGGGCGGCGCGAGTTCCTGCGCCTCCAGCACCGGCATCCCGGGCGCGAGGAGCCCGGCCAGCACCGCCCCCAGCAGGACGACGCGGCGGATCAGAGCGTGCGCGGCGGCTCCCCTCCCCCCTCCACCAGCTTGAGCGTCTCCGCGCACCGCTTCCCCCAGGGGTTGAACTTGTTGGCGGCGAACCCCGCCGCCCACGCGCGCTTGGCCTCCTCCGTCTCCCCGTTGAACCAGTGCGCGCGCCCGAGCTCGAAGTGGGCCTCGATCAGGTTCGGTCCGAGCGCGAGCGTCTTCTGGAAGAAGGTCTGCGCGTCCTCGTACATCTCCCGCTCGAGGTACACCAGCCCGAGGTAGAAGTGGGCGTACAGGGTGGCCTTCCGGTCGTTGTCGAGGCGGATCGCCTTCGACAGGTGCTCGATCGCCTCGCCGAAGATCCGCTTCTTCAGGCAGATGTACCCCACATTGATGCGGGCGAGTGCGTTGGTGGGCTCGCGGATGAGCACCTTCTGGAAGTTCATCAGCGCGTCGTCGTACTTGGCCTGCAGCATCTGCGCCCAGCCGAGGAGCGCCTCGCTCTGCGGGTCCCCCGGGGAGAGCTCGATCGCCTTGAGCAGCGCCTGCTCCGCGCCCTCGTGGTCGCCGAGCGAGAGCCGGCTCCACCCCTTCTCGATGAAGGTGCTCGCCCCGATGTGGTCGGCGTGCACCACGGGCCGCTCCCCGGAGAACTCGGGCGCGGAGCTCCCCTCGGCGGCCTGCTGCGCCTTCCACTTGTCGACGAGCGTCCTGATCTCGTCCTTGAACGTGGTGAGCTCGGCGATCTGCGCCTCCACGGCCTTGAAGAGCCCGACGATGTCGGCCTTCACCTTGGCGCGATCGGCGTCCGCGAGCCCCGCCTCCAGGCGACCCTCGATCGCCCGGTAGCGTGCGCGGTACGCCTCCAGTGTCTCGTCAGGCATCGCGCCCCTCCGTCGCCAGCATCCGTTCCATCTCGATCCGCTCCGTTGTGGTGAGGAGGTGTCCGGCGGCGAGCACGACGAAGATCGCCTCGTCCTGCCGCACGATCCCCTCCAGGTATTCACGCGCGAGCCCGCGATAGATCGCGGGGGGCGCCTCCAGCGCGGTCGCCGGCACGGTGCGCACCGAGAGCACCGCGTCCACGATGACGCCGACCCGCACCTCGCCGACGAGCATCACCAGGATGCGCGCATCCTCCGTCGACGCCGCCGCCGGCAGCCCCAGCCGCTCGCGGAGGTCGACCACCGGGATGGTCTCCGCGCCGTGCGCGATCACGCCGCGCAGCCAGGGCGCCGCGTTCGGCAGGAGGCGCGGGGGCGTGTAGCGCAGCACCCGCTCCACGGCGAAGATGTCGGCGGCGAAGAGCTCCCCCGCCGCCTCGAACGTCACCAGCTGTCGCTTGTCGGCCGTGCCCGTCGTCATCGTGCCTCCGTCCTGAGTCGGTCGGCGACCGTGGCGCGCAGGACGCCCACGTCCACGAGCGCCGCGATCCCATCCTCGAGCGCGAGGAGGGCGCGTAGCACCGACCCCACGCGCCCCTCGGCCGCGGGCAGCGCGCGCCAGGCGCGCCGGGGCGCCGCCACCATGTCCTCCACGTCGTCGAGCAGGAGCCCGAACGGCCCCCCGGTCCCGTCGAGCACCAGCAGGGCGCCGGCTCCTCCCCGGCGCGGGACGCCGAGGAGCACGCCGGCGTCGAAGACCGGGAGCAGGCGCCCCCGGTGCGCGCACTGGCCGGCCAACCCGGCCGCGGCGAGCGGCACCGCGATGATCTCGGGTGCGTCCACCGCCTCCTGCAGCTCCGCCAGCGGGAAGGCGAATCGTTCGCCCGCCACGCGCGCCAGCAGCACGCGGTGCTGGTCGCCCGCCACGCGGCGCGCGGACGCGGGGCCGACGAGGGGCGTCGCTTCCGTGGCGCCGCGGCTCATGCGGGCACCCCGGTGCGCGTGCGCAGGAGCGCCGTCACCGACGCGGCGACCCCGCCGAGCGGGGCCTCGTGGTCCGCTCCCGCCTCTCGCAGCGCCTGCTGCGGCATCCCATAGATCACCGAGGTCGCCCGGTCCTGGACCACGGCCCCGCCCCCGGCGCGGCGGATGGCCTGCAGCCCGGCGGAGCCGTCGCGCCCCATCCCCGTGAGGACGACGCCGACCGCGCGCGCGCCGAAATGCTCGGAGACGGAGCGGAACAAGGGGTCCGCCGCCGGACGCACGCCGTGCACCGCCGGCCCATCCGACAACGCGATCGCGCGTCCCGCCGGCGTGGCGGTCACCGTCATGTGGTTCCCGCCGGGGGCGAGGTAGACGCGTCCCGACTCGATCGCCTCGCCATGCACCGCCTCGTGCACCGGGATCGAGGCGAGCTGGTCCAGCCGGCGGGCGAGGCCGGCCGTGAATCCCGGGGGCATGTGCTGCACCACGAGGAGCGCGGCGTCGAGGTCGGGACCGAAGCCGGGGATGATCTCGGCGAGCGCCCGCGGTCCGCCGGTGGAGCTCGCGATGGCGACCGCCGCGGTCGCGCGCCGCGAGCTGCGCGGGAGCTCCGCGGGCGTCCGCAGGCGCGGCCGCGCCAGCATGCTCACGCCCAGCACGTTCATCTGCGCCGCCGCCCGGAGCGCCTCGTCGATCCGCCGCACGCTCCCCGCCCAGGCCTCCCGCGAGGTGCCGACGGGCTTCCGCACGAACTCCGCCGCGCCGAGCTCGAGCGCGCGGATCGTGAGGTCCACCGAGCCGCGCGTGGTGGCGGCGCTCACCATCACCACGGGACGCGGCGCCTCGCTCATGATGTAGCCGAGCACCGCGAGCCCGTCGAGGCCGGGCATCTCGATGTCGAGCGTCACGATGTCGGGATCCAGCTGGTGCACCAGGCGGAGTCCCTCCTCGCCGTCGCGGGCGGTCCCGACCACGCGGAACCCGTCGAGACCGTCGATCAGGTCGCGCAGCACCTCGGCGAGGAGCACGCTGTCCTCGATGACGAGCACGCGGCGCTCCTCAGAGGACATGCTCGCCCCCGCGCACCGAGCGCACCGTGAGCATCCCGGAGTTCACGTCGAGCGCGACGCTGCGGCCGGCGCTCCCGCCCACCTCCTCCGCGAGGAGGGGGATCCCCGCCGCCGCGAGCGCCGCGCGGGTGGCCGCGACGTTGCGCGCGCCCATCTGTCCCCCCGTCGCGCCCAGCATCGCGCCGAAGAGCGCCGCGCCGCCGGCGATCTTCGCCGTGATCGCGCCGCGTGCCCCCATCGCCTGCATGTCCGCGAGGAGGAGGGGCACCGCCGTGGCGGCGAAGCGGGCGGGATTCGTCCCGTCGCGCGCCACGCTCGGGTCGGGGAGGAGCACGTGCGCGAGCCCCGCCACGCGGAAGCGCGCATCATGCAGCGCGATCGCCACGCACGAGCCCAGCCCGATGGTGACGAGCCGGCCGCTCCCGCGCGCCACGGCGTGGTGGGCGATGCGCACGTGCTGGTCCGTCATCGTGCCACCGGCCGGCGGAAGATCCGGTTGCGCGCGTCGACCGCCTCGAAGAGGGCGCGCGAGGGGCCCATCAGCGTCTCGACCTTGCCGAGCACGAGGAAGCCGCCCGGCACGAGCGCGTCATGGAACCGGCGCAGCAGCGGCTCCTGGCTGCGACGGTCGAAGTAGATGATCACGTTCCGGCAGCAGATGAGGTGCCACCCGCCCTCGGGCGCCGGCTCGCCGAGCAGGTCGCGCCGCTCCACGTCCACGAGCGCCCGGAGCTCGGGCGCGGCCAGGTGCGGGTCCGTGGGCGAGAAGTACCGGACGCGGAGGTCCACCGGCATCTCGGTGAACGCGTCGGTGGCGTACGCACCCCGGCGCGCCGCGTCGAGCGAGGCGCGGTCGATGTCGCTCCCGCGGATGCGCACGGAGCGGAGGCGCGGGAGCGTGGCCGTGCGCTCCGCGTGCTGGTGCACGAGGGCCGCCAGCGTGTAGAGCTCCTCGCCGGAGGCACACCCCGCACTCCAGATGTCGAGGCGCGGCTCCGGCAGCGACCAGAGGGCCGGCACCACCACGCGCGCGACCTCCCCCCAGACCTCCGCGTCGCGATAGAGCTTCGTCACGTTGATCGTGAGCGCGTCCAGGAGCAGCTCGTACTCCGCCGGGTCCCGGTCGAGGAGCGACTGGTACGTCCCGAAGTCGGGGGTGCCGCGCGCGCGCATGCGCACGGCGATGCGCCGCCGGAGGCATCCGTCCTTGTAGTTCGCGCACCCGAAGCCGCGCTCCGCGGCGATCTTCGCGGTCAACGCCCGGAAGCCCGCGTCGTCGGTGGGGTCGGTGCTCACCGATCCCCGCGCGAGGTCGAGAGCCGGTGCCGGGCCTCGCGATGCGAAGGGTCGAGCACGAGCGCCCGTTCCCAGGCGCGTTCGGCCTCGAGGATGTCGCCCTGGGACGAGAGGAGCGAGCCGATGCGCGCCCACACCTCGGGGCCGAGGGTCTCGTGCTGCTTCACCGCGCGCCGGTACTCGTCGAGCGCCTGCTCGTGCCGCCCGGCCTCGAGGAGGAGGTCGCCGCGGTTGCGATGCAGCTGCGCCATCCCCGGGTCCGCGGTGATCCCCAGGTCGATCGCGTGCAGCGCGTCGTCGCCCTGGCCGTCCAGCGCGAGGGCGACGGCGAGGTTGTTGTGCAGCGCCGCCGCATGCGGATGCGCCTTGACGCCCTCGCGGAGCACCGCGATCGCATTCGGGAGGTGTCCCGCGAGGGCGGCGGCCAGGCCGGCCCAGTGGAACCAGACCGCCGCGGGCGCCTTGTCGCCATAGAGCGGACGGGCGTGGCGGAGCCGGCTGTCCGCGTCGGCGAAGAGCCCCTGGCGCAGGTGCAGGATGCCGAGCGAGAGGTGGACGCGCGGCTCCCCCTCGCCGCCGCGGATCAGCGCCTCCTGCAGCGAGGCCTGCGCGTCGTCCAGCCGGCCGAGCCGCTCCTGCGCGAGCGCGAGGTTGAGGAAGACGGCGGCCTTGGCGCCCCGCTGGCGCGACGCGGTCTCGAAGTCGGAGAGGGCGTCACTCCACTTCCCGAGCCGCAGGTGCGAGAGCCCGAGGTGGAAGCGCGCCCCGAGGTCATCCGGGCGGAGCTCCACGACGCGCCGGAACTCGCGCAGCGCCTCGTCGAGCATCCCGGTCTTGTAGAACGCGAGGCCGAGGTTGCGGTGCTCCTCCACCCGCACGTCCGCGGTGTTGGCCTCCTGCGGCTTCGACTTCCCCACGCGGTGCAGGAACCCCGCCGTGGCGAGGCCGTAGAGCGCCTTCCCCACCTCGAACTCCACCAACCCGGAGTCGTCGACGATCGTGGCGACGTCCCGGCGCCCGTCGATCAGCGGCACGAGGGCCTTCTGCTCGCTCGTCAGGTGCGCGTCGCTCTCCACCAGGCGCCGCCGGTCGAGCTCGAACACGAGGTCGAACGAGGGCACCTTCTTCTCGATCAGGCTCCACTCGTCCACCCGCCGCGCGCCCTCGAGGAGGAGCGACTCGGGGTTGATCGAGACCAGGAAGTCCTGCTCCTCCGGCCGGATGTCCGACTCGAAGTTGAAGGTCCCCTCGGCCCAGGTGAACAGGAAGTAGACGGCCTCCTCGATCTGGATCCGGATCTGCGCGTGCAGGTTCTCGCGCGTGATCATCTGCTTCTCCACGAGCAGCTCGCCGAGGCGCTGGCCGCGCGCCTTGGCCTGCATGCCGACCACCTCGTCGAGGTGCGCCTGCGTGAGGAGCCCGCTCTTCACGAGGATGTCCCCGAGCCGGTCGCGCCGGTTCACGATCGAGGCGTAGCAGATCTTCCCCGAGTCGAAGAAGATCGACCCGAAGTTGTTCCGGTGCGTGACCGAGAGGCAGCCGCTCTTCTTCCCCATCGCGAGGAGCTGCAGCACGTCGGGGAGCGAGGCCTCCTTGAGGGAGCCGCGGATCGCCATCAGCGCATCTCCTCGATCAGGCGCCCGCCGATGTCCGGCCAGTCCCAGACCACGCGCTCGCGGTCGAGGAAGGTGCGGTCCCCGGCGGCGAGCGCGGCCGCGGCGGGGGCCATCGTGGCGGAGGCGTCGGCCCCGAGGCCGAGCTCCTCCCGCGCGAGCGCGGCATCGAGGTCCACGCCCCGCGACTCGGACGCCTGCGCCAGCCGGTTCACCACGCCGATCAGCTCGCGCACGCTCTGCACGGTGGGATCGCACACCACGTCGAGGAGCTCGGGCGTGGCGGGGCGCCCGAGGGCCGTGAGGAACCGCGCGACCAGCTGCTCGCGCAGCGGACGGTCCGGGGGGAGGATCTCGACGGTGAGTCCGCCCTCGAAGCGCGAGCGCAGGCGCGACGCGAGCTCCGGGATCTCCGACACCCCGCGGTCGCTCGCGAGCACGATCTGCTTCCCCGCCTCCGTGAGCGCGTTGAAGACGAGGAAGAACTCGTCCTGCGTGCGCTCCTTCCCGGCCAGGAACTGGATGTCGTCCACCAGCAGGACGTCGGCCGCGCGATAGCGGTTCCGCCAGCGCTCCACGCTCCCGTCCTGGATCGCGGCGATCAGCTCGTCCACCAGCACCTGGGCATGCACGCACGCCACGCGCGACTCCCCGTGCGACGCCTCGGCGATCGCGTTCCCGATCGCGTGCAGCAGGTGGGTCTTCCCCACCCCGCTGCTCCCGGTGATGACGAGGGGGTTGTAGCGCGTGGCCGGGGTGGCGATCACGGCGTCGGCGGCGTGGACCGCGAGCTGGTTGGCGGCGCCGACCTCGAACTCCGCGCGCGTGAACGACGGGTTCGGGCCGCCGGGCGGCCGCTCGCCGGCCAGCGCCTCCTCCACCAGGTCCTCGGCCTGCGCCAGGCGCTCCGGGTCGCGGAAGAGCTCGTGCCCGCCGAGCTCCGCATCGATGGCCGTCGCCTTCGCCTCGAGGTCGCGCAGGTGCTCGACCGCGTTCGCGAACATCTCCACGAGGGCGTTGACGTCGGGGTCCTTCGGCAGGGCGAGCGCCCGTTCGAGCACGGCGGTGCGGTACCCCTCGCCCTGCCAGTACGCGATCACCTCGCGGAGCCGGACCTGCCAGGACTCGACGTGCGACTGCACCACGCTCGTGACGTCGTCGAGGAAGCTGAGGAACTCGCTCGAGGAGCGCGGCGCGATGACCGGGGTCGAGAAGGGCGTGTGCCGTGCGGAGGGGCTGCCGAGGGTCTCGCGCGCGAGCCACTGGTTGAGGGCCCCCTGCAGCTCGCGCACGGAGTTCACGCCCCGCTGGGCGAGCGTGTCGAGCGCACGGTCCGGCACGGAGACCCCGCGCTCGGCGCAGGCGGCCCGGAGGATCGCCACGCGCGCCTCGAACTCCGGCACACTCACGTCCACGACGAGTCCGCCCGACAGCCGCTGGATCAGCCGCTCGTCCACGTCCGCGATCTCGCTCGGCGGCCGGTCGCTGGTGCAGACGATCTGGCGCCCCTCCTCCTGCATGGCGGTGAAGAGACGCAGCAGCTCCGCCTGCATCTCGCGCCGGCCCGTGAGGAACTGGAGGTCGTCGAGGAGCAGGAGGTCCACGCGCCCCAGGCGCCGGCCGAACGCGTGCGTCTCGCCCGCCGAGACCGCGGCGTGCCACTGCTCGGAGAACTCGTCGAGCGTGAGCGCGAACACCTCGGCGGCCGGCTGGAGCTCCTGGAGCCGGTGGCCCACCGCGGTGAGCAGGTGCGTCTTGCCGAGCCCGGACCCGCCGTAGATGAAGAGCGGGTTGTAGGTGGTGCCGGGCGCCTCGGCCACCGCGCGCGCGGCGGCCGCCGCGAGCCGGTTGGCCGAGCCCACGACGAGGCGCTCGAAGGTCAGGCGCGGGTCGAGCCGCATCTCAGCCCGCGCCCTGACCGGTGCTCAGCCGCCGCAGCACGAGCTCGGAGATCCCGCGCAGCGTCTCGAAGACGCCCGGGCCATGCAGCGCGTCCGCCGGGAACGACGGGACGCCGCGGAAGTTCAGCGCCTCGTCCAGCTCCGCCACCGGGGTGATGATCTCGGGCGGCAGGTCCTGCTTGTTGTACTGCATCACCAGCGGCAGGGTGCGCGCGTCCACGCCCTGCTCGGCGAGGTTTGCGTGCAGGTCCTGCATCGACTCGATGTTCTCCGCGAGCTGCCGCGCCTGGCTGTCGGCGACGAAGACGACGCCGTCGGCCCCCTGCAGCACGAGCTTGCGCGTGGTCTGGTAGTAGACCTGGCCCGGCACCGTGTACAGCTGGAAGCGGGTGGTGAAGCCCGAGATCGTGCCCAGGTCGATCGGCAGGAAGTCGAAGAAGAGCGTGCGGTCCGTCTGGGTCGCGAGCGAGACCATCTGCCCCTTCCGGTCGTTCGGGACCTGCCCGTAGATGTAGTGCAGGTTGGTCGTCTTCCCCGACCGCCCGGGGCCGTAGTAGACGATCTTGCAGGTGATCTCGCGCGTCGCGTAGTTGACGAGGCTCACGGCGGGGTCAGGTGACGAGGACAGGAGGGCTGCACGGTCACGCCCTCCCGAAGAGGGAGGCGAGGTTGCGGTTCAGCTCGCGCTCGAAATCCTCGGCGAGCGCCGGCGGCTCCTCCTCGAGCACGGCCTCCGGCAACGCCGCACCGAGCGCGGTGCGCAGCTCCTCCAGGTACAGCTGAACGATACCCAATGAACTCTCGCCGTCGAAGACCGCGAGCAGCACGAACGGGTCCTCCCGGGACCCGACCTGGCCCAGCCAGAGCTGGCGCGTGGTCCCGGCGTAGTGCAGTCCGCGGAAGGGCGTGCCGTCCACCAGGAGTCCCAGCTGCTCCGCCGAGGCGTTGATCGCGGCCGAGAGCGCGCACGCGGTCTGGACGTCGAGTGACCGCCGGAAGCCCACCTGCGCGAGCACCTGGCCACTCGTGTGCATCAGCACCGCGAGCTGGAGCCGTGCGTCGTCCACGAACTGCTTGAGGGGCGCGTCCGCCCAGCCGAGCGCGAGGGAGCGGCGCATCAGAACGACTCCGCGGCACGGAGCAGTTCCACCCGCAGCAGCCCCACGTTCACCCGGGGCTCGGCCACGGCGACCATCAGCAGCCCGTTCCGCCCCGCCGCCAGCACGCGCCCCCGTTCGGCCTCGAGCTCGAAGAACGCCACGGTGCCGAACCCCGCGGCCTCCGAGGCGCGCGCCGACTTGCGGTAGAGCGACGCGGTGAGCGCGGCGAAGGCCGCGGTGCTCACGCCGATCTGCGCCGTCCCCTCGACGACGATGCCATCCTCCTCGGAGACGAGGAGGCACGCGGAGACGCCGCGGTGCCGCGTGACCGAAGCGATGAGCGGCGAGTAGGCGCTCATCGGGCGCTCCCGAGCCAGGTGCGGGCGACGCCGAGGCAGCGCTCCAGCGTCCGGCGGGCGAAGCCGAGCGGCACGTCCGCGGGTGCGGCGACGAGCGCCATCGCGTCCTCCACCGGTGCCATCGCCACCGTCGCCGCCTCGGTCTCGATGACGAGCCGCGTCCAGGCCCCGAAGCCGAAGTGCCGCATCGCGCGGTCGGCCTCGTCGCTCACCCCGGTGAGGTGCGCCCCGATCTCGGGTCCGAGGTCCCGGCCGTCCGCGGTGCGGTACTCCCCGGCCGCGATCAGGCCCTCCGCATCGAGCAGGAGCGCCACCTGGCGCGAGTCCTCGAGGATGGGATCGAAGAGCGCGGCGGCCGACTCCCCCGCGACGTCCGCGGGCACGATCGCCGACTTCCGGGGGGAAGGCGCCTTGGCATCGCGCGCCTCGACCACGCCCCGCACCGCCTCGAGCGCGCTCCGGACCACGTCGTCCGCGGGATCGTCGGCGGCGGCCTGGGTGAGGTGGAAGAGCGCCTCATCCAGCCGGCCCTGCCGGTAGCGCACGAGCCCGAGGCCGCGGTGCGCCGTGCCGAAGCGCGGTTCGAGCGCCAGCACCGACTCCCACGCGCTCTCGGCGCGTGCCTCGTCCCCCCGGGCGAGCGCGATCCGCGCCACGAGGTCGTGCGCCTCGGTGCGCCCGGCGTGACGCACCGCCCCGCGCTGCGCGACGCGGGCCGCGTGCTCCAGGTCGCCCCGGCTCAGCAGCGCCTCCGCGAGGGGGAGGAAGGCGAGGCTGTGCGGGTCCGCCGCGAGCTGCTCGCTGAGGGCGCGGATGTCGTCAGCCGACATCGGGGGCCTCCCGCTCGAGCACGTCCCAGAGGATGGTCGCCGCGTCGACGCCCTGCGCGATGGCGGCATGCCCCGGGTAGCCCGGCGCCGCCGCGACGAAGGCGCTCCACACCGCGATCCCCTCGCGCAGGTCTCCGCGGCGGAAGGCGGCGGCGCCCCGCCGCACCGGCTCCGCCGTCTGGTCGATCGGCGTCAGCCGCTCGGCCGGGAGCGGGTCGCGCGGCAGGGGGGCCACGCGCGAGGCGCGCTCCGGCTGCCGCAGCCGGATCACCCCGGTGGTCACCATGCCGTACACGATGCGCGCGACGTCGAACTCGCTCATCGCGAGCGTCGCCGACATCTCGCGCAGGTCGCGCTCGCCGTCGATGAGCGCCAGCACCTGCCACTCCTGCGGCAGGAGGTCGAGCATCGGCGGGTGGTCCTCGTCCGGAGGGGTGAGATAGGGGATCACCGAGAGGTTCGGCACGCGGTCGGCGATCCGTGACCACTCGTCGATCCGGCGCGCCCCCTCCATCAGCAGCGACTCGGTCGAGATGGGGACGCCCGCATCGGGCAGTTCCTCCTCGTCCAGCCCCTCCTCGAAGCGGAAGAACCCCTCCCGCCAGGACATCAGCTCGAAGACCACGGCCTCGATCTGCAGCCGCATCTGCCGCTCGATCTCCTTCGTCGTCACGAGGCCGAGCGCGACGAGGATCTCCCCGAGCCGGCGCGTGTCCCCCTGCGCCTGCTCGCGCTGCGCGCGCGCCATGTCGACGTCGGAGAGGCGCCCGGAGCGGACGAGGAGGTCGCCGATGCGGTGCGGGTTGGACCGGATGGCGGCGCTGATGATCTTCCCGTTCTCGAAGAGCACCGTGCCGGCGTTGTCGCGGAGCTCGGAGAAGACGCGCAGCGTCCCCGTCTTCCGGCTCAGGTCAAGGAGCTGGAAGACGTCGTGGATGCCGAGTTCGCGGAGTGGGCCCTCGATCGCCATCAGCCCTCCCGCCCCTCGGCACTGTCGGGCTCGGTCCCCTCGAGCCGGTGCTGCGCCTTGCGCGACTCGCGGAACGCCCGGCGCGCGTACTCGCTCTGCGGCTCGAGCAGCGCCACGCGCCGCCAGCAGGCCAGCGCCTCGCGGAAGCGCTCCTGCGCCGCGAGCACCACGCCCTGGAAGAAGATCGCGCCCACGTGCGTCTCGTCGAAGCGCAGCACGCGCTGGAACGCCACCGCCGCATCCTGCGTGCGTCCGACCTCGTGCAGGAGCTCGCCGAGCGCGATCAGCGCGTCGAAGTGGTAGGGGTCGCGCTCGAGGAACTCGATCAGCATCGTGAGCGCCTCGCGCGTCCGCCGGGTGCTGCGCAGGACGCCGGCGAGCGCGAGGGTCGCGTCCGCGTACGTGGGCACCGACTCGAGCGCCGCGCGGAGCTCGCGCTCCGCCTCGTCGAACTCCCCGCGCTGGGTGAGGAGCTTGGCGAGGTCGAAGCGGACGGCCGCGAAGTCGGCGTCGAGCGTCAGGGCGTGCCGGTAGGCCGCGACCGCCGCGTCGACGTTCCCCAGCGCGCGCGTGATGTTGCCGATGCCGCGCAGCACGTCCGCCCGCTCGGGCGAGACGCGCCGCGCGTGGTCGAGCGCGCGCAGCGCGCCGTCCGGGTCGCCGCACTCGAAGCGCGCGGTGGCGACCAGCAGGAGCGCATCCGGGTCGTCCGGCGAGCAGGCGATCAGCTCCTCGGCCACCACGCCCGCTTCCGCGCCGCGCCCGAGCATCAGCAGACTCTGCGTCTGGCCGCGGAGCGCGTCCGGGTGGTCCGCCTCCCGCTCGCGCGCCGCCTCGAACCGCTCCAGCGCGTCCCCCCAGGCCCCCTGCCGGCCGAGCGCCTCGCCCAGCAGGATGTTCCCGGTGGCGGCGTCGCCGCCGCGCGCGAGCACGCGCCGCGTCTCCGCCATCGCGCGGTCGGTGAGCCCCTTCGAGAGATAGTCGAGCGCCAGTCGGTAGGGGTCGCTCTCGAGCGGCTCGGCCGCCGCCTCGTCCACGGGCGCGAGCTCGGTGAAGAGCGAGTCGAGGAGGGTGGGATCGAACGTGAACGTGTCCACGTCCGTCGTCATCCGGTGCTCCCCGCCGAGCTCGGGCACCACCGAGAGGTCGGGATCCTCGAACTCGAGGTCGATCGCGAGCGCGAACTTCTGCCCCACGTAGTACGGGTCGAGCTCGAGCGCGAGCTTGGTCTCACGCAGTGCCCCGTCGAAGTCGCCGAGGTTCGAGAGGGTGAAGCTCAGGTTGTAGTGGGCCTCCGCGTACTCGGGCTTGGCCTGGATGGCGCGCGCGAACGCCGTGCGCGCCTCCTCGAACTTGCGCAGCTCCGCGAGCACCATCCCGATGCCGTTCCACGCCACCGCCTGCTCGGGCGCCGACTCGAGCGCCTGGCGGTACGCCTCGAGGGCGAGCTGGAAGCGCCGGCCGCGGGTGAGGAGGAGCGCGAGGTTGAGCCGCGCCTTCACCAGGTGCGGGTCGGAGCGCAGCGCATCGCGGAACGCGTCCACCGCGTCGTCGGGCGCGCCGCCGTGGAAGAGCGCCACGCCCAGGTTGTTCCGCGCCAGCGCGTACCCGGCGTCGACCTCGAGCGCGCGCACGTAGCTCTCGGCGGCCTCCTGGTGCCGCCCCGCCTGGTGCAGCGCCACGCCCCGTTCGTTCCAGAGCTTGGGACTCTCCTCCTGCTCCGCGATCAGCGACTCGTACAGCTCGATCGCCGGCAGCGGCTCCTTCTGGATGAGGTGCAGCTCCGCCATCGCCTGCACCACCAGCGCCCGGTCCTCCCCCTTCTCCAGGGCGATCTGGTAGGCGCGCATCGCCTCGGCGACGAACCCCTGCTTCCGGTACGCCAGCCCGAGCGTGTAGTTCGCGAGCGGCTCCCCCTCCGCGATCGCCATCTGCGCCTGCGAGCGCCGCGACTGGCGGCCCGGGAGGAGCGCCTCGTACTTGCGCGGGTCGTACTGGTCGAGCGAGAGGTTGGCCTGCGCGCGCGAGAGCGACGGGTTGAGGCGCACCGCCCGCTTCGACGCCTCCTGCGCCTCCTCGTGCTGACCCATGTCGCCGAGCACGAACGAGAGCAGGAAGTGCGCGTCCGGGTTCTCGGGGCTGTACTGGATCGACCGCCGGAGGGAGGTGAGCGCCTCGTCGAAGGCGCCCTGGTTGTAGAGCACCTCGCCCAGGTAGAAGTGGAGGAGCGAGCTCTCGGGGTCGAGCAGGAGCGCCTCGCGGAACCACTGCAGCGCGTCGCCCAGCCGCCCGCTGGCCTTCTCGGAGAGGCCGAGCTGGATGCGGGCCGCGACGTCGCGCGGCCGGAGGGCGAGGATCGCGCGGAACTCCGGGATCGCGTCCTCGTGCTGGCCCAGCAGCGCGAAGGCGCGCCCGAGCTCCCAGCGCGCGTCCCGGTCGTCCGGGCGCACGCGGAGGCGGTCGCGCAGCTCGGAGACGCGGAGGTCGTAGTACCCCGTGTTGAAGTAGGCCACCTCGAGGTTGCGCTGCGCCACCTGCATCTTCGGGTCGAGCTCGAGCGCCTGCGTGAAGGCGGCCACCGCCTCCTGGTAGAGCCCCTTGTTGAAGTAGAGGACCCCGAGGTTGTTGTGCGCCCCCGCGTCCGACGGGTCGATGCGACGCGCGAAGCCCCGCAGGACCTCGCGGTCCCGCTCCGAGATCCGGGTGGCGGTCGGGTCGGTCACGCGACGTTGACGGCCTTCAGGATGGCCCGGAGGCTCGGCGGGTCGGGGAGGAGGAGGAAGAACCCGCGCAGGCGCTCGGACGCCTCCTGCAGGTGGAACTCGCTCTCGACGCACACCACGTAGGCGGCCCCCTGCGAGCTCGCCACGTAGGTGGACGTGAAGATCGCGTCGCTCATGTCGATCGCCAGGCTCGGCGGCGACGGGAGGAGCGTCATCTGCATGAAGTCGGCGAGCGCGTTGAGGTAGGCCGCGCTCAGGATGTTGCCGGCCTCCTTGATCGCCGACTCCTCGATCGCCCCCATCGCCGTGACGGGCCGCCGCATCATGAGCGACGCCACGCGCATCGCGATCGGCTGCGGGAAGACGAGCAGCGTGAGGCCCGTGAGGTCCCCCTCCATGCGCATGAGCACGGCGGCCACGGGTTCCTCGGGCGCCGAGATCTGGTTCGGCACCGCGTCCAGGGCCGCGATCGTGAGCTCGGGCACCGAGATCATGATCTGCTGCTCCGTCATCTGCGAGAGCGCCGTGGCGGCGTGACCGGCGCCGATGTTGGCCACCTCGCGCAGGGCGTCCAGCTGCGCGGCGTTGAGCGAGCGCAGGTCGTCGGGTGGATACATGGCGTCGCTCACAGGAGGCTCCCCACGTCCACGATGAGTGCCGGCGCGCCGTCCGCCAGGATGGTCGCCCCGCTGAAGAGCGTCGCGCCATCCCGCACCGCGTCGAACGACTTGACCACGATATCCTCCTGTCCCGTGAGCTCATCGACCACCAGACCGGCGCGGCGGTCGCCGCGCTCGATCACCACGATCTCCTCCGCCAGGGCCGCCGCGGCCTCCGGGAGCTGCACCACGTCCCGCAGCCGCAGCATCGGCAGCACCTCGTCGCGCAGCACCAGCACGTCCCGCCCCTGCACCTGCCGGATCTCCGCGGGCCCGTGCGCCATCGTCTCCCGCACGTGGGCCAGCGGGAGCGCGTAGTGCTCGTTCCCCACCCGGGCGAGCAGTGCGCGCACGATCGCGAGCGTCACCGGGAGCCGGATGGTGACCGTGGTGCCCTCCCCCGGCACCGTGCTCACCTCGAAGGTGCCGCCGAGCGCACGCGTGCGCGCCTGCACCGCGTCGATCCCCACGCCGCGCCCCGACACCCCGGTGACGGACTCCGCGGTGGAGAACCCGGGGTGCGAGATGCAGCGCAGCATGGCGTCGTCGTCGAGCACCACGGTGCCCGGCGGCACCATGCCGAGCGCGAGGGCGCGCTTGAGCACGCGGTCGCGGTCGATCCCGCGCCCGTCGTCCCGCACGCTGATCACCACGGCCGCGCGGTCGCGCTGGGCCGCGAGGATCAGTCGCCCCGCGCGCGGCTTCCCCGCCGCCTCCCGCACCTCGGGGAGCTCGAGCCCGTGGTCCACCGCGTTGCGCAGGCAGTGGACCACCGGTTCGCCGATCTCGTCCAGCACGGACCGGTCGAGCTCGATCTCCTTCCCCTCGATCGAGAAGAGCACGTCCTTGCCGAGCGCGCGCGCCGTGTCGCGCACGAGCCGCGGGAAGCGGTCGAACACCTGCCCCACCGGGACGAGCCGGCTCGTCATGATCTCCGTCTGCAGGTCGCCGATCAGCCGTGCCGCGTCGGCGACGGCCTCGTGGAGCGCCGGCAGCGGCACCCCCCGGGTCTCCCGCTGCAGCCGTCCGCGCACGATCACGAGCTCGCCGATCAGGTTGAGCAGCGCATCCAGACGCGAGAGCTCGATCCGCACGTGCCGCGCCCGCGGGGCCTCGCGCCGCTCCACGGGCTGGCCGAACTCGTCCACCGCGCGGGGCACGTCGGTCGCACGCCGGCCGGCGGTGGTCCGGCGATCCTCGACGACCCCGGTGCCCGCGGCGCCCGCGACACCCGCGGCACCCTCCGGCACCGGACGCGGCTCGCGTCGCTCGATCGAGACGCTCTCGACGTCGCCGGCGCTGCGCACGGCACGCTCGATCTCCGCGTCGCCGGCCGAGGTCTCGAGCCGCACGCGGAAGATCTGCGGGGTCGTCGACGCCTGCAGCTGCTCCACGGTCGGCGAGACGGCGTGCACCTCGCCGAGCTCGCGCAGGCGCTGCACCGCCATGAACGCGCGCACACCGGGGAGGAGCGCCGCGGCGGACTGCACCACCTGCACATGCGTGCCCGGCCCCTCGAGCGCCGCCTGGAGCGCCACCGCGGCGGCCGCGGCCAGCTCCGCCGCGCTCGTCGCGGCATCCGACGGGCGCATCACCCGGAACTCGGCCGTCGAACGCCCCCCCGCCACGTCGTGCAGCCGCTCGAGCGCGCGGCGCATCGCGGGGGTGAGCGCCGCAGACTCGCTGGCGGCGTCGACACCCGCCTCGAGCGCGTCCGCCGCCGCGAAGAGCGCATCCATCAGGTCGGGGGTGAGTCCCTGGTCCCCCGAGCGCACCTTGTCCAGCAGCGACTCGAGCTCGTGCGAGAACTCGGCGACGGCGGCGTAGCCCATCGTCGCGCTCATCCCCTTGATCGTGTGCACGCCGCGGAAGATCGCATCCACCGGCTCGCGCGACGTCTCGCCCTGCTCGAGCGCGAGCAGGGCGGCGTTGATCGCCGAGAGCTGGTCGCGGCTCTCGGTGCGAAAGAGGTCGGCGTAGCGGGACGGGTCCACGCGGAGGGGGGTTCGGGTGGCCGGCGGGCGACGGCGCGCCGCCGTCTAGCCGAGGACCCGCTGCACCGCCTCCAGCACCCGGCTGGGCTGGAACGGCTTCACCACGAAGTCCTTCGCCCCCGCCTGGATGGCCTCGACCACCAGCGACTGCTGCCCCATCGCGCTGCACATCAGCACGCGGGCGTTGGGGTCGAACTTCGTGATCTCCCGGACGGCGTCGATGCCTCCCATGTCCGGCATCACGATGTCCATCGTCACCAGGTCGGGGCGCAGCGCCTTGTAGCGCTCGACCGCCTGGGTGCCGGTCTCCGCCTCGCCCACGATCTCGAACCCTGCCTGTTGCAGGATGTCGCCGACCATCGTGCGCATGAAGATGGCGTCATCACAGATCAGTACCGTCGGAGCCACGCGTTCCCCCGTCCTGGAAGTAGGTCTCGTTCCGTCACACCGTCGCCAGCACCGACCGGCAGAGCGCGCCCGCATCGACCAGCGCCGCGGGCCCCGCCGCCATCCGGACCATCCCCATCACCAGTCCGTCCGCCGCACGCGCCCCGTCCACCGGCTCCAGCGGCGCCTGCTCGGCGGTCGCCACCGAGAGCACCGCATCCACGCGGACCCCGAGCGCCCGACCGTCGGACTCGATCACCACGACCGTCCCGATCCCCTCGCTCGGCAGGCCGAACCGGACGCCGAGGTCCGTCACGGTGAGCACGGCGCCGCGCAGGTTCAGCAACCCGAGCACCCATGCCGGGGAACCCGGCAGCCGCGTCACGTTCCGCGCCGGGAGGATCTCCCTGACCTGCGCCAACTCCCACGCGAACCGCTGCCCGCCGACCTCCACCAACAGGTAGCGCGGCGCGACCGATTCAGTCGTCGGCTCTATAGAAGCCAAGGTACTCCAGCGGATCGGGGTGGGCAAACCACGTCGGCTCTCCGGCCACGGTGGCCAGCGAGTGCCTGAGCTCGGCCGGCAACGGGGAACGAAGATCCATGTCCGTCCCCGACACCGGGTGTTTAAAGACGAGCCAGGCCGCATGAAGGAAATGCCGATTCGGCGGCAGGCCGACCAGCCGTCGGCCGCCCCCTCCCCCATAAGTGTCGTCCCCGACCACCGGATGCCCGATCGCGCTCAGGTGCACGCGGATCTGGTGCGTGCGCCCGGTGTGCAGCCGGGCGCGCAGGAGGTCGGCCGAGTCGAAGCGCGCGAGGCGCTGGAAGTCCGTCCGCGCCGGGCGCCCGTCGGCGCGCACGGCCATGCGGGTCCGGTCGTTCGCGGCGCGGCCGAGCGGGCGGTCCACGGTGAGCCGGTCCGCCTCCAGGTGGCCCCACGCGAGGCAGGCGTAGCGTCGCGTGATCCGGCGCGCGGCGAGCGCGGCGCTGAGCGTCCGGTGCGCCCGATCGGTCTTGGCGACGAGCAGGAGGCCGGAGGTCTCCTTGTCGAGGCGGTGCACGAGCCCCGCCCGCTCGGGCGCCGTCCCCGGCGCGAGTCCCTGCCCCCGACCCATCAGCGCGTTCACCAGCGTCCCCGACCAGTTCCCCGGGGCCGGATGCACCACCATCCCGGCCGGCTTGTCCACCGCCACGAGTTCCTCATCCTCGTAGACGACCCGGATGGGGATCCGCTCGGGGAGCACCTCCCGCCCCGGTGGCTCGGGGATCTCGACGGCGATCGTCGCCCCCGCCTCCACCCGCCAGCTCGCGCGCTCGGCGCGCCCGTCCACCTGCACGCGCCCCGTGGCGATCAGCGTGGCGGCCTGGGTTCGGGAGAGCGCGGTGAGCCGCGCCACGGCGAGGTCGAGCCGCTCCCCGGCCACCGCCGCATCCGCGCGGAAGGTGTACGTGCCCGGCGCCAGCGGCTCGGGCGGCGGGACGCTCATCCCGTCGAGGCGCGCTCGCGCTTGACCCGCACCTCCTCCTCGTGCCAGAGCACCACGGCGAGCAGGAGCGCTCCCGTGCTCACCGCCACGTCGGCCACGTTGAACGTCGGCCAGCGCCAGTCCCCCACCCCGATGTCGACGAAGTCAACCACACCCCGGGAGGAACGCAGCCGGTCGACCAGGTTGCCGATCGCCCCGCCGCTCACGAGCGCGAGCGCCGCCACGCGCCAGCGCGCCCCGGGCTCGGAGGTCTTGTAGAGGCGCCACATGAGCACCAGCGCGATCACCGTGAGCGCGGTGAAGATCCACCGCGACCAGGGGCCGAGGTGCAGCCCGAACGCGGCGCCCGGGTTGTACACGAGCGTCAGGCGCACCGACTCGCCGAGGACGTCGTGCGGCACGTACGCCGGCGTGAGGTGGCGCACGGCGAACCACTTCGTGATCGCGTCCGCGGTCACGATCGCCAGCACCACGCCGAGGAACCGCCGCGGCGACATCACGCCCCCCGGCCCCGACTCACTTCTTCCCATCTTCCTCGCGCTGCTTGCACTCGATGCAGTAGCGGGCGTGCGGGAGCGCATCGAGCCGGTCGAAGTGGATCTCGCCCTTGCACTGGTGGCACATCCCGAACTCCTCCGGGTGCCGGTAGAGCCGGCGGAGCGCCTGGTCCACGTGCCAGAGGAACCGCCCCTCCTTCGACGCGAAGAGGAACGCCTTCTCCCGCTCCATCGCGTCCGTGCCCTGGTCCGCCATGTGGAACGAGTACGCGCTCAGGTCACCGTCCGCGCCCTGCGGCGTGTTGCCGAAGGTCTCGTCGTAGTGGCCCAGCTCCTTGAGGACACGCCGCCGTTCCTCGAGGAGCCGCTTCTCGAAGTACGCGATCTGCTTCTTCGGGAGCGGCTTGAACTTCTTGTCGCCACCGGGGGTCGAGTTCGCCATCGTCAACTGTCCTTGGAAAGGGCGATGCGTGCCGTGGGGCCGTCCAGGTCGACATCGGCGACGGCCAGCCACGTGGGGGATGCGGGCAGTGCCTCCGAGAGGACGCACTCCCGAGCCAGGACTTCACCAGCGATCCACGCGCCGTGGGGTCGGAGCGGGTCCAGCACGGCCGGCGGCGCCACGATCGCGAGCCGGATCCGGTCACTCACCGCGAGCCCTGCCTCCTTCCGCAGGCGCTGCACGCGGCTCACCACCTCGCGCGCCATCCCCTCGGCGCGCAATGCGTCACTCACCGTGGGGTCGAGCGCCACGGACATCCCCTCGCCCTGCTGCACCACCAGCGAGGTGGCCGCCCGCGCCGTGATCGCCACCCGCGAGGCATCCAGCTCCAGCGCGCCATGGCCGGGCACCTGCACGGTCACCGTGCCACCCTGCTCGACCGTGCGGAGTTCCGCCTGCGAGAGCGCCTCCACGACCGGCTTGGCCGCCTTCATCGCCGGCCCGAGCACCTTGCCGAGCACGGGGAAGTTCGGCTTCCCCTCGAGGCGCACCCAGTCGGCCGCCGAGTCGGCGAAATGCACCGCCTTGACGTTCAGCTCCGTGGCGACGAGCGGGGCGATCGTGCCGTGCCAGGCCGGGTCGAGCGCGGGGGCCACGCAGGTGAGGGCGCCAAGCGGCTGCCGCACCTTGATGCCGGCCTGCTCGCGCGCCGCTCGCCCGAGCGTCGCGAGCGTGCGCGCCGCGGCCATCGCCGACTCCAGCGCCGCGTCAGGGCGCGCCACGCCGGGGCGCCGGAACTCCGCCAGGTGCACGGACGCGCCCGTGAGCTCGCGGTGCAGCCAATCCGCGATGAAGGGGGCGAAGGGCGCGAGGAGCCGGCTCGTCACCACGAGCACCTCGTGCAGCGTCGCGAACGCCGCGCGGTGGTCCGCGCCCTCCACCTCGTAGAACCGGGAGCGCGAGAGCCGCACGTACCAGTTGGCCAGGTCCTCGCCGACGAACTCCATGAGCAGCCGCGCGGCCGCGGTGGCGTCGAAACGCTCGAGGAGCGCGTCCACCTCCGCCTCCACGCTGCCGAGCCGCGAGAGGATCCAGCGGTCGAGCACGGGACGCTCCGCGACCGCGGGATCGGCGGCCGAGGGGGCCCACCCGAAGTTGGCGTACTGCGCGAAGATCCCGCTGTACACGTTGCGCAGCGTCACGAGGAAGCGCCCCGCGGACTCGCGGATCACCGCCTCGTCGAACCGGCGCGGGAGCCAGACCTGCGAGCTCGACACGAGGAAGAGCCGCACGGCGTCCGCGCCATGCCGCTCCAGCACCTCGCGCGGCGCGACGGTGTTCCCCTTGGACTTGGACATCTTCTGCCCGGCGGCGTCCAGCACCAGGTCGTTCACGACCACGGCGCGATAGGGCGCCGCGCGACCGGCGCCGCTCCCGTTGTTCGGCAGCGCGTCCCCGAGCCCCGCCGCGATCGCGAGGAGCGAGTAGAACCACCCGCGCGTCTGGTCCACGCCCTCGGCGATGAAGTCCGCCGGGAAGTGCCGCGCCACGAGCTCCGCGCTTCCGGGCCGGTGCGGGAACCCCCACTGCGCGAACGGCATCGCCCCCGAGTCGAACCAGGCGTCGATCACGCTCCCCACCGGACGCATCGTGCCCGTGCCGCTGCGCGCCGGCCAGGTGTACGCGTCCACGAAGGGCTTGTGCGGGTCGAAGTCGGCCGGCAGTTCTCGCCCCGCGCGCTGCGCGAGCTCGGCGAACGATCCGATCACCTCGACCTCGTCCGGGTCCGCGTCGTTCACCCAGACCGGGAGGGGCGTGCCCCAGTACCGGTCGCGCGAGACCGCCCAGTCGATGTTGTTCTCCAGCCATCCACCGAACCGGCCGGATCCCATCTCGGCGGGGTTCCAGTCCACGGCCGCGTTCCGCGCGAGCATCTCGTCGCGGTACGCGGTGGTGCGCACGAACCAGCTCGAGCGCGCGTAGTAGAGGAGCGGCGTCCCGCAGCGCCAGCAGTGGGGATAGCTGTGCACGGCGCGCTGCGCCTTCCAGAGCTGGTCGCGGCGCTCCAGCTCCTCGACGATCGCGGCGTCCGCGTCCTTGACGAACTGTCCACCCACGAGGGGCATCCCCTCGGGGAAGCGCCCGCGCGCATCCACGGGGTTCGCGAACGCCAGGCCATGGCGCTGCCCTGCGGCGTAGTCGTCCGCGCCGAACGCCGGCGCGAGGTGCACCACCCCCGACCCGTCCTCGGCCGAGACGAACTCCTCGGCGACGATCACCTCGCGCGCACCCTCGGCCGGGTACTCGAGCCAGTCGAGGGGCCGGCGGTACCGGTGGCCGGCGAGCGCCTCACCCGTGAATCGCGCGACGACGTCCCAGCGGTCGGCGAAGTCCGCGCCGAGCACGCCGGCCGCACGCGCCTCGGCCAGGATGATCGTCCAGTCCTCCACGTTCTTCTTGCGCAGCTCGACGTAGGCGAGCCCGGGGTTCACCGCGAGCGCCACGTTCGACACGAGCGTCCAGGGCGTCGTCGTCCAGACGACGACGCGGCGGCGCTTCACCCCCGTCGCGGCGGCGGGGAGCGACCCGCCGGTGGACGGCACGAGATCGAGCGCCACGTACACCGACGGGTCCTCGACGTCCTGGTAGCCCTGCGCCACCTCGTGCGAACTGAGCGCGGTGCCGCAGCGCGCGCAGTACGGGAGGATCTTGTGCCCCAGGTACAGGAGTCCCTTCTCGTGCAGCGTCTTGAGCGCCCACCAGACGCTCTCGACGTACTCGTTGGAGTACGTCACGTAGGGATCGTCGTAGTCCAGCCAGTACCCCATGCGGGCGCTGACCTGCTCCCACTCCTCCTTGTACGTCCAGACGCTCTCGCGGCAGCGGCGGTTGAACTCCGCGACACCGATCCGCTCGATGTCCTGCTTGCCCGAGATCCCGAGCGCCTTCTCCACCTCGATCTCCACCGGGAGCCCGTGCGTGTCCCACCCCGCCTTCCGCGGGACGTGGAACCCCTTCATGGTGCGATGCCGGCAGAACAGGTCCTTCACCGTGCGGGCGAAGACATGATGGATCCCCGGCTTGCCGTTCGCCGTGGGCGGTCCCTCGAAGAAGACCCACGAGGGCGCGTCGGCGCGCGCCGCCTGCGAGGCGGCGAACACGCCGTCCCGCGTCCAGCGCTCCAGCACCTCGCGCTCCAGCGCGTCCCCCGAGAGCTCGCTCGGGAGGAGGCGGTAGCGCACGCTGGTCCCCGCGCCGGTCACAGGCGCTCCAGCACGCCGCGCACGAGCGCGGTCAGCTTCGGTTCCGCGGCCCGCGCGACCGCGAGGATCCGCTCCAGCGACGCCTCCTCGAGCGCATCGGGGAGGCACTGGTCGGTGATGATCGAGCACCCGAGCACGCGCATCCCCGCGTGCACGGCCACGATCACCTCGGGCACCGTCGACATGCCGACGACATCCGCGCCGAGGGTGCGCAGCATCCGGTACTCGGCGCGCGTCTCGAGCGTCGGGCCCTGCACGGCGACGTACGTGCCCTCCCGCAGCGTGGTGCCCTGTGCGCGTGCCACCTCGCGCGCGAGCGAGCGCAGCCCCTCGTCGTAGGGCGCGCTCATGTCCGGGAAGCGCACGCCGAGCGACGCATCGTGCGGACCGATGAGCGGGTTGTCCCCGAGCAGGTTGATGTGGTCCGCGATCAGCATCAGGTCGCCGGGCGCCCAGAGCGGATGCATCCCGCCGCAGGCGTTCGACACGACCAGCGTCTCCGCGCCGAGCGCGCGCAGGACGCGCACCGGGAAGGTCACCTGCTGCAGCGTGTACCCCTCGTACCGGTGGAACCGGCCCTGCATCGCGACCACGCGACGCCCCCCGAGGGTGCCGAGCAGGAGGCGGCCGGAGTGCGACTCCACGGTGGAGAGCGGGAACCCCGGGATCATGCCGTACTCCACCGTCGTCTCGACCTCCATCGCCGTGGCGAGCCCGCCGAGCCCGGTGCCGAGGATGACCGCCACCTCGGGCACCAGCGCGCTGCGCGCGCGCACGGCGTCCACCGCGCGGGTGATCGCGGCGCTCGTGTGCAGGGGGGCCTCGGTGGTCGTCATCGCCAGCCGGAGCTCAGGGCGTCGGCGGGATGTCGGCGCCCGGCGGGCGCCGCTGCTCGGCCGCCGCGACCTCGGCCAGCTGGCGCTCGGCGTACATCTTGAGCTCCGCGAGGTAGGTGCGACGGGCGCGCTCGAGCGCCTCGAGCTCATGACGCAGCGACGCGATCCGCGCCTGGGCGTCGGCCGACACCCGCTCCGCGGCCGCGCGCGCCTCCGCGAGGATCAGCTCCGCCTCGCGTCCCGCCTGCTCCTTCATGTCCGCGCGCAGCTGCTGGGCGCTGATGAGCGCCTCGTTGAGCGCCCGGTCCCGCTCGCGGAAGGCGCGCAGCTGCTCATGGAACCCGCGCGCCTTCTCCTCGAGGTCCGTGTTCAGCTTCGTGAGCCGCTCCATCTCGTCCGCGACGAGGTCGCGGAACTGGTCCACGCGCGCGCGGTCGTAGCCGCGCATCGCCGACCCGAAGTCGTAGCGCCGCGCGTCGACCGCCGTGAGATAGAACGCGTCCTCTGATTCCATCGCCTCAACCCCTCTCGCCGAAGAGCACCGTGCCGAGTCGCACGAGTGTCGCGCCTTCCTCCACCGCCACCTCGAAATCGCCGGACATCCCCATCGACAGCTCCGTCGCGGGGTGGCCCGCGGCGCACAGCACCTCGCGCGCCTCGCGTGCCCCTGCGAACACGCGCCGCAGCACTCCCTCTTCCGCGTCGAACGGCGCCATCGTCATCGCGCCGACCACGCGCAGGCCACCCAGCCCCCGGAGCCGTTCCGCCTCGGCCGCCAGCTCCCCGAGCGCGTAGCCTCCCTTCGTTCCCTCCCCCGACACGTTCACCTGCACCAGCACATCCACCGGCGCGGAGGCGCCGACCTTGTCGATCGCATCCGCCAGCCGGGGCCGGTCGAGCGCGTGGAAGAGCGAGAACCGCGGCAGCGCCTTCACCTTGTTGGTCTGCAGGTGGCCGATCAGGTGCCAGCGCACCCCGCCTGCGGTCTCCTGCCCCCCCAGCTCGTCCTGCTTCCCGAGCGCCTCCTGCACCTTGTTCTCACCGACGTCCGTCACACCCGCGGCGCGGATGGCCGTCACGGCGTCCGCGCCATGGGTCTTGGTGACCGCCACGAGCGTGACCTGCTGGTGATGGCCGCCGCGCTCCACCGCCCGCGCGATCCGCTCCCGCACCGCCGTGACGCGCTCGGCCAGCCCTGAAAAGTGCATAACACCCGAAATTACAGGGTGTTAGCACTCCGCGAAAGTGATTCCGTGCGCGCGCGCGTCAGGCCGGCGAGGGCTCCGGTCCGCCCATGAGCGGCGGCACGCGTCGCGCCTCCGGGGCGCCGACGGCGGGCTTGTCCGCCGCGGGCAGCGCGGTCGGCGGGTCCTGGCGCGGCGGGAGGGGCTCGTTCTTCTCGAGCAGCGCGATGTCCTCGCGCGAGAGCGTCTCCCGCTCGAGCAGCGCGTTCGCGATCCGGTCGAGCAGGTCACGGTGCGTGGTGAGCGTGTCCATCGCGCGGTTGTACGCCTCGTTGATCACGCGCGCGACCTCGTCGTCCACCTGCTGCGCCGTGCGCTCCGAGACCGTGCGACGGCTCGTGAGCTCGCGGCCGAGGAAGACCTCCTGCTCGTTGTCCCCCACGAGGATCGGTCCGATCGCGTCGGAGAGGCCCCACTGCGAGACGTATCGCCGGGCGAGCCCCGTGGCGAACTGGATGTCGCTCGAGGCACCGGTGGTCACGTGGTCGCGCCCGAAGATCATCTCCTCCGCGCAGCGCCCGCCGTACGCCATCACGAGCCGGGCCTCCAGCTGCTCGCGCGTCGTCGAGACGCGGTCGTCCTCGGGGAGGGTGAAGGCGAGGCCCAGCGCGCGGCCGCGCGGGACGATCGTGACCTTGTGCAGCGGGTCGTTCCCCTTCACGCGGATCGCGCAGACGGCGTGTCCCGCCTCGTGGAACGCGGTGAGCCGGCGCTCCTCCTCGCGCATCACGAGCGACTTCCGCTCGGCGCCGAGCATCACGCGGTCCTTCGCGTCCTCGAAGTCCACCATGAAGATCTTCTCGTGGTTGCGGCGCGCCGCGAGCAGCGCCGCCTCGTTCACGAGGTTCGCCAGGTCGGCGCCCGCCATCCCCGGCGTGCCGCGCGCGAGGCGGTGGATGTCGACATCGTCCGAGAGCGGCTTGTTCCGCACGTGCACCTTGAGGATCCCCTCGCGACCGCGCAGGTCGGGGGAGTCCACCACGATCTGGCGGTCGAAGCGGCCCGGGCGCAGGAGCGCCGGGTCGAGCACGTCGGGCCGGTTGGTCGCGGCGATGAGGATCACGCCCTCGTTCGACTCGAACCCGTCCATCTCCACGAGCAGCTGGTTGAGCGTCTGCTCGCGCTCGTCATGCCCGCCGCCGAGCCCCGCGCCGCGGTGACGGCCCACGGCGTCGATCTCGTCGATGAAGATGATGCAGGGCGCGTTCGCCTTCCCCTGCTCGAACAGGTCGCGCACGCGCGACGCGCCCACGCCCACGAACATCTCGACGAAGTCGGAGCCGGACATCGAGAAGAAGGGACGTGCCGCCTCGCCCGCGACCGCCTTGGCGAGCAGCGTCTTCCCCGTGCCGGGAGGCCCGACGAGGAGCGCGCCCTTCGGCAGGCGCCCGCCGAGCTTCGTGAACTTGGCCGGGTCCTTCAGGAACTCGATGATCTCCCGCAGCTCGACCTTCGCCTCGTCGGCGCCCGCGACGTCCGCGAAGGTCACCTTGGGGGTGTCCCCCGAGAGGAGCTTCGCCTTCGACTTGCCGAACGAGAACGCCTTGTTCCCCCCCGCCTGCATCTGGCGGAAGAGGAAGATCCAGATCCCGAAGATGATGATCCAGGGGAGGATGCTGATGAGCACGCTGGCGATCGAGACCGCGGGGTCCTCCGCCTTGATCGCGACCTGCTTGTCGCGCAGGCGCTGGACCTCGGCCTCGCTGTTCGCCACCGCGAGCTTGGTGTTGAACTGCTTGGTGTCGCGCCCCTTGATCAGGACGCGGTTCTTGAACTCGCCGGAGATCTCCTTCCCGCCGATGATCGTGACGCGCAGGATGTTGTCCGCGGTGAGCTGCTGGTCGTAGAGCGAGTAGTCGATCTCGGTCGCCTGCTCGCCCCCCTTGTTCACCATCTGGATGAACACGACCGGGACGAGGATCGCGATCAGCCAGAACGAGAGGGTCTTCGAGAAGCGCCCGAAGCCGCCGGGCTTCTGCGGGGAGGTCGAGGCCATGTGGGGTCCTTACTGGAGGCTGGCGACGTACGGGACGTGGCGGAAATCCTCCGCATGGTCGAGCCCGTAGCCGACAAGGAATTCGTTGGGTGCATCGAAGCCGAGGAACTTCGTCGGGTGATGCAGTTCGGTGGCGATGTGCTTGTGCAGGAGGGCGCAGATCTCGAGCGACCGCGGCTGCCGCTTCCCCAGGAGCACGAGGAGCTGCTGCAGCGTGCGGCCCGAGTCCACGATGTCCTCCACGAGGAGGATGTGCTTCCCCTCGAGCTTCGTCTCGGGGTCGTAGACCAGGTTCACCTTGCCCGAGGACACCATCGCATCGCCGTAGCTCGAGGCGACGAGGAAGTCGACCTGCAGCGGGCGCTCGATCTGGCGGACGAGGTCCGCCAGGAAGACGAAACTCCCCTTGAGGAGGCCGAGCACGAGCAGGTCCCCGTCCGGGTAGGCCGCGGTGATCTCCGCGCCCAACTCGCGCACCCGACGGGCGATGGTGGCCTCGGAGAACGCGATGCGCTTCACGGAGCGCCCCTTGAGGCGCGGATCGGCAGTCGGTGCGGTCATCACAACAATATATAGGCCTCAGCGCCCGGCGTCGTTCCCCCTGACCACGAAGGTCGTGCCGGTGAATGTGATCCGGGCGCCGTTGGAGAGCTGGATCGTGCCGTGGCGCCGTGCGCCAGGCGCCCAGCGCGCGGCTCGTTCGATGCCCCGGCGGTCCATGACCACCCCCGCGCGTGCGGCGAGCGCGGGCCAGAGGATGCGCCACCCCTCGACGGTCACCCCCCGCACCGGCTCCACCGCGATGACGACCGAGGACCCCGGCTCTCCCGCGGCGGGGCGCACCAGCTCGTCCGCGAGCGCGTCGAGCTCCGCGCGCCATTCGGCGGCCCGCATCCCCAAGTCCCAGCACCAGTCGGAGAAACCCGGGACCGCCGACTCGAGGGCGGGGAGGAGTTCGAGGCGCACCCGGTTCCGCTGGTGCCGGAGGTCGCGGTTGCTCGGGTCCTCGACGCACGTGAGCGCGTGGGCCGACGCGTACGCCGCCACCTCCCTCCGGCCGACCGGGAGGAGGGGCCGCACGCCGGTGGCCAGCATCGCGGCGAGCCCCCGTGGCCCCGCGTCGCGCAGGAGTCGCTGCACCACCGTCTCCACCTGGTCGTCGCGCGTGTGTCCCGTGACGACCTGCGCGTCGAGCTCCAGCGCCCAGGCCGAGAGGAACCCCAGGCGTGCCGCACGCCAGGTGGCCTCGTCACCCGGGGTCCCGGCAGGGGCCTCGCCGACCACCACCGCCAACCCGCGCCGCTCCGCCTCGCGCTCCACCAGCGCCACCGCCGCACGCGCCGCCGCTCCGGTGCCGTGGTCGAAGGTCGCGACCGCCGCCACCTCGTGCTGCCGCGCGCGTGACATCGCGTCGAGCAGCACCATCGAATCGCGCCCGCCCGAGACCGCGAGCAGCCAGCGGCCGGCGGGGAGCGCCGAGATGGCGGCCTGCACGGGGAGCGCCGCGGACGCTTCTCTTTGCCGATTCACGCTGATAACATACTGGGCGACGCCAGCGGATCCCGGCGTCCCTCCCTCGCCCTCTGGAGCCTCGCTCGTGGAACACTCCTTCGGTGGCCCCCTCGGTACGTTGATCGCCGGACTCGGCATGGGTGCCTACTACGTGGGACTGACGTGGATCAACATGCTGCTCGGCATCATGCTGACCCCCTTCTTCATCATCCCGCTGACCTGGGTGCAGGACGCCCTCGCGAAGAAGAAGCAGCAGCAGGGCTGACCGTCCGCCGTCGGCGGACTCCCTCCTCCTCTCCGGAGCACAGATGATCTTCCTGCTTCTCGCGCTGGCGGGCGTCCTCGTCTGGGGCATCGCCGCGTACAACGGCCTGATCGCGCTCCGCAACCAGACCGCGAACGCCCTCAAGCAGATCGACGTCCAGCTCAAGCGGCGGCACGACCTGATCCCGAACCTCGTCTCGGCGGTCCAGGGGGCGATGGACTTCGAGAAGGGCACCCTCGCGGAGGTGATCGCCGCCCGGAACGGCGCCGTGAAGGCCGCGGCCTCGCTCGACCCCCAGCACGTCGCCGCGTCGGCCGCGGCGGAGGCCCAGCTCTCGGGGGCGCTCGGCAAGCTCATGGTCGTCGTGGAGGCCTATCCGGACCTCAAGGCCACGTCGAACATGAAGCAGCTGCAGGAGGAGCTGAGCTCGACCGAGAACAAGGTCGGCTTCGCGCGCCAGCTCTACAACGACACGGCCACGCAGTACAACACCAAGCAGCAGCAGTTCCCGACGAACCTCGTCGCAGGGTGGGCCAACGCCTCGCCGGCCGAACTCTGGGAGATCGAGGACGCCGCGGAGCGCGCGGTGCCGAAGGTGGAGTTCGGCAAGAAGAACTAGGCCGCCGCCGGTGAACCTGTTCCAGCAACAGGCCGCCAATCGCCGGAAGTCGCAATGGCTGGTGGTGGTCTTCGTGCTGTTCTTCGCCTGGCTCGGCTTCGGCGGTGACTTCATCGCGTGGCAGTACAGCCTGGGTGCGCCGGCCGGGGAGTATCGCCACACCTTCCCCTGGTTCGGCCTCGCGCTGTCCGCCGTGGCCTTCGGGCTGGTGCGCTACATCCGCCGCACGGGCGCCCAGAAGGTCCTCTGGTCCGCCGGGGCCTGGGAACTCGTCTCGGCGGACACGGAGGCCCAGCGCCGCCTCGAGAACGTGGTGGAGGAGATGGCGATCGCCGCGGGCGTCCCCCGCCCCACCATCTACATCATCGACGACCCGGACCCGAACGCGTTCGTGACCGGGACCGACATCCTGAGGAGCCATCTGGCCGTCACCAGCGGTCTCATCGAGATGCTGGACCGGGACGAGTTGCAGGGAGTCGTCGCCCACGAGCTGGGGCATGTCAAGAATCTCGACATGCAGCTCATGACCATGGTCGCGGGGCTCGCCGGGGCGATCGCGCTCATCGCGGACGGGAGCCTCCGAGTGCTCCGCCATGGACGGCTGCTCGGCCGCGTGGGTGGGAGGTCCGGGGGCAAGGGAGGGAAGAACGCGGGCCCCCTCCTCGCGGTCCTCCTGGTGGTCTGGCTGGTCAGCTGGCTCCTGGCCCCCCTGATCACGCGGTTGCTGGCCCTGGGGATCAGCCGGAAGCGGGAGTACCTCGCGGACGCCATGGCCGCCCAGTTCACCCGGAATCCGGTCTCCCTGGCCTCCGCCCTGGACAAGATCGAGAAGGCTGGTGCGCCAACGCATCGCATCAAGGGAGGGGTCGCGCACCTCTGCATCGCCGACCCGCTCGGCCGACGGATGTCCGCGAAGCCGGGCTTGCTGGGTGACCTCTTCGCCACCCACCCGCCGATGGCCATGCGCGTCGCGCGCCTCCGCGCGATGGCGTTCCAGGCCGAGAAGCGGGGTGGTGACCTTCGGCCTGAATGACAGTCCTTCATCTGAAGGAGCGCTCCCAGGATTCCGGGGAGCTCTGCCTTCCGACCAGCCTTGGCGAAGCGCCGAGGAGATGACCGCGGCGAGTCGGCACTGCCGAAGGGTCTGGTTCGGCCGGCGCCTGCGCCCGGCGCGCGGGGTGGAGTCGCGACGTGCTGTTGAGAAGAGGATTTGTGATCAAGCCTCGCCTCGCGCCACCGTCACCTCGGTTATGCACTCGAGTGTGCATGTGCATCCGCTGAAATGCATATAGATTTGACTTTGAGCGAATGTGCGAAACGCGCATTCTATAAACACTTACGACGCTGATATAACCTGCTTTATCAGGCGATGTAGAGAACAGGCCCACTTATCAACATCACGAGGTCCTCATGGGCAGAACAGTCGCGATCCTCGTCGGTCCCGAGTACGAGGACCTCGAGGTCTGGTATCCGAAGCTCCGGCTCGAGGCCGCTGGTTTCGACGCTCCGCTGGTCGGTGCGCCCGGCGCGAGCTTCCGGGGAAAGCACGGCTACCCTGCCCTGGTCGAGCGCGCAATCTCGGATCTCGACACGGCCAGATTGGCGGGAATACTCGCGCCCGGCGGATGGGCGCCCGACAAGCTCCGCCGCGACACCGCCGTGCTCGACCTCGTCCGCGGGGTCCACGAGAAGGGGGGGCTCGTGGCCACGATCTGCCACGGACCCTGGATCCTCATCAGCGCCGGGATAGTCCGCGGCAGGCGGCTGACCTCCACCGTCGGCATCCGGGACGACCTCGTGAACGCCGGCGCGGAGTGGGTGGACGAGGCGGTGGTCCGGGACGGGAACATCATCTCCAGCCGGGTCCCGAGGGACCTCCCCGCCTTCGGCGAGGCGCTGGTCGACTTCCTGTCGGGGTGATCCCCGACGAGGTCGAGGGCGTTCCGCGACTTACCGTGCCGCGCTGACCTCCGTACCTTCCCCGCTCCGCTGCCCGCCGCGGTTCACGCAGAACCCTCCAGCTCCAGCGCGATGATCATCGGAGTCCCCCTCGAACGCGCGACCGGCGAGAACCGCGTCGCACTCATCCCGGAAAGCGTCTCCCGGCTGGTCAAGGCCGGCGTGGGCATCACCGTCGAGAGGGGGGCTGGCCAGCGGGCCGGATTCCCGGACCCGCTCTATGAGAAGGCGGGCGCGACGCTCGCCGACACCTCCACGGTGTTCTCGGGCGCCGACCTGCTCTGCAAGGTCCAGAAGCCCACGGCGGCCGAGGTGGCCCTGATGAAGCGCGGGAGCCACCTGCTCTCCCTGCTGCAGCCCTCCTCGAGCGCCGACGCGATCGCCGCCCTCGAGGCGCAGGGGGTGACGGCCTTCGCCCTGGAGCTCGTCCCGCGCATCACGCGGGCCCAGTCCATGGACGTGCTCTCGTCGCAGGCGACGGTGGCGGGATACAAGGCCGTCCTGGTGGGCGCCTCGGCGCTCACGAAGTTCCTGCCCATGCTGACCACCGCGGCGGGCACCATGGCACCCTCCAAGTGCTGCGTGCTTGGCGCCGGCGTGGCGGGCCTCCAGGCGATCGCCACGGCTCGTCGGCTGGGCGCCGTGGTCTCGGGCTTCGACATCCGGGCGGCCGCCGCCGAGCAGATCCGCTCGCTCGGGGCGACCGTGGTGGCGCAGGACCTGATCGCGGCCGACTCGGAGACGGCCGGCGGCTACGCCAAGGAGCAGAGCGCGGAGCAGCAGGCGGCGATCCAGGCGGCGCTCCGGACCCACCTCGCGGGGATGGACCTGGTCATCACCACCGCGCAGATCCCCGGGCGCGCCGCTCCCCGGCTCATCTCGACCGAGACGGTGCGCACGATGCAGCCGGGGTCGGTGATCGTGGACCTCGCGGCCGAGTCGGGGGGGAACTGCGAGGCGACCAGGGCCGGCGAGACGGTGGACGTCGGGGGTGTGCTCGTGATCGGGCCGGTGAACCTCCCGGCGTCGATGCCGCAGCACGCCTCGCAGATGCTCAGCCGGAACGTCCTGACGTTCGTGCAGCACCTGCTCACCAAGGAAGGCCACCTCAACGTGGACCGCGCCGACGAGATCACGGGCGCGATGGTCGTGACCGGGAGGAAGGGCTCGTGAGCGAAGCACTGCTGGGCGGGATCGTCGTCTTCGTCCTCGCCACCTACCTCGGCGCCTCCCTCATCGGCCGCGTGCCGCCGACCCTCCACACACCGCTGATGTCGGGCGCCAACGCCGTCTCGGGCATCACGGTCGTGGGGGCGATGCTGGTGGCCGGCGCGGGCTTCGGGTGGCTCTCGAACGTGCTCGGGTTCCTCGCGATCGTCTTCGCGATGATGAACGTGATCGGCGGGTACACCGTCACGGACCGCATGCTCGAGATGTTCAAGAAGGCGCCGGGCAAGGAGTCGCCCAAGTGATCGCCCCCTGGGTGGAACGCGTCTTCTACCTCCTGGCGGCGGTCCTCTTCATCGCCGGGCTCAAGCGGCTGCAGAGCCCGGAGACGGCACGCCTCGGGAACCGCATCTCGGCCACCGGGATGCTGATCGCGATCGTGGTGACCTTCCTCAGCTCCGGGACGGTGACCTACGGGACGATCATCGCCGGGCTCATCACCGGCGGGCTGATCGGCCTGGTGATGGCCAAGACGGTGAAGATGACCTCGATGCCGCAGATGGTCGCGCTCCTGAACGGCGCCGGCGGCGGGTCCTCGCTGCTCGTGGCGTCGGCCGAGTTCCTGCACGTGGAGTCGCGCGGGATCGCGCCCTCGGTGGACGTGGCGATCACCACGCAGCTCGGCGTGCTGATCGGCGCGGTGACGCTCACGGGGAGCCTGATCGCGTTCGCCAAGCTGCAGGAGCTGATGACGGGCCGGCCGATCACCTTCCCGGCGCAGAAGACGTTCAACGCCGCGATCTTCGCGGTGATCATCGCCCTCGCGGCGTGGCTGGTGGCGGCGCCGACGGCGCCGGTCTGGGCGTTCTATGTCGTCGTCGGCCTCGCGCTCCTCCTCGGCGTGCTGCTGGTGATCCCGATCGGCGGGGCCGACATGCCCGTGGTGATCGCCCTGCTGAACTCCTACTCGGGGATCGCCGCGGCGATGACGGGGTTCGTGATCCGGAACGAGGTGCTCATCGTCTCCGGCGCGCTCGTCGGCTCCTCGGGGATCATCCTGAGCCAGATCATGTGCAAGGCGATGAACCGGTCGCTCGCGAACGTGCTCTTCGGGGCGTTCGGCGCGACGTCGAGCGCCAGCGGCAAGAGCGCGGCTGGGCTCACGGTGAAGGAGACGAACATCGAGGAGGCGGCGCTCCAGCTCGCCTATGCCCAGCAGGTGATCGTGGTGCCCGGGTACGGCCTCGCGGTCGCCCAGGCGCAGCACCAGGTGCGCGAACTCATGGACCTCATCGAGAAGCGCGGGGGCGTGGTCAAGTTCGCGATCCATCCCGTCGCGGGCCGGATGCCCGGCCACATGAACGTCCTGCTGGCCGAGGCGAACATCCCGTACGACAAGCTGCTGGACATGGACGACGTGAACCCGGAGTTCGAGCGCACGGACGTGGCGCTGGTGATCGGGGCGAACGACGTGGTGAACCCGGCCGCGCGCAACGACCCCTCGAGCCCGATCCACGGCATGCCGATACTGAATGCGGACTACGCGAAACGGATCATCGTGATGAAGCGCGGCATGAGCGCGGGATTCGCGGGGATCGAGAACGAGTTGTTCTACGACGCGAAGACGCAGATGCTCTTCGGGGACGCGAAGGGGACCCTCTCCAAGCTGGTCGCGGAGGTCAAGCAGGTCTGACCGTCGCGCCGCTCCCTCACGACCGCTCGATGTCAGACGCCCAGCTCCCGCGCTTCGACCCGACCGACCCGGCGTTCCGGGCCGACCCGTACCCCACCTACCGGCGGTACCGCGCGGCGGACCCGGTGCACCTGGGCGTGCCCCCGATCCCGACGATGCCGCGCTGCCACTACGTCTTCCGGCACGCCGACGTCGCCGCGCTCCTGCGGGATCCCCGCCTTGGCCGCGCGCGGCTGCGCGCGGGGGCCGGACGCCCGGATGCCTCGACGGTGATCCGGAAGGTGGCGCGCCAGATGCTGCTCTTCACCGACCCGCCGCGTCACGAGCGCATGCGCGCGCTCATGGAGTCCGCCTTCAGCCCGGAACTCCACGCACGCGCCCGCCTGCGGGCCGAGGCGCTCGCCCCGGTGCTCCTCGAGATGGCGCTCGCCGAGGAATCACCCGACCTGGTGTCCGGCTTCGCGGTCCCCCTGCCGGTGCTCGTGATGTCCGACGTGCTGGGGATCCCAGAGGAGGACCGCCCGCTGGTGAAGCGCTGGTCCACCGACATCGTCGCGATCACGGACCTCCGGTCGAGCGGTGCGGCCCTCGCGCGTGCGAGCCGGGCCACGGAGGAGGTCGCCGACTACCTCTCGCAGCTCATCCGCGACCGCCGGCGCGCGCCGCGGGAGTGCGTCCTCAGCCGCCTCATCACCTCGCGCGTCGACGGGGAGGCGCTCACCGACGACGAGATCCTGGCCAACGCCATCCTCTTCCTCGCGGCGGGCCACGAGACCACCGTGGGCCTCATCAGCGAGGGGCTGCTGGCCCTGCTGGAACATCCCGACGAGGCCGCGCGGCTGGCCGACGACCTGTCACTCGCGACCAAGGCGGTGGAGGAGCTGCTCCGCTACACCAGCCCCGTACAGATCACCTTCCGCGTGGCGCACGAGGCGCTCGAAGTGCGGGACCATGCGATCGCCCCGGGCGACGCGGTGGCGCTCGTCCTCGCCTCGGCGAACCGCGACCCCGACGAGTTCGCGCTTCCGGAGAGCCTCCAGCTCACGCGGGCCACGCGCCGGCATCTCTCCTTCGGGCTCGGCGCCCATCACTGCCTGGGGTCGACCGTGGCCCGGGTGGAGGCCAAGGCGGCGTTCACGGCGGCCGCCCCGCTGCTGGCCGGGATGTCACACGACCCGGCGGCGGTCACGCGGAGCGGGAACTTCGTCTTCCGGGCGCTCGACACCCTGCCGGTCCGGATGCGCTGAGGGCGCCCGACGGCGCCCGGAGGTCACCAGACGCGCTTCGAGCGCAGCATCCGCGTGGCCTCGGCCGCCGTGACGGGCCTCGAGAAGTGGAAGCCCTGCCCGCACTCGCACCCCATGCCGCGGAGCACGGAGGCCTGGGACTCCGTCTCGATCCCCTCCGCCACCACGCGCATGCCGAGGTCGTGGGCGAGGTCCACGATGGTGCGGACGATGCTCGCGTCGCGGGCGTGCGGCCCCATCTGGGTCACGAACGACCGGTCGATCTTCACGCTGTCCGTCGGGAACCGGTGGAGGTACGAGAGCGACGAGTACCCGGTGCCGAAGTCGTCGATCGAGAGCCCCACGCCCACCTGCTTCAGGTCGCGCAGCGTGCGCGTGGTGCTCTCCGCGTTCTCCATCATCGAGCTCTCCGTGAGCTCGAGGTGCACCAGGTGCGCCGGCGTCCCGTGCTCCATGATCGCCGAGCGCACGACCTCCACGAAGTCCGGCTGTGCGATCTGCTGGGCGGAGACGTTCACGTGCACCGAGGGGGCGCCATCCCCGAGTTCGTCGGCCCACGCGCGCAACTGCCGGCAGACGTCGCGCAGCACCCACTCGCCGATGGGGACGATCAGCCCGGAGAGCTCGGCGAGGCGCGTGAACTCCGCCGGGACGAGCTGCCCCCGCTGTGGGTGGAACCAGCGGAGCAGCGACTCGAACCCGAACAGGCTCCCCTCGTCGAGCGTGACGATCGGCTGGTAGACCATGACGAACTCCTGGCGCTCGACGGCGTGCCGGAGCGCCGTCTCGAGCACCAGGCGATCGAGCGCCGCCCCACGCATCGTGGAGTCGAAGACCTCGAACCGGCTGCGTCCGAGCTCCTTGGCCCGTGACATCGCCAGGTCGGCGTCCCGGAGGAGTTCGTCCGGATTGGCGTAGGACTCGTCGTGCGCGGCGATCCCGATGCTCAGCGTGACGAAGATCTCGTGGACGTCGATCACGAACGGCGCGGTGAAGTCCGCCTGCACCCGGGAGGCGATGGCGCGCGCCTCGTCGAGGGAGGTGCCATCGAGCAGCATGATGAACTCGTCGGCGCCGAGCCGTGCCACGGTGTCTCCCGGCCGCAGTGCCGCGGCGAGCCGCCGCGCCACGCCGAGGAGCACCTGGTCGCCGATCGGGTGGCCGAGGGAGTCGTTCACGACCTTGAACCGGTCGAGGTCGAGGAGGAGCACGGCGAAGGGGGGCGCGCTGGCGCGCCGCGACCGCCGCAGGAGCTGCTTGATGCGGTCCGCGAGGAGCGCCCGGTTCGCGAGCCCGGTGAGCGTGTCGTGGAACGCGTCGTGGAGCATCCGGGCCTCGGCCTCCTTGCGCTCCGTGATGTCGCGCGCGTTCACCACGATGCCGCGCACGGCCGGGTCCTCGAGGAGGTTGCGCCCGATCACCTCGAGGGTGCGCCAGCTCCCGTCCCCGTGGAGGAAGCGCACCTCGAGATGCGTGGTGTACCCCGCCTCGGCGAGCATGCGCTGGAAGAGCTGCTGCGTGGGACCCACGTCGTCGGGATGGACGAACTCGAAGACGCTCCGGCCGATCAGGTTCTCCGGGTGGTAGCCGAGCACGCGCAGTAGCGACGGGCTCTCGTAGGAGATGTTGCCGGTGGCGTCCAGCACCGTGATCGTATCGGTCGAGTTCTCGATCAGGGAGCGGAACTTCATCTCGCTGGCCGCGAGCTCGCGGTCGGCGGCGGCGCGCGCGGCCGCGTCCTCGAGGATCCCCTGGTACCCGATGATCTCGCCCGCGGCGTCCCGGAGCACCGTGCTCGTGAGGAGGCAGTCCATCTCCCGGCCGTCGAAGGCGCGCAGCCGCACGGGATACCGGTCGATCGACCCCTCCGCCTCGATGCGCCGCACGAACGCGGCGCGCGCCTCCGCGTGGACGTAGGTGTCGTGCGCGCTCACCGTGCTGAGGTTCGCCGGGGTGAGCCCGAGCAGCTGCCGTGCCGCGGGATTGACGTCCACGAAGCGCCCGTCGCGGGTGGTGACGTAGATCGCCTGCCGCGACTCCTCGAAGAGCCGCCGGTAGCGCAGTTCGCTCTCCCGCAGCGCCTGTTCGGTCCGCTGCCGGTCGCTCACGTCGCGGAAGCTCCAGACGCGACCCACGTTCCGGCCGTTGAGCGTCTGCGGCATGGAGAAGCGCTCGAAGACGCGGCCATCCGTCAGCTCGATCGTGTCGTAGCTCTGCTCGTCGGGATGCTCGTAGAGGAAGCGGACCCGCTCGAGGAAGCGCGCGGGGTCGCGGATGAGGGCGAGCACGGCCTCCAGCGCGGCGTTGTCGTCGCCCCGAGCCAGGACCTGCTCCGAGAGTCCCCACATCTGGCGGAAGCGCTGGTTGAACTGCACGATCCGCCCCTCGCGGTCGACGATCAGCAGCCCGTCCGCGGTGGCCTCGAGGGTCGCCTGCAGGAGCGAGATGGAGTTCTGGAGCTCCGCCTCGACGGGTACCGTGGCCGCCATCGGACCCGATGGCGAGTGGGCGCGGGAGCGGAGGGGCCTCACGCGGCGCGGGAGCTCAAGGGCATCGGAGCAGGATCGGGGTTGGCGGGGCAACGACGATCGGAGCGGCGGACCCACCGCCTGGGCGGGCCAGCAATCATTGACGCGCGGGCGCAACGCGGCGCAACCGGGAACGGCCCGGCCGACCGCCGTTCAAACCCTCGCGCCAGGCCGGCTGTCCATTCCCGTGAACGCCCCACGCGGACGCGGGACCACCGGGACACTTTCCGGCGAGGCTCGCGTAGTGGGTACGACTCCAACCGAACTCCAGATGACCGACCGCCTCCGCTTTCCCCGTTCGCCGCGCACGTCGGGCCCCCGTGCCCGCAGCGCCTTCGCCATCTCCGCCGCCGCGCTGGGCCTGGGCGTGCTGGCCCTGGTCCCGCTCCGTGCCGACGCGCAGGAGCGCCACGTGCTCACCGGCTCGCAGGTCACCCTCTGGAACCTCGCGGGCGAGGTCCGGGTGGAGGCGGGGACCGGGGCGGACGTCGTGGTGGAGCTGACGCGCGGCGGCTCGGATGGCCGGCGCCTCGACGTGGTCGCGAGCGGCGGGGAGTTGCGGGTCCGCTACCCAAGCGACGAGGTGGTCTACCGGTCCGGCGTGGGGAACGGACGCGGCTCGACGACGGTGAATGTGCGGAGCGACGGCACCTTCGGCGGCGACTGGCGCGGCGGCGGGCGACGCACGACGGTCCGCACCTCCGGGTCCGGGCTCGACGCGCACGCGAACCTCGTGCTCCGCGTGCCGCCGGGCAAGCGGCTCGAGGTGAACCTCGCGCTGGGGCGCATCGAGGTCGTCAACGTGTCCGGGGAGCTGCGCTTCGACGTGGCCGCGGCGGAGGTGATCGCGCGGGGGACGAAGGGGAGCCTCGTGGTGGACGCGGGCTCGGGATCGGTGCGCGTGGAGGACGCGGAGGGCGACCTCGAGGTGGACACCGGGTCGGGCTCCACCACACTGCTCAACGTGCGCGGTCCCCGCGTCGTGATCGACGCGGGCTCCGGTGGGCTCACGGCACGGGGCGTGACCACGGACCGCCTGAGCGCGGACATCGGGTCCGGGAGCGTGAGCATCGAGGGGTTGTCCACGGACGACCTGATGGTCGACACGGGATCGGGGAGCGTGCGCGTCGAGCTCACCAAGGTCCCGCGCCGCACGAACATCGACACCGGCTCGGGGAGCGTGACGCTCACCCTCCCCGCCGGCGCGAACGCGGAACTCGACCTCGACACCTCATCGGGCGGGATCTCGAGCGACTTCGCCGTGACGATGAACGAGGTGCGCCGGCGCTCGCTCCGCGGGAGGATCGGCGAGGGCGGCCCGATCATCCGCGTCAGCACCGGCTCGGGGAGCGTGCGCGTCCTGAAGCGCTGACGCCAGCGCTGACGCCAGCGCTGAACCCAGCGCCGACGTCGGCGCGCATCCGCCGGCTACTGGATCAGCCCGATCGAGACCTGGTCCACGATGAAGGCGTAGCGGAAGGCGAGCTCGCGCAGCTGCTCGTACCGGCCGGACGAGCCGCCGTGCCCGGCACCCATGTTCATCTTGAGGAGCAGCGGGTTCGCGTCGGTCCTGGTGGCGCGCAGCTTGGCCACCCACTTCGTGGGCTCGAAGTAGCCCACGCGTGAGTCGTTGAGCCCGCTCGTCACCAGCATGCGCGGGTAGGCCTTCGCCGTGACGTTGTCGTACGGCGAGTACGCCCGCATGTAGCGGTACTCCTCGGGCTTGTTGGGGTTGCCCCACTGCTCCCACTCCTGCGCCGTGAGCGGGATGCTGGCGTCGAGCATCGTGTTGATCACGTCCACGAACGGGACGTCGGCGACGACGACCTTGAACAGCTCCGGCCGCATCGTCGCCACCACGCCCATGAGCAGCCCGCCGGCGCTCCCGCCGTTGGCCGCGAGCCGGTCGGCCGAGGTGTAGCGCTCCTTCACGAGGTGGTCGGCGACGTCGATGAAGTCGGTGAAGGTGTTCATCTTCTTCATCATCTTCCCGTCGTCATACCACTGGCGCCCCATCTCCTGCCCGCCCCGCACGTGCGCGATGGCGTAGATGAAGTCGCGGTCCAGCAGCGAGAAGATGCTCGAGCGGAAGGTCGGTTCCGTGGTCGCCCCGTAGGAGCCGTAGGCGTAGAGCAGGAGGGGCCGCTTCCCGTCTCGCACGAGCGACTTCCGGTACACCAGCGAGATCGGGACCCGGGTGCCGTCCCGCGCGGTCGCGGTGAGGCGCTCCACCGCGTAGCGGGAGGGATCGTACCCGCCGAGCACCTCGGTGCGCTTCCGCAGCTCCCGCGTGCGCGCGTCCATCGCATAGTCGTAGACCGTGGGCGGCGTGACCAGCGAGGAGTAGCTGAAGCGGAGCGTCCCGAGGTCGTACTGCGCGTTGCCGGTGAGCGAGACCCCGTACGCCACTTCGGGGAAGCTGACGTCGTGTGCGGCGCCGCCGGCGAGGGCGGTCACGCGGAGGCGGCGGAGTCCCTCGCGGCGCTCCTGCACCACCACATGCCGCTTGAACGGGAGGATCCCCTCCACGAACACGTCCGCGCGATGCGGGAGCCACTCCTTCCAGTTGCGCGCCGCGGGGTCCGCCACGGGGGCGGTCATCACCTTGAAGTTGGTGGCGTTCTCGTTGGTGAGGATGAAGAACACCCCCTCCCCCGCTTCCACCTCGTATTCCACGCCGGGGCGCCGCGGCGCGATCACGCGGAGCGGCGTGGTCGGCGCCGCGGCCGGGATCACGTGCCACTCGCTCGACGTGAACGACGCGCTGGAGATGAGGATCCACTCCCCGCTGCGCGACCGGGAGACGCTCACGTTGTAGAGCACGTCCGTGTCCTGGTACACGGAGACGTCCTGCGCCGTGGGCGTGCCGACCACGTGCCGCCAGACGCGGTCGCCGCGCTTGGCCGAGTCGGGCGTCATGTAGAAGAGCGTCCGGTTGTCGCTCGCCCAGGCGAGCCCCCAGCTCAGCTTCTCGATCCGGTCGGGGAGCCACTCGCCGGTGCGGAGGTCCTTCACGCGCAGCACGAAGTCCTCGTAGCCGTTGGTGTCGACCAGCACCGCGAGCTTCTGGTGGTCGGGACTCACCTCCATCCCGCCGAGGTCGTAGAACTCGTACCCCTCGGCCTCCCTGTTCTGGTCGAAGTAGACCTCCTCGGGCGCGTCCGCGGAGCCCCGCTTGCGCGCGTAGATCGGGTAGGCCTTCCCCGTCTCGGTGCGCGAGTAGTAGAGCCAGCCGTCCCTTGGGACGGGCACCTGCGCGTCGTCCTCCTTGATGCGCCCCAGCATCTCGTCGTAGAGCTTCTTCTGGAGCTCCACGGTGTGCGCCGTCATCGCCTCGGTGTACCGGTTCTCCGCCTCGAGGTACGGGATGGTCTCCGGGTCGTTCCGGTCCCGGAAGTACGCGTAGTCGTCCACGCGCTTCTCGCCGTGCAGCGTGGTCGTGACCGGCTTCTTCTTGGCGACGGGCGGCGTGGGGAGCTGGGCGGTCAAGGCGATCGGGAGGACGAGGGGGAGCAGGACGAGAGCGAGGCGCACGCGGACTCCGGGCAGGAGGACTCCGTGGATTCTACACTCCGGCCGCGCGGGCGGCGCCCGGCACGAAGCGGTTACCTTACCACCGGCCCTCCCCGATCCCCCCTCCAGGATGACCCAGCGGATGCAATCCCCCGGCCGTCGCCTCCTCACGCTCTGGAACAGGCTCAGCCCGTGGCCCGGAGGCCAGTGGCTCTTCGCCCGGATCTTCGGCCGCATGGTGCCCTACTCCGGCTCCGTCGGCCCACGGATCCGCGTGCTCGAGCCCGGCCACGCCCGCGTGGAGATCCCCGACCGCCGCTCGAACCGCCAGCACCTCGGCTCCGTCCACGCGATCGCCCTGCTCAACGTGGCCGAGATGACGAGCGGACTCGCGATGATGGCCGGCCTCCCGGACGGGGTGCGCGGCATCGTCACCAGCATCTCGATGGAGTACCTGAAGAAGGCGCGGGGCACGATCACGGCCGTGGCGCGCGTGGAGGTGCCGACGGTCACCGCGGACACCGATTTCGACGTGACCGCCGACTGCCTCGACCCGGAGGGCACGGTGGTCGCGCGCGCCAGGGTGCGCTGGCGGCTGGGCCCGGTGCGCGAGAAGCGTCCGGCGAACTCCGGGGTGTCGACGCACGCCGTGAACGCGTGATGGAGACCGCCTTCACGCGCCACGCCGGCGTGCGCGTCCCGCTCATCTGCGGCCCGATGTATCCCTGCTCCAACCCGGAGCTCGTCGCGGCGGTGAGCGAGGCCGGGGGGCTCGGCATCATCCAGCCGATCTCCCTCACCTATGTCCACGGGCACGAGTACCGCGCGGGACTCCGGTACCTGCGCACGCTCACCGACAAGCCGATCGGCTTCAACGCGCTGATCGAGGCGAGCAGCAAGCTCTACTTCGAGCGGATGCGGCAGTGGATCGACATCGCGCTCGAGGAGGGGGTCCGCTTCTTCCTCACCTCGCTCGGGAACCCGAAGTGGGTGTGCGAGCGCGTGCACGCAGCCGGGGGCGTCGTCTACCACGACGTGACCGAGCGGAAGTGGGCGCAGAAGGGGGTCGACGGCGGCGTGGATGGCCTGATCGCGGTGAACTCACGCGCGGGCGGGCATGCGGGGCGGAAGGGGCCGCAGGAGCTCTTCGACGAACTCGCGCCGTTCGGGCTCCCCATCGTCTCGGCCGGGGGCGTCGGCACGCCGGAGCAGTTCGCGCAGCAGCTCCGCATCGGCTATGCCGCGGTCCAGCTCGGCACGCGCTTCATCGCCACGCCGGAGTGCAAGGCGAGCGAGGCGTACAAGCAGGCGATCGTGGAGGCGGAGGAGGAGGACATCGTGCTCACGGAGCGCCTCACCGGGGTGCCAGTGGCGGTGATCCGCAACGCGTACATCGACAAGCTGGGGACCGACGCCGGCGCGTTCGCGAAGTGGATGCTGCGCGGGCGGCGGACCAAGCACTGGATGCGCACCTGGTACGCCCTCAACTCCGTGCGGCGGCTGAAGCGCTCGCTCAACAGCGAGAACGTGAGCACGGAGTACTGGCAGGCGGGGCGGTCGGTGAGCGGGATCCGCGACATCCGCCCCGCGGGGGAGATCGTGCGCGAGTTCGCGGCGGCGCTGGACTAGCGCGAGCCGGTCAGTCGCGCCTCGCGGTCAGTCGCGCCCCGCGATCCGGCGGTCGTCGGGCCACCAGCGGTGCGTCAGCACCGTCACCGACCCCGGACGCACCGTGACCGTGCCGAGCGAGAAGGCCTCGCCGTCGCGCGTGACCTCCACGGGATAGTCCCCCACGGGGAGGCGCATCCGGGCGACGGTGACGCGATCCGGGAGGAGCTGCCAGGCCCGGAGGTCGGGCTGGTCGAGCACCTGTGACCCGGCGTGGACGAAGAGCAGTGCGAGGCCGACGATCACGGCGCCCGCGATCTTCCATCCCTTGCCGCCCTCGTCCTCCTTCTCGTCCTCCCCCTTCTTGTTCTTCTCCGGGATGTTGTCCGGCTTCTTCGACTTCTCGCCGTCGTCACCGGAGGCAATCTCGCCCGCCGCCTCGAACGCGCGGCCGGCGCCATCGAGCGTCACCTCGCGCAGCGCGGCGCGGGCCACGGCGCGCGCCAGGCGCGCGGGCTGCGCGCGCTCGAAGTCCGCGCGCACCGCATCGCTCACGCTCATGCTCACCGTCCGCGCCTCGAGCCGGCCCGGCTCGGCGCTCGCGGCATCCGCGCCCACGCGGAGCGCGCGCGCGCCGAGCGTGGAGGTGGAGCGGAGCAGGTTCACGCCCTCCATCGTCGGCCAGCGGAGGGAGACGGAGCGGTAGTGCTCCGCGGCCCAGTCGCGCCGGTCGTGCCGGCGCGCATGGATGCGCGTCATGGTCTCCGTGCGCCGGTCGTAGTCGTCGCCGTCGAGCGCCTTCAGCTCGTCGTCCCGCAGCCAGAACTCGAGGGCCGCCGGCTCCGGGCGGTCCACGAAGCCGTCCTCGATCAGCACCACCACGTCGCCGTGCAGCGTGTCGGGCGGGATGGTGTCCCCCGGCAGGTCCCCATCCAGGAGCAGGTTCGCGTTGCGGAACGAGACCTCCGCGTCGTTGCGTTCACCCGCGACCTCGTACATCACCCCCGCCACGTAGCGCAGCACGCCCCGGAAGTCGTCGGGGGGCTGGGGTCCCTGCTCGCTCGCGAGCAGCGCCGAGAGACGGCGTGCCTCGACGGCGGCGGAGGCGCGCTCGTTTCGGGCGAGCCAGGTGAGCCCGCCGTAGTACGGGATGAACATCCGCTCCGCGGGACCGGGATAGTACGGCAGCGCGCCGTCGCCGGTGGCGAGCGCCGCCGCCCCGTCGCTCACCCGCTTGGTCCAGCGGTCGTAGACGATGCTCCACGCGCGGTCCATCGACCGCGCCCCCTCGTCGAGCTGACCCGCGTGCAGGCCCACGACCCCCTTGTACAGGTGGCGCAGCAGCGCGTCGGCGGGCGCGACCTGCTTCTTCTTGAGGGCCTGCCATGCCGCGTCGTACTGCCCCGCGGTCATCTGCGCGCGGAGCTCGCGCTCCACCGGGATCCCGGCCGGCCCGGCCCGCCACGACTGCCCCGCGCTCGCGCACCCCGCACCCAGGATCACCGGGAGCGCGAGGAGCGCGAGCGAGCGGACGCCGTGAGTGGGACGGCGCGCGCGCATGCTACTTGACCTGTCGCTCGAGCACCATGATCCGCTGCTGCGCCAGCGCGATCGCCTCGGCCATCTTGGCGTTGGCCTCCCCCTTCGCCTGGATCCGCTCGATCTCGAGCGAGAGGAGGAAGCGCTGGTAGCGCATGAGCGCCTCCTGCGGGCGCAGCTGCAGGTCGAGGAGGCGCGCCGCCTTGTACTGCGGATCGGCCGCCTCGGGATCGAGCACGCTTGCCCGGTCGAAGCGGTTGAGCGCGCCGTCGAGGTCGTTGGCGGCGACGAGGTCGTCCCCCTCGCGGATGAGGGCGGCGGCCGCGGCCTTCGCCTGTGCCACGTCCCCCGTGCCCGAGGCACGGCTCGCGACCATGATGCCCTGCGGCCCACGACGGCTCACGACCGCCGCGCGTCCAGCGTCGATCTGCACCATCACCATCTCGCCCACGCGGTCACGGGGCGCCGCCGAGGGCTTCCAGGGCACCATGACGGCCGCGGCGCCGATCCGGCGCACCGACCAGGCGGCCGGCACGCTGCGCGTGGCGGCGTAGACCTGCGTCTCGTTCATCCCGATCGCGAGCTCGCCGCGGGCGATGCTCGCGCAGATCTCGGGCGCGCAGTCGGCGGTGGCCAGCGCGTGGATCGAGTCCATCGTCGCCTGGATGGAACGCCGCTCGGCTTCGGTCGCGGGCGCGGCCATCGCGCCCTCGGCCGCGACCACGCGGTCGCCATTCACCATGATCGGCGCTTCCCGCACGCGCTGTGGATAGGGGGCGCAGGCGGCCACGAGCACGGCCAGGAAGGCCGCGTGGCGCCCCGCGAGGTAGATCGTTGGCTTCAACATCATGACCTCTGGGAGGAGGTGGGAGGTGTGAGGTGGGAGGTGTGAGGTGGGAGGTGGGAGGTGGTAGAGGCCTCAGTCGTGCCCCCTCATATCTCCCATCTCCCATCTCCCCTCTGCCGTTCTACGGTGTCAGCCGCCGCCGCTGCACGTACTTCTTGATCTTGTGCTGCCCCACCCAGACCTTCGTGTTGCTCTCGAGGTCGATCAGGGTGGCATCCACCTGGTAGAACACGATCTTCTCGCGCCCCTCCGAGTCCTCGATCGCCTGCACGTCGCCCTGCAGCATGAAGCGGGCGCCCTGCTCACGCGCCAGCCGCGCCCGCGTCTCGGCGCTCGCGTTCGTCTGCTGGTCGGCGCGCTCGGCGCGCACCTCGTCGCGCTCCATTGCGCTCGCCACCACGCGCACCGAGCCGCTCTGCACGTACGCGCGCTCGAGGTCGCGGACGAAGGTGCCGACGGCGATGTGCTCCATGGTGCGGTTGCGGAAGTCGCCGACGATCACGGTGGGCGGCGTGCCGCCGTTCGCCATCGACCAGTCCCGCGACCACTGCGCGTTGAGCGACTGGCCGATCAGCTCGTTCGCGACCAGGCGCGAGTCGGTGTCGTTCCAGTTGCCGGAGAGGTCCGTGACGGAGTTCGGGTCCACGCGCGAGACGCGCTTGATCCCGCAGGCGGAGACGGTGAGGAGGGCCGCGCCGACGAGCGCGAGCGTGAGGTAGGTTCGGATCCGGGTCATGTGGGCTCCTGGACAGGAGGGTGTGCGTCGGTACTGAGCGGAAGTGGGGCAGTTGAGTGGCCGCATCCTATGTACGGAGCAGGGTTTGCACCAGCATACCCCGCTCTCGTAAGTTGTTGCCCTGCAACCGCATCTGAAACGGGTCCGTCACGATGTGTCCCCTCACGGGGACGCCCCGTGTCATCTACGGTGATACAGACGCGTAGGTTTTGGGCGCGACCGATCGGTCGCGCGAGCCCCGCCCATCCACTCCTCCACTTCCAGAGCCATGCCCAGCGACGTGATCGACTACCGCATCGTCGGCGATGACATGCAAGGCGTCATCGTCACCCTCGACCCCGGCGAGGCGGTCTTCGCCGAGGCCGGCGCGATGATGTACATGGAGGACGGGATCGAGGTCGCGACGACCTTGGACCCGAACGCCCAGGGCGGGAGCCTCTTCGGCAAGCTCGTCGGCGCCGGCAAGCGCGTGCTGACGGGGGAGTCGTTCTTCATCACGCTCTTCGGCAATGGCGCGGCGCAGCGCCGCGACGTGGCGTTCGCCGCCCCGACGCCGGGCAAGATCTTCGTCGCCGACCTCAAGCAGTGGGGAGGCGAGGTCATCGCGCAGAAGGACGCCTTCCTCTGCGCCGCGCGGGGCACCGACATCGGCATCGCCTTCACCAAGCGCATCGGCGCGGGGTTCTTCGGCGGCGAGGGGTTCATCCTGCAGCGGCTCCGTGGGGACGGGCTCGCGTTCTTCGCGGCGTCGGGCACGCTGATCGAGCGTGAACTCCGCGCCGGCGAGGTGCTGAAGGTGGACACCGGGTGCCTCGTGGCGATGCAGGCCTCCGTGGATTACGACATCGAGATGGTGAAGGGGATCAAGACGATGCTCTTCGCCGGCGAGGGGCTCTTCTACGTGAAGCTCACCGGGCCCGGCCGCGTGATCCTCCAGACCCTGCCCTTCTCCCGGCTGGCCGAGCGCGTGATCGCGCACGCGCCGGCGATGCAGCGCCAGGGGTCGGCGTCGGGCGTCCTGGGCGGCATCCTCGGCGACCGCGGCTGATGGCCGCGCCGATCCGGGTCCCGCGGTTCGTGACCGGAGGGGTGGCGGCGTTGGCGCTCGCCGCCGCCCTGCACGTCGGGTTCCGCCCCGTCGGGAGCGTGCCGCCGCTGGGGCAGCTGCTCGACCCGGTGCACGGTGCATGGTCCATCGCACGCGCGGCGGAGCTTCCGCGCGAGGAGCAGGTGCCGCTCGAGCGGCTCGGGGCGCCGGTCGAGGTGCGGTATGACGACCGCGGCGTGCCGCACATCTTCGCCGAGAGCGACATCGACGCCTTCCGCGCGCTCGGGTGGGTGCACGCCCGCGACCGCCTCTTCCAGATGGAGCTCACGCAGCGCTCCGTGGCCGGCACGCTCGCCGAGCTGGTGGGTGCGCGCGCCCTGCCCCTCGACCGCGCCGCGAGGGCGCGCGGGCTCGACGCGGCGGCCGAGGCACGATGGGCCGCGCTCCCGCCGGGAGACACCTCCCGCGTGATCATCACGGCGTACATGGAAGGCGTGAACGACTTCGTGCGCACGCTCGACGACGCGCACCTCCCGGTGGAGTACCGCCTGCTCGGCAAGCGCCCGCGCGTCTTCCAGCCGCAGGACACGTACTACCTGCTCGGGGCGATGGCGCTCACGCTCTCGTCGCAGGACGACGAGCTCTCGCGCGGCGCGGTCGAGGCGCTGGTCGGCGTGGAGGCGACGGACGCGCTCTTCCCGGTGGATGCGCCGATCCAGGAGCCGATCGAGCCCGTGGCGGGACGCACCGCGCCCCGCTTCGCGGCGGTGCGCATCCCGGCCCCGACGGTCCCCGGGCCGCGCGAGATCGCGAAGGCGCGGCGTTTCCTCGAGGCGCGCGACCAGCTCGCGGCCTCGTTCCCGGTCGCGTCGCGTGCCGACGCCAGCCTCACGCGGGGCGACGCCGTGGTCGGGAGCAACAACTGGGCGGTCGCTCCGTCGCGCAGCGCCAACGGCCGCGCCCTGCTCTCCGGCGATCCGCACCTGCAGCTCACGCTGCCGAGCATCTGGTACGAGGTGCACCTGGTCGTCGCGGGAGGCATCGACCTCTACGGCGTCTCGCTCCCGCTCTCCCCGATCGTGCCGATCGGGTTCAACCGCGACGTCGCGTGGACGGCGACGAACACCACCGCCGACGTGATGGACTTCTACCGCGAGACGGTGGACGACTCGCTCGCTCCCACGCGCTACCTCGTGGATGGCGCGTGGCGGCCGGTGGAGGTGCGGACGACGGAGTACCGCGGCAGCTCGGGCCGCGTGATCGCGACCGACACGCTGCGGCGCACCCACCGCGGGCCCCTCAGGCAGAGCACCCTCGGCTGGCTCTCGATGCGATGGACCTCCCTCGAGGCGTCGGACGAGGCCGGGGCCTTCCGCCGCGCGATCCGCGCGACCTCCGCCGCCGAGTGGTACCGGGCGATGGAGACCTACCGGGCCCCCGCGCAGAACTTCCTCGTCGCCGACCGGGGCGGGCACATCGGGATCCGCAGCACCGGCCGCTACCCGGTGCGCCCCGGCGACGGGCTGGGCAACCGGATCTTCGACGGCGCCAGCAGTGCGAGCGACTGGACCGGCGACTGGCCGCTCGAGCGCTATCCACAGGCGCTCGACCCCGCGCAGGGGTACCTCGCGAGCGCGAACCAGCAGCCGCTCGACCCCGCGGTCCGGCCCGGCTACCTCGGCTGGGACTGGCCGACCCCGTGGCGCGCGATCCGCATCAACGAGATCCTCCGCGCCGACGCGGGGATGACGCCGGAGAAGATGCGGCTCGCCCAGGTCGATCCACGCAGCGCGCTCACCGAGCACGTCCGCGGCGCCGTGCTCGCGGCGGCGACCGCGTGGATCGTCGCGGACACCGCCGCAGCGGGTCACGCCGACGTGAGTGCCGCGACGGCGTTCCTCGAGGCGTGGGATGGCTCGTTCGATCCCGAGAGCCGCGGCGCGGTGCTCTACGACGCCCTGCTGGCCGAACTCACGCGGCGCACCTGGGACGAGTTCATGGTCCCCGAGGAGAGCCGCCGCGTGGCGACGCCGAGTGGGGCGATGCTCGTCCGGCTGCTCGCGGACAGGACCTCCGCCTGGTGGGACGACCGCTCGACGGCTGACATCCTCGAGGACCGCGACGCGATCCTGGTCACGAGCCTTCGCGAGGCATGGACCACCACCCGCTCCCGCCGGGGCAACGACCCGCAGGCCTGGCGGTGGGGCAACCAGCGGCGGGCGAACATCCAGCACCTCCTGCAGCTCCCGGGATTCGGCCGCGAGTCGATCACGGTGCAGTCGGGCCCGGGGACGCTGAGTCCCAACGACGGGCGCGGCACCCACGGGGCGAGCTGGCGTTTCGTCGTCGAGCTGGGTGACGCGATCCAGGCGTGGGGCACCTACCCCGGCGGGCAGTCGGGGAACCCGGTGAGCTCACGCTACGCGGACCGGATCGTGCTCTGGCAGAAGGGGGAGCTCTCGCCGCTCAGGCTCCCGCGCACACCCGCCGAGCTCTCGGAGCGGGCGCTCACGAGCACGCTCACCTTCACGCCGGAGCCCTGACGTGCAACGCACCCTCTGGCTCGCGCTCGGCACCGCTGCGACCGCCGTACTCACCTGGGCGGTCGGCTGGTGGACCGTGCCCATCGTGAGCGCGGCGCTCGCCTTCGTCCGCCGGCAGGACGCCGCAACGCCCCTCCTCGCCGCCGGCGCCGCGATGCTCGCGTGGGGACTCCTCCTCGCGGGGATCGCGCTGACCGCACCCGTGGGCGAGGTGATGCGCGTGGTCGGCACCGCGATGGGCGTCGGCGCGGCCGCGCTCCTCGCCCTCACGCTCGCCTTCGCCGGGCTGCTCGCCGCGAGCGCCGCGGCACTCACGCGGGCGATCGTCGGGAGCCGGGAGCCGACCGCCACACTGTGACAGGGGCCTCTGGCCCCCCCGCCTGAACGACGGAATCTTCGCGCGCAGGGCGGTCGACTGGGCACCGCCTCTCCATCCGTCGAGCTGGCCATGAGACCTTCCATCCCCACCCCGCGCGGCGACCTCGCCGTCGAGATCGACCGCCTCCTCCGGCAACTGCCGGGCCGAGACCCCTCCATCGCGCTCGCGTCGGGACCGTCGCACCCGCGGCCCACGCAGGCGAGACCCGCGCCCCGGCCCTCGCTCAGCGGCTCGCTGCGACCGCCGGCACATCCCCTCGAACCGAGCCTGCTCGCACAGCAGGTCGCCGCCTGGGTGCGTGTGGGGCTGGCCGCGTGCCTCGGACTCGCGGTGCTCTGGTGGCCGTATGCGGCCAGCTGCGGCTGGACGCTCTATGCGTTCATGGGCGTGATCGGCGCGGTGCTCATCGCCGGCGGCTGGGCGAGCATCTGCGCGTGGCGGGTCCGGATCGCGTCGGCGCATGTGTTGTCGCTCTTCGTGATGTACTGGGGATGCGTGCTGGCGGCCGAGCAGGTGCTCCCCCGCATCGGGTACGCGGCCGCGAACGCGGCGTGGGTCTGCACGCGCTGAGCGTCGCGGCTCAGCGGGACCAGATCAGGACGGCGCCGCAGGGATCGAGCGACGAGACGACGAACTCCGTGGGCACGCGCGCGGGCGTGGTGTAGACCTCCACGCGCCGTGCGTTGAGGAGGAGTCCGCGCAGCTCCCACCCGCGCGCGTCCGCGAGGCGCACGCCGTCCGCCCAGACCGTCGGCTCGCAGCGTCCGCCCGCCGCGCCGCGCATGAGCGGCATCGCGTCCCCGTCGGCGTTCGCTCCCACGGTGATCCCCGGGATCCGCGCCCAGGCGCTGCTCGACTGGGCGAGTTCGAGCAGCTGATCGCCGTCCACGAGCCGTCCCCTCCCCCCGCGCACGCGGCGTCGGATGTCCTCGATCAGCGGGTCCGGCCGCTGGCCGACCACCGCGACGGAGGGGAGGAGCAACGCGAATCGCGTGAGGGACACCTCGAGTCGCTCCGGTGCTCCCGGGGTGAGTGCGACCTGTCGGTAGCCCGGCTGCAGGCCGATCGCCCGCACCACCACCGTCTGCGACCCGGACGGGATGCCGCGCAGCACCGCGCGCCCCGAGTCGTCGGTGACCTCATGGATCGTCGTGCCACGGATGCCGACGATCGCACGGGGGGTGGGCGCGCCCGTCGACGCGCGAACGATGACCGAGAGCCGCCCCAACCCGGCCACGCGGCCCACGTCGACGGTGTCGTCCGGCGCGTCGGCGATCACCCGCGAGGCCGGGTCCGTCAGGCTGATCCGCAGCTCGCGCCGGTCGAGCGCGCGCGCATCCATCTCGAGGTGGAGTGGGCCCGTCGACTGGCCCGCGTGCGTCGCCGTGAGCGTCAGCGCGATGTCGTTCGGCACGCCGCAGAGGAGGAACCGGCCGTCGGCCCGCGTCGCGTCGAGCGCGCGACGTTCCTGCTGGCGGGCGCCCCCCGCCCCGATCTCCACCTCGAACCACCGGACGAACACCTCCGCGCCACCGATCGGCTCGCCGCGCTCGGCGTCGTGCACCGTGCCGAAGAGCATGCCGGTGGAGGTCTCCGCCGGCCGGCCACAGAGCCGCTGGCTGAGCGTGTTCGCCGAGGGCGTGGCGAGCGCGACCTCACGCGACGCGCCCGCATCGAGGTCGACCAGGAGCACGGGAGCCCCGATCCCGAGCGAGTCGAGCGAGGGGTGGAAGAAGCTGAAGGCGTAGCGCCCGGGCGCGAGACCCTCGAGCGTGAAGCGCCCGCGCCGGTCGGTCTGCGCCGTGCGCGTGGAGCCGCGGGCGATGACGGTCGCGCCGTCCAGCGGCGCATCGGTCAGGAGCGAGTCGAAGACGGTGCCGTGGACCGATGCCTGGGCGCCGGCGGGTCGTCCGGGAGAGAGCCAGAGCGCCAGGACGACGAGCATCCGCCACACGGTGAGCCTCCGCAGGACAGGCGTTGGGCAGGCGGAGCCGGGTGTCGCCGACCGGACTCCCACTCCGTGACGGGAAATTGCGCATGCCGCGGGCAGTTCGCATACTCTTCCGGCAACGTCCGACTCCCACCCGTCCCGTGCCCGGAGTGTGCCATGCGGTACGCGCGACTCTCGATGTTGGCGGCCCTCGCCGCGTGCGGCTCAGCGCCACCACCGGCTCCGACACCGGCGCCGGTGGTCGAGACGCCCGTGGCAGCGCCGCCGGTGGCGGTGAAGCCCGAGACCGTGACGGTCCGCGACCCCCAGGCGGACCGCGAACTGGCGAGCCTGCGGATGAGCCTGCTCGAGCGGACCGCCCAGCTCGCGGACACCGAGCGGCGCCTCGAGGATGCCACCACCGAGGTCGTGCGCGCGATGGCGCGCCTCCGGACGCTCGCCACCCGCGCCGAGGCTGCCTCGGCGATCGCGGAGGCCGAGGTCTCGCTCCAGCAGCTGCGGGGCCGGGCCGGCCCGGACCAGGCACCCGAGGTGCGGCAGGCGGAGGCGTCATTGCGGTCGGCGAGCGCGGCGTTCGACGCGGAGAACTTCGGTGGCGCCGTGTACCTCGCGACGCAGGCCAAGCGGATCGCGACCCTGGGGCGCGGGCGGCTCGCGGAGGGCGGCACCGCCACGCGCAGCGGGGAACGCGCCTTCGCGGTGCCGATCGTGCTCTCGACCACCGCCCGGTCGAACCTCCGCGCCGGACCCGGCACCAACACGAGCATCGTCGCGACGGTGGACGCCGGCACGGCGCTCACGGCGTACGCCTACATCCAGGATTGGATCCGCGTCACCCTCGCGGACGGCCGCACCGCGTGGGTCCATTCGGGGTTGGTGAAAGGCGCGACCGGCACCCCCTGACGCGCCGCGCGCCGCTCACCCCTTCTTGCCGGGCCCCTTCGCGGCGGTGACCCGGTTCCGCCCGCCCTCCTTCGAGCGGTAGAGCGCGTCATCCGCGGCGGCGATGAGCGACTCCAGGGAATCGCCGTGTGCCGGGAAGAGCGCGAGGCCGATCGACACCGTCACGTTGAGCTCATCGACACCATCCGCGGGCGAGTACCGGTCCGCCTCGGTGGTCGCCCGGATCCGCTCGGCCACCTGCCTGGCCTCGGTCACCGCCGTCTCGGGCAGGATGACCATGAACTCCTCCCCGCCGTACCGCGCCACCGTGTCGACGTCGCGCACGCACTTCCGGAGCGTGATGGCCAGCCGCTTCAGGACGAAGTCGCCGGCCTGGTGCCCGTACGAGTCGTTGAAGGACTTGAACCGGTCGACGTCGAGCATCAGGATCGCGAACGGGTGCGCCGTGCGCAGGCTGCGCGTAACCTCGCGCCCGATCTCCGCCATCAGGCGCCGGCGGTTCGCGAGGCCGGTCAGTTCGTCGGTCACGGAGAGCCGTTCGAGCTCGTCACGCCCGTCGCGCAGCCGTCGCACCATGTCGTTGAAGACGGTGGTGAGTTGCAGGAGCTCGCCGCCACCCGAGAGCGGGACGTCGACATCGAGGTCACCGCGCGCCACGCGCTCCGACGCGAGGGTGAGGCGGCTCAGCGGCTGCACGATCAGCAGGCCGAGCGCGTAGGCGAGCGACCCGACCACGCCCAGCAGCACGAGGACGAGGAGCACCGACGCGTTCCGCAGCCGCCGGATCTCACCATAGGCGACCTCGGTGGGGAGTTCCGCGATCGCGATCCAATCCACCACCTGGACCGGCGAGGCCGCCCCGAGCACCTCCGTCCCGTCGGACGCGGTGTACGCCACGGTCGTGCTCTCCGCCCGCTGGAGCTCCCGGAGCGTCTCCACCGGCGGCGCCGTCGTGGCGTTCCCGGCCACGAGGATCGGGGCCCCATCCGTCCGGACGACGACCACGCGGTCGTCGCGCCCCGCGAGCTGCTCCCGGAGCGTCTTCTCGATGCCGGCGAAGTCGAGCCGTCCGGCGAGCACGCCCACGAACCGGCCGGTCGGGCTCAGGATCGGCACCGCCACTTCCATCGTGGTCGCGCGGCCCGAGTCCCCGTGCACGGGCTCGCCCAGCACCACGTCGCCCGCTCGCGCGCGTCGCAGCGTCTCGGGCCCGAGCGCGAAGCCCGCGGGCGTCCGCTCGCTGCTCGCCACGGTCCTGCCGTCCGGCGCCACGACCACCAACTCGTCGTAGTCCAGGAATCGCTCGTTGACCGAACCGAGGTAGTTCGCGAGCCGCTGCCGGGTCTGCGGCGTGGTGCGCTCGACGTTGTCGGTCACCTCGTACGAGGTGGCGAACACCCGCAGGTCGTACTGGCGTTCCTTGAGCCAGAGCCCGATCTCGCGCGCCGTGAGCGCGCTCGCGCCGCCGAGCTGCTCGTCGACCTTCTCGCGGATGGCCCGGCTGTTCTGGCGATACGAGGCGACGCCCGTGACGAGCGCCGGGATGAGCGTCGCGAGGACCGCCAGGGTGAGGATGGTCGTGCGGACGCTGTCCAGCCCGAACACCCGGAGGACCCGCCCGGCGCGGGTCTCCCAGATGTCGAGCAGGATGGCGGTGGAGAAGAGGCCGGTGGCGCGCCTCACGCCGGCCCCATGGCCATTCGCATCACGTACCGCGCGTTACGGCGCCCGCGTGCCCTCGATGGTGCCCATCACCACCTCCGGGCCGTTCGGCGTCCGGTACGTCGCGATGACGTTGCCCATCATCTTGCCGTCCTTGAGGACCGACGCGGTGCGCGTGGTGACCATCACGCCCTTGCGGAGGACGCTCTCGTACTCGGCGGTCACCGCGACCACGCTGTCCCCGCTCATCGAGACCGTGAGCGCGATGTTCGGACGCTGATCGAGTGACATGGTGGAGTTCATGCCGTCCGCCGTGAGCGTCATGGTCGACGGGACGGGGGCCGCGACCCCTTCCAGCGTGGCCGAGCTGGTCCAGGTGCCGGCGAAGTCGGCGAGCGAGGGAGCCGGCGGTGCGGCTTCGGGCATCGGCTCGGCGTCCTTCGCCGGAGAGCAGGCCGCGAGCAGCGCGGCGGCGGCGAGAGTGATCGAGGTGCGACGGAACATGAGGGAACTCCTGCGGTTGTGGGGGGAGGGGCTTCCTCAAGAAGCTACCGCTCCGGGCGCACCCTCGCATCCTCGCGCCCGGCCACGGGGGCGCGTCGCCGACGGCGGCGATACGCCGCCCAGCCGGCGGCGCTCAGCGCCGCGGTCACGCCGAGCGCGATCCGGAACGCCAGGCGCTCCTCATCGGCGGAGACCCGGAGCGCGACCTGGAGGGCCACCCCGACCCCGGCGACGCCGACCAGCACGTCGATCACCCGGTTCTCGACCGACTCCCGGATGCCCGCGACCCACTCGAGGACCTCCCAGAGGATCATCATCCCCGCCCCGACGAGGATGACGGTCGCGGTGGAGAGCCCAAGATACGTGTTGAAGAGGCCGCCGGTGAATCCGGCCATGAAGTGCACGAGCATCCAGAGGTCGAAGAGCCGACCCTCGGCGAAACTCCAGGAGATGAGGCGCGGCATCTTCATCAGGGGGTCCCCGGTGCACAACATCTGGCCTACGCGCTGCGTAGCCGAGCAGCGACATCCGCCCGTAGCTTTCCCGCGCGACGTCGACCTCTCTCCACGGAATCTACCATGCGCAGAACCCCGATCCTCGCCGCCGCGGCCCTGATGGCCGTGCTGACCGTGCCGCTCACGGGCGTGCGCGCCCAGCAGGCAGTCGCACCGGCGCGCGTCCCGCTCTCCTTCCCGACCGAGGACGCGACGCTCAAGCGGATCTGGGCGGTGGGGATGGACAGCTCGCGACTGGAGCAGCTCGGACAGGTGCTGCTCGACTCGATCGGCCCGCGCCTCACCGGCAGCCCGGGGATGAAGTCCGCGAGCGACTGGGTGATGAGCCAGTACAAGGCGTGGGGGATCGACGCCCGGGTCGACACCTACGGCACCTGGCGCGGGTGGCGGCGGGGCACGTCGCACATCGACCTCGTGGGACCGCGCGTGCGCTCGCTCGAGGGCACGATGCTCGCCTGGAGCCCCGGCACCAATGGCCGCGCCGTGACCGCGGAGGCGATCATCCTGCCGAAGTTCACGGACAGCACCGCGTTCGTGCGCTGGCTGCCGCAGGCGCGCGGGAAGATCGTGCTCCTCTCGCCGGCCTGGCCGACCTGCCGTCCCTCCGAGGACTGGTACCGCTTCGCGACGGCGGAGAGCAAGGCGCGGATGGACACCCTGGTCTCCGTGATGCAGCGCGAGTGGGCCGTCGACACGCGCGACAGCACGAAGCTCTATCGCGGCACCGGGAAGTCGCTGGGGCTCGGCACCGGCACGCTCGGCATGCGGCTGGAGCAGGCCGGCGTGGCGGGGATGATCACCTCCCGCAACAAGCTCAGCGGATTCGGCCTGCCCGGCGGCGGGGGTGGCTTCGGTGGCGGCGGATTCGGCGGCGGCCAGGGTGGCGGCGCGGCACCCGCTGGGAACATGAGCGGCGGCGGCCCCGCGAGTTCCCTCCCGCCGGCCGGCCGCGCCACCGGCCTCGGCAGCGGGGGCTGGGGCACGACCGAGATCTTCGAGTCGTACAACACCGTCGCGCCGGCGATGACGCTCTCCTGCGAGGACTACGCGCTGGTCTACCGCCTGGCGGAGAACAACCAGAAGCCGATGGTCCGCATCGACGCCGACGCGCAGCTCCTCGGCGAGGTGCCCGCCTTCAACACGATCGCGACCATCCGCGGCACCGAGAAGCCGGACGAGTACGTGATCCTCTCCGCCCACTTCGACTCGTGGGACGGCTCCTCGGGCGCGACCGACAACGGCACCGGCACGCTGATGGCGATGGAAGCGATGCGGATCCTCAAGAAGGTGTATCCGAACCCGAAGCGCACCATCCTCGTGGGGCACTGGTCGAGCGAGGAGCAGGGCCTCAACGGGTCACGCGCGTTCGCGGCGGACCATCCGGAGGTGCTGCGCGGCCTGCAGGCGCTCTTCAACCAGGACAACGGCACCGGACGCGTGCAGTCGCTCTCCGCGGCCGGGCTCACCGCCATCGGGCCGCACCTGCGGGACTGGTACGCGAAGCTCCCGAGCTTCTACACGGACAGCATGAGCCCGAACGTCGTGGCGTGGAACTTCCGCGACACGCCCGTGGGGAACCCGGGGGGCACCGACGGCGCGGTCTTCGCCTGCTACGCGACGCCCTCGATCGGGATGGGGGCGCTGAACTGGAACTACGGCAGCTACACCTGGCACACCAACCGCGACACCTACGACAAGGTCGTGTTCGACGACCTCCGGCACAACGCGACGTTGGCCGCGATGCTCGCCTACCTCGCGTCGGAGGATCCGGTCTTCATCGACCGCACCAAGTCACCGGGCACGTGGCCGGCGGACTGGCCGGCGAACTGCGGCGATGCGCCGCGGTCCACCCGTCCGCGGTACTGACGGAGGGGTCACGGCCTCCGCGCTCGTCGAGGTCCGCTTCGCCGTTGCGGCGGACGCCTCGCTCCTGGCCTCGCTGGGTGCGGAGACGTTCGCCGAGACGTATGCGGCCGACAACACGCCCGAGGACCTGCAAGAGTACCTGGCGCGGCATTTCGCCCCGCAGATCCAGGCGCGCGAACTGTCCGAGCCGGGCACGCGATTCCTCATCGCCGAGGTCGGCGGTGAGAGCGCCGGGTTCGCGCGACTGCGCGACGGTCCGCCGCCCTCGGCACACCGCGCCGCGCACCCGGTGGAGATCGTGCAGTTCTACGCACGGGCGCGATGGATCGGCCGCGGGGTCGGCGGTGCCCTGATGGACCGTTGCCTCGCCGTGGCCAGGGAAGGCGGCTCGGACCTCGTCTGGCTCGGCGTCTGGGAGCGGAACGCGCGGGCGCGGGCCTTCTATGCCAAGTGGGGGTTCCGCGAGATCGGCACCAAGACCTTCACCGTCGGGAGCGACGTGCAGGACGACCTCGTGCTCGCCCGCGCGCCCTGACCCCTACGGCGACGGCGGCAGGCGGAGGCGTTCGAGCGAGCCGGTGATCGCCTGGCCGGCGAAGTCGAGGTGCAGTTCGCCGTCGTTCACGAGCAGGGTGAAGGCGACGCGCCGGTCCAGCCGCTCCTCGAGCTCGGCGAGCAGCGGCCGCGGGATGGCGACGATGTCGATCGCGTCGGCGCGATGGATGCGCGCGCCATCGTACCCGCGCAGCAGGAGCCGCGGCTCCTTGTGCGTGTAGAGGGCGACCCGTGGACTCGCCTTGCTCGCCTTGTGGAGTCGCGCGGCGTCGGGCGCGCCGACCTCGATCCAGGCCCGCAGCGCGCCGGTCAGGTCGCGCACGGTGATCGCGGGGTCGTCGGGGTCGGAGAGCCCTCCCCTGGAGAAGGCGATCCCCTCCGTGTACTCCAGGCAGTAGGCGAGCACGCGCGTCCAGAGGTACTCCGCCGACTCCGACGGATGCCGCGCGACCTTCAGCGTGAGCTCCTCGTAGACACCCCGGTCCACGTCGCTCAGCCCGATCTCGAGGGTGGAGAGCGTGGCGGTCAGCGCCATGGCGGCGCTACTCGTCGATCGCGCTGACGTCGACCTCGGCCTTCCCCTCGACGTCGTAGTGCACGGTCACGCTCCAGGGATTGCAGCAGACCTCGCAATCCTCGAAGTACTCCTGCACGTCGCCCCCGCTCGGGTCGAGCGTGATCTCGACATCCTCGCCGCAGTGCGGGCAGGTGACCGTGGCAGAGGTCTCGGCGTCGCCGTCGCCGAGGTCGAACTCGTCATCAGATTGATCGTCGGACATGCGTGCAAGCTACACTGCCGTCGGGGTAACGGGAGGGAGTTGCGCGGCGTATGCACGCGTCGTAGCGTGTGCGCGTCGCACCACCTCCGAGGTCCGCATGACCGGCACCGTCCGCATGCCCGCGCACGCTCACACGCCCAAAGTGCGCAGCGTGGCCTGCGCCCTCCTCCTCCTGGCCTCCGGGTGCGGGGGGGTCTCCCGGTTCTTCGCCTCCGACAAGCCTTGCCCTGACGAGGTGGTGGTCGTCGTCGGGAACCGGACCGGTGAGACGCTGATCGTGAGCCTGGTGGCCGAGCATGGCGACATCGTGCTCGGGAGCGCACGTCCCGGCAGCTCGGTCTTCTCGCTCCCGCAGGGCACCACCAAGCGCGCGAGATTCAAGAGCCGACGCGCGCCCTCGGCGCCGACTCCCGAGCCACGGATCGGGGAGCTGCGACTCGACAACGGCGGCGTCTCCTACTCGGTGCAGTGCCGCTAGGCGGCCAGGGGCTCGCTAGCAGTCGGCGACGATCGTCACCGCGTCAGGCTTGGCGGGCACCACGCAGATGAACTCGAAGGGCGCGTCGACCACCTCGTAGGAATGCGGCACGCCGGCGGGGATGAAGAGCGTGTGGTCCGGTGCGACCTCATGCACGGTGTCGCCGATGCGGATCCGAGCACGCCCGCGCAGCACGTACTGCTGGTGCTCCACGAGGTTCGTGTGGAGCGGCATGCCCCCGCCGGCGCCCATCATGAAGCGGCGCAGCGCAAAGGAGGTCTCCCCCTGCGCCGGCCCGACCAGCACCTGCATCTCGGTCGCCGTCCCCGCGCTGACGGCGACCGTCGGGACGCCATCCGCGGGGCGCACCGTCGCCTGGGGTCCGTCCTTGCCATCGTTCGCCATGTGCAGCGCCCCTACCGCCCGCCCGGCGGGTCGCGCTCGACATCGAGCTCGGTGATGTTCGCGCTCCACCGATCGTCGCCGAGCAGGTGGCGGACGAAGTACTCGGCCCGCAGCCAGAACCAGTACTCGGACATCGAGCCGTACCCGTGCCGCTGGCCGGGGAAGATGAAGAAGTCGAAGCGCTTGTTGGCCTTGATGAGCGCGTCGGCCATGCGGTAGGTGTTCGCCGGGTGGACGTTGTTGTCCATGTCGCCGGTGGTGAGCAGGAGCCGCCCCTTGAGGTTCCGCGCCAGCTCCGAGTTCTTCTCGATGCTGTACTCGAAGGTGACCGTGTCTCCCTTCACGACCTCCTTCACCCCGTGGTGCTTCTCCGACCAGTTGAGGTTGTAGACGTCGTTCTCATGGTTGCCCGAAGAGGAGACGGCGACCTTGAAGAAGTCGGGATAGACGAGCATCGCCGCGGTGGACATGAAGCCGCCCCCCGAGTGGCCGTAGATGCCGACCCGGTCGAGGTCGATGAAGCGATGCCGGTCCGCGAGCTGCTCGGCCGCCGCCTTCTTGTCGGTGAGCCCGTAGTCGCGGAGGTCGCCGTACCCGTAGTTGTGGTACCACTTGGAGCGGTCGGGATGGCCGCCGCGGTTGCCGACGGTGACGACGATCATCCCGAACTGCGCGAGCGCCGCCTCGTTCGCGGCGGTGGAGAACTGCTTCGCGACCGACTCCGTCTGCGGGCCGGGGTAGACGTACTCGACGAGCGGGTAGCGCTTCGTGGAGTCGAAGTCGAAGGGCTTGTACATCACGCCGTAGAGGTCCGTGACCCCGTCCGCGGCCTTCACGGTGAAGGGCTCGGGGAACTTGTACCCCGCCTCGCGCAGCTTCGAGAAGTCCGCCGTCTCGAGGTCGAGGAGCTTCCGTCCGGTCGTCGCATCGTGGAGAGCGGCAGCCGGCACCGTGTTGACGCGCGAGAAGTTGTTCACCGCGAATCGATTGGACTCGCCGACGGCCACGCGATGGTCGAAGTCGCCCGGATTGAGCAGTGTGGTGCCCTGCCCGTCCAGGCCCACCCGATAGAGATGCTGGTAGTAGGGATCCTCCGCTCGCTCGCGGCCGTGCGCGGTGAAGTAGACCACGCCCCGCGTCTCGTCGATCCCCTCGATCCCGCCGACGTTGAACGGTCCCTCGGTGAGGCGGTTCTTGAGCCGCCCGTCCGCACCGAATCTGTAGAGGTGCGCCCAGCCGTCCCGCTCCGACCACCAGAGCAGGTCGCCCGACTTGAGGAGCTCGAGGCGCTGGTGCTCCACGTAGGTGTTGAGGCGCTCCTCGATCACCACGCGCACGGCGCCCGTCGCGGCATCCGCGACGAGGACGTCCACCTTGTGCTGGTCGCGGCTGCGGCGCCAGAACCAGACCTCGTTCGAGTTCGTCGCCAGCCAGAGTGAGCGGCGCGGCGCGTCATCGTCGGGATAGAGGAACTGGCGGGCCGAGAAGAGGCCGAGCTGCTGGTCCTTGAACCCTGCGGACTGCACCATCACCATGCGCGACGCCGCGAGGTCGTACACCCCGATCTCGGGCTGGCTGACGTTCACCTCGCCCGGCATGTCGTACTTGTACGTCTCGAGCTGCGGCCGCTTGTTGCCGATGGACCGGATGACCCAGAGCGCTCCGACCTTGCGACGGTCGTCGCGCTCGGCGGTGAAGCGCTTCGAGTCGTGCGACCAGCTGATCGAGGCGCGCTTGCGGCGGTCGGCGGACTTCACGGCCTGGTCGTCGCTCTCGTTCTGCTCGCGGAGCGCCCAGCTGTAGTCGGCCTCCCCGTTCGTCGTGAGCCGCGTCTCCTCGGTGACGACCTTCCAGTCGGCGCTGTCGGCGGCCGCCCCGGTCTTCCCGCGCCGGGCGTCGAGCACCTTCTGGTACTCGGCGCGCGTCATCCGGTAGAGGTCGTGCCCCTTGCCGTAGACGACGGTCTGTCCGTCCGGCGACACGCTCGCCCACGCCGGATGGTTGTCCGGGTGCTGCCAGTCCGGGATCTCGGTGAGCGCCTGCGTGTTCACGTTGTAGGTGAAGTGCCAGACCTTCTTCTTCGGCCGCGGCCGGCGCGCCGCCTGCTGCCCGGTCTGCTGCGTGTTGCCGCGCTCGGCCTCGGCGTCCGTGACCTCCTCGTCCTGCGACGACTCGACCTCGAACTCCAGGGTGTTGGCGTCGCGGAACTTGATGGAACGGATCGGGAGGTGCCGGCCATCCCAGGGGTCCCTCGTGATGCGCGTGAGCTCCGCGGCGATGCGGTCGTTGTCGAAGATCTGCCGCTTGGACGCCGTGGCCGGGTCCACGAGCATGAACCGCTTCCCTTCGGAGGTCTCCCACTCGTACCAGAAGCGCTCCGTCCCCTTGATCCAGCGAGGGGCGAGCGTGGTGGAGTAGACCAGCCGACGCATCTTCGCGGGCGCGAAGCGCGCCGCGAGGCGGTAGTTCGCCTCGACCACCGCGTCGTCGGCGCGCTCGGGGCCTCGTGGGCGCTGCGCGTCGAGTCCGGTGACGGAGAACAGCGCGACGATCAGGGCACCGAGGGCGGGCCGGACGGGCATCGGGATCTCCAGCGGGCTGAGGGAACGGACGGGACGAGCCATACTAGCCCGCGCCCGGCCCGTTGTCAGGAGGCCCGCGTCACCGCCCCCCGCCGAGTTCCTTGTAATGCCACTCGATCGCCCCGGCGATATCCGCCGGCGTCGCCACGACGAACCGCAACCCGAGTCTCGTCACGAAGCCGAGCTGCTGCTCGAGCTCCAGGGACTCGGGCTCGCTGACGGCGATCACCAGCTTCCCATCCTCGACGCGCAATGGAAGTGCGCCGAGGCGCTTGGCGATCTTCTCGGGCAGGATGCGCACGGCATCAAGTGAGACGTTGTCGAGGTCCGCGAGGTCCAGCCCGTACGACGAGGCGACCACGATCGCGAGCTCCCCCTCCGCCATGTCGTTCCGATTCGCGATGCTGTACCAGAGATCGTCGAGCGTGAACTGGTCGTCGAAGTCGCGCGGGTCGGCGGGGTTGAGCTTCGCCTCGGCCGCGAGCTGCGAGAGCCAGTGGTGCGACGCGGCCTCCGCGCGCCGCGCGTCCGCGTCCGTGAGCGGGCGCTCGACCACCGCCACGCCGCTCCCCGCGTCGGGCGCGGCGGGCGAGACGTAGGGAGCAGCGCCGGAGCGGCGGTCGTTCTCGTAGGCCGGGGTCACGACGTCGATCTCGCCGGTCGCGCGGTGGATGCGCTCGCTATTCACGGGCGTCGCGCGCACCGGGTCGCTCGCGCGCGGCGTGCGCCGCATCCCGCCCCACTCCGCGCGATGCTGCATCGGGGAGAGCGGCCGCGCACCCGCGAAGACCTTCGCATCGCGCACCGCCTTCACGCATCCGCAGTTCACCGCCACGTCGCCGAGCGAGTCGCCATCGGTCACCCGCGTGGCGTCGAGCAGCGCGAGGAATGTCCCGCACCCGGCGAGGTAGTCGCTCAGCCGCTGCTTCTGCCCGAGGTGCAGGTTCCCCTGGATCCGGGTGCCGTCCTCGAGGAGGATGTCCACGGGTCGCGGCACGCTGTTCTGCGTGCTGGCGATCACCGGGAAGTCCCGGTGCGACGACGACGCGATCACCACATGGTCGGTCTGGAGAACGGCGTGGTTGTGGAGCTCACCTTCCCGCAGCCAGACGGCGTTCACGATGTTCACCCAGCCGTTCTTGCGCGAACCGAGGTAGGGTGCGAGCGCCTGTCCGTCCGTCAGGTAGATGCCGCCGTCGACGATGTCGCCGTCCCGCAGGTGGATGTGCACGCCGCGCGGCCTGCTCTGGATCGGTCTCGCACTTGGCGCCCTGGCCATCTATGTGCCAATCCTGGGGAAAGTCGTGGAGCTCCTGCCTTCGCCGATCCGCGGCCCATCCTGGGCCTCGATTGTAATCAGAACGACCAGTGAACAATAACGAGGCACGCAGCACTGATGTAGGCGTGTGACGCCGTTCTGACACGATGTGAGAAGGGACCGCGTGACGGACGTCACAACCGCCCGTTCAGCGCCCCGCCGTGACCGTGAACGGCACGCTCGCAACGCTTGGCCCCCACGCCAGCTCCAGCGTCCCGCGGTTCCCGGCGAGCGAGCGCACCGTGAAGGTGAGCTCCTCCACCCAGGACGGCGCCGGTGAGAGCTGCATCGCCACGCGCCCGACGTCCCGCGACGCGTCGTACACGGTGCCCCACTGGCCCGTCTGTCGGTTGATGATCAGGCGCGGACCTCCCGCAGTGTGCATCACCCAGAGTGTGTACATCCCGGGCTCGACCGTGACGGTCGCATCGCCGGCACCGCCGAAGGTCAAGGTGCGCGTCGTGAAGAGGTGCGTCGCGTCGTTCGCTCCCGCGCGCCAGACCGAGTCGGTGGGGACGAGCGTCCCGCCCCAGACGGAGCGCTCCCGCACGTGCGGACGGCCGTAGTCCACGAGGACGATCCCCCCCGCGCCGAAGGCGCCGCGCGCAACGTCTCGCTGCGAGAGCACCCCGGTCGGCGTCATCGTCCGTGCGAGCGCTGCGAGGTCGAGCCCGCCCGCGCCGCGCGAGGCGAGGACCTTGTTCGTGGTGCCGGAGCCGTCCACCGAGAGGAGCCGGTCAGCGGCGTCGAAGGTCAGCAGCATCGCGTACGCCCCGCCTCGCAGGCGAGCGGACAGCGCGCCGTCCGGAGAGAGCCCGGTGAAGCCCGGGCTCCCGGCGAGCCCGACGGCCACGAGGGAATCCACCACGACGCCACGCCGCCGGAGTCCGGCCAGCAGCTCCGTGGGCCCGTAGACGAAGGTCGGGAAGTTGATCATCGCGCCGCGGGCCGCGAACGCGCGGCGCTGCGTGCTGTCGTTCCAGACGACCGTCCGCACCACCGAGTCGCGCGATACCGCGATCCGCGTCTCGGTGGGCGCGTTCGGCGGCACCGTGCCATCGGCCGCCAGCCGGCGCATCGTCGCGGCCACCGGACGCCCGTCCGCGCCGAGCCTCACGTCGTACTGGAATCGCACGACGGCCGCCCCCGTCCGTTGGACCATCTCGCCGACCAGGCTCGTGGCGGTGCGCGTGAACTGTTCCACGGCCACAGTGTCCTTGCCCAGCATGTAGCTCAGCGATGCCTGCTGCGCGTCGAGCGAAGTGGTGACGAGGCAGGCGGCGACCAGCACCGGTGCGGCCTGGAGGGGGATGAGGGAGCGTGTGCGCATGGCTCGCTGGGTGAGGGGTCCGCCCCAAAGATACCGCGCGGCGCGGCGGGCAGACCGCCCGGCCGCCGACGTCTCACTCGACGAATCGATAGCTCGCGTGGCAGTCGTAGTCGATGCCGTGCTTCCGCTTGAGTTCCTGCAGGTGGTCGAGCGTGCGCCCGGTGTGCGGGCTTGCGACGCCTGCGCCCAGCCGCTCACAGGTGTGAAGGAGGATCTCCTCGAGGCACTCGGCGATCGTCATCCGCTTGTGTTCCGCGAGGTCGTGGAGGAGCGCGGCGAGCCGCCGCTCGAGGCGCACCGGCACCTCCACCCGCTCGATCCGGAGCGGTGGCCCCTCCGCCCGCACCGTGGCGACGAACTCCTCCGGATCGGTGACGCCGGCACCGATGCGGAACGCATGACCGTCGGGATGACGGACCACGCACTCGCGCATCCCCCAGGGAGCGTCGTATGGCGCCTCCAGCACCTCGAGTCCCTCGCGCAGCGCGAGCGCGTGCGCCGCATCCACCGCGGCGCGCTCGCTCACGAACCAGCTCGCCCAGATGCCGCCGTGTCCATGCGCATCCGCGCGACACCCCTGCCCGTCGAGGCAGAGGAAGATCTCGCTCCCGCCATTCCCCACCGCGCCGAACTCCGGCGGGTCGCCGTAGTCCCAGAGCTTCCGCCACCCCAGCTTCGCGAACCAGCCGAAACTCGCCGCCATGTCCGAGACGTTGAGGATCGGCACCTGCGCGTCGACGCGCATCGATCCTGCCACTTCGTCAGCGGGCACGGTGCACCTCCCGCCCTCCCATCACGGTGAGCACGGGCGTCGCGCGCAGGAGCGCCGCGGGCTCGACGCCGATGATCTCCTCCGAGAGCACCACGAAGTCGGCGAGCATCCCGGCGCGCAGGATGCCCAGCTCCGTCTCCCGGAACGCCGCGTACGCGGAGCCCCAGGTGTAGTGCTTCACGGCCTGCTCCACGCTCAGCCGTTGCTCGGGGAGCCATCCGCCCGTCGGCGTCCCCTCGGGCGTCGTCCGCGTGACCGCGACGTGGATCCCGAGGAGCGGGTCCATCGGAAAGACGGGGTAGTCGCTCCCGAACGCCTGGATCGCGCCGGCATCGTCGAGCGACTTGAACGGCATCGCATGCCGCTCGCGCGCTGGCCCCAGCATCGGCACGTAGTTGTCGAAGATGACGGCGTCCGGGAGGGCGAAGATCGCCTGCGACGAGGCGACCACGCCGAGCGCCTTGAAGCGCGGGAGGTCCGAAGGGTCGGGCACCTCGATGTGCTCGACGCGCGGGCGGCGGTCGCGCACGCCGTTCGTGGCACGGACGGCCTCGTAGGCGTCGAGCGCCATGCGGATCGCGCGGTCGCCGATGGCATGCAGCTCCACCTGAATGCCCGCGCGGTCGTACGCCGCGACCGTCGTCGCGAGCTCCTCGGCCGTCCACCGGGGGAGTCCCGTGCCCCCTCCCCGTGCATAGGGCTCGAGCATCGCCGCCGTTCCGGCGTCGACGGTGCCGTCGAGCATCCCCTTGGCGATGCCGTAGCGGAGGAGCGGGCCCGTGTGCGCATCGCGGAGTGCCGCGTATGCCTGGAGCGCGGAGTCCGTGACGCCGCGTTCGAACGGGACCGCCAGGCGGAACCGCACGAGCAACGAGTCCTCGGCGAGCGCCCGCTCGAACGCCGCAGCCTCGACGGCGTTGAGCCCGTTCGCGACCTGGATCGCGGTGAGGCCGCGTGCCGCCGCCCGGTGCATCTCGTAGCGGAGCGCCGTGTACACCTCGTCCGCCGTCGGCGCCGGGAGGTGACGCGTGACGAGTCCCATCGCGGTCTCGCGCAGCAGGCCAGTCGGGTTCCCGCCTGCGTCACGCGCGATGGAACCGCCGGAGGGATCACGCGTCTCGGCGCTGACGGCCGCACGGGCGAGCGCCGCAGCGTTCGCGAGCACCAGGTGCCCGTCGCGGTCCGTGAGCACGACCGGACGGCCCGGGAACGCGCGGTCGAGGAATCGTCCATCCATCGCGGCGCGCTGGAAGTGCGCGGCCGTCCATCCACGCCCAGTGATCCACGCGTCCGGCGGGAGGGAGGAGGCAAAGGTGCGGAGGATCGCGACGATCTCCGCGGGATCGGCGGCGCTCGCGAGTTCCGCCGTGCGCCGCGTCGGGAGGTGCCAGTGGTCGTCGTGGAATCCGGGAAGAACGCGCCGGCCGGCCAGGTCCTCGGAGATCGTACTGGCGCCCGCGAGCGCGCGGATCGTGGCGTCATCCCCCACCGCGACGATCGTGTCGCGCCTCGTGGCGATCGCCGTCGCCGCGGGGGCCGTGGGGTCGCCCGTCCAGACGCGCGCGTTGTAGTAGATGCGGTCCGGCGGCGCGGCGCGCTCGCACGCTGCAGCCACCAGCAGCAGCACCACACCGGCCGCGATCCGCGCGGCCCTCCCCGCCATCACCGCAGGAACGCGGCTGCGTTCCCTCCGTCCACCGTGACCACGCATCCCGTCGTCGCCTCCGCTGAAGCCAGCCATCCGAACACGTCGGCAACGTCTGCAGCCGTCGTCTCGCGTGCGAGCAGATTCTGCCGGAAGTACGCGTCGGGCGTCAAGCCGCGCGCCTTCGCGCGTGCCTCGAGCACGCCACCGTCGAAGAGCGCGGTGCGGATCCGGTCCGCGTTCACGGCGTTCGAGCGGATGCCGTGCGCGCCGAGGTCCACCGCGTACTGGCGCATGAGCGCGAGCAGCCCGGCCTTGGGTACCGCGTACGGCCCGAACTCGGGACCCGGGTTCACGGCGCTCTTCGATGCGTTGAAGAGCAGACACCCCCCCTGCCCCTGCGCGAGCAGCACCTCGACGACGGCTCGCGACACGCGCTGGTGGCCGAGGAGGTTGATCTCCAGCGAGTCCTCGAGCGCGCGTTCCCCCGGCTCCGTGTGCAGGAGTCCCTGGGGCGCGGTGCCGGCGTTGGACACGAGGATGTCGATCCCGCCGAAGGTCTCCACAGCGCGCGCGACGGTCGCGGTCACGTCTCCGCCGTCGGTCACGTCGCAGGCGGAAGCGGACACGCGCTCGCCGAACCTCTCCTCGAGGCGCTGGAGTGATGCCGCGAGCGACTCGGTCGCGCGGTCCACCAGGAAGAGGTGCGCGCCGAGCGAGAGCAGCTGCTCCGCCGTCACGAGCCCGATCCCGGAGGCCGCGCCGGTCACCAGGGCGACCTGTCCGCTCAGCGGGAGACGTGCGGATCCCTTCGCGAGCTTCGCCTGCTCGAGGCTCCAGTACTCCACGTCGAACAGGTCGGCCTCGGCGACGGGATGATACCTGCCGATGGCCTCCGCCTGCTGGATCACCGCGGCCGACCGCGCGACGATGTCCCCCGCGATGCGCGCCTGCGCGAGCGAGCGGCCGAGGGTCAGCGCGCCGAGCCCCGGGACGAGGACCACGCGGGGCGCCGCGTCGAGCATCGTGAGCGGCGCGGCGCTCCGCGGCGCGTTACGCTTGAAGTAGGCGCGGTACCAGTCGCGGTACGCGGCGACGGCCGCCTCGCACGCGCTGCGCAACGTCGCGGGGTCAGCGTCCGTCGGCGGGTCGAGCCAGAGCGGCCGCGGCTTGGTGCGGATCACGTGGTCCGGCGTCACCGTGCCGCGTGCCGTGAGTTCCGGCCCGTCGGAGCGCGCCAGGAGCGCGAGCAGCGCGGGATCGTCCCGCCACTCCATCAGGAACCGGCCGTCCCCGGCGCGCGCGACCGCCCCGCGGATCGCGGACATGATGCCACGCTTGAGCCGCGCGTCCGGATCGGTGCGCGCGGCGCCGACCGCCACCACCGTGCGCGCGCGCCGCATCGCCTCGCACTCCTCGGCGCGGGTCACACCGGCGATCATCCGCTCGTAGCTCTCCTCAGCGGTCGCGCCCCAGGTGAAGATCCCGTGCTGCTCGAGGATCAGGCCATGCACCGCGGGCAACCGGGCGCTCAGTCGCGCGACCTGACGCGCGAGCGCGAACCCGGGCATGCCATAGGGCACCAACAGGAAGTCCTCGCCCCAGACGTCCGCCGCGCGTTCGCGCGCGTCGGGCTGGTCCTGGAGCGCCAGAACGGAATCGGCATGCGTGTGGTCCACGAACTTGCCGGGAAGGATCGCATGCAGGAGCGCCTCGACCGAGGGCGTCGGGCTCGACGGGTCGAGCATCTGGCTGCGCAGGGCCGCGACCATCGCATCGTCGCTCAGCTCCTCGAGTGCCGCGAGCCGGCGGAGCGGCTCAAGCCGGCAGGCGGGGAATCCCCGCGGCTCGATCCGGCCGAGGTCCCAGCCGCTCCCCTTCACGTAGAGCACCTCGACCTCCTCCCCCGTCACTTCGCGCGCGGTCGACTTCACGGAGGTGTTGCCACCACCGTGGAGCACGAGCGCGGGATCACCGCCCAGGAGCCGGGAGGTGTGGACCCGGAGGGCGAGGTCCTCGCCCCAGCGGGGCGCCAGTCGCGCGACGGTCGCCGCGGCTTCGTCGGTCCGGAATCGAGAGCGCATCGAGCGGGAGTTGGGCGGGAAGGACGGGAGTCGGTGAAAGGTACGACGGCGGTGCCGCGGGCACCCCTCCACCCCATCCCGCGAGCGGCCGCTGGCTCGCGGTCCGGCGATGGGGGACGTAATGTGGATGGACCCCCCGCCGTCACCCATCACCACGAGAAGCCCATGCGCCTGCGTGCCCTTGCCCTCGCCCTCTCCCTCGCCGTGGCCGGTCCGGTCGCCGCGCAGGGACTCATGTCCGACATGCACGGCGACGTCAACGACGTCCAGAAGAAGCTGGTGGACCTCGCCAATGCGATCCCCGAGTCCGCCTACGGTTGGCGCCCGGCCCCCGGAGTTCGCTCCGTGGGCGAGGTCTTCCTGCACGTCGCCGCCGACAACTACCTGATCCCGATCATGATGGGGATGCCGGCCCCCGCCGCGAGCGGCATCAACGCGGCCGACATGAAGACGGTCGGGACGTTCGAGGGGCGGAAGCTCACCAAGGCGCAGATCGTCGCTGAGCTCGAGGCGTCGTTCGGCCACCTGCATCGCGCCATGAACCTGACCACCGACGCCAACCTGACGGAGAAGATCAAGTTCTTCGGCCAGGACTGGACGCGGCAGAAGGCGATGGTGCTGACCGTGACGCACATCCACGAGCACCTGGGCCAGGCGATCGCCTACGCGCGCAGCAACAACGTCGTGCCGCCCTGGAGCAAGTAGCCGCCGACACGCGATGCGGGGTCCGGGCACTCGCCCGGACCCCGCGTCTGCATTCGGTCCCGCGGTGCGGCGTGCTACCGGCTCAGCTGGATCTCCGACCGGATGTAGACGAAGCGCCCGTTGTAGCCGAACGGTGATGCGCCGGGATAGATGAACGTCCCGTTGTTCGTGTTGTCCGCCACGGTCACCTGGTCCGGGTAGGTGTTCATCAGGTTCCGCGCGCCGAACGAGACGTTCACCGCGTTGAACCGGTACCCGAGCTCGGCGTCGAAGAGCACCTTGGCGCCGAAGTCCTCCAGCCCGTCGAGGCTGCCGTCCCGGAAGCCCCCGTAGTCGGAGGCCCGCGCCATCGCGTGGAAGCGGCCGATGGCGTAGTTGGTGGTGAACGTGGAGCGTCGGTCCGGTCGGTTCCGTTCGATCGCGTTCGCCGTGACGATGTCGAGCGCGTCCGTGTAGATCGTGGCCGTCCCCTGCAGGATGCTCGGGAGCGGGTCGACCCGCGTGATCTTGTTCTTCGCGTAGTTGAACGCGAGCGCGAAGTCCCACCGACCGTTCCCGGAGAGGATCCGGTAGTTGGCCACGATGTCGATGCCGTCCGTCTTGGTGTCGAGCGCGTTCGTGGGGAACTGCACGCCGGCGATCTGCGTGAACCCCGAGTCCGTCAGGATGCGCGCGACCACGGTGTCGGAGGTGCCGTCGTAGGTGGCCCCGAGCAGGATGCGGTCGCGGATGCTGATGTGGTAGTAGTCGATGTTGATGTTGAGGTCGTTCGTCGGCGAGTACGCGAGCCCGGCGCTCAGGTTGAGGCTCTTCTCCTCCTCGAGCGGACGGGCGCCGAAGATCCGCGACGCACGATTGGTCACCGGGAAGTTGCCGATCTCGATCAGCACGCCGTTCTGGATCGCCGTGGTCGTGTGGCTGTACCAGCTCTGCTGCAGCCCCGGCGCCCGGAACCCCGTGCTCACGGCTCCGCGCATCACGAACTTCGTGTTCGGCTGGTAGCGCACGGCGGCCTTCCCCGTGAACGCCTGGCCGAAGTCGCTGTAACTCTCGACGCGCGTCGCCACGTTCGCGAGGAGCTCGTCCGAGAGGTTGGTCTCGAGGTCCAGGTACGCCCCGAAGTTCGTGCGGCTATTCTTGCTCGCGTCGCTGGGCGCGAAGCCCTGGAACACCGAGGACCCGCCCTGGGCGATCCCCGAGCTGTCGCGCGTGAGGTGGTAGCCCTGGATCCAGGACGCACGCTCACCCGCCACCACCTCGTACGACTCGTTCCGGAACGCCGCGCCCACGGCGACGTTCACCGGCCGGGTGAGCCCGCCCAGCATCAGCGACTTGGACAGGTTGACCCCGAGGTTGAACTCGCCGCGGTTGAGCGCCCCCGCGTCGAACGAGGTCTGGTTGGGGATGCCGGGGTCGTCCGCCGTGCCGAGGATGCGGTCCGGACCCGGCGCGAGCGGCACGAACAGGCTCGGACCGAGCGAGGAGTTCAGCGTGTTCCGCAGGTTGAACTGGAACCCGTTGTAGCCGTAGTTGGCGCCGAAGTCCGCCGCCCATCCGCCGATGTCCGCACGGATGCCGCCGGCCACCGAGTAGTCGATGACCTCCGGACGGAACTCCGGGAGGAACCCGAGAGGGTAGATCTCCCCCCAGTTGCGGTTGTTCTGCGGCTTGCGGAAGAAGCCGTTGCCCGTGCCGTCGCGGTCGGAGTAGCCGCCGAAGCCGTACAGCTCCGTGCTGCCGCTCGCGTTGAGCGGGAGGCGCAGGTTGGCGAAAGTGTGGATGTCCCGCTCGAGCCCGTCGCCCCAGTGCACGTTCGGCTGCGGCACGTTCGTGCGCCGGAAGATGATCGCGCAGTTCGCCACGGAGTCGCGCGCGCCGTTGAGGTCGGGGAACGACCCGTCCGGGCAGGCACGGTTGGTCGACTCGCGCTTCAGGTACTGCCCGAAGAGCGCCAGCGACCCGCGGCCGAGCTTGAGCCCGACGCCGCCATTGATGTCATTCGTGGTGCCGTCGTTCGGATAGCCCTTCCCCGGCCGGTACTGGCCGGTGGAGGTGTTGATGAAGGGGTCGAACTGGCCCTCCTTCAGCACGAGGTTGACCACGCCCGCGATGGCGTCGGAACCGTACTGCGTGGACGCGCCGTCGCGCAGCACCTCGATGCGGTCGATCGCGCTCGAGGGGAACGCGTTGAGGTCCACCCCGCTCGATCCTGGCGCCGAGCCGTTCGAGAAGACGTTGAGGAGCGCCGTCGTATGCCGGCGTTGTCCGTTGATCAGCACCAGCGAGTGGTCCGGCGAGAGTCCCCGCAGCGTGAACGGCTTCACGATCTCCGTCGCGTCGGTCACGGCCTGCTTCGGGAAGTTCACCGACGGGGAGAGCGTGGCGAGGATCTGCGTCGTCTCCGTGGTGCCCGACGACTTGAGCTCCTCGGCCGTGTACACGTCCACCGGCACGGCGAGCTCCTCGGCGGCGGTGTGCCGCGCGCGCGAGCCGACCGTGGTCTGCACCGGCGCCAGCTGGTAGGGCGAGCGCCTGACCCTGACATCCACCGAGAGCACCGATCCCGCGACCACGTTCACCACGAGCGATTCCGGGTCGTAACCGATCGCCCGCACGCGGATCACCTGCCGACCCGCCGGCACGCCGCCGAACGAGAACCGCCCCCGTCCCGACGTCGCGGTCTGGAACCCACCGTCCGCCATCGTCACGACGGCCCCCACGACGGTCACGCCCGCGCTGTCCGCCACCCGCCCCTCGACCGACCCCGTCTGCGCCGCCACCGGTCGCGCCACCACCCCTGCCACGAGCACGACGACGGCGGCCTGCACGATGCGCCGCACCGCACTGACAAGCATGACTCCCCCGAGCATAGATGAGTTGACCATCCCTCCCGCCTGCCACCTGCTCCCGCCCAGCGACTCCGCCTACCGTTCTCGGCGCTGCACCACCGTCCCGCGCACCACCGTCATCAGCGCCACGCCATCCAGGAGCGCGGAGCCCGAATGCTCCCGCAGCGGGTCGACCGAGAGCGCGGTGAGGTCCGCGCGCCGTCCGACCTTGATGGTGCCGGCATCCCACTCGTCGAACGCGGCGAACGCGGCCCACTCGGTGTAGGCGCGCAGCGCCTCCTCGGGCGTCAGGCGTTCGCCGGGCATCCAGCCCCCGGAGGGCGCGCCCGTCCTGTCCTGCCGCAGCGTCGCCGAGTGCAGTCCGTAGAAGAGGTCCCAGTCCGATCCCGGGAGGTCGGAGCTGAAGACGAGGTGCGCGCCCGCGCGGCGCAGCGTGCGCCACGCATAGGCGGTGCGCACCCGCCGCGCGCCGAGGCGCTGCTCCGCCCAGAGCATGTCCTCGACGGCGTGCGGCGGCTGCATGGAGGCGATGACGCTCGAGGCCGCGAACCGCCCCTGGTCCGCCGCGGCGACGACCTGCGCGTGTTCGATCCTGTGGCGGAGCCCACGCGCGCCGGGTGCGGCCCTGGTGACCGAATCGATGAAGTCGAACGCCGCGCGGTTCCCCGCGTCCCCGATGGCGTGGATCCCGAGCTGGAACCCCGCGGCCATCGCGCCCGCGACACTGCGGCGGTCGAAGCCGTAGCCGGCGCCGCTCACGCCCCGGTTCCCCGGGCGGTCGCTGTAGTCCGCCAGCAGTCGCGCGCCACGCGACCCGAGCGCGCCGTCGTAATACGCCTTCACCGCGCGGATCACGAGATTCCCGGTCGAGTCGCCCAGGAGCGGCCCGCGCGCGCTCCACTCGCGCAGCAGCGTCGAGTCCCGCCCATCGAGCATCGCGTACACGCGAATGGGGAGTGCACGGGCCGAGTCGAGCCGCAGCAGCGAGGCGACGACATCACGCGGCGTCCCCGCCTCGTGCACGGCCGTGTACCCCTCGCGCGCCATCACCATCAGCGCGCGCACCAGCTGGGAGTCCCGCTGCACCGGCGTCGGCGCGGGCACCGCACGGTCCATCAGCTCCACGGCGCGGTTCAGGAAGAGGCCGTTCGGCGACCCGTCGCGGTCCTTGCGTATCTCGCCGCCGGTGGGGGCGACCGTCGTCCGCGTGATGCCGGCGGCGTCCAACGCGCGCTGGTTCGCCCAGGAGGCGAAGCCGTGCAGGCCGCGCAGCACCACCGGATGATCGGGCACCCTCTCCGTCAGGAGGCGCCTGTCGGGATAACGATCGGCCCAGGCGCCCTCGTCCCACCCGAACCCGAGGATCCACTCCCCGGCCGGCGTTTGCGCGGCGCGCTCCGCGATGCGCGCGACCGCCTCCGCCTCGGTCGCGATCCCCGTCAGGTCCACTCGGTCGAGGGAGGCGCCGAGTTCCGCGACGTGCGTGTGCGCGTCCACCATGCCGGGGAAGAGCGCCGCGCCGGCGAGGTCCTCCACGCGCGTCGATCGCCCGCGGAGTGCGAGCGCCCCGGAGTCGGTACCGACGTACACGATCCGTCCGTCGCGGATCGCCACCGCCGACGCGTCGTTGCGCCAGCCACCCGCGGAGTCCCAGGGCGCCTCGGCGCTCGGGCGTCCCTCGCGGTCCGGGTCCGGCCAGTCGAGCGTGTACACCCTGGCGTTGACGATGAGCAGGTCCGCGCGCGAGGGATCCTCGGCGCACGACACCGCAACGACCGCCATCGCCGCGCATGCGGCGGCGATCGTGACGAGCCTGCTCAGGGAGACCGTGGCAGCCTGTCGGATAGGACGCTCGCGCGGCAGTCGCCGTCGCGTGGAGGGTGAACGGGCCTGAAGGCGCGCGCAGAGTATGGAGAGGTCACGCGCCGTGCGCCAGCGTTCGGTGGCCGCCAGGCGAACGGCGCATCCCGTCAGTTCGCGCGGAAGAAGGTCCGTCCATCCGCGATGATCCGGTCCGCCAGGATCTGCACCTCGTAGCTCGCCATCCCCTGCTGGCCGCGCACGACGAGTGTCGATCCGATCACGGTGTACGAACCCTGGTCACTGTTGGCGTTCGCCCCGCCGGCGCTGCCGCCGGGCGCGGTCACGCTGACCGAGGCCGAGGACTGCCAGGCGAACCGCCCGCTGCCGTCGAACTCGACGGTCTCCTCATAGCTCCGGGAGCTTCCGCCGCTGGGCGAGGTCACGGGGGAGGCCCGTCCGCTGTAGAAGATCCAGCGGCCGCGCAGCGCCGCGACGGCCCGGGGATCGGAGGTTGGGGCGCCACGCGCCACCACGCTCTGCGCCACCTGGTCGACGGCCGGTCGCATCTGCGCGGCGCCCTGCTGCGGCGCGACCCCCATCACCACCACGCCACTCCCCTGTCCCGTCAGGAGGGCGGTGATGTAGACGTCGAACACCAGGCCCTGCGCATTCTGCGCCGCGTAGCTCGCGGTCATCGCCTGCATGCCGTTGAGCGTCGCGCTCGAGGGCTGGCTCGTCGGCATCCCGGTCAGCCCGAGCGCGGTGAACGCCTTCGGCAGCTCCGCCGCGACGTCGGTGAAGCTCTGGTACGGTCCTGGCGCGACATACACCACGGATCCGGGCGACGCCGGCGAGAGACCATGCACGCGCCCTTGCTGCTGGGCGAGTTGCCATCCCGGTGGGACGCCGTAGCTGATGTTCCAGGCATCGAAGGAGGGCGCGGCGGCGGCCTGGCCCGTCGCCGTACCGGCGTACGCGAATGCGAGGAGGAGCGAACCTGAGCGGATCAGGCGGTTGGCGCGCATGCACACCCCCGTGGAGCGCGTGGACCCACGACCCTCGAAGGTGCGTGCGGCGCGCTCCGGCGTCAAACGACGCCGTTCGCTTACCGAATCATGTCCGGTTCCGTAACATCGAGGTATCCGCCGCTCCACTCCGCTCCCCCCACTCCCGTCGCCTCTGCAGCCAAAGACACCGTCCGATCCCGCGCACCACCCCGCAGCAGGCTACCGCCGAACGCTCGCAACGGGCCTCGCGGTGATGAACACGCAGGCCCGCCACGCGGACGCCCTCGAGCGCCTGCAGTTCGAGGTCTTCCCCACGCTCGACGACGCGCAGCGCTTCAAGGCCGACCACTACCGCAAGCACCTGTCGCTGTTCGCGGAGGGTCAGTTCGTCGCGATCGCGGGCGACGAGGTCGTCGGCGCCACGAGCACCATTCGCCGCCACTTCGACTTCACGCACGCGGACCACGACTTCGACGCCATCATCCAGGGAGGGTGGCTCACCTCGCACGAGCCGGACGGCGACTGGCTCTACGGCGCCGACCTCGGCGTCCATCCCGCGCATCGCGGACGCGGCATCGCCCGTGCGCTCTACGCCGCCCGCCAGCAGCTCGTCTGGACGCTCGGCCTCCGCGGCCAGATCGCCGTCGGCATGATGAGCGGCTACGGGGCGCACCGGGACGAGATGTCCGCCGAGGAGTACCTCGAGCGGCTGCGCGCCGGCACGATCAACGACCCGACGCTCTCGATGCAGCGCCGGCTGGGATTCACCCTGCGTCAGCTGCTGCCGGGGCACGTGCATGACCCCGTCTGCGATGACTATGGCGTGCTGATCGTCCTCGACGCTGCGACACCGGTCGAGGGCGCGGTGCGCCCTCCCACCGGCGAGCGGCGATGATCGACCTCGTGGTGCGCGACGCGCGCGTGCTCACCCAGTCCACGGCGATGCCGCACGCGGACGCGTTCGCGGTCCGCCGCGGACGGATCGTGGCCGTCGGCGCAGACGTGGACGTCGGAGCGCTCGGCGATGCCCGGACCACCCGTGTCTCCCTGGGAGGCGCGACCGTCGTGCCGGGCCTGATCGACGCGCACTCGCACATCTGGAAGATCGGGCACCTGCTCACGTCCATGGTGGACCTCCGCGCCGTGCACAGCCTCGCCGAACTCGGCGCCAGGCTCCGCACCGCCGCCGCGCACCGGCCCGCGGGCGCCTGGCTGCTCGGGCGCGGGTACAATGAGGCGGCGCTCGTCGAGGGCCGCGGACCCACGCGTCACGACCTCGACGCTGCGGTGCCCGACCGCCCCGTGATGCTCACGCGCACCTGCGGCCACATCGTGGCGCTCAACGGTCCCGCCCTCGCGCGCTGTGGGATCACCCGCGACACGCCCCCGCCGAGTGGAGGTGAGATCGAGCGCACCCCCGACGGCGAGCCGACCGGGGTGCTCCGGGAGACCGCGATGGGACTCGCGCTGCCGCACGTCCCCGCGCCCACCGCGCACGATCATCGGGAGATGATCGGGGCCGCGCTCAGGCACCAGCGCGCACTCGGGATCACCAGCACCAGTGACGCGGGGGTCGCGCCTGCGCTGCTCGATGTGTACCGCGGGCTGGAGGCGGAACGCGCGTTGCCGATCCACGTGAACGTGATGGCGCTCCGCAAGGTGGACGGGCTGGGCACCGTCCCCCTCCCGGCCGTCTCCGCCAGTGACCGCCTGCGCATCGACACCGTGAAGTTCCTGGCGGACGGCGGGCTCTCCGGCGCGACCGCGGCCCTGAGCGTGCCGTACCGCGACTCGACGTCGACTGGTGTCCTGCGCTTCGAGGACGACGAGTTGCTCGCCCTCGCACGCGAGGCGCACGAGGCCGGGTTCCGGATCGCCACGCACGCCATCGGGGATGTCGCGATCGAGCAGGTGCTGCGCGTGTACGAGGCGCTCGGCGCGGGTCCGAAGCGGCATCGCGTCGAACACCTCGGACTCCCGAGCCCCGCGCAGCTCCGCCGGCTCGCACCCCTTGGCGTGATGGCCGCCCCGCAGACCGTCTTCCTCCACGCCCTGGGCCGGAACTTCCGCGTCGCCCTGCCGGATGCGATGCTCCGTCGCACCTATCCGGTGCGGGAGATGATCGACGCCGGCCTCACCGTGGCGCTCTCCTCCGACGCGCCGGTGGTGGAGGACGACTCCGTGTTCCGCGGCATCCAGTCCGCGGTGGACCGGTGCGATGATGCGGGCGACCCCATCGCCCCGGAGCAGGCGATCACGGCGCGTGAGGCGCTCCACGCGTACACGATGGGCGGCGCGCTCGCTTCCGGCGATGACGCGGACCGCGGCAGCATCGAGGCGGGCAAGTGGGCGGACTTCGCCGTCCTCTCGGCCGACCCCCTCTCCTGCGCGACCGAGGCCCTGAGCGCGATCCGCGTGGACCAGACGTGGGTCGCCGGACAACTGGCATATGAGAGATGAGACGATGACAGCACACTTCCAGCAGCTCATCGATGGCGCCTGGACCGACGCGATCGACGGCGGTCGGTGGGAGGTGATGAACCCCGCCACCGAGGAGACGATCCGCTCCGTGCCCTTCGGCGCGGGCGCGGACTGCCACGCGGCGATCGAGGCGGCCGCGCGCGCCTTCCCCGCGTGGGCCTCGCGCACACCGTACGATCGCGGTGCGATCCTCGCCCGCACCGCGCTGCTCCTCCGCGATCGCGCGGACCAGATCGGCCGGGTCACGGTGATGGAGAGCGGGAAGCCGTATCCCCAGGGCAAGGGCGAGTGCCTCGTCGCGGCCGACCTCTTCGACTGGTTCGCAGAGGAGGGGAAGCGCGCCTACGGGCGCACCATCCCGTCGCGCTCTCCGGGCAAGCGGATGACGGTGCTCCGACAGCCGCTGGGCGTGGTCGGCGTGATCACTGCGTGGAACTTCCCTGCCTACAACCCCTCGCGGGCGTGGGCAGCGGCGCTCGCCGCGGGGTGCACGGTGGTCGGGCGCCCGTCGGAGTTCACGCCGCTCACCGCGATGCTGATCGCCGAGGCGCTCGTGGACGCGGGCATCCCCCCCGGGGTGTTCAATCTCGTGAATGGCGACCCGGAGTCGATGGGGCAGGAGATGCTCGACCACCCCGCCTGCCGGAAGATCAGCTTCACGGGGAGCGTCCGGGTGGGGAAGCTCCTGATGGACGGCGCCTCGCGCACGGTGACGCGCCTCTCCCTGGAGCTCGGGGGCAACGCACCGGTGCTCGTGCTCCCCGACGTGGACGTGGAGTCCGTCGCCAAGGGCTCGGTGGCCTCCAAGTTCCGGAACAACGGGCAGGTCTGCGTCTCGCCCCAGCGCTTCATCGTGCATCGGCGGGTGGCAGAGGAGTTCGCCGAGCGGGTGACGGAGCGTGCGCGCACGCTGCGCGTGGGGAACGGACTCGAGAAGGATTCGCAGGTGGGGCCGTTGATCAATGCGCGGCAGCGGGACCGCGTGGAGGCGCTCGTCGCCGGCGCGAGCGCGGCGGGCGTGGAGGTGCGGACCGGCGGTCGCCGGCCGGCCTCGCAGCCGAAGGGGTTCTTCTACGAGCCCACCGTGCTCGCCAACGTGCGTCCCGAGATGCCGGTGTACCACGAGGAGATCTTCGGTCCCGTCCTCCCCCTCACCGCGTTCGATGAGCTCGACGAGGCCATCCACCTCGCGAACTCGACGCCCTACGGACTCGCGGCGTACGTTTGGACGAACGACCTGCGCGCCGCGATCCGGGCCTCCGAGGGGCTGGAGTTCGGGATGATCGGCGTGAACGAATGGACGCCGCAGGCCACCGAGGCGCCGTTCGGTGGCTGGAAGCAGAGCGGGCTCGGCCACGAGAGCGGCGCCGAAGGACTCGAGGAATACCTGGAGACCAAACTCGTATCGATGGGTGACCTATGACGGACGACGACAGTAGACTCGGGCTCGATCGCGCCATCACGCGCCGCGACTTCCTCGACGGGGTCGCACTCGCGCTCGGTGGGGCGATCGTCGGCCCGCACCTCTCCCCCGCCCTGCTGCACGCGGGCGTCCCGCTCCAGGGCACCGTACCCTATCCACCCGCGCTCACCGGGCTTCGCGGCTCGCACGTCGGCTCCTTCGAGGCCTTCCACGCCCTCAAGGATGGGCAGTACTGGGCCACGGCACCCACCCCCACGGACAGCGGCGAGGAGTACGACCTGATCGTCGTCGGCGCGGGCATCTCGGGACTCGCCGCCGCGCACTACTACCGCAAGCAACGCCCCGACGCGCGGATCCTCATCCTCGACAACCACGACGACTTCGGCGGCCACGCCAAGCGCAACGAGTTCATGCATGAGGGCCGCCTCCACATCGGCTACGGCGGCACGCAGTCGATCGACAGCCCGGCGCCCTACAGCGCGGTCGCGCGCGCCCTCATCGAGGAGCTCGGTGTCGATGTCCGCCGATACCTCACCGAGTACCTGGACCGCGACCTCTACTCCGGACTCAAGCTCGAGTCGGGCTTCTTCTTCGACCGCGAGCGCTACGGCACGGACCGCCTGTTGAAGGTCGACCGCCGCCGGCCCAGCGACGCGTTCATCGCCGCCGCCCCGGTCTCCGCGGCCGCCAAGCGCGACCTCCGGCGCCTGCGCACCGAGATGTTCGATCCCTACCCCGGGCTCACGTCGGCCGAGAAGAAGGCCCGCCTCGCGCGCATCAGTTATGCGACGTTCCTCACCGACCTATGGAAGGTGGATGCGGGGGTGGTGGCGATCCTGCAGAACATCACGCATCCGCTCTTCGGCGCAGGCATCGACGTGGTGCCGGCGCAGGACGCGCATGGACTCCGGCTCCCCGGCTTCCAGGGGATGCGGCTCGACGCCGCTGCCGGTCCGGGCCAGAACTACGATTCGATCGTCTCCCCGGACGCGGCCGGCTACTACTTCCACTTCCCCGACGGCAACGCCGGCATCGCGCGGCTGCTCGTGCGCCGCCTGATCCCCGCGGCGATCCCCGGCTCCACCGCCACCGATGTCGTGACCGCGCGCGCCGACTACGCGCAGCTCGACCGCGAGGGCGCGCCCGTGCGGATCCGCCTGGGCAGCCCCGTGATGCGCGTGCGGCACCTCGGCGATCCCGCCACGGCGCGCACCACCGAGGTCACCTGGCTCAAGAATGGCACGCTCCGGACGGCGCGCAGCGGGAGCGTCGTGCTCGCCTGCTGGCACCAGGTCATCCCGTACCTCTGCCCCGAGTTCCCCGCCGCGCAGCGCGAAGCCATGACGTCGGCGACCAAGGTCCCGCTCGTCTACACCAACGTCCTCATCCGCGACTGGAGCTCGTTCGTGAAGCTCGGCGTGCGCAGCATCGCGACGCCGGGGCTCTGGCACGACGCCATCGCGCTCGACTTCCCGGTGAGCATGGGTGACTACCGCCACCCGCGGCGTCCCGACGAGCCGGTCGTGCTGCACCTCTCCAAGTCGGTCTGCCGTCCCGGGCTCCCGATCCGCGCGCAGCACCTCGCCGGGCGTGGCGAGCTCCTCACGACCTCGTTCGAGACCATCGAACGCAGCATCCGGTCCGATCTCGCGCGCGTACTCGGCCCCGGCGGCTTCGACCCCGCTCGCGACATCCTCGGCATCACCGTGAACCGGTGGCCGCACGGGTATGCGTACCAGTACAACTCGCTCGCCGACGACTTCTGGCTGGAGGGGGGCGAACAGCCCTGTGCGGTGGCGCGCCGCCCCCTGGGGCGGATCGCGATCGCGAACGCGGACGCGGGCGCCTACTCCTACACCGACGCGGCGATCGACCACGCCCATCGCGCGGTGCAGGAACTCCTCGGGCCGCGCTAGATGGCGTCCCTCGCGACGGCGGTACCGGCGGCGGACCACGTCGACGTCCCGAAGACGCTCGGACGGATGGACCTCGTCCTGCTCAAGATCGTCGCCATCGTCAACATCAACAACATCCCGCCGACCGCCGTGTTCGGCCGGATCTCGATGCTGCTCTGGGCACTCGCCTTCATCGCCTTCTTCGTGCCCGAGGCGATCGCGGTGCTCGTGCTGAGCAAGCGCTATCCGGGCGAGGGGGGCATCTACCTCTGGATCCGGAAGGAGTTCAGCGAGGGCCACGGGTTCCTGGCCGGCTGGTGCTACTGGACCTGCAACCTCTTCTACATCCCGGTGGTGCTCGTCTACATGGCCGGCATCTTCGCCTTCGCGGGGGGCGACGACTCCGCGGGGCTCGTGGACAACCGCCTCTTCGTGGGCGGGTTCGCGCTCGGGTGGCTGGCGCTGATGGCCGTGCTCAACATCCGCGGGCTCCGCGTGGGGAAGTGGATCCAGAACATCGGCGGCGTGGGCACCGCGCTCAGCGTGCTCCTCGTGCTGGTGGCCGCGGCGATCGCCTGGGGCAAGGGGGTGGCGCAGGACGCGCCCGTGCTCGCCCCGGCGCAGGACGGCGCGGGGATGGCCGCGAGCTTCAGCGTGATGTGCATGGCGTTCATCGGCATCGAGCTCGCCTCCACGATGGGGGACGAGATCCGCGACCCCGCGCGCGACCTGCGCCCGGCGATCTTCACGGCCGGCGCCGTCGCGCTCGCGTCCTACGTGCTCGTCACCGGCGCGGTGCTCGCGCTGGTCCCGATCGGTGAGCTCGGCGTGATCCAGGGGATCATGCAGGCCGTGAGCTCCGGGGCGAAGACGGCGGGCGCGGCCTGGCTCATCGGTCCGGTCGCGATCCTCATGGGACTCTCGATCGGCGGCTCCGCCTCCGCATGGTTCGCGGGTTCCACCCGCGTCCCGTTCGTGGCCGGACTCACTTCCGCGCTCCCCAAGGCCCTCGGACGCATCCACCCGGAGTGGAAGTCGCCCCACGTCGCACTCGGCGTCTGCGCCGTGGTCGCGGGGATCTTCACCACGCTCTCCCTCGTGGGGTCGAGCGTGGCCGAGGCGTACCAGGTACTGCTGAAGGCCTCGGTGGTGATCCAGCTCGTGCCGTTCGTCTACCTCTTCATCGCGCTGATGAAGCTCTCGGGGGTCGGCGGGTGGGCGCGCGCCGGCGGCGCGCTCGGACTCGTGACGACCGTGGTCGGCATCGGCTTCTCCTTCCTCCCGCCGGCCGAGGTGGGGAGCGTGGCGCTCTTCGAGCTCAAGATGGTGGTCGGCGTGCTCGTCCCCACCTTGGTGGGCGTCTTCCTCTACCGGCGCGCGAGCGCCCGGAGCGCGGCTCAGCGCACGTAGACGGCCTTCGCGTTCTGGAACTCGAGCAGGCCGTGCCGGGCGAGCTCGCGCCCGAAGCCGCTCTCCTTCACGCCGCCGAACGGCAGGCGCGGGTCCGACCGCACGAAGGCATTCACGAACGCCGCCCCGGCCTCGAGGTCGTCGGCCGCGATCCGCTCGGCGCGCGCGTCATCGCGTGAGAAGACCGCGGCGCCCAGGCCGAACACCGTGTCGTTCGCGACCTTGATCGCGTCCGCGCGATTCTTCACGGGGATGATCGTCGCCACGGGACCGAAGAGCTCCTCCTTGTACGCGGGCATCCCGCGCTTCACGTCGGTGAGCACCGTCGGCGGATAGAAGTAGCCGGGACCGGTGGCCGGCGTGCCGCCGAGCAGCACCCGCGCGCCTGCCGCCACGCTGCGCTGCACCTGGTCGTGCAGTCCGTCCCGGAGATCCGCCCGCGCCTGCGGCCCGAGCTGGGTCTCCTCCTGCATCGGGTCCCCCATCCGCGTCATCCGCATCCGCTCCACCAGCCGGCGCTCGAACGCCTCCCGCACCGACGGCACGACGAGGAACCGCTTGGCCGCGATGCAGCTCTGCCCCGAGTTGAGGAGCCGGCTCGTCGCGCACGCCTCGACGGCGAGGTCGAGGTCGGCATCGTCGAGGATGAGATATGGGTCGCTGCCGCCGAGCTCGAGCACGCACTTCTTGAGCCGTGCCCCCGCCTCCTTCGCGACTGCCTTCCCGGCCGCCGTGCTCCCCGTGAGCGTGACTGCGGCGACATGCTTGTGGCGGATGACCGCCTTGGACTGCGCGACCGAGATGAGGAGGGTGCGGAAGATCCCCTCGGGGAACCCGGCGCCGCGGAAGACCTCCTCGATGGCCAGGGCGCAGCCGGGGACGTTCGGCGCGTGCTTGAGCAGCGCACCGTTGCCCCCCATCAGCGCCGGCGCCGCGAAGCGGAAGACCTGCCAGAACGGGTAGTTCCAGGGCATGATCGCGAAGACCAGCCCGAGCGGCCGGTAGGCGACGTAGCTGCGCGTCGCATCCGTGGGCGCGGGCTCATCCGCGAGGAAGGCGGCCGCATGCTCCGCGTAGTACTCGCACACCCAGGCGCACTTCTCCACCTCGGCGCGTCCCTGCGCGACGGGCTTTCCCATCTCCCGCGCCATCAACGAGGCGAAGCGTGCGGCCCCCGCTCGCAACTGGGCGGCGGCCGCGCGCATCAGGCGCGCGCGATCCTCCATCGGCACCTTGCGCCAGGCGACCTGCGCCTTCTTGGTGGCGACGATCGCCTGCGTGAGCTCCTTGGTGCCCAGCTCCTGGTATGATGCGAACTCGAGGCCCGTGGCGGGATTGACCGAGGTATGGCTCATCGCTTGCTCCTCATTGGTATCGGCGGCCCCGATGCTCGATCCATCCGGGGATGTGTCGTCCCGCAGGGTCGTGATGGGTCCAGTGCACGAGCCCGCCGCGGTCGTTCCAAACGTAGTCGCCGCGCAGGGACACCGAGTCGCCCTCCTGCACGGGCACGCGCGGGGCGAGGTCGATGTTGTGGACCACCAGCACCGTGAGCTCGGGGGTCACGCGGATGATGAACCGCTGATGGCGGGATCCTTCGGTGTCATCCTCGAGCAGGCGGGTCACGACGCCCGCCGCCTCGACGGAGAGCTCCTGGGCGCGCGAGCGTTCGGCGGCGACGATCGACGACTCGGCGGCCGGGCCCGCCGTGAAGGGCTCCCAGAGCGTGGTCGCCGCCACGAGCAGCACGAGGACGAACGCGATGGGGCGTGCGTACCGGGCACGCGGGCGGGAGTCGTCACGTCGCATCAGGCGGGTAACACAATGCCCATGCACCGGGTATGTAAAGTGTCAGGACCGAACCTCCGGAGGCGGGGATGCGGGCGAGACGGGACAGGGCCCTTCGCGCGGGAGGCGCCGCGCTGCTGGTGGTCACGGCGAGCGCGTTCGCGGCGGCGTGCGGCGGCGCGGTACTCGTCGATCCGCTCGAGGGACTGGCGGGTGACTGGAACGGCGTGGGCGCGTCACTGCGGCTCGACGCGGCCGGAGGGGAGATCGAGTTCGACTGCGCCCATGGTGGGTTGAGCGCGACCGTGCGCCCCGACCGGTCCGGCGCGTTCGAGACGCCGGGGGTCTTCGTCCGCGAGCACGGCGGCCCCATCCGGATCGACGAGGTCCCCGATTCGATTCCGGCCCGGTACATCGGCCGCGTCCGCGGGGACGAATTCACGCTGCGGGTGATGTTCGGGTCGGACTCAGTCGGGCCGCTGACCCTCCTGCGCGACGGGCCGGTCCGCCTCTTCAAGTGCCTCTGAGGGGGCGGCCAGCCTTGCCGCCCTCCGGCGGGAACCGCATAATCCCGCATGCGATACCCCGAGGTGCGGAACTACATCGGCGACGGATTCCAGCCCGCCGACGTGCAGTTGCTGGACGTCTTCGATCCGAGCAGCGGCGAAGTCATCTCGCGCGTCCCCCTGTCGCAGCGCAAGGAGGTGGACGCCGCCGTCCGCGCGGCCAAGGCCGCGCTCCCCGCCTGGGCCGCGACGCCGATCAAGGAGCGCGTCCAGGTCTTCTATAGATACAAGGCGCTCCTCGAGCGGGACATCGACGCGCTCGCCGCCCTCGTCACCGAGGAGAACGGGAAGATCGCGAGCGAGGCGCGGGCGGAGGTGCTCAAGTCGGCCGAGCTGACCGAGTTCGCCTGTTCGCTGCCGCAGATCGCGGCGGGCGAGATCCTCGAGGTGAGCCGTGGGGTCGAGTGCCGGGTGGAGCGCTTCCCGGTGGGCGTGGTGGCATCGATCACGCCGTTCAACTTCCCGAACATGGTCCCCAACTGGTCGATCCCGAACGCGCTCGCGCTCGGGAACACCATGGTGCTCAAGCCCTCGGAGCTGGTGCCACTCAGCGCGGGCCGGATCGCCGAGCTGCTCAAGGAGGCGGGGCTCCCCGCCGGCGTCCTGCAGGTCGTCCACGGGGGCCAGGAGGCGGTCGAGGCGATCTGCGACCATCCCGACATCGCCGCGGTGAGCTTCGTCGGATCCACCAAGGTCGCGAAGATCGTCTATCGGCGCGCCACCGCCAACCTCAAGCGCTGCCTCGCGCTCGGCGGCGCCAAGAACCACCTGATCGTGATGCCGGATGCCGACCGCGAGATGACCTCGTCGAACGTCGTCGCGTCGATGTCCGGGTGCGCGGGCCAGCGCTGCATGGCCGCCTCCGTCATGGTCGCCGTCTCGGAGACCGACCACATCATCAAGCGGATGGTGGAGCAGGCGCGGGCGATGGTGCCGGGCAAGGACGTCGGTCCCGTGATCTCCGCGGCGGCGCGCAAGCGGATCATCGGCTACATCGACGCCGCCGAGAAGGCAGGGGCGAAGGTGCTCGTGGACGGGCGCGGCGCCGCGGTGAAGGGGCGTGACGGCGGCTACTTCATCGGGCCGACGATCATCGACCAGGTGACCCCCGACATGGCGATCGCGCAGGAGGAGGTGTTCGGCCCCGTGCTCGTGATCATCCGCGCGAAGGACGTGGACGAGGCGCTGCGGATCGAGAACGCGTCGCCGTATGGCAACGCGGCGTCGGTCTTCACCGAGAGCGGCGGCGTCGCGCGCCACGTGATGGAGCACGCCAGCGCCGGGATGGTCGGCGTGAACGTCGGGGTACCGGTCCCGCGCGAGCCCTTCTCGTTCGGCGGGTGGAACGAGTCCAAGTTCGGCGTGGGCGACATCACGGGCCGGGGCTCGATCGAGTTCTGGACGCAGGCGAAGAAGATGACCACCAAGTGGAACTCGGAAGCGGGCGTGAACTGGATGTCCTGACGCGCGCAAGGGAGCGAGACAATGGCAGACCGCAGGGTGACCTTCACGGGGCTCGAGTTCGAGAACCCCTTCCTCCTCTCCTCGGCGCCGCCGACGGAGTCCGAGAGCAACATCATGCGCGCGTTCGAAGCCGGCTGGGGCGGCGTGGTGACCAAGACCATCGGCCTCCATCCGGTCACGAACGTGGTGGGCGCGAAGGCGAAGTTCATGCGGACCTCACCGGACGACGCCTCCGTCTCGATGAAGAAGCGCCCTGGCGCCGCCCTCCACTCGTCCTGGAACTGGGAGCTGATCTCCGACAAGCAGCTCGACTGGTGGGTGCCGCGCATCCAGCGCATCAAGGCGGCGTTCCCGAAGCGGATGCTGATCGCGTCGATCATGGCCGGCTCGGGGAACGACAAGGAGCTGCGCAACTGGCAGCTCCTCACCGAGGCCGTGCAGGACGCCGGCGCGGACGGGATCGAGTGCAACTACTCCTGCCCGCACATGGACCGGAAGGACATGGGTTCTAACATCGGGAAGGACTCCGAGCTCTGCTCCGTCGTGACCGAGGCGGTGGTCGAGGTCGCGAAGATCCCGGTCTGGACCAAGCTCACGCCGGCCACCGGGGACATCACCGTCGAGGCCGGAGCGGTCTTCCGGGGTGGCGCCGACGCGGTGGTCTCGTCCAATACCTTCCCCTCCCTGCCCGTGATCGACCCGGCCACGCTCGAGTTCGAGATCAACGTGGACGGCCTCGTCTCGAGCGGCGGGCTCGGCGGCCCAGCCATCCTCCCGATGTCGCTCGCGAACATGGCGCGAATGACGCAGGCCTTCCCCGACAAGGCGTTCTCGGGCATCGGCGGGATCTCCGACTTCTCGCAGGCGCTCTCCTACTTCCTCCTCGGCTGCGGCACGGTCCAGGTCTGCACCGCCGCGATGCTCGACTCCGCGGTCGGGCCGAACGTGATCAAGCGGCTCAACGCGGGGCTCGACGCCTTCCTCGAGGCCAATGCCTCGAAGGGCTGGAAGCGCGTCGAGGACTTCCGCGGGATCCGCCGGGACCGCGTGGTGCTGCAATCGCAGATCCGACGGCCGGAGGGCGATGGGTACCAGGGCGGCTATGAGCCGGTGGAAGGATATGCCGCGCCCGACGCCGCGGAGGCCAAGGCATGACGGGGACCGCCAACCGCCGGAGCTCGACGCGCGCGGCGGCCCGTGCCTCGTCCGGGAGCGGCACCGCCGTGCGGAAGCCCGCGCTGCCACTGCCGCCCACGGACCATGTGCCGCGCAAGTACACGGGCCCGTCGCGCGCCGAGGTGCTGGCGATGCGCAAGCAGTTCACGCATCCCTCGATCTTCACGATCTATGGTGACCCGTTGATGATCGTCGAGGGGCATATGCAGTACCTCTACGACGAGACGGGGCGCCGCTATCTCGACCTCTTCGCCGGGATCGCGACGGTCTCGGTCGGGCACGCCCATCCGGCGGTCACCAAGGCGATCACGGAACAGGCCGCGCTGCTGCAGCACACCTCGACGATCTACCTGCACCCGAACTTCCCCGCACTCGCCAAGAAGCTCGCGTCCAAGATGCCCAAGGGGCTGGACGTCACCTACTTCACGAACAGCGGGAGCGAGGCGAACGACCTCGCGATCCAGATGGCGCGCCTCCACACCGGGCACCGCGACGTGATCGCGCTCCGGAACGCGTACCACGGCGCGAGCCCGAGCTCGGTCGGACTCACCTCGCTCCACACCTGGAAGCAGCCGTCCGGCGGGGACGGGTTCATCCATCACGTGGTGAATCCCGACCCCTATCGCAGCCCGTTCGCCGGGACGCCGGACCAGATCGCGACGCAGAGTGTCCGCGAGATCAGCGAGACGATCAAGTTCTCCACGCCCGGCCGCGTCGCCGCGTTCATCGCCGAGCCGATCCAGGGGGTCGGAGGGGCGACGGCCGGTGCGCGGAACTACCTGCGGGAGGCGTACGCGGTCGTCCGCCATCACGGCGGGCTCTGCATCGCCGACGAGGTGCAGACGGGGTTCGGCCGCACCGGGTTCCACTACTGGGGCTTCGAGAACTGGGACGTCGTCCCCGACATGGTCACGATGGCCAAGGGGTTCGGGAACGGCACTCCCCTCGCCGCGGTGACCACGCGCATGGAGATCGCGCAGTCGCTCACCAGCCGCCTCCACTTCAACACGTTCGGCGGGAACCCCGTCGCGATGGCGGCCGGTCTCGCGGTGCTGGACGTGATCGACGAGGAGGGGATCCAGAAGCGCGCCAAGACGCTCGGCGCGCGCTTCCGGAAGGGGCTCGAGAAACTGGCCGCGTCGCACGACCTGGTGGGCGACGTGCGCGGGATGGGCCTGATGATCGGCGTCGAGCTCGTGCGCGACCGCGCCACCAAGGAGCCCGCGAAGCACGAGGCGCTCGCCGTGCTCGAGCACTGCCGCGAGCACCAGGTGCTGATCGGCAAGGGCGGGCTCGACGGCAACACGCTCCGCATCAAGCCGCCGATGTGCATCACCGCGGATGACGTGGACTACGCGCTCGACGTCCTCGACGTGGCCTTCACGCGGGCGGTGCGATGAGCCGCTTCGACACCGTCATTCGCGGCGGGAACGTCGTCACGCCGGGCGGCAGCTTCGTCGGCGACGTCGGCATCGTCGGCGAGAGGATCGCCGCGCTGGGCGCCGCGCTCGACACCACGGGCGCCAAGGTCATCGACGCCGAGGGCCACCACGTGCTCCCCGGGGTGCTCGACGTGCACGTGCACCTCGAGCTCCCGTTCTGCGGCACCGTCTCCTCGGACGACTACCGGAGCGGCACGCGCGCGGCCGCGCGCGGCGGCGTCACCACGGTGATCGACTTCGCGATCCCCTCCGCCACCGGCTCCCTCTCCGAGGCCGCCGACACCTGGATGAAGAAGGCCGAAGGGAAGTCGTTGATCGACTACACCTTCCACATCTGCGTCACGCGGTACAAGGAGCACAGGGACCAGATCGCCGGGATGGTCGCGCGGGGCTTCACGACCTTCAAGGAGTTCATGATCTACGAGTCCGAGGGGTGGCAGTCCGACGACGCTGCGCTCTTCGGGACGCTCGAACTCATGAAGGAGCACGGTGCGATGCTCCTCGTGCACGCCGAATCCTCGCGCGTGCTGGACGCACTGATCGCGCGGCACCACACGCCGGCCCTCATGAAGCAGCACGGCGCGATGCTGCACGCGATCACGCGCCCGAACTTCATCGAGGCCGAGGCGATCCAGCGCGCCGTGCAGTGGTGCGAGGCGACGGGCGGCCAGCTCTACATCGTGCACATGTCCACCGCCGAGGGCACGGACATCATCCGCGCGGCGCAGGCGCGGGGGGTGAAGGTGCTCGCCGAGACCTGCGCGCAGTACCTCGTGCTGGATGACTCGGTCTTCGCGGAGAAGGACGGCCACCTCTACGCCTGCTGCCCGCAGGTGAAGAAGCCGGCGGACATCGAGCGGCTCTGGCGCGGCCTCGCGAGCGGCGAGGTCTCCGTGGTCTCCACCGACACCTGCACCTTCACCCGCGAGCAGAAGGCGATGTGGGAGGGGGACTGGACGAAGATCCCGATGGGGATGCCCGGCTTGGAGACCCTGCTCCCCCTGACCTACACCAAGGGCGTGCTCGGGCGGCGACTCACGCTGGAGGAGATGGCGCGGAAGCTGAGCACCAACCCCGCACGCATCATGGGGCTCGACGACCGGAAGGGCGCCATCCGTGTGGGCTGCGACGCCGACATCGCGATCATCCACCCGACGCGCACCCACACGGTGGACCCTGACACGATGGAGACGAACGCCGACTGGTCCCCCTATGAGGGCTGGGAGCTGGCGGGCTTCTCGCGGACCACGCTCTCGCGCGGCGAGGTGATCGTGGACGACTACAAGGTCGTCGGGAAGGAGGGGCGCGGCCGCTGGCTCAAGCGGACGCGGGCGGGCGCCTGAGCGCGGACGCGGCCGTCGACATGGACGCGGGCGCCGTCGCCGAGCTGCGTGCCAGCCCGCTCTGGAACGAGGACCTCGCGCCGACCCCGGCCGCGGGACGCACCTGGTCCACCTACAGCATCGCGGCACTCTGGATCGGGATGAGCGTGGTCATCACGACCTACACGCTCGCCTCGGGCCTGATGCAGCAGGGGATGACCTGGTGGCAGGCGATGGTCACGATCCTCCTCGGGAACGTGATCGTGCTCATCCCGATGATCCTCAACGCCCACGCCGGCACGAAGTACGGAATCTCCTTCCCCGTCCTCTGCCGCGCCGCGTTCGGCGTGCGGGGCGCCAACATCCCGGCGATGCTCCGCGCCGTGGTGGCCTGCGGGTGGTTCGGCATCCAGACCTGGATCGGGGCGCTCGCGCTCAACGCCCTCCTCACGGCGGCGTTCAGCGGCTGGGCGAACGTCGCCGGGAACGTGGCGATCTCCTTCGCCGTCTTCTGGCTGGTGCAGGTCGCGATCATCCTCGGCGGGATCGAGCGGATCAAGCACCTGGAGAGCGCCGCCGCACCCGTCCTCCTCATCGGCGGCCTGGTGCTCCTCTACTGGGGCGTCCGGAACGGCGGCGGACTGGGCCACGTCCTCGACGAGTCGGTCCGGCTGCAGGGCGCGCAGACGGGCGTCTCGTTCTGGGCGCTCTTCCCCGCCGCGCTCACCGCCAACGTCGGCTACTGGGCCACGCTCAGCCTCAACATCCCCGACTTCACGCGCTACGCGAAGAGCCAGCGCTCCCAGATGCTCGGCCAGGCCCTCGGCCTCCCCGCCACGATGACCGCCTTCGCCTTCATCGGCGTCGCCGTCACCAGCGCCACGATCGTCATCTTCGGCGAGGCGATCTGGGACCCCGTCGTCCTGGTCTCGCGCATCGGCGGACCGGTGACGATCATCGCCGCGACCATCGTGATCCTGGTCGCGCAGATCAGCACGAACATGGCGGCCAACGTCGTCTCCCCCTCGAACGACTTCTCGAACCTCGCGCCGCGCCGGATCAGCTACGTCACCGGGGGCGTGATCACCGCGGTGCTCGGCATCGCGATGATGCCCTGGAAGCTCTACGCCGATGCGTCCGCCTACATCTTCACCTGGCTCCTCGGCTACTCGAGCCTGATGGGCGCGCTGGGCGGGATCCTCATCGCCGATTACTGGGTGTTCCGGCGCCAGACGCTGAGCGTGGTGGACCTCTTCCGCGAGCAGGGCGCGTACACCTACCGGGGCGGCTTCAACCCGCGCGCCGTACTCGCGCTCGTGCTCTCGGTGCTCCCGGTGATCCCCGGCTTCGTGCGCGCGGCCACCACGCCGGGCGGCCAGGTCGCGGACCCGGGCTTCCTCGACGGCGTCTACAACTACGCCTGGTTCGTCACCTTCGCACTCAGCTTCGTGCTCTACCTCGCCCTCATGCGGGGCGAGCAGCAGCCGGCCTGAGCGGCCGCCCTCCCCTTCCCTCCCTCGCGTCCCCGATGCCACGACTCGTCAAGATCGGACTCATCCAGGCCTCCCACGCCTGCGCCACGAGCGAGAAGCTCGAGATCATCCGCGAGGCGAACGTCACCAAGCACCTCGCGCTGATCGAACAGGCCGGCCGCGAAGGCGTCCAGATGCTCTGCATGCAGGAGATCTTCACCGGCCCTTACTTCTGCGCCGAGCAGACGCCACGCTGGTTCGACGCGGTGGAGCGGATCCCGGATGGCCCGACGACGAAGCTCATGCAGGAGCAGGCGCGGAAGCACCGGATGGTGATCGTGGTGCCGCTGTACGAGGAGGACACCACCGGCGTCTACTACAACACCGCGGCGGTGATCGACGCGGATGGGAAGTACCTCGGGAAGTACCGCAAGAACCACATCCCGCACTGCGGGCCGGGGTTCTGGGAGAAGTACTACTTCAAGCCCGGGAACCTCGGGTACCCCGTCTTCGAGACGATGTACGGGAAGGTCGGCGTCTACATCTGCTATGACCGCCACTTCCCCGAGGGGGCGCGCGCGCTCGGGCTCGGCGGCGCGGAGATCGTCTTCAACCCCTCGGCCACGGTCGCGGGGCTCTCCGAGTACCTCTGGAAGCTCGAGCAGCCCGCGCACGCGGTGGCGAACGCCTACTTCGTGGGCGCGATCAACCGGGTGGGGTACGAGGAGCCCTGGCGCATCGGCGAGTTCTACGGCCAGAGCTACATCTGCGACCCGCGCGGCCGGTTCGTCGCGCAGGCCTCGCGCGACAAGGACGAGCTGATCACCGCCGAGGTGGACCTCGACCAGATCCGCGAGGTGCGGAACATCTGGCAGTTCTTCCGCGACCGGCGCCCCGACACGTACGACGCCCTCGTGGCGCCGTAGCGCGCAGATGACGGAGGGCACGGTCGGCCGCGTCGCGGCGCTGTACGACATCCACGGGAACGCCCCCGCGCTCGAGGCGGTGCTCGCGGACGTCCGGGCGGCGGGTGCCGAGCTCATCGTCGTTGGCGGCGACGTGATCCCGGGTCCGATGCCGATGGAGACGATCGCGCTCCTGCGGGACTGCGGGATCCCCGTCGCGGCGATCCAGGGGAACGGGGACCGCGAGGTCCTGCTCCGCCGCGCGGGCATCCAGTCCGACACCGTGCCCGAGCGCTTCCGGGACGTGATGACCTGGGTGTCCGAGTCGCTGCGGCCGAAGGACGTGGCCTGGCTCGCGACCTGGCCGGCCACGCTCCGACTCGACGTGCGGGGCCTGGGGTCCGTGCTCTTCTGCCACGCCACCCCGCGCAACGACCTCGACATCTTCACGCGGCTCACGCCGGAGGAGGTGCTGCGGCCGATCTTCGAGCCGACGGGGGCCGCGACGGTGGTGTGCGGGCACACGCACATGGCGTTCTCCCGTACCGTCGGCGCGGTGCGCGTGGTCAACCCGGGGAGTGTCGGGATGCCGTTCGGCGACCCCGGGGCCTACTGGATGATGCTGGACGGGGAGATCGTCTTCCGGCACACGGAGTACGACCTGGCGGACGCCGCCGTGCGGGTCCGCGCGACCGCCTACCCGCAGGCGGAGGCGTTCGCCGCCGGGAGCATCCTGGCGCCCCCCACGGAGGAGGCGATGCTCACCGCGTTCGCGAAGGTCGCGCTCAGCTGACCGCCTCGCCCCCGTCCTCGGCGTGATGCTTGATCGACTTCCCCTCCGCCAGGAAGACCACGTGCTCCGCCACGTTCGTCGCGAGGTCCGCCACGCGCTCGAGGTTCCGAGAGACGAGGAAGAGCTCCATCCCGGAGCTGATCATCTGCGGGTCCTCCATCATGTGCGTGAGCAGGATCCGGAAGACCGACCGGTTGAGCGCATCCACCTGGTCGTCGCGAAGGCAGATCTCGCGCCCCGCGGCGGCGTCGCCGCGGAGGAAGGCGTCGATGGCGTCGGAGAGCATCTTGCGCGTGAGCCGCGCCATCTCGACGATCTCCGGCTCCGGCACGATCGGCCGCGCCTTGGAGACACGCGAGGCCGACTGCGCGATGTTCACCGCATGGTCGCCGACCCGCTCGAGGTCGTTCGCGATGCGCGTGGCCGAGATGAGCAACCGGAGGTCGCGCGCCATCGGCTGATGGAGCGCCAGGAGCGCTAGGCAGCGCTCCTCGATGTCCACCTCGCGCTTGTCGATCTCGCGGTCGCCGCGGATGACCTGCTGCGCCTTCTCCTCGTCGCGCTCGAGCAGGGCCTCGACCGCGCGCCCCAGCGCCGCCTCGGCGGCCCCGGACATGGTGACCAGGCGCGCGCGGACGTCCGCGAGCTCCTCATGGAAGTGCCGCTGGGTCTCGCTCATCCGAATCTCCCGGTGATGTAGGCTTCCGTGCGCTCGTGCTTCGGCGCCGTGAAGATCTGGTTCGTCTCCCCCATCTCGACCAGCCGGCCCGCATCGAAGAAGCCGGTGCGATCCGCCACGCGGGCCGCCTGCTGCATGTTGTGGGTGACGATCACGATCGTGTAGTCCTGCTTGAGCTCGAGGATCAACTCCTCGATGCGCTGCGTCGCGATGGGGTCCAGGGCCGAGCAGGGCTCGTCCATCAGGAGCACCGTCGGCTCGTTGGCGAGCGCCCGGGCGATGCAGAGCCGCTGCTGCTGCCCGCCCGAGAGCCCGAGCGCGCTCTCGTGCAGCCGGTCCTTCACCTCGTCCCAGAGCGCGGCACGCCGGAGGCAGCGCTCGACGATCTCCGGCAGGTCGCGCTTGAGCGCCAGCGCGTTGAGCGCCGGCCCGTACGCGATGTTCTGGTAGATCGACTTCGGGAACGGGTTGGGGCGCTGGAACACCATGCCCACGCGCTGCCGGTGCGCGACGAGGTCGAGGGTGCGGCTGTACACGGGACGGCCCTCCACCTCGAGCTCCCCCGCCGTCCGGGTGTCGGGCACGAGGTCGTTCATCCGGTTGATGCAGCGCAGGAAGGTGCTCTTCCCGCACCCCGACGGCCCGATGATCGCCGTCACGGCGCGCCGGGAGAAGGTGAGTGACACCTCATGCAGCGTCTTCCGCTCGCCGTACCAGAACGAGAAGTCGCGCGCGACGATCGCGGGGACCTGCGGGGCGCCGGGGATCCGCTCCGTCATCCGAACCGCCCCGTGATGTACGCCTCGGTCCGCTCCTCGCGCGGCGCGGTGAAGATCTGCTTCGTCTCCCCGTGCTCCACCATCGCGCCCAGGTAGAAGAAGGTCGTCGTGTCCGACACGCGTGCCGCCTGCTGCATGTTGTGCGTGACGATCACGATCGTGAACTCCTCCTTGAGCTCGAAGACGAGCTCCTCGATCCGCTGGGTGCCCTGCGGGTCGAGCGAGGCCGTCGGCTCGTCGAGGAGGATCACCTCCGGCTCCGGCGCGATGCTGCGCGCCAGGCAGAGCCGCTGCTGCTGTCCGCCGGAGAGCCCCATCGCGCTCGCGCCCAGCCGATCCTTCACCTCATCCCAGAGCGCGGCGCGGCGCAGCGACCGCTCCACGATCTCCGCGATCCTCGACTTGTCGAGCGAGCGGTCGATCCTGAGGCCCGCCGCCACGTTGTCCGCGATCGACATGAACGGGAACGGCGTCGGCTTCTGGAAGACCATCCCCACCCGCCGGCGCAGCTGGATCGGCGAGACCCCGCGCGCATAGACGTCCTCCCCGTCGAGCAGCACCTGCCCCTTGATCCAGGCGCCGGGCACGGTCTCGTGCATCCGGTTGAGCGTGCGCAGGAAGGTGGACTTGCCGCACCCGGACGGCCCGATGAGCGCATGCACGCGGTTCGCGGGGAAGCGGAGCGAGACGTCCTTCACGGCCGCGAAATCGCCGTAGAGGGCGTCGAGGCCCCGGGTCTCCAGGCGCACGGGGCCGCTCATGCGCGGTCGAACCGCTGCCGCGTGGCCAGGCGCGCCGCGACGTTCAGCACGAGCACCACGAGGATCAGGACGAGGGACGCGGTCCAGGCCAGCTTGTGCCACTCCGGGTACGGACCCGTCGCGTATTTGTAGACCACCAGGGGCAGCGCGGCCATCGGCCGGTCCATGTCGAACGAGAAGTACTCGGAGCCCAGTGCCGTGAAGAGGAGCGGCGCGGTCTCCCCCGCCACGCGCGCGACGGCGAGGAGCGAACCGGTCACGATCCCCGGGAGCGCGGTCCGAAGCACCACCACGAGCGTCGTGCGCCAGCGAGGGTACCCGAGCGCCAGCGCCGCCTCGCGGAGCGAGTCGGGCACGAGCCGCACGAGCTCCTCGGTGGTGCGCATCACCATCGGCACCATCAGGAAGGCGAGCGCGATGGACCCGGCGAGCGCCGAGAAGTGCTTCTGCGTGGCGACCACCCAGGTCCAGGCGAGCAGGCCGACGACGATCGAGGGCGTGCCGTTCAGCACGTCCGCGACGAAGCGCGTGACCCAGGCCAGCCGCGTGCCGCGGTACTCGCTGCAGTAGATCCCGGCCGCGACGCCCAGGGGGATCCCCACCGCCGACGCGACACCGACGATCATCAGGGTGCCGAGGATCGCGTGCGCAACGCCCCCGCCGGTCTCACCCACCGGCGCGGGCCGGTTCACGAAGAACGAGATGGAGAGGGAGGATGCTCCCTCGATGACCAGCGAGGCCAGGATGAGGAAGAGTGGGAGGATCGCGACGAGCACCGCGACCCCCATCAGGCCGACCATCACCCGCGACTTGCCCCGGCGGAGCGCGCGCCGCGAGATCATCGCCCGCCCCGCCCCTTCGAGACCCGCCAGATCAGGAGTCGCGCGGCGGCGTTCACCACGACCGTCACCGCGAAGAGCAGCAGCGCCATGTAGATGAGCGCCGACTCGTGGATCGGGCCGCCCGCGGCGTCCGCGAACTCGTTCGCGATCACCGCCGCCATCGAGTATCCGGGCGCGAAGAGCGAGGCCGCGACCTCGTGCCGGTTCCCGATGAGCATCGTGACCGCCATCGTCTCGCCCAGCGCGCGCCCGAGCCCCAGGATCACCGCGCCGATGATCCCGGACTTGGCATAGGGCACGATCGCCGTGCTCACGGCCTCCCATCGAGTCGCGCCCAGCGCGAGGGCGGCCTCGCGCTGGCCGGAGGGGACCGCGAGCAGCACCTCACGCGAGACCGACATGATGAACGGCACGATCATCACCGTCAGGATCAGCGACGCGGCCAGCACGCTCGGGCCGTAGATCGGCCCCCGGAAGATCGGCAGGAAGCCGAGGTTCGCCTCGAGCCAGGGGAAGATGCTGGTGGTGAGGAACGGGATGAGGACGAAGATCCCCCAGAGCCCGTAGACCACGCTGGGGATCGCCGCGAGGAGCTCGATCACCGTGGCGACCGGGCGGCGGATCGCCACCGGGGCGAACTCGGTGAGGTAGATCGCGACGCCCAGGGAGAGCGGCACCGCCATCGCAAGGGCCAGGAGCGAGGTGAGCAGGGTGCCGAAGATCGCCGGCCACGCCCCGAAGATCCCGGCCACGGGGTCCCAGGTGCCTGAGACGATGAACTCCAGTCCGAACTTCGAGAGCGCGGGCCAGGCACCGCTCGACAGCTCGTACAGGAGCGCGAGCAGTAGGGCCGGGATCGTGCATGCCGCCGCGATGAGGAGCCACTTGAAGAGGGCATCGCCGCGCGCGCTCCCGACGAGCGAACCGCTCGACGCGTCGCTCCGGAGATCGGGGGGCGTTGAAGGATTTCCCATCACAGTCTTGAAAGGTAGGAAAGGCCGGGCGCGGGGCTGCGTGCTCCGTGTAACGGAAGCGTCACGACCCCGCGCCCGCCTCGCCCGGCGGCCAGTGCGCCGCCTACGGGAGCAGCTCGCCCGCGCCCTTGAGCGTGGCGAGTCGCGCCTTCACCAACTCGAGCACCGGCGCCGGGAGGGGCGCGTAGTGCAGCTCCGACGCCATCGCAGCCGCGTCGGGTCCCGTCGCCCAGGTGAGGAACGCCTTGATGGCGGCGGCCTTGTCGGCGTCCGCGAAATCCGGGTGGATCAGGAGCCAGGTGAACGAGGCCACGGGATATGCGTCCGCCCCCGCCGCGTCCACGATGGAGACCCGGAAGTCCGTGTCAGCCGCCAGGTCCACGCCGGCCGCCGCCGCACTCACGCTCTCGAGCGTCGGCGAGACGAAGTTCCCGCTCTTGTTCTTGATCGCCGCATATGGGAGGTCGTTGGCCAGCGCGTAGATGAGCTCCACGTAGCCGATCGTGCCCTCCACCTGCTTCACCTGCTGCGTGACCCCCTCGTTCCCCTTCCCGCCGAGACCGGTGGGCCAGTTCACCGACTTCCCGCGCCCGACCTTGGTCGCCCACTCAGGCGAGACCGTGCTCAGGTAGTCGGTCCAGATGTAGGTCGTGCCGGACCCATCCGACCGGTGGACGACGAGCAGGTCCTTGTCCGGAAGCGCCACGCCCGGGTTGAGTGCCACGAGGCGCGGGTCGTTCCACTTCCTGATCTTGCCGAGGAAGATGTCGGCGAGCGAGGCGGCGTCGAACCGCAGCTGCGTCTTGCCGAGCGACGGCAGGTTCCAGGTGACCACGTCCGCGCCGATGACGGTCGGGATGTGGTGCACGCCCCCGGGGACGGCGGCGATCTCCTCGTCGGTCATCGGGCCGTCGGTGGCCCCGAAGTCGACGGTGCCCTCCGTGAACTGCTTCACGCCGGCGCCGGAGCCAAGCGACTGGTAGTTCACCTGGTTCCCGGTGGCCGTGTAGAAGGCGTCGAACCACTTGGAGTAGACGGGATAGGGGAACGTCGCGCCGGCGCCGGTGAGGGCGACCGTCCCGCCGTCGCCACCGCAGGCGAGCGCGCCACCCACGGCGACGGTCGCGAGCACGGTCGTCAGGCGGCGGGCGACCCGGGTCGCCCGGGACATCTTGAACATGGACAGCTCCTTGGTCGTGGATTGAAAACGCGGCATCAGTACTTGATCTCGGCGTGCAGGTAGAGCGAGCGATTGGCCGCCTCGAACGCATTCGGCGCCGGACCGTTCTGCACCGAGGTCACGTCGGCGTCGAGCAGCACGCGGACGTTCTTCGCGAGCCGGTAGGCCACGCCGGCGAGGACGCGGGTCTGCTCGCTCGCGATCTCCGCGAACGCCGACGGGTTCCGGTCGGTGTCCGGGTCCCACTTCTCGAAGCGCCCGACCAGGCTGAACGGCGAGTCGGGCAGGTTGTAGGTGCCGAACAGGGCGACGATCCGTCCCTTGGTCTCGCTCGACGCGAGCGTCGAGTCCTGCGTCGCCGAGAGCTCCACGCCGAGCGTGGTCGCCTTGGACTGGTACGAGAGGAGCGCCATCGTGCGCCGGCGGTCGGCGCCGCCATTCGCCTTGCCCACCAACGCGAAGCCGGTGAGCCGGAGCCCGCCCTTGTCGCTCGCGTCGTCGGACTTCATCAGGCGCACCGACACGCGCCCGGCGACATCCTTGTGATTGTCCCCCGGAGCCCTCGAGTAGGTCTCGCCATTGAAGATCCCGACGTCCATCGTCACGCCCTCATCCTTCCACGATCCCTCGACGGCAGCGCCGAAATCGGACGTCGACATGTAGCCCGTGCGGTCGAGCGGGCTGGTCCCCTGGAAGCGGTAGCCCCAGAGGTCGTCCTGCCAGGGCAGCACCGGGGTCGGTTGCATCCCGAGCTTCCACGTGAGGGCGCTCCCCTCGGGCGTCCAGGCGGCGTACGCGAACTTGAGCCGGATCGAGAGCTGGTTGCTCGCGGCGCGCCGGCCGTCCACGTCGAAGGTGATCCGCGAGGTGATGCCACCGTCGAGCTTGCTGCGCACGTTCACGTACGAGCGGTCGATGTCGAAGTTGTTCTGGGCCGCCGGCGAGGCGAAGGACGAATCCTTCGTCAGCCCGTAGCGATAGCTCGCGAAGATCACGCCGTCGACGGTCGTCTGGGCCTGGGCCTCCGTCGCGAGCACGAGGCAGGCGCCGGCCAGCGCCGCGGCGGGACGAAGGAAGTGCTTGAGGTGCCGCAAGGGGATCTCCTGTGGTCAGCGTAGGTGCCTGCACGCGCGGTCCCGGGTGCCCGAGACTCGCGCCGTACGGATCGGAAGCTCAATGTTACATGTAACGGAACCGTGACGGCGCGGTCACGGTGCTGCCACACGGGCAGTCGACATCGGGACGAGGAGTGTGGTGGATGCGAAGCTGGATCGATCAGGAACGGCGGTTGGGACGATCGGGGGTGAACGTCGCGGTCGCGGTCGTGCTCGCCGCGTCCCTGCCCACCTCACCCGTACGGGCGCAGGCGTCCGCGAGCGGGGACGGGGACGCGCAGGCACGTGCCGGGACGCTCACGGCCGTGCGCGCGATGACGACCCCCCGCGCGGCACACTCGATGACCGCGCTCGCGGACGGCTCCCTGCTCCTCGTCGGCGGGATGTCGCAGCTGAATCGGGACGTCGGCGGCGCGGAGCGCTACGATCCGGCGAGCGGCCGATTCGAGGCCGTGGCCTCCACCGCCGTCGGCCGGAAGAGCCACGCGGCGACGCGGCTCGGGGACGGGCGCGTGCTGATCACCGGGGGACTCGACGAGCGCAACGACTACCTCCGCAGCGCCGAGCTCTTCGACCCGGCGACCCGCACCTTCTCGCCGGCCGGCGCGATGACCGTCGCGCGGGCGGGACATGAGGCCGTGCTCCTCGCCGACGGCCGCGTGCTCGTGATCGGCGGCACGGGCACTGGCTGGAGCTTCCTCGCGAGCGCCGAGCTCTATGATCCGCGCACCGGCCGCTTCACGCCGACCGGGACGATGGCGGAGGCGCGCGAGAGTCATGTCGCCCTGCACCTCGCGGATGGCCGTGTGCTCGTGGTCGGTGGGCACCGCGATCGGCGTGCGGCGATGACCATCTACCGCTCGGCTGAGATCTACGACCCCGCCACGGCGCGCTTCACTCCGACGGGCGCGATGGGGACCCAGCGGCACAAGCACGACGCCATCCTCCTCCCCGACGGGCGCGTGCTGGTGATCGGCGGCGCCGACGAGCGCGATGGGGACGGCGCGTACACCAGCACGGAGCTCTGGGACCCTGCCACGGGGCGCTTCACCGCGGGGGCGCCGCTGAGACTCCCGCGCTACAAGCTGCGTGGCACCTCCCTGCTCCTCGACTCACATCGCGTGCTGGTCGCGGGTGGCTCCGCCCAGGCCGAGCTCTACGACGTCGCGACGGGCACCTCGACCATCGTCGAAGGGGACGAGCGCATGGCGGGGCTCTTCTCCACCGCAGCGCGACTCCCGGACGGGCGGGTGCTGATCACCGGTGGGTACGGGAACGGCACCGGACCGCGCGCCAGCGCGTGGCTCTACACCCCGGACGGATGGACGGCGCGGCGATGAGGATCCGGCGTGCCGTGGCGTCGGAATCCGAGGCGCTGACGGCGCTGGCCCACCGCTCCAAGGCGAGCTGGGGCTATCCGCCGGACCTGATGGCGCGTTGGGACGAGGCGCTCAGCTTCGCACCGGCGTTCATCGAGGCGCACGACGTCTTCGTCGCGGACGCGGGTGGGGAGCCGCTCGGTGTCTATGCCCTCTCCGGCGCCCGTGGGGAACTGGAGTTGGAGCACTTCTGGGTCGACCCCGGCGCGCAGCGGTCCGGCGTGGGACGGTCGCTCTTCGCGCACGCAGCGGCGCGGGCGCGTGCCCGCGGAGCGGACGCGATCAGGATCGCCTCGGACCCGCACGCCGAGGCCTTCTACCTGCGGCTGGGCGCGGTGCGCGTGGGTGACGAGGAGACCCTCGTCCCGGGTCGCCGCCTGCCGGTGCTCCGCTTCGCGCTCGACCAGCCGGCACGCACGTGAGTCCTCCGCGTCGCGGACCCCCCTGCCTCATCGGTCTTCCATACGACGCGAGTGCATCGTTCCTGCGCGGGCCGGCGAAGGCGCCACCCCTGATCCGGGAGGCCCTCCACTCGGAGGTCGGCAACCTCTGGACCGAGGGGATGCGGGACCTCGGTGCCGCCGGCGCACTCGGCGACGCGGGTGACCTCGCCCTTCCCGCTGACGGGGGCGCCCGCGCGCTGATCGAGGCAGGCATCGCTTCGCTGCTGCGCGACGGCCACCGGCCGATCGCCCTCGGGGGCGACCACTCGGTCACCTACCCCGTCCTGCGGGCGCTCGCGCCGCTACACGCGGGCCTGACGATCGTTCACGTCGACGCGCACCCCGACCTCTACGACGATTTCGCGGGCGACCGCCACTCGCATGCCTGCCCCTTCGCGCGGATCATGGAGGAGGGGTTGGCGGCGCGCCTGGTCCAGGTGGGGATCCGCACGATGAACGGGCACCAGCGCACGCAGGCGGCACGGTTCAACGTGGAGGTGATCGACATGCGCGCGTGGGAACGCGGCCTGCGCCCCGGGACCGATGGGCCGACCTACCTCTCGATCGACCTCGATGGGCTCGACCCCGCGCACGCCCCGGGCGTCTCGCACCCGGAGCCGGGCGGACTGAGCACGCGAGCGGTGATCGGCCTGATCCAGCAGCTCCAGGGGACGCTGGTCGGCGCTGATGTCGTGGAGTACAACCCGGACCGGGATCCGAGCGGCGTGACGGCGCGTGTGGCCGCGAAGCTGGTGAAGGAGATCGCCGACCGGATGGTGTGCGATACGTCACCGTGAGGGTGTGCGCTCCCGGCTTGCCGTCCGCGACCTGCGGCCGGATATTCCGGCATCCTCGCGCCGGCCGACCCGGCCCCTTCCCGCCCCCAGGTCCATGCGCACCATCCGTCGCCTCCCCGCCCTCGCCGCACTCCTCGTCCTCGCCGCCGCTTGCGGGAAGAAGGACACGCCGACGGAGCCCACGTCGGGGCTGACGCCCGGAGCGTTCGAGGCCGCGCGGACCGAGTTGTCGACACTGGCGAGCGCGGTCCCGACGCGCGCCGATGTCGATCCGGCCACTGCCCCGACGCCACTGCTCGCGCGCCTCGTCCGGATCTCGCTCGAGCGCCTGACCATCGCCGGCCGCGAGGAGATGAAGGAAGCCGCGATCGCGGCGTTGCGGGAGCGCCATGCGGCGCTCGCCGAAGCCATCGAGTCCGGCAACCGGGAACAGGTGCTTCGCGCCAAGCACGCGCTCGACCATACGTCCGCTCGGCTCGCCGTCGCGGTACTCTCGCCGCGCATCGTCCCGGAGGTCATCCAGCTGGTGGGGCGGCAGGTGCGGGCGCTGAACGAGCGCATCGACGCCGCGGCGGCCGACGGGCGCGACGTGGCCGGCCCGCGGCGCGTCATCGCCCATGTCGTCGGATTGCTGGCGGAGTCGCGGGTCGCCTTCACCGCGGGGAACCACGTCCAGGCGCTGGTCCTCGCGGCGCGTGCGGCGGACGTCCTCCAGACCGCGTTCCACCGCTGACCGCTGGCCCGAGCCGACGGCCCGTCAGGGTCGTTCGGCCATCCTGATCACCAAGTCCCACTCCGCAGACGTCACCGGCACGACGCTCAGCCGGCTCACGCGCACCAGCGCCATCTTCGCGAGCTTCTTCTCGGCCTTGATCTCGGCCAGCGAGACCAGGCGCGGCAGCGCGCGCACGGCCCGGACGTCCACCATGTACCACATGGGCGTCTCCGGCACCGAGTCGGGATCGAAGTAGGCGCTCTTCCGGTCGAACGCGCTCGCGTCGGGGTATCCCTCGCGCACCACCTCGCAGATCCCGACCACCCCCGACGGCTGCGCCATCGAGTGATAGAAGAAGACCTGGTCGCCGAGCTTCATGCCATCGCGAAGGAAGTTCCGGGCGGCGGTATTCCGCACCCCGTCCCAGCAGGTGGTCCGGTCCTTGGCCGACAGCAGGTCGTCGAACGAGAAGGTCTCCGGCTCGGACTTCGCGAGCCAGTAGCGCCGCTCCCCGGCCGCCCGGGGCGCGAATGCCTCGGCCCACTTTCCTTCAGAGTACGGCGCCGACTTCGGCGCGGACTTCGCGGTCGCCTTCCCGCCCGTGCGCGCCGGGCGCTTCTTCGCCGCCATCAGAACCCCACCCAGTAGCTGGCCTTCACGAGGAAGACGTTCCGGGCCGGCGAGTTGAAGAGCGCCCGCGCGTCACGGCCGAAGTCGAAGCGGCCCGTCCTCACCTCGCCCTCCTGCTGACGCTGCCACACCAGGAAGAGCGCGGAGCCGGGGCGGTACTCCCAGCGGAACACCGCGTTGCCCACGAGCGAGCGCACGTTGAAGTCCCGGTCCGTGAACGAGAAGTCCGAGGTGCCGTTCCCGTCGAAGTCGATGAGGCGCGTGCCATCCGCCGCCTGGCAGGTGCGGCCTCCGGTGCAGCTCGGCGGGCCCCCGGGCACGTATGTGCCCTCCTCGAAGGTGTCGAACGAGAAGGTACGCGGCGCCTGGAGCTGCTTGTACGAGAGGAAGTCGCCGGACGAGAGTAACGGCTGCGCGAAGAGCTGGAGCGTCATGTGCGGCGAGAACGTCACGTTGAGGCGCGTCTCGAGCCCGAACTCCCGCCGGTCCAGCTCCGCGAACAGGTACCGCGTGCCGAAGGTCGGCGCGTACGGGAGGGCGGTCGTGCGCGCCACGAACTGCGCGCCCGTGCGCACCGACTCGAACTGCGGCTCAATGGCGATCTCCACGCGCGGCGACGGCCGGACCGCGATCTCCAGACCGAACTCCGCACGGCGTGCGCCACCCATCGACTGGCCCGAGAACTCCACGGACGGCTCCACCCAGACGCGCCTCCGTTCGTCCGTCTTGAGCTCCGCGCTCCACTCCCAGGATCTCGGCGCCAGCATCAGGGGACCGCCGCGCGTGCCGTTGCGATCCATCAGCTCGGGGCGCCACGAGAACCGGGAACCGATCTCCCAGTAGTTCAGCAGCGTGGCATCCGTGCTCACGGTCACCGAGCCCGACACGTGCGCGTCGCCCCACGAACGCGCGGACCAGGGATCCTCCAGCGCGTCGTGCGACCAGTTGTGGAAGGTGAAGGCCGTGATCGCGTACGAGCGCAGGCGCTCGCCCGGCGTGATCTCGCGGTAGGTGACACGCGCGCCGCCATCGAGCACTTCCTGCCGCGTGCTGAAGCCGAGGTCGTTGACCTCGAACGTCGGGGTGACCTCGGCGGCCCAGAGCGACCCTGTCCAGTGCGTGCCGCGCCGTTTCTCGAGCGTCATCCGCCAGTCGACCCCGGAGAGGGAGGTCGCGGAGGAGTCGACACCGAGGCGCGCGGCGTCCGGGCGCTGCAGGTAGTGCGCGCTCGAGCGCTGGATGCGGATCATCGCGGTGGAGTCGCCCCGCACATGGCTGCCGGCCACGTAGCCGTAGAACGCGTAGGTCCGGCTCGCCCACTGGTGTTCCCAGTCGAACCCGGCGCTCACCGCCTCGGAGGGGAGGAAATCGAACGCGCCGTCTCCCGGGAGGTCGCGGCGCTGCAGCGTGGCGATCGCACCGATCGTGGACGCCCCGTCGTTGAGGTCCTGGCGCGCACGGACCGCGCTGTGCCAGGCGCCCGGCTCCGCGAGGAACGAGCGCGTCTGGTCCGTCGCCGTGAAGTAGCCGCGCCCGCGCGCCTCGTCGGTGAGCGCCGTGATGAACCCGAGCGAGAGTCCGCCGGCGGTCCGGCCCGTGACCTTCGCGGCTCCGAGGATCTTGGCCGATTCCGGGATCTCCGTGAAGTCCGCACCACCATCATCGCCTCCTGCCGGCCGACGCCCGATGCGCCGTCCATAGAAGAGACGGTTCTGGCCACCCGAGAGCGAGAAGTCGAAGATGCGCGCATCCTCGACGAAGAAGGGCCGGCGTTCCTGGAAGAAGGTCTCGAACGCCGTCAGGTTGATGACGGCCGGGTCGGCCTCGACCTGCCCGAAGTCGGGGTTGATCGTGGCGTCGAGCGTGAACGCGGAGCCGAGGCCGTAGCGCATGTCGGCGCCGAACCGGGTGAGGGAGCTCGACCCGTCCCTGAACGGGTTCCCCGCCTCCGCCGGCTCCGTCAGCGCCTCCGCCACCGCGTAGGGACGAAGCTCGATGCGGCGCGGGGCGTGCTCGGTCCGGATCCCGGTGAGCGTGGCGAAGTGCGAGATCATCCCGCGCTGCAGGCGCGACATGAGGGCGTAGTGCGACTCCTCGTTCGACGCGTAGCGTCCGCGCGCGAAGTTGACCCCCCAGGTCTGCTCGCCCGCGGAGGTCTGGTAGCGGAGCTGGGAGAGAGGGATCCGCATCTCGACCGTCCAGCCGAGCGAGTCGATCCGCACGTCCGAGGACCAGACGGCGTCCCACGCATCATCGGAGTCGTCGTCGTTGTAGACGTACTGGTCCCGCTGCACGTTCGCCGCCGAGACGAAGAAGACGTACCCCGTGCGCCGGTCGAGCCGGGGATCGAAGCCGACGGCGAACCAGTCGGCGTTGCCCTCGTCGTCGCGCCGGACGAGCTGGCGCGCGATGGTCGCCGGCGCATCGTCGAACATGCGCGCCCCGACGTAGATCGCCGCGTCGTCGTACAGGATGCGCACCTCGGTCGCGTGCTGGGCGGCACGCCCCTCGATCGGCTCCCGCTGCACGAAGTCCCGGGCGACGCTCGCCGCCGCCCATGCGGCATCGTCGAGGCGGCCGTCGATCACCACGGGCGTGGTGCGGCGCGCGGCCGAGACGGTCGGCCGCGCCGACTCCTGCGCCGCGGCCGACGTCCCGAGCGGCGACAGGAGGCCGGCGATCGCGCCTGCCATCCAGAGCTTCCGAAGTCTATGCATGATGGGTAGTACGTACGAGGAGGTCGATGCGCTGTTTCGCGCGCGCGGCGCCCTATGCCACCACTGCCACTTGTCCAGGGCCTCGGTCCGCCGCCCTTGGAACGCCCGGTGCATGGCCAAGCTTGGACGTCTCGAAGGACGCCGTCGGGAAGATTAGTCGCCGCGAAGCCCCGTGGGCAGGCCACGGAACGCAGCCCCTCGCGCGGCAGGGGTCACGATCTTCGGAGGACGGATGTCAGGAACTCGAGGCTCGCTGGGCAAGCTCGTTCGTGAGGTCCGCGCCTGCACGCTCTGCGCCGAGCACCTGCCCCTGGGCCCGCGCCCCGTGTTCCAACTGGCGTCCACCTCGCGCATCCTCATCGCCGGCCAGGCCCCCGGCCGGAAGGTGCACGCCTCCGGCCGTCCCTTCACCGACGCCAGCGGTGACCGCCTCCGCGAGTGGCTCGGCGTCACCAACGAGGTGTTCTACGACGCGGCGCGGTGCGCGATCCTGCCGATGGGGTTCTGTTATCCCGGCACGGGGAGGTCGGGAGACCTCCCGCCGCGTCCGGAGTGTGCGGCCACCTGGCGCGCACAACTGCTGCGGCAGTTGCCGGAACTCCGCCTGACGCTCGTGATCGGCCAGTACGCGATCGCCTACCATCTGCCGGAGGCGCGCGGCACCCTCACCGAGACGGTGCGCGGATGGCGCGCGCACTGGCCGACCGTCGTCCCGCTCCCGCACCCGAGCCCGCGCAACAACCTCTGGCTCCGGCGGAATCCCTGGTTCGCGAAGGAACTGCTGCCGCGGCTGCGCGAGCGCGTGGCCGAGGTCCTGGCGGCGACGGCAGGCGGGCGCGAGCAGATCGAGCTATGATCTCCGTACCGGCGCCTCCGGACTCCGGGAGCGACGGCCCACTCACCCGCCTCACAGGAGTGACCCATGCCCGACAGCGTCTACAAGATCATCGAACTCGTCGGCAGCAGCCCCGTCTCGTGGGAGAAGGCCGCCGCCGCCGCGGTGAAGCAGGCGTCGAAGACGGTGCGCGACATGCGCATCGCCAAGATCACCGAGTTCGACATGACCCTGAAGGACGGCAAGGTCGAGAGCTACCGCGTCCGGATGAAGATCTCGTTCAAGTACCAGGGCAAGTAGCACCCGGGGCGACCGATTGGCGCACCTCGCCTCTCGTGACGACATTTGGGGGATGAGCGACCGCCGGTACACCGAGGATGAGATGGCGGCGATCTTCGCCGAGGCCACCAAGGTCGAGGACGTGGTGCGCCAGCCGCTCGCGCGCCGGGAAGGACTGACGCTCGAGCAGCTGCAGGCCATCGGGACCGAGGCTGGGATCCCCGCCGTGCACATCGCGGAGGCGGCCCGGGCGCTCGACCGCGGGGAGCATGCCTTCGTCCGGCGCATGCTCGGACTCCCCGTCGGCGTCGGACGCACGGTGGAACTCGGCCGCACGCTCACGGACGCGGAGTGGGACCGCCTGGTCGTCGGGCTTCGCGAGACGTTCGACGCGCGCGGGACGGTGCGCGTGGACGGATCGCTCCGGCAATGGACGAACGGGAACCTGCAGATCCTGCTGGAACCCTCGGGGACCGGCGACCGCCTCCGCATGCGTACCATGAACGCGAACCTGCGGAGCGCGGTCATCACCGGGCTCGCGACGCTCGCCGCGGGCGGCACCCTCATGGCGCTCGGGTTCGCGCGATCGCTCCTCGACCCCGGCGCCTGGTCCGCCATCGGGTTCCTCGCCGCCGTGGGCGCGGGACTCACGACCTGGGGCGCCCTCCGCCTTCCCGGCTGGGCACGCACGCGCGAACGCCAGATGGCGGAGCTCGCGCACCGACTCCTGAGCACCGCACCGGAGACACCGCGATGATCGACCTGCGCTTCATCCTCCGCAGCCTCAGCCGCGCGCGGGGATTCACCTTCGCCGTGATCCTGACCCTCGCACTCGGCATCGGCGCGAATACCGCGATCTTCAGCGTGGTGCGCGGCGTGCTGCTCCGCCCGCTGCCGCACGAGGACGGCGACCGGCTGATGTACCTGCGCCAGTCCGCCAGCGGCCCGGGGAGCGAGAACCTCCTCTTCTCCGTGCCGGAGATCAACGACTTCCGCAGCTCCGCGACCACCCTCGGACAGATCGCGGAATACTCGCCGATCACGCTCAACTTCATCGAGGAGAGCGACGCGAGCCAGATCGACGTCGGCCTCGTCACGGGCAATTACCTCTCCGTCATGGGGCTCCGCCCGATCCTCGGGCGCCCGTTCAACGATGGGGATGACGGCCGCGGCGCCGCCCCGGTGATCGCGCTCTCGCACGCGTACTGGCTCTCGCACTTCGCCGGGGACAGCACGGTGGTCGGGAAGATGCTCCGGATCGGCGGCCGTCAGGTGGAGGTGATCGCCGTGCTGCAGCCGGCCCCCTTCTTCCCAGGGCGCATCGAGGCGCTGATGAACATGTCGATCAGCGAGCACCATGTGAGTGCGCTGATGCAGGACGGGCGCACGCACCGGATGACGGAGATGATCGCCCGCCTCGCCCCCGGTGCGACGGTCGAGCAGGCCAAGGCCGAGGTGGCGACGATCACCGCGCGCGTGCACCAGGACTACCCCGAGATGTACGACAAGGCGTCCGGCTACACCGTGACCGTGACGCCCTTCAAGGAGGTCCTCGGCCAGGACGCGCGGCTCACCGTCTGGCTGCTCATGGGCGCGGCGGCCTTCGTGCTCGTGATCGCCTGCGCGAACGTCGCCAACCTCACGCTCATGCGCGGCGTGCGCCGCGAGCACGAGATGGTCGTGCGCGCCGCGCTCGGCGCCGGTACGGGGCGGCTCCGCAAGCTGCTCCTCGTCGAGAATCTCGTGCTCGCCTTCGCGGGCGCCGCCTTCGGCCTGGTGATCGCGTACGGCGGCGTCGGGATGCTGACCACATTCGCGGCGCGCTACACGCCGCGCGCGGACGAGATCAGCGTGGACGGCATGGTCCTCGGGTTCACCTTCGTGCTGGCCGTGGTGGTGGCGGTGCTCCTCTCCTTCGCCCCGCGCGTCGGGGACGAGCAGACCCTCGGCGCCGGCCTCTCGGCGGGGAGCACGCGCTCCAGCGGCGGCACGCGGCGGCGGCGCCTGCAGCAGGGGCTGGTGGTCACCCAGATCGCGGTCTCCGTCATCCTCCTCACCGGCGCCGGGCTCCTCGTGCGCTCGATGCAGGCGCTGGCGGAGGTGGACCCGGGGCTCGATCCGACGAACGTGCTCACGATGGAGGTGCCGACGGACTTCACCACGCAGCCGGACCCGGCGGCCACGGTCTCGAAGTACGAACGGATGCAGACGGAGCTCTCCACGCTCCCCGGCGTGAGCGTCGTCGGCGTGGGCTCCAACATCCCGCTGCGGCGTTCCGGCTTCCTGCTCGAGATCCGCGCCGAGGGACGGCCGACGGCGCCGGGCGAACCCGTGCCGCAGTCGGAGTACCGGACGGCGGACCCGGGCTACTTCCGCGCCGCGGGCATCCCGATCGTGGCTGGCCGCGACTTCGCCGCCACCGACGGACGCACCGCCGGCAAGGTGGTGATCATCAACCAGACGCTCGCGAAGAAGCTCTTCCCCGACGTGGACCCGATCGGCCGCCGCGTCGGCTGGACGGGGGATGTGCTCCGCTTCATCGGCATCTCGGACGAGTTCCGCACGGTGGTGGGCGTCGTGGGCGACACCAAGGACGGCGGGCTCGACGCCGAGCCGCTGCCCGCGACCTTCCTCCCCTTCGCGCAGAGCGACTTCCCGAGCGCGGGTCTGGTCATCCGCTCGACCGTCGCACCCGGCGGGATCTCCACGGCCGCGCGCGCGATCGTGCGGTCGATCGCCCCGGAGTCGCCGATCGAGAACGTGCTGAGCCTCGACGAGATCCGCGACGAGAGTGTCGGCCCGCGGCGGCTGAACGCGATGCTCGTCGGCTCGTTCGGGCTCCTCGCCCTCGTGGTGGCCGCGATCGGCATCGCCGCCGTGCTCGCGTTCTCCGTGAGCGCCCGCACCAACGAGATCGGGATCCGGATGAGCCTGGGCGCGGACCCCGGGCGCGTGCAGCGCATGGTGCTCCGCGAGGGGGGCGTGCTCGTCGTCATCGGGCTCGTCCTGGGCGTCGTGGGCTCCCTCTCGCTCGCCCGCCTGATGCAGGGACTGCTCTTCGGCGTGCAGCCCTCGGACCCGCTCACGCTCGCGGGCGTCGCGGCGCTGATGGCGACGATCGGGGTGGCCGCCTGCTGGGTGCCGGCGGCGCGGGCGTCACGCATCGCACCCTCCGAGGCGCTGCGGGCGCAGTAGGACGCAGGCGCAGGAGGCATCCACGGGACGCGGCTGCGCGCATCCCCGCGCGGCCCGCCCCGCCCTAGTCGGCGCTCCGCTCGCAGGAGTCTCCCGAGAGCGACCCGAGGCGCCAGGCGCTGCGCGGGATGTTCCAGCTCTGCCAGTCCCGCGGCGCGCGGGCCCCGGTGCTCAACTCGGTCTCGAGCGCGGTCCGCAACTCGCGGCACGCGTCCGGCGGCAGCACCGCGAGCGCGGCCCAGAGTCCCGGACGCGCGTCGGCAGACAGCCTCAGGTGGTACGCGATGTCGAAGCTGCTCCCCGAGGCCGCGCGCGCGGTGTTCACGCGCACCACGATCGCCTCGGGGTTCGCCAGGTTGAGCGCGGCCACCCAGAGCGAGGTGACGACGAGCATCCCGGGCCCGAAGCGCGCCCGCCGGCCGCGCAGCGTCGTCAGGCCGAACCAGGAGAGCGCGACCGCGATGCCGATCATCGCGGCGACCGCGTTCAGCCGGTCCACGCTCAGGCCGAAGTGCTGCACATAGAGGCTCATGCGCACGAAGGCGGAGATGATCGGCACCGTCACGAGGAGCAGGAGGAGTGATCCCGCCACGCGGAAGTGCCGCGCGTCCTCGGCGCGCCCCTCGCCGAGCAGCCGGTCCGCGACGTAGAGCACGCCGAGCACCACGCCCGTCACGGCCACGAGGTCGAAGAACCCGTCGCGCGCGTACTCCGCGAGCGTGAGCCCGCTGGTCTCCGCGATGTACGCGGCGCCGCCGAAGAGGACGCGCAGCTGGGAACCGAGGAAGACCGCGAAGAGCGCCGAGAGCCCATAGAGCGTCGGCGCGAGCCGCCGGAACGGGAAGGCGAAGCGGAGCTCCGGCGCGGCCGACGCGACCGGACCATCGAGGCGCAGCGGCGCGCTGCTCCACCCGAGGACCGCCCAGCTGAGGATCGCCACCAGGAACAGGTGGCCGATCGCCTCCTCCGAGATGAAGGCGGTCCACCGACTGAACCAGCGTTCCATCAACGGGTCCGCCCCGCCGAGGAGCGCGGCGGCGACCACGAGCGGCGGGATCGCGATCAGCGCACCGATGACCAGGTCTCGGCGCCGGCCCGAGCGCGCGGAGGCTGCGTCACCATCCATGGGTTCGGCGAGCCCGAGGCGGAGCACCGACGACGCTCCGGTGACCACGTCCGTGCCGGCGAGGATCCCGGCACGGGGCGCGTCCTCGAGCGTGAACCGCGCGATGGAGCGGCTCCGCGCGTGCCACGCCCAGAGCGCACCCATCGCGAGCACCGAGAGGTTGTCGAGCACCTGCAGGTCCTCTGCGTCGCGGAGGATGAGTCCGCTCGCCGCGAGCACTGCGCCGCCGGCGATCCACCAGCGCTCGCGCTCCTCCGGTGCGCCTGCCGACCCCGGCGCGGGCAGTGCGCCGGACGCGACCAGGGCCACCACGAGCAGCACGACCACCAGGAGGACGCCGAGACGAGCGCCGTCCCCGCGGAGGAGGACGTCGCCGGCGACGCCGACGGCGAGGGCGAGAGCGATGAGCGTGCGGGCGCGTGCAGGGGTCATGCGGAGGCCTGGTGAGGGATGGCACCGAAGCGCCGCTCACGGGCGGCGTAGTCGGCGAAGAGGGCGTCGAGGTCGCCGACGCGCAGGTCCGGCCAGAGCACGTCGAGGAAGGCGAGTTCGGCGTACGCGCACTCCCAGAGGAGGAAATCGGAGAGCCGGCGCTCGCCGCCGGTGCGGACCAGCAGGTCCACCGGGGGCAGCAGGGTCTCGCCCGCGGAGCCGCCGCGCACCGCGGACGCCGCCGGGAGCGAGGCGAGGATCGCCGCGCGACTCGAATAGTCGATCGCCACGCGAAGGGTCATCCGGCGGCCGGCGGCGGTGCGCGCCTCGGCGGCGTTGATCGCGCCGCGGAGCGCGAGCGGCAGCCGGTCGCGGCGGCCGATCACCTGAAGCCGGATGCCCTGCGCGGCGAGCTTCGCCGTCTGCGTGCGCAGGTGCGTGTCGAAGAGCTCGAGGAGGGTGGACACCTCGACCACGGGCCGGTTCCAGTTGTCGCTCGAGAAGGCGTAGAGGGTGAGCTGGTCCACACCGGCGCGCGCGGCGTACTCCACCACGCGCCGCACCGTGTGCGCGCCCGCGACGTGTCCCATCCAGCGGGGGCGTCCGCGCTGCTCCGCCCACCGGCCATTGCCGTCCATGATCATCGCGAGGTGCGTGGGGACAGCCGAAGCACTTTGTGTCATGAAGTGAGAGCTCCAGAGAAAGGCGCCTCCGCGGCGCCCTGGTGTGACGAGTGTGACCTGCGTGACCTGCGTGACCTGCGTGACCTGCATGACCTGCATGACCTGCATGACCTGCGTGACCTGCGCTGCCGTCCCGCTACTCGCCGCCCACCCGCCGGATGAGCGCTTCCATGTGACCGAGATACCGCTCGAGCGCCTTCCGCCCGGCGGCGGTGAGCCGGTACTCCGTGCGCGGCACGCGCCCGTCGTATCCCTTCTTGCACGCCAGGTACCCGGCGTCCTCGAGCTTGCGCGCGTGCACGGAGAGATTCCCGTCCGACGCGTCGAGCAGCGCCTTGAGCTCATTGAAGGTGAGCACGTCGTGCACGGCGAGCGCGCTCACGATCGCCAGGCGCACCCGCTCGTGGATCACGCGGTCGAGGTCGAGCGGGGCGCTCGCGTCGCCGTCCACCGCGCTGAGCGGACCGGTCCCGCCCGGTGAGGCGTTCGCCGCCTTCGCGGCCGCCGAGGCGCGCTTAGCCACCGTGCCTCCGCGCGATCACGACGCCGAACGCGATCTCGAGTCCGCCGAACCCGACTCCCAGCGCGAGGTCGCCCGGGATGCCGTCGACGAGGAGCGTGAGCGCCCCGAGGGCCATGAACGCCATGCCCATGAGGGGCACGGTCCGGACGGAGAAGGCGCCGGCGGTCAGCACCCCGACGCCATAGAGGAGGAGCCAGAGTCCGGGCAGGATCCCCGCCGCGGCGGAGGCGGGGCCGGCGAGCGCCGTGAGGTCCGTGAGCGCGAAGGTCAGCACGGCGCCTGCGAGGATCGCGGGCCAGAAGCCGAGGAGGAACTTGCGCGCCGGCACGGTGAACACCGGCCCGGGGCCGGCGCTCGCGCGGCGCCGCATCTTCCGCCACATCGCCGCCCCGCCGATGGTGGCGGCGAGGAGGGCCTCGAGCATCCAGACCCCGAGCCACCCCCCGGCGGTCGCCTGCCCCGCCGCGAGGAACGCCGCGCCGACCGCGGTGCCCCCGGTGGCGACGAGTCCCCACCCGGGCACGTCGGTGAAGGACGCGGCCCCCTCCATCGTGCGGCGGATGAAGGAGAGGTCCTGGAGCGCCCGGTCGTGCAGGGCCGGCGGCTGGCGGAGGGGAGCGGTCACGCCCCCAGTATCGGGTGGCGCGGGCATTCTGTCAAGTACTTTGTGCTACAAAGTACGAACGGCGCCCGAGTCCGCACCGAACAGGTCGATCTGCGGGGGCGCCCCCGGCAGGCCGAGCGTGCCCACCACGGAGCGGATCCACCCGTCACGGTCCGCGGGGTCGAGGGGGTGGACCGTCACCCCGAACGCCGCGACCAGCTCATCGATGATCTCGTCGATCTCGATCTGGAACGTCGGGCTCACCGCCCGCTTCCCGTCGAACGAGGGTGCGCCCAGCACCGGCACCTTGAACAGGGCGTCATAGGTGCGGATCCAGCCATCCACCAGCGGGTCGAGCTCCGACCGCCTCCCGACGCGCGCCACGAGGTAGGCATAGTTGTCCAGCACGGAGCGGTCGCAGATCACCACCTCATAGTGGGCCGCCGCGGCGATCTCCTCCGCCACCTGCGTGTGGAGGATCCACGCCTGCGCGTCGAGCGTGGTCCCTTCATTGATCGGCAGCGGACAGCGCCGCGCCACCTCCTTCACGAGCTCGACGCCGAGGTCGAGCCGCTTGAGTTGCGACGCGAGGTCGAAGCAGAGGGTGGTCTTCCCCACCCCGTGGGTGCCCACGAAGGCGACCTTGAGTCGGCGCGCGCCGGAAACGCCGATGGGAAGCTCGGTACGGGGGTCGGTCATCGTGCTAGGAGATTAACGGGACCGCGTCACTCCCGCCCCACCAGGTCGGCCATGCGGAAGACGCGGCCGTTGGCGATCACCCCCCGTACGCGCACGGTCGCGCTGATGTCCGCCAGCGGATCCCCATCGACGAAGACGAGGTCCGCCAGCTTCCCCGGCGCGATCTCCCCGGCGGGGATCCCGAGCTGCTCCGCCGCGTTCACCGTCGCCGTGCGGAGCGCCTCCGCCGGCGTCATCCCCGCCTGCACGTAGGTGAAGAGCTCTCCATGCAGCGTCGCGGCGTTCGGGGTGTCGGTGCCGGCCACGATCCTGGTGCCGGCGCGCATCAGGCCGACCACCATCTGTCCGCCTGCCGCAGCCGCGGACGCGAAGGCGGCGACGGTGGCCGGCGGAATGCCCGCCGTCTGCGCCGTCGCTCCCGCCGGCGTGAGCGACGCCCGGAGCCAGGGCGGATAGAGCGCGAAGCGCGCGTCCCCCGCGAGCGTCGTGTCCGCGGCCATCAGCTGGCGCAGCCCGCCCCCACCGAGCGCGAGCGTCGGCGTGAGCGGCATCCCGCTCGCCGCGAAGAGCGCGGCGACATCACCGTAGGCACGGCCGAGCGTCGCCGCCTTGGGGGAGTAGCCGCGCCGGCTGGTGCCGGTGGTGTGCTCGGTGCCGTCGACGCCCATCAGCGCCGCCGGATAGACCTCGTGCGAGGCGGCCGGGATCCCGGCCGCGTGCGCGAACTCGACGATCCGCCGCTGCTGGAGGTCGGGCATCCGGACATAGCTCTTGAGCAGGTCGTGCTCGAGCGCCTTCGCGCGCTCGAGTTCGAGCTCGAGGTGCGCGGCACTCGAGATCGCCACCGCCATCTTGTAGTAGGTGCGGTTCCACTCGAGCAGGTAGCCGGTGGTGAACAGGCGCGGGCCCGGCCGCACGCCGGCGTCCACCGCCTCGCGATCCTCCACGGCCTCGTACGGCGTCCCGCCCGGGCTGCGCACGGTGGTGATCCCGAACGCGAGGTAGGCCCGGTTGGACGCGGCGCCGAGGTCCTTCTGCAGGTGCGTGTGGAACTCGATCAGCCCCGGCATCACGGTCTGTGATCCCGCGTCCACCTGCGTGCCGCTCTGGTGGTTCGCGGCCGCGTGCGGGACGACCGCGCGGATCCGGTTCCCCTCGATGATGATGTCCATCTCCGTGCGCGCCGTGGTGGCGCGGCCGTCGACGAGGCGGCCCGCATGCACCACCACGCGCCCCGTCGGGATGGCGGGCGCGTAGTCGAGCGCGACCGGCACGTCCCGTACGGCGCCGGTCTCGAGGTCGACCGTGCGGAGCTTGTCCATCGACTGGTAGAGGATCGTGCGCGAGTCCCCCGCCCAGCTGGGGGCATGTGCCATCTCGTTCGTCACGCGGCGGGGTGGGCCATTCGGCGTCCCGTCCGGCGAGACGGTCACGATCGAGAGCATGCCCTCATAGATGACCGCCATCCGCGTGCCGTCGGGCGACCAGGCTGGCCCGGCCCCCACGCGCGAATCGATCGAGAGCTGCGGCACCGGGGTGTGCACGCGCACATCACCCCCCGTCGCCGCGACCGAGAGGACCTGGTTCGTCCCTTCACGGAAGCGCGTCGAGTACGGGACGAGGGTCGCCATCGCGATCCGCCGGCCATCCGCGGACCAGGTGGGCGCACCCGGCCCGAAGGTGGACTCGTGCACCTGGCGCACGCGCCCGGTCGCGACCTCCACCACGGAGAGGTTGGACCGGCGCCAGACGCCATCCACCTCGAGGAAGGCGATGCGCTGCCCGTCGGGCGACCAGGCGGCACCCATCGCCGAGTTCGCGGTGCGCGTGAGTTGCCGCACCGCGCCCGTCGTCATGTCGCGCACCCAGAGGTCGAGCCGGTTCCCCGCGCGGTCGGAGGACCAGGCGAGGTACCGTCCGTCCGGCGACCAGGCGGGCTCCGCATCCATCGCGGCATCGCGCGTGAGGTTCTGCGGCGCTCCGCCGATCGGCATCACATACAGGTCACCGAGGGCCACGAAGGCCACCGACTTGCCATCGGGCGAGATCGCGGGCGCGACGATCCCGAGCGCACGGCGCCGCGAGCGCGAGTCCACGTCGCGCACGCGCTTCACGTACCGCGCGGGGGAGACGTCGAGCGTCGCGGTGAACTCGATGGTCGTGGACGCACCGCCGGAGAGCGCGCGCCGCCGGATCTTCCCGTCCGCGGTGTAGACGATCACCCCCGGCGCCAGCCATCCCGCCCGGAAGGCGAACGCGTTCTCCGGCCCCGTGAGCGCCGTGCCGGCGCGCTCGAGCTGGCTCACCCCGCTCCCGCTCACATGGTAGACGAGCTCCCCGGTCGGTCCCCACGACGGCGCATCCGCGCGGCCACTCGGCGTGGCCAGCACGCGCTGCGCACCCGTCGCGACATTCACCGCGAGCACGCGCGCCTCCCGGTCGCGCATCCCGATGAACGCGATCTCGGTGCCGTCGCTCGACCAGCTCGGCATGTAGTCGTCGCCGGCGTCGCGCGTCAGCTGCGCCAGCGCGCCCGAGCGCAGGTCCAGCATCCAGATGTCGTAGTTGGTGCCGTCGCCGCGATCCGAGGAGAAGGCAACGCGCGTGCCGTCGCGGGAGTACGCCGGCTCGCGGTCGTCGTCCGGGCCGGTGGTGAGCCGGCGCAGCCGTGTGCCGTCGGCCTCCACTGCCCAGATGTCGTAGCTCCCGTCGCGGAAGCCCTGGAAGGCGACGGTGCGGCCGTCCGCCGACCAGGCGGGCTGCCGCGCGTCATTGTACTCGTCGGTGATCCGCCGCGCCGCGCCGCCGCCCGCCGGCAGCACCCAGATGCTCCCCTGCAGGTCGATCGCGAGCTGCCGGCCATCCGGCGACGCCGCGACGGACATCGACGTCCCCTCGCGCACGGTGACGGGGATGCGCGCGGGAGCCTGGACCGCCGACGAGGCGACGATCCAGGTCCCGGCGACGAGGGCGAGCGGTCGCAGCGGGATCATGGCTTCAGGGGTGGAGGCTCAGGGAACGATCGCGGGCCCGCCGATCACGTTCGGGACGTTCTTGGTGCGCAGCAGCGAGTTGAGCGCGCCGAGCTCACCGCCGAGCAGCGACTCGAGCTCGGTGAGGTGCGCGCGCAGCTCCTCCTTGAGGATCCCCTGCACCTCCACCTGCTGGTCCGTCGGCCGGAAGTCCCCGCTCGCGAGCCCGTTGGCGAGGTAGCCCAGCTTGGAGATCAGCTTGGCGCTGAAGCGCACGCCATCCTGCCCGCCCCCGGTCTGGCGCAGCTCGACCAGGTTCATCTCCAGCGCGACAAGCTTGGTGGCGAGCGCACGGGCGGCCTGCCGCACCTCGGCGTCCGTGACCGCGCGCTGGAGCGCGTCGAGCTGCACGCGCACCGACTCGATCCGTCCCACGGCCGCGGCGGCAGAGTTCATCTCGGTGCGGAGCGCACTGATCATCGCGTTCTGGGCGGCGATGTCGCCCTCGGTGCCGCCCGAGTTCGGGTCCTTCCGGACCTCGACCGTGCGCACGTGCTCTCGCCCGTCCACCGTGAGCTTCACGGTGTAGGTGCCCGGCGTGACGAGGATCGAGATCCGCCCGGTGCCGGGCGCCACGCGCCCGTCCTCCCCGACCTCGATGTGGTCGGCGTGGATCGGGCTCGTGAGGAGTCGCGTCTCCGCGCTGGCGGTCTCACGGAGGTCCCACGCCACGCGGTTGATCCCCGCGCGGTTGGTGCCCGTGAGCGTGCGGACCACCCGCCCCTGCGCATCGGAGATGGCGAGGGTCGGCGCCCTCGCCGCCGGCGCGCGCAGGTAGTAGTTGAGGCTCGCGCCGTACTCCGGGTCCTCCCCCATCGTCGGGTCGTCGTACGAGGTGGAGGGCGCGGTGATCGGCCGGAAGCGGTAGGCCGCGCGCGGCACGAAGAAGTGCGACGCGCTCGCGAGCACCTCGGGCGTCAGCTGCTGCAGCGGCCCCAGGTCGTCGAGGATGAAGAAGCCGCGCCCGTAGGTGGAGATCACGAGGTCGTTGAAGTGCTCCTGCACGATGATCCCCGACACCGGCGCGTGCGGGAGGTCCATCTGGAGCGGGAGCCACTGCTCCCCCGCGTCGTACGAGACGTAGATCGCGTTCTCCGTGCCCACGTAGAGCATCCCGCGGCGCACCGGGTCCTCGATGATGATCTTGGCGTAGCTCAGCATCGACTTCGGGATCCCGTTGGTGATCGACTTCCAGGTCCGGCCGTAGTCGGTGGTGCGGTAGATGAACGGGTCGCGGTTGTCCATCTGGTGGAAGTCCACCGTCAGGTACGCGGTGCCGCTGTCGTACCTGGACGGGGCGATGCTTCGCACCGAGCCCCAGACGGGGAGGTTGGGGATGTTCGCCGTGAGGTTCGTCCAGGTCTTCCCGTTGTCACGCGTGAGCTGCACGAGCCCATCGTTCGTCCCCACCCAGATCATCCCCTTCTCGCGCGGCGACTCGGCGATCGCGTAGACCGTGCCCGCGTACTCCACGCCGATGTTGTCGCCGGTGAGGCCGCCCGAGCTCTTCTGGCGGCTCTTGTCGTTCAGCGTCAGGTCCGGGCTGATCACCTCCCAGCTCTGCCCGCCGTTCGTCGTGCGGTGCACGTGCTGGCTCCCCACGTAGATCGTGTGCCGGTCGTGCGGGGAGATCTGGAGCGGCGAGTCCCAGACGAAACGGTAGCGCACCCCCTCGGCGGGTCCGTTGCTCTGGTTGGGCCAGATCTCCACGGAGCGGAACTGGCGGCGCGCCTCCTCGTAGCGGACCACGATGCCGCCGACCATCCCCGAGCCCGAGGCGGTGGACCAGATGATGTTGGGGTCCACCGGGTCCGGCGTGGCCCAGCCACTCTCGCCGCCGCCCACGGCGTGCCACATCCCGCGCAGGATCCGCCCGCTGTTCAGCCGGCCGTTGCTCGGCCCGCGGTAGGTCGGCTCGTCCTGCTTGTTCCCGAACACGTTGTACGGGATCATGTTGTCGACCGTGACGTGGTAGATCTGCGCGTTCGTCAGGCGCTGGCGGAACCAGGTGCGGCCGCGGTTCTGCGTGATCGAGAGCCCCTGGTCGTGCGCGACGATCATCCGGTTCGCGTTCGTCGGGTCGATCCAGATGTCGTGGTGGTCCCCGCCCGGCGCCTGCGCGCGGGGCAGAACGTTCAGCGTGCGCCCGCCGTCGATCGACTTCGCGAACGAGGCCGTGAGGAAGTAGGTCTCGTCCTCATCGTCGGTGGCGACGGCCATGCGCGAGTAGTAATGGGCGCGCCCCATCGCGTTGCGGTCGCGGCTGATCAGCGTCCACCGCCGCCCCCCGTCATCCGAGCGCCAGAGCTGGCCGTCCTCGGTCTCCTGCTCGTTCCACGGGATGCCATCCCCCGTCTCGATCAGCACGTACACGCGCTGCGGGTTGGAGCTGGAGATCGCGAGCGCCACCTTCCCCACCGGCTTGGTCGGGAGGCCGTTGCCGCGGAGCCGTGTCCAGGTCACGCCGCCGTCGCGCGAGACGAAGAGCCCGCTCCCGGGACCGCCGCTGAACCGCCCGTAGGTATGGATCACGATCTGCCACATCCCGGCGAAGAGCACCCGCGGGTTGCTCGGATCCATCGCGAGGTCGGAGCAGCCGGTGTTCTCGTCCACGAAGAGGACGCGCGTCCAGGTCGCACCGCCATCCGTGGTGCGGAACACGCCGCGCTCCTGCTGCGGCCCATACGCGGTGCCGAGCGCGCAGGCCATCACGATGTCGGGATCCTGCGGGTGCACCACGATGCGCGCGATGCGTCCCGTCTTCTCGAGTCCCATCAGCTTCCAGGTCTCGCCCGCATCGGTGGACTTGAAGATCCCCTGGCCGAGCGAGATGTGGCTGCGGATGTGGGCCTCGCCCGTGCCGGCCCAGACGATGTTCTTGTCGGAGCGCGCGATGGCGAGCGAGCCGATCGACTGCACCACCTGGTCGTCGAAGATCGACTTCCAGTTCACCCCGCCGTCGGTGGTCTTGGAGATGCCGCCCGACGCGGCGCCCACGTAGTAGGTGAGGGGATCGCCCGGGATCCCGACGGCGGCGGAGAACCGGTTCCCTTCGGGCCCGATGTTTCGCCAGTGGAGCGCGTTCCAGAGGTCGGGGGAGAGCCGCGGCGCGGCGGGCGCCGCCTGCGCGAGGAGGGGTGCGGCGCTCAGGAGCGAGAGGGCGACTCCTGCCAGGGTGCGGAAGATCGGGCGCATCGAGTCCTCGAGTGGGGGGGCGCGGGGATAGTACTCGCGGCGGGGGAGTGCGGTAAGACCGAGTGGACGCCGGGCTGCGGATGTCCGATTATCTGGGCATGACAACGCCCATCCGGTGGTCCCCGTTGATGCGCCCGCTGACGCGCCAGCTCGGCCGCGCGCTCGCGACGTTCGCGGCGCTCGCACTCGTCACCTCGACCGCGAGCGCCCAGCGAGGCTTCGACCCCGCCCGGCTCGCACGGCTCGACACCGCGCTGCAGCAAGGCGTGGACTCGTCCTGGATCGCCGGCGCCGTGGCCCTCGTCCTGCGCGACGGGGCGGTGGTGTACGAGCGCGCGGTGGGGTGGTCGGACCGTGAGGCGCGCCGGGCGATGACCCCGGACGCGATCTTCCGCATCGCGTCGCAGACCAAGGCGCTCACGAGCGTCGCCGTGATGATGCTCGTCGAGGAGGGACGCATCGCGCTCACGGACCCCGTGTCGCGGTGGCTCCCGACCTTCGCGCGCACGGGCGTCGCGAGCCGCGCGGACAGCGGGCGCACCATCACCCCCGCGCGCCGCGCGATCACGATCCTCGACCTGCTGACGCACACGGCCGGCATCTCGTATGGCACCGAGAGCTTCGTCGCCGCGCGCTACGCGGCCGCCGGGCTCGGGCCCGCCGCCGGGTACGGCTGGTACACCGCCGACAAGGACGAGCCCGTCTGCACGACGATGGACCGCCTCGGCACGCTGCCCTTCGTGGCGCAGCCCGGCGAGGCCTGGGTGTACGGCTACAACACGGACATCCTCGGTTGCGTGGTGGAGCGCGCGAGCGGACTGGCGCTCGACGAGTTCTTCCGGCGCCGGATCACCGGTCCGCTCGGGATGCGCGACACGGAGTTCTTCCTCGACCCCGCGAAGCGCGGCCGGCTCACGGTCGTGTACCGCAGCGAGGCGGACGGCAGGATCGTCCGGGCCGACACCGGCGCCCGCGGGCAGGGGCACTACGCGGACGGCCCGCGGCGCAGCTTCGCCGGCGGCGCGGGACTCCTCTCCACCGCGCGTGACTACGCGACCTTCCTGCAGATGCTGCTCGAAGGGGGCACGCTCAAGGGCACGCGCCTGCTCTCCCCGCGCAGCGTCGAGCTGATGCGCACCAACCAGGTGGGCACGCTCTACGGGAGCGCGGGCCAGGGGTTCGGACTCGGCTTCTCGACCACCGAGCGGCTCGGCGCCAACGGCTTCACGTCGGTGGGGACGTACGGCTGGGGCGGGGCCTATGCCTCGACCTACTTCGTTGACCCTGCCGAGCGACTGGTGATGGTGCTGATGCTGCAGAACCTGCCGAACCGCGCGGACATCCGGGCGAAGTTCCCGACGTACGTCTACCAGGCGCTGGTCGCGCCTCGGTAGGCGCGCGGCGTCAGGCACGGCACGACGCTCAGTCGAGCTCGTCGATCGACCGCGGCCAGTCCTTCTTGAGCAGCCGGGAGAGGGCGCGGTCCGCGAGCAGCCGCCCGTCGGTCTGGCAGCGCGCGCAGTAGTTGGTCTCGTTGTCCGCGTAGCGGATCCGCTGCACGGGCGCGCCGCAGTCCGGGCAGGGCTTCCCGTACCGCCCGTGGACCTTCATCTCCTCCCGGAAGGCCGTCACGGTCTCCGGGAAGCCCTCACCGACCTCGGCGCGCAGGTGGCCGATCCACCAGCGCAGCACCTCCTGCACCGACGCGTGCAGACGCTCGACCTCGGCGTCCGAGAGCCGTGCGGTGGTCTGGAGCGGCGAGAGGCGCGCGTGGTGCAGGATCTCGTCCGAGTATGCGTTGCCGATCCCGCTGAACATCCGCGGGTCGGTGAGGGCGCGCTTGAGCGTGTGGTTCTCGGAGCGGAGGCGCTCGGCGAACGCCTCCCGTGCGGCATCGAGGACCTCGAGACCTCCCCGGTCGATCGCGGCGAGCGCCTCGCGACCACGCACCGCGGTGAGCGACGCGCGCTTCTTCGTGCCCGCCTCGGTGAAGAAGAGCCAGCCGTGCGGGAACTCGAAGACCGCCAGGGCGCCGCGGCCGCCGACTTTCCCCTTCGGCGCGCGCCACCGCAGCCGTCCCGCGATCATCAGGTGGATGACGAGGAACTCCTCCGGCGCGAAGCGGAGCACGATCCGCTTGCCGATCCGCTCCACGTCCTCCACGTCGCGCCCGACGAACGCGCCGACCGGTGGGTCGACGGAGCGCACGAGGAAGGGGCTCGCGATCCGGAGCGCGCCAAGGGTGCGGCCGACCACGTGCCGTTCGAGGGCCTCGGTATAGGCGATCACGTCCGGGAGTTCGGGCACCGCGCAACGGTATCCGCGACGCGGCCGCGGCGCCACGCGTGCAACTTTCCGTGCGCGCTTCCCCGACTCCCCTCCCCACACCCCGTCTCCCATGCGCAAGACCGTCACCAGCCCGCGCGGCCCCGCCGCCGTCGGCCCCTATTCGCACGCCGTCTGGGCGGGCAAGCAGCTCTACCTCTCCGGGCAGACGCCCATCGACCCGGCCACGGGCAAGCTCGTCGAGGGGGACGTGCACGCGCAGACGCTGCGCGCGTTCATGAACCTCGAGGCGGTGCTCAAGGACGCCGGCCTCACCATGGCGCACGTCATCAAGTGCAACGTGTACCTCACCGACATGGCCGACTTCGCGCAGATGAACGCGGCGTATGAGTCCCGCTTCGAGCGCCCCTTCCCCGCCCGCACCACCGTGGCCGTGGCCGGGCTCCCGCTCGGCGCCCGGGTCGAGGTGGAGATGATCGCGCGCCGGTCCTGAGTCCGGGGCGGCACTCCCGGGATCGGGCGCCCCCCCCCCGCCTTGACAATGGCGGTACGGAGAGTTGATTTAGTATGTCCTAACTTTTTCCGCCCCCATGGTCGACCCGCGGCTCGCCCTCCTCGTCTTCGCGCTCCTCGTCATCCTCGCCGCCCTGGTGCTCTGGCCGCGCCGAGGGTGGCTCGCGCGATTCCAGCGCTACCGCCGGCTCTCGGAGCGCGTGCGGGTCGAGGATGCCGTGAAGTACCTCTTCCACCAGGGGGCCACCGGCGCGCCCGTGCCCGCAGACGCCCTGGCCGGTGCCCTCGAGATCCGGCGCGCCGCGGCCGACGAGCTCCTCGCCCGCCTCTCCGACCTCGGGCTCGCGGAACCCATCGGCACCGGCACGCGCCTCACCGAAGCCGGCCGGACCGAGGCCCTGCGGATCGTGCGCTCGCACCGGCTGCTCGAGCAGTACCTCGCCGATCGCACGGGCATCGACCCGGCCGAGTGGCACGAGGTGGCGGAGGATCGAGAGCACGAGCTCTCGCCCGAGGAGATCGAGCGGCTCGCCGTGCGACTCGGCCAGCCCCGCTACGACCCGCACGGCGACCCGATCCCGACCTCCACGGGGGAGATGCCGGCGAGCCGCGGCGTGTTGCTCGGCGCGCTGGCCGCGGGGGAGGCCGGCCGCGTGGTCCACCTCGAGGACGAGCCGCGCGCGGCGTACGAGCGGCTCCGCGCCCTCGGCCTCGCACTCGGGAAGTCGGTCGCCGTGCGCGCCCGGGGCGCGACCGCGACGGAGGTGGAGGTCGACGGCGAGGTGGTCTCCCTCCCCCGCGGCCTCGAGGCCGCGATCTCCGTGGAGCGCACGGGACGGCACGCCACCGCCAGGTCACGCACGCTCGCCGACCTCCGGCCGGGCGAGACCGGGCGGGTGCTCCACCTCTCGAGCGCCTGCCACGGCGCGCAGCGGCGGCGCCTGCTCGACCTGGGCGTGGTGCCCGGCACCGAGATCGAGTCCGAGCTTCGGAGTGCCTCCGGCGACCCGACCGCCTACCGCATCCGGGGCGCGCTCATCGCGCTGCGCCGACACCAGGCCGAGTGGATCGAGATCGAGGACGCCGTGCCCTCCACGCCCGGCGTGGCCGCCTGATGCACACCACCATGCGCACGCGCATCCCCGCGCGTGACGAGTCCCTCGTGCAGCTCGGCGTCCGGTCGGACGACTGGGACTACGTGGTGGCGCTCGCCGGGAATCCGAACACCGGGAAGAGCACCATCTTCAACCTGCTCACTGGGCTACGGCAGCACACGGGGAACTGGCCGGGCAAGACGGTGACGCGCGCCGAGGGGATCTTCACGGCCGGTGCGGACCGCCTCAAGCTGGTCGACCTGCCGGGCACCTACTCGCTCCAGGCGGCGAGTACGGACGAGGAGGTGGCGCGCGACATGCTCCTCTTCGGCGAGCCCGACGTGACCGTCATCGTGGTGGACGCCACGCGCCTCGAGCGGAACCTCAACCTCACGCTGCAGGTGCTGGAGATCACGCCGCGCGTGGTGATCGCGCTCAACCTGATGGACGAGGCGCGTCGGCTGGGCGTGGGCGTGGACCCCGCCGCGCTCGCGCGCGAACTCGGCGTCCCCGTGGTGCCGATGGCGGCGCGGCGTGGCGAGGGGATCGATGCGCTGCGCCAGGCGATCCGCGAGGTGGCACGGGGTGAGGTACAGACCACGCCCTACCGCGTGCGCGACTTCCCCGCCGACGTGGAGACGCTCATCGCCGAGGTGGAGCGCGCGGTGCTGGCGGCGGCACCCGGGAAGCCGAACAGCCGATGGGTCGCGCTGCGGCTGCTCAACGCCGACGAGCGGGTGGAGGCGTCCGTCCCGGAGGAGGTGCTCGCGGTGGCGAGCGCCGTGCGGTGGCGGCTCCCCGGCGACTTCCAGGACCGGATCACGCAGGGCATCTACGCGTCGGCCGAGGGCATCGTCGCGCGCGTGCAGCTCACCGGCCTGCGCCGTGCGCGATTCGATGTCGACACGGCGCTCGATCGCTGGCTCACGAGCCCCGTCACGGGGTTCCCCCTGATGATCCTGATGCTCGGGGTGGTGTTCTGGCTCACGATCGCGGGAGCGAACGTGCCCTCGGCGATGCTGAACGTGCTGCTCGTCGAGACGGTCCATCCGTGGCTCCAGGCCACCGCGACGGACCTCGGGATGGCGTGGTGGCTCCGTGGCCTCCTGTTCGACGGGATCTACCTCGCGACCGCGTGGGTGGTGGCCGTGATGCTGCCGCCGATGGCGATCTTCTTCCCGCTCTTCACGCTCCTCGAGGACTTCGGCTACCTGCCACGGGTCGCGTTCAACCTCGACGGCCTCTTCCGGCGCGTGGGCGCGCACGGCAAGCAGGCGCTCACGATGTGCATGGGGTTCGGCTGCAACGCCGCGGGGGTGGTGGCCACGCGCGTGATCGACAGCCCGCGCGAACGGCTCGTGGCGATCATCACCAACAACTTCTCGCTCTGCAACGGGCGCTGGCCGACGCAGATCCTCATGGCCACGATCTTCGTGGGGGCGCTGGTCCCCGCCGCCATCGCGGGATTCGTCTCGGCCGCAGCGGTGGTGGCGGTCACGCTCCTCGGGGTGCTCGCGATGTTCTTCGCCTCGTGGCTCCTCACGCGCACCGTGCTCCGCGGGGAGGCCACGAGCTTCAGCCTCGAGCTCCCGCCCTACCGGCCGCCGCGCGTCCTGCAGACCCTCTACACCTCGCTGATCGACCGCACGCTCATCGTGCTCTGGCGCGCGATCGTCTTCGCGGCGCCGGCCGGCGCGGTGATCTGGCTGGTGAGCAACGTGCACGTCGGCGACCTGAGCGTCGCCGAGCACCTCGTGGGCGTGCTGGATCCCGTGGGGCTCCTGCTCGGGATGAACGGGGTGATCCTGCTGGCGTACGTGGTCGCGATCCCCGCCAACGAGATCGTGATCCCGACGGTGCTGATGCTCACGGTGCTCGCGGGGGGTACGCCCGAGGTGGGCGCCGGGGCGGGGGTGATGTTCGAGCTCGACGCCCTCCAGGTGGGGGAGCTGCTCCGCGCGCACGGGTGGACGACGCTGACGGCGGTGAGCCTCATGCTCTTCAGCCTCCTGCACAACCCCTGCTCCACCACGATCTACACGATCTACAAGGAGACCCGCAGCGCGAAGTGGACGGCGGTGTCGACGGCGCTCCCGCTGCTCATGGGATTCGTGACCTGCTTCCTCCTCGCCCAGGTCTGGCGGCTCGTCGCAGGCGCGTGAGGCGGCGGGGGCAATCCCCCACACGCCATAGGGTCTTCACCGATGGTTCCGGCGCGGGCATCCGGGAGATTTCAGGTGACGCCATCCCCTCGATCCCGGAGACCCCGCCATGCTCAAGTTGCGCGACATCATGACCCGCGACGTCCTCACCGTCCCCCCGAGCCTCAGTGTTCGCGAGGCCGCGGAGATCTTCGCCACGGAGAAGCTGGGGGGCGCGCCCGTGGTGCGCTCCGGGCGGATCGTCGGCATGCTCTCCGCGAGCGACCTGCTCGACTTCATCGCGGCACTGCCGGCCGAGCCCGCCGAGGTCGGGGATCCGAGTGAGCGCGGGATCCTCGACAATCACACGGTGGAGGAGGCGATGACGCCCGGTCCGGTGCGCTCGCTCCCGCCGGACGCCCCCGTCACCCGCGCCGCCGAGGTGATGAAGGAGGAGCGCATCCATCGACTCCCGGTGGTGGACGGGGAGACGCTCGTCGGCATCGTCTCGACCGTCGACCTGGTGAAGGCGGTGGCCGACCGGCGCATCAGCCACCGCACCTTCGTCTTCCCGAAGCGGAGCGGGGTCGTCTGACCCCGCCCCGCGACGGGCGCGCCGCGCGACAGGCGCGCCGCGCCCGTCCGCGGCCCTAGAACGCGAGGTCGAGCAGGAAGCGCACCGGCCTCATCAGGTCCTCGTACGTGTCGAAGGCGTGCTCGAACCACTCGAGGATGTGCTCGAGGAGGTGCGCCTCGCGCTCGGTGAGGGGCTCGCCGTCCCGGTTGAGGATCGTCGGTGTCTCGTCCTCGGCGCTGTCCACGGAGATCGTGGCGAAGATGCCACCGTTGACCCTCACCGTGAGCGTGCCACCGGTCTGCTGCTCGATCGTGCCGGCGATTCCGACCCGCCCGGACGAACTGGTGAGCAGGCCGTCGATGGTGACGTTGGGGTTCGCGCCGCCGGTGATGGTCTGCTGCACGCGCGAGGCGAGCCCGCGCGAGGGGAGCGCCGTGCGCCAGTCGATCGCGATGGTCTGCGTCGCGAGCGTCAGCTGCGAGGTGAGCGAGAAGGTGAGGGAGTCCGTGCCGTTCTTCGCGAACCCGGCCACGAGGAGTTGCGGGCTGACGACGGAGCCGGACACGGTCGCGGAGTAATCCAGCACCTTCACGAGGTTGGCGCCGCCGCCGTAGACCTCGACGCGCGCGATCGCCGTCTGGTTCGTCACCGTGCGGGTGAGGTCCACGTGGCCGGTCTCGACCAGGGGCTGCACGATCTCGTGCGTGGCCGGATCGACCGCATAGAGGACGAACCGGACGCCGTTCGCCGGCGCGCCCGTGCGCGTCCCCTTCACGTAGCGCCCGAGGGCGACATCGTACTCGAACGTCCCGCCGAGCGCGGCGGCGGGGATCGCCGCCGGCTGGCCCGTCTCCGCGCGGAGGCTCCGCCGGAGCTCCACCTGGTCCATCACCGCCTTCGGGTTCACGAGCAGGGTCGCCGGCAGGTCGGTCACGCTGGCGGCGCCCCCCATGCCCGCGAGCACGCCGTCGATCGCATCGCCGACTGCGGCGAAGCTCACCACGGCCGGGGCGGAGACGGCACCATTGGCGCCGGCCAGGTCGGCCTCGAGGGTGTCGGCGTCGAGCGCGAGGGGGCCGGTGGAATCGGCGCAGGCCGCGGCAGCGGCGGCGAGACCGAGCACGGCGATCAGGCGGAACGGAGAGGAGAGTCGCATGGTGTCAGTGGCTGGCTGGAGGGGTGGGCCGGCCCGGCACGGCGGCCGCCATCGCATATTCATACTACTGTTGAACACCGTAGAGGTTTCGTCCGCCTCGTCACTCCGTGACACCTTCCGACCGCCATGCACACGCCAGTCGCCGTCACACTCGAGGGCCACGGGGTCCGGCTCGAGCCGCTGGAGGAGTCGCACGCCCCGGGACTCGCCGCCGCCGCCGAGGATGGCGCGCTCTGGGAGCTCTGGTTCACGAGCGTCCCGCGTCCGGACGGGGTCGCCCGGTACATCGCGGACGCCCACGCGGGCGCCCGTGAGGGACACATGCTCCCGTGGGCGGTCCGGGAGCTGTCGACCGGCGCGGTGGTGGGGTCCACGCGCTACCACGACATCGTGGCGAAGGTCGACCGCGTGGAGATCGGCTACACGTGGTATGCCGCGCGCTGGCAGCGCAGCCACGTCAACGCCGCCTGCAAGCTCCTGCTCCTCGCGCATGCGTTCGACGCCCTCGGATGCATGGTCGTCGGCCTGCGGACGGACAACTTCAACTTCGCCTCCCAGCGTGCGATCGAGCGGCTCGGCGCGAAGCGGGACGGCGTGCTGCGGCACCACATGGCGCGCGCGGACGGGAGCGCGCGGGACACGGTGATGTACAGCATCCTGCGCACGGAGTGGCCGGACGTGCGCCGGCACCTGGCGCTGCGGCTCGCGCGGCCGCCGGCCGCGCCGAAGGACCGCTAGGGACCGCTCGGGACCGCTAGGCGCCGGGCTTCCGGTAGGGGCGGAAGGGCATCGTGAGCAGCGCGCCGACGGTCGCGTGCTCCTTGGGGTCCATGTGCGTGTCGATCCCGTACACGAGGCGCGCCCGCTCGAGCGACATGAAGGTCCCGAACAGGCGGTCCCAGACCGAGAACACGTTCCCGTAGTTGGAGTCGGTGTACGGGAGCACGTAGTGGTGGTGCACCTTGTGCATGTCCGGGGAGACGATCACCCAGCTGAGCGCACGGTCGAGCGCCGGCGGGAGCGTGATGTTCGCGTGGTTGAACTGGCTCAGCACCACGCTGACCGCTTGGTAGAGGAACACCATCCACATCGGCGCCCCCACGACCAGCACGCCGGCCGTCGTGAAGGCGAAGCGCACCACGCTCTCCCCCGGATGGTGCCGGTTCGCGGACGTGGTGTCGACGTTGGTGTCGGAGTGGTGGATCAGGTGCAGGCGCCACATCAGCGGCGTCTTGTGCTGCACCCAGTGCGCGAGCCAGGCCGAGATCAGGTCGAGCACGAGCAGGCCGACCACCAGCTGGAGCAGCACCGCCGTCTCCGGCAGCAGGAAGAGGAGTCCCACGCGGTTCGCCACCGCCCAGTCGGAGGCGCGGAGCAGGATGAAGGCGAGGCCGAAGTTCACCGCGATGGTGGTCGCGGTGAAGAAGATGTTGAGCAGCGCGTGCGACCACTTCCGGTACTCGAACCGGAAGAGGGGTGCCGCACTCTCCCACACCCAGAAGAAGGTGATCCCGCCGACGAGGATCAGCGCGCGGTGCGAGGAGGGGATGGTGGCGAAGTAGTCGATGATCGCCTGCATGCGCGGAATCTAGGCGGGAGACCCGGCCCCGGCGGGGTCGAGGAGGTCGCGGACCCGGCGGGCGAGGTCGTCCGGGGACAAGGGCTTGGCGACGAACACCGCGCCCTGGGGCACCTCGCCATCCCGGAGCGCGTCCGCGGTGTACCCGGACATGAGCAGGACCTGCAGCCAGGGGAATCGTTCGCGCAGCGCACGGGCGAGCGCGGGACCGCCCATCCCCGGCATCACCACGTCGCTCACGAGCAGGTCGATCCGCGTGGGGTGGGTCGCGACCACGCGCAGCGCCTCCTCGCCGTCCGCGGCCGTCAGCACGGTGTACCCGTGAGCCATGAGTGCGCGCGTGATGAGGTCGCGGATGGGGCGCTCGTCCTCCACGACCAGGATCGTCTCGTGCCCACCCTGCGACCGTCGCGGCCACGGGCTCGCCGGCGGCTCGGACACCTCGTCGGCCGCAGGGAGGAGGACGCGGAAGGTGGTCCCCTTCCCCCGCGCGCTGACGGCCGAGATGCTCCCGCCGATCTGCTCGACGATGCCGTAGCAGACCGCGAGCCCCAGTCCCGTCCCCTCGCCGGGTCCCTTGGTGGTGAAGAAGGGCTCGAAGACGCGCTCGAGCGTCTCGGGGTCCATCCCGACGCCGGTGTCCTGCACCGAGAGCTCGATGTACCGTCCCGGCCCCGGACCCGCGCTGGTCGCCCCGGCCCGGGCCGTGACGTCGACGTTCCGCGTGCGCACGGTGATCACGCCCCCGTCCGGCATCGCGTCGCGCGCGTTCACGACGAGGTTCACCAGCACCTGCTCGAACTGCCCCGTGCCCATCCGGATCGTGCGCAGGTCGGGGGAGAGCTCGCTCCGCAGCTCCACGTGGGCACCCACCAGGCGCCGCAGCATGCGGTCGGCCTCCCGCGCCAGCGCGTTCGGGTCGAAGACGCGCGCCTCCACCGGCTGGTGGCGGGCAAAGGTGAGGAGCTGCCGCGTGAGATCGGCCGCGCGGCGCGCGGCGGCCTCCGCTTCGACCAGGAGCGCGTCCGCCGGGTCGCCCGGCGCGAGTTCGAGCCGTGCGACCTCGAGGTTCCCGAGGATCGCGGTGAGGATGTTGTTGAAGTCGTGCGCCACCCCGCCGGCGAGCTGCCCGATCGACTCGAGGCGCTGCGCGCGCGCGAGGGCCTGCTCGAGCGCGCGGCGCTCGTGCGCGTCCAGCACCCGCGCGACGAAGCTCGCGACGGCGCCCGCGAAGGTCCGCTCCTCGGGCGTCCAGTCCCGCTCGGCGTCCCCGGCCTCGATGACCAGCAGGGCGGCGTCCTTGGCGTTCACCTGCACCGGGACCTCCAGCGGCCGCGCGGTCGCGTCGGTCGGTCCGTCCGGCGCGCTCGACGCCAGATGACGCCGCTCGACCCCGTCCGTGCGCCAGACGGAGACGCGCGCCGCGTCCAGCGCGTCGGCGGCCATGGCGGTGAGGGCGCCGAGGCCCAATGACAGGTCGCCGGACCCCAGCACGCGCTGCTGCGCCAAGGCGAACTCCCGCAGGCGCTCGTCCAGCGCGCGCGCGCGCTGCCGCATGCCGGCCTCCTCCGCCACCGTGAGGAAGACGCCGGCCTCCCCGTCACGCGAGAACTGGAGGGTCATCTCCACCGGATAGGTGGTCCCATCCTTCCGCGTCTGGCGCGTGGTGAGGAAGACGCGGTCCTGGCGTCCGCTGCGCAGCGCATCGAGGTGGGCGCGGAGCGCCAGCGCGTCGTGCTGCGCCAGCAGCTGCGGCAGCGTGATCGACCCCACCTCGTCGGCGGCGTACCCGAGCCCGCGCAGCGCCCCGCGGTTCGCCTGGACGGCGCGCAGGCTGGTCGCGTCGAACACGCAGATCTCGTTCGACGACTCGTCGAGCAGCCGCCCGAAGCGCGCGACGAGGGTGGCCCGCTCCCGGGTGGCGTCGAGGGCCCGCTCCCGGAGCACCGCCGTCATCGCATTCAGGTGCATCCCGAGGCGTCCCAGCTCATCGGCGCGGTCGATCTCCACCTCCGCCGCGAGGTCGCCGTCCGCCACGCGCCGCACGGCCTCCTCCATCCGCCGCACCGGCCGGTAGAGCCGCCGGTGGACGAACCAGACACCGAGGGCGAAGAGCAGCACGCCGGAGAGCGCCCAGGCGCGGGACCAGCGATCGAGCCACTGCAGCTCGCCGAGCAGGCGGTTCTCGCCCTCGAGCAGGCTGCCCAGGGCCGCGCGCTGCGCCATCGAGAGCAGCACGGCGGACGAGTCCGAGTGCACCCCGGAGGTCCGGAGGTCACCCACGGCCTCCGCCGCTCGTCCGAGCGCGACGCTGCGGATCGCCCGCATCAGGTCGAGGCCGAACGCCGTCTCCTCCGCCACGGCCTCCGCCAGCAGGAGCCGCATCGCCGCGGGCAACTCCGACCGTTCGACGCGTGGCCCGACCGCGGTCGCCGAGTCGAGGAGCGTTCGCACCTCTTCGCGCAGCTCCTCGAGCGGGCGCGGGGGGGCGGCTCCCGCCGCGAAGGGGGGGACATGCCGCGCGAGGTCGCGGCGTGCGATGCGCATCCTCCGCTGGTTCTCGGCGATCGCGTCGTGGTCGCTCAGGAGGTCGCTGGCACGGCCGCGCAGTGCGCTGGCCGCGGGATTCAGCACGCGCGTGAGCTGCGCCGAGGCGACCAGGATGTACGCGAGCGTCGTCGCGCCCACGAGCAGCAGCACCGTGCGCACCGTGACGGCGCGCCGTTCCCGGCTCATCGCGTCGCCTCCGCGCGGGTGCCGGCACCCCTGCGCTCCGACGCGCGCAGCATGAGCATGCGGCGCTTCTGGTGCGCTCCATGGCCGATCGGCCCGGTGATCCCGTCGAACGCCGGGCGGGACCGCCCGACCTCGGTGAGGTAGCGCCGGACGGCCGCGCGATCCGGCCCGGCCTCGCGGATGGCCTGCACGGCGAGCATCAGCGCGTCATGGAACATCGCGTCGCCATGGCGGACCGTGCGGCCGACGGCCGCCTCGAACGCCGCCGCGAACCGGCGCGAGCGCTCATCGGGACCGCCCGGGTCCCAGAAGTGGACGACGTACGTGGACGACGCGGCGGCGCCCGCCCGAGCGAAGAAGGGCTCCCCGAGGTAGGTCCCGTCCCCGGCGAGCAGGCCGACGTCGGGGAACCGCGCCACGAGCGCGGCCGCGAGGCACCCCGACTGCACCGTGCGCATCGCCAGCACGATGACATCCGGCCGCCCGCCGAGCGCGAGTTCTTCCGCGAAGTCCCGGAAGCGCAGTCGCCCGGCCGGGGTGCCGCAGTCGTTGGTTGCGCCGACGGGAGTACGCCCGAGGAGCCGAACGCCGCGTGCGGCGAGCGCGGCGGCCGTGCCGGAGGCGAGGCCGATGCCGTACTCGTCGGGCACGTAGAAGATGGCGGCACGCCGCGCGCCCAGTGCCGTGTCGGCGAACGCGCCCAGGAAGACGCCCTGGAGCGAGTCGTCGGGGGAGAGGAGGAAGGTGTGATCGCCCGCCTGCCGGAGCGCCCGCGATGTCGCGGTGGGGACGATCTGCATCATGCCCGCCTCGCGGAAGATCGGCGCGACCTGCAGCACCTCCCGGCTCCCGCCGGGTCCGATCGCGACCAACACGTCGGGATCCGCGACGAAGCGTTCCGCGCGCCGCACCTCCGCCGCCAGCGGCGAGTCGTCCGCACCCGCAGGGTCCTCCTCGAAGCCCACGATCCGGACTGCGGGAGCTCCCTCGGCGCGCGCGCGGTCGACCTCGGCCTGGAAGAAACGGAGCAGCGCATCACCGCCGGTGGTGTACGCCATGCCGACCTTCGGCGCCCCCTGGCCGCTGCCGCACGCGGCCGCGACGAGGGGGAGGAGCGCCAACCAGCGGGCGCCCCGCGGTCCCGGTCTCCGGGGTGAGGGCGAGCGTCGACGGGGCACGATGTTTCCCATTCTCACCAGTATCGGACGAGGGGGGCGCCGTCGACATCGCGCCCCCCTCAGGGTGCAGCGGCTACTGGATCACGACCTTGGGGATGAGCTTCGCCGCCCAGAGGCCGGAGTTGAAGTCGGAGAAGAGCACGCGCCCCTTCCACGGCATCGCGTTCATCACGAAGGGCGCGTTGGGCGTGTACCCCTCGGGGTCGTATGGCTTGAAGACCGCGATCTCGCGGTTCTGGTGCTCGAGGTTCCCCATCAGCTCGCCCGAGACGTCCACGAGGCGCACACCGCCGTCGTAGTACGCCTGGTAGAGGATGTCATCCTCGACGATGATGTCGTGCGAGCCGTAGTCCTCGAGGTGGTAGCGCCCGACGGCCATCGGGTTCATCGGGTCGGTGAAGTCCACGATGTGCGTGTAGCCGCCGGAGGTCTGCGGCACGCCGTTGCGCGGCGGCCGCCCGTCCGCGCCGGAGAGCGAGTAGCCGGAACCCTCGAACACGCGGCCGCGGCGGCTCATCTCCTCGTCCCCGATGAAGAGGTAGGTGCGCCCGGTCGACTTCTGGAAGTAGGGGTAGATCTCGTGCCCCGAGTTCACCTTGTAGGTGGTGATGAGCTTCGGGTTCTCGATCGACCCGCCGTACTTCCCGTTCCCGACGTCGACTACCACGACGCCGACGCCCCCCTGCGCGGAGTAGGCGATCCCGTCGCGCACCCAGAGGTCGTGGATGCGCGCGTTCGGGTGGCGGTACTCGCTCACGTACTTCGGCTTGTAGATGTCCTTCACGTCGATGATGACGTACTTCGCGCCGCCGGAGACGGCGAAGAGGTAGTCGTTGGTGGCGAACATGTTGTGCACGCCGCCGGTGAGCTCGGTGTCGAAGGTGGCGGCGATCTTCGGGTGCGCGGGCACCGCGAGGTCGAGGATGACCACGCCGTTCACGCGGTTCGACGCGCCCTCGCGCGAGAGGACGCCGTAGCGGCCGTCCGGCGAGACAGTCACGTCGTTGATCGTGCGCGCGTCCACCTTGATGGAATCCGTCTTGACGATGTTGTCCATGTCGGTGATGTCGAACACGAGCCCGTACCCGTCGCCGCCCCAGGTGCCGACCAGCACGTAGTCGCGGCCGTCCTTCCCCGTCCAGGGCCAGAGGTCCGACGTGTGGGTGCTGTTGATGTTGCCGCGGCTCGAGACCTGGATCCGCTGCCGCACGTCGCGCGGGGTGACCTGGATGGTCTGGCGGGCGATGGCGTTCCCCGCCTGCGCGATCAGGGAGTAGCGTCCCGGGTAGTTGGCGGCGAATCGGTCGTACTGCACGATGCCCGCACCGCCCGGGATCCCGGCCGGCGCGATCGAGTCATCGGGCGTGTAGGTGTAGCTCCAGGTGATCGGATAGCCGGCGACCGCGCTGCCGTTCGCGCGGAGCGCCGAGGCCTTGAGGTGGATCACGTCGCCCGTGCGCATCTGCGTCTCGGGCATCTCGATCTGGACCTTCGCCACGGGGTTCGGGAGCACGGTGAACGCCTTGGTCGCGCTCGCCCCCTCGGTCTCGACCGTGATGGTCGCGGTGCCCGGCGCGACGCCGGTGACCTCGCCGAAGCGGTTCACGGTCGCGACCGCGGTGTTGGAGCTGCGCCAGCTCCCGGTCAGCCCCGTGCGCTCGGACTGGTCGGCGTGCCACCCGGCGATGCGCTGGGCGACCGTGACGCCCGCGTACACCTCGTTGCCCTCGGAGACGATAGCGACGCGCGTGAGCGCGGGCCAGGTGACGGTCACGGGGATCGTGATCGAGACCGGGGCGCCGTCCACACCCTGCGCCATCGCGGTGGCCTCGTAGCGGCCCGCGGCGCTGGCCACGACCGTGGTACCGGTGAAGCGCAGGGCGCGCGTGCCCGCCATGACCCGCACGAACGCGTCGGGGATCTCCTTCCCCTGCGCATCATAGGCGCGGACCTTGAAGGTCGCCTCGGTGCCGGCCTTGAGCGTCAGGCTCGCCGGCTCCGCCACCAGCTTCGCCACGGGCGCGGGCGCCGGCGCCGCCGCCTGCTGCGCCGTCGCGAGCCCAGCGGTTCCGCCGGCCAGCGCGAGGAATGCCAGCGCACGCGTGACGCGGCGCGCGAGACGTGTTACCATCAATCCGATCATGGAGCGGTCTCCAAGTAGGTAAGCGGGATCCACCGAGCACCCTGACAATGCCCTCGACCACCACCCGACGCAACCAGCGGCCGACAGCGCTGCTGGTCCTTACGGCGATCGCGCTCGCGGCGCTGAGCGCCCCCCTGGACGGCCAGGCCACGGCCCGTCCGGCCGCGACGCCGAAGGCCACCGCCCCGGCGGCGCACTACTGGGCCTACGTCGGCGCCGAGAGCAAGGACGAGGTCTACCGCATCCGCTTCGGGCCCGACGGCGCCCTGGTCGAGCGCACCCTCTACGTCGGCGAGCTCCCGGCCGAGATGGAGGGACCGCACGGCCTCCAGATCTCGCAGGACGGCAAGTACCTGCACATGACCACGGGGCACGGCTTCCCCGACGGGAAGTACTGGGTCTACGTCCTCGGCCCCGACACGCTCATGGCACCGGGGATCCTGCTCGGGAACTTCCCCGCCTCGCTCGACGTGACGCCGGACGGCCGCTACATGTTCTCGGCCAACTTCAACCTGCACGGCGACATGGTCCCGTCGTCGATCTCGGCCGTGTACGTGCCGACGATGACCGAGGTGAAGCGGATCGTCACCTGCACCATGCCGCACGGCAGCCGCATCTCGCCCGACGGCACGCGGCAGTACTCGGGATGCATGATGGATGACGAGCTCGTGGAGATCGACACGCGCGCGCTCGAGGTCTCCCGACGCTTCTCGCTGGCCAAGGGGAAGGAGGGGCCCCTCGACCCCTCCGGCGAGCACCTGATGCTCCAGCACTGGATCGACGGGACGCGGAAGCTCTCGAACGGCCGGAGCGGGGACCCGGCGGACGTCGGCTACAACGCCATGGAGGGGATGAAGCACACCATGGCGCCGAACAGCTGCTCGCCCACCTGGGCGCAGCCCTCGACGAGCGGCGCGAAGATCTACGTCGCGTGCAACAAGGCCGACGAAGTCGTGGAGGTCGACCGCGATGCGTGGGCGATCACGCGGCGCTTCAAGACCGGGCGCGGCGTCTACAACCTCGCCGTCACCCCGGACGGGAAGCTCCTGCTCGCCACGCTGAAGCAGGGCGCGAAGTTCGAGATCCTCGACCTCGCCACGGGCGCCAGCCTCGCGCAGATCCCGACCTCCAACGCCGTGGCGCATGGCGTGGCCGTCTCGCCCGATTCGCGCTACGCCTTCGTGACGTCGGAGGGTGTCGGCGCGCAGCCCGGCAAGGTGGATGTCTTCGACCTGGTCGCGCGACAGAAGGTGGCCACAATCGACGTGGGGCAGCAGCCGGGCGGGATCGCGTTCTGGAAGATGGAGCCGGTCAAGCGCTGAGGGCGGCGGCTCGCCGGCGCAGCTGCAGGGTGGCCGCGAGCGAGAGGGCGAGGGTGAGACCGGTGGCGAGCACGGGTTCGGACGTGAACGGGGCGCCCACCAGTGCCGCGAGCGCCAGCGCGAGGACGACGGTCCTGCGGCCGTCGCGTGCCCGGGCGCGCCCCTGCAGGAACCAGAGCAGGGCGAGATAGACCGCCACCGGCCCGGCGAGGAGTGCGCCGGCCGCCCGGGGATCGAGGTGGGAGCTCCCCGTCACCTGGTCCACCGCCACCGCGATCGCCGCCCCCGCCATCGCCGCCGCCGCGAAGACCGCCACGTGGCCATACCCCCACGCGAAGGTGCGCCCGAACGAGGTCAACTCCTCGTGCCAGGGATGGTCGAAGTAGAACCACCACATCGCGTACATCGTCAGGATCCCACCCACGACCACCGGCACGAGCGAGCCGAACGCCTGGCCCGCGGCCAGCGCCCGCTCCGTCGCGAGCGTCGCGGCGAGAACGGACTCGCCGAGCACGATGATGGTCATCAGGCCGTAGCGTTCGGCGATGTGGTGTGGGTGCCATGGCGTGCCACCGGCGCGCTCCGCCCAGACGGGCACGAGCAGCTCGAGCGCGACGAGCGTGAAGAAGCCCGGCACGACCCCGGCCGGCGGGACCGCCAGCATCCCGATCCACAGGAGCTGGACCCCGGCGATCCCGGTCGCATAGCGGAGCGCGGTCGCGCGGCGAGCCTGGTCGCCGTGCGCGGCCCGCAACCATTGGGTCACCATCGCGAGCCGCATGACGACGTAGCCCGCCACGCCGAGCCGCAGGTCGCCTGCGGCCATCGCCTCGAGACCGGCCGTGAAGATCAGCGCGCCCGTCATCTGCACGAACACCAGCAGCCGATACGGGATGTCGTCGCAGTCGTAGGCGGAGGCGAACCAGGTGAAGTTCATCCAGGCCCACCAGATGCCGAAGAACGCCATCACGAAGGCCAGGAGGCCCGCCGCGAGATGGTCCTCTGAGGCCGCGTGGTGGAGGCCGGCGGATGCCTGCGCGATCGCGACGACGAAGACGAGGTCGAAGAAGAGCTCGAGCGGCGTGGCCGTGCGATGGGGTTCGTGGGGGGAGCGCGGCAGCATGGCCCGAACGATCGGCGTCGGCAGGGCGCGCCGGAAGCCCCTCGCGACCCGCACGCGCCGGCGATACGTTCGAGGTCCCCAGAAAGCCTCCCCGGAGAGTCCCCATGTCCCGCCCGAACTGGCACACCATCGGCCGCACCGCGGCCGTCCTGATCGGCGTCCTCGCCGTCGCGACCGCGACGCTTGGCGCGCAGGCCCCCCGCCGCGACCGCATCGCGCTCCAGGACTACCTCGAGTGGGAGAACGTCCAGGCGCCGCAGCTCTCGCCCGATGGCAACCAGGTCGTGTACGTGCGCACGTGGGTCGACAAGATCAACGACCGCCAGCAGTCGTCGGTCTGGATCATGAACGCCGACGGCACGAAGAACCGCTCGCTCGTCGAGGGCACCAACGTGCGCTGGTCGCCGGACGGCCAGCGCATCGCGTACATCGCCCCGGGCGATCCGAGCGGTCCCCAGGTGTGGGTGCGCTGGATGGACGCGGAAGGGGCGACCTCGCAGATCACGCACCTCACGGACGCCCCCGCGGACCTCGAGTGGTCCCCGGACGGGAAGTGGATCGCCTTCACCATGAACCAGGCGAAGAGCGAGACCTGGTCGGTGCGGCTCCCGGCGGCCCCGAAGGGCGCGAAGTGGGTGGAGTCGCCGAAGGTCGTGACGCGGATGGACTACCGCCAGGACCGCGTGGGATACACGGACGGTGGCTATCGCCACGCGTTCGTGGTGCCCGCCGACGGCGGATCGCCGCGCCAGATGACGGACGGGGACTGGGACCACGGCTCGCCCCGATACTCACCCGACGGGCGGACGCTCCTCGTCACGGGGAACCGGCGCGCCGACGCGGAACACGCGTTCCGCGACTCCGAGATCTACGCGATCGACGTCGCGACCGGCGCGATCGCCCCGCTCACCTCGCGCAAGGGGCCGGACGGCTCCCCCGCGTGGTCGCCGGACGGGAAGCTGATCGCCTACACGGGATACGATGACACCGGGCTCGACAACACGGTGAGCCAGCTCTACGTGATGAACGCCGACGGCACGGGGTCGCGCTCCCTCACGCGCACGCTCGACCGCTCGCCCGGCGGCCTCAAGTGGGCCGCGGACGGCAGCGGCATCTACTTCAACGCGGACGACCAGGGCACGACGCAGCTCTACTTCGCCCCGCTCGCGGGCGCCGTGCGGAAGCTCACGAGCGGCGCGCACGTGCTGAACACGAGCGACATCGGGCGGACCGGCGTCGCGGTCGGCGTGCGCGCACTCCCCGACCGCCCGAACGACGTGGTGCGCTTCGACGTGCGCCGCCCCGACCAGTTCACCTGGCTCACGGCGGTGAACGAGGACGTGCTGCTCGGGAAGAAGCTCGCCAGCGTCGAGGAGATCTGGTTCAACTCCGCGGACGGGCTCCGCGTGCATGGCTGGATCGTGAAGCCCCCCGACTTCGACCCGACCAAGAAGTACCCGCTCATGCTCGAGATCCATGGCGGCCCCTGGTCGCAGTACACCACGGCGTTCAGCTTCTCGCGCAACGAGCACGCGGCGAATGGCTACGTGATCCTCTACACCAACCCGCGCGGCTCCACGGGGTACGGGCAGGCCTTCATCAATGGGATCGAGAAGAGCTACCCGGGGAAGGACTTCGACGACCTGATGGCGGGCGTCGACGCGACCATCGCCAAGGGGTACATCGACACCACGCGCATGTACGTGTTCGGCTGCTCCGGCGGTGGAGTGCTCACGAGCTGGGTGGTGGGGCACACGGACCGCTTCGCCGCGGCCTCGGCCAACTGCCCGGTGACCAACTGGATGTCATTCGCCGGCCAGACCGACGGCCCGTTCTGGTACACGACCTTCGCGCGCCCCTTCTGGGAGGACCCCTCGGACCACCTGAAGCGCTCGCCCCTGATGTACGTGGGGAACGTGAAGACGCCGACGATGCTCATGACCGGCGAGCTCGACCTGCGCACGCCGATGCCGCAGACCGAGGAGTACTACTCCGCGCTCAAGTACCTCAAGGTCCCGACGGCGATGATCCGCTTCAAGGAGGAGTGGCACGGCACGTCGAGCCGCCCGAGCAACTTCCTGCGCACGCAGCTCTACCTGCGCAGCTGGTTCGAGCGGTGGCCGGCGAAGCCGGACGGCAAGCCGGTGTCCTGACGGAGGTCGAGACCGCCGGCTGGGCGCGGGGACCGCGCGCGCTCAGCCGATCCCGGGGATCCGCACCAGGTCGCGCAGCTTGGCCTCGAGCGCGACCTTCTGCGCCTCGAGCCGGGCGCGCTCGGCGCTGACCCGCGCCTCCACCTCGGCCTTCACCTCGTCGGCCTTGGTGCGCGCCTCGGCGACCTTCGCGTCCACGAGGGCGTCCACGCGCGCGCGGACCTGCTGCTCGGCCCGCCGCACCTCGTCCCCCAGCTGGTCGCGGAGCGCGTTGCCGACCGCGGAGGCGATGTTCGTGCGGATACCGAGGCGGGGGCGGTCGATCGGTCCCTCGAAGCGGGCCTCGACCTCCACCGAGTCGATCCGGCTCACGGCGCGCCAGAGCGCGTCCTCCACGAGCCGGAGCGCCGCCGTCGTGGCCCGCGGTTGTGCGAGCGTGTCGCGCATCCACGTGACGCGCGGCGCGCGCCAGAGCCACCGCCCGTCGAGCGAATCGCCGGTGCGGCGGAGCTGGAGCTCGGAGAGGCCCGCGCCCAGGTCCACGCGCGCCCCGATCCCCTGCATCGCCACCACTGGCAGCGTGATCCCCGAGAGGCGCGCGTCGAGCGCGTCCTGCACGGGAGCGCGCCGGTGGTCCATCGAGCCGGTGATGCTCACGTCGCGCGGCCCCACGCGGCCTCCCGTGCGCGAGAGGGCGAAGCGCGTGGGCTGCCCGTACACCGCCGGCTGCGTGGTCAGCCCCTCGACGCGCGCGGCGTAGGCGCCCGTCGCGGCGTCCGCCCCGCCGATCGTGAGCGAGAGCTCGGCGAGCCGCGCGAGGAAGTCCGGGTAGACGTTCGCCTTCGGGAAGAGCACGTCGGTGCCCGAGGCGCGCACGCGCGAGGGGCCGGCCTTGAACTGCCGCTGCACGCCGGGTGGGATGTATCGCTCCACGAGCCGTGCCCAGTAGAGCACCTCCCCCACCTGCTGGGCGAAGACCGGGCTGAAGAGCTGGGGCCCGATGGACGGGATGTCGAAGGTGGGGAGGCGGAGGAGCGACCGCGCATACGCATAGTCGGCCTGGCGCGCGGCGGGGATCGCCTCGAGGCGCTGGGTGAGTCCCTTGGCGTTGGTGCGGGTCTCCTCCTGGAAGGCGCGCAGCCGGTCGTCGAGCTGGCCGAGTGCGGTGACGGTGCGCCGGACATCAGTCACCGCCTGTCGCACGCCGCCGATGCCGAGGGTGCGCAGGCTCGCCCCCTGCAGGCGCTGCGCGAGGGCTTCCGCGGAGTCGATCGTCGGGCGCGGGTCGAGTGCCTGGAGGTCGGCGAGGAGCGCGGCGCGTGCGGTGTCGACGTACGCGCGCGCGTGCAGCGCGGCGCGGAGCGTGGCGAGGCTGTCCGCGGAGATCGCATCGACGTTCACGGACTGCGTGAGCGTGCTCAGGGCGATCGGCGGCACCTGCACGCGCGAGCGCCACTCGTCCACCGCACGCCGCAGGGCACCGGGACCCTCGCCGGCGGCGCCGGCGCGTGCCGGGAGCGCGCCCGAGGTGGCGCGTGGCGTGCCGAAGCGGAGCCCGCGCACCGCCATCGTGTCGATCACGACCTTGCGCTCGAGCGCCGGCACCGGGTCGACCGTGAAGACGATCTCCTCCGCCTCGAAGAGGTTCGTCATCGGCTTCGCCGGATCGGTGACGGCGAGGCCACGGAGCGCGATGGAGCCCTCGCGCAGCGTCACGTCCGCCGAGGCGAGGTCCACCTTCGCCCCGACCGCCTCGGTGCCCGCGTACTCGACGCCGCGCCGGACCGCCGGGTCCAGGAAGAGCAGCGTAGCGCCCACGACGAGCAGGAGCACCACGGCGAGCGGGAGGAGCGCCTTCCACCGGATCCAGGTCATGGGCGGAAGAGCTCGTAGACGTTCCAGAGCTTCGACGCCTGGATCGCCTGGAACGCCTTGCTCCGCTCGAGGCGCGCGTAGAGTTCCGAGCGGTACTTCGAGACGAGGAATCGGAACAGGAAGTACGCCGGCACCAGCAGGAGGAGCCAGCTGACGAGGCTGCCCAGCACGATCGTGTTGTTCAGTCGGGAGAGCGCGACCACCGGCGTGTTCACGATCCAGGTGAAGAGCGGTGCGAGCGCGTCCGAGGTGAGCAGCGCGAGCCCGACGCGGTCGAAGAGCGGGTCGAGCATGAAGCCGACCGGCAGGGCGACGGCCCACCCGAGCATCACGCCCGGGAAGGAGACGGTCGTAAGCATCGCGACGGCGAGCACCACGAGGTTGTGGAGGCTCACCAGGGGCGTGAGCCCGAAACAGAGCCCGATCGCCATCCCGGCCGCGACCTGGCCGGGGGTGCCGTCGGAGTTGAGCGCCTTGACGAGCGTCTGGAGGAACTTCAGCAGGAGCATCAGGCAATTGTATCCGGGGTGCACTACCTTAGCGACCGTGCCGGCCCTCCCCCCACCGTCCCCGACCGCGCCCTGATGCCCCGCCCCGCCGCTCGAGTGATCCTCGCGTTCGTCACGCTCGTCATCCCGTCCGGTGCCTCCCTCGCGCAGGGGGCCGCTGCTGGCCTGACGTCGGCGGACTCCGCGCTCGTCGGCCGCATCCTGCTCGCCGAGGACGCGCGGGACTCCACCGCCGCCGCGCTGGCCGAGGGCGCGCGACACGCCGACGCGCGGGTGCGTGAGCTGGCGCTCCGCGCGCGCGGGCGGATCACCGATCCCAAGTTCGTGCAGCGCACCGCGCTCGCTCCGCTGCCGCCGCCCGTGGCGTGGGACGAACCGACGTGGCGGCTCCGGCTCCGCGCGCTCACGCAGGTGCGCGAGGACTGCGCGGCACTCGGCCGCGCCCTCGCGGACGAGTCCTGGCCGGTGCGGATGCGCGCGGCCGCGCTCCTGCGCGAGCCCTGCGCGGGGGACACGGCGACGGTCGCGACACTGCGCGGATGGGTCGACCAGGCGAGCGCGACGACGACGGCCTCCGCCGTGCCCTGGCAGGGGAGCGCGCAGGCGCTGGTCGCGCTCGCGCGCCTGCACCCGGCGGACGCGCGCCCGCGGGTCCGCCGGGTCTCGACCCACGCCATCTGGAGCCTGCGCCAGTACGCGGCCCGCGCGGCGGGCGTGGTCGCCGACACCGCGACCCTGCGCACGCTCGCGCGCGACGCGGACGACAACGTGGCGGAGGCCGCGATCGAGCAGCTCGCGAAGCTGGTGGGCCACGCCGAGGACGCGACCTACCTCGCCGCGCTCGACGGGCGCGGCGTGCAGGCGGTGCGCGTCGCCGCGATCGCGCTCAAGGGGTCTCCGCGCCCGGACGTGGCCCCGGCCGCGCGCGCCGCGTTCGAGCGGCTGGTCGCGCTCGACAACGCCTCGGCGCGGGACGCGCGCCTGGCGCTCCTGGACGCGGCGGGACTCCCGCCCGACGCCGACCGCCCGCCCACCACCCGCCTGACGCTCTCGCGCGACGAGGCGGCGGAGGCGGTCGCGCTCGCGCTCGGCCGCGAGGTGCGCGTGCGCGTGACGATGGATCCCGCATCCGGCGGCGGCTCCTTCGTGGTGCGACTGCGCGGCGACGCGGCGCCGATCATGGGTGCGCGATTGCTCGCGCTGGTGCGACGCGGCTACTACGACGGACTCACCTGGCACCGTGTCGAGCACGACTTCGTCATCCAGGGGGGAAGCCCGGGCGCGAACGAATACGTCGGCGCGGACCGCTACCTGCGCGACGAGCTCGGCGGGGTCTCGCACGCGCGCGGCACGCTCGGCATGAGCACGCGCGGGCACGACACCGGCGACGCGCAGTGGTTCGTGAACCTCCGCGACAACCGCCGGCTCGACGCGGATTACACCGTCTGGGGGGAGGTCGTCGAGGGGATGGACGTGGTGGACGGCGTCCTGGAGGGAGCGCGGATCGCCCGGATCGCGGTGGAGGCGGGCCGGCGGGAGTAGCCACCGCGCGGTGCGGTTAACAGTTTCAGGACATGACCGAACCCCTGACCATCGCCCGCGGGAGCAGCGACCTCGCCCTGCTCCCGGCCCTCGCCAACCGCCACGGCTGCGTCACCGGCGCCACCGGGACGGGGAAGACCATCAGCTTACAGGTGATGGCTGAGCGCTTCTCCCGGATCGGCGTGCCGGTCTTCCTGGCCGACGTGAAGGGGGACCTCGGCGGTCTCGCCAAGGCCGGGCGCGCGAGCGAGAAGCTCGCCGCACGGCTCGAGAAGCTGAAGCTGCCGACCCCCGACTTCGCGGCCTGTCCCGTCACCTTCTGGGACGTCTACGGCGAGCAGGGGCATCCCGTGCGCGCGACGATCTCGGACATGGGGCCGCTCGTGCTCGCGCGGCTGCTCAACCTGAACGAGACGCAGGAGGGCGTGCTGACGATGGCGTTCCGCGTGGCCGACGACAACGGCCTGCTGCTCCTCAACCTCGCGGACCTCCGCGCGATGCTGCAGTTCCTGGGCGACAACGCGAGCGAGGTGAAGACGCAGTACGGCAACGTGTCGAGCGCGAGCATCGGCGCGATCCAGCGCGGCCTGCTGCAGCTCGAGGAGGAGGGCGCGGCGCGCTTCTTCGGCGAGCCGATGCTGAACATCGACGACCTCCTCCAGACCGTGGACGGGCGCGGCGTGGTGAACATCCTCGCCGCGGACCGGCTGATGCAGCAGCCGCGGCTCTACTCCTGCCTGCTGCTCTGGCTCCTCTCCGAGCTCTACGAGAACCTCCCCGAGGTGGGCGACGCCGAGAAGCCGAAGCTGGTCTTCTTCTTCGACGAGGCGCACCTGCTCTTCGCCGACGCGCCCGCGGCGCTGCTCGACAAGATCGAGCTCGTGGTGCGGCTCATCCGCTCCAAGGGCGTCGGGGTCTACTTCGTGACGCAGAACCCGGTCGACATCCCGGACAAGGTGCTGGGGCAGCTCGGGCACCGCGTGCAGCACGCGCTCCGCGCCTTCACGCCGCGCGACCAGCGCGCGGTGAAGGCCACGGCGCAGACCATGCGCCCGAACCCCGACCTCGACATCGAGCAGGTCATCCTCGAGCTCGGCGTGGGCGAGGCGCTGGTCTCGCTCCTGGACGCCAAGGGCGCGCCCGGCGTGACACAGCGCGCGTGGATGTACGCGCCGGAGTCGCAGATGGGGCCGATCGAGGCCGCGGAGCGCGCGGCGCTGATCCGCAGCTCGGTCGTGTTCGGCGTGTACGAGAAGGAGGTGGATCGCGAGTCCGCGTTCGAGCTGCTCCGCGCGCGTGCGGAGTCCGCCGCGGCGGCCGCCCCCCCTGCGGCAGGCGCGTCGGGGGCCGGCCGGGGCGCGACGGCCGCCGCGGGCGCCGGGGCCGCGGGCGCGGTCCTCGGTGGCCTGGGCGCGCTGATCTTCGGGTCGACCGGCCCGCGCGGCGGGAAGCGGGATGGGATGCTCGACCTGGTGATGAAGAGCGCGGCGCGCACCACCGGGAGCACCATCGCCCGGCAGATGGTGCGCGGGGTCCTCGGGTCGTTCATGGGCAAGAAGCGCTGACCCGCCAGCGGTCCGGAGTCAGCGCGGCTCCGGCGCCTCGTCCTCGCCAAGCACCGCCCGCACCCGCCCGAGCAGCGCCACCAGCGCCCGGCGCTCCTCCGCCCGCGGCAGCGCCTCGGTCAGCAGCCCGTGCGTCTCGCGCACGCCCGCTTCCAGCTCGTCCAGGAGCGCCAGTCCCGCCGGCGTGATCCGGCACCGCACCGTGCGCCGGTCCTCGCGGTCCCGCAGGCGGGCGACGAGCCGCGAACGCTCCAGCTTGTCGATCAGCCGCGTGATGCCGGGCGCCTCCTCGATCAACCGGTCGCGCACGGCGAGCGTGGGCAACCCCTCCGGGCCCGCGCCGCGCAGGATCCGCAGCACGTTGTACTGGGCGACCGAGATCCCCCGCGATTCGATGCGCCGGCTCAGCGCCCGCCGCATCAGCGCGGCGGTGCGGAGCACCGCGACGACCGCCTCCTCCGACACCGAGGAGAAGGGACGACTCTGCTGCAACTCCTCGGCGAGCGAACGCGGGGTGCTGGGCATCCCCCGAAACTAGAACCGGAGCACGACCGTGGCGAGGACCGTCCGTCCGGCGAGCGGGAAGAGGTAGCGGGTCGCACCGTCCGTGTACCCGCTCGTATAGGCGCGTGCGTCGGTCACGTTCTGCAGCTGCACGCGAAGGGCGTGACGTCCGACGGGGAGCGCGGCGCTGAGATCTCCCACCGTGAAAGCGGGGGTCACGAGCGCGGCGTTGCCGTCGTTCGCGAGGTGTGACCGGCCGACGTGTCGCAGCGCGACGGTGAAGGTCCCGAGGCGCGCGGTCCAGACCGCCTCGGCGTTGGCGATCACCGCCGGCGAGAGGAGCGGTGGCACATCGCGGTAGGTCGTCGCGGTCGTCTCGTCCGTGAACTCGGCGATGCGGGCCCGCATGAACGTCGCGTTGCCGTGCACCTGCACCCGGTCGAGCGGCTGCCAGGAGCCCTCCAGCTCCAGGCCCACCCGTTCACTCCGCCCGACGTTCTGGCGCAGCGGACTCCCGGTCACCGCGATGGCCCCGATCGGCGCGATCTCGTCATGGAAGCGCATCACGAAGGCGTTGGCGCTCACCGTGGCCCGCGCCGACGTGAGGCGGGCACCCACCTCGAGGTCGGTGACGCGCTCGGGGCGCACCCGGTCGAGCGGGAGCACGTCGGGCGCGGTGGCATCGTCCACGTCGTCCGCGCCGGCGAAGAGGTCGGTGCGCGCCGGTTCGCGCGCGCTCCGGCCGAGCGAGGCGAAGAGCGCGATCCCCGGCCGCGCGCGCCACGTCACGCCGACCTTGGGATCGAGGAAGGTCCAGTCGACGCTCGGCTCGCCGAACGAGGACCCCGGCGTCGGCACGTAGCGGAAGGCCGCGCGCCGGAGCTGGACGTCGGCATGCCAGTCCACCGTGCCGCGCGTCAGCGTCACCTTGCCGAAGGCACTCTGCTCCTGCTTGTGCCCGGTGTTGTCGTAGGCCCGCGTGGCAAGGTCGGGACGGACGAAGAGGAAGTGATCGCGCGCGTAGTCGCTCAGGTGCGCCCCGGCGGCCACGGCGAGCCCCGGCCGCGACCAGGTGAAGGTGCTCAGCGCGCCGTACCAGACGTGCGCGAGGTTGAAGTTCCAGAGGTCGGGGCCGACGAGCACGTCGTACGCGCCGGCCGCGCTGTTCCGGTAGAGCGTGGTGGTGAGCGTCGCCGCCGCGCCGATGGCGCGCGTGTGCTGCAGGCTCGCCATCTCCTGGTGGAAGTCGTCCCGCTCGAGCGGGGACATCACGTTCACCCGCGGATTCGCCGCGAGGTCGGCCTCGCTCGGCGCATAGTATGCGAGCTGCGTGCGGGAACGTCCGGCGAAGCCGGTGAACTTCACGGCGTCCCGCGCGCCGAACCATCCGAGACTGGCGAACGCCGAGCGCGCACGGTTCCCCGAGTGCTCGCGGTAGCCATCGGTCTCCTGCGCCGAGACGCGCGCGTAACCGGCCCACGCGCCCTGCAGCCCGGTCGCCCCCTCGATGCTTGCGCGCCCGGTGCCCCAGGAGCCGCCCGTGAGCTGCGCCTCGGCGAACCGCGGCGTGGTCGCGATCGCGATGGACTCGAAGTTGAGCGATCCCGCATACGAGGCCGTCCCGAACGCGCTCGCACCGACGCCGCGCTGCAGCCGCACCGACTGCATCGAGTTCATGAAGTCGGGGACGTTCGAGAAGTAGAGGACCTGGTCCTCCGGGTCGTTGAGCGGCACGCCGTCGAGGGAGATCGAGAGCCGTGTCTGGTCGAGCCCGCGCAGGCGGAGGCTGCTGTATCCGGAGAAGCTCCCGGCGTCGGACGACGTGGTGACGCCGGTCATGCCCTGCAGCGCGAGCGGGGCATCCTGGCCCATGTAGCGGCGCTCGATCGTCGCGCGATCGAGCGTGGCCTGGGAGGTGGGCGGCGCCCCGCCGGCGCGCGTGGCACGCACCACCACGGCGTCGAGCGTGTCGCGGCGCGGGGTGGCGGCCGTATCCCGAGCGGGCGGCGCGCCTTGCGCGCGAGCGAGGGACGGGAGGGAAATGATCGTCACGAGACCGAGCGCGACGAGTGATGAACGAACCGTGGTGATGCGCATGCCGGATACCTCGAAGCAGAAGGAGTCCGGAGTGACGGTACCTCGCTGGCGACGCGCGCCCCGACGTCGCGAACGACGAGGGCCACGCGCACCCGGCGAGCGGGTGGCGTGGCCCATGGCGGCGCGCACGACACTCGCCGCACTCCCTACGCCGGTGTTGACCGGGTCAGGTTCCAAGAGACTTTCTCAACCCCGCACTCGCGGAGTACCCCTGGCGGCTGTCCCTGAAGGGATAGCGGAACGACCCCGATGACGCCAGTGCCGAGTCGCACGCGCCCCGCTACCTTCGAGACATGCGCCTCACGCCCCCGATCGCCCGACGCTCCATCCTCCCCTGGTCGCTGGCCGCCCTCGCCACCGTCCCCATGCTGCTCCATGCGCAGACGCCGACGCGAGGCGCGGCGCCCTCACCCGGCGAACGCCTCCGCGCGATGGTCGCCGAGCGCTACGCGGGTGACAGCGCCTTCGCGACGGTGGCGTTCCTCGACCAGTTCGTCCGCTGGCCGGGGAACCGCGGCTTCGACGCCTCCATCGACCACATCGCGGCGCGCCTCGAGGCCGCGGGATACGTCCCCGAGTCCCGTGCGGCGGCCGGCGCGCGCCTGACCTATCGCGTCGAGCGCTACCCCATGGCAGCCCCCGCCTGGGAGCCGCTCTCCGCGACCCTCTCGATCGTCGGCGAGGACTCACCGGTGCTCGACTTCGCCACCAACCGCAACATGCTGGCGACGAACTCGTTCGGCACGCCGGCCGGCGGCATCACCGCCGAACTGGTCGATGCGGGAGGCGGCACGGCAGCCGAGCTCGATGCCGCGAACGTGCGCGGCAAGGTCGTGATGGCGGACGTGGGCGTCTCCCGCCTCTTCACCGAGGCGGTGGTCCGGCGCGGCGCGGTGGGCGTGCTCGGCTACGCGTTGCCGGCGTACCTCCAGCCCGAACGGAACCGCACGTCCATCCAGTTCGGTGGCGTCGCGCGCGACACGAGTGCGCGCGCCTGGGGCATCGCCCTCTCCTTCGCGGCGCGCGAGCGGCTGCGCCGGGCGCTCGCGGGAGCGACGGCGCGCGGGGGAGCTCCGGTCCGCGTCCAGGTGCGCGCGGACGTGCGCTGGACGTCGCCGGCGGTGGAGCGGGCGGTGATCGCCGAGGTGCGCGGGGCGCGATCCCCCGAGGAGCGCTTCGTGTTCAGCGCGCACGTGCAGGAACCCGGCGCGAACGACAATGCGTCGGGAGTCGGCGCGCAGGTGGAGATGGCGCGCGTGGCCGCCGCGCTCGTGCGCGACGGTGCCGTCTCCCCCGACCGCACGCTCACCTTCCTCTGGGGGCTCGAGATCAGGTCCACGGAGCGCTACCTGACGCAGGACACCGTCCGGGCCGCGGGGGTGCAGTGGGGACTCTCGCTCGACATGGTCGGCGAGGACACGGAGAAGACCGGCGGGACCTTCCTGATCGAGAAGATGCCCGACCCCTCCGCGATCTGGACGCGGGGGGAGGAGAAGCACTCGGAGTGGGGCGGCCGTCCGCTCACCAAGGCCGAGATGACCCCGCACTACTTCAACGACTTCGTGCTCCACCGCGCGCTCGAGCAGGCGGCCACGAACGGCTGGGTGGTGCGCACGAATCCGTTCGAGGGCGGCAGCGACCACACGCCCTTCCTCCGTGCGAAGAAGCCGGGCCTCCTCTTCTGGCACTTCACGGACCAGTTCTATCACACCGACGGGGACCGGATCGACAAGGTCTCGCCCGCCGAGCTGCGGAACGTGGGGATCACCGCCCTCGCCTCGGCGCTGCTGTTGACCACGGCCACGACCCCGACCGCGCTGGCCCTGGTAGGCGAACTCGAACGGGCCGCCCTCGCGCGCATCGAGACGGAGCGCCGGCTCTCGGCGGCGGCCCTCCGCGCGGGCGGCGACCGGGCCCTCGAGCGCGACATCCTCGAGACCTGGCGCTCCTGGTACGACGAGGCCCTCGGGAGCTACGCCGGACTGGAGATCGGCGGGACCTCGGGCGAGGTACAGCGCGCGATCGCCGGTGCCCGGCAGTCGCTGCGCGAGGCGACGGACCAGGCACTCCGCTCCCTGCCCTGACCAGGACGAGGGCCTAAAGCCGGACCGCGATGGGTCGATACTCCGGGGGAATCCTCCACCATCGATCCCATGACCACGCCCCAAGCGACCCCCCCGCGCGAAGCACGAGTGCCCTGGACCGACCGCTGGCTGCTCGACGCGCTGCGTCAGCAGGGGCATCCGGCCGTGGACCGCCTGACGGCGGCACCGACCGCCTGGGATTCGCTCGTCGCGGCGGGCGCGAGTCCGAAGGAGATCCTCGACCTGGTCTGCCAGATGGCGGGGGCACCGCCGGCCGACCTCTCCGGCGTGGACGCCTCCTGCGCCAAGCTCCTGCCGATCAAGTTCGCGGCGCGCTACAGCGTGGTCCCCATCCGCCTGAACGGCGCCGTCCTCGACGTGGCCTGCGCGAACCCGCTCGCCGCCAGCCTGGAGCGCGACCTCGCCTTCGCGGCCGGGCACCAGATCCGGCTCACGGTGGCCGCCCCGCGCGACGTGCGCGAGGCCCACGAGCGCATCTACGGCGTCAGCATCAGCGGGAAGGTCCCGACCCCGCGCCTCGAGTGGGTCATCAAGGAGGGGCCCCTCGGGGCGCGCTCGCTCCCCACCCGCGGCATGGTGCTCGACTCGCTCGACCGCTTCATCGCGGACGCGCTCGACCAGCGCGCCAGCGACATCCACTTCGAGCCCAAGGAGGATGACCTCCTCGTGCGGTTCCGCGTGGACGGCATCCTGCACGACGTGACGCGCATCTCCTCCGACGTCGCGCCCCTCGTGATGAGCCGCCTCAAGGTCCTCGCCGGGCTCGACATCGCCGACCGCCGCCGCCCGCAGGACGGCCGCGCCTCCACGAAGTTCGACGGGCGCGTGGTGGACCTCCGCGTCTCGACCCTCCCGCTGAACGACCGCCTCGAGAAGGCGGTGATCCGGCTCCTCGACGCGGCCAGCGCCGCGCACGGGCTCAAGTCGCTCGGCTTCACCCCGGGCGAGACACATCGCGTCACCAAGCTGCTGGAGCAGAACGAGGGGATGGTGCTGGTCACCGGGCCCACGGGCTCGGGCAAGACCACGACCCTCTACGCCGCCGTCGAGAACGCGCGCTCCGCCGCCACGAACATCGTCACGGTGGAGGACCCGATCGAGTACAACCTCGAGGGGATCAACCAGGTGCAGGTGAACGAGCGCGCGGGCCTCGGGTTCGCGTCCGCGCTCCGTTCGATCGTTCGGCAGGACCCGGACGTGATCCTCGTCGGCGAGATCCGCGACGGGGAGACGGCGGGCATCGCGGTGAAGGCGGGGCTCACGGGACACCTCGTGCTCTCGACGCTCCACACGATCGACGCGCCCTCCGCCATCGGCCGCCTCGCCGACATCGGCGTGGACATGGGCGCACTCTCGGGCGCGCTCAAGGGCGTGATCGCCCAGCGCCTCGTGCGGCGGCTCTGTGAGGCCTGCTCCCTTCCGACGACCGTCGAGGAGCTCCCGGCGGAGCAGCAGCTCCTGCTGGCGGGCAAGAAGACGGAGAAGATCCGGAAGGCCGTGGGGTGCGAGGCGTGCCGCGGCACCGGGTACCGCGGACGCATGGTCGTCCCCGAGGTGCTGGTGGTCTCGGACGACATGCGCACCGCCATCGCGCGCGGCGCCGACCGGGTGGAACTCCACGACCTCGCCAAGCGCGCCGGCATGATCCCGCTCTGGGAGTCCGGCCTGCGCCGCGTGCTCGACGGGACCACGGCCCTCCCGGAGCTCCTCGACAACGTGCCGCCGCCCCACGCCTCGGAACAGTCGGCCGACGTGGACGCACAGGCGATCATCACGGGGCTGCGCGTCGGCGCGACCGGCGTGCCCCAGGGCACGACGACCGGGACCGTCGCCCCCGCGGGCCTCGCGTCCGCACCGCCGCCGCGTCCCAGCCGGTCGATGCCGAAGGACGCCCCGCGCGTCCTCGTCGTCCACGACTCGCGCGAGGAGCGCCGCGCCATCCGCTACGCGCTCGAGGACATCGGCTGCGCGGTGATCGAGTCCGCCGACGGCGTCGCGGCGCTCACCTACGCCCGCCGGCTCCGCCCGACCCTGATGGTCACCGAGATCGCGATCCCGCGGCTCGACGGCTTCGCGCTCATGCAGGCGGTCGCGACGGAGCTGCAGCTGCCGGCGGTCGTCTACACGGTCCAGTCGGACCCCGGCGCGCACCAGTGGGCGCACGACCTGGGATGCGTGGCACTCGTGCCCGCGGAACGTGGCGCCGAGGCACTCGCCACGAGCGTGCGGCACGCGCTGGGGATGCCGGCCACGGGGATGCGGCTCGCCGTCTGAGCCGTGGCCGTGCGCCGCAACTGGCGGCGCCACTGGCGCCGCAACTGGCGCCGCGGCGACCGCCGCGGCGCTAGTTGCGGAAGAGGTACGACGCCTTCAGGAAGAAGGCGTCCCGCGTGCGCGTGAGGCGCTCGAACCGGAAGGAGGTCGGCTCCGAGAGCCGGGCGCCGTAGCCGAGGTAGAACACGGTGCCGGGCGTCGGCGTGTAGGCGAAGAGGAGGTCGCTGCGCACGCTGTTGCGCGTCGTCGCCGTCGTGCGCTCGAACACCCCGGCACTGTTCCGCTGGAGCAGCGGGTACCCCGTGCGCGAGTCGTCCCGCAGGGCGTCCACGCTCTCGGCGAAGTACTCGCCGATCGCGCGCACGAAGATCGGGCGCGAGACCTGGTACTCGACCTTGAGCCTTGGGTTCCGCAGGATGCCCACCAGCGAGCCGTCCGTGCGCCGCACGAACTCCTGGATCTGGTAGGTCCCGTCGATGCGCAGCCGTTCCGACGGACGGACGTTCAGCGTGACCGACGCGTACAGGATGTCCGCCGAGGCCCACTCGTAGAAGTTCTCGTCGATCCCCCAGATCAGGAACGAGCTCAGCTGGAAGTACTTGAAGCGCGGGGACCCGACGCGCACCACCCAGTCCCGGTTCGGCAGCCGGGGCGTGCCCACGAAGGCCAGCGTGTCGAGCCCGCCCACGCCGTTCGGCGCCTCCACGCGCAGGCGCGGACCGTAGAATTCGGGGTCGTAGCCGAAGGTCTCATAGAGCACCGAGGCGCCGACGCTCCAGCCGCCGCGCAGGCTCGCGTCGGCATTGAAGTGGAGCTTCTTGTCCCGGGCATCCCCGCGGCGGAAGAAGTTCTCGTAGTTCCAGATGCCGTCGCCCATCACGCCGGCGGTGAAGCTCTCCACGCGCGCGCCCGGCGCGCCGAACCAGGTGTGGCGCGGCTGCAGGTTCATCTGCACCTCGCCTGAGCGGGAGAGGAAGCCGCTCTCGGTCGTGAAATCGGGATCGATCCCGCGGATGAGCGCGCGCACGCCCACGGCGCGCCCGTCGCGTGCGCCCCGCAGCTCGAAGAGCGGCGCGGTGACCACGCTGCCGCCCGAGGCGGTGCGTGCACCCGCGAGCTGGAACGACCCCGAATAGAGACGCCCCGCCACGCCCCGCCCGTCCACGCTGAGCACGCGGTTGGACGACGCACCGTCGACCTTGTCGGTGTAGGTCATCCCGAGGCGCGACCGCGCACCGAGGTCGCGTGAGAGCCTGAGGATGTTGAAGAGGGGCCGGTCCGATCCCGTGCGGGAGGTGGCCTGGTCGTCGAGCGCCGCCATCAGGGCGACGTTCATCGCGCCCATCTTGCCGGAGACCTTCGCTGCGGCATCCGGCTGCACGATCCGGCGCGTGTAGACGAGGCCGTTCGGCGTCTGGAACTGCTCGATGCCGTCGATGAAGAAGGGACGGCGTTCCGTGATGAAGAGCGCACGGCGCGGGTCGAACGAGAACTGGCCGGCGTCCGCCTCCACCTGCGAGAAGTCCGGGTTGACCGTCCCGTTCAACGTCAGGTTGTTCGTGATCCCCCACCGCACCGTCGCCCCCAGCTGCGGGCGGCCCGCCTCATAGTCCCACGCCGTCGCGCCGGGCGTGCCCTCCACGCGGTCGGTCAGCTCGGGCGTTATGTCGAGCACCACCCCGCGCCTTAGGTCGGTGAGGCCCGCGAGCGTGCCCGACTGCGAGAGGAAGGACGCATTCCCGCGCTGGGCCGGCGTCCAGCTGTCCTCGTAGTTCGAGTGCTGCACACGGCGCACGACGTTGAACCCCCACGTCTGCTCCGGCGCGGCCTGGAAGCGCAGGCTCTTGAACGGGATGCTGACCTCCACCTCGTAGCCGAAGTCGGTGAGGCGCCCCTTGGACTGGAAGACGTAGTCCTGCGAGAGGTCCGCCGACTCGCGGGCGGAGTTGCCGCCGCCGAGCAGCCCGGCGCCCCCGCGGTTCCCCTGCTCCACCAGGCTCCCGTCCGCCTGCACGCCGAACGGGTTGACGGCGAACATCGACGCCTGCCGTCCGTCGTTGAAGGTGCCGATCAGGAACTGGATCTGGTCGTCCGAGCCCAGCCGGTCGCGCTCGGCGAGCGTGGCGCGCACGGTGCCGTGCGGCTCGTACGCCCGGACGCCGAAGTGGATCGCGGTGGGCGAGTACCAGACGAACACGATGGTCGAGTCCGCGGCGGGGATCCCGTCCTGTGGCGAGAACTGGGAGAAGCCGCGCAGCACCGAGGCCTCGCGCCAGATCGGCTCGTCGAGCACCCCGTCGACCTTGATCTCGGCGCTCGCGCGCACGGGCCGGACGGTGATCTCGCCGGCGCGGCCGTTGTGCACCGGCGGATCGGAGAGCAGGAGCGAGGCGAGCAGCGTGATGGCGCGCATGGGGTCCAGTGGGGGAAGGAGGCAGGACGACTCCTCATTGGACGCTATCCGTCGTGAAAGGGTTTCGCGACGGTCGGGGAGCGTCGCCTTGCCGCGCCCCGCGGGCGGGTGCATCGTTGGCCATGACCCTCACCCGCCGTGCGGCGCTGCAGTTGCTGGGGGTCGCCGCCCTCCCCGCGGTCGCCCGCGCAGGACTGCCGGACGCCGTGACCAGCGCCGCCGCCCATCGGCGCGCCCTCGCGACGCCTCCCGCGCTCTTCCGGGCGGACGAACGCGCGCTCGTGGCCGCGGTCGCGGACGGGATCCTCCCGCGCAGCGCGACGCCCGGCGCCCTCGACGTCGGGGTGCCCGCGTTCGTGGAGGTGATCGTGGGCGAGTGGATGACCGACGAGGAGCGGACGGAGTTCCGCGCGGGACTCGCGGCGATGGAGATGCACGTCATCGAGCGTCTCAACCGCCCCTGGCCCGCCCTGAGCGGGTTCGAGCGCTCCGCCGAGCTGGCCTGGCTCGCGGAGGCCTCGGATCCCACGCATCCGGCACGGCGCGGGTACCGGCGCCTCCGCTCGCATGTGCTCCACGGCTACCTCACCAGCGAGCGCGTCCAGCGCGAGGTGCTCAAGGTGGACATCACTCCTGGGCGGTACTACGGGTGCACCCCGATCCCGTCGCCGCTCGACTTCGAGGACGGCGCCGATGGCTGAGTCTCGCCGTCTCCCGCTGCAGGAACGTCGGCGCTACGACGCGATCGTCGTGGGCTCGGGGATCAGCGGCGGCTGGGCCGCGAAGGAGCTCACGGAGCGTGGGCTCCACACCCTCGTCCTCGAGGCCGGCGGCCCGATCGACCCGGCGGTCGACTACGTCGAGCACGTGCAGCCGTACGACGTGCGATTCCGCGGCTACGGCGACCGCGCCGCACTCTCCCGCGACCAACCGGTGCAACGCGAGTGCTACGCCTGCGACGAGTGGGGCGCGAAGTTCTTCGTCAACGACCGCGAGAACCCGTACACCACTCCTGAGGGCGCACCCTTCCGTTGGATCCGCGGTCGACAGGTCGGCGGACGCTCCCTCACCTGGGGCCGCCAGGTCTACCGCTGGAGCGACCTCGACTTCGAGGCGAACGCGAAGGACGGCCACGGCACGGACTGGCCCATCCGCTACGCGGACCTCGCGCCTTGGTACGAGCACGTGGAACGCTTCATCGGCGTCTCGGGCGCGGCCGAGGGGCTGGAGCAGCTGCCGGACGGCGTCTTCCTGAAGCCGATGGAGCTGACCTGCGTCGAGCGCCACGCGCGCGAACGGATCCTCGCGGCGTTCGGCGGCCAGCGTGTGCTGACCATCGGGCGCACGGCGGTCCTCACCGAGGAGCACAACGGGCGAGCCGCCTGCCACTACTGCGGCCCCTGCGAGCGCGGGTGCATCACGCACTCGTACTTCTCGAGCAACGGCTCCACGCTCCCGGCCGCGGCGCGCACGGGGCGGCTCACCCTCCGTCCCTGGAGCGTGGTGGCCGAGGTGGTGCACGACCCGCGGTCGGGGCGCGCCCGGGGCGTGCGGGTGATCGACGCCCGGTCGCGCGCGGAGCTCGAGTTCGAGGCGCGCGTGGTCTTCCTCTGCGCCTCGGCCTTCGAGTCCACGCGGATCCTGCTCAACTCGCGGAGCGCGGCGCATCCGCAGGGGATGGGGAACGCGAGCGGCACGCTCGGGAAGTACGTGATGGACCATCACATGCTCTGGGGCGCGGGGGGCACGATGCCCGGCTTCGAGGACCGGCGGACGGACGGCCGCCGCCCGAACGGCATCTACGTCGCGCGCTTCCGGAACACGCAGTCGTCGCCGGCCAGCAAGGACTTCCTGCGCGGCTACGGGATGCAGGGGGGATCCGGGCGGAGCCGCTGGAACGACGGCGGCCATGGCGCCGATTTCAAGGCGCGCTGGCTCTCGGAGCTCCAGCCCTGGACGATCGGCATCAACGGCTGGGGGGAGACGCTGCCACGCGAGGACAACCAGGTGGCACTCGACCCGGTCGCCAAGGACGCGTGGGGGATCCCCGCGCTCCGGATCGACTGCACCTGGGGGGAGAACGAGCGCGCGATGATGCGCGACATGGTCACCTCGGCCACCGAGATGCTCGAGGCCGCGGGCGCCACGAACATCCGGCAGAACCGTCCCGACGTGCCGCCGGGGCTCTGCATCCACGAGATGGGGGGCGCGCGGATGGGACGCTCCGCGGACGTCTCCGTCTGCGACGGGAACAACGCGCTCTGGGAGGTGCCGAACGTGTTCGTCACCGACGGCGCGTGCATGGCGAGCAGCGCCTGCCAGAATCCGAGCATCACCTACATGGCGCTCACGGCGCGCGCGGTGGCCAGCGCGGTGGAGCGCATCACACGGGGAGAGCTGTGAGTCCCACTCGACGCGATGTCCTGAAGGCGGGCGCGGGCGCGGCGCTCGTTGCCGCGGGTGTCGGACGCGGCGGAGGCGTGGCACGCGCGGCGCACGCGGCGGAGGCCGATTCCGCCGCCGTCGCGGGCGGCGCGCCCGCCGCCCCGCCCTACCGGCAGAGCGTCGCCCGCTGGTGCTTCTCGCGGATGCCGCTCGACGAGCTCTGCCGCGAGGCCAGGCGGATCGGGCTCTCGGCCATCGACCTGCTCGGCGAGAACGAGTGGGAGGTGCCGCGCGCGCACGGCCTCGTCTGCGCCGTGGCGAACGGACCGGGTCCGATCCCCGACGGATGGAACCGCCCCGACCTCCACGACAAGCTCGTCGCGGAGAGCGAGCGCCTCCTCCCGCTCGTGGCGCGCGCCGGCGTCCCGCAGATGATCGTGTTCTCCGGCAACCGCCGCGGGATGAGCGACGGCGACGGCATCGCCAACTGCGCCGCGGGGCTGCGGCGGATCATGCCCGCCGCCGAGCGACATGGCGTGACCGTCGTGATGGAGATGCTGAACAGCAAGGTGGACCACAAGGACTACCACGCCGACCGCACCGAGTGGGCGGCCCAGGTCGCGCGCGCGGTGGGGTCACCCCGCTTCAAGCTCCTGTACGACGTCTACCACATGCAGATCATGGAAGGGGACGTGGTGCGAACGATCGGACAGTACGCGCCCCTGATCGGCCACTACCACACTGCGGGCGTCCCGGGCCGGCATGAGCTCGACGACACGCAGGAGCTCAACTACGGCCGGATCGCCCGCGCCATCGCGGCCACGGGCTTCACCGGCTTCGTCGCGCACGAGTTCATCCCGACGCGCGACCCGATCGCGAAGCTCGCCGAGGCGCACGCGATCTTCGCGGCGTAGAGGGCCTCAGGGTGTCGGCGGGCACCCCTCCACCTTCTCGCACTTCGGGTCGAGCAGCGGCAGGCTGAGGCGCGCCAACTCCTTGTTCACCGCCATCAGGTCGGTGCTCCAGACCCTGGCGAGCTGGTCCGTGTAGCCCTTCAGCTCCGCGGTGAGGATCCCGAAGATCTCCGGCATGTTGGTGGTCGGCCTCCCGTCCCCGCGCTCCGCCATCGAGAGCAGGTTCGCCAGCCGGTTGTTCACGCGGATAGGGAAGTTGAGCGGGTCCTGCCCGCTCTGGTTCTTCACCTGGTAGATCCGCTCCTCGACCGCGGAGGCGTTGGTGGTCAGCGCGGCGCCGGAGGTCCGGAGGGCGCGGTCGCTGGACTTCTTGAGCCGGTCCGCGAGCTGGTCCTTCACGCGCCGGATCTCGATCACCGACTGGTTGGCCTCGGTCGCCTTGTCGCGCACCTGGCGCCCGAACTGGTACTGCGCGTGCAGGTCGGCGTCGGTGACGTCGGGGAGGAGCGGGTTCCGCTTCACCACGAGCGGCGCCGTGAGCGCGCGGCCGTCCGCCACCAATCGGAGCGTGTACGTGCCCGGTGGCACCACCGGTCCGTTCAGCCCCGCGCCCCAGAGGATCATCCCGGGGAACCCGACGATGGGGGTCGTGCGGAGGTCCCAGTTGAAGGTCGACACGCCCGCGGCGCGCGGGATGTAGGCCACTCCGCCGCCGCGCCGCCCGCCCCCCGCCGCGCCGGCACTCCCGCCGGCCGGCGCGGGTCCGAAGGTGCGGAGCACCGCACCCGCGGAATCGAGGACCTCGAGCGCGATCGACTGCGGCGCGCTCGCGAGCTTCCAGGTGATCGTCAGGGGCGTGCCGGAGCGGACGGCCGGCGCCGGCGTGTAGAGGTGCGACTCCGCCGCCAGCACGCGCGGCGTCGCCTGCCGGAGGGCCGCGATGTTGTCGAGCACCCAGAAGCTCCGCCCATGGGTGCCGATCACGAGCTCGTTCCCCTCGACGATCAGGTCGGCCACGGGCACGTCGGGCATGTTGAGCCGCAGCGACTGCCAGCGCGCGCCATCATCGTACGAGAGGTAGACGCCGTGCTGCGTCGCGGCGTAGAGCAGGCCGCGGCGCGTGGGGTCCTCGCGCACCGCGTGCACGTAGTCGTCGGCGCGGATGCCGGCGACGATCTTCGTCCAGGTGCGGCCGAAGTCGCGCGTGCGGAAGATGTACGGCGAGAAATCATCGAGCAGTGGCTTGCGCACCGAGACGTACGCGGTGCCGTCGTCGAAGACCGACGCGTCGATCTGGCTCACGCGGCCGAAGTCGGGCATCTCCTTCGGTGTCACGTTCGTCCAGCTCTTCCCGCCGTCGCGCGTCACGTGCACGAGCCCGTCGTCCGATCCGGTCCAGATGACGTTCACGTCCCGCTTCCCGGGCGCCACGGAGAAGATCGTCGCGTACACCTCGGGACCGTTCATGTCCCCGGTGATCGGGCCGCCCGACTTCTCCTGCGTCATCGGGTCGCGCCGCGTGAGGTCACCGCTCAGCGCCGCCCAGGTCTGTCCGCCGTCCATCGTCATCCAGAGCCGCTGCGACGACACATAGAGCCGCTTCGGGTCCACCTGCGAGAAGATGATCGGATAGGTCCACTGCCAGCGCTCGCGGATGTCCTTCGACGGCTCCCCCGAGTAGAACCAGGGGTACGGGTTCACCTCGCGTGAGAGCCCGGTGCGGCGGTTGAACTTGTCGAGGTAGCCGCCGTTGTTCGTGCCCGAGTAGAAGAGGTCCGGCTCCAGCGGGTCGGGCGCGATGTACCCCGGCTCTCCACCTCCTGCCTGGTACGACACGGCCATCGAACCCGCGGTCGGGTCCTGATAGCCCGGTCCGGGGCCACCGCGCGATCCGTCCGCTCCGCCTACTGCACCCGCGCCGCCCCCGCCGCCGCGCCGGAACCCCTGGTTCAGGTTCCAGTTGAACGGCACGCAGAGCGTCGTGTTGTCCTGCTGCGACCCGCACACGTGGTAGGGGATGTGCTTCGTGGTGATCACGTGGTACCACTGCGCGGTCGGGAAGTCCTGGTCGGTCCAGTTCCCGCCGGTGTCGCGCGAGATCGCGCCCCCGCCGTCATTCGCATCGACCAGGTGCGCCGGATCATCGGGATCGATCCAGAGGTCGTGGTGGTCGCCGTGCGTCCCGTTCCCGATCGAGGTCATCGTCTTCCCGCCGTCCGCCGAGCGGAAGAGCGAGGTGTTCTGCGCGTAGACGACGTCCGCGTTCTGGTGGTCGGCGAAGAGGTGCGTGTAGTAGAACGCCCGCTGCCGGATGGAGCGGTTGTCGTTCATCAGCGTCCAGGTCGCCCCTGCGTCGTCGCTCTTGTAGAGCCCGCCACTGTCGTGCTCGATCAGGGCGTAGACGCGCTGCGGGTCCGCCGCGGTGACCGCGACGCCGATCCGTCCCACGAGTCCCTTGGAGGGGAGCCCCTTGTTGCGCGTGATCTCCTTCCAGGTCTCACCGCCGTCGGTGCTCTTGAAGAGCCCGCTCCCGGGCCCGCCGCTCGACATCTGGTACTCCTTGCGGTACGCCTCCCAGAGCGCCGCGTACATCACATTCGGGTTCGTCCGGTCGATGGCGATGTCGATCGCGCCGCTCCGCTCATCGCGGAACAGCACCTTGCGCCAGGTGGTCCCGCCGTCGGTCGACTTGAAGACGCCGCGCTCCGCGCTCGGCACGCTGTACTTGCCGAACGAGGCCACGTAGACGATCGCGGGGTTGGTCGGGTGGATGCGGATCTTGGAGATGCCGTGCGACTCGCGGAACCCGACGTGCGTCCAGGTCTTCCCCGCGTCCGCGCTGCGGTAGACGCCATCCCCCGGCATGATGTTGCCGCGGATCGCCGTCTCCCCCATCCCGATGAAGACCAGGTCGGGGTTCGACTCGCTCACGGCCACGGCGCCCACCGAGGCCGAGGTGACCTGCCCGTCGGTCACGGGGAACCAGGTGGAGCCGCTGTCCATCGTCTTCCAGAGCCCGCCGCCGGTGGCGCCGAAGTACGCCTCGTGTCGACGCCCCTTCACGCCGCTCGCGGCGATCGAGCGCCCGCCCCGGTCGGGGCCGATGTTCCGCCACTTGTACTGCGCGAGGAAGGCGGAGTCGAGCGTGACGGGCTCGAAGCCCTGCTGGAGCGCGCTTGGCGTCGCGGCGGCAGCGCCGAGGGCGAAGAGGAGCGGGAGCGCGAGCGTGGGGAACGGACGGATGGCGGGCATGAGCGGCCAGGGGGTGGGGGTCCGGGAGCGCGGTCTGACTGCACAACGTTGCGACACGCCCCGGCGTTGGGCCACCCCGCGCCGCCACCCGCCGTCAGACCTTGAAGTAGATCCCCCTGCGGTCCAGCACCCAGAGGATCCCCAGCCAGACCGTCACGAACGCGAGCGCGAACGCCAGCGACGCGTTCTTCGGCGCGAGCCAACTCGCGAAGAGCTCCCGGTACACCACGGCCTGCACCGACGTCGGCGCCCCGGCGTACTCCACCTTCCAGAGCGAGTAGATCAGCCGCGCCATCATCCCCGAGCCGACGAACGCGATGATCGGGTTCACGCCGTAGATCACGAAGGGTCGCGTCCACCACCGCACCCGGTGCACGTCGGTGATCCAGAGGATCGTGGCCAGCGCCGTCGCGGCCATGCCGGCGGTGAAGAGCACGTAGCTCGAGGTCCAGAGCGACTTGTTGATCGGGAACGACCAGTTCCACATGAGCCCGAGCACCATCGTGATGGCGCCCACGGCGAAGAGGCCGGCCAGCCGCTCCTCGAGCGAGCGCTCCGCGCGGATCCACCGTCCCGCGAAGACGCCGAGCATCGCCGTGCCGATCGCGGGGATGGTCGAGAGCACTCCCTCCGGATCCCAGGTGCGGCTCTGCCGCCAGAGGTGCCCGTCGAGCATCGCACGATCCACCCACGCGGCGAGTGTCTTGCCCGGCTCGTCCAGCCAGTCCGCGCCGATCCCCTCCTGGCCGGGCACCGGGAGGAGCGTCATCGCGAACCAGTAGCCCAGGAGCAGGGTCGCCACGATCGCCACCTGCTGCTTGAGCGTCCCGCGCAGCGTGAGGAGCGCGGCACAGATGTACGCCACGCCGATCCGCTGCAGCACGCCCGGGATCCGCATCTCGGTGAAGCGCTCGAGCGGCCAGAAGGGGAACCAGCCGAGGATCCAGCCGAAGAGGACGATCAGGGCGCCGCGCCGGAGGATCTGCGTGACGATCTCCCGCTCGCTGCTCCCGCGCGCGCGGCGACCCGCGAGCGAGAGGTGCGTCGTGATGCCGACGATGAAGAGGAAGAAGGGGAAGATGACGTCGGTCGGCGTCCATCCGTGCCAGGCCGCGTGCGCGAGGGGCGGATGGATCGCCGACCAGCTCCCGGGATTGTTCACGAGGAGCATGCCGGCGATCGTCATCCCGCGGAACACGTCGAGCGCCAGGAGGCGCTCACGGGGTGCGGCGGTCATGGGGTGACCGGCGTGTCCTCGTTCCATATCGTCGCCGCCTGGAGCCAGCGCCCGCCCACGTTGCGCCAGTGGACGAGGTACTTCCCGGTCACGGTCGCGGCCGGCGTCCGTCCGCTGGCCGGGAGCGCGAGCGAGAACTCGCCGCGCTCGACGAGCTCGGGCCCGTTCGCCACGACGTCCGCGGCCATGAAGGTGTACGCCGCCCCCGGCGGGAGCGGACTCTCGGTGAAGAACCGGCGGATCTCCTCACGCCCCACGACGGCCGGCATGTTCGGCGGCATCAGCACGCCGTTCTCCATGAAGAGCGACGCCACCGAGTCCGCCATGTTGCCGTTCATGTAGCGCATGTAGCGGATGTTGATGGCGTCGATCGCCGTATGCGCCTTGGCGGACTCGTCCATGATGCGCAGCGCGGTGCGTTCGGGAGTCTCCGGCGCGGGTCGGCAGGCGGTGAGGACGAGGAGGAGGAACGGCAGTGCGGCGCGCATCAGGGGTCTCCGAAGGGTGGCGTGGAACCCCGTGATAGTGGCGGGGGCCGGGCGTGTCCACAAGCCGCCTGACGCGAGGGGCGGTACATTCTCGCCGGCCACCCCCTCCCCGAGCCCCGCACCGATGCCCCGATCCCTCCCGCACCCGATCCTCACCGCCGCCCTCGTCCTCCTCGGCGCCACGATCGGTGCCACCATCGGCGCCTCTCCCGTCGCCGCCCAGGCGCGGCAGGCGAACGCGCGCGCCGAGGCGGCGAAGCGCGCGCTCATCGCCGACGTGGACGCCCGCGCCAAGCTCACCCAGGAGATCAACGACCAGATCTTCTCCTACGGGGAGCTCGGATTCCAGGAGGTCGAGACCTCGCGCTACCTCGTCGCGATCCTCCGGCGGGAAGGCTTCACCGTCGAGGAGGGGTACGCCGGGATCCCCACGGCCTGGGTGGCGACCTGGGGGAGCGGAAAGCCAGTGATCGCGCTGGGGTCGGACATCGATGCGATCCCGCAGGCCTCGCAGATGCCCGGCCTCGCCTGCCGCACGCCGATGGTCCCGGGCGCACCCGGGCATGGCGAGGGCCACAACTCGGGACAGGCCGTGGTGGTCACGGCGGCGCTCGCGGTGAAGAAGCTGATGACCGAGCAGGGGCTCCCCGGCACGATCAAGATCTGGCCGGGCGTGGCGGAGGAGCAGCTCGGCACCAAGGCGTTCTTCACCGCGGCGGGGCTCTTCAAGGACGTGGACGTGAGCTTCTTCACGCACGTGTATGACCGATTCTCCACCCCGTGGGGCGCGCCGAACGAGTACAGCGGTCTCGTCTCGCTGCTCTACTCGTTCGAGGGGACCACCGCACACGGGGCCGGCGCGCCCTGGCGCGGGCGCAGCGCGCTCGATGCCGTGGAGCTGATGAACGCCGGCTGGAACTTCCGGCGCGAGCACCTCCGCACGGAGACGCGCTCGCACTACGTGATCCGCGACGGCGGCGACCAGCCGAACGTGGTGCCGGCCACCGCCTCCGTCTGGTACTTCCTCCGCGAGCTCGACGCGCCGCGGATCCGCGGGATGTGGGCCGTCGCGGATTCCGTCGCGCAGGGTGCGGCGATGATGACCGGGACGCGGCTCTCGAGCGTGCGCGTGCTCGGCGCCGCCTGGCCGCCGCACTTCAACAAGCCCGTCGCCGAGGCGCTGGCGGCGAACATCGGACGCGTCGGGATGCCGCGCTGGTCGCCGGACGACGTGCGCTTCGCGAAGGCCATCCAGAAGGAGATGGGACAGCCCGAGACGGGGCTCGACACGACCACCTTCGGCCTCGAGCACCCGCCCGCGAACGAGGCGGACCGGAAGGGGGGCGGCTCGGACGACATCGGGGACGTCTCCTGGGCCGTGCCGACGGTGCAGCTCTTCTATCCCTCCAACGTCCCCGGCACACCGGGCCACAACTGGGCCGACGCGATCGCGATGGCCACGCCCATCGCGCACAAGGGCGCGACCGCCGGCGCCAAGGCGCTCGCGCTCACGATGTACGACGTGCTCACCACGCCGAAGCTTGTGGCCGACGCCTGGGACTACTACCGCACCGTGCAGACCAAGGACATCAAGTACGAGTCGTTCGTGCGTCCGCAGGACCGCCCCGCGACCGACCTGAACGCGAACATCCTGGCCAGGTACCGCGAGCAGATGCGGCCCTACTACTACGACGCATCGCGCTTCAGGACCTATCTCGACCAGCTCGGCGTGAGCTATCCATCCATGCGTGCCGCGGACGGGAGCTGCGGCGTGCGGGCGGTGCCCTGAGCATGGTCTCCCGGTCGCTCCGCGCCTGGTTCGTCGTCCACTTCTGGGCGGACATGCTCTTCGGGGTGCCGCTGCTCGTGGCACCCGGCACACTCATGGGCCTCTTCGGCTGGACGGTGGTCGACCCGTTCACCGCGAGGCTCGTGGGCGCGGCACTGCTCGGGATCGGCGGCGTCTCGCTCCTCGCGCGGGACGCGGGCGTGGAGACGTACCGGGCATTGCTCGGGCTCAAGATGATCTGGTCCGCGGCCGCGGTCGCGGGGATGGTGCTCACGCTCGCGCAGGGCGGGGCGCCGCCGGCGGGGTGGCTCTTCGTGGGGATCTTCTCCGGCTTCTTCGGCGTGTGGGCGTACCACCGGGCGCGGCTCCGCTAGCGGCGCCCGCGGCGCGGTCAGTCCACGGCGACCGGCAGCAGGAACTGGATGGTGGTGCCCCGCCCGGGCGCACTCGAGACGCGGAGGTGGCCGCCGCTCTGCGAGATGACGCCCCAGGCCGTCGCGAGACCGAGGCCGGTGCCCTTCCCCTGCTCCTTGGTGGTGAAGAAGGGCTCGAAGATGCGCTGCTGCGTCGCCTCGTCCATACCGGTCCCGGTGTCCGTGACGGCCACGCGCACGAACCGCCCGCTGGGCGACGAGACGGGCGCGGACACGCCGGCATCATGCAGCGCGAGATCCTGCGTGCTCACGGTGATGGTACCGCCGTTGGGCATCGCATCGCGCGCGTTCACCACGAGGTTCATCAGCACCTGCTCCAGCTGGCCCTTGTCGGCCCGCACCGTCCCCAGTCGGTCGGAAAGATCCAGGACGAGTTCGCATCCCGTGGGGAGCAACCGTCGCAGGATCGACGCGGTCCCCTCGACGACCTCGTTGAGGTCGAGCGCGCTCGGCCGGAGCGGCTGCTGCCGCCCGAACGCGAGCAGCTGCCGGGTGAGCTCCGTCGCCCGCCGCCCCGCCTCCTGCACCTGCTCGAGGTCCTCGCGCCTCGGGTCGCCCTCGGCGGTCGCCTCGAGCGCGAGCTCCGAGCAGGAGAGGATGACGCCGAGCAGGTTGTTGAAGTCGTGCGCCACGCTGCCGGCGAGCATCCCGAGCGACTCCAGGCGCTGCGAGCGGGAGAGCTGCGCCTCCAGCTCCTTGATCCGGGTGATGTCGCGCTGCGTGCCCCAGACCCGCACGAGCGCCCCGTGCTCGACCACGCCGACGAGGTTGTTCAGGTAGTAGTGCGTGCCGCCGAGCCGGTCCTGCTCCTGGCTCTCGGCATCCATGTAGCGGTAGTCGCGCGCGACGAACTCCCGCAGGTACGCGAGGTTGGCCTCGTTCTCCGCCGGCAGGAAGTCGGCGAGCCGCGCACCCAGCAGCTGGCCGCGGTCCTCCGCCTTGTACATGCGGGCGAGGGCATCGTTGCACTCCGTGAGCGTCGATCGCTCATAGAACGCCTCGAGCTGCCGTTCGACGGGCCACTCCGTGGGGACCGGCGGGTCCACCTCGAAGCACCAGACCCCCTCCGCGCTCTGCTCGACGAAGGCGCGATAGCGCTCCTCGCCGGTGGCACCCGTGGAGCCGGCGTGCGGACTTCCGCCTGCTGTCGTCATCAACCACGCCCTCCGGGTTCGCGAACACCTATCGGAACCAGTATCGGCCGATCCGTGCGCGTCCGAAACCCGAGGCCGAAAACGGCGGACGCCCCGGCTCCGCGAGGGAGTCGGGGCGTCCTTTCGATAGCTGGGGCGGGACTCGAACCCGCGACCCCGGCATTATGAGTGCCGTGCTCTAACCAGCTGAGCTACCCAGCCGCTGCTGCCGCACCACGGCGGCAGGCCCAGAAAGATAGGCGCGCCCCAAGCCGCTTCCAACCCCACCGGATGGGATACGAAAAGGGCACCCCGCAGTCGGGATGCCCTTTTCACTGAACCAGTAGCGGGGGCGGGATTTGAACCCGCGACCTTCGGGTTATGAGCCCGACGAGCTACCAGGCTGCTCCACCCCGCGTCAGTGACCGAAAGATAGGCCGGTGGCGGGAAGAGTCAAGCCGTCGGCGCCCGCCTATGGCCGCTCGGGGTCGGTGAAACGATACAGCATCTCCTTGTCCCCCTTCACCATCCCGAACTCCTCGCGCGCAATCCGCTCCTGCGTCTCGGGATCGCTCTCGACGGCCTTCTTGAGCGCCTGCAGCCGCTGCACCTCGGCGCTCAGCGACTCCACCGCCGCACGCTCCCGTTCGAGTGCGCGGTCCTGCCGGAACAGGTCCAGCGTCCCGTACTCGCCCCCCTCCAGTGCGAAGGCGATCACGGCGATGGCGAGCGCGACCACGACGACTCGCCCGAGGATCTGCTTGTTGTCGAGTGGCGCACCGGCGCCGCGGCGCCTGCCGCCGCTCCCCGCCCCACCCGACCGCTTCGCCGCCACCGGACCCCCGCGCCTCAGTCGCCCAGCCCGTAGATCGCGCCGCCCGGATACTCGGCGTGCGACCCCAGCTCGGCCTCGATCCGCAGCAGCTGGTTGTACTTCGCCACGCGGTCCGTGCGGCTCGCCGAGCCGGTCTTGATCTGCCCGGCGTTGGTCGCCACGGCGAGGTCGGCGATGAAGGTGTCCTCGGTCTCGCCCGAGCGGTGCGAGATGATCGAGCGATAGCCGTTCCGGCCCGCCATCTCGATCGCCTCCAGCGTCTCCGTGAGCGTCCCGATCTGGTTCACCTTGATGAGGATCGCGTTCGCCACGTCCTCCTCGATGCCGCGCGCGAGGAACTCGGTGTTGGTGACGAACAGGTCGTCCCCCACCAGCTGGCACCGGTCGCCGATCGCCTCGGTCATGATCCCCCACCCCTCCCAGTCGCTCTCCGCCAACCCGTCCTCGATGGAGACGATCGGGTACTTCTGGAGCCACTTGGCGTAGAGCTCGACCATCTGCTCCGCGCTCTTCGTCCCCGCCCCGCTCTTCTTGAAGGTGTACTTGCCCGCCTTGAAGAGCTCGCTGGCCGCGCAGTCGAGTGCGAGCGCGATCTCGGTGCCCGGCTCGTACCCGGCCGCCTCGATCGCCTCGAGCACGACCTTGATCGCGTCCTCGTCGCTCTTGAGGTCGGGCGCGAACCCTCCCTCATCACCGACGCCGGTGGAGAGCTTCCGCTTGACCAGCACCTTCTTGAGCGTGTGGAACACCTCGGTGCCCATCCGGAGCGCCTCGCTGAAGCTCTCCGCGCCCACGGGGACGATCATGAACTCCTGGAAGTCCACCGTGTTGGTCGCGTGCGCACCGCCGTTCAGGATGTTCATCAGCGGCACGGGCAGGGTGCGCGCCATCGGGCCGCCGAGGTACTTGTGGAGCGGGAGGTCGACGCTCGCGGCCGCGGCCCGCGACGCCGCCAGCGAGACGGCGAGCATGGCGTTCGCGCCGAGCTTCGACTTGTTCGCGGTCCCGTCGATCGCGATCAACGTGTGGTCGATCGTGGTCTGCTCGGTGACGTCGAGTCCGATGAGCTCCGGCTCGATCAGCTTGCCGACGTTCTGCACCGCCTTGCGCACCCCCTTGCCGAGGTAGCGCTTGGCATCGCCGTCGCGCAGCTCGTTGGCCTCGTGCTCGCCGGTGGAGGCGCCGCTCGGGACGGCCGCCCGCCCATAGGTGCCATCCTCGAGGATGACATCGGCTTCGACGGTGGGGTTGCCGCGCGAGTCGAGGATCTCGCGGGCCTGGATGGCAAGGATGATGGACATGAGCGTGGTGTGGAGGTTCCTGCGGAATCTATCAGGTGGCGTCGTAGGGGGGCGAGACGACGCCATGTTCGCGCTCGAGGCACTCGGCCATCGCCTCGTACGTCCGGCGCGCGAGCGCGTCGCGGTCCTCGTAGGTGAGGCCGGTGGTGCTGATCGGCGGCAGGTAGTGCATGTGGATCGTGCCCGGGTAGACGCGGAACTCCCCCTTCCGCTGGATCTCGAGCACGCCGTAGATGACGATCGGCACGATCGCGGCCTGCGCCTGCACGGCGAGCACGAAGGGGCCCTTCTTGAAGTGCCGCAGCGGGTACGCGTTCCCCCGCGTCCCCTCGGGATAGACGGCGACGGACGCGCCGGCCCGGACCCGCTCGTACGCCAGCGAGTACGACTGGAACGCCGCCTTCCGGTTCTGCCGCTCGATCGGGATCATCCCCGCGGCGAGCATCGACCGCCCGAGGATGGGCACCCGGAAGAGCTCCTGCTTCACCACGAACTTGATCCACGGGAGCTGCGACGCGAGCGCGAAGATGTCGAAGTTGGCGCTGTGGTTCGCCACGTAGATGTGGTGCGCGCCCCGCTTGTGCTCCACGCCGTGCTCGACGATGCGCGCCCCGGCGATCCAGAGATGGCTGCGCCCCCAGAGGCGCGGCGCCCAGTCGTACGGCGACCCCGGGCGGTCCTTCACGCGGAGGAGCGCGGCGATGATGACCGACGTCCCGAGGACCGCCGTGGAGAGCGCGAGATTCAGCGCGACGAAGCAGGCGCGGATCAGCCCCACGGCCACTGCCCGGCCGTCACGGCGCGGCGAAGTGGTCGTGCCCACCCGGGAGGGCCACGCGCTGCCCACCCTCCTCCGCGACCAGCTCTCCGGCGGCGTCCCCCGGCATCGCCTCCACGCGGCCCACGGCATGGAGCGCCAGCCCGCGGTGGGCCGCCGCGAACGCCGTGACGTCGAGCGCCGGAGCGGCCACGAGCAGCTCGTACTCCTCCCCGCTCACCAGCGCCTCACGCACCGGCACACCCGGCGCGCACGGCACGGCGTCCAGGTCGAGCACGCACCGCACGCCGCTCGCCGCCGCCAGGTGGCGCGCATCACCCGCGAGCCCGTCGGAGATGTCGACGGCGGCGTGCGCACCCTGCCGCACCATCCACGTCCCGGCGTCGAGGCGTGCCTCCGGATGCGCGAAGCGCGCCCGGTCCTCGGCCCGCGGCCTGCCGCCCCGACGCCAGGCGGCGAGCGCGGCGCCCGGACCGCCGAGCGCGCCCGTGAGGTACAGCGTGTCGCCGGGACGTGCGGCCGAGCGGGCCAGCGGGCGCGGCGTGTGGCCCAGCACGGTGATCGCGAGCGAGAGGCGCTCCCCCGTGGTGAGGTCGCCGCCCACGATCGGCGTGCCCGTGTGTGCCGCCGCGGCGCCGACCCCGCTCGCGATGGCCGGGAGCGCCGCGCGCCAGTCGTCGGGGACCGTGAGCGCGAGCAGGAGGCCGAGCGGGGACGCGCCCATCGCGGCGAGGTCGCTCAGCGCCGCCATCGTCGCGCGCCAGCCGATCTCCGCGGGCTCCAGCCACTCGCGACGGAAATGCACGTCCTGCACCGTGCTGTCCGTGCTCACCACGAGCCGGGAGCCCGCCGGCACGTCGAGCAGGGCGCCGTCATCCCCGATGCCGACGGCCGAGCTTCCCCACGCGCCCACGAGGGCGCGGACGGCGTCGAACTCGCGTCCGGGCCCGAGCCGCACATGTTTGCTCATCGTTGCGCCCCGACCGCCGGGAGCGACGCGAGGAGGGGCGCCTCGGGCAAGGGGTCCGTCAGGGACCAGACATCGCGCAGCGCGCCGATCACGTCCCGCAGGGTGGCACCCCGCACCGACCCGAGCTCGGCCGCGCGTTCGCCGGCACGCCCGTGGATCCACGCCCCGCTCGTGCCCGCCGCGAAGGGATCCAGCGTCTGGCCGAGCAGGGTGGCGATGATCCCGGCGAGCACGTCGCCGCTGCCGGCCGCGCCGAGCGTCGGCGCTCCGGAGGCGCTCACCGCGACGCGCCCGTCGGGCGCGCTGATCACGGTCGGAGGTCCCTTGAGCACGACGGTCGCGCCCAGCATCTTCGCGAGCTCGGCCCCGACCTCGAACCGGCGCGCCAGCACCTCACGCGGCTCGAGTCGCAGGAGACGGCCGGCCTCGACCGGGTGCGGCGTGACGATCGCGGGGCGTGCCCCGAGCAGGGTGCCGAGCGTGCGCGGCTCTCCCTCGAAGACGTTGAGCGCGTCCGCGTCGAGCAGCACCGGGCCGCGCCAGGCGACGAGGAGACGTTCCACCAGGGCGCGCGTCATCGCCGTCCGGCCGAGCCCGGGCCCGAGGAGGAGCACGTGGGCCCAGCCGAGCACCCGCTCCTGATCCTCGGCGGTGACGGGCCAGCGCGCCGCCATCGTCTCCGGGAGCGCCGCCTGCACGACCGGCACGTTGGCCGGGTTCACGAGCAGCTGGACCATGCCGATCCCGCTCCGCATCGCGCCGCGCGCGGCGAGCATCGGTGCGCCCGCCATGCCGTCCCCGCCGCCGACGATCGCCAGCCGCCGCCGGACGCCCTTGTGCGCATCGGCGGGGATCGGCGGGATCGCGCGCCGCACCGCGGCCGCGTCCACGAGGGTGGGGAGCCGGCCGTCATTCGCGTGCTCGCCGAGCCCGATGTCCACCGCGAGGATCTCCCCCGCCTCGTCGCGCCGGAGCAGGAGGCCGCGCTTGAGCGTGCCGTACGTCGTCGTCAGCCGCGCGTGGACGATCACCCCGCCCGTGCCCGTCGTCGAGTCGAGGCCGCTGGGCACGTCGAGCGCCACCACGACCGCGCCGGCCGCCCCCAGCTCGTTGATCCGGCGGATGGCGTCGGCGGCCTCGCCCCGCGCCTCGCCGCGCGCGCCCGTCCCGAGCACGCCATCGACCACCACCACCGGCCAGTTCGCGGGGGAGGCCTCGGCGAGCGCGACGCGGGCCTCGTCGCGGGCGCGTCGTCCGTCGGGGGAGCGCGGATCGCCGAGCGACTCGACGGTCACCGGGCAGCCGGTGCGCGCCAGCGCCCCCGCGACGACCCAGGCGTCGCCGCCGTTGTTCCCCGTGCCGGCGAAGACGAGCGCGCCGCGCTCGCGCAGCTCGGGGATGCGCTTGAGCAGGAGGGCCGCGGTCGTCTCGCCGGCGGCACGCATGAGCGAGTAGGACTCCCCGCGGTCCGCGATGGCGGCCGCCTCCCGCTGCAGCGCCTGCTCCGCCGTGACGATCGCGACGCTCACGGCCGGGTCGCCTCGTGGTCCGGGGTCAGGCCGTGGGGATCGCGGTCCACCGATAGTCGCGATCGAAGGAGCCGAAATCGAAGGCGTCGATGAAGTCGTCCTTCGAGTCCCCCGGCTGGCTCATCAGGAGCCCCGTCTCCACCAGCGTGAAGACGATCTCGCCGAGGTCCGCCGCGGCCCGCACCCCCCAGTGCTCGAGCACCATCCGCGCGAGCACGCCGTAGCGCTCGAGCGCGAGGTCCCGGCATCCCACCGCGAGCTCCTGCCCCGTGAGGTGCCGCCGCTCGGGGAGGCGCTGCTGGCAGAACTCGAGGGCGGCGAGCACGAACAGGTACGCGCGCTCGTCGTAACGAGGCTCGCGCATCCTGATCCGGTCCATCACGCCTTCGCGGAACGCCAGTTCGGGCATTGAACGGCAGAGAAGAGGTGGGAGGTGTGAGGTGGGAGGTGTGAGGAAACTACCTCTCACCTCCTGTTGGTGTGGATACCGAGAGTATCGGCACCGCTGCCAGCTCGCAACTTCCGTGCTACAGGTAGAGCGGGAACTCCTCGGCCAGGGCCTGCACCTCGACCTTCACCGCGGCCGCCAGCTTCGCGTCCTCGGGGGCGCCGAGCACCCGGTCGATCAGGTCGGCGATGCGCTGCATCTCCGGCTCGTGCATCCCCCGGGTAGTGACGGCCGGGGTGCCGATCCGGATACCACTCGTCACGAAGGGCGACTGGGTCTCCCCGGGGACGGTGTTCTTGTTGACCGTGATCCCGGCCTGGTCGAGCGCATGCTCGGCCAGCTTCCCCGTGAGCGCGGCGCTCTTGGGGCGGAGGTCCGCGAGCATCAGGTGGTTGTCCGTGCCGCCGGAGACGATGTGCACGCCGTGTGCCATGAGCGCCGCGGCCAGCGCACGCGCGTTGGCGACGGTCTGGCGCGAGTAGCCCACGAACGAGGGTTCGAGCGCCTCCTTGAACGCGACCGCCTTGGCGGCGATCACGTGCATGAGCGGCCCGCCCTGCGTCCCGGGGAAGACCGCCTTGTCGATGGCCTTCTGGTGCTGGGCCTTGCAGAGGATCAGCCCGCCGCGGGGTCCGCGCAGGGTCTTGTGCGTGGTGGTGGTGACGACGTCGGCGTGCGGCACCGGGCTCGGGTACACCCCGGTGGCGGCGAGGCCGGCGAAGTGGGCCATGTCCACCATGAAGATCGCCCCCACCTCCCGCGCCGCCTCCACGAACTGGGCGTAGTCGAGCACGCGCGAGTAGGCGCTGTAGCCGGCGATGATGAGCTTCGGCTTCTCCTTCCGCGCGAGCTCGCGCATCGCCGGATAGTCGATCGTGCCCTCGGCGTTGACGCCGTAGTGCACCGCCCGGTAGTTGAGCCCGGAGAAGTTCACCGGGGAGCCGTGCGTGAGGTGCCCGCCCTGCGAGAGGTCGAGCCCCATCACCGTGTCGCCGGGCTTGAGGAAGGCGAGGTAGACCGCGGCGTTCGCGGTCGCCCCCGAGTGCGGCTGCACGTTGGCGTGGTCCGCGCCGAAGAGCTGCTTCGCCCGGTCGATCGCGAGCTGCTCCACCTGGTCCACCACCTCGCACCCGCCGTAGTAGCGCTTGCCCGGGAGTCCCTCGGCGTACTTGTTGGTGAGCGCGGAACCGAGCGCCTCGAGCACCGCGGGCGAGACGAAGTTCTCGCTCGCGATCAGCTCCAGCCCTTCGGACTGCCGGCGCGTCTCTTCGGCGAGGAGGCGCGCGATGTCAGGGTCCGTGCCGAGGAGTGCCGCGCCGGGCATCCGGCGGTCCCAGGTGTTCCAGCCGGGCTTCATGCGTCCTCCTTCGGGGCGGTCTCGATCTTCTTCACGCGCGCCTCGTGACGCCCCCCCTCGAACGCGGTGTCGAGCCAGCTCTTGAGGATCGCGACGCCGTCCTCCTCGCTCACGAAGCGTGCGGGGAGCACGAGCACGTTCGCGTCGTTGTGCTTCCGAGCGAGCGCGGCGATCTCGGGCGTCCACGCGACCGCCGCGCGGACCCCCGCGTGCCGGTTCGCCGCGTACGACATCCCGAGCCCGGTGCCGCAGAGCAGGATCCCCCGCCCCACCTCACCCCGCTCCACCTTCTCGGCCAGCGGGTGCGCGTAGTCGGCGTAGTCCGTGGAGGCCGGCGAGTGGGTGCCGATGTCCTCCACCTCGTAGCCGAGCTTCGTGAGCGCCTCCGCGAGGTGCTGCTTCAGCTCGTAGCCGGCGTGGTCCGACGCGATGGGGATCCGCTCCTTGGCCATGGTCAGCTCTTGTTCGGCCACTGCGGCCAGGTCTTCACGAGTCCGCGCACCGCCGCGATCCGGCGCTCGGCGAGCTTGTCGGCCGCGAGGTAGGAGAAGACGCCGTGCTCCTTGGCGATCTCGTAGATGCCGAGGATGGTGTCGAAGATCTCGTCCGCCTTGCGGAGCGAGCGCTCCCGCGTCCAGCCGGCGAGCTCGCCGTACACGTTGATCACGCCGCCGGCGTTCGCCACGAAGTCGGGCGCGTAGAGGATGCCGCGCTTCTCCAGGGCCTCGCCGTGCCTCGCGGGCTCGAGGAGCTGGTTGTTCGCGCCGCCGCAGACGACCTCGACCTTGAGCTTCTTGATCGTGTCGTCGTTGATGATCGCACCGAGCGCGCAGGGGGCGAAGATGTCCGCCTTGGCGGTGTAGATCTCGTCCCCCTCCACCGGCTTGGCCCCGAACTCCTCGACGATGGCGCGCACGCGCTCGGGCCGGATGTCCGTGACGATGAGCTTCGCCCCCACCGCGTGCAGCTCGCGGCAGAGGTAGGTGCCGACGTTCCCGAGCCCCTGCACCGTGACGGTCTTCCCCTCGAGCGACGCGACGCCCCAGCGATGCTTCGCCGAGGCCTCGATGGCGCGGAAGACACCGCGCGCGGTCACGGGCGACGGGTCCCCCGACTTGTTGGCGAGGCCGGCGACGTAGTTGGTCTCCATGTGCACGAAGTCCATGTCCGCCGTGCTGGTCCCCACGTCCTCGGCCGTCACGTAGCGGCCGCCGAGCGACTCCACGAAGCGCCCGTGGGCGCGGAAGATCATCTCGCGGTTCGGGGTCCGGTTGTCGCCGATGATGACCGACTTGCCGCCGCCGAGGTTGAGCCCGGCGACCGCGTTCTTGTAGGTCATCCCGCGCGCGAGGCGGAGGGCGTCGGTGATCGCGTCCTCATCCGTCTTGTACGTCCAGAAGCGCGTGCCGCCCAGCGCGGGGCCGAGCGTGGTGTTGTGGATCGCGATGATGCCGCGGTAGCCCGAGGAGGCGTCGGCGCAGACCACGAGCTGTTCGTGGCCGAGGGTGGACATCGTCTCGAAGAGGTTCATATGACTGCAGAGGGGGGATGGGAGATGGGAGAGGGGAGGAACTGCTACTGGGGCTTCGAGACGGCGCGGCCGATCACGATGCGCTGGACCTCGGACGTGCCCTCGTAGATCTCCGTGACCTTGGCGTCACGGAAGTACTTCTCCACCGGGTACTCCTTCATGTAGCCGTAGCCGCCGAAGACCTGGATGGCCTGGGTGGTGACCCACATCGCCATCTCGCTCGCGAAGAGCTTGCACATCGAGACCTCGCCGGGCACGAGCACGCCCCGGTCCTTGGCGGCGGCGACGGTGTGCAGGAGGGCGCGCGCGGCCGTGAGCCGCGTCGCCATGTCCGCCAGCTTGAACTGCACGCCCTGGAACTCGGCGATCGGCTGCCCGAACTGCTTCCGCTCCATGGCGTAGGCGCGCGCCGCCTCGAACGCGGCGCGGGCGATGCCGATCGACTGGGCCGAGATGCCGAGCCGTCCGTGCTCGAGCGACTGCATGGCGTAGATGAACCCCTGCCCTTCCGCGCCGAGCATCCGGTCGCCCGGCACCCGCATCCCGTCGAACACGAGCTGCACGGTGGGAGAGGCCCGGAGCCCCATCTTGTCCTCCTTCTTCCCGACGGTGAACCCCGGGAGGTCCGGCGTCAGGATGAAGGCGGAGATGCCCTTGGAGCGGCGGCGCGCCTCGGGGGTGTCGGTGCGGATCATGGCGATGATCACGCCAGCGTGCGTGCCGCTCGTGACCCAGGCCTTGGTGCCCTCGACGATCCAGTCGTCCCCGTCGCGCCGGGCCTGGCAGCGGATGGCCGAGGCGTCCGAGCCGGCGTCGGGCTCCGAGAGCGCGAAGGCCCCCAGGAGTTCGCCGCGCGCCATCGGCGCGAGGAAGCGCCGCTTCTGCTCCGGGGTCCCGAACGCGTTCAGCATCTGCGTCGGCAGCGAGTTGTGCACGGACATCATCACGGCGGTCGACGCGTCCGCCGCGGCGATCTCCTCGAGTGCCAGCAGGTAGCTCCGCGCGTCGAGCCCCAGCCCGTCGTACTCCGTGGGCAGGAGCATCCCGAGGAACCCGAGGTCCCCGAGCCTCCTCACGAGCGAGGGCTCGAAGTGCCCCGCGCGGTCCCACTGGTCGGCGTACGGCCGCACGTGCTCGTCCGCGAAGGCGCGCGCGGTCGCGATGATCGCGCGCTGCTCCTCCGTCAGGTGATGCAGGTCCGTCATCATGCGCGGGACTCCTCGGGGCGTCGCTCGGCGGGCCGGAGGGTCACGCGCCGTACTGGTAGAACCCGCGCCCGGACTTCCGACCGTACCACCCCGCCGCGACGTACTTCCGGAGCAATGGGCAGGGACGGTACTTGGGGTCGCCCAGCCCCTCGTGCAGCACCTCGAGGATCGCGACGCAGGTGTCGAGACCGATGAAGTCGGCGAGGGTGAGCGGGCCCATGGGATGGTTCATCCCGAGCTTCATCACCTGGTCCACCGCCTCGGGCGTGCCCACGCCTTCCATCACCGCATAGCACGCCTCGTTGATCATCGGCAGGAGGATCCGGTTGGCGATGAACCCCGGGTAGTCGTTCGCCTCGACGGGCGTCTTCCCGAGCGCCTTGCTGAGCGCCAGCGTGCGGGCGTTCGTCTCGTCCGAGGTGGCGAGTCCGCGGATCACCTCGACGAGTTCCATCAGCGGCACGGGATTCATGAAGTGCATGCCGATCACGAGCTCGGGCCGTTGCGTGACGGCCGCGATCTCCGTGATGGAGATCGAGCTGGTGTTCGTCGCCAGGATCGCGCCCTTGGGCGCCAGGCGGTCGAGGTCGCGGAAGATCTGGAACTTGAGATCCTTCCGTTCCGTGGCCGCCTCCACCACGATCGTCGCCTCCTTCACGGCGTCGAGCGAGGTGCTCTCCCTGATGCGCCCGAGGGCGGCCGCCTTGGCGGCCGCGTCGAGCGAGCCCTTCTTCACCTGGCGGTCGAGGTTCTTCTCGATGGTGGCGCGCCCCTTGGCGAGCGCGTCGGCGGAGACGTCGATCAGGGTGACGTCGAACCCACTGGTGGCGCAGACGTGCGCGATGCCGTTGCCCATCTGACCGGCACCGACGACGGCGAAACGATCGGACATCTGAGGTTCAGGTGCGGGGAAGCGGCCGGTGGGCCGCGGTGCTAGCGACGGTGCGCGCGGCCCGTGACGGCCGGCCGCACCCGGAAGAGGAGAAAACTAATCACGAGGAGGACCCCCGCGGTGGCGAGACCGCCCTCCAGCCCCCAGCGCCCACCGGTCAGCCAGTCGGGTCCCGTACCCTCGAGCCGGAATCCCGGGGCCGCGCGCAGCTCGAGGCCGCTCACCGGGAGGCGGAAGACGACCGCCTGCACCCAATTGATCGCGACGTGGGCGAGCCACGCCGCCACGACGCTTCCCGTCGCGAGGCGCACGGCGCCGAGGAAGAGCCCAGCCGCGCCGACGCAGAGCAGCGAAAGGGCGGTGGCACCGGGGTTGAAGGCGTGCAGAAGCGCGAACGCCACGCTCGTCACGCCGACGGCGATGCCGCCCCCCCACCGGTCGGCCAGCAGGCCGAAGAGGTACCCGCGAAAGGCCAGCTCCTCCACCGCGGCGAGGGCCGCGAAGACGCCGAGCGTCCCGAGCGCGAAGGGGAGCCATTCGCCCGGGGTCGACGACACCACGGAGAGCTGACCCGACCAGTACAGGAGCGCGCCGGGGAGAGCGACGCCACCGGCGCCCGCGGCGATCCCGAGCGCGAGCGCACCCGGATGCCAGGCACGGGCGTGGAACCCCGAGAGCGTCCAGTCCGTGCGCTCGAGCAGGGCGACGACGATCACGTGCGCCACTGTGAGCGCGAACGTGATGATCAGCGCCACCAGGATGCGCCCCTCGAGCCCCGGCGGCACACCCGCCGGGAAGACTGGCTTGAGCGCGATCCCCGAGACGAAGACCACGGCGAGCGTGGCGACCCCGAACGCGACGAGGCGCCCGATGATCCCGAGCGCCTCGTCGATCCGTTCGTTGACCGAGCTCAGGGGGCGCCCCGCGCCTCAGACCCGCTCGACGCTGAGCGCGACGGCGTTCCCGCCGCCGAGGCAGAGCGTGGCGAGCCCGGTGCGCTTCCCCTGCTGCTGCAGCGCGTGCAGCAGCGTGACGAGCACCCGCGCACCGCTCGCCCCGATCGGGTGGCCGAGCGCGATCGCGCCGCCGTTCACGTTCACGCGGTCCCAGTCCCACTCGAGCGCGTCACCGTCCGCGAGCGCCTGCGAGGCGAACGCCTCGTTGGCCTCGATCAGGTCGTAGTCCACGATCCTGGCCCCGGTCTTCTTCATCAGGTTCCGCACGGCGACGATCGGCGCGAAGAAGAGGTCCTGCGGGTCGCCACCACTGGAGGCGTAGCCGGTGATCCGTGCGAGCACCGGGAGGCCGTGCGCTTTGGCATACGCCTCGGACGCGACGACGAGTGCCGCACCCCCGTCGTTCAGCCCCGGCGCGTTCCCCGCGGTGACGGTGAGCTCGTCAGGCTTCATCTCCTTCGGCGCGTCCTTGGCGAAGGCCGGACGGAGCTTCGCGAGCGCGGCCATCGAGGTGTCGGCGCGCGGGGACTCGTCGGTGTCCACCACCGTCGTCCCCTTGCGCCCCGCGATCTCCACCGGCACGATCTCGGCCTTGAACCGCCCCGCCCCGATGGCCGCCACGGCCTTCTGGTGCGACGCGAGCGCGAACTCGTCCTGCCGCTCGCGCGTGATCCCCGCCTTCTTGGCCGTGTACTCGGCGTGCCCCCCCATGTGGCGGTCGTAGAACGAGCACCAGAGTCCGTCGGAGATCAGGAGGTCGCCCATGGTCTGGGGACCGAACTTCACGCCTTCCCGCATCCCCCGCACGAAGTGCGGCGCGTTGGACATCGACTCCATCCCGCCCGCGACCAGGAGCTGCTCGTCGCCGGCGCGGATGGCCTGGGCCGCGAGCATCACGGCCTGCAGTCCGGAGCCGCACACCTTGTTGACGGTGTAGGCGGGCACCTCGCCCGGGATCCCGGCCTTGATGGCGGCCTGCCGGGCCGGCGCCTGCCCGACGCCTCCCTGCAGGACGTTCCCCATGATGACCTCGCCCACCGCCGCGGGATCGATCTTCGCGCGCGAGACCGCGGCGCGGATGGCGGTGGCGCCGAGTTCGGGCGCCGCGACGGGCCCGAGCCCACCGAGGAAGCGGCCGATCGGCGTGCGGGCGGCGGAGACGATCACGGGCATGCGATCCGACATATGCGTTCCGACCTCTTTATTGGATGCGACGAGTGGAGTTGAATCCGATGGTGGCCCCGATCGCCGGGAGCAGCGCGACGACGTTGATCGCCGTCCACTTCATCCTGGTGCTCATCCCGGAACGGGGCCTGCCGTCGGGATCGAGGAACATCTGCGCGATGCCGACGGCCGCGACGTATCCGACGCCGGTCCCCAGCAGGGTCGCATTGAAATCGCCCGTCTGGTCGCCCATCGACCCGATCAGGTAGACGGCGCCCGCGGTCGCGAACGCACCGGTCACCATCCCCGCGGCATATCCCGCGCGGCGGCGGGTGACATCGTGCTCCACCCCGACCATGTCCGCGATCTCCATCCCGACATAGCGGCCGATCACGAACCCGCCGATGCCGGCGTACGCGCCGCCGAGCGCCTCGCCTCCCACGCGCACGGCGTCGAGCCGCGGCTTGGGCTGCTCCTGCGCACCGAGCATGGCGCCCGCCGCCAGCGAGAGCAGGAGCACCGCGCACGGTGCCACGGCCCTCATGTCGACGCCCCGGCGCCGGTGAGCGCGCGGCTCCGCACCTCGGCGACGAGCTGCGCGATGAACGCGTCGACGGCCACGACCTCCTGCTTCTTCCCCGCCCCGCGTGCGCGCACGGCGACCTGGCCAGCCTCGGCCTCCCGCTTCCCGAGCACGGCCATGTACGGCACCTTCATGACCTCACCATCCCGGATCCGGTAGTTGAGCGTGTCGCTGCGGTCGTCGCACACGGCACGGATGCCGGCGGCACGGAGCTTCGCCGTCACCTCTTGGGCATACCCCAGCACCTCGTCGGAGATCGGGAGCACGCGCACCTGCTCGGGGGAGAGCCAGAGCGGGAACGCCCCGGCGAAGTGCTCGATCAGGATGGCGATGAACCGCTCGAACGAGCCGCTCACCGCGCGGTGGATCACCACGGGGCGATGGGCGGTGTTGTCCTCGCCCGTGTACTCGAGGTCGAAGCGCTCGGGCGCGTTGTAGTCGAGCTGGATGGTCCCGAGCTGCCAGGCGCGGCCGATCGAGTCGAGCACGTCGAAGTCGATCTTCGGCCCGTAGAAGGCGCCGTCCCCCTCCTTCATCTCGTAGTCGCGCCCCGTCTTCTCCAGCGCGGCGCGCAGCGCGCCCTCGGCGCGGTCCCAGAGCTCGTCCGAGCCGATCCGCACCGGCGGCCGCGTCGCGAACTTGAGCCGCGCCGTGAGGCCGAAGGTCTCGTAGTACGAGAGGATGAAGTCCATCAGGAACTGGACCTCGTCCGCGATCTGGTCCTCGCGCAGGTACACATGGCAGTCGTCCTGCGAGAACTGCCGCACCCGCGTGAGACCCGAGAGCGCGCCGGAGAGCTCGTTCCGGTGCAGCACGTCGAAGGTGACGTAGCGCTTCGGGAGCTCCCGGTACGAGTGCTTCGTCGCCGCGAAGTACAGGTGGTGCGAGGGGCAGTTCATCGGCTTGAGCGACATGTCGTGCTCCTGCGTCTCGTTGTCGAGCACGAGGAACATGTTCTCGCGGTACTTCCCCCAGTGGCCGCTCTGCTCCCAGAGCTTCTTCGTGTAGAGGAGCGGCGTCTTCACCTCCAGGAACGCCTCCTGCTGGCGCTCGCGCACGAACCCCTCGAGCGCGTTCCAGAGGTGGGTGCCGCGCGGCGTCCAGAACGCCGCGCCCGGCGCCACCGGGAAGAACTGGAAGAGGTCGAGCGCCTTGCCGAGCACGCGATGGTCGCGCTTCCGCGCCTCCTCGAGCTGGTGGAGGTGGGCGTCGAGCTCCTCCTTCTTGAAGAAGGCGGTCGCGTAGATGCGCTGCAGCATCTGGCGGCGCTCGTCCCCGCGCCAGTAGGCGCCCGCGGTGCTCAGGAGCTTGAAGTGCCTGAGGTACGACGTGTCCGGCACGTGCGGACCGCGGCAGAGGTCCACGAACGGGCCGTCCGTGTACGTGGAGATGATCTCGTCCGGGTCCTGGAAGTCATCCAGGCGCTCGAGCTTGAGCGGGTCGTCCACGAAGAGCTTCTTCGCCTCCGCCTGCGACACCTCGGCGCGCACGAACGGGTGCTTCTCCGCGATCACCTTCCGCATCTCCGCCTCGAACGCCTCGAGGTCCTCCGGCGTGAAGGGCTTCGCCACCTCGAAGTCGTAGTAGAAGCCGTCGTCGATCGCGGGGCCGAACCCGATCTTCGCATCCGGCCGGAGCCGCCGCACCGCCGTCGCCAGGATGTGCGCGCCCGAGTGGCGGAGCACCGGGAGGGCACGCGGATCCTTCTCCGTGATCACCTGGAACGCCCCCCCGGAGCGGAGCGGCGTCATCAGGTCCTGCACCTCGCCGTCCACGGAGACGGCGATCGCCGCGAGGAGGAGGCGCGGCCCGATGCTCGCGACCACGTCGCGCGCCGGCGTGCCGACGGGCACCTCGCGGGTCGCGCCGTCCGGGAGCGTGAGGACGAGCATCTGGGGAGCGGCGGAGGCGGGTGCCATCATCGCGGAGGGACGACCTCGTGCAGGACCGGCGTGGAACTCCCGAATCGCAGGAAGAGCACGAGTCCGATGACCACCAGCGCGAAGAACACCCCCCATCCCCAGATGGTGCGCCAGCGCAGGGGCGCATCGCCGGGGCGTGGCGTCGAGGGAGGGGCTGACATTGCGCGAAGCCGGTGTGGTGAAGGAGGTGCGACGCCGCGGGCCGGCGGCCGCCAGGAGCGACCGCCCGGGGGCGGCCGCGTGGGGTGCGCGGAACTTGCAGTGTCGCGTTCGTGTGGCCAGCCTTCAAAGTAGCCGTACGCTTCACCCCTGCCAACCGCGACGCGAGACGCATGAGCCGAGAGCGAGACGAATCCCACGAGCACACCCTGACCTGGATCGCGGCCGGCACCGCGGTGGGGCTCATCGCGGGCGCCGTGGTGGCCGAGCGCCTGAGTGGCCGCTCGCTCAGCTTCGGCGCCCTCGTGGCACGGGGGAAGCTGCTCGCCGAGCGCGCGTCGGCGCGCTGGGAGCCCCTCGTCGAGGCCGCGATCGGCGTGCGGGATGCCTGGGAGGGGAACGGCGAGACGGAGGACGCGGAGTTCGAGGATGAGGAGCTCGATGAGGACCTGGACGAGGACCTCGACGACGAGCTCGAGGAGGAGGAGGAGGAGAAGGACGACGACCTCGATGAGGACGATGACCTCGACGACGACCTCGATGAGGACCTCGATGACGACCTCGACGAAGACGACGAGGACGACGAGGACGACGAGGACGACGACGAAGACGACGAGGAACTCGCCGACGACGAGGCCGAGCTGGTCGCGGTGAGCACCGTGGACGAGCGCGTGCTCGAGGCGTTCAGCAACGATCCCGTCCTCGCCTCACGCGACGTCGAGATCGAGGGCACCGAGGAGGACGCGATCATCCTCCATGGCCGGGTACACACCGCACGCGAGGTCGCCCACGCCGTCACCATCGCCCGCGGCGTCCCCGGCGTGACCGCCGTCCGGCAGCGGCTCTCGGTGCGCGACCGCCGCTGAGCAACGGGGCGGCGCCCCGCTAGCTTTCGGGCATGAGCAAGCAGAGCCCCGGCGCCGCGTCCGCCTCCCCCGCCGACCCCGACTTCCCGACGCACTTCGACTTCGCCACCGCCGAACGCGCGCTGAGTGACGCGTGGGAACGGGCCGGCCTCTTCCGCGCCGACGGCGGCCGCACCACGCGCGCGGGCGGTGAACGCGACCCCTTCACCATCCTGATCCCCCCGCCCAACGTGACGGCGGTGCTCCACGTCGGCCACGGACTCAACAACACGGTGCAGGACGTCCTCGTCCGCTGGCGGCGCATGGCCGGCGACGAGGCGCTCTGGCTCCCCGGCACCGACCACGCCGGCATCGCCACGCAGAACGTCGTCGAGAAGCTCCTCGCGAAGGAGGGGAAGACCCGCTTCGACGTGGGACGCGAGGCGTTCGTGGCGCGCACCGAGGCGTTCGTCGAGGAGACGGGCGGGCTGATCCTCAAGCAGCTCCGCGCGATCGGCGCCTCGGCCGATTGGTCGCGCACCGCCTACACCTTCTCCCCCGCCCTCTCGCGCGCCGTGCGCGAGGCGTTCGTGCGGCTCTACGAGCGCGGCCTCGTCTACCGCGGCCACCGCGTGATCCACTGGTGCCCGCGCTGCCTCACCTCGCTCTCGGACGAGGAGGCCGAGTTCCACGACACCGAAGGCAAGCTCTACCACATCCGCTACGCCCTCGCGGACGACCCCGCACAGGGCGTCACGATCGCGACGACCCGGCCGGAGACCCTTCTCGCCGACGTCGCGGTCGCCGTGCATCCCGACGACCCGCGCTACGCCGCGCTCGTCGGCCGCTCCCTGGCGCTCCCGATCACCGGGATCCCGTTGCCGATCATCGCCGACGGGTACGTGGAGCGCGAGTTCGGCACGGGCGCGCTCAAGATCACCCCCGCCCACGACGCCAACGACTTCGATGTCGGCAAGCGGCACGGGCTCGCCATGCCCGTCGTGATCTCCGCCGACGGCGAGATGGCGGAGGTGGCGGACGCCGCCGGTCGCGTGCCCGCCGAGCTCAAGGGCCTCGACCGCTTCGAGGCGCGCAAGCGCATCGTGCGCCAGCTCGAGGCGAGCGGCGCGCTCGTGAAGGTGGAGACGCACGCCCACAGCGTACGGCGCTGCTACCGCTGCGACACCGTGGTGGAGCCGCGCCTCTCGGACCAGTGGTTCGTCCGGATGGCGCCACTCGCGGCGCCGGCGCTCGAGGCTGTCAAGGACGGCACCATCCGCCTCCTCCCCGAGAAGTGGGAGAAGGTCTACATCAACTGGCTCGAGGGGATCCGCGACTGGAACATCTCCCGCCAGCTCTGGTGGGGACACCGCGTGCCCGTCTGGACCTGCGGCGCCTGCGGCCACGCGGACGCCTACCGCGAGGATCCGAAGGGGTGCGGGAAGTGCGGGTCCGCGGAGCTCGAGCAGGACCCTGACGTCTTCGACACCTGGTTCTCCTCCTGGCTCTGGCCGATCAGCACCCTCGGCTGGCCGGACGAGGAGGCGCCGGACCTCAAGGCGTTCTATCCGAGCGACGTCCTGGTCACCGCGCCCGAGATCCTCTTCTTCTGGGTCGCGCGGATGATCATGTCCGGGTACGCGTTCATGGGGCGCGCCCCCTTCCACACGGTCTACCTGCACGGCACGGTGCGCGACATGCAGCACCGCAAGATGTCCAAGTCGCTCGGGAACGGGATCGACCCGCTCGACGTGGTGGACCAGTACGGGGCGGACGCCCTCCGCTGGACGCTCGTGCAGGGGATGGGACTCGGCGTCGACGTCATGCTCGACCCGGAGGACCTCGACAAGTCCTTCGCGCCGGGTCGCAACTTCGCCACCAAGCTCTGGAACATCGGGCGGTTCATCCTGCTACAGGTGGGGGATGAGAAGGTCACGCCCCTCCCGACCGTCGATCCCGCGGCGTTCACGCTCGCCGATCGCTGGATCCTCGACCGGCTCGACGCCGCGATCGCCGAGTGCGATGCGTCGCTGGGCCCCGCACGCCCGCAGGCCGGCCGGTGGCCGGAGCAGGAGCGGCAGGTGGGACTCCGCCTCGACGCGTACGCCGAGGCGGCGCGTCGGTTCGTCTGGAACGAGCTCGCCGACTGGTATGTGGAGGCGGTCAAGACGCGGCTCGCCGAGCCGGGCCCCGATCGCGAGGTCGCACGCGCCGTCCTGGTGCACATGTTCGACCAGGGACTCCGTCTGCTGCACCCGATCATGCCCTTCGTGACGGAGGCCCTCTGGCAGCGGCTCCCCGGCGCGACGCCCGGCCGGTTCCTCGCCGCGGCGCGCTGGCCGACGGCCGCCCCGCGGGCGGCGGGCGGCGAGGCGTTCGAGGTGGTGCGCGAGGCGATCGACGCGATCCGCCGGCTCCGCTCCGAGTACGGCGTCACGCCGGGCCAGCCGATCCGCGCCTTCGTCGCCGCCGGGGCGGGCACTGACGGCACCGCGCTCCTCGGCAGCGCCGCGCTGCTGCATCGGCTGGCCCGCGCCGAGATCGTCGCCGGCAGCCCACCCGCCGGGGCGGCCGCGCATGCCGTGCTCTCCAATGGACTCGAACTCGTGCTCCCGCTCGAGGGGATGGTCGACGTGAAGAAGGAGTGCGCGCGGCTGCGCGGCGAGCATGACAACCTCACGAAGCAGCTCGGGGCACTCCGCGGCCGGCTCGCGAACGAGAAGTTCACGAGCAAGGCGCCGGCGGAGGTCGTGGAGGCGGAGCGGGCGAAGGAGCGCGAGTGGAGCGCGCGCGTCGAGCAGCTCTCCGCGAAGGTGGCCGAGCTGTGCGGCTGAGGCGCGCCGCGCTCGCCGGAGCGCTCACCTTCGGCGGACTCACGGCCTGTGCTTCACCGGGGATGCCGCCGGGCGGGCCGCCGGACGTCGCGGCGCCGGAACTCGTCGCCACCTCGCCCGACACCGGCGCCGTGCGCGTGCGCACCAGTTCGGTGACGCTCCGGTTCAATGAAGTCGTGAGCGAACGCACCGGCGGCTCCCCGGGCGGCGCCGGAGGCGGCACCCTCGATGCGCTGGTGCTGCTCTCGCCGGGCGACGGCAGGGCGCGCGTGAACTGGCGGCGATCGGCACTGGAGATCGAGCCGCGCGACGGCTTCCGCCCGAACACCACGTATCGCCTCACCCTCCTGCCCGGCCTCGCCGACCTGCGCGGCAACACCATCCGCGTGCCGACGGAGGTCGTCTTCTCCACGGGCGAGAGCGTGAGCACGGGTGCGCTCACGGGCGCCGTCTTCGACTGGGTGGCCGGGCGTGCCGCACCGCTGGCCCGCGTGGAGGCCTTCCTGCCCGCGGACACGACCTTCCGCTGGGTGGCCCGCGCGGACTCCGCCGGCCGCTTCGCCCTCCGCAACCTCGGCCCCGGCACGTATCACGTGCGGGCCTGGGTCGACGCCACGCCCAACCGCCAGCTCGACTCGCGCGAGTCGTTCGACACGCTGACCGTGGCGGTCGACACGACCGCGCTCCGAGACTTCTACGTCTTCAGCCACGACACCCTCGGACCGCGCATCGAGGTGGCGGAGCCGATGGACACCACCGCACTCCGCATCCGGTTCGACCGCGCCGTCGCCCCCTCCTGGGTGCCCGACTCGGCGACCTTCGTGCTGCTCGGCGCGGACTCCGCGCGGATCATGCTCGGCACGCCGGTCCCGGAGGCGCGATACGACTCGCTGCAGCGCGTGGCGCGCGCGGCGGCGGATTCGGTGCGCGCCGCGCAGGACACCACGGGCCCGCAGCCACGTCCGGCGCGCGTGACCCCTCCGGCGCGCGCGTCCGCCGACACCGGCAGCGCCCCGCGCTTCGGCCGCCCGATCCCGGTGCAGAACTGGGTCGCGCCCCTTCTCGCGCCGCTCGCACCCGGAGAGTACCGGGTGCGCGTTAGCGAGGCGGAGGGTCTCTCCGGCGCCCGCCGCGACTCCGAGCGGCAGTTCACCGTGCGTGCGCCACCGCCGCCGAAGGACTCGGTGCCGCCCGCGGCCGCCGCGCGTCCCCCGCGTCCGTGACGACCGACCGCCGCGCCCTCCCCGCCGTCGGCATCGTCCTCGACCTGCCGGCCGTGCGTGCGTTGCTCACGCGCGCGCCGCGCAGCCTCGTCGCGGACGCGGTGCGGGCGATCATCGCCGACGCGCGGGCGGAAGGCCGAGAAGGTGCGGCGCTCCCGCCCGATGGCGAGGCGTGGGTGCAGGAGGTCGAGCGGCGGATCGAGCGGCGGGTCGCGCCCTCCCTCCGCGCGACCCTCAACGCGACGGGCGTGGTGCTCCACACGAACCTCGGCCGGGCCCCCCTCGCCGCGAGCGCCATCGACGCCATCTCGGAGGTCGCGCGCAGCGGCTCGACGCTCGAGTACGACCTCGAGCGCGGCGTGCGCGGGTCGCGGCACGTGCACTGTGCCGCGCTGCTCGCGGAGCTCACGGGGGCCGAGGACGCGCTGGTCGTGAACAACTGCGCCGCCGCGCTCGTGCTCGCCCTCCAGGCATTCGCGAGCGGCCGCGACACGCTCGTCAGCCGCGGGGAGCTCGTCGAGATCGGCGGGAGCTTCCGGGTGCCCGACATCATGTCCAGCGCGGGCACCACGCTCGTCGAGGTCGGCACCACGAACCGCACCCACGTGGACGACTACCGCCGGGCGCTCGGCCCCGGCACGGGCGCGATCGTCAAGGTGCACCGGAGCAACTTCGCGCTCGAGGGGTTCGTGGCCGAGGCGCCGGTGCGCGACCTCGCGCCCGTGGCTGCGGATGCGGGGATCCCGCTCATCCACGACTTCGGCAGCGGCCTGATGCTCGACCTCTCCCCCTACGGGCTCAGCGGGGAGCCGACGGCGCGCGACGCGGTGGCCGACGGCGCCACGCTCGTCCTGATGAGCGGGGACAAGCTGCTCGGCGGGCCACAGGCGGGGATCATCGTCGGGAAGGCAGGCGCGGTGTCGCGGCTGCGGCAGCATCCCATGGCGCGCGCGCTGCGCGTCGACAAGCTGACGCTAGCGGCACTCGAGTCGACCCTCGCGCTCTACCGTGACCCGGCGACCGCCGTCCAGGCCATCCCGGCGCTCGCGATGCTCACGGCGCGGGCCGAGCGGGTGCGGGCGCGCGCCGAGGCGGTGATGGCGACGCTCGTCGGGTACGGGTTCCGCGCCGAGGTGGTCGCGACCGAGGCGACGGTCGGCGGTGGCGCCTTCCCCACCGCGCGGATCCCTTCCGCGGCCGTCGTCCTCGAGGGCGATGCCGCCGCGATCGAGGCGCGGCTGCGCGGCGGCGTGATCCCCGTGATCGGCCGCATCAGCGATGGGAGGCTGCACCTCGACCTGCGGAGCGTCCTCGAGTCCGAGGACGCGACCCTGGCCACGCTCGTCCGCACCGCCCTCTCATGAGCCGGCGTCCCGCGCTGCTGCTCGACCGCGACGGCACCGTGATCCGCGACGCGCACTACCTGCGTGATCCCGCGCTGGTGTCCCTGCTCCCGGGCGCGGTGGAGGGACTCGCACGGTTCCAGGCGGCCGGATGGCCGCTCGTCATCGTCACGAACCAGAGCGGCATCGCACGCGGGTTGATCAGCGAGGCGGAGTACGACGCGGTGCGGCGCGAGCTGGAGCGGCAGCTGTCGGCCGCGGGGATCACGCTCGCGGCCACCTACCACTGTCCGCACCACCCCGGCATCACCGGCCCCTGCGGCTGTCGGAAGCCGGGGACCCTGCTCTACACGCAGGCGCGCGACAGGCTCGGGCTCGACCTCGCCGCCTCGGTGTTCGTGGGCGACCGGTGGCGCGACATCGCCGCCGCCCGCGCCTTCGGCGGGCGGGCGATCCTCGTGCCGAGCGCCGACACGCCGCAGGACGAGCGTGCGCGCGCCGCGCGGGAGGAGCTGGTGGCCGCCGACCTGTCCGCGATGGCGGACCTCGTGCTCGGCGCCGCAGGGGCAGGAGCCGCTTCCGGGCGCTAGATTGACGCTGTGACGACCGCGACGCTCGCGCGCCTGGCCGTGTTCGCCTCCGGCGGCGGCAGCAACCTCCAGGCCATCCTCGACCACCTCGACGCACTCGGTGCCGCCGCTCCCGCGGCGCCGGTGCTGGTGCTGAGCGACCGCTCCGACGCGGGCGCGCTCGACCGCGCCCGCGCGCGCGGGATCGCCGTGGAGGTGGTACCGCGCGACCGGCCGGAGGGGATCGCCGCGGCGCTCGCCCGGCACGATGTCACGCACATCGCGCTCGCGGGCTTCCTCCGGCTCGTGCCGGAGGAGGTCACCCACGCGTTCCGCGGGCGCATCGTGAACGTGCACCCCGCGCTCCTCCCCGCCTTCGGTGGACCGGGCATGTACGGCACCCGCGTGCACGAGGCGGTCCTCCGCTCCGGCGCGCGCGTCACGGGCCCCACGGTGCACTTCGTCGACGCGCGGTACGACGAGGGCGCGATCATCGCGCAAATTCCGGTGCCCGTGCGGAGCGACGACACCGCGGCGACGCTCGCCGCGCGCGTCCTCGCCGCGGAGCACGCGCTCTATCCGCGCTGCGTGGCCGCCGTCGCCGCGGGCGAGGTTTCTCTCGGCGCCGATGGGCGGGTGCGCGGTACCGCCACCTTCGACTTCGACCGCGCGGCGCCGGCCGGGCGCCAGACCGTTCCCGCCGGCTGACCGCCGACCACTCCCATTCTCCCGCTCCATTCGCGATGCCTGCTGCCCTGCTCTCCGTCTCCGACAAGTCCGGCCTGGTCGAGTTCGCGACCGGCCTCCGCGATCGCGGCTACTCCCTCCTCTCCACGGGGGGCACCGCGAAGGCGCTCCGAACCGCGGGCCTCGCCGTCACCGACGTGGCCGACGTGACGAAGTTCCCGGAGATGCTCGACGGGCGGGTGAAGACGCTGCATCCCGCGGTGCATGGCGGCCTGCTCGCGCGGCGCGACCTCCCCGAGCACATGGCGGCGATCGCCGCGCACGGCATCGCCCCGATCGACCTGGTGTGCGTCAATCTCTACCCGTTCCGAGAGACCGCGGCGAAGCGCGGGATCGCACCGGACGAGGTGGTGGAGCAGATCGACATCGGGGGCCCGAGCATGCTGCGGAGCGCGGCGAAGAACTTCGCGTCGGTCACGGTGGTGGTGGACCCCGCCGACTACACCCGCGTGCTCGAGGCGCTCGCCAACGGTGGCGACGCGCTCGAACTGCGGCGCGGGCTCGCCGAGAAGGTGTATGCACACACGGCGGCGTACGACGCGGCGATCGCGTCCTGGTTCGCAGCCCAGCGCGGGGAGCGCTTCCCCGAGCGGCTCACGCTGAGCTTCGAGCGCGCCCAGACGCTCCGCTACGGCGAGAACCCCGGGCAGGCCGCCGCCTTCTACCGCGACGGCGCGGACTCCGGGCTCGGCGCGCTCCGGCAGCATGGAGGCAAGGAACTCTCGTTCAACAACCTGCTCGACCTCGAGGGGGCGATGCTCGCGATCGCGCCTTTCGGGACCGAGACCGCCTGCGCGATCGTGAAGCACACCACCCCCTGCGGGCTCGCCACGGGCGGCACGCCGCTCGAGGCGTACCAGAAGGCGCTCGCCTGCGACCCGGTCTCGGCGTTCGGATCCGTCATCGCCTTCTCCGGCAAGGTGGACGAGGCGAGTGCGCAGGCGGTGGCCTCGCTCTTCGTGGAGTGCGTCGTGGCCCCCGAGTTCGCGCCGGAGGCGCTCGAGGTGCTGAGCGCGAAGAAGAACCTCCGCGTGCTGGAGGGGACGGCAACGGAGCGCGGACACTCGCTCGACCTCAAGGGCGTGCGCGGCGGCCTCCTCGTGCAGGAGCGGGGCGCCGGATTCCTCGACGACGCGGGCTGGAAGGTCGTGACGAGGCGCCAGCCGACCTCGGCCGAGCTCAAGGACCTCCTCTTCGCCTGGCGCGCGGTGGCGAGCGTCAAGTCGAACGCGATCGTGCTCGCGCGCGACGGCGCGACCATCGGGATCGGCGCCGGCCAGATGTCACGCGTGGACGCCGCCTTCCTCGCGGTGCACAAGGCGCGGGGCGCCGGGCACGACACCGCGGGCGCCGCCCTCGGCTCGGACGCCTTCTTCCCCTTCCGCGACGGCGTGGACCAGGCCGCGCAGGCGGGGGTACGTACGATCGTCCAGCCCGGAGGCTCGGTGCGGGACGAGGAGGTGATCGCGGCCGCGGACGAGCACGGCATGGCGATGGTGTTCACCGGGCAGCGGACCTTCCGGCACTAGAAGGGTGTGAGATGGGAGGTGGGAGGTCGACGACTGCCGCCCATCATGCCTCACCCCTCACACCTCCCACCTCCCCCCCGCAGTTCATAGCTTACGCGATCCACTCCAGACCCAGCCCCGATGGCCGCTGAACTCGACTATCGCCCGTCCTACCTCGCCGCCGGCATCGCGGGGGGACTGACGTTCCTCCTCTACCTCATCACCCTCTCCCCCGAGACGGCGATGTGGGACACGAGCGAGTACATCGCCGCAGCGTACACGCTGGGGCTCCCGCACCCGCCGGGGAACCCGCTCTTCGTCCTCATCGGGCGCGTGGCGTCGATCCTCCCGATCGCCCCGACCGTCGCGATGCGGATCAACCTCCTCGCCGCGATCTCGAGCGCGGTGAGCGCGGGGATGTGGTTCCTGATCACCGAGCGCGTGCTGGTGGGGTGGTTCGAGAAGCGCTGGCAGCGGATCGCCGGCGGCTCGCTCGCCGTCCTGATCGGCGCCACGGCGTTCACCGTCTGGAGCCAGTCGGTGGTGAACGAAAAGGTCTACACCGTCTCCCTCCTGGGCCTCGCGATCTGCTCCTGGCTCACGGTGCGCTGGTGCGACTTCCCGGACAGCCCCAAGGCCGACAGGATCCTCGTCCTCGTGGCCTACCTCTGCGGCCTCGGGTACGCGAACCACATGGCCGGCCTGCTCGCGGTGCCCGCCATCGCGATCGCGGTCCTCATCCGCAAGCCGGCCACCCTGCTCCGCTGGAAGTTCATCCTCGTGCTGGCCGCGGCGGTCTTCGTCGGCGGGAGCTCGTTCGCCACGCAGCCCATCCGCGCCGCGCACTTCCCCGCGATCAACGAGGGCGAGCCGACCGCCTGCCGCGAGGGCATCGGCTTCTCGTGCACCTTCTCCAAGGGCACGTACGACGCCTTCATGTACAACTTCAATCGCGGCCAGTACGGCAAGCCCGACCTCGCCACGCGCCAGGCGCCCTTCACGGCGCAGGTCGGGATGTGGTGGCTCTACTTCAAGTGGCAGTGGCTCCGCGACGCGCACGGCGAGCAGCCGCGCCTGCAGTTCACCCTGGCCTCCGTCTTCCTCCTGCTCGGCCTCTTCGGCGGCTGGGTGCACTACAAGCGCGACCCTCGAAGTTTCGCGTACTTCGGCCCGCTGATGCTCACGCTGACGCTGGTGCTGATCTACTACCTGAACTTCAAGTACGGCGCCTCGCAGGCGCCGGAGCTCGCCGACCGGGTCGACCGCGAGGTCCGCGACCGGGACTACTTCTTCCTCTGGAGCTTCTCGGCGTGGAGCGTCTGGGCCGCGCTCGGGCTCACCTACGTCTGGGAGTCCATCGCCGTGCTCCTCGGCAGCGAGCGCGTGAAGGTGGGCACCGAGCACTTCGACCTGCCGACCACGCGTAGCTGGCTCCTCGCCACCCCCGTGCTCGCGATCGCCTTCGTCCCCCTCTTCGGGAACTGGCAGGCCAGCTCGCGCGCCGGCGAGACCGACACCGCCGACTTCGCGATCGACATGTTGAACTCGGTGGAGCCGTACGGGATCCTCGTCACCGTCGGCGACAACGACACCTTCCCGCTCTGGTACGCGCAGGAGGTGCTCGGGGTGCGGAAGGACGTCACCGTCGCCAACACCTCGCTGCTCAACACCGACTGGTACACGCGGCAGATGATCCGCCGCCCCGTGTTCGAGTATGACTCGCTCGCCGGACCCTCGGTCTGGCGCGGGAAGACCTGGCCCAAGCCGGCCGGACCGGTGCTCAAGATGTCGTTCGCCGAGGCCGACGCGCTGCCGCTCGGACAGGAGCTGCGCGTGGCGCAGAAGTTCACCAAGGGGAACATCCACGCGATCATCCAGCCGGGGTTCATCACGCGGGCGGACATCCTCGTCCTCCGGATGATCAACGACAACGACACGCGCGCCATCCACTTCAGCCGCACCTCGGCGGACCTCGCCGAGCAACTCGGCCTGAGCGCGTACGTCGTGATGCAGGGGCACGCGCGGAAGCTCATGCCGGACAGCGTGCGCCTGTCGGACAACATCCAGCGCGTACCCGGCGAGGGCTACGTGGACGTGGCCCGTTCCCAGGCGCTCTGGGACGAGTACAAGGCACCGGCCTCACTCATCCGGAAGGGCGACTGGGTCGACGCGCCCTCGCGCGGCATCCCCTACCTGATCGTCAGCACGGGGATCGCCACGGCGGAGGCCTCGGTGCGCGCCGGCTTCCAGGCCAAGGCGGACAGCACCATCGAGACCGTCCGTCAGGTGGCGCTGGCGATGCGCTTCGGCGACATCGCGGGCGAGATCGCGCCGCCCCCGCCGATCCAGAGCGGGGACTCGATCGCGACGAAGGCGGTGCCGATCCGGCCCTGATGCCGACGCGGCCCTGAACGGAGCCCGGCTCAGAAGCTCCAGACGAGCCCGAGACTCACGAGTCTCGGGCTCGTCACTTTGATCCCCTCGGGCCTGCGGGAGGCGATCGCCGCGCGCCCCTCGATGTTCTTGACCGCGGCGCTCGCGCGGACCCCGGGCAGTCCGGGCAGCGCGTGCGAGATCGCGGCGTCGATCAGCCGCAGCGGCGGGATGCGCCCGATGCGCCCGTTGGCCGAGCCCGCCCGCGTCTCGAAGTTGTCGGTGAACTGGGCGCCCACGAAGGTCGCATCCACGCGCGCCTCGAGCCCGCCCGGATGGTCGAAGACGAGCGCCGCGTGGGCGCGCTGCCGCGGGGCATAGGGAAGCTGGTTGCCGCGCACGTTGACGGTGTCGCTCCCCTGCCGGAGGAACCGGTCCGCCGAGAACCGGGAGTCCACGAGCGTGAGGTTCCCCTCCAGCGCCAGCGTGTACGGGCGCTGTCCCCATCGCCCCAGGTCGACGCGTCCACCGATCTCGACACCCTCGTGGCGCGTAGCGCCCTGATTCGCGAGCGCCGCGGCCGCAGCGGAGCCGGCCGAGAGTGAGGGTTCGATGATCTGGTTCGTGAAGTCGAGGCGGAAGGTCGTGAGCTCCACCGTCGCGAAGGGCGTCACCGCCGCCCGCACCCCCAGCTCGTAGTTCCAGCTGCGCTCGGCGTCCAACTGGAGTGAGACCGGGTCCGGCACCTGCGCGGACGGCGCGAGCGTGGCGTCGGCGTAGATGAGCGCATCCTTCGTGCGCGGGGGCGCGAACCCGCGATGCGCGCCCGCGAACACGGTGACGAGCGGACGGGGCGACCAGGTGGCCCCGATGCCCGGGATCAGCTCACTGACGTCGTCGCCGCTCCGGATGTCGACATCCTCCGGCGTGCGCGTGGTGGTGGTCCCGTCCGAGCGCCGCACCCGCGTGCGGAGGATCCGTCGCTCGAATCGGAAATGCTCGGCGCGGAGCCCCGGCGTGACGTCGAGCCCCGGCGCGAGCGCGAACCGGTTCTGCACCCAGACCGAGAACGCCTCCCCGGCGCGCCGCTCGTCGTCGCGGACCCCCGGCACCGCGCCGGGCGCCGTGGTCGTCAGGTAGCGGTCGCGCGCTTGCTCCCGGTGGTAGCGCGCGCCGAGGTCGAGGTCCGAGGTGATCCCGCCGGCCGTCCAGAGCGAGCGGAATCGCGGCTCCACGCCGGCGACGTCGAAGCTCCTGTTCCGGGCGCCCGTGCCGCTGCCGAAGACCAGCGTGCCGCCCGTGGGACCATAGGTGTAGTCGCGGCGCTCCCAGTCCCGCGTCGTGTGGTAGGCGTACGCCACCGTGCGGAGTGCCGTCGCGCCGGTGCCGATCTCGTGCGAGAGCGTCACGGCCTGGCGCGCGATCGCGAGACGATCGTCGGGAGCCGGGTGCATGCGTGGCGCGGCGCGGAAGAGCGAATCCGTGAGCCCGACATACGTGGCGTTCGACGATTCGTCGTAGAGGCTGAGCTTGGCCCCGAAGTCACCGGCGGAGGTGCGGACCACGACCTTGCCGGTCGCGTCGCGGATCCCGTAGTGCAGTCCCTGCAGGTCCTGGGCGGAGCGGTCGAAGGCCGTCAGGATCGCGCCGGTGCGGCCCCTGGTCCCGCCGACGGTGGCGCGGGCGAACCTCGAGCCGCTGCCGCCGCCGCGCACCTCGAGCTCGGTCCGCCGCAGCGCCGGCGGGTCCGCGGTCACGTAGTTCACCACGCCGCCGACCGTCTGCGGCCCGAAGAGGATCGAGCCACTCCCCTTGAGGACCTCCACGCGCGACATCCGGTCGATCGGCGGCGAGTAGTAGAGCTCCGGCTCGCCGTACGGGGCCAGCGCGACGGGGACCCCGTCCTCGAGGACGAGCACGCTCCGGCTGCGGTCGGGGTCGAGGCCGCGGAGGCCGATGTTGGCGCGCAAGCCCGCCCCCTCCTCCTCCTGCACGTGCACGCCGGAGACCGTGCGGAGCGCGTCGTTCGCGGAACGCGGCTGCAGCGCGCGCAGCGCGCGCTCGTCGATGACGCGCGCGGAGCCCGGCACGCGCGCGAGCGCATCGGTGGCCGCGCCGATGACCGTCACGCCGGCGAGCTCCGGGGCGGCGGGGGCCAGGACGAAGTCGAGTCCGTCCACGGCCTCGCCGTCCACGATCACCGTGTGCCGGCCGAGCGAGCGGCCGATCGAACGCGCCTCGAACTCGTAGCGCCCTCGAGCGAGTCCCGCGATGCGATATCGTCCGAGGGAGTCGGTTCGAGCCCGGGCGGCGGCACCGACCACGAGGACTTCGGCACCCATGATCGGCGCGCCCGACTCGCGCTGGAGGACTTGGCCACTCACCGAGGATTGCGCATTCAGGCCGGCGGAGAGGCCGAAGGTGAGAAGCAGGGCGAGCGAGTCGATCGCGATGTGGCGGCGCGTCACGTGAGCGGTACCAGAGGGATATGAGAACGCATAACATCTTGACAGGCAACATGTTATGCTTAGCGTTCTGCGAACGATAACGATTCTCATGTAGAATATAACGAGCGCTTAGAATCCCGTCAACTCCTGTCGGGATTGGAGCGCGGGCGTGACGGGTAAGCCGCGAGGCGAACCGTGTATATTCGGGAACCAGGTCCCTCGGAGGGCTGGCAGAATGGCTAATGCAGCGGTCTTGAAAACCGCCGTCCGCAAGGACTTACAGGTTCGAATCCTGTGCCCTCCGCTTGCCGAGCTGACCCGCCGATCGGTCAGCGGCACCCGCGCGATGCCTAGAGGATCCGCTTCGGCACCACGCCGCGCGTCCACGCCCTGACCCGCTTCCGCCACCCCGCGTGGCCATCGGGGTTCGACGCGAGCGTCGTCTCCCACGCGTTCTCCGGCGCGAACTCCGCCTCCATCCCCCGCAGCACGCCCTCGGCGATCCGCGCCGAGTGGATCACGGTGACGCACTCCGTGTTCAGGTTCGCGCTCCGCGGGTCCATGTTGAACGTCCCGATCACCGTGATCTCGCCGTCGATCACCATCGACTTCGCGTGCAGGCCGAAGACGGGTGCGTAGTCGAGCGTCTCCTGCAGCGCGCCGTCCATGATCGTGCGGCGCACCGCGGCGTCCGGGCGGAACTCGAAGATGCGCACGCCGTCGCGGAGCAGCGCCTCGCGATCCCGCTGGTAGCCGTTGAACGCCTCGAGGTTGTCGGTGGAGGCGAGGCTGTTGGTGAGGATCCGCACCCGCACGCCGCGCTGCACGGCCTCACGCAGCAGGGACCGCCCGACCTCGGTGGTCACGAGGTAGGGCGACTGGATGTCGAGGGTGGTGCGCGCGCCGCGCACGAGTGCCGCGAGGGCGTCGGTGGTCGCACCGCCGCCACCCAGCCCGGAGCGGCCGTCGTTCTTCCCCGGCGCATCGGTCACGTACTGGACGCTGTCGATCCACTGCAGCGCGCCACTGGCCTGGATCCGTTCGAACGCGCGCGGGATTTCCTCGAGCTGCGCGCGCACCTGCGGCCAGTAGTTCGCCGGGTCGCAGGCGTACCGGTGCAACCAGGCGAAGCGCTCGAGGTCGGCGGCGCGGACCGCCGCGTCGGCGGCGCTCGGCCGCGCCACCAGCTCCGACACGGGCCGGCTGAGCGAGTCCGCCCAGAACTCATCGAACGAGCGCTGCACGTCGCCCACCACGCCGCCCAGCAGCAGCACGTCGCGGTCCCGGAAGTTGTAGGCGTGGTCGAAGTCGAAGTACTCGTCGGCGATGTTCCGCCCGCCGGTGATCACCACCTGCCCGTCCACCGTGAAGGTCTTGTTGTGCATCCGCTGGTTCGCGCCGCGGAAGTCGGTCGCCAGGCTGAACAGCTTGCCCGGCAGGCTCTTCCCGATGTTCAGGTTCGGGTTGTAGATCCGGATCTCGAGGTTCGGGTGCGCGTCGAGGGAGAGGAGCTCCTCGCCGTCCGCGTCGATCAGCACGTCGTCCACGAGCATGCGGACCTTCACGCCCCGCTCGGCCGCGCGCAGCAGGTAGTCCGCGGCGATCAAGCCGACGTTGTCCGCCGAGAAGATGAAGTACTGCACGTCGATCGACCGCTCGGCGTACTCGCTCAGCCAGGCGCGGGCGATCATCGACCCGGCGCCCTCCTCGAGGACGTACACCCCGGTGCGCAGCGCCATCTGCGCGGCGACCGGCCGGAGCTGGTCCGAGAGGCGGAGGGTGGAGTCGCGGTGGATGCCCTCGCAGAAGTCCACGTCGGCCGCGGGAGAGGGTGAGGCGGCCCTTTCGCTGAGCGGCTCCTCGCCGCACGCGGTGAGAAGGGCGAGGATGACCAGGGACCGCGCGACCTTGGCCAGTGCGAGCGGCACCGGCGCGCTCCGAATCCTGCGGGGCGTCGCGGTCGGTAGAGAGAGTGCAGCAACCTGCGAGTGGCACGGCCGGGTCATGGACGTTCGGGCGAGGGGCGGCAGGGACGGGACGGCAGGGACGGGGCGGCACGCTGCCGACGACCGGCGCGCGCGCGGGGAAACCGTCGCCTTGATTCACCCTGTCCGTCGGGCGAGATTCAGGTCTGCTCCAGCACGTGTTGCGCCCCCAGGGAGACGTGGCCGAGAGGCTGAAGGCGGCGGTTTGCTAAACCGTTATACGGGGTTATACCTGTATCGAGGGTTCGAATCCCTCCGTCTCCGTCGCGCGGGCCCGCCGGTGTGATCCTGCCGGCGGGCCCGTTCGCGTCCCATCCGCATCCATTCCGATGACCGAGTCCGCCCCGCCCCGCCTGCGCTTCGCTCCCTCCCCCACCGGCTATCTCCACGTCGGCGGGGCGCGGACCGCGCTCTTCAACTGGCTCCTCGCGCGCCGCACCGGCGGCACCTGTCTCCTCCGGATCGAGGACACCGACAAGGCGCGCTCCACCGAGGACTCCACCAAGGCGATCTTCGACGGCCTGAAGTGGCTCGGCCTCGACTGGGACGAGGAGGTCGTCTTCCAGGGCGCCAACCTCGAGCGCCACCAGCGCGACGCCGAGGCGCTGCTCGCGAGCGGCAAGGCGTACCGCTGCTTCTGCACGCCGGAGGAACTCGACGAGCGCCGCAAGGAGGCCGCCGCCGAGAAGAGCGCCTTCAAGTACGACCGGCGCTGCGACGAGCTCGCGGCGTCCGAGGTGGAGCGGCGCGTGGCCGCCGGCATGCCCTGCGTGATCCGCTTCCGCGTCCCCGAGGGGGAGACCGCCTGGGACGACCTCGTGCACGACCGGATCGCCTTCCCGAACAAGGACATCGAGGACTTCGTCATCCTCCGCTCGGACGGCACGCCGATCTACAACCACGCCGTGGTCTCCGACGACATCGCGATGCGCGTGACGCTCGTGATGCGCGGCGACGACCACATCTCCAACACGCCGAAACAGATCCTCCTCTACCAGGCGCTCGGCGCGCCCCTGCCGCGCTTCGCCCACCTGCCGATGATCCACGGCACGGATGGGAAGAAGCTCTCCAAGCGCCACGGGGCCACCGCGGTCGGCGACTACGAGCACATGGGCATCCTGCCCGAGGCGATGGTCAACTTCCTCGCGCTCCTCGGCTGGTCGCCGGGCGGGGAGTTCGAGGAGGTGATGACCCTCGACCAGCTCGTCGCGGCGTTCTCCACCGACAACCTGCTGCGCAAGGCATCGGTCTTCGACCCCAAGAAGCTCGAGTGGATGAACGGCCAGCACCTCTCGCGCGTCCCGCTCGCGGAGCTCGAGCCGCGCGTCACCCCTCTCCTCGTGCAGGCCGGCCTCGCGACCGCCGCGGACCTCGCGGCGCGCCGGGCGTGGTACTTCGCGCTCCTGGACCTGCTCCGCGTGCGCTCCCGCCTGCTCGACGACATCGTGCGGCAGGCCGGCCCCTACTTCCGTGACGAGATCGAGTACGAGGCGGAGGCGGTCGCCAAGCAGTGGAAGGAGCCCGCCGTGGTGGGCCCGCTTCTCGCGGCCACGCGCGAGACCCTCGCCGCGCTCGGCCCCTGGGAGCCGGCCGCGATGGAGGAGTCGCTGCGTGCGCTCGCGGACGCGAAGGGTGTCGGCGGAGGGAAGATCTTCCAGCCGCTCCGCGTCGCGCTCACCGGACTCGGCGTCTCCCCGGGGATCTTCGACGTGATGGTCGCGCTCGGCCGCGAGCGCACGCTCGCGCGGATCGCGCAGGCGGAGCGGCACCTCGCGGGCATGGCGGGCGGCGCCGGCTGAGTGGAGGCCCCCCGCGCCCCCCTCACCGCGGTCGAGCGGAAGCTCTGGCGCTTCCTGATCGACTTCCTCGCGGAACACACCTTCCAGCCGAGCGTGCGCGAGATCGCGCGGCAATTCCGGATCCCGTCCACCAAGACGGTCGCCGACCTGCTCGGGTCGCTCGAGGCGAAGGGGTACATCCGACGGACCCCCGGGCGGTCGCGCGGAGTGGTGATCGAGGGGTTCGCGGGCGGGAGCGGCACGCAGCCCGTACCCGTGGTGCGTCCCGGCCCTGAGGGCGGCTTCGTGGTGGAGGAGCACCTGACGCTGGACCGCACGCTCCTGCCGGGGGACGACGTCTACCTCATCCGCGCGCTCATCGAGGATGCGCCGGCCCACGGGATCCTCGAGGGGGACCTGCTGCTCGTGCACCCGAGCGCCCGCGCACGCGACGAGGCGCCGGTGGTGGCGCGGATCGGCTTCGCGGTGCTGGTCCGCGCGCTCGAGCGCCGCGGCGCGACGATCGTGCTGCGCGCCCCGGCGCCCGGCGTGGAGGACATCGAGGTGGGGCCGACCGACGACTTCGAGATCCTGGGGCCGCTCGCCGGCGTGATCCGCGCACCCGGCGGGATGCGCGACGCGGACGCTACGGACGCGGCGGGATGACGGCCTCGGCCTTCTTCTCCTCCGCCGCCTCGCGCCGCTCCTTCTCCTTCCGCTCGCGGAGCGCCTTCACCGCCGCGTAGAAGTCGTCGTCGCGCGCCCTCCGCTCCGCCTGCTCGATGATCTCGTTGCGCATCGAGGTGAGGCGCAGGGCGCGCTCCTGCGCGACGGGGTTCGCCTGCACGTTCATCGGGAGCAGCGCGAGCAGCGCCGTCGGGATCGAGAAGTCGCCGAGCCGGATGAACATCGGGTCGATGCCGTACTTCTTCCCGCCGCGCTCGAAGGTCCAGTCGCCGGGACGGCGTCCCTGCGGGTTCGCGCGCACCATCGAGTCCACATAGGCCTCGGCGGTCGCCTGGAGCACCGAGCGGAGCGAGTCCGCGCGCGTCATCGGGAGGTCGGGCGCGAGCACGATGTCCGAGGGGGAGGCCCAGAGCCGCCGGTCGTTGAAGGAGGGCCGGATGCCGAGCGTGGGGCCACCCCCGCCGACGAGCGGGCCGACGCCGCCCGGGTCCGCGCGCGGCGGGCCCGCGGGCGCCGCCGGCACCGAGCTCGGCACCGCCGTGGGTGCGACGATCGGCGCCGCAGGCGTCGGATCCTCGGACGCTGCCCGTCCGTCACCCCCCGCCTTCGGCGCCTCCTGCGTCGTCGGGCCCGAGGGGACCGCCACCATGAAGCTGATCTTCTCGGGCGTCACCGCGCGCCCCGCATCGTCGCGCAGGAAATCGAACGCGATCGGGACGAGGAGCGTCGGCACGATCAGGATGATCAGCGTGAGCTGGAGCGCGAACGCCGCGACCGAGGCCCGCGGGTCTGCGCGGTCCGTCGGCTGCAGGCGCCAGCGGTGCCGTGGCGTCACGCGTCCGCCACCACCCGGTTCCTCACCGTGCTCCACCCCACGACCTCGATCTCCACCTCATCTCCCGCCTTGAGAGGACCAACGCCTTCCGGCGTCCCCGTCGCCACCACGTCACCCGGCTCCAGCGTGATGGCCGACGTGATGAAGGCCAGCAGGTCGGCGATCGGGAAGATCATGTCCCTGCTATGACCCCGCTGGCGCTCCACACCGTTTACTCGCGAGACCACCTCGAGCGCTGAGAGGTCGGGCGTTCCGGCCCGCTCCGGCCCGATCGGCCCGAAGGTGTCGTACCCCTTCGCCCGCCACCACTGCGGGTCGCTCTTCTGGAGGTCGCGCGCGCTCACGTCGTTCACTGCCACGACCCCGCGGATCCCTGCGGCGCATTCGGCCGGCGACGCCTTCCGCAGCCGCTTGCCGATCACCAACCCGATCTCCCCCTCGAAGTCCACGCGGCCGATCCCGTTCGGGAGGACGATCGCGTCGCCGGAGGCGACAACGCACGACGGAGGCTTGAGGAAGACCAGCGGCGTGGTCGGCACCTCGTTCCCCATCTCCTTGGCGTGCTCGCGATAGTTGCGGCCGACGCAGACCACCTTTCCTGGACGTGTCATCCTCTCAATCTACCCCGTCAGGGTGGAATCGGTCTGCCGGTAGAACGCCGCGAGCTCGTCCCGCAGCATCACCCAGGGCCCCTGGATCCGCGCCGCCGGGGGGAGTCCCTCGATCAGACGCCGCCCGTAGGACTTCGTTACCACGCGCGGGTCGCAGATCACCACGGCGCCGCGGTCGGTGGCGGTGCGGATCAGGCGACCGAATCCCTGCTTGAGGCGCAGCGCGGCGTGCGGGATCATGTACTCGCGGAACGCGTCCTTCCCCTCCGCCTCCAGCGCCTCGCAGTGCGCCGCCGTGATCGGCTCCGAGGGAACGCGGAAGGGGATCTTCGCGAGCAGCAGCCCGCGGAGCGCACGCCCGGGCACGTCCACGCCCTCCCAGAAGCTCGCCGTGCCGATCAGCACGGCATCTCCGTGGTCGCGGAAGCGGCGGAGGAGGTCGTCCCGCGGCGCCTCGCCGTGCACCAGCAGCAGGTGCCGGCCGGCGATCCCCTTCTCACGCAGGGTGCGCGCGGCCTCCTTCACGTCGCGGTGACTCGTGAAGAGGCAGAACACGCCGCCTCCCGCGAAGGTCACGAGGTCCTCCGCGGCCTCCAGCGTGCGGCGGAGGTGCCCCGCGCCGTCCGCGTTCGGCGCGGGGAAGTCGCTCGGGATCGCCAGCATCGCCTGCCGCGAGTAGTCGAACGGCGAGGCGAGGGATGCCGTGATCGGCTCGAGCGCCTCGTCATCGAGTCCCAGCCGCTGCGTCATGAACTGGAATCCGTCGCCGACCGCGAGCGTCGCGCTGGTCACGATCGCCGTCTCCACGCGCCGGAAGAGGTCCTCGCGCAGCACCGGCGCGAGGTCGAGCGGGACGGCGGTGGCCCCCACGTTCCCCTCCCCGCCCCGCATCTCGAGCCAGCGCACCCGCGGCGGCCCGCTGCTCGCCGGCCGGAGTGCCGCCCGCAGCGCCTCCCCGGAGGTCTGCAGCCTCCGCGCGACGCCGCGCACCTCGTTGAGCAGCGGGGCGAGCTCCTCGGCGCGCCGCTCGTCCGTCTCCAGGCGCTCGCGCACCATCCGCAGGCCGTCGCTGAGCAGCTCCACCTCGGCGAGCAGGTCGTCGAGTGCGGCGCCGAGTCCGGCGCGCCAGATCGGGTCGTCGTCGAAGCTCTCGGTGAGCCGCACCTGGTGCTCCCGCTGCGCGCCGACCCACGACGTGAGCAGGTCGCAGAGGAGCGCGCTCTTCTCGCGTGCGGCCGCGAGCGCCGGTACGAGCCGCGCCTGCACCAGGTCGAGGCTCGCCACGCTGAGGAGGTCGGTGCTGCGCCCGAGCGCGCGCTCCAGCGCCGGGAGGAGTCCCTTGCCACGGCGTTCGAGCCGCGCGAAGAGCCGCTCGAGCCCCCGCCGCGAGACGCTCTGCCCGAGGTGGGCCGCCGCGGCGTCCTCGAGGTGGTGCCCCTCGTCCACGATCAGGCGCTTGTACGCCGGGAGCACGGCCGCCTCGTCCCAGCGCTGCGAGGCGCGGCGCACGGCGACGTCCGCCATGAGGAGATGGTGGTTCACCACCACCACGTCGGCCTGCGCCGCGTAGCGGCGCGCCTTGAACACGAAGCAAACGTCGAAGTGCGGGCACCGGAGCCGCGTGCAGAGGTCCCCCTCGGCGGCCACCTCGTCCCACACCTCGTGCCGCGGCGGCGTCGGCAGGTCGGCGAGCGAGCCATCCGTGGTGCGCTCGGCCCACGCCTCGAGCATCGCGAGCTCGTCGGTGGCCCCCTCGTCGAAGAGCGCCGGCGCCTGCAGCCGCGCCTGTTCGAGCCGTTGGAGACAGAGGTAGTTGCGCCACCCCTTGAGCAGGGCGAAGCGGACCTTCTGGTCCGTGAGCGCCGTCTCCAGGAAGGGGAGGTCCTTCCCCGTGAGCTGTTCCTGGAGCGTGATGGTGTTCGTGCTCACCACGGTCCGCTCCCCGCTCTCGGCGGCCCAGCGCAGCGCGGGCACGAGGTAGCCGAGCGACTTGCCGACGCCCGTGCCGGCCTCGATCAGCCCCACGCCACCGCGCGAGTAGAGCTGGGCGATGAGCCGTGCCATCTCGCGCTGGCTCGGGCGGTCCTCGTACCGGCCGAGCTCCCGCGCCACCGGCCCGCCGGGGCCGAGCACGCCGGCGACGTCCCCGGGGGCGAGCTCCACGCGCGGCTTCGGCGCCGGGACCTCGACCACCACGTAGAGCCGCGAGGCCTCGTTGTCGATGATCGCGAAGCCGATGCCGTCGTCGTGGAGGCGCGCGGCCACCTCGAGGTCGGCGCCCGAGGGCTCGAGCCATCCGCTGGGGTGGTTGTGCAGCAGGAGCTCGCCGCGGTTCGCGAACCCGGGCAGCGCGAGCACGCTCCGCACGTCGCCGCGCGCGGCGACACGGGCGGTCTGCACCACCCCCTCGGCGTCCGAAGTGCAGACGAAGCAGACCTCGCGGCCCCCGGCGAGCCGGATGGCGGAGCGGATCGCGGCCGCCGCGCCGCTCGCGATCCGTGAGGTCTCCCCGTGCGGGTCGCGGGCGCTCGGCGCGCGCCGCGCGTCCGCCGCGGCCTCGCCCGCCGGTGGCGCGCCGCGACCCGCCATCAGGTCTTCAGCGGCTTCTTCTTCGCGGCCGGGAAGAGGACGTTGTTGAGGATCAGCCGGTACCCCGGCGAGTTGGGATGGAGCGAGAGGTCGGTCGGCGGCGCACCGATGTTGTGCTGCGGGTCCTCGGGATCGTGCCCGCCGAGGTAGGTCCAGGACCCGCGGCCGTAGCTGCCGTGGATGTACTTCACCCAGGGCGCTCCTTCCTCGTGCGCGAGGATCGTCACGCCCGGCTTGAGCACCTTCCGCGCGAACGAGGTCGTCACCCCGTAGTAGTCGCGGATCACCGTGCGATGGTCCTGCACGAGCATCGTGGCGACGGGGTCGAACTTGGCCGAGAAGCCGAAGAGCGTGAAGGTGCCGAGCGGCTGCCGCCGCGAGGGGACGTTCACCTGGTGCCCGTCGATGTCGCTCATGGCATTCACGCCGCCGGCCATCTCGAGGCGCGCGCCCTGCATGGCGAAGGTGCGTGACCAGTCCATCCTCGCGTCCGCATCGGGGTCCATCGCCGAGCCGTCCGAGTACGGGCCGGCGATGTCGACATCCTTGCCGGCGATCGCGAGCTCGAGCGTCTCGGTGGCCCCGCACATCGCGAAGAGGAACCCGCCCCGCTCGACGAAGCCCCGCAGCCGGTCGGCCACGGCCTTCTTAAGTGCGGGGATGTCCGCGAGGCGGTGGCGGCGCGCGGTGGCGAGGTCGCGCTCGCGCGCCTGCACGAACCAGGGCGCGTCGCGGAAGCCGAGGAAGAGCTTGTTCTGCTGCCCCGTGAAGTCCTCGTGGTGCAGGTGAATCCAGTCGAACTGCGAGAGGTCCGTGTCGAGGACGTCGTCGTCCCAGATCGAGGTGTACTTGATCCCCGCATAGACGAGGGCGAGGGTCACCGCGTCGTCCCAGGGGGGCGCGTCGGGTGGCGTGTAGACGGCGATGCGCGGCGCCTTCTCGAGCGGCACCGCGTCCATGTTCCCCTCGGCGATCTCGCGGCGCAGCGCGACGAGCCGTGCGCCGTCCACCGCCTCGAAGCTCACCCCGGCGAGTGCCGCCTGCCGCCGCAGCGCGGGGAGGTCCGGGAGGAGGAAGCTCCCGCCGCGGTAGTTGAGCAGCCACTCGCTGCGCGCGCCGTCGCCGATCGCGCCGAAGGTGAGGCCGTACGCCTTCAGGTGGTTGGTCTGCGCGTCGTCCATCGGGACGAGGAGGTGCTGGGCATGCGCCGGACGCGCGAGCGCCGCCGCCGACGCGGCCGCGAGCGCGGCGATCGCGCACGCGCGCGCGACACCGCGAGCCAGCTTCCTCGGGTCGATCCGGACGACTCTCATGAGACCGCGCCCACGCGCAGGGTGTCGAGTTCACGGCGCGCCTGGGGAACGAGCGCGCTCGAAGGATATGTCAGGATAAGGTGTTCGAGGCGCTCCCGCGCACCCGGGATGTCCCCGCGCCGCCGCAGCCCGCGCGCCCACTCGAGGTCCGCCTCCGCGGCCTCCGGCGACTCCGGATGCTCGGCGGCCACGCGCTTCCAGAGCGTGAGGGATCGCTCCTCGTCCCGGCGCGCGGTCTCGATCCTTGCCGCGAGTGCGAGGAGCAGCGGGGCCGCGTCCGCGAGGTCGGCGGCGGCGCGCTCGAAACGCTGGGCGGCCTGCACGGAGTCCCCCTTGGCGAGGGCGAGGAAGGCCTGGCCGATCGCCGCGCTGCGCGACTCGCGCGTGCGGTTGAGCAGGGAGAGCGCGGAGATCACGTCCTGCCCCGGGTTCTCGGAGTTGCGCAGGGCGACGCGCGCACCGTCGAGGTCGCCGTCGAAGAGCGCGAGCCATCCGGAGACGGCGTCCTCCGCCGCGAGCGGCGCGTCCTTGAGTGCCTCCCGCGCCCGCGCCACGTCCCCGGCGCGGATCCAGGCCCACGCGATGTGGCGCGCGAGCGGCCGCGCGCCCTCGGCGCCGAGCGCGGGGCGCGCCTTCGCGAGCACCCGCACGGCCTCGCTCGCGCGGCCCAGGCGGGCGAGCGCGTCGAGCTCCAGCGGGAGCGCGTCCGCGAGCGCGATCGAGTCGGGGAGCGCCGCCGCGGCCTCGCGCGCGAGCCGGAGCCCGGCGACGGGGTCATCCGCCGCGAGCGCGGCCGCCGCGGCCCGCACGGCGGTCGCTCCGTCGGGCCGCGCCTGGTGGATCGCGCCCAGCGCATCGCGCGCCGCCGCCCAGGCGCGCACCCGCTGCACCTCGTCGGCGAACTGCCGCCAGATGGCGACGACCGTGTCCGAGGGCGGGAGCGCCGAGAGCACCCGCCATCCGTCGCGCGGCGCGCCCCACTGCACTTCGAGGAGCGCGAGCGCCTGCAGCGCGCCGAGGGGGGTGCCCGGCACGCCGAGCTCCCGCCGCACGAGGTCGCGCAGGTCGCGCGGCGTGGGCGAGAGCGAGAAGACCGCGGCGGATTCGTAGTACGGCTCGTCCCGCATCGCCTCCCGCCAGGACTCGGCGGCGTCCTTCCAGAGGCCGAGCGCCGAGCGCATCTGCGCGGTCTCGAGCACGAGGGCCCGCGTGCTGCCGAGGGTCTCGGTCGCGAGGCGGAGCACCGTGTCCGCGGCGGCCGCGCGGTTGTTGAAGAGCAGCACGCGCGCGTACTCGCGGTAGGGCGCGACATCCGTGGGGGCGAGCGCGCGCCACTTGCCGAACTCCACCTGGGCCTGGGTGTTCATCCCGAGCGTGATCAGCGTGCGCAACTGGGCCGCGCGCAGCTGCAGCTCCCGAGGGTAGCGCGGCACGAGCGTGTCGAACATCACGAGGAGCGAGTCCTCCTGCGCGAGCAGGGAGAAGACGCGCTCGAGGCCGAGCGCCGCCGGGATCACCACGCCCGAGGCGAGCGCCGCACGCCAGCTGTCGATCGCCTCGCGGTTCCGGCCCGCCGACTCGTGTTCGAGCGCGCGCGAGACGATCGCGGCGGTGCCGGGCGCCTCCTGCGCGGCGAGCGGACGGAGGGGCGCGCCGCCCAGGGTCGCCCCCGTCACGGCCGCGGCGACGAGCGCCGCGACCGCGCGCAGCCCGCGGCGACTCACGGCGTGCGCTCGGCGTTCAGTCGGCGGAAGTACTCGATCACGAGGCGGCGCTCCTCGGCGCTCAGGCCGCGGAGCTCCTCCCAGGTGGGGACCGTGTAGCGCTCGGCGTCCTTCCCGCGCGCCGGGCCACCGGCCGGGGTGAAGCGCTCGATGCCGCGCGCGGCGCGCGACTCACGCCGCTGGGTCTCGTCCCGCTGCTCCTGCTCGAGCGAGCGGCCCGCGTCGAGCATCCGGCGGAAGAGCCGCTCCTGGCGCGCCTGCGTGGCGGGGTCCACCGCCCCCTGGTCGAGCGCCTGGGCCAGGAGGCGCGCCTCGCGTGCCAGCTCCTGCGCGCGCCCCGTGGGGTCGGCGTCGGAGACCTCGTCGAGCTGGCGCGCCACCTCGCGCTGCGCCCGCGCCAGCTCGCGCGCCTGCGAGCGTCCCGCCTGGTCGAGCGCATCCTGCCGCGCCTGCTGCGACTGCCCGCCGGGGAAGAGGCTCTGCATCTGGCCGTTCAGCTGGCCCTGCTGCTGCGCGAGCTGCTGCAGCTGCTGCATCAGCTCCGGCAGGCCGGACGCCGACTGCGCGGACGCGGCGCGCTCGCGGTCGCGCGTGAGCTGGGCCGCGGCCTGCCGGAGCGAGTTCGCGGCCTCCTGCATCGCCTGCGACTGCTGGCCCCGCTGGGCCTGCGCGGCCTCGCGCGTCGCCTGCTCCACGCGCTGCTGCGCCTGGTCCATCATCTGCTGCGTCCGCGGCGAGACGAGCGCGGACTTCTTCCCCTCCTCCTCGAGCCGCTGCTGGGCGGTCTGCACGCCCTGCTGCAGCGCGGCCTGCTGGCTCCGCAGGTTGGGATCGTTCGGGTTCCGCTGCGCCTGCTCGGCGAGCGCGTCCTGCTCCTTGGCGAGCTGCAGCATCTCCTGCACGGAGCGGTCGAGCGCGTCCGTGAGCTCGCCCTTCCACTCGGAGACCTGTCCGCTCCGCGCCTTCTCCAGTGACTGCGCGGCGTCCTGCATCGCCTGCGCCGCCTGTTCCGCGGCCTGCTGCGCGCCGGCCTGCGCGCGCTGCCGCTCGGTGACGGTCTGGGGCTGGGCGCGCGCGGCCTGCGCCTGCTTGAGCGCCTCCTCGAGCGCCGCCTCCGAGCGCCGCGCCTCGTCGCTGGCGCGCTCGGCGCCCTGCGCGCCGGTGTTCGCGCGCTCCTGCTCGAGCCGCTCCTTGAGCGACTCGATCGCCTTCGAGAGGTCGCGCGTGCGGTTCGCGAGGGCCTGCGCCTTCTCGGCGTCGGTCGGGGCGCGCGCGGCGCTGTCGGCGAACTCGCGCTGCTGGTCCGCGAGCTCCTGGGCCTCGTCCTTGAGGGTCTCCATCGAGCCCTCGAGTGCGGCGCGCTTGAGCATCTGCGCGCTCTTCTCGAGCGCCTCGCGCAGCCGCTGCTGCTGCGCCGCGAGGTCGGAGAGGGACTGCCGCGTGCGCTCCCCGTCGAGCTGCTGCGTGGACCCCTCGAGCTTGGCCAGCGCCTCGGCCATCTCGGGCGTCATCGCCTCGCGGAGCAGGCGCTGCGCGTCCTGCAGCTGCCGGGCGAGCGCCGTGTCGAGCGCCCCCGCCTTGCGCAGCCGATCCTCCATCTCGCGCGCGGCCTCCTCCAGCCCCTGCACCCGCTCCTGCAGGGCGCGCTGCTGCTCGGCGATCTCGCGCGCCTGCTCCGCGTTCTCGTACGCCATCCCATTGCGGTCCCGCGGCTGCTCGCCCCCCTGCGCGCTGTTGGGCTGGGCGCCGGTGTTGCGGTCCGTCCGCGAGCGCGACGCGGTCTCCGTCTTCTCGGCGAGTTGCGCCTGGGCGCGGGCGGCGGCGTTGGCCGCGGCGACCGCGGCCTCTCCGGCGTCGCGCGCCGCGGTGCGCTCCTCCGAGGCGGTCGGGACGCGCAGCACCAGCGTGCGGCTCCGCCCCTCGCGCGCCTCGGCGCCCCCCGGCGCCGCATCGCGCGCCACCGCGACCAGGTGCACCGTGGCCCCCGGCTCGAGCCGGAGCCGCGCCAGGTCCTGCACCGCCCCGCCCACCCATTCGCTCTCGCGCACGTCGCTCAGCGGGAAGTCCTGCGGCTCCGTGGCCTTCCCCGCCGCGTCCACCACCCACCGGCGCATCCAGACGCCGACCAGGGCGTGGTCGTCCTGTGCGAGGAGCTCCACGCCGACGCGGTCGGTCATGCCGACGAGCACCTCGCCCACCGGCGCCAGGATCTCCACGCGCGGCACCGAATCCTCCAGCACCTCGATCTCGAGCGCGCTGGGGAGGTCCGCGATCTCCTGCCGGAGCCCCTTCGCCTCCCAGTTCCAGACCTCGCTGCGTGCCGGCGTCCAGGCCCCGGTGAACGACGTCCCCTCGCTGCGCAGCGCGATCCGCGTGCCCCCCGCCACCAGCGCGACCGCGGCCAGCGGCTCGGAGGAGTGCCCGTCGAGGCTCAGCCGCGTCCCCTCGGGGATGCGGAGCGGCGCATCCGCCGCTAGGCGCTCACTCGCCCGTCCGAGGTACGCGGGGTAGGTGGCGCGCAGCGTCACGTCGCCCACGAAGGGGCGGTCGACCACCCGCACCACCGCCGTGTCGCTCAGCGTACGACCGTCCGCCGCCACCAGGGCCAGGTCCGCGTCCACCGACGCGAAGTGCATCAGGGCGCGCCCCGCGGAGTCCACCGTGAGCAGCGTGTCCCGCCACCCGCCGCCCGTGATGCGCCACTGGAGGCGGACCTCGCTCCGACCGACGGCGGCGACCGCGATGCGCGCCGCCGCACCGCGCGGCAGCCGGCGCGGCGCGTCCACCACCTCGAGCGCCGGGAGGAGCGTGCCACGCCAGGCGTCGATCGGGTGCAGGAGCGCCTGCCACCCGTCGGCACGCGTGCTCCAGGAACCGGCCGCGAGCATCAGCACCTGCACGAGCGCGAAGAGGGAGAGGGCGAGCGCGCGCACGAAGCGCCGCCGGTGCCGCGGCGCCGGCCGTGCGGCCACCGCCGCGAGCGAGTCCCCGATCCGCTCCGCCGCGCGCTGCGCGAACACCCCACCGCTCTCGGCCACCTCGAGGAGGCCCGTGAGCTGGCCACGGCGCAGCCGCTGTTCGTCCTCGATCGCCCGGGCGACCGCGGCCGGCCGCGCGCGCGCGGCCAGTCGCGTCCGGACCCGATGAGCGATCAGCGCCGCCGCCGCGGCCGCGACGCCCCACACCAGGAAGGGCACCGCCGGCGAGAGCGCCAGCCACCGCCCGCGCGCGAGCCACATCGCGCCCCCCGAGAGCATGGCGAGGGCGACCACGGCCGGGAGCACCACGCCCGCCGCCGACGCCACGCGCCCGGCGCGCCGCGCCTCCCGTGCCACCAGGTCGAGGACGCTCATCGCCCCACCCCGCTCGTGACGGCGTAGACGAAGAGGTTCACGCCCATGCGCAACGCCCGCTCGTGCGCCTCGGGCGGGTCGTCCGGGTACGTGCCGATATCCTCCCAGCCATTCCCCAGGTCACTCTCGTGCGAGTAGAAGACGGCCAGCCGGTCCCCGATGAATATGCCGTACCCGCGGGCCGGCTTGGCGTCATGTTCGTGGATCTTCGGGACGCCCTCCGGGAAGGGATAGACGATGCGGTAGATCGGGTGGGTGAGCGGCACGTCCACGAGCGGACGGTCGGGGAATACCTTCGCGATCTCGCGCCGGAAGTGCTCGTCGAGCCCGTAGTTGTCGTCCGCGTGCAGGAAGCCCCCCTGCAGCAGGTACTCGCGCAGCCGCACCACCTCGACGTCGCTGAGCTTGATGCTACCATGCCCCGTGAGGTGCAGGAACGGATAGTCCGTCAGGCGCTCGTCGAGCAGTGTCACGCGCGCTTCCCGCGGGTCGACCGCGAGGGTCGTCCGCTCGCGGATGGCGCGGATCAGGTTGGGGAGGCTCGAGGGATTGGCGTACCAGTCGTCCCCGTCGTACTGGAGTCGCGCGACCGCGAGCCGCGGCGCCTCCGCGCTCGGCGCCAGCGTACCGGGGGCGTGCGCGCGAGGCGCCCAGCTCGCACCCAGCAGGAGCGCGGCACCGGCGACGAAGAGCAGCGGACGTGGGCGGTGCGTCATTCGTGGGCGATCCGGTAGGCGAGGTTCCGCGGCGCGCCCGCGGTCTCCATGAGGTCCTGCACGACATCCCGGGCGGACATGCCGGACGCACGGAGCTCGGCCGCGCGCGCGCGCAGCGTGGCCTCGTCCGCGACCACAGGCGCCGCGCCCTCCACGAGCAGGACGATCTCCCCGCGCGGCTCCTGCGCCTCATAGTACGCAGCCAGCTCGTGGACCGTTCCCCGCCGGAACTCCTCGAACTGCTTGGTGAGCTCCCGCGCCACGACGGCCTGCCGCTCCCCGGCCCCCGCGTCGGCAAGGGCGCGCAACGTCGCCGCGAGGCGCGTGGGCGCCTCGTAGAGCACCGCCGTGTGCGGGAGCGCGACCACCGCCGCGAGCGTCGCGCCCCGCTCCTTCCCCTTCCGCGCGAGGAAGCCGTAGAACGTGAAGCGCTCCGCGTCGAGCCCGGCCCCCGCGAGCGCGGCCAGGAGCGCCGAGGGCCCCGGCACCGGGGAGACCGGCACGCCGGCGTCGATCGCGGCGCGCACGAGGCGCGCCCCGGGATCCGAGAGGAGCGGCGTGCCCGCGTCGCTGATCAGCGCGAGCGACTCCCCCGCGAGCAGGCGCGCCACGAACCCCGGCGTGCTCTCCGCCTCGTTGTGCTCGTGGTGCGCCAGCAGTGGTGTCCGGATCGCGTTGCGGTCGAGCAGCACGCGGGAGTGCCGCGTGTCCTCGGCCAGGATCGCCGCCACCCCGCCCAGCGTCTCCACCGCCCGCGGTGAGAGGTCCCCCAGGTTCCCGATCGGGGTGCTGACGATGTGCAGCGTCCCGGGCGTCGCCGCCTGGGCCCTGCTCACCACTGCATCTTCCACGGCAGCGCGTCGAACAGGCCGGCCGCCTGGTAGAGATGCCGGCGCGCGGATGTCACCTCGCGGAGCACCGCGGCCGGGTCCTCGCCGGCGGGCACCACCGCCACGAGCGCCTCGCCCACCCATGCGCCGAGCGCGCGCGTGAGCACCGACGGATCCGCCACGGGGTCGCGCACGGTGGCGAGGGCCGGCGAGAAGCGCTCCAGCAGCGGATAGGGCTTCACCATCTTCCGCCGGGCGCTCTCCACCACGCGCGGCGCATCCGCCACGCCCACCGCGCCCATCCGTTCCGTGAGCGCGACGATCAGGTCCCGGTACGACTGGATGAGCGCCGGCGTCGCCTGCGCGGGGAGCGCCTCGGCGCGCGGCCAGAGGCGGAGGACCGGGGGCGCGGCGTGCCCGACGGGGGCGACGACGCTGCGCAGGTGCTCCACGGGGTCTCCGGGCTGGCCGTCCGAGAAGTAGCCGCGCACGGGCTTCCCGCTCGCGATCACCACGTAGTGCACCGCGCCGTCCACCTGCGCCTCCACCGTGCCGTCGTGCATCGTCGCGTACAGGAACGCGAGCAGCGCGTCGACGTTCGACAGGTCGAGCTCGCGGGGCCAGGCACGGGGCGTCCCGGTCTGGGTCGCGTACATCTGGTCCATCAGCTCGTCCGTCGCCTCGTGGAAGCAGACGCTCCCGTACTCGGCGGAGTTGGGCACCCGGTGCACCGCATCGCTGATCGCGATCGGCTCGAACCGCACGCCATCCTCGGTGGTGGTGGCGTTCACCACCTCCCCCTCCTCGAGGTAGAGCGTGATGAGCTCCTCGGGGAGCCAGACGGCGACGTAGCCGTACACGCGCGCCGAGCGGTCCCGCTTGGCGTCGGTGAGGAGGTTCTGCAGGTGCACGTACGCCAAGCGGGTCCGCTGGAGCAGGACCCGCTTGTACGGATAGCGGAGCGCGTCGCGCAGGTGCGGCATCAGCGCCGCCGGCGCCTCACGCGGCGTGCTGCGCGAACTTCGCCGCGAGCGCCGGCTTCGGCACCGCGCCGATCACCTGATCCACGAGCTTGCCGTCCTTGAAGAACAGCAGCGTCGGGATCGAGCGGACCTGGAAGCGCATCGCGGTCTTCTGGTTCGCGTCCACGTCCAGCTTCGTCACCTTCACCTTCCCGGCGAACTCCTCGCTGAGCTGCTCCAGGATCGGCGCGATCATGCGGCAGGGGCCGCACCAGGTCGCCCAGAAATCCACGACCGCGAGGCCGCTGTGCTGTTCCACCTCGGACGCGAACGACTCGTCCGTCACTGCCAACGTCTTCGACATGCGTGATGCTCCTCGGTATCCGACGGCGGCGGTGCCAAGCACCCCGACGTCGCGCTAACGTTACGGCGTCACCCAGCGAGCTCGAACACCCTCGCCTCCGGATCGGCCAAGAAATGAACTCGTCCTCCGCGCGCGGCACCCGCATCGCGCACATCGGCATCGCAGTGGACGCCCTCGCGGGCGTCCTTCCCTTCTATCGCGACATCCTCGGGATGCCCGAGGTGCCGCTCGACGACTCCGACGGGGCCTCCATCGTGGGCCTCGCGGCCGGCGACTCCCTCGTCGAACTCCTCCATTCCAACGAACCCGGCTCCCCCATCGAGAAGTTCCTGCGGAAGCGCGGTCCGGGCATCCATCACATCTGCTTCGGCGTCGACGACCTGGACGGCACGCTGGCCCGGTGCCGCGACGCCGGCCTGCGCCTCATCGACCAGGAGCCCCGGATGGGGGCGGAGGGGAAGCGGATCGCCTTCCTCCATCCCGCCTCGACCGGCGGGGTCCTGGTCGAACTGACCGAAAACTAACGTGCCGCGTCCGCGCCGAGGAGCGGTGGGATCCGGCGCGACTGCGGCACCGAGGCCTTGCAGAACGGCTGGAGCACGGTGAGGTCGATGTTCTCCACGTACCAGCGCCCGGACTTCGTGTTGCGCACGGTGGTGAACGCCGACTCCGCCCGCAGGTCACCCTTGGTGAGCGTGACGATATGGGCCACCCGCCCGCCCTCTGCCGCGCGGGCTGGACCGATGCGAGATTCGTCGCTGCGCAGGTGGCAGATGGTGATGAGGAGCCGCTGCTCGAGTTCCTGGCGGCTCACCCGCTCGCGCGTCGGCATCTCGGCATCACCCCAGACGGCGGACATCGCCTGCAGGTCCTCCGCCTTGGCCGCGAACACGAACTGCTGCACCGCGGCGTCGGAACTCTCGGCGCCCGTCGCGGCGCCACCACGGTTGGACCCGCACCCCGCCAGCACCGCCAGACCCATCACCGCCAGCACTCGTCTCACCTGGATCTCCGGAACGTTTGAGGAGTAGGCCTGCAAGATGACGCACCAGCGCCTCTACATCAACATCGATCACGTCGCGACGCTCCGTCAGGCCAGGCGCGCGCCCTACCCGGATCCCGTCGCCGCAGCGCGCCTCTGCGAGGAGGCGGGCGCCGACGGCATCACGGCGCACCTGCGCGAGGACCGCCGCCACATTCAGGATGCGGACGTGGTGGCCCTCGCCGCCGGCGCCCGCACCCCCTTCAACCTCGAGATGGCGTGCACGGCGGAGATGGTGGGCATCGCACTCCGGTGCAAGCCCTACCAGGTGACGCTCGTTCCGGAGAAGCGCGAGGAGATCACCACGGAGGGCGGCCTCGACCTGCGCCACGACCCCGCGCGCGTCCGCGCCACGGTCGAGCGCCTGCGGGACGGCGGGATCCGCACCTCGCTCTTCATCGACCCCGACCGCGAGCAGGTGGAGCTCGCGCGCGCGCTCGACGTGGCGGCGATCGAACTGCACACCGGGACCTACTGCGAGCGGCCGGACGATCCCGCCACGCTCGCCGCGCTCGAGCAGGCCGCCGCCCACGCCGCCTCGCTCGGGCTCGCGGTGCACGCCGGGCACGGCCTCACGGTCGAGAATGTCGGGCCGGTCGCCAGCATCACAATGTGCGAGGAGCTCAACATCGGCCATTCGATCGTCGCCCGCGCGGTGTTCGTGGGGCTCTCGGAGGCCGTGCGGGACATGCGTGCTGCTATGGATCGCGCGCGCGCCCGTTGACCCCGGCGCCCCATCCGGCCACCATTAGCGCCACCAGCGGCGCCCACGGCGCGGAGGCGTGATGACGGCGGGATTGCTCGACTTTTTCGTCCTGGAGGCCAGCGAGTACGTCGAGCAACTCGACGGCCTCGCGTCGCGCGCGTCCTCCGGCCCCCCGGACGCCGCCCCCTTCGCCCGCGCCGCGCGCGCGCTGCGCGGCAGCGCCACGATGGCGAAGATCCATGGCATCGCCGACGTGGCCCAGGGCCTCGAACGCGTCGCGCGCGCCCTCCGCGACGATCACTTGAAGTGGGACGCGGCGACGAGCGGCGCGGTCATCGCCGCAGTGGACGACCTCAAGTTCCTCGTGCGCGGCGCGCGCAGCTGGGGCGAGGCCGAGGACGGGCGCGCCGCACGCCGGATCGCCGAGCTCGAGCGCCTCGCGCCGACCCAGGTGGTGACCATCACCCGCGGCAAGGGCGCGGAGTTCCTCTCGACCGCCACGGCGGAGGCGGCCACCGGATTGCTCGCGTATGCGGAGCATCCGGGATCGGCGGCGGAGTTCGCCGAGACGATGCGCCGCGTGCGCGCGCTCCGCGGCGTGGCGGCGCTCCGCGACCTGCCGCCGCTCGCCGAGGTGGTGGACGCGGTGGACGCCGCCGCGAAGCCGGTGGAGCTGCGCAACGAGGAGGCGACGGCCGAACGGCGGCGCCTCTTCCGCACCGCCGCGCGCGTGCTGCTCGAGGGAGGCGAGGCGATCCGCCGCGGCGGGATGCCCCCCACGGAGTCGCCCTCGGTGCGCGAGTTCGCCCACGCGGCGGAGACCCTGCGTGCCGGGCTGCGCGAGAGCGAACAGGTCGTGCCGATCGCCACGCTCTTCCCCGACGGACCGAGCTCCGCACACGTGGAGCCGGGCCCGAACCCGCCGACCACGGCCGCCGAGCGCTTCCGCCTCGAGGTGGTGAGCCAGGCCGAGCACCTCCGGCGGCTCGTGGCGGACGGGCGCGCGGCGATCGACACCGCCACGCGCGACCGCGTGGGGCGCGAGCTGCGCTCCGCGGTGCGCTCGCTGGCGCTCGCGGCCCAGAGCTTCTCGGCCATGGAGGTCGCCAACCTCTTCCTCGCGACGGAGCGTGGCGCGGCCGCGCTCGAGAACCGGGCGCTCTGGGTGCTCGACGAGGCCGGCACGGAGCTCAGCCGCCCCTCGGCGAACGCCGAGTCCGTGGCGCCGCGGTTCCTCGCGCTGCACCAGCGCCTGGCGGGCACGCCCCCCGCCCCGACGCAGGCCGCGCCGCCGCGCCAGCGGCGGGCGCCGGCGACGCCGACGGCTCCGCCCCAGCAGGCGGTGCCCACGCCCGCGCGGGCCGCGACACCTGCACCGGCAGCGGCTGCGCCCGCCGCGCCTCCCGCCCCGCCGCCGGCTGCACCGAGCGGCGGCGCGTCCGGGGCCGAGTTGCAGGCGCTCCTCGCCTCCGGGATCGCCGGCCTCGCGCCGCTCGCCACGGATCACATCGCGCCCCGTACCGTGGACGCCGACGATGACGTGGTCCCGATCGAGGAGCTGCTCTTCCGCGGCAAGGAGGCCCTCGCGCGCGCCATCAGCATCGGCGACGAGCTCCGCCGTTCCGCGACCCAGCCCGACGCCGCCACGCTCGCCGAGTTGTACGACCTGCTGCAGCTGGCCGCGGCGGACTAGGGATGCGGCCGGGCTGGCGCGGGATCCTCGGCATCGCGCTCAGCGCGCTGCTGCTCTGGTGGACGTTGCACGGCGAGGACCTCGGCGCCGTCTGGCGCGTGATCTCCTCGTCGAGCCCCGGACTCTGGTTGGCGTGCACCCTCGTCGCCACCGCGATCTTCCCGCTGCGCGCCCGTCGCTGGCAGGCGATCCTCGCGCCGAGGGCCGGGCGGCTCCCCCTCGGGCCGCTCTGGCGGGCCACCGCCATCGGGATGATGGTCAACAACGTCTTCCCGGCGCGTGCCGGGGAGTTCGCCCGCGCGTTCGCGCTCTCGCGCGCGCGCCCCGACGTGAAGTTCACCACGGCGTTCGCGTCGCTCGTGGTGGACCGCCTCTTCGATGGCACGGTCGTGCTCGCGATGCTGGTCCTCGCCACCCTCGACCCGCGTTTCCCCGCCGATGCCACCGTGTTCGGCGCGAGCGCCGGACGGATCGCCGGCACGGCCGCGCTCTTCCTGGGCGTGGTGCTCGCCGTGGTCTCGGCGCTCGTCTTCTTCCCCGCGCCACTGATCGGCTTCGGTGAACGGCTCGTCCGCATGGTCTGGGCCGCCGGCGCCCCGAAGGTCCGCGCCCTCCTCGAGGCGTTCGCGGAGGGGCTCGCCGTGGTGCGGGAACCGGCGCTGGCGTTCGAGGTGCTCTTCTGGACCGTGCTGCACTGGATCGTGAACGGACTCGCCTTCTACCTCGGGTTCCTCGCCCTCGGGCTCGACGCGCCCCTCTCGGCCGCGTTCTTCCTCCAGGGGCTGATCGCGATCGGGGTGGCGGTCCCCTCCTCGCCGGGCTTCTTCGGCGTCTTCGAGGCGGCCGCGAAGGCCGGCCTCGCCCTGTACGCGGTGCCCTCCTCGCTCGCGATCTCCTGGGGCCTCGGATTCCACATCCTCTCGTTCATCCCGATCACGGTGATCGGCGCCTGGTACTTCACGCGCATGCACCTGCACGTGAGCGACCTGGCGGTCCCCGGATGACGGCGACAATCGCCGCGGTCGAGGCGCAAGCGAAGGTCAACCTGCTCCTGCGGGTGCTCGCCCGGGAGGAGGGGGGCTTCCACCAGCTGGAGACCTTGTTCACGCGGCTGGAACTCGCGGACAGCGTGCGCGTGGCGACGGACACGGACGCCCGGGAGCTGACCGTCACCGGCCCCGACACCGGTCCCCCTGAGCGGAACCTGGCCTACCGTGCCGCCGCGGCGTTCATGCAGGCCGCGGGGTGGCCGCGCGGCTTCTCGATCACGATCGAGAAGCGGATCCCGGTGCGGGGTGGACTCGGCGGCGGCAGCGCCGACGCCGGTGCCGTGCTCCGGGCGCTGAATGCGCTCGCGCCGAAGCCGCTCGCCGCGGCCGAGCTGGCGACGCTCGCGTTCCGCCTCGGCGCGGACGTCCCCTTCCTCGCCACGGAGCTCCCGCTCGCACTCGCCTGGGGCCGCGGGGAGCGGCTGCTCGGGCTGCGATCGCTGCCCGCCCGGGAGGTCGTCCTGTGCGTGCCGCCGTTCGGGATCGAGACGGCGAAGGCGTTCGACTGGATCGCGGCCGCTCGCCGCGAGGCCGCGCCCGCGGCCCCGCGCCCGCTCACCATGGATGACCTCGACCGCTGGGATGGTGTCGCGCGGCTGGCGGCGAACGACCTCGAGGGCCCGGTGCTCGAGCGGCACCCCGAGTTGGCCGCGGCCCTCGGCGTGCTCGAGGGTGCCGGGGCGCGCATCGCGCGCATGAGCGGCTCGGGGTCGACGCTCTTCGGCGTGTTCGACCGCCGGCCCGGGGAGATGACCGGGCTCCCCGCGGGGATGGCGACCATCCAGAGCCGGACCACCACGAGTGTCGCGCAGGTGCGCCTGCTGGACTGACGGCCGGAGGACTCGCTAGCTTCGAAGCGAGCGTTCTGCCGATGCCCCTTCGTCCAATGGCAGGACATCGCACTTTGGATGCGAGAATGGTGGTTCGAATCCACCAGGGGCAATGCCGGGAACCCGCGGGATCCGCCGTGTCCCTCCCCCCTGCCGTCCGGGCCGCGCCTCCACTAGCTTTCGAGGCTGTTCGGGGTGCGTCCTCCGCCACGCGGGCGGGTCGGGCTATCTCCAGCACCGACTTATCCTTGCAGGGTCCCCTCATGGACGGCTTGGCGGTTCCAATCCATGGCTTCCGCGTGCTCACGGGCACGGCGAACCCCGCGCTCGCGGAAGGCATCGCCAAGAACCTCGGAGCGGATCTCTGCCGGACCACGGTGACGCGGTTCGCGGACGGTGAGGTGTTCGTCCGGCTCGACGAGAACGTCCGCGGGGCGGACGTCTTCATCGTGCAGGCGACGAACCCGCCGGCGGAGAACATCATGGAGCTCCTGCTCCTGATCGATGCCGCGCGGCGCGCCTCGGCGGCCCGCATCACCTGCGTGATGCCGTACTACGGCTACGCGCGGCAGGACCGCAAGGACCAGCCGCGGGTGGCGATCGGTGCGAAGCTGATGGCCAACATGGTGATGCGCGCGGGAGCGGACCGGGTGCTCGGGCTCGACTTCCACCAGCACCAGCTGCAGGGGTTCTTCGACATCCCCGTCGACCACCTCTACGCGGCGCCGGTGTTCACGTCGCACTACCGCAAGAAGAAGCTGCACGACCCGGTGGTCGTCGCCCCGGACGTCGGCTCGGCGAAGATGGCGCGCGGGTTCGCGAAGCGCCTCAACGCCTCGCTGGCGATCATCGACAAGCGGCGGCCGACGGCGAACGTCTCGGAAGTGGTCAACGTGGTCGGCGAGGTGGAGGGGAAGGACTGCCTCCTCGCGGACGACATGATCGATACGGCGGGCACCGTGAGCGAAGCGGCGCGCGCCCTGAAGAAGCTGGGGGCGCGCGACATCTACGTGTGCGCCACGCACGCGCTCCTGAGCGGTCCCGCGGTCGAACGGCTCAGCAACGCGCCGATCACCGAGGTGGCCGTGACCGACACCATCCAGATCCCCGACTCGCGTCGCTTCCCGACGCTCACGGTGCTCTCGGTGGCCGAGCTGCTGGCGAAGGCGATCCGGTTCACGCACTCGGACCAGTCGGTGAGCTCGCTCTTCGAGTGAGGATGGGAGATGGGAGTTGTGAGATGTGAGGTTGCAGTACGCAGGATGCAGGACCAGGCGGGAGATGAGCCGAGGAAGAGGAGGGGGGTAGTTCCCTCACCTCTCCCATCTCACATCTCCCATTTGCCTTTCAGGCGCTCCGCCGGGCCGGACCTACCGGGAACCCACGTTGCGCGCCGAAACCCGAGGTTCGACTGACATGGCTTCCGTTCCGTTCTCCGCTGCCCCCCGTGCCGCCACCGGCAAGGGTTCCGCCCGCAAGCTCCGCGCGGCCGGACAGATCCCCGCCGTCATCTACGGCCACGCCCGCGAGGCCGCCTCGCTCGCGCTCAACGCGCACGAGCTCCAGCTCCTGCTCGAGAAGCACCCCTACCAGAGCACGGTCATCGCGCTCACGGTCGGCGACAGCACGTCCAACACGCTCATCCGCGAGATCCAGCGCCACCCGTTCAAGAAGCAGATCGTCCACGTCGACTTCCAGGAGCTCGTCGCCGGCGAGAAGGTCACCGTCGAGGTGCCCCTGCAGCTCGTGGGCACGCCGGACGGCGTGAAGAATGGCGGCGGGATCCTCGAGGCGGTGCTCCACGAGATCGAGATCTCCTGCGACCCGTCCAACATCCCGCACCACCTGACGCTCGACGTGAGCGCGCTCACCATCGGCCACTCGATCCACGCGGGCGAGATCCCGATGCCCGAGGGCGTCACGCTCGAGACCGACCCGGACGCGACGGTCTGCATCTGCGCCGCGCCGAAGGTGGAGGCGGAGCCTGCCCCGACGGAGGAGGCTGCGGCCGCCGCGGCGGAGCCGGAACTCATCAAGAAGGGCAAGGACGAGGACGAGGCGGACGAGAAGTAGTCGTCCCCTCCTCCGGCCCTGCGTCGCGGCACGGCGATGAAGGTCATCCTCGGCCTCGGCAACCCGGGCAAGGAGTACGCGGACACCCGTCACAACGTCGGCTGGTGGGTCGTGGACCATCTGGCCGACGCGTGGCGGTTCGACGGCTGGCGGAAGGACGGCGAGGCCCTCACGAGTTCGGGCCTCGTCGGTCGGGTGAAGGTCCGCCTCGTCAAGCCGCAGACGTTCATGAACCTCTCGGGCGCGGCGCTCAAGCCGTGGCTCCGGCGGCCCTTCTGGGCCGCCGCGACCGACCTCCTGGTCGTGTCGGACGAGGTGCAGCTGGCCACCGGCACCTGGCGGTTCCGCTCGCGCGGATCGGCGGGCGGCCACAACGGGCTCAAGAGCATCGAGCAGGCGCTCCGGAGCCAGGAGTACGCGCGGCTGCGCATCGGCGTGGGTCCGGCCGAGGCGCAGCGACAGGTCGGCGACCTCGCCGACTACGTGCTGAGTGATTTCGGGAAGGGGGAGCGCGAGTCGGTCCGCGCGCTCCTGCCGACCCTGGAGGAGGCCCTTCGGCTCTGGACGTCCGAGGGGATCGAGAAAGTGATGAACCAGTTCAATCGCTGACGTCCCACCACCTTCAACCCACCCCCCATGCTAGACAACCTGACGACGTACGCCTTCGGGATCGGGCTGCTGGGCCTCATCGCCTGCGTCCTGACCTACCGGGGCATCGTGCGCCAGTCGCCCGGCTCGCAGGTGATGCAGGACCTCGCGGAGCAGATCCAGCTCGGCGCGATGGCCTTCCTGCGCCGCGAGTACACGGTGCTGCTCCCGTTCCTGCTCGTCGTGGCCGGCCTCCTGGCCTACGCCGTGGGCACGGCGACCGCCATCTCGTACATCGTCGGCGGCCTCTGCTCGGTGGGCGCGGGCTACCTCGGCATGCGCTCCGCCACCAAGGCGAACGTGCGCACCTCCGAAGCGGCGCGGGCGAGTGGCCAGGCGGCGGCGCTCCGCGTCGCCTTCTCGGGCGGCGCCGTGATGGGGCTCGCCGTGGCGGCGCTCGGCCTCCTCGGCATCAGCGGCATCTTCCTCTGGCAGAAGGAACTCCTCGGCGCCACGGGCTTCCGGGAGTTCGGCGAGATCATCTCCGGCTTCGCGATGGGCGCGAGCTCGATCGCCTTCTTCGCGCGCGTCGGCGGCGGCATCTACACCAAGGCCGCGGACGTCGGCGCCGACCTCGTCGGCAAGGTCGAGGCGGGGATCCCCGAGGACGACCCGCGCAACCCGGCCACCATCGCCGACAACGTCGGCGACAACGTCGGTGACGTCGCCGGCCTCGGCGCCGACATCTTCGAGTCGTACGTCGGCGCGATCATCGCGACGGTCGCGCTGGCCGCGACCTCCACGCGCATCCCGGACGCCAGCCGCCTCACCTCGGTGCTCCTCCCGGTGGCGTACACCGCCGCGGGCCTCGTCGCCTCGCTGCTCGGCATCGCGGTCATGCGGGTGCTCGCCAAGGGGAACCCGGCGAACGCGCTCCGCGCGGTGACCTTCATCGCGGCCGGCCTCTTCCTGGTGTTCGCGTTCCTGCTCACGCAGCAGATGCCGCTCAACATGATGGACCCCGACACCGGCCGCGTCTACCCGGTGCTCGGACCCTTCTTCGCGGTCGTCGCCGGCACCGTCTCGGGCGTGCTGATCGGCCTCGTGACCGAGTACTACACGGCGGCGGGCCCGGTGCGCCGCATCGCCGAGTCGTCCAAGACCGGCCCGGCGACGAACATCATCGCCGGCCTCGCGGTCGGGATGGAGTCGACGATCATCCCGGTGCTCCTGATCTGCGGCGCGATGTTCGTCGCCGTCTGGTCGGCCGGGCTCTACGGCGTCGCGATCGCGGCGGTCGGCATGCTGGCGACGGTCGGCGTCACGATGTCGGTCGACGCCTACGGCCCCATCGCCGACAACGCCGGCGGCATCACCGAGATGAGCCACCTCGGTCCCGAGGTGCGCAAGATCACCGACGGGCTCGACGCGCTCGGCAACACCACGGCCGCGATCGGCAAGGGCTTCGCGATCGGCTCGGCCGCGCTCACCGCGCTCGCGCTCTTCTCGGCGTACGCGGCGGCGGTCGGCCTCAACACCGTCGGCCTCAACCTCGTGGACCCGATGGTGGTGATCGGGCTCTTCATCGGCGGCGTGATGCCCTTCTTCGTCGGCGCGCAGACCATGACGGCGGTCGGGCGCGCGGCGCAGGGGATGGTGGAGGAGGTCCGCCGCCAGTTCCGCGAGATCCCCGGCCTGCTCGAGGGGAAGCCGGGCGTGAAGCCCGACAGCGCGCGCTGCGTGGACATCTCCACCAAGGCCGCGCTCCGCGAGATGATCATCCCCGGCGTCGCGAGCGTCCTGCTCCCGGTAATCGTGGGCAAGTTCCTCGGCGTGAAGGCGCTCGGCGGCCTCCTCGCCGGCGCGACGGTCACGGGCGTGATGATGGCGCTCTTCATGGCCAACGCCGGTGGCGCGTGGGACAACGCCAAGAAGGCGATCGAGGGCGGGTTGCACGGCGGCAAGGGGTCCGACACGCACAAGGCCGCTGTCGTCGGCGACACCGTGGGCGATCCGTTCAAGGACACGTCGGGGCCGGCGATGAACATCCTCATCAAGCTGATGTCCGTGGTGTCGTTGGTGCTCGCGCCGTGGTTCATCAGCTAGTGCTCCTGCAGATGTGAGATGGGAGATGGGAGGGGGGAGGCCTTTCGGCCTCCCCTCTTTCCGTTCTCCCCCCTCGGCCGCTCACCGCGCTTGTTCTCCCGGAGCCGTTCCAGCACGCGCTTGCGGAGGCCCATGAGCATGCCCTGCACCTCGGAGAGTCTCGCCTCCAAGTGGGCGTACTCGCGTTCGGAGAGGATTTCGAGGTCCCTGGCGAGGAGGAGGTGATAGTCCGCCTCACGCGCCGAGGCCAGCGCGATCTCGAGGAAGCGGTTGAACTGCGCCTGGGAGGCGTGCCCGGATCCCTCAGAGATGTTGGTGGGGATCGCGGCCACGGCGCGCCGAAGCTGCGCCTGCAACCCGGGAAAGCGTCGCGTCTGCGGCCCCTCGGTCGCGCTGTAGACGCGGAGGGTGAGCGCATGCGCCTTCTCCCACACCGCCAGCCTTCGGAACGGGAACATGCTCGACGCTAGCCGGCGAGGGGAACGGCGATGGGAGCCTTCGCCCGCGGGTCGTTACCTTACATCTCCCATCTCCCATCTCACATCTGCTTTTCTGATGCTAAGCCTAGGTATCGTAGGGTTGCCGAACGTAGGAAAGAGCTCGTTGTTCAATGCCCTGACCGCCGCCAAGGCCGAGGCCGCGAACTACCCGTTCTGCACCATCGACCCGAACGTCGGCGTCGTGAACGTCCCCGACCCCCGCCTCGACGCCCTCGCCACGATCGTCAAGCCGGAACGCACCGTCCCCGCCGCCGTGCAGTTCGTCGACATCGCCGGCCTCGTGAAGGGCGCGAGCAAGGGCGAGGGCCGCGGCAACGCCTTCCTCTCCAACATCCGCGAGACCGACGCGATCGTGCACGTCGTCCGCTGCTTCGACGACCCCGACGTCACCCACGTCGACGGCACCGTGGACCCCGCGCGCGACCGGGAGACCATCGAGTTCGAGCTCGCGCTCGCCGACCTCGGCGTGGTGGAGAAGCGGCTCGACAAGGCGAAGCGCACCGCCAAGACGGGGGACAAGTCGGCGGCCGCCGAGGCGGCCTCGCTCGAGAAGGCGATGACCTCCCTCGCCGAGGGGCGCGGGCTCTGGCACCTCACGCTCACGCCCGAGGATCGTGCGTTCCTCCAGCCGCTGCAGCTCCTCACCCTCAAGCCGATCCTCTACGCCGCGAACGTCACGGACGAGGAGCTGACCGGCACCGAGGGCCCGCACGTGAAGGCGCTCCGCGCCGCGATCGCGGCCGACAAGGAGCCGGCCCAGGTGGTCACCTTCTCGGCGAAGATCGAGGCCGAGCTCGCCGACCTCCCGCCGGAGGATCGCGCCGAGTTCCTCGGCTCGCTGGGACTCGAGTCCGCCGGGCTCGACCGCCTGATCCGCGGCGGCTTCCAGCTGCTCGGGCTGCAGACCTACTTCACCGCCGGCGAGAAGGAGGTCCGCGCCTGGACCATCCACCGCGGCGACACGGCGCCGCAGGCGGCGGGCGTGATCCACACCGACTTCGAGCGGGGCTTCATCCGCGCCGAGACGGTGGCGTTCGACGAGTTCGTGAAGCTCGGTGGATGGAAGGGCGCGAAGGAGAAGGGCGCCGTACGATCCGAGGGCAAGGAGTACGTCGTGCAGGATGGCGACGTGCTGCTCTTCCGCTTCAACGTCTGATTCACCGCCGCAACGCGCGCCCCACGAGGCGCAGGGGGCGGACCACCCGGTAGAGCGGCAGGAGCGGATCGGGGAGCCGCAGCGCGAACCACTCCTGCAGCGTGGGATCGACGAGCGACCGCACCAGCAACCGGGCGCGGTCGCTCGTGCGATCGGTCCACGCGAGGTCCCACGCGAGCGTCGCCCGCCAGGCCACGTCACCGGCGGCCCAGCGCGCCTCGACCTGCCGCATCAGCCGCGGGAGCGCCGGGTCCCGCCGAACGTCCTCCCGCAGCGCTTCGGGCGCCCGCACGCCGAAGGTCGTCTCCGCGAGCGCGATCCCCAGGCGGAGCGCGCGAAGTCCGCCCACCTCGCGCGCGCGCGCCATGGCGGTCGACGACGCCTCCGGGTCACGGGCCAGCATCGCAGCGAATACCGCGGCATCCTCGAGCGAGCTCCATCCGTGCTTCGTCGCGTGCTGGGCGAGGAGCACCAGCGCGTCGGGCGCCGAGGGCACGCGTACGCGCACGCCCCCGACCGCGAGCTCCACCGACCGCTCCAGCACCTCGGTGACGGGGAGCCGTCCGGGGTAGCGGAGCGCACTGAACGACCAATGCAGTTCCAGCAGCACACCCTCTTCGGCGTGCCGCAGTTCCCAGGCGCCACGCCCGCGGTAGATCGCCTCCTCCTGGCGCGGCGACATCTCGTGCTGCGCGCGCCAGCCGAGCGCGCCGACCACCCGCCGGGCGCGATGCCGATCCGCCGGCGCGATCACGATATCCAGGTCGTCGCACCGCCGCGCGCCGACATCCCCCCAGGCCTCCACGGCGAGCGCCGGACCCTTCCAGAGGAGGTGGGGGATTCCAGCCGCGTCGAGCGCGGCGACGACCGCGCGGAGCGGCGCCAGCAGGGCGAGCGCGCTCGCCGCGGTCCGGCGCGCCTCCTCACGCAGCGCGACGATCCCGGGCGCGGGGCCGGCGGACGACCCCGGATCCATGCTCGAGGGGACCGCGCGGGCGGCGATGGCGGAGAGGCGGTGCGTGGCCGCCGCCGCGGCGATCTCGTGCCAGTCGACCTCAGTGTCGGGCGGCGGCGCTCCGCCGGCGGGGCGCGCGCGGCTGATCTGCGACGCGACGAGTGCCGCCAGCCGCGCGATGCTCAACCCGTCCGGCTCATGCCCCCGTTCCCCATCCCGCCGTCCATGTTGCCGATCATCGACACGACGCGCGTGAGGTCTGCGGCGTTGCCGAGCGCGCGCAGTGCAGGCGCGCGGTACGGCGCGCGCGGCGCGGCGGCGGAGGGCATGGTCTCGGGGGTGCGGGGCGGTGTGTTCGACATGTCGACCTCGAAGGCGGGACTCACACATGTAGTATCGGCAGGTGCGCCGCGCGATTCAATGCGCACGCCGGAATCGGACGCTGCACCGTCACGATGTGTGTAGCCTGCAGACGCGTCAGCCTGGCGGAACGCCACGCCCGGACCGCACCCACCGTTCCACCGCGTCCGCGAGCACCTCCGGCCCGGCCCCCGCCCCGGCGGGCACGAGCCGGCCGATCGGGACCGCCTCCACCAGCTCGGCGAGCGCACGCATCTCGGTGCGCCGCTCGTCGGCGTCGAGCAGGTAGCCGACGTAGGTGTTCCCGACCAGCGACACGATGGCCTCCGCCCCCTCCCCTCGGCGCACGACGGTGGTGGGCGTGTCGGCCGCCGCCTCCTCGAGCAGCACGAGGGCGCCGAGCGGCACCGCCTCGCGCGCGAAGGCATACCCCCTCGCGTCGAGCGGAAGCGTGCGCTTGTCCCAGTTGGCCGAGTATGGCCTGAGCGCGCCGCGCGTGCCGAACAGCAGGGGCTCGGAGCTCTCCCAGAGCCGGATCTCCGGATAGCCGGGGTGTGCGCTCCACCGGGCACCATCCCGCCGCAGCGCGAGCACGTCGTCCGTGAGCACGGCGTGACCGCGCGCGGCGAGTGCCGCCGCCAGTGTCGACTTCCCCGCTCCGCCGGCGCCGAGGAACCCGACCGCCAGCCCGTCGATGACCACCGCGCTCGCATGCAGCGCGAGGACCCCGCGCCGCCGCAGCGCGAGTCCGAGCACCGGTCCCACGAGGAACGAGAGAACGTCGTCGAGGTCGAGCGGGGCGTCGTACGCGACCTCGATCCGTGTGGCCGCCCGGTCGCCGGTGAAGCGGACGCCTTCGCCGTAGACGAGTCGCCAGGCACCATCCGCCGCGGACCGATCGTAGGCGACGACCGGGAGCTCCCCCTCGAGTTCCGGCGAGACGTACGCGCGCTCCCACTCTCGCGGTGCGCCCGCCTCGGGCCCGAAGAAGAGCGTGACGTCCACGGGACCCGCGACCCGGACCTCCGGCAGCCGAGGGAACGCCACCGGCGAGCGCACACGGAGCCCGTACACCTCGTAGTCGGGCACCTCAGGCGTCCACGGCCGGCTGTCGCAGCCAGCGATCGAGTTCGTACACCCGCCAGGCCGCGAGCACCGCCTCGGTGTCCGGCGACCGCTCGATGACCGCGCGCCACCGCTCGCGGTCCACGAACGGTTCGACGGCAGCCGAGACCTCGCGTGCCGCCCCGCCGCTCGCGCGCCATCGCGCCACCTGCGCCTCGAAGTAGCCCCGCACCGGTGTCTTCGGCCGGCGGAGCACGTCCTCGGGGAGCGCACCGCGGAACGCCCGGCGCATCAGGTACTTCCGCTGGCACCAGGGGATGGGCGGGAGTGCGAACACGAAGGCGATCACGCGCGCGTCGAGCAGCGGGAGCGCCACGGCGTGGGGCTGCCCTGTGATCGAGGGATCGAGCGAGGAGTAGACGGTCTCCCAGAGCGGGGCCTCGAGCGCGTCCACGGCGCGCCAGCGGGTCGGATGCCGCCTGGGGTGGAGGGAAGAGTGCGCATCAGGGACCCCGGCGGGACCCTGCTCCGTCGCGCGGAGCGCGCGCACGTGCTCCGCGCGCATCCAGGCGGGCGTGGTGGTGTCGGCCACCCCGGTCGCGCGGCGCCCCCGCAGCCACTCCCGGAGCCCGACCCAGGGCCGCGCCCCCGTCTTCCGACGGTAGTCGCGCCAGGCGCGCCAGGTCTCGCCCCACGGCTGGGTCAGCAGGATGGTCGGAAGCGCGGGGGGAGCGAGCAGGGCGTCGCCATCCTCGCCGAAGAGCGTCACCGGCGCGCGGCCGGCGAGGCGCGTGAACTGCCCGCGCCAGCTCGTGAGCTCCACCTCGTCGAACGGCTCCGGCGTCCGCAGGCCGGGGTCGTCGCAGTGTCGCAGCGTGTCGTCCTCGAGCGCGTGCACGACATCGTGCGGGAGGTGCAGCGCATCCGCCACGCGCGAGGCCCACGCACTCTCCGCATCGGGGAGGATCGGCTCGCTGGTGAGCGTGAGGGCGTGCAGGGGCACCCCCGGGGATGCCCGGCGCGCCGTCGCAGCGAGGACGGAGGAGTCGAGACCACCGCTCAGCAGCACGTTCGCCGAGGGCGCGCGCAGCCGGTCGCGCACCGCCGCGCCGAGCACCTCGTGGAACCCCTCGACGACCTCGTCGGAGTCGCGGAACGGGGGGCCGTACGGATGCGGGAACTCCCAGACCCGACGTGCGCGGGCGTCCCCACCGCGGGGGAGCGTCCACTGCGTGCTCGCCGGCACGCGCGCGACGCCGCGGTGGAAGGTCCGCGCCGTGGACCAGGGGGCACCCGACTGCAGGAACTCGGCGACGGTCCGCGCGTCGACCGACCCGTCGACGCCCGGGAGCCCCGCGAGCAGCTCGACGTCGTTCGAGCAGGCGATCGCCTGCGGGGTCCGCGCGACGAAGAGGAGCTTCGCGCCGCGATTCCCGCGCGCGGCCACGACCTGCCCGCTGCGGCGGTCGAGCGCCGCGAAGGCGAAGTCGCCGACGAGCCGCCGGGCCGCGTCCTCTCCCCACGCGTCGAGCGCGGCGACGAGGAGTGCGGCGTCCGTGGCGTCGCGCGCCGGTTCGGCGCCCGCATCGCGCAGCTGCGCGCGCAGGCGCGCCCGGTCATCAAGGCGCAGGTCGGCCGCGACGACCCAGCGGTCGCCGATGATCGGGAGGTCGTCCTCCGCCCCCGCCGCCTCCGTGAAGCGGGAGTGCAGCGCGCAGAGCCCCGGTGCCTCGCGGCGCACGATCCCCTCGGGGCCACGGCGCGCGAGCAATCGCTCCGCGCGCGCGCGCGCCCCGTCGTCGAGCGCGGCGCCCTCCGGGCTCCACCAGAGCAGGAAGCCGCTCACGCCGGCGGCCCCGTCACGGCCCCGCGGACTCCTCGACGTCCGCGAGCCACTCCGCCACGGCACGCAGCGCCGCGCGCGCGTCCGGGAACGCGGTCGGGAAACGCTCGCGCACCGCCTCCGCCACCTCGCCCATGCTGCGACGGCCGTCGACGAGCGTGAGCGTGAGCTCGCGCATCTCGATCGCGCTGTTGCGCACGGGGACGTGATCCGCGGCGCGGCGCCGGAGCCGCCCGGGTGCGATGAGGATGTCCGCCAGGTTGTCCTGACGCAGTTCGACCTCCTTGAACCGGCCGTCGGCGGGCGTGACGGTCGTGGTCCACGACCAGACGTAGTCGGAGCCGTCGTGCGTCCCGCGCATCCGGATGGCGATGCCGTCGCCCGGTCGGCAGTCCACCGACTCCGCGAGCGGGAACCACCCGGCGTCGTAGACCATCCGCGCGGCCGCGGGGGCCGTGGAGTACGCGAAGCCCTCCGCCAGGTCGGCCTCGAACGAGCTCACGAACCCGTCGAGCCGGCCGGCCCGCTCGACGACCATCTGCGCGCTCCCCTGGACGCTGAGCGAGGTGAAGGTCGCGTAGTCGAGCTCGGCCCAGGTGGTGGTCGGGGCGAGCGGCACGGCGTCGCCACCGTTGATCTGCCGCCACCCGGTGCCGACGCGCGCGAGCACGGGCGCGAGGTCCACGCCATGCGGCTCCTGCGCGAGGGCGCGGGCGTGGCGACCGAGCGTGGGCGGCGCGGTGGCGGGCGTCAGCTGCAGGCGATCGAGGCGCGGGATCACCCGTGCGCCGGGCTTCAAGTGCCGCTGCCGCGCGTCCAGCAGGGCGGAGAGCCGCCCCGCGAAGAGCGGCGACGCGCCGCGCATGTCCTCGATCAGGAGGTCGGCGCGCTCCGGGAGGTCGAGTCGCGTGGAGTAGCCCTGGAGGAAGCGCACGCGGTCGGCCACACCATTCGCCGCGGCGAACTCGGGGCCGATCGCCACGGCGTCCTCCGGTTCGATGGCGTAGACCTGCCGCGCGCCCATGAGCGCCGCCTGCACCGCGAAGTAGCCGAACCCGGTGCCCAGCTCGAGCACCACGTCGCCGGGCCGGATCATGGCCCGCATCGCCCCGAGGTACGCCTCGGTGCGTCCGCCGTCGGCGACCATCGCGAGGTAGTCCTCGAGGGTGTACATCGCCCTAGGGTGACGCGGTCGGACGGACCTCGGCGAGACCGTGTGCGGCCAGGTCGCGCACCAGCGCGGTGAGGTCCGTCTCGGCGACCGGGGCCTCCACCTCGAACTGTGCGACCACCGCCTGGACGAGCTCGGCGAAAGGGGTCGGCCGCTGGATCCGCTGCCAGACGACCGTCCCCACCTCGTCGAGGCCGTAGTACATCCCGTCCCGCATCGAGAGGATGACGGTCTCGCCGGTGAGATGCGCGGAGACCTGCTCGTCGGTGGCCGAGACCAGGGCGCCGGCGTCGATCGGCGCCGGACGCGCCGGTCCCTGCGGCGAGGGCTGCATCACGCGGCGGTGGCGGTGCGCATGCGTCGGAGTCTACATTCGGCCGCAGACCACCCGCAATCGGAGTTCCCGTGCACCGCCCACCTGTCGCCGCCATCGCCGCCCTCCTCATCGCCACCCTTGGCGCCGCGACGGCGGCATGCGCGCAGGCCCCCGCGCCCGACGCCGCCCTGGCCGCGGCGAAGGCCGCGTGGGAGCGTCACCCCGAGAACGCCGACTCGATCATCTGGTACGGACGTCGGGTCGGGTACACGGGTGATTTCGCCAAGGCGGTCGAGATCTTCAGCACCGGCGTCCGCCTGCATCCCGACGACGCGCGCATGCTCCGCCACCGCGGGCACCGCTACATCTCGCTCCGCGAGTTCCCCAAGGCGATCGCCGACCTCTCGAAGGCACGCGCGATGGTGGCGGGGAAGCCCGACGAGGTCGAACCCGACGGCCAGCCGAACGCGCGAGGGATCCCGACCAGCACCCTCCAATCCAACATCCGGTACCATCTCGCGCTCGCGTACTTCGTGACCGCGGACTACGCGCGTGCGCTCCCGATCTGGGAGGAGGATGCGCGCGTGGCGAAGAACGTGGACCAGCGGGTCGCGGCCACGTACTGGTGGGTGCTGACGCTGGTGCACCTCGACCGCCATCCGGAGGCGAAGGAGATCCTCGGCAGCGTCCGGGCGGACTGGGACGTGATCGAGAACGGGTCGTACCACCGTGCCCTGCTGTGGATGAAGGGGGAGCTGGACAACACGGCGCTCCTCTCCCCGGGCGCCAGTGCGCTCGAGCGGCAGACCATCGGCAACGGGATGGGTCAGTGGCACGCGGCGCATGGCCGGGCGTCATCGGCGCGGGCGGCCTGGGACGCCGTGCTGGCGTCGGGCCCGTCGGCCAGCTTCGGGTACATCGCGGCCGAGCAGGCCGTGGCGCGGCTCACCCCCCGGTGACGCCGGAAGGGGACCGCGCGTCTCCCCGTTGACCAAGGCCCGTTGCCACAGTAGGTTACGGGGCTGTTCACATCGGCGTGTCCCAGGCCTTCGGCGATTGCCGGGCCGCGCGCCACTCTCCCCCAGCGTCGGCAACCCGCGGGGGGCGATCACGACCAAAGGGAGGATTGCCGCATTGTCTCGTGAATACGAGGCGGTGTACATCTTCGACGCTGCGCTCGAAGACGCCGCCATCGCCGAGAAGCTCGACAAGCATCACGCGCTCCTCGGCACCAAGGACCCCGTCGCGCTCGACCACTGGGGTCGCCGCCAGCTCGCCTACAAGATCGGCTCGAAGGAGACCGGCTACTACGTCGTCGCGCGCTTCAGCGCCGAGGGCAAGGTGCTGCCGGAGTTCGAGCGCGCCCTGAAGCTCGACGACGGGGTGGTCCGCTATCTCATCTCGGTGCACGAGCACGAGCTCGGCGCGCCCCCGATGACCGAAGAACAGCTCGCCGCGCGCAAGGCGCGTGATGGCGACGACGACGACGACGAGGAGTAGACCATGCGCCGACCCAAGAAGACCTGCCCGGTGACCGAGGCCGGCATCCGCTTCATCGACTACAAGGACGAGCGCTTCCTCTCGCGCTTCGTCACCGACAACGGGAAGATCCTCCCGAGCCGGTTGAGCGGCGTCGACGCCCGTCACCAGCGGCAGCTGGCCAAGGCGATCAAGAAGGCGCGCTACCTGGCGCTGTTGCCGTACACGCGCAGCCAGTCGGCGCAGTAACGAGCGGGCGGCGGTGAACGCGGCGCAGGAGGCGGCGCGGGAGGTCGCGACGGAGCACCAACCGGACGCGACCCCGCTGCGGGAGAGGGGATGGAAGGTCCCGATCCTCGCCGCGGTCCTGTTCCTCCTCCTGCCGGCGACGCCGATCCTCCGGATCGTCGTGCCGCTGGAGCAGTCGGTGGTGCTGCTGGCGCCCCTCTTCGCCGCACTGGCGCTGGCGGGGTGGCGGGCCGGGGGGCGACTCCCGCTCGCGGCACTCTGGACGGCGTTCGCGGTCTGGGTGCTCTGGCAGCCGGGAAGCGTGGGGACGACGTTCGGGATGCTGTCGCGCGGCTGGGCGGCGATGCTCGCGGCCTGCTTCGGGGCGGTGCTCCTGGCCCCGGTCGGGGAGCGGTTCCTGACGAAGGCGCTGCTGGCCCTGGGCGGGGCGCTCGTGCTCGGTGCGGTGATGGTGCTGCTGGCGCCGGGAGGCGCCACCGGTGCATTCGAGATCTATGCGGGTGAGATCGGGAGGCGCGCCGCCATCTCGGTCCGGCAGTGGCAGGAGATGACGTCGACGGTCGAATGGCAGGCGTTCGTCCAGAACAACCCGGACGCCGGCGCGCTCGCCCTCGAGGTGGACCGGCAGCTCGCGGAGTTGCCGGTGGTGGGGCAGCAGCTCTTCCTGGCGTTCCTCGCGCTGCAGTCCCTGGCGGCGATGGCGCTCGGATGGGCGGTGTACCACCGGGTGGGGGCGGTCCGGCTCGGTCCGCCGCTCGCGCGGCTGCGGGACCTGCGGTTCGAGGATTCGCTGATCTGGGGCGTGGTGGCGGGGCTGGTGATCGTCGTGCTCCCCGTGACGGGCGCGGTCCGCGCGCTCGGGTTGGACCTGCTGGTGTTCTTCGGCGCCCTCTACGCGTTGCGTGGGCTGGGCGTCATGATCTGGTTCCTGGCGCCGGGCCGGTGGATGATGGTCTTCCTGACCATCTTCACCCTGCTCTTCTGGCACGTCGTCGGGATCATGGCCGCGCTGATCGGGCTCGGTGACACGTGGATGGACTGGCGCCGCAGGACGCGGCCGAAATCACAACGTTCGGAGTAATCATCATGGAAGTCATTCTTCGGCAGGCGGTGGACAACCTGGGGCATCCCGGCGACATCGTGGACGTCTCCTCGGGCTATGCCCGCAACTTCCTGCTGCCCCGCGGCGTGGCCTACGAGGCCACCCCCGGCAACAAGAAGCGTATCGCGCAGGAGAAGGAGCGGCTCGAGGCCGCGGAGAACGCGCGCCGCGACGCGGCGGCCGCCGTCGCGAAGCGCCTCGAGGAGGTCTCCCTCACCTTCTCCGCCAAGGTCGGCGAGGAGGGGAAGCTCTTCGGGTCGGTCACCGCGACGGACATCGTGCACCAGCTCGAGGCGCAGGGCTTCGCCGAGGTCGAGAAGCGGATGATCGACCTGCACGAGCCGATCAAGGCGCTCGGCGTCTACAAGGTGGCGGTCCGCCTCCATGCGGACGTGCGCCCCGAGATCAAGGTCTGGGTCATCAAGGCGTAGTCACACGCCGGTGCCGGCACGGGTATGGGGCGGCAGCGCGGGTGCGCTGCCGCCCCTTCACGTTCCGATCGACGCGTCGTCAGACCCCCGTCGCGCTTGCGGCGCCCGGTGCATTCGGGAACCTTTCGACTCGAATCGGGTTCGCATTCATACTCGCACCTTTCCCCCACGCGATGGTCACTGCGCCAACCGAAGTGCTCAAGTCCGCCCGCCGCGCCGCCGAGCTCCTGGTCGACCACAAGGCCAACGACGTCGTGCTGCTCGACCTGCGGCCCGTCACGGACATGACGGATTTCTTCATCGTCGCCAGCGGCACCTCGGACACGCACGTGCGCGCCACGGCCGGACACGTCATGGAGGCCCTCAAGAAGGAGGGCGTGACCGTGAACTCGGTGGAGGGGCTCGAGGGAGGACGCTGGGTCCTGCTCGACTACGTCGACTTCGTCGTCCACGTCTTCCACCCGTCGCTCCGCTCGTTCTACCAGCTCGAACGCCTCTGGGGGGACGCCCCAGCCCTGCAGGTCACCGCGTAGGAGTCTTCATGCGCCGCCCGCTCGCTACCCTGCTCGTCCTCGCTTCCGGCCTGGCCCTCGGCGCGACACCGCTCGCGGCGCAGAGCGGGTATTTCGGCCAGAACCACGTCCAGTTCCGCACCTTCAAGTGGCAGGTGCTCAAGACCGAGCACTTCGACGTCCACTACTACCCGGAGCTCGCGGACGCCGCGGTCTACACGGGCCAGATGGCGGAGCGCACCTACGCGCGCCTCAAGTCGCTCCTCAACCACGAGTTCAAGGAGCGGAAGCCGATCCTCATCTACGGGTCGCGCTCCGAGTTCGGGCAGAACAACGTGACCGGGGACCTCGGCGAGGGCACCGGGGGCGTCACCGATGCGCTGCGCCAGCGGAACATGTTCTTCTTCGCCGGCGACCTCGGCGAGGCGGAGCACGTGCTGGCGCACGAGATGGTGCACGTCTTCCAGTACGACATCTTCGCGCGCGGCAAGGCGGGGTCCGGCATGCAGCAGCTGGCCCAGGTGAATCCTCCCCTCTGGTTCATCGAGGGGATGGCCGAGTACCTCTCGGTTGGACCGGTGCATCCGTACACCGACGCGATCATGCGGGACGCGGCGCTCAACGGGAACATCCCGAGCATCGACCGCATGTCCTCGCGCCCGGACCTCTACTTCCCGTACCGCTTCGGCGAGGCGCTCTGGTCGTACGTCGGCAAGCGCTGGGGGGACGAGACGATCGGCGAGATCATGCAGGCCACCCCGAGCCTCGGGGTGGACCGCGCCTTCCGGCGCTACATCGGGATGGACCTCGAGGAGCTCGGCGACGAGTGGCGGGAGGACGTCCAGACGCGGTACCTGCCGCAGGTGGCGGAACTCGAGCGGCCGCGGCGCGTGGGCGGCCCCATCCTGAACGAGCGGCGCACGGGCGGGGTGATCCCCGTCTACGTCGCCCCCGCCCTCTCCCCCGACGGCAAGCAGATCGCCTACATCTCCACGGGCAGCCTGCTGCGCGCCGAGGTCTTCCTCGACCTCTACCTCGCGGACGCGACCACGGGCAAGCGGATCAAGCGGCTCACCAAGAGCACGCTCGACCCGGAGTTCGAGGAGCTGCGCTACGCGTACTCGCAGGGCTCCTTCTCCCCGGACGGGCGGTACTTCGCCTTCACGGCGCAGCGGAAGGGGAAGGACGTGCTCTACGTCTACGACCTGCGCCGCAAGCGCGTGGACCGGCGGCTCGACACGCACCTGCAGCAGATGATCGGTCCCTCCTGGTCGCCCGACGGCCGCAAGATCGTGTTCAGCGGCTCGGACGGCGGCCTCTCGGACCTGTACGTGATCGACGCGGACGGGAAGAACCTGCAGCGCCTCACGAAGGACCCCTACGGCGACCTCATGCCGCAGTGGTCGCCGGACGGGCGGTACGTCGCGTTCGTGAGCGAGCGCGGACCGCAGACCGACCTCGCGACGCTCCGGCTCGGCGACTGGCGGATCAGCGTGCTCGACCTCGAGCAGGGCTCGATCGAGGTGCTCCCCGACCAGGGGGGCAAGAACCTGAACCCGATGTGGGCGCCGGACGGGCAGTCGATCGCCTTCATCTCGGACCGGACGGGGATCCCGCAGATCTTCCTCTACGACCGCACCGAGGCGGAGCACTACCAGTTGACGAAGTTCGTGGGGGGCGTCTTCTCGGTCACCGAGAACAGCCCCGCGATGTCCTGGGCGCGCGAGGCGGACAAGCTCGCGTTCACCTACCACGACGACGGGGACTTCACGATCTGGAACGTGGTGAACCCGCGCCAGCTCAAGAAGGAACCCTATCGCGCGACCCCGGTGGTCGCGGCCGCCGCCGACACGGGTGCCGCCAGCGCGGTCCGGCGCGCGGGGGCGCAGGAGAACATCGGGGCCATCGCCCGGGCACTCTCGGACAGCATCAGCGCGGCGCGGATGAGCGCGGCACGCGACGTCGGCGCGCTGCGGCGGCAGTCCGTGTACCTCGGCCCGCAGGGCGCGCGGAGCTCCGCGGTGATGCCGGTGAGCGAGACGGAGGGGCTCTCGGTCGCCGCGCTGCTCGACAGCGCCACCATGGCCCTTCCCGACCCGGAGACCTTCACGCGGGAGCGCTACAGCGGTTCGCTCCGTCCCGAGTACGTCTCGCGGCCCCAGGTGGGGTACGCCCAGGACAACTTCGGGCGCGGCGTGTACGGCGGCACCACGATCGTGCTGGCGGACATGGTGGGGAACAAGCGGCTCGCGCTCGCCGGCGGCATCAACGGCCGCGTGAGCGAGGCGCAGCTGTACGCCGAGTACCTCAACCTCGGCGGGCGCTTCCAGTACTCGCTCGGGCTGCAGCAGCAGCCGTACTTCTTCCTCGCGGGGGCGTTCCAGGAGGGGAGCGGGTCGTTCGTGCTGCAGACGCAGGTGCTCGCGCGCTACATCTCGCGCACGGCCTTCGCCAGCGGCATCTACCCGCTCAACCGCTTCACGCGGTTCGAGTACGGCGCGTCGTTCAACAACGTCGACCGCTCGCTCATGTTCATCAGCCAGGGGTTCGACCTGGGGAGCGGCGCGGCCACCGGGTTCTACGTCGACTCGATCGTCGGCGCCGGGTCGCTGAACTACGCCTCGCCCTTCGTGGCCTACGTGTCGGACAACGCGCTCTTCGGGACCACGGGCGGGATCTACGGCCGTCGCTACCGCCTGCAGATGGACCGCATCGCCGGGAACGTGAGCTGGATGAACTACTCGGTGGACTACCGGCGCTACGACGCCATCCTCTTCAACTTCCTCACGCTGGCCACGCGCTTCTCGGCGAACCTCTCGGTCGGCCCCGACGAGGAGCAGTTCCCGAAGTACATCGGGCGGCCCGACTTCATCCGGGGCTACGACCGCGAGAACTACGCGGGGGCGGCGTGCGAGCAGACGGGGTCCGACCCGAACGCGTGCAGCGCCACGCAGCTGCTCGGGAGCCGCGTGGCGTTCGCGAACGTCGAGCTCCGGTTCCCGCTGCTCCGGCGCGTGGACCTCGGCGTCGTGCCGATCGGCCTGCCGCCGGTGGACGGCCTCTTCTTCTACGACCTCGGCATGGCCTGGTCGCGGAACCAGACGCTCTCGTTCAGCCGTCCGGACAACTACGACTTCTCGACGCAGCGCTTCGCCCTGCGCAGCTACGGCTTCGGGATCCGGCTCAACCTGTTCAACATCGCGCTCCTCCGCTGGGACTACGCCGTCCCGCGCGACGCGTCCATCAAGAAGGGATACTGGGTCTGGACGCTGGGCCAGTCGTTCTGACGATCGCCCCCATGCGCCGCCCCGCGCGCCGCCGCGTGCGCGGTGGCGCGCGCCGTCGGACATGCGGCTAGTTTTCGCGCGTGCGCCCCTTCCTGCTCCTGACCCTCTGCCTCGCCGCGATCGCGTGCGGCGAGAAGCGGCTCACCACCGCCTCCGCGCCGAGCGGTGTCGGTCCCGACGCCATCCTGCTCCGCGTGCCCGCCAGTGGCGGCGTCGTGCGCGCGTACCGGTCGGGCCGCGACAGCGTGCTCTGGGAGTCGCGCGACAAGGCCCCCGCGACGACCGCGCTGCTCGGCTTCGACGACTTCCTGGGCCTCGCCATCGGCCGCGATGCGACCGAACGCGCCTACAGCGTGGACCTCCGGCTCGGCGTGGTGGAGACGCTCGGCAACACCACCTTCCCCGGACCGGCGCAGGCCGAGGGGGCCGCCGTCTTCGGGCTCGACGCGCAGGGCCGGATCCTGCGCGTGACGCCCGTGGCCACCTGGAGCTGGGCGCCGAGCGGCGGCGTGGAGCAGCTGGTGCCGAACCCGGATGGGAGCCTGGTGGTGGTGTCCGAGGAGAAGGGGCGCGCGCGGCTCACCCGCGTGATCCCCCCCGAGGAACACCGGACCGATTCCGCCTCGCTCCCGCCGATCCACGGTGTCGCGCGGACCGTCGTCGGGGACCGCATCTGGTTCGTGACCGACAGCGGCCTCATCGCGCTCCGCTCGCGCGACCTCACGCGGGCCCTCACCGTCCGGCTCTCCGACCCGGTCACCGTGATCGAACCGACGCCGAGCGGGGACCGCCTCTACGTGGGGACGACGCGGTCCTCGATTCGCGTGATCGACCGCTTCACCGAGGAGATCAGCGGTCGCATCGACCTGCCGGCCCCGGCCACGGCGATGCGCGTGGACCCCGACGGGCACTACCTCCTCGTCCGCACCGCCCAGGCCGACTCGATCATCGTGATCTCGGTCGGCACGGAGCGCATCGTCTCGACCCTGGCGGGCGAGTGGCGGGCGGACCTCCCGATCGTGACGCCCGATGGGCGCGTGCTCCTGGTGCGCGGGCGCGACGTGGTGCACGTGGACGCGGAGACCGGGCGCGAGCGCGTCCGCTACCGCAATGGCGCGAGCGACCTCTGGCGGCTCGTGCGCTGGAACGGGTTCCGCCCCCGTGCGGCGGGGCTCGACAAGCCGGTTGAGTTCGAGGAGTACGCCGCCGACTCCGCGGCCGCCGAGCGCGCGCTCGCGGCGATGATGGCATCGCGCTACGGCGACCCGTCGACGATCATGCGCGCACCGGGTGCGACCGACACGCTCGGGCGGGATCCCTCCACCCGCGAACGAGCGCAGCCGGTCGTGCCCGAGGACCGCAGCGGCCGCGAGACCTGGACCGTCTCGTTCGCCACGCTGCTGGCGGAGGACCGCGCCAACGAGATGGCGGAGCGGATCCGCGTGGACGGACGCGTGGCCCGCGTGGTCGCGGGGAACCGCGACGGGATCCCGATCTGGCGCGTGGTGCTGGGACCGTACGATTCCCGGGACGCCGCGGAGCGCGCGGGCATGGCGTCCAAGCTGCCGTACTGGGTGTTCGAGGGCGTGCCGTGATCCATCCCCCCGTGCCGCCCGCAGCCTGGGCGGCCGAGGGAGCGCGGGTCGCGGGGGCGCTGGCGGAGGTGGCCGCGGCGGTGATCGTGGGCCGCGACGCCGAGGCGGCCGCGCTCGTCGCCATCGGCATCGCCCGCGCGCAGCGGCAGGACCGGCGGTGCGCCATCGGCGACCTCACCGGCGGCACGGGTCCCCTCCGAGTGCCCGGCGCGATGGGACTGGCCGAGTGCGTGCGCGACGGACGCCCCATCTCGGAGATCGCCCGCCCCCTCGCCGACGACGACCGCACCTTCCTGCTCCCCGCCGGAGATGCCGCCGGCGACCCGATCCAGATCTTCACCAGCCCGCGCTGGCCGCGGCTGATCGCCGGGTTCCGCGAGATGGACGCGCTCCTGCTGCTCGTGGCGACCGTCGACGCCCCGCGACTCGACGCGCTGATCGCCGAGGTGGACGGCGTGGTGGCCGTGGACCTTCCGGTCGCGCTCACGCGCGGGTTCCCGCTGCTCGGCACCGCCGACCGTCCCGAGGACGAGCTCCCGCCGATCCCGCGCAGCATGCCCGACCTCGGCACCGCGCAGGGCGTGGGAGCGGGGCGTGCCGGCGCGACCGGCTGGGCTGGCGCTCCACCGCGGCGGACGGGCCGGCGGCTCGGGCGGCGGATCGCGCTCGCGCTGGTCCTCGGCGCTCTCGCGACCGCAGCGGCGCTCAGCATCTCCCGGCGACGTGCGGCGACGGACGCCGCGGGGAACGCGGGCCCCGCGCCCTCCGGCGCAGGCGCCGCGTCGAGCGCTCCAACGGGTGCTGCGACGAGCCCGTCCGCGGGCGGGTCCCCGGCGTCGGACGACGATCGCGAGGCCCCCGTCCGCGCGGACACCATCACCCTCGGCGCCGTTGTCAACCCCGGCGACAGCGCACGCGCCGCGACATTCGCCATCGAACTCGTAGCGGCGAACACCTCCTCGGGTGCAAATTCAGCGCTGACGACACGTGGGCTCCGATTGCCGGCGCCCACGCTCGCACCCGTTCCGTTGGGGTCCGACGGACGTCCCTGGTTCCGCGCGCTCACGGGCGCCTGGCGCGATCGCGCGGAGGCCGAGGCGTTCCTCGCGGACCTGCGGGACCGTGGACTGGTGCGACCGACCGTGGGACGGGTGCTGCGTGCACCGTATGCGCTCCAGCTCGCCAGGGGTGTCCCGCCGGAGGATGTGCCTGCCGCGCTCGCGGGGTGGGCGGAGCGGGGAGTCCCCGCGTATGCGCTGCTGCAGGACGATGGACGGGCCCGGATCTACGTGGGCGCCTTTGAGACCTCAGGCCAGTCGGTGCTGCTCGCTGCGTCGCTCCGCGACCTCGGCGTGGCGCCGGTGGTCGCATTCCGAACCGGGAGAACGTTCTAAGTGCGGTTGACCAAGCTGGAGTTGCACGGATTCAAGTCGTTCGCGGACCCCACCCACCTCGACTTCGATGACGGGGTCACGGCCATCGTCGGCCCCAACGGCTGCGGCAAGTCGAACGTCTCCGACGCCGTGCGCTGGGTGCTCGGCGAGCAGCGCGCGCGGCTGCTCCGCGGCGCGAAGATGGAAGAGGTGATCTTCCAGGGCTCGTCCGCCCGTCGCGCCGTGAACATCGCCGAGGTCTCGCTCCACTTCGAGAACGCCGACGGCCAGCTCCCGGTGCCCTTCCGGGAGGTGGTCATCACGCGGCGCCTCTCGCGCAGCGGCGAGAGCGACTACTTCCTGAACCGCGCCCCCTGCCGGCTCCGCGACATCCACGACCTCGTGCGCGGCACGGGACTCGGCGCCGACTCCGGCGTGGTGATCGAGAGCCGGATGATCGATGCGCTCCTCTCCGACCGCCCGGACGACCGGCGCGAGCTCTTCGAGGAGGCCGCGGGGGTCGGGCTCTATCGCGACCGGCGGCGCAGCACCGAGCGCCAGCTCGAGGCGACGAGCGCGGACCTCCTCCGCATCGACGACCTCACGAGCGAGGTGCAGACGCAGGTGCGCTCGCTGCTCCGGCAGCGCCGGCGCGCGGAGAAGCACGCCGAGATCATGACCCGGCGCTTCGCCGTGGAGCTCACGCTCGCCTCGCGCGAGATGGCAGCGTGGCAGGCCGAGCTCGCCGACCTCGAGCAGCGCCTCGCAAGCCTCCGCGCGGCCGTCCCCGCGGCGCAGCAGGCGGTCCGCGACGCCGAGCGCGCCCGCGACACCTCGCACGCGGCGCGCGCCGCGGCGGAGACGTCCCGCCACGAGCGCGCCACCGTGGCCGCCGCCGCCCGCCAGGCAGTGCTCGAGCTCCAGCAGCAGCTCGCCGTGGCCGAGGAGCGCCACCGCAACGCGCTCACCCGCCGCGAGCGCGCGGCGCAGGAGCGCGCGGAAGGGGCGGCGTTCGGCGACCGGGTGCGCACCGAGTTCGAGGCGGCCCAGGCGGACGAGACGCAATGCGCCGCGGCCCTCGAGGGCGCAGCCGCCGCGCTGCGCGAGCGGGTGGAGGCCGAGGAGGGCACGCGGCAGGGCGTGGCCCAGGCGCGGACGGCCGCGGACGACGCGGACCGGGCCGTGCGTGAGCTCCGCGATCGCACCCGGCGCCTCGAGCTCGAGCGCGAGAACGCCGAGCGCGAGCTCGCCGAGGTCGCCCAGCGGAGCGAGGCGCTGCTCGCGGAGCATGAGGCCCTCGCCTCGCGCCTCGCGCTCGCCGAGCGTGAGCTGGGCTCGGCGGACGACGCGCTCGCGATGGCACGCGAGCAGGCGGCCGCGGCCGAGAACGCGCTCGACCAGGCGCGCGCGGCGGCACGCAGTGCGCGCGAGCGTGAAGCCACCGCCCGTGCCGACGTCCGGCGCGTGGAGGAGGAGCACACGGCGCTGCAGGGGCGGCTGGCGGCGCTCGAAGGGCTCGAGCGTGAGCGCGTGGGGCTCGCCCCCGCGGCGGCGCGGCTCCTGCGCGAGAAGGACCGCTTCGGCGGCGACGCGGTGCTCGGCCCCCTCTCCGACTTCATCGGCGCGGACGCGGCCGTGGCGGCGCAGGTCGAGCGCTTCCTCGGGCCGACGGTGCACGCGGTGGTGGTGCGCGACCGTGCGGCCGCGGATGCCGTGCGCGCCTGGCACGCCGAGGCGAACCCGGGCGCGCTCCTCCTCCTCCCGCTCGACGCGGTGGCGGGGAACGGCAATGATGCCACGGAGCTCGCGGCGCGCGTGCGCGCCGAGGGTCCCGCGGGGGGCTGGGTGCGCGCCCTCCTGGGGCGCGTGCGTGCCACCGCGGACGGCAACGGGTTCATCGATGCGCGGGGCGCCGTCTGGCTCCCGGCGCGCGAGGCCGGCGCCGGTCCGCTCCGGCGGCGCGCGGAGCTCGACGAGACGCGCGCCCTGCTGGGCACGATCGAGGCCCGGCGCGCCCTCGTGCAGGCGGCGGCGCAGCAGGTGCACGACGACGTGGTGCGCGCGGAGGGCGATGCCGCCCAGGCCGCGGACGCCGCGGCGGCGGCCCAGCAGGCCGCGGCGCAGTCCGCGCAGGTGCGCAACGAACGTGACCGGGTGCGCGAGCGCGCCGCCCGCGAGCTCGCCGATGCCGTCGCGCTGCGCGAGCGGCTCGCCGGCCGCCACACCGAGCTCGGCGACCGCGTGACGGCGAGCATCGCCGCGCAGGAGCAGACGGCGCAGGAGCTCATCACGGCGGACGAGGCCGCGGCCGCGGCGCGGGCCACGCTCGTGGCGGCCGAGCAGGCGCAGGACGAGGCGCGCGAGGCGCGCGCCGCGCACCAGGTGTCGCACGCGCAGGCGGAGGCCCGCCGGCAGGTCGCGACGGAGCGGCGCGAGCGGCTGGACCGCGAGCGCGAGTCCGCCGCCCAGCGCCTCACCGCGCTCGAGCGCGAGCTGGCGACGCTGGCGGAGGAGGACGGCCAGCTCGAGCAGCAGATGACCGTCTGGCAGGACGAGATCGCGGCCCGCCGCACCACGCAGCAGGAGGCGGACGCCTCCCTCGCCACAGCGGAGGAGGGGGTGCGCACGGCCGACCTGGCGCTCACTGCCGCCGAGCGCGCGCTCGACGAGGCGCGCCACGGCGCCGACGCGGGGGGCGAGGCGTTGCACCTCGCCGAGCTCCGCTTCACGGAGCTCTCCGGGAAGAGAGCGACCATCAAGGAGCGCCTCGAGGTCGAGTGGCGCCGGCCGCTCGACGAGCTGATGGCCGGCTACACGCCGGTCGAGGCCGAGGAGGAGGCGCTGCGCGCCGAGGCCGAGGAGCTCCGCCGCCAGGTGGAGCAGCTCGGTCCGGTGAACCCGCTCGCGATCGAGGAGCACGAGGAGGAGACCAAGCGCCTCGAGTTCCTCACCACGCAGCGCGCCGACCTCTCCGAGGCGCAGGTCAAGCTCCAGCAGGCCATCAAGGAGATCGACGTCACCGCGCGCGACCTCTTCCTGGCCACGTTCGAGCAGGTGCGCTCGCACTTCCGCGAGATCTTCATGACGCTCTTCGGCGGCGGCGAGTGCGACCTGCGGCTCGAGAACCCCGACGCGCCGCTCGACTGCGACATCGAGATCCACGCGAGCCCGCGGGGCAAGCGGACCCAGCGCATCCACCTGCTCTCGAGCGGGGAGCGCGCGCTGGTCGCGCTCTCGCTCCTCTTCGGCATCTTCCTCACGAAGCCGAGCCCCTTCTGCCTCCTGGACGAAGTGGACGCGCCCCTGGACGACCAGAACATCGGGCGCTTCGTGAAGATGCTGAACCAGTTCAAGAAGAACACGCAGTTCATCGTCATCACGCACAACCCGCGCACCACCACCGAGGCGGCGGACGCCGTGTACGGCGTCACGATGCAGGAGCCCGGGGTGTCGTCGCTGGTGAGCGTGCGGATGAACGGCCCCGCCGTGGACGAGGCGGATGTCCCGGCCGAGCGCGCCGCCGTGGCCGCCGGCTCGACCGCCTGAGCGCGCGCCGATGCTGATCGTCATGAAGCACGGCGCCACGGAGGCGGAGATCGCCGCCGTCTGCGACCGGATCCGGGAGCGCGGGTACACCGCGGCGCCGATGCCGGGCGCGCAGCGCACCGCCGTCGGGCTCGTGGGCAACGACGGGCGCGTCGATGGGTCCGCGTTCGAGGACCTCCCCGGCGTCGCCGAGGTCATCCACGTCTCGAACCCGTACAAGCAGGTCTCGCGCGAGTGGCGGCCGGAGAACACGGTCGTGACGATCGCGCCGGGCGTCGCCTTCGGCGGGCGCGAGGTCCCGATCATCGCGGGTCCCTGCTCCGTGGAGAGCGAGGCGCAGATCCTCGCGTCGGCACGCGCGGTGAAGGCGGCGGGCGCGGTGGCACTCCGCGGCGGGGCGTTCAAGCCGCGCTCCTCCCCCTACTCCTTCCAGGGGCTCGGCAAGCAGGGGCTGGAGCTCCTCGCGCTGGCCAAGCGGGAGACCGGGCTCGCGATCGTCACCGAGGCGATGGACGACGCGGGGGCCGAGCTCGTGGCGGAGTACGCCGACTGCATCCAGATCGGCGCGCGCAACATGCAGAACTACTCCCTGCTCAAGACGGTCGGGAAGCTGAGGAAGCCCGTCCTCCTCAAGCGGGGGATGGCGGCCACGATCCAGGACCTCCTCCTCTCCGCGGAGTACCTCCTGGCCGAGGGGAACGGCCAGGTGATCCTCTGCGAGCGCGGACTGCGCAGCTTCGACACCACGGCGCGCAACCTGTTCGACCTGACGGCGATCCCGATCGTCCAGCAGCTCTCGCACCTCCCGATCGTCGCGGACCCGAGCCATGGCACGGGGCGCCGCGACAAGGTGCTCCCGATGGCCCGCGCCGCCGTGGCCGCGGGCGCGGACGGCATCCTGATCGAGGTGCACCCGCAGCCGGAGAAGGCCATCTCCGACGGCGCGCAGTCGCAGACGCCGGAGCAGTTCACCGAGACGGTGCGGCAGCTGCGGCTGATCGCCGAGGCGATCGGCCGGCGCGTGGCGACGCTCGCGCTCGTCGCGGGGCTCGCGCTGGCGGGGGCCGCGGTGCGGCCCGCCGTCGTCGACGCGCAGTCCGTGCCCGCCGCGAGCGCGGCGGACTCCGCCGCCTTCGCGCTGCTCGAGCGGGCGGCCGCGGGCTACCAGTCCGCGCGCACGCTGCAGGCGAGCTTCACGCAGACGCTGACCAACCCGCGCACGAACGTCGTGCTGCGCTCGAGCGGCGACTTCTTCCAGCGGGGCACGGAGCACTTCGCGTTCCGGTTCGACGACCCCGCGGAGGACCGCATCGTCGCGGACGGCACGGTGCTCTGGCTCTACCTGCCGAGCGCCGCGAAGGGGCAGGTGCTGAAGGTGCCGCGCGCCGCCGGCGCCGGGCTCGACCTCGCCTCCTCCCTGCTCCGCGAGCCGCGCCGGCGCTACACCATCACCTCCCTCGGCGACACGACGGTCGCCGGGCGCGCGGTGCGCGCGATCGCCCTCAGGCCGCGGACGCCCGACTCGCCCTTCACCAGTGCGACGCTCTGGGTGGAGCCCGCCGGCGCGCTGGTGCGCCGCGTGCAGCTCGTCGAGGCCAGCGGCCTCGTGCGCGACCTCACCTTCGTGACCGTGCGCACCGGCGGATCGCTCCCGGAGGGCGTCTTCGTGTTCAACCCTCCGGCCGGCGTGCGCGTCATAGACCAGGCGGCACTGCTCGGCGGTTCCGTCCCGACCCGGCCGCCGGGAGCGCGCTGACGCACACCGCGCGCGGCGGCCGGGTCCCCTCCACACACCATCCCAGGAGTCGGTGCATGCAGCGGATCGCAGGAAGCCCACGCCGGTCGTTCCTCACGGTACTCATCGCCCTCGCGGCACTCGCCGCGGGCCCGGCCACGCGCGCCGGCGCGCAGGAGTCCGTGGACGCCGCCACGATCGAGCGGATCAAGGCGGAGGCGATGGAGCGCTCGCAGGCGATGACGGTGATGAGCTGGCTCACCGACGTGCACGGCCCGCGCCTCACCGGCTCGCCGGGCCTGGACAAGGCCTCGGCGTGGACCGTCGGCAAGCTCAAGGAGTGGGGGCTCGCCAGCGCGCGCCTCGAGCGCTGGGGCCCCTTCGGCCGCGGCTGGACCAACGAACGCTTCGTCTTCCACGCCGTGTCGCCCGTGGCCTTCCCGATCGTCGCCGCGCCGCGTGCCTGGTCGCTGGGGACGAACGGCCCCGTGCGCGGCGACGCCGTGATCATGAGGATCGAGAAGCCCGAGGACCTGGCCCAGTACAAGGGGAAGCTGCGCGGGAAGTTCGTCCTCGTGACGCCGCCGCGGGAGGTGAACGCGCTCTTCGCGGCGCCCGCGACGCGCTTCACCGATGAGCAGCTCGCGCAGATGGCCGCACCGCCGGCGCAGCCGCCGGCAGGTGGGCGTCCCGGGGGGCCGGGCGGGCCGGGCCAGTTCCAGCAGCCCGCGTTCTCGCCCTCGGCGGCCTCCGGCATCTCGTTCTTCGCCGACGAGGGGGTCGCGGCCGTCCTGCTGCCCGCCCGCGGTGACGGCGGCACGGTGTTCACCGACAACGGGAACGCCGGCGCGCGGCAGAGCGCGACGGTCCCCAACGCGCCCTACGTGCACGTCAGCATCGAGCACTACGGGCGCCTCTGGCGCACGCTCGAGAAGGGCGTGCCGGTCGCGCTCGAGCTCGACATGCGGAACAGCTTCACGGACGCCGATCCCTACGAGTACAACGTGGTGGCCGAGATCCCCGGCACCGACCCGAAGCTGAAGGACGAGATCGTGATGCTCGGCGCGCACTTCGACTCCTGGCACGCCGGCACCGGGGCGACCGACAACGCCGCCGGCTCGGTGGTGATGCTCGAGGCGGTGCGCATCATCCAGGCACTCGGCCTCAAGCCGAAGCGCACCATCCGGATCGCGCTCTGGACCGGCGAGGAGCAGGGGCTCCTCGGGTCCCGCGCCTACATGCAGCAGCAGTTCCGCGACTCCACCGGCGTGAAGCCCGCGCACGAGAAGGTCTCCGGCTACTTCAACCTCGACAACGGCACCGGGAAGATCCGCGGCGTCTACCTGCAGGGGAACGAGGGCGTGCGCCCGATCTTCGACGCCTGGATGGGGCCGTTCAAGGCGATGGGGATGAACACCCTCACCATCCGGAACACGGGCGGCACCGACCACCTCGCGTTCGACGCGATCGGGATCCCGGGGTTCCAGTTCATCCAGGACCCGGTGGAGTACGGCACGCGCACCCACCACTCGAGCCAGGACGTCTACGAGCGGATCCAGGAGGCCGACATGAAGTTCAACTCGGCGGTGCTCGCGACGTTCGTCTGGCAGGCGGCGCAGCGCGCGGAGAAGCTCCCGCGCAAGGTGGTGCAGTAGGCGCGCGCCCGTAGCGCGCGACGCGCGCGACGCGCGCTACTCGCCGAACACGTCGCGCGGGACCTTCGCGCGACGCAGGATCTCCGCCGCACGTTGCACGACGATGTCGTCGCGCAGCGTGCGGCGCTGCGCATACGACGCCCCGAACGCCTGCCGCGCGATCTCGGTGCCGAGGGCGCGATCCAGGTAGGGCCCGATGCTCTCGATCGTCGCGGGGTCCACGCGCAGCCGGTCGCGCCCGAGTACGGCCACGATGCGCTCGCGCCAGGCGGGCTGCACCCGGAACAGCGAGTCGCGCGCGGCGCCGGCGCGGATCAGCGCCGCCGCCTCGGCGCGGAGCGCCTCCTCGAAGCGGGGGCGGTCCTCCCCGAGTTCCGCGAAGAAACGCCGCTCCGGGGGGACGAGCGCGCTGTCGCCGGCCAGCACGTCGGGCACGATCCCGCCGCCGCCGTAGACCGCGCGCCCCGCCGAGGTCCGGAACACCGGGCGCGCCGTGTCCGCATCGGCGAGCCGCTGCTCGCCCGGGCGCGGAAACTCGATGCTGCGGCCCAGCGGCGTGTACCAGCGCGCGTTGGTGAGCGAGAGCGCCGCGCCGTTGTCGAGCGGGTAGATCGCCTGCGCACTCCCCTTCCCGTACGACGGACGCCCCACGACGAGCGCGCGGTCGTGGTCCTGCAGGGCCCCCGCGACGATCTCGGCCGCGCTGGCCGTGCCGTGGTTCACCAGCACCACGATCGGCAGGTCGGCCCAGCGCTCGGCCGACTCGTCCACGTAGGAGGCGTTGGCCTGCGCCACGCGTCCCTGCGTGGTCACGATCCGCTGCCCGTTCGCGAGGAAGAGGTCCGCCACGCGCACCCCCTGCGCGAGGAGCCCTCCGGGGTTCCCGCGCAGGTCAAGCACGATCGACCGCGCCCCCGCCGCGCGCAGGGAGTCGACGGTGCTCGTCACCTCGGACTCCGTCGAGTCGCTGAAGGTCGTGATGGCCAGGTACCCCACCCCGCCGTCCAGCACCATCGCGCGGGCGACGGCGCGCAGCCGGATGTCGGCGCGCTGGAGCGTGAAGCGGAGGCGCGTGCCCTGGGCGCGCTCGGTGACGACCGTGACGGTGCTCCCGACGGGCCCTCGGAGCGCCTCGACCGCCTCGCCGACCGTCCACCCCTTCATCGAGCGGCCGTCGACCTCGATCAGCCGGTCCCCGGCGAGCAACCCGGCCCGTTCCGCCGGTCCGCCCGCACGGGGCTGCGCCACCACCACCCAGCCGCCGCGCACGTCGAGGCTGAGCCCGACCCCCGCGTACGAGTTGCTCGCCGTGCGCGTGAGCCGCTCGAGCCGCTCCGGCGTGAGGTAGGTGGTGTTCGGGTCGCCGAGCTGCTCGAGGAGCCCCTGCATCGCGAGCGCCCAGAGCCTCTCCTCCTCCACCGGCTCCACGTACCGCTCGCGGACGCGCTGCATGACCTTGTCGAGGAGCACCGCGCCCTCGCGCGCCGAGCGTGCCTCGCCCCCGCGCACGGCGCGCTGCACGAGCCAGCCGCCGGCGAAGAGGGCCGCCAGCATCAGGGCGACCGTGGGGAGGAACCGGTCCTTCCTCACCGGGCCCCCGCCCCGTCGAGGGTCATCGCGGGGAGGCGCGTGCTCATTTCCCGCAGCACCTGTGCCTCCACCCGGTCCATGTCACCGTCCCCGGGGATGGCCACGATCGGCCCGCACTCCGGGTGCGCCGCCTGCCAGGCCGGCTCGGCGAAGCGCGCGAACGCCGCCGCGACCTTCTCGTGGAACTCCGCCTCGGCCCGTTCGATCCGGTCCGCCGCGCTCCGGGCGCCGGCCCGCTGGAGCCCCTCGGACGGCCTGAGCGTGAGGAGCAGGGTGAGGTCCGGGACGAGCCCGTCGGTCGCGAGGGCGTTGGCCGTGCGCACGACCTCCTCGGGGAGGCCGCGCCCATGGATCTGGTAGGCGTAGGTCGAGAGGAGGAACCGGTCGAGGAGCACGTGGTCGCCACGCTCCAGCGCGGGCCGCACCGCGGTCGCGACGAGCTCCGCCCGCGAGGCGATGAAGAGTGCGGCCTCGGTCCGGGCCGCCATCGGCGCGTTCCCGTGCAGCAGGAGCTCGCGGATGCGGTCGCCGACCGGTGTGCCCCCGGGCTCGCGGAAGTGCGCGTGTGCGATGCCCGTGGCCGTGAGGCGCGCGGAGAGGCGGCGGAGCTGGGTGGACTTCCCCGCCCCCTCGCCCCCCTCGAATACGATCAGCCGGCCGCGCACGGTGCCCGTCGCGCTACCCGAGCGTGATGATCGAGCTCGTGGCGCCCTTCTTGATGCCTTCCAGGATCCACTGGTTCACCTGCACCATGACCTTGTCGAAGTTCTCGTTGGCGGCGACGAAGCGCTGGTAGAGCATGCTCCCCTGCACCTTGGACATCAGTTCGTCGAGTTCCGTTTCCATCTCGGATGTGGGGCGCTCGCCACGCTCGATCAGGGTCTGGGCCTCATCACGGAGCGCCTCCATGCGCTGCAGCGCCGTGGTGATCTCGCGGTCCCCGTTGAGCGCCTCGGTCGCGCGCTTCACCGCCTGATACTCCGCACTCTGGCCGATGAGCCGCCCGAGGTCCCCCGCCTTCTCACTCAGCATCACTGCTCCTGTCGTCGGGCCACCACGAAGCGCGGGCGGCCGGTCAAGTCGAGTCGAGTCTCGATATCGTGGAATCGTCCATCGGCGGCGACGGCGGTGGCGGCGAGGTCCGCGCGCCGGGAATCCACCTCCATCGCCAGCAGGCCGCCGGGCGCGAGCGCCCGGGCCGCCTCGGGCACCAGGGCCCGGATCACCGCCATCCCCTCGTCGTCCGCGAAGAGCGCCACGGCCGGCTCCCACTCGCGGACCAGCGGCGGCAGCTGCACCGCCTCCGACCGTGCAATATACGGCGGGTTCGAGACCACGGTGTCACAGGAGCGCTCGCCGAGCGCGGCCAGCACGGGGGCGAGGAGCGCGCCCTGGTGGAAGCGCACCCGGGAGCGCCGGTCCTCGGGGATCGCGGCGAGGTTCTCCGCGGCGAGCGCGAGCGCCTCCGGCGAGATGTCGGTGGCGTGCACCTCGGTGAATGCGCCCTCCGCGGCCAGCGCGAGCGCGATGGCCCCGGTGCCGGTGCCCACGTCCGCGACGACCCCGCGCCCCCCCTGCTGCGCCCGGAGCACGAGGTCCACGAGCATCTCCGTCTCCGGCCGCGGGATGAGCGCGCGGGGGTCCACGGCGAGCGTCAGGTGCCGGAAGGGGGCGCGGCCGATGGCGTACTGGAGCGGCATCCCGCGGCGCCGGCGCTCCGCGGCCGCGCGCACGGCGGCGAGCGCCGCCGCATCGAGGGGATCGTCCCGGTGCGCCGAGGGCCAGAAGCGCGGCTTGTCGAGCACGCCCGCGATCAGGTCGCGCGCCTCGGCGCGCGCCGGGGGCACGGAGGGTCCGGCGAGCTCCTCGGCGAGCGCATCGAGCAGCGCGCCGATCGTGGTGCTCATCCCCCGCCCCCGTCCTGCAGCTTCTCCTCGACGTCCGCGACCCGGAGCGCGTCCATCAGCGCGTCCAGCTTGCCGTCCATCACGCCGTCGAGGTCGTGCGTGGTGAAGCCGATGCGATGGTCGGTCACGCGGCTCTGCGGATAGTTGTACGTGCGGATCTTGGCCGAGCGGTCGCCGGTGGAGACCTGGCTCTTCCGCATCCGCGAGCGCTCCGCCTCCTGCTCGGCCACCTTGAGGTCCAGGAGGCGCGATCGGAGCACCTCCATGGCCTTGAGCTTGTTCTGGAGCTGGGACTTCTGGTCCTGCTGGCTCACGACGAGCCCGCTCGGCAGGTGCGTGATGCGCACCGCGGAGTCGGTGGTGTTCACGCTCTGCCCGCCGGGTCCGGAGGAGCGGAAGACGTCGATCCGCAGGTCCTTGTCCTCGATCTTGAGGTCGATCTCCTCGGCCTCGGGGAGCACGGCGACCGTGGCGGCGGAGGTGTGGATGCGCCCCTGGGCCTCCGTGGCCGGCACCCGCTGCACGCGGTGCACGCCGGACTCGAATCGGAGTTCGCCGAACGCGGCCGCGCCGGAGACCTTGAAGATGGCCTCCTTGATGCCGCCGAGGGCCGCGTCGGAATGGGAGATCGTCTCGATCCGCCACCCGCCGTGCCGTTCGATGTAGCGCGTGTACATCCGCAGGAGGTCGGCCGCGAAGAGTGCGGCCTCGTCGCCGCCGGTGCCGGCCCGGATCTCGACGATCGCGTTGCGGTCGTGGAGGGGGTCCGGGGGGAGGAGGAGGGGCTTGAGCTCCAGCTCGGCCTGCGCGATGGCGGCCTCCAGGCGCTCGACCTCGCGCTCGGCCTCGGCCGCCATCTCGGCGTCATCCAACGACGCGAGCTCGCGGGATTCCGCGAGCTCGGTGTCCATCTTCTCGAGGAGCCGGGCGCGTTCGCTGATCTGGCCGAGCCGCTGGTGCTCGCGGCCGAGCGACGCCATCAGCTTGGAGTCGCGAACCGTCTTCGGATCGAGGAGATCGCGCTCGACCTCGGCGGCGCGCCGGAGCGCGTCGGCGAGCCGGTCGCGGATGCTCAGACCGTCGCCTTCCCGTACTTCTGGCGGAAGCGCTCGACACGGCCAGCGGTGTCGATGAGCTTCTGCTTGCCGGTGAAGAAGGGGTGGCAGGCAGCGCAGATGTCGGTATGGATCTCCGCGTGCGTGGAGCGCGTCTGGAAGGTGTTGCCGCAGGCGCAGGTCACGGTGGCGGTCGCGTACGTCGGATGGATTTCGGCCTTCATGGGAGCCTCAGGTGCGGTATTCTCGGAGAGCTGGGAAAGATATCCGGATCACGGGCTAAAATGCAAGCGCACAACACCTTGGCGGTTTGACAGCCCCAGGACCACGAGGTAGCTTCGCGCCGGGGCCTTCTCCCGGCGTCGTCCCCCTCACCAGATGACCGTGAACACCGTCGATTTCCTCGCCACCGTTCCGCTCTTTCGTTCGCTGGCCGCGACGGAAGTGGCCGCCTTCTCCCAGCTGGTCCGCGAGAAGAGCTACCCCAAGGGGAGCGTCATCCTCTTCGAGGACGACCCCGGCGACTCGCTGTTCGTGGTGCGCTCCGGCCGGGTGAAGGTGGTGCTGGTGGCCGAGGATGGGCGCGAGGTGATCCTGGGGATCCTCGGGGTCGGCGAGCACTTCGGCGAACTCTCCCTGATCGACGACCAGCCCCGCTCGGCGCACGTGGTGGCGATGGAGGACTCCTCGCTCCTGGTCCTCCGCCGGGAGGACTTCAAGCGCCGCGTGGAGCAGAACCCGGCCGTGGCCTGGGCGCTGCTGATCGAGCTCTCGCACCGCCTGCGCCGCGCGGACGACAAGATCGGTTCGCTGGTGCTCCTCGATGTGCCCGGCCGGATCGCGCGCGTGCTCGTGGACGCCGCGACCGAGGCGGGCTCGGAGCTCCTCGACAAGCCCCTCACGCACCAGACCATCGCGAACGTCATCGGCGCGAGCCGGGAGACCGTCTCGCGGGCGATGCGCGACTTCGTCGAGGCGGGGTGGATCACCACCGAGCGCCGGCGGATCCGGCTCACCGATCGCGCCGCGCTCGAGAAGCGGTCGCAGCAGCGGCTCTGAACGCCGGGAACCCCTGTGACCACGGTCACCTGTACGTCGTGATGCCTCGCCTTTCCCCCCTTCGCTCCGCCATGCCATCTTGCATCGTGCTCGAGGGAACGCGATGAGCCTGCGAGTCCGCTTCTGGGGGACTCGGGGATCCATCCCGACCCCGGGCGCACGTACAGTGCGGTACGGCGGCAACACGCCGTGCACGGAGATCCGGACCGACGAGGGATGGCTGATCATCCTCGACGCCGGCACGGGGATCCGGGAGTTGGGGCGGGACCTGCTGACGCGGACCAATGGCGCGCCGATCCAGGGGGACATCTTCCTGACGCACGCGCACTGGGACCACATCCAGGGCTTCCCCTTCTTCGCGCCGATCTTCGGACGTGGGAACCACTTCACGATCTGGGGCTCGGAGTCGCTGGAGAAGAGCGTGGACAAGGTCGTCCGGGACCAGATGTCCCCGGTGGTCTTTCCCGTGACGTTCGAGGAGCTGGACGCGACGATCGACTTCCGGAGCCTGGCGGTTGGCACCCGGTGTGAAGGAACGGGGTATGAGGTGACGGCATTCGCCGTGCAGCACCCGGGTGGCGCCCTGGGCTACCGATTCACGGAGCCGGGGGGGCGCGGGGGTGCGCTGGTGTATATCTCGGACAACGAGCTGGGGGCACACCCCCGGTACGGGTCGCCCGAGGATTGGCGGGAGCAGTTGCTGGAGTTCGTGCGTGGGGCGCGGATCCTGATCCACGACACCACGTACACCACGGACGAGTACGACCACCACCGCGGCTGGGGGCACTCGACCTACCGCGAGACGGTGGAGCTGGCGCTGGAGGCTGGGGTCGGGACGCTGGTGCTCTTCCATCATGAGCCGCGGCGGACGGACGACCAGCTGGATGCCTGCCTGGCGGAGTGCCGGGCGATGGTGAAGTCCCGCAGCGGAGCGCTCCAGGTGATCGCCGCTGCCGAAGGCCTGACGTTGACTCTTTAACCTCTCCGGAGGGACGATGCTGAAGCAGATCGCCCGTGCCACCACCGCCCTCGCCCTGATGGCGGCCCCCCTGCTCGCGCAGGACGACATGCGGCCCACCGTGGCCGTGCTGCCGTTCGTGAACAGTGCGATCGGTGCAAGCAACGCGGAACTCGCCCCGCTCTCCAAGGGGATCGCGGACCTCCTCCTCACGGACCTGGCCCAGAACCCGGGCATCCGCGTGGTGGAGCGCGAGAACATCCAGAAGCTGCTCGACGAGCAGAACCTCGCCCGTGACGGCCGCGTGGACGACGCGACGGCCGCCCGCATCGGCAAGCTGCTCGGCGCCAAGCACATGGTCACGGGCACCTTCGTGACCGACCGTTCCGGCGTCATGGTGATCACGCTCAAGTCGGTGGACTCCGAGACGGGCCGGATCGAGTGGACCCACATGGACCGCGACAAGACCGACAACTTCCTCGCGCTCGTGGCGAAGCTCGGCGTGGCGGCGAACACGGGGCTCAAGCTCCCGGCGCTCACCCCGCAGGCCCGCCAGTCGGCGGAAGCCAAGGCCGAGAAGCAGAAGACCGTGCCCTTCCAGGCCGTGATGCTCTACTCCCGCGCGATCAGCGCCCAGGACGCCGGGAACAAGGCCGAGGCGATCGAGCTCTTCAACCAGGCGCTCGCGAAGTTCCCGAACTTCGAGGACGCCCAGAAGGCGAAGGCCAAGCTGCAGGGCGGCACCTGATCGCACACGCCGTTCACTGGCGGGAGCCCTCCCGCCGGGGATAACCTTCGAACCGCCGGTGCCCTGAGGTCCAGGGTGCCGGCGGTTCGTCCCTTTTGCCCGTCCGCCCCTCCGTGCAGCCACTCATCATCGCCCCGGAAGGCCGTGTGATCGCCGCCCTCCCCACGCTCGGGGCGGGGGACGCGCTGGCGGTGCAGCGCGTGGAACGGCTGCCGGACGTCGAATCGCTGGAGCCCGAGCGGCCGACCGTCGTGCTGCTCGACGAGGGACTCGCCGAGCGCTCCGGCGGCACCGGCGCGCTCGGCGCGCTCGCCTCCTCGGTGGCGTTCATCGGGCTCGGCGAGCCGGGGGAGACGGGCCCCTCCGAGCTGATGCAGTCGGTCGCGCTCACCAGCTGGCTCCCCGCCGACGCGAGCCCGTCGCAGGGCATGACGGCGCTCCATGGCGCCATGCGCCACGCCAGCACGCTCATCGACGCGTATCGCGCGGCGCGCCTGGAGCAGTCGAGCGCCTTCGACCTGCGCGAGCTCTCCCGCGTGGGCGCCGCGCTCTCCACGGAGCGCAACCTCGACACCCTGCTGGAGATGATCCTCTCGCAGGCGCTCCGCCTCTCGTCGTCGGACGCGGGGTCGCTCTACCTGATGGAGCGGGACGAGGACGACAACCCGAGCATGCTGCGCTTCAAGCTCGCGCAGAACCTCACCCTCCCCGACCTCCCGTTCACCGAGCGCACCATCCCGATCGACCACTCGAGCCTCGCCGGCTACGTGGCCTCGACGGGACATCCGCTGATGATCGCGGACGTCTACCTCCTGCCGGAGCACGTTGCGTACCGGCAGAACCGCTCGTTCGACGAGAAGTTCGGGTACCGCACCAAGTCGATGCTCGTGCTCCCGATGCGCACGCACCGGGACGAGACGATCGGCGTGGTGCAGCTGATCAACCGCAAGCGCGACGGCGGCACGCGGCTCACCACGCCCGCGGTCGTCGAGGAGCAGGTGGTCCCCTACGACCAGCGCTCGGCGGACCTCGTGGCGGCCCTCGCCGCGCAGGCGGCGGTGGCGATCGAGAACAGCCGGCTCTACGAGGACATCGAGCGCCTCTTCGAGGGGTTCGTCACCGCCGCGGTCACGGCGATCGAGGCGCGCGACCCGACCACCTCGGGGCACTCGTTCCGCGTGGCCACGCTCACCACGAACCTCGCCGAGGCCGTGGACCATGGCGGCGAGGGGCCGTACCGCGGCGTGAAATTCACGCGCGAGCAGCTGCGCGAGCTCCGCTACGCCGGGCTCCTGCACGACTTCGGCAAGGTGGGGGTGCGCGAGCAGGTGCTCGTGAAGCAGAAGAAGCTCTACGGGCACGACCTGACCATCGTGCGCCACCGCTTCCAGCTCCTCCTGCAGCAGGCCGACCTGGAGTACGAGCGGGAGCGGGCCGAGCACCTCCTCGCGCACGGGGCCGAGGACTACATGGAGACCGCGGCGCACCTCGACGCGATCCGGTCCGAGCGCCGCAACGAGCTCAACCGCTGGCTCGACATGGTCGTGCGCAGCAACGAGCCGACCATCCTCCCCGAGGGGACGTTCGACCAGCTCGAGGAGATCCACCGCCAGACCTACGTGGACTTCGACGGCGTGGTGCGCCCGCTCCTCTCCGAGGAGGAGCTCCGCTTCCTGATGATCAACAAGGGGAACCTCGACCCGCGCGAGCGGCGCGAGATCGAGTCGCACGTGACGCACACCTACCGCTTCCTCGACCAGATCCCCTGGACGCGCGAGTTGAAGGGGATCCCGGACATCGCGTTCGGCCACCACGAGAAGCTGAACGGCACGGGGTACCCGCGGGGGGCGAAGGAGGCGGAGATCCCGGTGCAGACGCGGATGATGACCATCGCCGACATCTACGACGCGCTCACGGCGACGGACCGTCCCTACAAGCGCGCGGTCACCGCCGAGCGGGCGCTCGACATCCTGCACGCGGAGGCGAAGAGCGGGCTGATCGACCCGCACCTGCTCACGACCTTCACGCAGGCGCAGGTCTTCACGCGCGTGACGCCCACCGAGGGGACGCGGCGCCGGTCGTCGGCGGCGAACCGCCCCTCGGTCATCAAGTAGCCCCGGCGCCGCGCCTGGCCGGCGCCGCGCGGCCGGTCAGGGCGCGCCCCACCCGCCGCCGCCGGGCGTGCGGATCTCGAGCACGTCCCCCGGCCGCAGCTCGCGGCGGCACTTGGCGGGGAGCAGCTCCCCGTTCAGGCGGTTCTCGCCGCAGGCGCCGTCCGCGCCGCCCAGGGCACCCCGTGGCGCGCGGCGGCGGCGTTCCGTGAGCAGCGTGACCGTGCAGGGCTCCAGCACGCGGTACGCGCGCACGACGCCGTCCCCGCCCCGGTGCTTCCCCGCCCCGCCGGAGCCGCGCCGCACGGCGTAGCGTTCGATCACGATCGGGTAGGCGCGCTCGAGCGCCTCGATGGGCGTGTTGCGGGTGTTGCTCATCCCCACGTGCACCGCGTCGGGGCCCGGACCTTCCGCGCTGGCACCCTGCCCCCCGCCGAGCGTCTCGTAGAAGGTCCAGCCGGCGCCGCCGAAGGTGACGTTGTTCATCGTCCCCTGCCCCTGCGCGGGCACCGGCACCCCGGCTGCGGCGAGCGCGGCGAAGAGGAGGTCGGTGATGCGCTGGCTCATCTCCACGTTCCCCGCGGCCACCGCGGCCGGCGCGCGCGCGGCGAGGCAGCAGTCCTCCGGCGTGACGATCCGGATGGCCCGCGCGATCCCCTCGTTGGTGGGCACGTCGTCGTCGAGCAGGGCGCGCAGCACGAAGAGCGCGGCCGCGCGCGTGACCTGGATGGGGCAGTTCACGTTCCCGCGCACCATCGGCGAGGTGCCCGTGAAGTCGAGGTGCAGCGTGCCCTCGCGCACCTCGAGCGCGACGCGGAGCGGCACGTCGTCCTCGCTCACGCCATCCCCCTCCAGCGCGTCCTCCGCGGTCGCGGTCGCGCCCTCGATCGCCTCCAGGCGCGCGACGGCCCGTCGTTCGGCGTAGTCGAGCAACGACCCGGTCACCTGCGCGAGCCGCTCGGCGCCCTCGCGCGCGAGGAGCGTGCGCCACCCGTTCGCTCCCGCGGCGCAGGCCGCACGCTGCGCGGCGAGGTCGCCGCGGCGCTCCTCGGGCGTGCGGACGTTGGCGAGCACGAGCGCGAGGAGCTCGGGGTCCGGCACCCCCTCGCGCTCGAGCCGGACGGGGGGGAGGATCAGCCCCTCCTGCACGAGTTCGGTCGCGCCCTGTGGCATCGAGCCGGGGCTCATCCCGCCCACGTCGGCGTGGTGGGCGCGCACGACCGCGAACCCGGCGATGCGGTCGCCGTCGGCGATCGCCTCCACCATCGTGAGGTCCGGGAGGTGCGAGCCCCCCTGCCAGGGACTGTTCAGGAGGAAGACGTCACCCGGGCGCGGTCCGCAGGCCCGCACCGCGCGCACCGACTCGGGCATCGCGCCCAGGTGCACCGGGATGTGCGCCGCCTGCGCGACCATCCGCCCCTCGGCGTCGAAGAGCGCGCACGACGCGTCGCGGCGCTCGCGGATGTTCGGCGAGAGCGCCCCGCGCACGAGCACGGCCCCCATCTCCTCGGCGATCATCGCGACCGTCGAGGCCCAGACGGAGAGCTCGAGCCGCTCGGTGGCGGTGGGCGTGGCGTTCGTCGTCATGCGGCGGCCTCCCGCTCCAGCAGCCACCCGCCGATCGGGAGGGGCGTGGCGCGCCACCCCGCGGCGACCCAGAGCGTCGCGTCGCGCAGGGCGACCGCGGCGGGGCCCGCGACCGGACGCGCAACGAGCTCCTCGCGCCGGAAGCGCGCCACGGCGCCGGGGTCGCTCGCCACGTGCCGGAGGGCGACGCACTCCACCGGGCGCGGGAGCGTGAACCCAAAGCGCGCGAGGTGCGCGGCCGCGAAGCGCGCGGCGATCTCGCTCCCCGCATCGCCCGGCGAGGCCCGCACCTCCACCTCGTGCCCCTGCCCCACGTACCGCGCGCGCACGATCCAGCTCCGCTCGGCGCCGTTCACGCGCGCCGCGAGCGCATCGCAGTGCGCCTTGAAGCTCCGCGCATCGAGGGCCTCCGTCGCGACCAGGAGGCTCATCGCCACCTCGCGGCGCTCCGGCGCCACGGCGAGCCCGACCGCGCTGAGCACACCCGCGAACGGCGGCACCAGCACGGCCGGCATGCCGAGCGCGTCAGCGAGCGCGCAGGCGTGCAGCGGCCCACCCCCGCCGAATGCGACGAGTGTGCAGCGCCGAGGGTCGGCGCCGCGGTCGACGCTCACGCGGCGCAGCGCCCGCGCCATCTCCGCGTCCGCGGCCCGGATGATCGCCTCGGCCGTGCGCTCGGGTGGGGCGCCGAGCGATGCGGCGAGTGCGGCCACGGCCGCGCGAGCGCGCGCCGCATCCAGCTGCACGCCACCGCTCATCCCCGTGTCCACGATGCGCCCGAGCACGATCTGTGCGTCGGTGACGGTCGGTTCGATGCCACCCAGCGCGAACGCGGCGGGTCCCGGCCGCGCCCCGGCGCTCCGCGGGCCCACGCGGAGGGCGCCGCCGTCGTCGCGCCAGGCGATGCTCCCGCCGCCTGCGCTCACCGTCTCCACGAGCACGCGCGGGAGCGCGATCGGCACGCCGGCCACGATCCCGCCGGGCTCGACCAGCGCCTCGCCGTCGAGGATGATCCCGGCGTCCGCGCTGGTGCCGCCGATGTCGATGGTGAGCGCGTCGCGCCTGCCGGCGGCGCGGAGCACGGCGGCCGCGCCCACCACACCTCCCGCGGGGCCCGAGAGCGCGAGCGACGCGGCGTGCCGAGCCGCCTCGGCCGCGGCGCGCATCCCGCCGCCGGAGGTCATCACGGACGGGGCGGGCATCCCCTCCTCGTGCAGCCGCGCGCCGAGCCGATCGAGATACCGCTCGACGCCGGGACGGGCATACCCCTCCGCGACGGCGGTCGCGGTGCGCTCGTACTCCCGGATCTCGGGGAGGACGTCGGACGCGAGGACGACCGTGAGGCCGGGGCGCGCCGCGCGGAAGGCCTCGGCGAGCCGCTGCTCGGGGGTCGAATCCTCGTACGCGTGCAGCAGCGCGATCACCACCACGGCGGGATCGAGTGCGAGCGCGGCGGCCACCACCGCGTCCACCCCCTCGGCGGTGAGCGCCTGCGTGACGCCCTGCGGCGTACGCCGTTCGGGCACGGGAACGACGTCCGCGGCGCCCACGAGGGGCGCGGGGTGGTGCGCCGCGAGGTCGTAGAGCGAGGCGCGCTCCTGGCGTCGCAGCTCCAGCAGGTCGGTCGCGCACGCGGTGGCGCAGAGCACCACCCTCGCGCCCGTGCGCTCGAGGAGGAGGTTCGTGACGACCGTAGTGCCGTGCACGAATCGCGCGACCGCGCCCGCGGGTGCCGCGAGCGCGTGCAGTGCGTCCACCACGCCGGTGCTCTGGTCCTCCGGCGTGGAGAGCACCTTGCGCGTGTGGACGTTGCCGTCCGCATCCACCGCCGCGAGGTCGGTGAAGGTGCCGCCGACGTCCACGCCCACCGTGAGCGGAGGTCTCAGCGGGACGTCTCCGCGGGGGCCGGTGCGCCGGGCACGGGCAGCGTGTGGCGCCAGATCGCGAGGGCGAGCCCCAGGTGGGCCGGCGCGAGGAGGAGGATCGGGCCGCCGAGGGTCTGGCGGACGAAGGGCGCGAGGAGGAGCAGGAGCGCGACCTGGCCGACGACGGCGAGGAAGAGCACGCGCGAGAGGCGCGTGGGCGCACCGCGGAGCACCGCGCGCGCGACCGGGACCGCCGCCACGAGTCCGAGCGGCGAGAGGAGGAGCAGGTTGAGGTTGTCGTACCAGAAGACGTGCGCCGAGCCGAGCCACATGCCGGCCACTGCGAGCCCCACGAGCCCCGTGAGGCCGTACCATGCCACGGTCATCACCGTGGCCGGGATGCGGGTCCGGCGGCGCGTGAGCGCGTTCCAGGGCGTCAGGAGGAGCATCCAGACGGCGAGGATCGGTCCCCAGGGGCCGAGCGCGAGTCCGCGCCGCTCCGGCGCCTCGGGTGCGCGCCGTGCCTGGTAGATCACGCGTTCCTCCGAGACGAGCGGCACCGGGACGCCGTCGGCCCCCGGCACCGTGACCTCGCGCAGGTCGTCCCGCAGGCGCATGGGGATGAACATCGCCTCCCACTTGGTGAGCGGCACGTCGGCGCGGGGCCCGAGCGCGATGTCGATCCCGGCCTGGGCGAGTGCGGAGGGCTCGGTGAGCCGCACCGCCTCGCTCCGGTACGTCCACGGCGTGCGGATGGCATCGAAGCGGCGGCGGAGCGCGCCCTCCAGCACCGTGTCGAGCAGGTCGCGCACGCGCGTGGAGCAGTTGTCCCGGAAGTAGTCGTAGCGGTAGAAGCGGTTCTCGGGCCTGGCGTTCTCGGCGGCGAGCGAGGCCACGCGTGCGGCCTGCGCCGGCGTGAGGGCGAGCACCTGTTCCTGCGTGTGCCGGTCGCCGGAGGCGTAGTAGTCGAGGAGCCACTGCGTGGGGATCGCCTCCACCCAGTACTGCGTGTCACCGCTCAGGAACCGGCGGATGAACGCGGGCTGGTCGAACGAGAACATCCCCCAGTTGTACGCGACATCCGTGCCCGCCGCCGGATCCACCACGCGGATCGCGTTGTGGCCAAAGCGCTCGAAGACCTCGTTCCCCTGCCCGAGGGTGAGCACGGAGACGCGGATCGCGCCCGGTGCGGCGGGCGCCTGCGCCCGCGCGGCCGCGGCGATGACGCCGACCGCCGCGACGGCGGACACGAGACAGGCCACCGCGGTGGTCGCGATGGCCCGGATGCCGCGGGGCGCACGGAGCGCCAGGGTCACGGGCGCAGCTCTTTGGCGTCTTCCGCGGCCTTGTAGATGGCGTCCAGCAGCTTGTACACGCGCACCTGGTCCCTCGGCGGCTCGTACTCGGTGTCCTCGCGGAGCACGGCCGCGAAGTGCGCGAGCTCGGAGCGGTAGGACTGGATGTAGAGGGTGTCCTTGGTGGCGGCCCCGCTCGGCGAGACGTCGACCACGGCGCCGTGGATCCGCTTGGAGATCCGCAGCGGCGCGAGGCGCGCGGACCCCTCGGTCCCGATCACCTCGAACCACCAGCGCTGGTCCTCGCCGATGTAGTTCGCGTTCACGTCGATGGTCACCGTGAACCCGCCCGCGCACTCGATGAAGACGATCGCCGACTCCTCGACCGCGTTGGCACCCTTGGCGCGTTCCATGGACGCCGAGATCCGCGTGACGCGCGGGAAGTCGGTGAGCCACCCCGCGAGGTCGAGGAGCGGGAGGCCCAGCTCCATCAGGGCCCCACCCCCGGCCTCGGCACGCCGCAGGCGCCAGGGGGCCATCTGGGCGCGCTGGCGGTACGCGCCGGCGCGCACGCCCCGCACCTTCCCGAGCTCGCCGCCGCGCACGAAGGCGTCGAGCATCTGCGCGTCGTGCCGGAAGCGATGGTTGTTGGCCACCATCACCACGCGCTTGGCCTTCTCCGACGCGGCGAGCAGGCGCTCCACGCCGCGGGCGCTCAGCGCCAGCGGACGCTCACAGAGCACGTGCCACCCGGCCCGCAGCGCCGAGAGGACGTGCACCTCGTGGAGGTGGTTGGGCGTGGTGATGATCAGCCCGTCCACGTCCTGGCACTCCAGGAGCTCGTCGATGTCGGTGAAGACGTCACGCACGCCGAAGCGCTGGGCCAGCGAGCGCGCCTTCGCGCCGTCGTTGTCGCAGAGTGCGGCGATCTGCACCCCCCGCATCTTCGCCAGCACGGGGAGGTGCGTCGTCTGCGCGATCGCGCCCAGGCCGAGCACGGCGAGGCGGATCGGAGGGCGCGGCGTCCCGGCGGAAGGAGTGGGCGGCACGGTGTGGCTCGTTAGGGGGTGAGGAGACCGACGGGGATGGGGCCTATCGTGGTACCCCGGTAGTACGTCTGCAGGATCGTGCGGGCGTCCTGCCCCGCGCGGGCACGTCCGATCGCCCCCCACTGGCAGAGACCCACGCCATGTCCGTACCCATTGCCCCGGATCACCGCGCGGATGATCCGTCCCGCGGAAGTCTCGGTGGTCACCTGAAAATAGGCACTGTTCAGCAACTCGCCACCGGGAGAGCGCAGGACGGAGCGCGCGTCGTTCCCGCGCACGCTGTAGCGCCCACCATCGGTCTCGATCACCAGGTTCGCCACGCGCCCGCTGGGCGTGCGGCCGGCGACCGTCACGGCCCGCACGCGCCCGGGGCCGCCCGGCGGGAGGGGCTGGTACGCACCGAGGTAGCGGCGGACCACCGCGTCCAGCTCGGAGCCGGAGAGCTCGCGCGTCCACGCGAAGCGGGGGGCGATGTCGCAGTAGTACCGATCGCTCCCGGGGATCCGGTCGCTCACGCGCTGGAGGTGCGCCTCCCCGTCGCTCCGCCAGACCTCCTCCGCGCCGGCCGTCTCGCCACCGCAGGTGGAGTAGAAGGGCGCCGTGACCACGCGGCCGCCGAGCAGGAGCACGAGGCTCGCCGTCTCGCGCACGGCCGCGTCCGCCACCGGACGCTCCGCCTCACGCCCGCCGTAGACCTGGTCGCCCACGGAGGCGATGAGGTCGAAGTCGGCGCTGCGGCCGTTCCCGGCGCGCGCGGAGAGCACGCGCGTGACGGTGTACGAGCGGGCCGCGACCGCCTGGGCCTCCACCGCCGCACGCTCGGCCGCGGGGCGCTCCCCGATCTCGAGCGGGACGACGCCGCGGAGGTACTCCTCCATCGGCAGCACGTTCACCGCGAGCACGCCGCTGTCCGTCGGCACGAGGTTGAGCGCGCCCCGGTAGGTCTTGTTGTTCGCGCGGACCAGTGCCCCGGCATCGTCCGGGAGGATCGCGAGGGTCCCGTCCAGCCAGGCGGTCGTGGTGCCGTCGGAGCGGACGGCCCGGAGGCGCCCGCCGTCGCGCTGCAGGCGCCAGGATTCGGCGGCGCCCGCCCTGATGACCACGCCGCCGCGCGCGTCGAGCAGGCGCCACGCACCGGTCGCGCCGAGGCGCGAGGTGTCGCGCAGCACGTGCAGTGCGATGCGCACCAGCGGCCCCGCCCCCGCGACCGCGCGGAGCGGCCCCGGGTCGCGTGGGAGTGGTTCGACGGGTGGCGCCGCCGGGGGCGCTGCGGGAGGACGGACGACCGGCGAGGGGTCGATCGGTTCGAGCGGCTTGCCGAGGCAGGAGCCGACGAGCGGGACCGCGAGGAGCAGGATGAGGGCGGTGGCGCGCGTGCGGCCGCTCCTCACCGGCCGAAGCTCCCCATCGCGCCCGCGGCGATCGGCAGCGCGCGACCGCGTGCGGCGGGCTCTGCCGCCGGCGGCGCACTCACGACCGCGCGCACGCGCGCCGTGAAGTCGTAGTCGTCCACGACCGACTCCACGTCCACCTCCACGAGGGCGCCGGGCGCCGCGTCCGTGTCGAGCCAGGTGACGCCGTCGATGTCGTCCGCCTGCCAGGGCAGGCGCGCACGCGCCTGCGGCGCTCCCTCGCGCGTCCCGCGCGTTCCACCCCGTGCGCCCGCCGCGGCCTCCACCAGCGCCACCGCGCGCGTCCCGATCCGCGACTCGTAGCGTTCCGCCGTGATGTGCCGCTGGAGCTCCTGCACCGCCTCCAGGCGCGCGCGCTTCTCCGACTCGGGGACGTCGTCCGCGAGCTCCGCCCCGCGCGTCCCCTCCTGCGGCGAGTAGGTGAACACCCCCACGCGCTCGAACTCGATCTCCCGCAGGAAGTCGAGGAGCTGGCGCACGTCGTCCTCCGTCTCCCCCGGGAACCCCACGATGCAGGTGGTGCGGATCGCCACACCGGGGACGGCGTCGCGGAAGCGGGCGACCTTCTCGCGGATGGTGCGCTGCCGCTCCGGGCGCCGCATCCGCTCGAGCACCACGTCGGAGGCGTGCTGGATCGGCATGTCGAGGTACGGGAGGATCCGCGGCTCCCCGGCGATCACCTCGAGCAGGCGCGGCGTGATGCCGGCCGAGTAAAGGTACATGTTCCGGATCCAGGGGATCGACGTCTCGCGCACGAGCGCCTCGAGGAGCTCGGGCAGGCGCACGCCGTCGCGGCGGTCGCGGCCGTAGTGGGCGAGGTCCTGCGCCACGAGGTTCACCTCGCGAGCGCCCTGCAGCTCGAGGAGCTGCGCCTCGCGAACGATCTCGTCCAGGGAGAACGAGCGGTGCTTCCCGCGCATCAGCGGGATGGCGCAGAAGGCGCAGCCATGGTCGCACCCCTCGCTCACCTTGAGGTAGCGCACGAAGGGGGTGTCCCCCGCGTAGGCGCGCACCCCGGGATGCTGCGTCACGGGGTCGCCGATGAGCCCGCGTTCCTGCAGGAGCGGGATCAGCCGCTCGGACTCCGAGGCGCCGATGAAGAGGTCCACCTCGGGGAGCGCCTCGGCGAGCTCCCCCTTGTGCCGCTCCACCATGCAGCCCACGGCGACGACGGCGGTCGCGCTCCCGCTCCCCTTGAGCCGCCCCGCGGCGACGATCGCGTCGATCGACTCCTGCTTGGCCGCGTCGATGAAGCCGCAGGTGTTGACGATGATGAGCTCGGCGTCCTCCGCGTCCGCGACGGGGGTGGCGCCATGGTCGAGGAGCCGCGCCAGGTAGCGCTCGCTGTCGACCGTGTTCTTGTCACAGCCGAGGGTGACGAGCGAGAAGCGCACGGGCTAGCGGTAGTTGCCGAACTGGAGCTGGACCCCGAAGTCCTCGCCCTTCAGGAACCCCATCACGGTCTGGAGCTCGTCGCGGCTGGGGGAGACGACGCGCACGGTGTCCCCCTGGATGCTCGCCTGCACCTTCTTGAACTTCTGCGCCTTGATGGCCGCCACGACCTTCTTGCAGGTCTCGCCATCGAGGGCCTGCTTGAGCTTGATGTCGCGGTGCCAGATGTCGCCGCCGCCGGCGACGGGCTCCCCGGCGTCGAGGTTCTTCACCGGCACGCCGCGCTTCACGAACTTCGCCTGCAGCACGTCCCAGATCGCGCGGAGCCGCATGTCGGTGTCGGCGGTGAGCTTCACCAGCCCCTCGGCGCGCTTGAGCTCCACGGTCGCGACCTTCGCGTCCTTGAAGTCGTAGCGCTGCGCGATCTCCTTGGACGCCTGGTTCACGGCGTTGTCGACTTCCTGGAGATCCACGGATGTGGTGACGTCGAAGGAGGCGTCCTTGGGCACGGCGGGTGGGAGGTGTGAGGTGGGAGGTGGGAGGTGTGAGGAAACTTAGTCGATCGGATGGACGGGGTGCGCCACGCAGCCGTCCTGGGGCACCTCACACCCTACACCTCACACCTTACACCTCACCCCTCATCCCAGGTACGACTCCAGCGCCCGCGCCCGGCTCACGTGGCGGAGCCGCGAGAGTGCCTTCTCCTTGATCTGCCGCACCCGCTCGCGCGTGATGTTGAGCACCGCGCCGATCTGCTCGAGCGTCATCGGCTCGGAGCCGTCGAGCCCGAAGTAGAGGCGGAGGATCTTGGCCTCGCGCTCCTTGAGCCCCGCGAGCGCCTCGTGCACCGAGTCGGCGAGCGCCTTCTGGGTGGACTCGTCCTCCGGCGTCGCGCTCTGCGTGTCGGGGAGGTAGTCGAGGAGCCGGTTGTCCTCGCCGGGGGCCATCGGCGCGTCGAGCGAGAGGTGGGTCTGCGAGATCGCCATCGTCTTCGCGACCTCCTCCTCCGTGATCTCCATCCCCTCGGCGATCTCCGCGTGCGTGGCCTCGCGGCCGAGCTCCTGCAGGAGGGCGTTGGCCCGCTTGCCGATGCGGTGGAGCGCGCCGGCGCGGTTGAGCGGCACGCGCACGATCCGGCTCTGCTCGGCGAGCGCCTGGAGGATCGCCTGCCGGATCCACCAGACCGCGTAGGAGATGAACTTGATCCCCTTGGTCTCGTCGAACTTGTGGGCCGCGCGGATGAGGCCGAGGTTCCCCTCGTTGATCAGGTCCGAGAGGTTCACGCCCTGGTTCTGGTACTTCTTGGCGACGGAGACCACGAACCGGAGGTTCGACCGCACGAGAGTGTCGAGCGCCTCCTGGTCGGCCTCGCGGATGCGCTGCGCGAGCCGGACCTCCTCCTCCCGCGAGATCAGCGGATAGATGCTGATGTCGCGGAGGTATTGGTCCAGCGACCCTTCGTCATTGAGCGACCGCTTGTGATTCGCTCCGGGTCCTCGTCCTCGCACGCATCCCTCCAGGGCGTCCCTTCAGGGTCCAACGGTCGACCGCTCGCGGAATGTGCAGTCCGGTCCCACGGGGCGGAAGCACCCCCGCGCACGCCGTGACATCACCGGATCAGCTCGCCGAGCCGCTGCCACCGCACCCGCGTCAGCCAACTCATCGACGCACTGCTGTCCGGTGCGTAACTGTAGTACACGAAGATCGGGCTCCCCCGCATCAGCGAGTCGGGGACGAACCCCCAGTACCGGCTGTCGAGCGAGTTGTCGCGGTTGTCGCCCAACGTGAAGAAGTGCGCCGCGGGCACCACGAGCGGACCCCAATTGCTGCGCGAAGGATGATATTCGCGCACGTCGACGCCCGGCGCGACGAAATCCCGCTGCCAGCGGAACTCCTCGCCCGCGGGGTCGAAGCCGGGGTCGCTGCGCACCGCGTACGCCTCGCGCTGCCGCTCCCCGTTCCGATAGAACTCGCCGTCCCGCATCTCGACCAGGTCCCCCGGGAGCCCGACGAGCCGCTTCACGAAGTTCTTGCTCGGGTCCTCGGGCCACTGGAACACCACCACGTCGCCATAGCGCGGGCTGCGCACCGCCGGGAGGTGCTTGTTCGTGAACGGGACCTCGGCCCCATAGAGCAGCTTGTTCACGAGCAGGAAGTCGCCGACCAGGAGCGTCCCCTCCATCGACCCGCTGGGGATCTTGAAGGCCTCGACGAAGAAGGCGCGCACCAGCAGGAAGAGCACGATCGCGAGCTGGATGGACTTGGCCCACTCCCAGCCGCCGCGCAGGAACCGGATGGTCGCCGGCGTGCGCCGCCGCTCGTGCCCCGGTGGGTGCACCGGTGGGTGCACCGGTGGGTGCACCGGAGGATGCACCGACCGCTGTCCCGGAGGCTGCACGAGCGCCGCCGCTTCCTGCGGCGGGAGCGGCGGCGTGGAGGACTCGGTCGCGTTCGGCTCGACGGGCTCCATGGTCTGGATATACACCGAAGGGGCGGGATCGGGAAAGTGACCCCCGTCCCGCCCCTCCGGGCGACCCGCGCCGCCCATGCGTCCCCGGCACCCGATCCCCGTGGATGCCCGGGGCTACCGGTCCCGCGAACGGCTAGTAGTTGTCGATCTGCGCCCGCTGCAGCGTGCCACTGTAGTCGACGTAGCCGACCTTCGTCTCCGAGTAGAACTCGTAGACCTCCCAGCCCCCCTCGCGGTGCCCGTTCCCCGTCTGCTTCACGCCGCCGAACGGGAGGTGCGCCTCGGCCCCGATGGTCGGCGCGTTCACGTAGGTGATGCCGTTGTCGAGCTCCTGCATCGCCCGGAAGGCGAGGTTCACGTCCTGCGTGTAGAGCGACGACGAGAGGCCGTACCTCACGCCGTTGTTCACGCGGAACGCCTCGTCCGCGTCCTTCACGCGGATCACCGAGAGCACGGGGCCGAAGATCTCCTCCTGCTCGAGCCGCGAGCCCGCCTTCACGTTCGTGAAGATCGTGGGCTTGAAGAAGAACCCCTTCTCGAGCCCGCCGCCGGTGGCACGCTGGCCGCCGAGGGTGAGCTCCGCCTTCTCCGAGAGCCCGATCTCCACGTACCGCTCGATCTTGGCGATGCTGTCCGCGTGGATCACCGGTCCCACGTCGGTGCCGGCCTTGCGGCCGTCGCCGAGCTTGAGCGCCGCGGCCCGCTCCTTGAGCTTCGCGACGAACTGGTCGTGGATCCCGTCCTGCAGGATGAGCCGGCTGGTCGCGGTGCAGCGCTGCCCCGTGGTGCCGAACGCGCCCCAGAGCACGCCGTCGAGCGCGAGGTCGAGGCGCGCGTCGTCGAGGACGATCTGCGCGTTCTTCCCCCCCATCTCGAGCGAGAGGCGCTTGTGCATGCGGCCGCAGGTCTCGCCCACCTTGCTCCCCGTCTCGGTGGAGCCGGTGAAGGAGATGAGCGGCACGTCGGGGTGCGCCACGATCGCGGCGCCGACATCCCCCTCGCCGTGCACGAGCTGGATCACCTCGGGCGGGAGCCCCGCCTCGAGCAGGAGCTCCACGAAGACGTGCCCCGTGTGCGGCACGTCCTCGGCCGGCTTGAACACCAGCGCGTTCCCGCAGAGGAGCGCGGGGAACATCTTCCAGGTGGGGATCGCGAGCGGGAAGTTGAACGGCGTGATGATGCCCGCCACGCCGATCGGGCGCCGGAAGCTCATCGCCCACTTGTCGCGCAGCTCGCTGGGCACGGTGTGCCCGAAGAGGCGGCGTCCCTCGGTGGCGGCGTAGTAGGCGGTGTCGATCCCCTCCTGCACGTCGCCCCGCGTCTCGGCGAGGGGCTTCCCCATCTCCCGCGTCATGAGGTCCGCGAGCTCCTCCTTGCGGGCGGTCATCAGGTCGCCCACGCGGCGGAGCACGTCGCCGCGCGCGGGGGCCGGCGTGCGCTTCCAGCGCTCGAACCCCTTCTTCGCGGACTCCACGGCCTTGGCCACGTCCGCGGCGCCGGACTTCGGGAAGCGGCCCACGATGTCCGTGGTGTCCGCGGGATTCACGTTCTCGAAATACGCACCGGTGGAAGGCGCGACCCACTCGCCACCGATGAAATTGTTGAAAGTCGTCATAGTGGTAATCTAACGCGCGGCGGCGTTCACTCCGTGCAGGCCCACCCGGCCGGATGCGCGACGGTCGGGATGGCGTACCCCACCCGCGGCAGGATGTCGATGCCGGCCAGCACGAGCCCCCAGAGCACGATCAGCAGCGAGAGGGTGTGGGCGCGCGCGGCCCGGTGCCTCCAGGTCCAGATGGAGGACCAGACCCCGCTCACGACCAGCGCCGCGACGGCGCCGAGGAAGGCGGCGAGGCCGAGCCCGCAGCGCGCGCTGTAGGGCCAGAAGAGGATCCCCACCCCGAGGGCGACGGCGAGCGAGAGCCGCGCGAAGACCCCGAAGGTGGAGGTCGTCCGCTGCACCTCGGCCGCGGCCGCCTTCTGCGCCGGCGCCGCACCCTTCGGCGCGGGGAGGATCGCCTGGTCGGCGACCTTCTCCATCTGCTTGTCGATCTTCTTCAGCTCGGCGTCCCAGTCGCGATCGCTCATCCCTGCTCCCGCGCCAGCCCGTGGCGCTCGATCTTCTTGTAGAGGTTGGAGCGCGGCATCTCCAGTGCGCGCGCCGTCTCGGCCACGTTCCAGTCGAACTGCCGGAGCTTGGCCGAGAGGAACGCCCGCTCCGACGCCAGCTTGAACTCCTCGTAGGTGGTGAACTGGTCGAGCGACCCGAGCGTGCCGGCCGGTTCCGCGGCGCGCGCACCCACGAGGCGCTCCACGTCCGGGAGTCCCACGCGCGGGCCCGTGGCCAGGATCAGGAGCCGCTCCACCGTGTTGCGCAGCTCGCGCACGTTCCCCGGCCAGTCGAGCGAGGCGAGCCGCTCCATCGCCTCCGGCGCGATGCTCCGCGCGGGCATCCCCGACTCGGCCGCGAGCCGCGCCACGAAGTGCTGCACGAGCAGCGGGACGTCCTCACGCCGGTCACGGAGCGGGGGCACCACGATCGGCACGACGTTGAGCCGGTAGTACAGGTCCTCGCGGAAGCGCGACGCCGCGATCTCCTCGTCGAGCCGCTTGTTGGTCGCGGCCACCACCCGCACGTCCGCCTTGCGCGACTTCTGGCCGCCGATGCGCGTGACCTCCCCCTCCTGCAGCACGCGGAGCACCTTCGCCTGCGCAGCGAGGGACATGTCGCCGATCTCGTCGAGGAAGAGCGTCCCGCCGTCGGCCTGCTCGAACTTCCCCGCGCGGTCCTGCACCGCACCCGTGAACGACCCCTTCATGTGGCCGAAGAGCTCGCTCTCGATCAGTTCGGAGGGGATCGCCGCGCAGTTCACCTCGATGAACGGTCCCTTGGCGCGCGTGGAGCGCGCGTGGATCGCCCGCGCCACGAGTTCCTTCCCCGTGCCGTTCTCCCCGGTGATCAGCACGCGGGCAGGGGTCCCCGCCACCCGGTCGATCTGCTCCAGGAGGGCGCGCACGGCGGCGGACTTCCCCACGATCTCGCCGCTCCGGTGCACCGTCTCACGGAGGCGGACGTTCTCCTCGCGGAGGTCGAGATGGCCGATCGCGTTGCGGAGCGTGACCAGGATGCGGTCCGTGTCGAGCGGCTTCTCGAGGATGTCGTAGGCCCCGAGGTGGGTGGCCTCCACGGCATCCTGGATGCTCGCGTGCCCCGAGATCATCACGACGATGGCCGAGGGGTCGGCGGCGCGGAGGCGCTTGAGCGTCTCCAGCCCGTCGATCCCCGCCATCTTCACGTCGAGGAAGACGAGCTGCGGCTTCCAGCTCTCGTAGGCGGCGATCCCCTCGCGCCCGCTCGCCACCGCCTTCACCTCGTACCCCTCGTACTCGAGGAGCTGCGCGAGCGCCGCGCGGATCCCTTCCTCGTCGTCGACGATCAGGACGCGACGGCTCATCACTTCGCCCGCGTGAGGATGACGCGCCCGCGGGAGACGCGGAGTCCGGCGACGAAGGGCGGCACGGCGATCGGCAGGGCGTCCGACGCGACGCCGGCTGGGCGCGCCGGTGCGCCCCAGCGCGTCACGAGGCGCGTGACGCCGGCCGTGGGCACCCGCAGCTCGCGGAGCGCCACGGTCGAGAGCGTGTACTGCCCGAGCCCGGCCCGCACGGGCGCGACGAGCCCGCCGATGAGCAGCGGCTCCGTCTCGTTGAACATCTGCGCGAGGGGACCCAGCGCCCCCTTCCCGCCCACGTCGGCGAGGCGGATGCGCGTGCGCAGGTAGAGCGTGTCACCCTGGATGAGCGCCTCGGGCGCCGTGTCCGCCTGGGCGATGACGCCGAGCGCGGGCTCGAGCACGTAGGCGGCGAAGTCCGCCGCCGAGACCGCGACCGACGCCGGCCCGCCCTGCTCCCCCAGCGTCGCGATGCTGCGCTCGGCGCGCTCGGCGCCCGCACTCGTGACCGGCGCCCACTCCTGGCTGGCGGCCGGCACGCGCGCGGCCACCAGCTCCTTGACCTTCGGCACCCAGACGCCGCGGTACGCCCACCCCACGGCGCCGAGGATGATGAGGAGGAGCCCGCAACCGATGCGACCGAGGCAACCGAACATCACTCTCCCGCTGTGGAGGAGCCCGCGAGCACGCTGAGCGCACCGGAGCGATAGCCGCGCGGGTCGAGCTCCACGCGCGCGAACCCCGCACCGCGCACGGCCGTCTCGAGCCGCGCGCGCCGCGCGTCCTCACCCCAGTACGTCAGCTCCCCCGGGTCGAGTTCCACGCGCGCGAGCTCGCCGAAGTGGCGCACGCGCAGGTTCCCCTCGATCCCGAGTGCGCGGAGCGACGCCTCCGCGCTCTCCACGGCCCGCAGTCGCTCGGGAGTCACCGCCATCCCGGTCGGCAGACGCGAAGCGAGACAGGGTGACGAGGGCTGGTCCCAGGTCGGGATGCCGCGCGCCGCGGAGAGCGCGCGGATCTCGGCCTTGGTGAAGCCCAGGTCGGCGAGCGGGGAGGCCACCGCGCGCTCCTGCGCCGCGCGCATCCCGGGGCGATGGCCACCCAGGTCGTCCGCGTTGGTGCCGTCCACGATGCGCGCGAGGCCGCGCGCGTCGGCGATCGGTCCCAGGCGGGACCAGAGCTCCGACTTGCAGAAGTAGCAGCGGTTGGAGGGGTTCGCCGCATAGCGCGGGTCCGCCAACTCGTCGGTGTCCACCTCCAGCACGGGGATGCCGAACTGGTCCGCGACGGCGCGGGCGCGCGTCCATTGCGCCTCGGGGTAGGACGCGCTCCGGCCGATCACGGCGAGCACCTTCCCGGGGCCGAGCGCGTCGAGGGCCACGCAGGCGAGGTAGGCGGAATCGACGCCGCCGGAGAAGCCGACCAGGAGCGAACCCTCGGCGCGGCACCAGGCGAGGAGGCGCGCTTCGCGCTCCTGGGCGGTGGGATCCGGCGTCGCAGCGCTCGTCGGGGGCGGCGTCATGCGTGGAAGTTAGGCGGCCGACGCGGGGAGTGTGAGGCGGGACGCTCAGGCGTTCGCCACCTCCGCCGGCCGCAGGAGGAGCGCCTCAGCCACCGCGTGCGCGGAGACCTCCTCCGCACGGTCGAGGTCCGCCACGGTGCGCGCCACGCGCAGCGTGCGGTGGAATCCGCGCGCGGAGAGCCGCAGTCGTTCGGCGGCCGTCCGCAGGAGCGCGTGGGCGTCGGGCGTGATCACGCCGTGGTCGCGGAGCCATCCGCCCGGGGCGTCCGCGTTGCAGCGCACGCCGGGGAGCACGCGGTACCGCTCCCGCTGCGCCTCGCGCGCGGCGACCACGCGCTCGAGAATCGCGGCGCTCCGTTCCTCCTGCGCCGACCGCCCGAGCTCGGCGAGCGCCACCGCGCCCACCGCGACGTGCAGGTCGATCCGGTCCGCGAGCGGACCCGAGAGGCGCGCGCGATAGCGCGCGATGTCGGCCGCGGAGCAGCGGCAGCGCCCGGAACCGTCGCCGTCGAACCCGCAGGGACAGGGGTTGGCGGCGCCCACCAGCTGGAAGCGCGCGGGGTAGGCGACCGCGTGCGCCGCGCGCGCGAGGACCACGCGCCCGTCCTCGAGCGGTTGCCGCATGGCGTCGAGGAGATAGCGCGGGAGCTCGAGGAGCTCGTCGAGGAAGAGGACGCCGCGGTGGGCCAGGCTCACCTCCCCCGGCCGCGGCCCCGGTCCGCCGCCGATGAGCCCCGCGAGGGAGGTCGTGTGGTGGGGCGCACGGAACGGGGGCACGCGGGTGGGGGTCGCTCCGGCCGCGAGCACGCCACCCACCGAGTGGATCGCGACGACCTCGAGCAGTTCGTCGTCGGCGAGCGGCGGGAGGATCGAGGGGAGCCGCCGTGCGAGCATCGTCTTGCCGGCACCGGGTGGCCCGACGAAGAGGAGGTTGTGCCGGCCGGCCGCCGCGATCTCGAGGGCGCGCTTCGCGCCGGGCTGGCCCACGACCTCGCTGAAGTCCGGTCCGGCGGCGGTGGACGGACGATCGCCCACGACGGGCGGCGGGCCGACGACGACCTGGAGGCGCCCCCCCGCGAGCGCCGCGACCAGCGCGCGCAGTCCGCCGACCGGGGCGAGCGGCACATCGCGGAGAAGGGCGGCCTCCGCCGCGTTCTCCTGCGGCAGCACCAGCGCACGCACGGCCGCCGTGCGCGCGGCGCGCGCCACGGGGAGCGCGCCCCGCACCGCGCGGACCGAACCGTCGAGCCCGAGCTCCCCGACGAACATGAGGTCGCGCACGCGCCCGGCATCGAGCTGTCCACTCGCCACCAGCACGCCGATCGCGACGGGGAGGTCGAAGGCGGTGCCCTCCTTCCGCAGGTCCGCCGGCGAGAGGTTGACGGTCCACCGCCGTGGCGGGAGTGTGAACCCCGCGTTCACGAGCGCGGCGCCCACGCGCTCGCGTGCCTCGCGCACGCTGCCGGAGGGGAGTCCGACCATCGTCCACCCCGGAAGTCCCGGCGCCGCGTCCACCTCGACGGTGACCTCGAGGGCGTCGATGCCGAGCACGGTGGCGGTCCGGATCGCGGCGAGCACGGCGAGATGGTAGGCGGTGGGCGCGGCGGGAGCGCCAGCGGAATGCCGCGCGCGTCACGCTTTCCGCGCCTGCGGACGCTCGATACCTTCCGGCTCGTGACGATCCCCTCGCGCCGATCCGCCCTGCCCGCCCTGCCGCGCGTCGTGCGCCCGACGGTGCGCCTCGCCGCGCTCCTCCTGGCGCTCTCCATGGCCGGCGCGCCCACCCGTGCGGCCGCGCAGGGCACGGGCGCGTTCCTCGCGACGCGGATCGACGAGAGCGCGCTCCCTCTCGCCGACCGCGTGACGGACGACGAGGGGACCACCTACCTCGTGGAGTTCGAGCGGCTCGTGCTCTCCCTGCGGGGAGGGAACCGGTTCCGTGCCTCCGTCCGCTTCCGCCGCACGCTCATCTCCAGCGACCCGCGCGCGCAGGGGCGGACCGCGCCGATCCAGAGCCTCACCGTCTCCGGCACCTATGCGGTGACGGAGGGGGAGATCGCGTTCACCCCCGACTCCACCGGCGACGGCAAGGGGCTGCGCATGCTGGCCGGGCGCGTCACCGGACGCGACCGCATCACCGTCCCCTTCACCTACCGGAACGGCACGGTGCAGCGCCGCCGGGTCCTCGAACTCGTCCGCCGCGATGACATCCTCTAGGATCGCCCTCCTCGCGCTCGCCCTCACGCTCGGGGCCGGTGCATGCGCGAGCGTGCGCGGTGGCGGCCCCGCCGGCGGCGACGGTGCCGTCGCGGTCTCCCACGTCCCGACCATCGCGACGCCCATCCTGATCGACAGCGCCGCGATCACCGCCGCGGACTCGACGCTCGTGCGGTTCACCACCACCCGGGGCGACATCGACGTGGTGCTCCGCCGCCACTGGGCGCCGCATGGCGCGCCGCGCGTCGCGGAGGCGGTGGCGGCCGGCTACTACGACGGCGCGCGATTCTTCCGCGCGCTCCGCGGGTTCGTGGTGCAGTGGGGGATCGCCGCCGACTCGTCGATGAGCGCCGCGTGGCGCGGCCGTTCGATCCCGGACGACACCGTGCGCCAGACGAACCGTCGCGGCACGGTCACCTTCGCGGCCGGCGGCCCGAACACGCGCACCGTGCAGCTCTTCATCAACCTGCGCGACAACGCGCGGCTCGACGCCATGGGCTTCGCCCCGGTGGGCGAGGTGGTCGCGGGGATGGACGCGGTGGACGCCCTCTACACGGGCTATGGCGAGGCCGCGCCGGCCGGGAACGGCCCGGGCCAGCGCGAGATCGGCGCGCGCGGCGAGGCGTACCTCGCGGAGGGCTTCCCGCTGCTCGACAAGATCCTGGCGGCGCGCGTCCTGCGCGCCTGGCCGTCGCCGTAGACGGCGCCTCGAGGCGCGTCGCAGGCGGCGACGGGCGGCGTCAGGCGCTCGCCGCTTCCTTCCGCGCGCGCCGCTTCTCCTGGCGCCGGCGGTGGAACGCCTCCTTCGCCTCCATGATCGACCCGCGGCAGGTGCGCGTGCCGCAGCGGCACCGGTACTGCTCCTCGTCCTTGTCCGTCTCGTCCCCGCTCCGCTCGTACGCGTAGTCGTAGTGGAGCTCCTCCCCCACGGCGATGTCGCGCAGCGCGAAGATGAACACCCGCCCCCGGTCGATCTCCGACTCGCAGTTGGGCTCGCAGGAATGATTGATGAAGCGCGACTCGTTCCCGTCGTGCGTCGCGTCGATCACCGTGCGGCTCGAGACGGTGAAGAGGAAGGTGTGGTGCTCGTCCATGGAGTCGTCGTCGTAGCGACGGTCCGCCTCACGGTGCGTGATGCGCTCCCCGACGTACTCGATCAGCCGCTCCCCGGCGGCGATGGGACGGATGGCGAACGCACCTTTTCCGGAGATCGCGGAGTCGCGGATCTCGAAGGCGAGTGGCTTGGTCATGTGCGGGAATCTAATCGGGACCGGACGCGGATTCAGCGGAGGAGCGGCACCCCGAGCTCGAGACCCGCGTACCAGTTCTTCCGCGGGGCCGGCTCCAGCACGCGCCCACCGAACCCGTTCAAGGTCACCGCGCCCACGTACCGCTGGTCGAGCGCGTTCTGCACCGACGCGAAGGGCTCCACGCGCCATCCCGCCACCGTGCCGCTCCACGAGGCACGCAGGTTGAGCTGTCCCCGCCCCCACCCGGCCGCCGCCACGGTGTTCGCATCGTCGCCGTACTGGCCGCTCTGCAGCGTGTGGTCCGCGTCGAGCGCGAACCCGCGGAACGCGCCGCGCGCGCCCAGCCGGACGACCATGCGGGGCACGCCGGCCACGCGGTTGCCATCCAGGGTGTCCACCACCGCCCCGTTGGTGATGCGGTACTCGGTGAACCGGTAGTTGGTGAAGGTCTGCGCGGCGCGCAGCTCCAGCCAGGGGAACGGGAGCGCCGTCACCCCGAGCTCCACCCCCTCGCTCCTCGTCTCCCCCGCGTTCCGGAAGTAGGCGCGGCCGCTCGTCTCGAGGAACTGCACGATCGCGTCGCGCGCGTCGGCCCGGAAGAGCGCCACCTCGTAGTCCAGCCAGCCGCGCCACCGCCCGCGCGCGCCCATCTCCAGCGTGCGGATCTGCTGCGGCCCGAGGTCGGGATTGAACCCCCCGGCGGCCGTCGGGCTCGCGGCCAGCTCCGTGGTGGTGGGGGTCTCGAACGCCGTGGAGAGGTTCACGTACGGCATCGCCCAGCCGCGCAGGCGCCAGATCGCACCCAGGTGCCCGCTCGCGGCGGTCATCACGCGCTCACCGCTGTCGTCGTCGCCGTCGCCGAGGAAGTGGTCCTCCACGCGGAAGGAGAGGCGGTCGGCGCGCGCGCCGGCGCTGAGCGTGACCGCGGGACGCGGGTCCACCTGCAGCCGCAGGAACGGCCCCACGCTCGTCACCGTCTCCCCCTGGTCGAGGAAGAGCGTGTCGGTCGGCGCGCTCACGACGCCGGCGGTGATGCGCTGGTTCTTGCGGCCGTCGTGCGAGCGCTGGGCGTCGAGTCCCCCGCTGAGCGTCGGGCGCCACGCGGTGGCGAAGCGCCGGGAGGCGTCGGCACGCACGCCCAGGACGCGACGGTCGATCAGGTTCAGCGTCCCCGTCGTGGGGCCCGCCGGCGCCGCCGCGAACGCGAGCGGGTTGTCGACGAACCGCCGCTGGCCGTACGCGGTCACGCTCCAGTCCCCCCGGTCGCGCGTGGCGGCGAGTCGCACCGACGCGTAGCGCTGCGAGATCGCGCGGCTCGCGGCGCGGCGGATGTTGTTCGCCGCCGCCGAGTCGGGGTTGAGCCGGTACTCGTTGGCCGTCAGCGCCCCCGGGTTGAGTGCGTGCGGGGTCTCGGCCGTGCCGGCGCGGAGCGCGAGGGTGAGCCGCTCGGAGAGCGCGTGGTCCACGGCGCCCATGTACTGGCGGGTGTCCGCCGCGCTGTACTGGCGGAACCCGTCCCAGGTGGTGCGCGACGCGGAGAACGCGCCGACCGTGCCGCCGCGGCGTCCGCTGAGCCGGAGCTGCGTCTTGCTGAGCCCGAACGACCCCGCGGTGGCACGCACGCTCGCGCCGAGCGGGTCGGGGGCCGAGAGGTCGGAGGTGAAGGCGAGCACGCCCCCCGAGCCGTTGCCGTAGAGCGAGGAGGCGGAGCCGCGGAGCACCTCGACGCGCGACATCGCGGCCAGGTCCACGTTGGTGAGCTGGCTCTGCCCATCCGGCAGCGACTGCGGCACGCCGTCGAGCAGGACCTTCACGCCACGCATCCCGAAGTTCGCGCGGCTCCCCGCCCCGCGGATCGAGAGCCGGGAGTCGGTCGCGAAGTTGTAGCGGTTGGAGACGACCACACCCGGGATGTTCCCGAGCGCCTCCTCGAGCGCCACCGTCGACTGCCCCCGGCGCAGCGCGCGCGCGTCCTGCGCGGCCACGGACCAGGGGGAGCGCTCACCCACCTGCGTCCCGCGCGTGACCTCCACGCGCACGAGCCCCAGCTGCTGGGCGCGTACGCTGTCGGCGGCTGCGGAGTCCGCGGGCGTGCCCGGCGCACCCTGTGCCGAGGCCGCGGCCGCGATCCCGGCGAGCAGGAGTCCCGCGACCGGCAGTCGCTTGACAGATGTGGAGGTCCGAGGGCGCATACTGTACTATATGGGGAGGATGTGCACGACAGTGGATGCGGGCGTTCCCCGCCGATACTGGACGACAGGCCCGACCCCTGCGATACCGCCGCCCAGCCGCTCGCCCCGTACTCCTACGACGTGACCCCATCGTCCGCTGACCTGGAAGAGAATGGCACGACGTCGTGGCGGCTGACGCCGGGCCTCCGGCGGTGGCGCGCGGCCTTCGTGCTCGCGGTGCTCGCGGCGGCCGCGCTCGTCGTGACGGACCTCGTCCTCGCCCGCAGCGCTCGCCTGCGCATGGCGGAGAGCAGCATGGTGCTGCGCCACGCGGCGACGGCCCAGGCGCTCCTCTGGAAGACCGAGGCGGCCATCCGCCGGGTCGCGCTCCTCGGGGACCAAGCGCCCGCACCCGAGGCGCGCGCGCTCCGCGAAGGGATGCTGGAGGAGCTGGCGACGCTGGATCGGTTGAGCGCCACGTCGACCGAGCACCGGGGCCACCTCGACTCGATCCGCGTCGCCGTCGAGCGCTGGGATGCGGTCGTCCTCACGCCCGTGCTCGCTGGCGCACCCCTCACGCGGCAACTCGCGCTCGAGGGCACCGCGAGCTTCGACCAGGTGGCGCTCCACTTCGACGAGTTCATCGAGGCACAGGCGGCGCACCGCGAGGCGGCGCTCCGCGACCTCGGCCGGATCGCCGACCTCGGGCCGATCGTCGTCCTCACCGCCCTGCTCGTCATCATCGCCGCGTTCCATCGCGTCTCGGAGCGACTCGTCCTCGAATCCGAGCACGCGCGAACGCAGCAGGCGCAGCTGGCGGCGCAGGCCACCGAGATGGAGCAGCAGGCGCTGCAGGTGGAACAGCAGGCGACCATGCTCGAGGAGCAGACCGCGGAGCTCGAGCACCGCATCGAGGAGCAGCACGAGACGAACCGGCTCCTCGAGGAGACCGGCGCGTACCTGGACTCCGCGGTCGAGAGCGCCCCCATCGGCGTGGGATTCCTGGACCGGGAACTCCGGTTCGTGCGGGTGAACGAGGCGCTCGCCGCGATCAACGGGCGCTCCGGGGCCTCCCATGTCGGGCGGTCGGTCGACGAGGTGGCCCCGGGCGTCGCGGCGGCGATCACCGCGGTCCTCACGCGCGTCCTGCGGACCGGCGTGCCGGAGGCCGACGTCGCCATCGAGGGCTCGGTCGAGGCCGGCGCCTCCCCGCGCCAGTGGCGGCTCACCTGCTATCCGCTCCGGTCGAAGGGCCGGCCGCCCATCGGCGTCGGCGTGATGGTGCTCGACGTGACGGAGCGGACGCTCCTCGAGGAGCAGCTCCGGCAGTCCCAGAAGATGGAGGCGGTCGGCCGGCTGGCCGGGGGCATCGCGCACGACTTCAACAACGTCCTGACCATCATCCAGAGCTATGCCGAACTCCTCGCGGTCGAGCTGCCGCAGGGGGCGGAGGGACACGGCGAGCTGCGCGCCATCCGCACGGCGGCGGACCGTGCCGCCGCGCTCGCCCGCCAGCTGCTCGCGTTCAGCCGGCGCGAGGTGGTGATCCCGAAGGTCCTGGATGCCCACGAACTCCTGCGCGGGATGCACGGGATCCTGGAGCGCCTGCTCCGCCAGGGGATCGAGCTCCGGATGGACCTCGATCCCGCCCCCCGCCTGATCCGTGCGGACGCGGGCCAGATCGAGCAGGTGGTCCTCAACCTCGCGATCAATGCGGTGCACGCCATGCGCGATGGCGGCACGCTCACCATCGCGACACGCGAGGTGCCGTCGAACGCGCTTCCCCGAGGCACCCCGGAGCAGCGCGCGTTCGCGATCTCGGTCACCGACACGGGCACTGGGATGTCCGTCGACACGCAACGGCGCCTCTTCGAGCCGTTCTTCACCACGAAGCCCGCCGGCGAGGGGACGGGGCTGGGCCTCGCCACCGCGTACGCCATCGTGCAGGCCGCCGATGGCGTCATCCGGGCGGAGAGCGAGCTCGGCAAGGGCTCCCGCTTCGACGTCATCCTCCCCCTGCGCGCGGACGCGGACCGTGAGCCCGATACGCGCCCCAGTCCCCACAACGGGATGCAGGCGGCGCGCGCCGGAGAGACGATCCTCCTCGTCGAGGACGAGCCGGCCATCCGGCAGGCGCTCTCGCGCGTCCTCTCGGGGCACGGCTACCGCGTGATCGAGGCCTCCAACGGCGGCGAGGCCCTCCGCGTGGCGGAGGAGACCCCGGGGGAGATCGACCTCATGCTCACCGACGTGATGATGCCGGGGATCGGCGGCAAGGAACTGGTGCAGCGCCTCCTCGTGACGCGCTCGTCCACCCGCGTGATCCTCATGTCGGGGTACACGGACGACGAGCTCCTCCGCCAGGACCTCGGCGACGCGCGGTACATGTTCCTCCAGAAGCCCTTCGCCGCACGGCAGGCCGTTGCGGCCGTCCGCGAGATGCTGGACGCCGACTAGGGGTGCGCGGCGCGTCGGGGCGCCGCCGCCGGCGCCGCCCTCAGCGCCGCCGCCGCACGGGGATCCCGAGCGCGGAGATCGTCCGCCGCACCATGCGCCAGAACCCCGACGAGGCCCGCCGCTCCTCGCGGCGCACGAGCTTCGCCACGCCCCGCCAGGCCTTCTGCATCGCCTCCGCGTCGGGGAAGCGGTCCGCGGGATCGGCCGCGAGTCCCCGCCGGAGCCAGGCCGCGAGGGGAGCGTCGAACCCGTCCAGGTCCACGCGCCCCGCGAGTTGCGCGGCGAGGATCGACCGGCTGTCGTCGCCGGGGAACGGGGGCTGCCCCGTGAGCGCGAAGTGGACGATCGCCGAGACGGCGAAGAGGTCCGTTCCCACCCCCTGGTCCTCGCCGAGGAGCTGCTCCGGCGCCGCGAAGGCCGGCGTCCCGGACGCACCCGGCCGCTGCGCGCCCAGCGCGTTCGCGATGCCGAAGTCCGCGATCCGCCAGCGCCGGTAACGATCGATGAGGATGTTCTCCGGCTTGAGGTCGCGGTGGATGATCCCGTTCGCGTGCGCCACCGCGAGCCCGTCCAGCACGGCCTCCACTTGCGCGGCGATCTCCCCGAACGGGCGCGGCCCCTCGCGCTTGACGAGGTCCGCGACCGACCCCTCCTCCTCCAGCTCCATGATGTACCAGTTCACGTCCCCCTTCGAATCCCACGAGAAGATCGGGACGATCGCGGGGTGCTGGAGCTGTGCCGCGAGCTGCGCCTCGCGCCGGAAGCGCGCGACCGCTGCGGCGTTCCGCGCGACCGCGGGGTGGAGCATCTTGAGCGCCACCTCGCGCTCGAGCGAGAGGTCGCGCACGCGCCAGACGGAGCCGTAGGTGCCGACGCCGAGCGGGGCGAGCACCTCGTAGTCGTCCCCGGTGGCCCACCGGAGCCGGTCCTCCTCGGAGAGCGCGGTGTGCTCGCCGCTCGCCTGCTCCGTCCCGGGCACGACGAGCGATGACGTCCCGGAGATGCGCTCGATGCGCCGCAGCATCCCGGCGAGGCTCGAGAAGCGCTCCTTGGGGTCGCGCGACAGCATCTGGTCGACGAGCTCGGCCACGGTCGCCGGGCAATCCGGGCGCGCGACCCGGATCGGCGGGACCTCACCGTTGAGCGGGACCTCGCCGGTGAGCGCCGCGAAGGCCACGGCGCCGAGCTGCCACTGGTCGGAGGCCTGCGTGGGCCGCCATCCGTCCGTCCATTCCGGCGCGCGCGGCGCCCAACGCGGGTCCGGGGCGATGCCGGGCGGGATCTCCGAGGCCGGGACCGCCCACTGCCAGCCGAGGAGCCAGAGCCGCCCGGTGGGTGTGAAGTAGGCGGTCTCCGGGGTGATGGCCCCGTGGGTGGCGCCCGAATCGTGCAGGTAGGCCAGCGTGGAGCCGAGGGCGCGGATCACGCGCAGCGCGAAGGGCACCGTCTCGGCGCCGCTCCGGACGAGGCGCTCGCCGATGGTCTCGCCGGTGATCCAGCGCCGCAGGTATCCCGGACCCCGGCGGCTCCCGACGTGCTGCTGCCAGAAGTGGTAGGTGGTGGGGATGCTCGGGTGGCTTCGGAGCGCGAGATGGCGTGCCTCGCGGAAGAGCCAGGCGTGGTGCGCGGGGTCGGGCGCGGTGACGAGCGCCAGCGAGCGGCCGAGCGCGTCGATCACCTCCTGCGCGTGGCGATGCGGCGTGAGGACCCCGCTGCCCCCCCAGCGCCAGTCGGGCGGGAGCTGCCAGCCGTCGAGATGCGGGGGGAGGCCCGTGGTGAGGCGGTTCGGGCTGGCGAACTCGGGCGTCTGCATCGCGGATGGAAGATACTCAGGACGCCGGGGGCGGAGAAAGCCGCACGACGAGCGTCGCGCCGCCCGCCGCACCTCGCTCGGCGCGGATCGAACCGCCCCAGCCGTCGATCAGCCGCCGGCTCACCGCGAGCCCGAGCCCGCTCCCGCTCGTCCGCGTCGAGAAGTGCGGCTCGAAGATCCGCTCGAGCAGCTCCGGCGAGATGCCCTCGCCGTCATCCACGACGCGGATCTCGGCGCCCCCCTCGGCGAGGGCGCTCACCGTGAGCGTGATGCGCGTGGCGCCGGCGAGCCGCGCGTTCTCGAGGAGGTTGAGCAGCACGTCGCGCAGTTCGCGCTCCCGCGCCGCCGCGGGGACCGGGGTGTCGGGGATCCGGGCCTCCCACGCGGGTCCCTCGGCGCCCAGGCGCTCGAGCTCGAGCACGTCGCGCGCGAGGGACGCGACGTCCACCGCGGTGGCGGGCGCGTCCGCCACCGGCGCGGTCCCGTAGCGACTGAAGGCGCGCGCGATCTCGTCCAGGCGGTCGATCTCGGCGAGCACGCGCGCGGTGTTCTCCTCGAGCGCCGCGTCGAAGTCCACGCGCCCGTCGCGGCGCGCCCGGAGCAGGTGCTGCATCCCCAGGCGCATCGGCGTGAGGGGGTTCTTGATCTCGTGCGCGACCTGGCGCGCCATCTCCCCCCAGGCGAGCACGCGCTCGGCCCGCGCCACGTCCGTGACGTCGTCCACCGTGACCACCACGCGCCGGGCGCCGGGGGCCAGCCGCGCCACGCGCACCTGCAGGCGCCGCCCCTCGCGCTCGACCTCGAAGGCGTCGTCCTCGTCCCCGGAGCGGAACGCCTCGATCCGCGCCGCGAGTGCCGCGCCCACCGCATCCGCGAGCGGCATGCCCGCCGCGAGCGGCCCGCCGAGGATCTTCTCCGCGCGCGGGTTCGCGAAGGTCACGCGCCCCGCGTCATCCACCGCGACCACCCCGTTGGCGACGTTGCGCAGGGTGGCCGCGAGCCGGCGCTCCGCCGTCTCGAGCGCCGCGCGGCTCTCGTTCAGGTCGGTGGTCATCCGCTGGAACGCGCTGAACACCGGGGCGAACTCCACGGGCGGGTCCGCGGTGAACGTCGCGGGCTCGTCGCCGCGCGCGAGCGCGAGCGCGCTCCCGCGCAGCTCATTGATCGGCCGCGAGAGCTGCCGCGAGACCGCCCCGCTCACCCAGAGGGCCGCGATCCCGCCGAGCGCGAGCGCGAAGAGCAGGAAGATCGCGAGGTCGTTGCGGCGCCGGTCGAGGAGGCGCTCGTCCAGCCGCGCGGGCGCCGCCAGCACGATCTGCGTCCCCATCGAGTCGGTCACCGCGCGGTATCCGAGCCGGAGCGGCGCGGGACCGAGCGTGGCCCCCCGCCCCGCCGTCGGCTCGTCCCCCTCGGCCAGGGCGATCGCGATGCCGGGCGGGAGGAGGCGGCCCACCGGGGCGATCGCGTCGAGCAGGGGATCGCTGGTGTCGACGAGCAGCCCGTCCGCGTAGAGGAAGAGGGGCGTGTCGAAGCGCTGGGCGGTCTCCGCGAGCTGCACCGAGTCGGTCGAGGCGGCCACGCCGCGGAGCGTCTCGCGCACGAGCAGGTCGCGCGACTGCCGGTCGTCCGTCTGCACCCGCTGGAACGACCAGAACGCGAAGAGGAACGACGGCGTGAGGAAGCAGGCGAAGAGCGCGAGGCTCAGCCGCGCGCGGAAGCTCTTCACGAGGTCGCGCCGGCGCACCCGCCACCAGCGCCGGAACACGCCGTCCGCCATCACGATGAGGAGCCAGACGGCACCGAGGATCGCGAGGTCGCTCAGCACGAGCAGGGTGCCCCGCGTCACCAGCGCCCCGAACGAGCGGAGGTCGATCGTCGCGTGGACCTGCCGCACGCGGCCGCCCCCCGCCGGGAGGAGCCAGTCGCCGTGCAACTCCGCGCCCGTGCGGCTCCAGCGCGCGTTGGGACCCGCGGGCGCGACCCCCTCCACCAGGTCCCCGAGCCGCAGCGCGTACGGGGGCTCCGGTGTGGGGGGTGGCGGGAAGCCGAGCAGCGCCCCGAACGCATCGGGCGCGACCAGCCGGGAGCGGGGCGCGAGGACGACCGTCGTGGCCGTGCCGTCCGCGTGCGGTACGCTCAGCACCGTGTTCACCGCGGGCTCGACGAACTCCTGCCGGAGGCTGGCCTGCCCCGAGGCCTGCGCCTCCCGCGCCAGGAGGTTCACGCCGGCCGTCACCCCCGACCCCCGGCCCACGCGGAGTTCCGCCATCCGACGGCCGTCGGCGGACCAGGAGGTGATCTCCGTGGGGATGTCCGTGCCGGCCAGGTCGGACTCGGCGTAGCGCACGAGGACGTCGACGCGCGTCCGGTCCGCCCCGGAAGGGTCGAGCACGGACGCATAGCGCTGCAGGAGCGCCGCGGCGTTCTGGTCGGGGGTGCGGAGCGCGGCCACGTCGGCTCGGGCGAGGTCCACCCGCTCCCGCACGGTGGAGAACCAGACGAGCGTCACCGCGCCGCAGGCGGCCACGAACGCCACCGGCAGCACCATCGCTCTCGCCCGCCGCGTGAGCGCCAGCGCCCCGATGGCGGCCACCCAGAGCAGCGGATGCAGGGGCGGGAGCCGGGCGGGCGCCTCGAGCACGAGCGGTGTCGTGATCGCCGCGATCATCGCGAACGTGGGGGCCACCCAGGCCGGCAGCCCGCGCTGGGTCCCCAGGGCGGCCTGCCCGGCGGTCACCCCCAGCAGGAGCACCGTGACCGCCGCGAGGAAGAGCGTCACCTGCCAGCTCAGCCAGAGCGAGGTGGGGACGCCGAGGACGGGGACCTGGATGCCGCGCGCCAGCTCCCGCAGCAGGAAGGGCCCGACCCCCGCGACCACCAGCACACCGACCAGGGCCTGCGTGCGCGAGCGGGGGCGGACCCCCTCGCGCAGCGCGGAGAGGAGTGCGAGCAGCAGCAGGCCACAGGTGATCGCGAGCGCGCCCGCGTTCGCCGTGAGGCGCCCGCCGGCGCGCACGAAGAAGACCGTCGGGTCGAAGAGCGCCGAGTGGTTCGAGAACGCGCTCAGCGGGACGATCAGCAGCGCGCCGAACCCGACCGCGAGCGCGCCGAGGCGCGCCGCGAGCCCGCCGTCGCGCTGCCAGGCCGTGGCGAGGAGGAGCACCACGAGGAGCGCCAGCGTGAGCCCGGCGCGCGGGAGCGCCTGCTCGCGCGACGCGAGCGCCAGGGTCTCCGGGGACGCGACCAGCGGGCGGGCGGCGAGCAGGGGCTCCCCGACGAGGGAGAGCACCACGGCGTCCGGCGCGTCGGCGGCGGCCGCCGCCCCGGCGTAGACGAACCCGGTGAGTCCATGCCGTTCGGCGATGCGTCGGTCGAGCGGCTTGGCCAGCCGGTCCGCGGGCGCATCCGCGTGCACGAGCACCGTGGCGATCGCCGCGCGGTCCCCCGCGCGCTCGATCGCGTACGCCACGACGTAGAACGGGGTCGCCACGACCCCGAGCGGCCCGGGGAGCGAGTCGACGGGGACGAGGAGCCGCCCCGCCCACGCGAAGGGGCGGCCGCCCTGCGCCACGAGGACCGCGCGATCCTCCGCGGCGTCCGCGAGTGGCGCCAGGGCGGCGAATGCGTCGGCGGGCTCCGCGGGCACCTCCAGCGCGCGCCGCGCCATGGTGGCGAGCGCGCCGCCGACCACGTCGAACTCGGAGCGCAGTGCGGCGCCGCCGGCGCGCACCCGTTCCGCCACGACCTCCGCGCCGGCCCGGTCGAGTCGCCGGGCCTCGAGGTGGTACTGGCCGCCGATCCCCAGGAAGAGGAGCGCCACGCTGACGAACGCCGCCCGCCGGCGCCAGGCGCTCTCCCGGGTGCGCCACGCCAGGAGCGCCAGCGCCCCGACACCGGTCCCGAAGCCGAGGAGCACACCGACCGACGGGGAGCGGATCCAGCCGGCACCCAGCAGCACCAGGAGCGCCGCGACCACCGTCCACGCTTCTCGCGGGGCCCGGGCGGCGCCCTTGCGGGCCATCGGCGAGGTGGAGGGGTTCACGCGGACATTATACCCGCTCGCCGTCGTGCCCGGCGACCCGCAGCGCCCACTCATTAGATTGCATGGGATGTGCCGGAATCGCGCGTCGATCACCCGCAGGGCGCTGGTGCTGGCTACGGCGGCGGCGATGGCCGTACCGGCCGCGGCACAGTCGCGCGTCGTGGACGAAGGCACCTTCTCGCTCTTCGTGGGCGGCGTCCGCGTCGGGCGGGAGGACTTCAGCATCCGGACGGTGGGGGGAGGCGCGAGCGCGGGCTTCGTCGCGCAGGGCAACGTGCTCCGCGGCGAGGTGAGGCTGGCGGTCCGCCTGAACACCTCGGCCGCGGGTTCTCCCCTGCTCTTCACGCTCGAGGAGACGCGGGACGGGAGGCTGACGGAGTCCCTCACCGGGGAGTCGCGCCGCGAGCTCTGGTCGGGGCGCTCCGTTCGGCCCGAAGGGGAGCGGGCGCGGGAGTTCCGCTTCCCGGCGGGGAGTCTCGCCGCCGAGGCGGTGGTGATGCACCACCTCTGGTTCCTGATCCGGTTCGGGGAGGGGCGCACCACCGACGTGCTCCACCCGCGCTCGCTCCAGGTGGAGCAGGTCAGCATCGAGGACGCCGGGCCGGACCGCGTCTCGCTGGGGCTCCGGGAGTTCGTGACCCGACGGTGGGTGATCCGCCCGAGCAGTGGCGAGGGGGTGCGCGAGGCGTGGACCGACCTCGAGGGGCGCCTGCTCCGGGTGCGGGTGCCCGGGGAGGACCTGGAGGCGGTGCGGGACGAACCGCCCGCTGAAACACCCGGCGGCGGACGGACGTAACAGGTAGTGGAACCCTACTCACAGGACTCGGTATAGATGCGATTGGCTTGTTGCGCGCTCCTCCTGCTCGGCATCGCGATGCCCGCGGGAGCACAGACGGCGACCCGGGCGACGCTGTCGCTGGCAGAAGCGCTGGACATCGCGAAGCAGAACAACCCCGCGTACCTGCAGTCGGTGAACGGGCGCACGCGCGCCTCGGCCGCCGTGCGCTCCGCGTACGGGGCGCTGCTGCCGCGCGCGGACGCGAGCCTCGGCGCCAGCTACCGTGAGGGCCGCCCCCAGTTCTTCGGCGGCGTGGCCTTCGGCGCGACCTCGGACATCATCTCGTCGTCCTGGGGGCTCTCGGCCAGCACGCAGCTGAGCTACAGCACCTTCTCGAACATCAAGCGGGCCAACGCCTCGATGGATGCGGCGGACGCCGACGTCGAGGCGGCGCTCTACACGCTGCGGAACGCGGTGACCGCGCAGTTCCTGCTCGCGCTGCAGCTGCAGGCGCGCGCGGCGCTGCAGGACACGCTCGTGACCCAGCAGGAGCTGCAGCTGCAGCTCGCGCAGGCGCGGGCCGGCGTGGGCTCGGCGACCTCCCTCGACGTGAAGCGCGCCGAGGTGGGGCTCGGGACGCAGCGCGTCGCGGCGCTCCGGGCGCGCAACGCGGCAGTGGTCGCCCGGCTCCAGCTCATCCAGCAGCTCGGCATCACGATGCCCGCGGAGGTCGATCTCACCGCGGACCTCCCGCTCAACGCCCCGACGATGGAGCTCGGCGACCTGCTCGCCACGGCCCGGCAGTCGAATCCGGCGCTCCGCGCGATCCAGGCGCGGGAGCGGGTGGCGGACCAGGGGCTCAAGGCGGCGCGCAGCGAGTACTTCCCGAGCCTCTCGCTCTCCGGGAACGTCGGCGGCGTCGCGCAGCAGCAGAAGAACATCGACATCGCGATCAACCAGGCGCAGTCGCAGTCGCTCTCATCGCAGCGGAGCTGCTTCACCACCGACTCGATCCGCGTGGGGGCGGGGCTCTCCAGCATCGCCGCGCAGTGCAACGCGATCGTCTTCACGCCGGCGCAGGCCGACGCGATCCGCGACGCCAACGAGAACTTCCCGTTCGGCTTCACGCGCAACCCGTACAGCCTCTCGCTGGGCGTCTCGCTCCCCCTCTTCGACGGCTTCGGCCGAGAGCAGCGGGTGCAGGAGGCCTCGGCCAGCCGGTCGGACGCGCGCTACAACGTGCGGCGCCAGGAGCTCGCCCTCACCGCCGACGTGACGTCGGCGCGGGTGACGCTGCAGGCGGCGTACGAGACGGTGCAGCTGCAGAACCAGAACGCGGCCACGGCGCGCGAGGCGCTCCAGCTGGCCGAGGAGCGGTACCGCGTGGGGGCGAACACCTTCGTGGACCTCACGACGGCGCGCGCGGAGTACGAGCGCGCGGAGACGGACCGGATCGACGCGATCTATGAATTCCACCGGTCGTTCGCGGCGCTCGAGGCGGCCGTCGGACGCACCCTTCGATAGGACGAGGCAACGATGAGCAAGAAGACGAAGTACGGGGTGGCCGCGGTGGTCCTGATCGCGCTGGTCGCGATCGTGGGCGTCTCGGCGGCGCGCTCCACGGGCAAGGGCACGCTCGTCCGCATCGAGGCGGTCTCCAGCCAGGACCTCGTCGCGTCGGTGACGGCGAGCGGCCAGGTGAGCCCGCGGACGAAGGTCGACCTCTCGGCCGACATCACGGGGCGCATCACGCGCCTCGCGGTGAAGGACGGTGACTTCGTGAAGGAGGGGCAGTTCCTCCTCCAGATCGACCCGCAGCAGTACGAGGCGCAGGTGCAGCGCGCCGAGGCGGCGCTGGCGAACGCCCGCGCGAGCCTCGCGCAGGCGCGGGCGAACCAGCTCCAGGCGCAGCGCAACCTCGAGCGGCAGCAGGAGATCCGGAAGACCAACGCGGCGCTCGTCTCCGCGCAGGAGATCGAGCAGCTGCAGACGCAGAACGAGGTGAACCAGGCGCTGGTGAAGGCCGCCGAGGAGAACGTGAAGCAGAACGAGGCGTCGCTCAAGGACGCCCGCTGGCAGCTCTCGCGCTCGACGATCTACGCCCCGATGACGGGGCGCGTGACGCGCCTCAACGTCGAGGTGGGCGAGACGGCGATCATGGGGACGCTCAACCGCGACGCCGCCACGCTGATGACGATCGCCGACATGAGCATCCTCGAGACCAAGGTGAAGGTGGACGAGACCGACGTGAGCCGGATCAGCGTCGGCGACTCGGCGGTGATCCAGATCGACGCCTTCGCCGACACCACCTTCCTCGGGCGCGTGGTGGAGATCTCGAACAGCTCGATCTCGCGGACCAGCACGGCCGCGACCGACCAGGCGATCGACTACGAGGTGACGGTGCGGATCCTGAACCCGCCCTCGGACACGCGCCCGGACTTCTCGTCCACGGCGAAGATCGTGACCGACACGCGGAAGCAGGCGCTCTCGATCCCGATCATCGCGCTCACCGTGCGCGAGAACGAGGAGCTCACGAACGAGGACAAGTCGGCCCCGGCCGCGGCGAAGGCGCCCGCGGTGCAGGTCGGCAAGAAGGACGTCGAGGGCGTGTTCGTCGTCGGCGAGGACAACAAAGTGAGCTTCCGCCCCGTAAGGGTGGGGATCGCAGGCGAGAAGTACTTCGAGGTCCTTGACGGGCTCAAGTCCGGCGAGAGGATCGTCGCCGGTACCTATCAGGCGATCCGCGAGCTGAAGGATGGCCAGCTCGTCCGTGAGCAACCACCGACGCCGGCCGCCACCAAGGCCGGGGGGACGCCGTGAGCCAGCACCTCGAGGAGGAAGTCCCGCTCAGCACCACCGCCGAGCGGAAGATCATCGTCGACCAGGCCGGCGCCGCGCCGAGCAAGGAGTGGGTGATCGTCACCCGCGGCGTGAAGCGCGAGTACGACATGGGCGGCGAGATCGTGCGCGCGCTCCGGGGCGTGGACATCGCCGTCCGCCGCAACGAGTACGTCGCGATCATGGGCCCGTCGGGCTCGGGCAAGTCGACCCTGATGAACATCATCGGGTGTCTCGACACGCCGAACGAAGGCGAGTACTGGCTGAACGGCCAGCTCGTCTCGACCATGAAGGACGACGAGCTCGCGCGCGTGCGGAACAAGGAGATCGGGTTCGTCTTCCAGACCTTCAACCTCCTTCCCCGCGCGACCGCGCTGGCCAACGTGGAGCTCCCGCTCGTGTACGCGGGGATCTCCTCCAATGAGCGGCGCGAACGGGCCATGGAGGCGCTGGAGGCCGTGCAGCTCGGCGAGCGCGTGCACCACCGGCCGAACGAGCTCTCCGGCGGCCAGCGCCAGCGCGTGGCGATCGCCCGGGCGCTCGTGAACCGGCCCTCGATCCTCCTCGCCGACGAGCCCACCGGCAACCTCGACTCCAAGACCTCCGAGGAGATCATGCGGGTGTTCGAGGGGCTCGCCGAGACCGGCCAGACCGTCATCATGGTGACGCACGAGCCGGACATCGCGGCGCACGCGCGGCGCGTGGTCGTCCTCCGCGACGGCACCATCGAGAGCGACGAACGTCGCGAAGTCTTCACCGAGAAGCTCGGCCTCACCCTCTGAGCCGGCGGCCGGGGCCCTCGGGCGCCCGGCCCCGCTCGGGGAGCGCCCGGCTTCGCACTCCAGCGTCCTGATGCCCTTCCTCGAAGCCGTCCGCCTCGCCCTCCAGACCATCCGGGTGCAGAAGCTCAAGAGCTTCTTCACCCTGGCGGGCGTGTGCATCGGCGTGATGTTCCTCATCACCGTCGTCTCGATCATCGAGGGGATGGGGCGCTACATGAAGGAGGACCTCGTCGGCAAGATCATCGCCGTCAACTCCTTCGAGCTCCGGCGCCGCCCGAACATCAACATGGGGGAGATGGATCCCTCGGTCTGGGAGGAGTACCGCCGGCGCCGGCGCCTCTACGTGAGCGACCTCCTCCCCGTGGTGGAGGCGCTCCCCGAGGGCACCAAGTGGGCGCAGGAGTCCGAGGGGGGCGTCCAGGCCACCAGCCAGTACGCGCGCCCGCGGAGCACCACCGCGATCGGGATCGACGGCGACTGGTTCGGGATCAAGCAGCTCGGGATGACCGACGGCCGCGCCTTCACCGAGCAGGAGATGGCGCAGGGCGAGAACGTGCTCATCCTCGGGCCCGACATGGTGGACCGCGCCTTCCCGGGGCTCGACCCGATCGGGCGCGAGCTGCGGATCGGCGGCATCCCCTACCGCGTGATCGGCGTGACCGAGTCGCGCGGGAGCGTGTTCGGCATCTCGTTCGACAACTTCGTGATCGCCCCCTGGCGCTCCCCCATCCGTCGGCTGCTCAACCCCGAGCCGCAGATGATCGACGCCGTGATCGTGCAGGCGGAGAACCAGACCGTGCTGATCGAGGCGCAGGAGCGGGTGCGCGCCGTGATGCGCACGCGGCACAAGCTGCGCCCCGGCACCGGGGACGACTTCTCGATGGAGACCTCGGCGAGCGCGCTCGAGTTCTGGGACAAGATCGAGGGGTACCTCGTGATCGCCGGCGTGGCGCTCCCGGCGATCGGGCTCGTGGTGGGCGCGATCGTGATCATGAACATCATGCTGGTCGCGGTGGCGGAGCGGACGCGCGAGATCGGCATCCGGAAGGCGCTCGGCGCCAAGCGGCGGGACATCCTCGCGCAGTTCATCGTGGAGTCCGCCACGCTGAGCACGCTCGGGGCGATCCTGGGGATCGCGCTCGGCATCGCGCTCGCGCAGGCCATCGCGGCGCTCACGCCGCTCCCGGCGAGCGTGGCCCCCTGGTCGATCGTGGTCGGCGTGCTCGTCGGCGGCGGCGTGGGGATCATCTCCGGCGTCTACCCCGCGAGCCGGGCCTCCCTGCTCGACCCCATCACCGCCCTGCGGCAGGAGTAGGGCTCGATGAGCAACCTCTCCTCCCGGCTCTACAACCTCGGCGAGGGCGTCCGGATCGCGCTCGACGCCATCATCGGCAACAAGGTGCGCGCCGGCCTCACCATCCTCGGCGTCGCCGTCGGCGTCTTCGTGGTGGTGGTGATCTCGGCCGCGGTGCACGGGATCAACATGAGCGTGGCCAAGGACTTCGAGTCCACCGGCCCGACCACCTTCTTCGTGACGCGCTACCCGATCGTCTTCGAGGCCTGCGACGGCACCGATGACACCTGCGCCTGGCTCCGCAACCCGCCGATCAGCTGGGGCGAGGTGGAGACGCTCTCGCGCCTCGAGAACGCGGCGGCGGTCGGCGTGCGCATGGACTGGCGCGGCTCCTACAAGTACAAGGACAAGTCCCTCCCCTCCGCCGGGATCGAGGCGTACACCTCCAACTGGGCGCTCTTCGGCGCGCCGGAGATGCAGCCCGGCGGCCGCGTCTTCACCGAGCAGGAGGTGCGGGGCGCGGCGCGCGTGGTGGTGCTCAACACGACCGCGGCCGAGCGGCTCTTCGGCGAGTCCGACCCGCTCGACAAGAACATCGCGATCGACCAGGTGCAGTTCCGCGTGATCGGCGTGTACAAGGACAACGCCAGCTTCCTCTCCGGCGGGGACTCGCCGAAGGGCGTGATGCCGGTGACGACGCTGCAGCGCTCGCTCAACGTGCGCCGCTCGGACATGGGGCTCGTGGTGAAGCCGCGCGACGGCGTCGCGCGCGACGTGATGATCGACGACGTGACCGCGGCGATGCGCGCGTCGCGCGGCCTGCGCCCCAGCCAGGAGTCGAACTTCGCCATCATCACGCAGGACAAGCTCCTCGAGACCTACGACGCGATCTTCGGGATGTTCTTCCTCGTGATGATCGCGCTCTCGGCCGTGGGGCTGATCGTCGGCGGCGTGGGCGTGGTGGCGATCATGATGATCTCCGTCACCGAGCGCACGCGCGAGATCGGCGTGCGGAAGGCGCTCGGCGCCACACGCGCGACCATCCTCTTCCAGTTCCTGGTGGAGGCCGTGACCCTCACCGGGATCGGCGCGCTCATCGGGCTCGCCTTCGGCTGGGGCGCCGCTTACCTGCTGCGCTCCACGACGCCCATCGAGGCCTCGATCCCGCCCCTGGCCGCGCTCGCCGCCCTCGGCGCGAGCGCCGTCACCGGCGTGCTCTTCGGGATGATCCCGGCCGCCCGCGCCTCCAAGCTCGATCCCGTGGAATCCCTCCGGCACGAGTAGCCGATGCCCTTCCTCGAGGCCGTCCGGCTCGCGCTGCACACGATCCGGGTCCAGAAGCTCAAGAGCTTCTTCACCCTGCTCGGCGTGATGATCGGCGTGATGTTCCTGATCGCGGTGGTCTCGATCGTCGAGGGGATGAGCGACTACGTCGAGAACGACTTCGCGGCCAAGATCATCGGCGTGAACACCTTCGACGTGCGCCGCTGGCCGAACTTCAACCCGAACGAGGACGACGAGGACTGGCGCGAGCTCCTGCGCCGGCCGCGGCTCTACGAGACCGAGGCCCGGCTCGTGCGCGAGACCCTCTCCGCCGACTTCAAGACGGCGATCGTCTCCGAGAACTTCATCTACGCCAACGCCCCCGGCGTCCGGCCGCGGATGGTGCAGGCCATCGCCACCGAGGCGGCGTACTTCGACATCAAGAAGTTCAACCTCACGCAGGGGCGCGCCTTCGCGCCGCAGGAGGTCGTGAGCGGGAGCCGGGTGCTGGTGATCGGGGACGAGATCGCGAAGTACTACTTCGCCAACCTCGACCCCCTCGGCCGCGAGCTCCGCATCGCCGGGCAGCCCTACACCGTGATCGGCGTGATCGAGCCCCAGGGCTCCGTCTTCGGCTTCTCGCTCGACCGGATGGCGATCGCCCCCTACACCTCCGCACTCGGCCGCGCGCTCCGGCCGCGCGGGGATATCGAGTACATCACCGTGCAGGGGCCCACACGCGAGGTGCTGATGGACGGGATGGAGGCGGTGCGGGCCGCGATGCGCGGCTTCCGACGCCTCACCCCCGGCCGAGCGGACAACTTCGCCCTCGAGACCTCCGACGCCGCGCTCAGCTTCTTCGACGGGATCCGGAGCAAGATGGTCCTCTTCGGCACCGCGCTCCCCGGCATCGGCCTCGTGGTCGGCGCGCTGGTGATCATGAACATCATGCTGGTGGCCGTCGCGGAGCGGACCCGGGAGATCGGGATCCGGAAGGCGCTCGGCGCACGGCGGAAGGACATCATCCGCCAGTTCCTGATCGAGGCCGCGACCCTCTCCGTGGTGGGGGCGGCCATCGGGGCCGCGCTCGGGGTCGCGATGTCGCAGACGATCGCGGCGCTCACTCCGCTGCCTGCCTCCGTCGCGCCCTGGTCGATCGTGGCCGCGCTCATCGTCGGCGCGGGAGTCGGGATCGTCGCGGGGCTCTACCCGGCGAGCCGGGCGGCGCGCCTCGACCCCATCGCCGCCCTCCGGCAGGAGTAGCCGGTGCGACTCTGGGACAGGATCCTGATGAGTCTCGAGGGGGTGATGATCGCCCTCGACTCGCTGCGCGCCAACAAGGTGCGCGCCGCCCTCACCATCTCGGGCGTGGCGGTCGGCGTCTTCGTCGTGGTGGCGATGGGGGCCACCGTGCATGGTGTGCGCACCTCGTTCCAGTCCGACATGGACGAGTTCGGCACGCAGACCTTCCAGATCCGGCGCCGCAACCCCGGGTTCAACAGCTGCGACCCCACGGTGGACGACTGCCCCGAGCGCCGCTATCCCGGCGTCTCCCTCGCGGAATGGAAGGCGGTGCGCGAACTCCCCGAGGTGGAGAACGCGATGGCCTGGCTCTTCGGCCAGTCCACCATCACCTACCGCGACCGGCAGGTGAAGAACGTCGGCTACGACGCGCAGAGCACGGAGTGGATCCAGACCGACCAGGCGGACGTCTTCCCCGGGCGCACCTTCACCGAGGCCGAGCACGATGCGGCGGCGCAGGTGACGCTGGTGAACCAGAAGCTCGCCACCGAGCTCTTCGGCGACTCGGACCCCATCGGCAAGGCGATCGACTTCGACGGGCGCCAGTTCACCGTGATCGGCGTCTACCACACCAAGGCGGGGTTCCTCAAGTCACTCGACGGGCGCGGCCCCGACACGCCGCGCGCGGTGATCCCGATGATGACCGCCTACCGTCGCATGGGGGTCTGGCGGCGCAGCATGATGGTGATGGTGCGCCCCAAGGTGGAGGTCTCGCGCGACGCCGCCATGGACGCCGTCACCGCCACGCTGCGCGGGATGCGCGGGCTCCGGCCGGCGCAGCCCAACTCCTTCTTCCTGGTCGGGCAGGACAAGATGATGGAGACCTTCGACTCGCTCTTCGGCGCGATCTTCATGGTGGGGCTCGGGCTCTCCGCGGTGGGGCTCCTCGTGGGGGGCGTGGGGGTGGTCGCGATCATGATGATCTCGGTCACCGAACGCACCCGGGAGATCGGCGTGCGGAAGGCGCTCGGCGCCACGCGCGCGACCATCCTCTGGCAGTTCCTCGTGGAGGCGGCGACGCTCACCAGCATCGGCGCGATCCTCGGGCTCCTGATCGGGGCCGGGCTCGCCTGGGTGGTGCGGGCGAACACGCCCGTACCCGCCTCCGTTCCCGTCAGCGCCGTGGTGATGTCCCTCGTCGCGGCCGCGCTCACCGGGGTGGTGTTCGGGATGCTCCCCGCCACGCGCGCCTCGCGCCTCGACCCGGTGGAAGCGCTGCGGCACGAGTAGCACGACCGCTAGTTTTCACGGGTGCGCCATGCCGACGTCGTCCGGATCGCCGCCGCCCAGATCCGCGGGAACCCCCTGCGGACCTTCTTCACGCTGCTCGGCATCATCGTCTCGGTGGCGTTCCTCGTGGCCGTCGTCGCGATCATCCAGGGGATGAACGCCTACGTCCGCGAGAACATCGCGGGCGCCGTGGTGGGGACCAATGCGTTCCAGGTGCGCCGCACCCCCATCCAGGTCGGGTTCTTCGACGACGAGGGATGGGCGAAGGTGCAGCGACGGCCGCGGATCACGGAGCGGGATGCGGCGGCGGTGCGCGCGGCGCTTCCCGACGCCGAGGCGGTCGCGATGCAGACCGGCTGGCCGACGCCCGCCAGCGACATCCTCTGGCGCGGCCGCTCGGTCGGCAGCGTGCTCGTCTTCGGGATCACGCCGGAGTACCAGGTGGTGCAGGACTACCGCATCGCCAGCGGGCGCGCGCTGAGCGCCGTGGACATCTCGCGGCGGATGCCCGTGGCGGTGCTCGGCGCCGAGGTCGCGGAGAAGCTCTTCGAGACGGTGGACCCCATCGGCCAGGAGATCCGCGTCGCGGGCGAGCGCTTCACCGTCATCGGCGTGAACGAGCCCAAGGGGCGGGTACTGGGCCAGTCCTTCGACTCGTTCGTGCTCCTCCCGCTGCCGCGCTTCGAGATGCGCTACGGCCGGCGCCTCACGACCACGATCTCGGTGAAGATGCGCGACGCGGAGGAGATCGCGGGGGCGATGGCCCGGGCCGAGGAGGCGATGCGGATGTCGCACGGGCTGCGGCCGGCGGAGGAGAACGACTTCTCGCTCGAGACGGCCGACGCGCTCGTGGACTTCTGGAAGAGCCTCACGCGGATCCTCTTCGCCGTGATCCCGGCGGTCGTCGCGATCGGCGTCGTGGTCGGCGGGATCGTGATCATGAACATCATGCTGATGGCGGTGAGCGAGCGGACGCGGGAGATCGGCCTGCGGAAGGCGGTCGGGGCGCGGAAGCAGGACATCGAGCGGCAGTTCCTCGTGGAGACGATCGCGCTGGCCGCGCTGGGTGGGGTGATCGGCGTGCTGGCGGGGTGGGCGTTCGCCTTCCTCGTCTCCGTGGTCTCGCCGCTCCCGGCGCGCATCACCTGGTGGTCGGTGGCGCTCGCGCTCGGGCTCGGGGCCGGGATCGGCGTCCTCTTCGGCGTCTACCCCGCGCGGCGCGCGGCGCGCCTCGACCCGATCACCGCCATGCGGTCGGAGTGAACGCGATGCGCCTCGGATTCCTCGAGCCGTACAAGGAGAACCTCGCCGTCGCGATGCAGGCGCTGCGCGTGGCCAAGCTGCGTTCCGCGCTCACCATCCTCGGCGTCGTGATCGGCGTGGCCACCGTGATGACCATGGCGTCCCTCGTCGAGGGGCTGCGGTCGCAGATCATCAGCACGGTGGAGATCGCCGGTCCCTCCACCTTCTATGTGGTGAAGGTCTACTCGAGCACGCCCATCAACCCCGACAATCCGCCAGCCTGGGTGCGGATCCGCCCGGACCTCGCCGAGGCGGAGGCCGAGATCATCGCCGACTTGCCGGAGGTGAAGTACGCCGCGCTCTGGGGGCAGAGCGCCGCCCGCCTCTCCTACCTCGGCGAGCGCACGCAGCTGACCGGCATCTTCGGGGCCGACGCCGGGTTCAGCGAGATCCAGGGCGGGGGGCTGGTGGAGGGCCGGTGGTTCACCAGCGCCGAGGTCCGCGGTGGCGCGAGCGTCGTGGTGGTCCAGGAGGCGATGGCCCGGCGGCTCTTCGGCCGCATCAATCCGATCGGCAAGACCATCCAGGTGGCGGGGCGGCCGATGGAGGTGATCGGGCTGTACGAGCCGCCCGAGAACATCTTCGCGCCCCCGGGCTCGGAGACGGGGGCGATCATGCCCTTCAAGCTCCTCGACGCGCAGTTCCGGATCGACAAGACCAACGCGCTCTTCATCCCCGTGAAGCCGCGCGAGGGCGTGCCCGTTGCGCAGGCGCAGGAGGCGGTCACGATCGCGATGCGGGAGCGCCGCGGACTCCGCCCCGCGCAGCAGAACTCCTTCGACCTGATCACGCAGGAGCAGATCCTCGACGTGTTCAACCAGCTCACGGGGGTGTTCTTCCTCGTGATGATCGTCCTCGCCTCGGTGGCGCTCCTCGTGGGCGGCATCGGCGTGATGGCCATCATGATGGTCTCGGTGACGGACCGCACGCGGGAGATCGGGCTGCGCAAGGCGGTCGGGGCCTCGCGGGGCGACATCCTCGTGCAGTTCCTCATCGAGGCCTCCACCCTCACGGGCGTCGGCGGCCTCCTCGGGATCGTGGTCGGCCTCGGGGCGGGACAGGTGGTGACGCGGCTGCTCGGGATCGACGCGTCACCCCCGGTCGGGCTCACCCTCATCGCGGTGGCCGTCTCGGTCGGCATCGGCATCGTCTTCGGCGTCCTACCGGCGCGCCGGGCCGCCTACCTCGACCCGATCGAGGCCCTCCACTACGAGTAGCGGGGGCGCGCTAGACGACCACGATGTACGGGATCCCGCGCTCCTGCGCCCGGCTCACGGCGACGATCATCGCCGGTACCACCTGGACCTCGGCGAGCACGCCCGCCACCAGCTCCCGGTGCAGCGCCGCGGCGTCCCCCGCGGCGCCGGCGAGCTCGCGCGAGAGCCGCATCAACGTGCGGTTGCAGGCGAGGAGGTGCACCCCGCGCGCCTTCATCCCCTCGATGGTCGCCGCGTGCCCCGCACGGAAGGGGTGCGCGGTGACGGGCGCACCGGCCGCATCCTTCACGCCGAGCCGCTCGCCGAGGCGGTACTTCGCCCAGAGCGCGTCGCCGAGCGCGAGCGCGATCGCCCCGCCATGCATCCCGATCACCACGCCGAGCTTGCCGTCGGCCGTGCCGAAATCGGTGTTGTAGACGTCGAGGAAGTTCAGCGTGCGGCGGAACGCCGCCACGTCGGTGAGCGTGGCCGTGTCCACGAAGAGCCGGTGCTCGCGCTGCGCGACCGCCTCCAGCCACCGCTCGTCCGGCGCGTACGCGTCGCCCGCGCCCGACCCGCGTCCGCCCGACTCGACCGCGGCGAGCGAGGAGGGCACGGCGCCCAGCGCGAGGAGGGCGCCGAGGCGACCAAGGAACGAACGACGGGGAGTGGACACGGGAACCTCGAAAAGGAGTGGATGACTGCATCCAGAATGCGCGACCCGCTAGCTTTCGCGCAACAAGATCCCTCACCCCACAAGATGACCTTCGAGACCCTCGGCCTCGACCCCGCGCTGCTGCGCGCGGTCGCTGACCTCGGCTGGCCCAAGCCCACCCCGATCCAGATCGACGCCATCCCCCCCGCCCGCGAGGGCCGGGACGTGCTGGCCTGCGCGATGACGGGGAGCGGCAAGACGGCCGCCTTCCTGCTCCCCCTGCTCCACCGGCTGAACGACGCGCCCACGCGCGGCACCCGCGCGCTCGTGCTCACGCCCACGCGCGAACTCGCCGCGCAGGTGCACGCCGACCTGCAGGAGCTGGCGAAGCACACCAGCCTCAAGGGCGCGGCCGTCTTCGGCGGTGTCGGGATGGGCCCGCAGGAAGCCGCCTTCCGCCGCCAGACCGACGTGATCATCGCGACGCCGGGCCGCCTGCTCGACCACCTCGGCCAGCCCGGCCGCTACGTGGACTTCCGCGGCCTCGAGGTGCTCGTGCTCGACGAGGCGGACCGGATGCTCGACATGGGCTTCCTCCCCGACATCAAGCGCGTGCTCTCGCACCTGCCGGCGAAGCGCCAGACGCTCTTCTTCAGCGCCACGCTCCCCAAGCCGATCGTCGACCTCTCGCACGCGATGCTGCGCGAGCCGGCGCGCATCAACGTCGAGCGCGTGAGCAAGCCCGCGGTGGGGATCGAGCAGGCGCTCTACCCCGTGCCCGAGGCGCTCAAGGCGGACCTCTTCATCGCGCTCCTCAAGTCGAACACGATCGGGAACGTGATCTGCTTCACGCGCACGAAGCACCGCAGCAACCGCCTCGCCGAGGTGCTCACCCGCGCCGGGATCCCGAACGCGCGGATCCACGGCAACCGGAGCCAGGCCCAGCGCACCGAGGCGCTGGCGCACTTCAAGAGCGGCAAGGTCCGCGTGCTCGTGGCCACGGACATCGTCGCGCGCGGGATCGACGTGGAGGCGCTCGAGCACGTGGTGAACTTCGACGTGCCGCACGTGCCCGAGGACTACATCCACCGCGTGGGCCGCACTGCCCGCGCCGAGGCCACCGGCGAGGCGTTCACGCTCGTCTCGCCTGAAGAGGAGCAGGACCTGCGCGCGATCGAGAAGGCCATCGCCCGCAAGCTCCCGCGGCGCACGGTGTCCGGCTTCGACTACGCCCACCGCCCTGCCGAGCGCCTCGAGGTGCCACTGGCCGAGCGCATCGCCGCGATCCGCGCCCGAAAGGCCGAGGATCGCGCACGGGCCAAGGCCAAGGCCGCGCGGCGCGAGGAGCACGCCCAGCGGGAGGCGGCGCGCCCGGCGGCGTCGCGCAAGGGGCCCGGCAGGGGACGACGGGGGCGCTGAGCCGGCGCTCGCGCCTGCCTTCGCGCCGGCGCCGCTGACCCGGCCTACTGGCGGCAGGGCGCGTCGGGGTCGGGCTTCTTCCGGTCCAGCTTGAGCGGACCGGGACGGTCGGCGAGCGCCAGCGTCAGGTCCAGCACGTACTCGGTCACGGACGTCAGCTTCAGATAGTCGATGCGATGCGGTTCATCGCTCGGCTGGTGGTAGTCCGCGTGCAGCCCGGTGGAGAGGAAGACCACCGGGATCCCGTAACGCGCGTAGCTCGCGTGGTCCGACCGGCAGAAGATCCGTTCCGGATGGTTGCTCGCGTCCAGCGAGTAGTCGAACCGGAAGGGCGTCGGCCGCGCCGCGTTCACGGAGTCGACCAGGCTCCCGAGCTCCGATGAACGGCGGCGCGACCCGACCACCTGCAGGTAGCGCGGCCCGCCCTGCCCGATGTCGCGCCGCCCGCCACGCCCGACCATGTCGAGGTTGACCATCGCGAGCATCGCGTCGAGTGGCACGGTCGGGCTCCCCGTGTACCACCCCGAGCCGACCATCCCCTGTTCCTCGGCCGCGTGCCAGATGAAGAGCACCGACCGGCGCGGCGCGACGGGACGCGCCGCGAGCGCCTCCGCGATCTCGAGGAGCGCGACCACGCCCGAGCCATCGTCGTCCGCGCCGTTCATGATCGTGTCGGCCGCCGCGGACGAGGGCGCGCGCACCCCGTCGTGGTCGCTGTGCGCGCCGAGCACCACGAACTCGCGGTTCAGCGCGGAGTCGCTCCCCGGGAGGATCGCGACGACGTTCCGCGCCACCGGCGACTCGCGCAACGCGATCTCCAGTCCCACGCGCTCCCCCGGCACGCCGGAGTCGGCCACCTGGCGGAGCGCCGCCCCCAGCGCGCGCGAGACGAGGAGCGTCGGCGGATGCGGGGGGAGGTCGCCCGCGGGCGGGGGGACCGGTGGCTCGGCCACCGGCGTCAGCAGCGTGCGCTGTGCGTCGGCGCCGAGCGACTCCCACACCGGGACCACCACGGCCAGTGCGCGCGAGAAGCGCGCGCCGCGGGCCACCCGGTACGACGCCGGCGACAGCCGGAGCGTGCGGCGATCGGGGTCGAGAAGGACGAGCTTCCCCGCCGCCTCCGCTTCGGTGATCTGCGTCAGCGTGTCGTCGAGGACGCCGCCGTACACGACCTCGGCGGAGTCCGGCAGCCACCCGCCCGGCACGTCGGTGATGAGGACGCCGAACTCGCGACCGACCTCGAAGCGCCGTGCGCGCACCTGGATCGCGCTCCCGGGCTCGATCCGGCGGACGAGGAGCGGCAGGACCTGGTAGTAGCTCCCCGGGTCGCCGGCGGGGGTGAGGCGCAGCCGTTCGGCCTCGGCCGCGAGGTACGCGGTGGACTTGAGGTGCCCGACGCTCCCCGTCGCGCGCCCGCCCATGCTGTCGTCCGCGAACTGGTAGAGCCGCGTCATGAGGTCGGCGGGCGAGATCGCCGCACCGGTGGGCCGGGGGGGAAGCTTGAGCGGCAGCCTGGACGGCACCCCGGCGCCCTCCTGCGCGTGCAGGGGGCGCGGGGCGGCGGGCAGCGCGAGCGCTGCCGGGAACGCCAGGACGAGGAGCCCGGCGAGCACGGACGGACGGTGGGGGGCCATCGCCTATCCTAACGGATTGGGGTCGGCCGGCGTTTACTCCGTGCGGGCGGCGCATGCCGCCCGGACAGTCCACACTTCGGAGGAAGCATGCAGGCGATCAGGATCCTGGCGGCAGCGGCACTGGTGTTCGTGGCCTCGACGGCGGCGGCGCAGGGCGGCCAGGGCGGGCCCGGCGGCGGCATGGGCCAGGGCGGCGGGATGGGCCGGATGAACGAGATGCTCTTCAAGGACATCACGCTCACCGACGCGCAGAAGGCGAAGATCGATTCCATCCAGGCGAAGGCCCGGACGGAGACGCAGGCGCTCATGCAGTCGGGCGGGATGCAGGACCCCGCCACGCGCGAGAAGATGATGGAGATGCGCGCCAAGCAGAACAAGGACATCCGCGACGTGCTCACCGCGGAACAGCAGGTGGTGTTCGACAAGAACGTCGCGGCGATGCCGCAGGGTGGCGGACGGCGTCCGCCCCCGCAGTCCTGAGCCTCGCGCGGCCTTGGCCGGCGGGTGACTCCGCCGGCTAAGGCCGCGCGTCGGTCCGCAGGATCGCGTACTCCACCACGTCGTGCGGGACCCCGTCGCGGAAGAAGGCGCCGCGCCGGGTCCCCTCCGCACGCATCCCCGCCCGCGCCATCACGCGCCCGGACGCCGGGTTCTCCACGAAATGGTGCGCCTGCAGGCGGTGCAGGCGGAGTTCGTCGAAGGCGAACGCGATGAGCCGCCGCACGGCCTCGGTGGCGATCCCCTTCCCCCACTCCGTCACCGCCACCCAGTAGCCGACCTCCGCCCGCGCGTGCACCGCGGAGATCCGGAGCCCCACGGCGCCGACGAGCGCCCCGTCCGCACGCCGCGTGATCGCCCAGGTCCCGGCCCGCCCCTCCCGCCACTCCTCGGCGTGCGTCGCGATCCAGGGCACCGCCGTGCCCGCCGGATACGGGTGCGGGATGGTGAGCGTGTTGCGCGCGATCGCGCCGTCGGCGAGGAGCCGCTCCACCTCGGGCGCGTCCGTCGCGCGGAAGGCGCGCAGCGCGACCCGCTCCGCCTCGAGCGTCGGGAGGGGCGAGGAGTAGGGAGCGGCACCGCGAGCGGCGCCTGGCGTGGCGGGCCTCGGCATGCCTCCAATGTCGCCGAATCGCGGTGCCGCGTCGACACCGGTAGATTCCCCCGGATGAGCGCTCCCGTGGACCTCCTCGCGATCGCCGCGCACCGCGACGACGCGGAACTCACCTGTGGCGGCACGCTGGTCAAGCACGCGCGACGCGGCCACCGCGTCGGCATCGTGGACCTCACGCAGGGGGAGATGGGCACCCGCGGCTCGGCCGCCATCCGCGAGGCCGAGTCCGAGGCCGCCGCCCGCGTGATGGGTGTCGCCGTGCGACGGAACCTCGCGCTGCCGGACGCCGGGATCGAGAACACGCCGGCCACGCGCCGCCAGCTCGCCGCCGTCATCCGGGAGTTGAAGCCCCGCACCGTGATCGCGCCCGCGCCGCGCGGCCGCCACCCCGATCACCGCGTGGCCGCGCAGCTCGTCCGCGACGCCTGCTTCCTCGCCGGCCTCACCAAGCTCGACCCCGCCACCCCGCCCCACCGCCCGCACAAGCTCGTGCACACCATCACGTACCGCGAGGACCACGTGAAGCCCACGTTCGTGGTGGACATCAGCGCGGAGTTCGAGGCGAAGCTCGAGGCCATCAAGTGCTATGCCTCGCAGTTCGACGGGGCCACGCAGGCGGGGGAGGTCTATCCCACGGGCGAGCCGCTGTACGACGTGGTGCGCCACCAGGCGGCCCACTACGGGTCGCTCATCCGCTGCCGCTACGGCGAGCCCTTCTTCACGGTCGAGACGCTGCGCGCGGACGACCTCCTGGCCCTCGAGGGATCCACGTTTTGAACGCCCCCCGCACGATCTCCTATCCCACGTACCTCGTGCTCGAACAGCTCCTCTCGCTGCAGCGGCCCCAGAGCACCCCCGAGCACCCGGACGAGCTGCTCTTCATCGTGGTGCACCAGGCGAGCGAGCTCTGGTTCAAGGTCATCCTCCACGAGTTCGACCAACTGATCGATCGCCTGCGGGCCTTCGACGCACAGGGCGCCCTGACCGTGATGCAGCGGATCAACACGCTCGTCGAGCTCGTCTCGCACGAGCTCTCCGCCCTCGACACCCTCCCGCCGCAGCGCTTCATGCAGTTCCGCGGCTACCTCGGCACCTCCAGCGGCTCGCAGAGCGCGCAGTTCCGCGCCATCGAGGCCACGAGCGGCCTGCGCGACCCGCACTTCATGGCCGCACTCAAGGAGCACGGCCCGCTCCCGCCCCCCGTCGCGCGCGCGCTGGAACGCCCGACGCTGCAGGCGCTCTTCCTCGCCCTGCTCGAGCACGAACAGGTCACGCTCGAGGCGCTCTACACCGAACCGGGCCACGGCCTGCTGCAGATGCTCGCCGAGTCGCTCCTCGAGTACGAGCAGGGGTTCGCGCGCTGGCGCTTCCTCCACGTGCAGCTCGTGGAGCGGATCATCGGGCCCGACACCGGGGGCACCGGCGGGACGCTCGGCGCCAAGTACCTGCAGAAGACGATCAGCCAGCGCTTCTTCCCGGAGCTCTGGGCCGTGCGCGCGCGCCTCTACGGGCGCTGAACGGCGCGCGGGACCCGTCCGTAGCTCGTCCGTGGCCTCGCACCGCCCGGCACACTCCACGACCTCCCAGCAGGGGACCGCATCCATGCGCGTTCGTTCTTCGCTCCTCGCCTCGCGCCGCACCACCGGCGCGCTCATCGGACTTGCGACGGCATTCGCCTGCTCGCTCGGCTCGCCCGCACCGCTCGGGGCGCAGGCCGGATCGGCAGCCGGCGCTGAGCGCACGGTCTGGCCGGACGAAGGCCCGCGCACCTGGGCCCCGCGTCCGACCGTACCGGAGATCACCGCCAACGACCTGCGCACGCGCCTCTACCAGATCGCCGACGATTCCATGGCCGGACGCCGCATCGGCGAGCCGGGGAACGCCAAGACCACCGCCTACATCGCGCGCGAGTTCGAGCGCCTCGGCCTCAAGCCGGCCGGCGACAACGGCACCTGGTTCCAGGAGATGCCGTACGGTCCGCTCGGCTTCGACGTCGCCACGCTGCGCCTCACGGTGGATGGCCGGCCCCTCGCCCTCCGAACCGACTGGGTGCCCTCCGCTCCCTCACCTGTGAACCCGTACCGCGGCACGGTCGACGCGTCCGCGGCCACGGTCTTCGCCGGCCGATGGGGTGACACGAGCGTCGCGCTCGACCCCGCGCGCTTCCGCGGCAAGGTCGCCGTCTTCCTCGCCGCCGAGGACGCCGCGGGTGCCGCGCCCCGCGCCCCGGCCCCGCCGATGAGCTGCGCCGATGTCCCCGACAAGTTCGGCGCGGCCGCGGCGGCGAAGGTGGAGGCCGAGCTGCGCGCCAACCCGCGGCCCGCGGCGGCACGGCCCGGCGGCTTCACTGCACCGGTGCGTGATCGCCGCGCCGAACTCGCGGGGGCCGCGGGTATCCTGATTGTCGCACTGGACGGCATGACGGACGCCGCGCGCAACGCCGCGCTCACCCCGCGCTCCACCATGCGGCCGTCGAGCATCGCCGGCGAGGACGCCCCTCTCTTCGGCGCCACCATCTCCCGTGCGGCCGCCGAGCGGATCTTCGGCCGAGCTCCCGAGCGCCTCACCGAGGGCGCTGCCGGCAAGCCGGTCGCGGCGCGCTTCGCCTACGGCTGGAAGCCCGCCGCCGCGCCCGTGCGCAACGTGCTCGCAATGCTCCCCGGCTCCGACCCCGCGCGCGCCGCGGAGATCGTGCTCGTCGGCGCGCACAACGACCACGTCGGCACCGCCGCCGTGGGCGTGGACCACGACTCGCTCCGCGCCGTGAACAAGGTGACCCGCCGGCAGGGCGCGAACGATCCCGCCTGCACCCCCACGCCGGCCCAGCAGGCGGAGATCGACGCGCTCATCGCCCACGCGCGCTCGATCCGTCCGCCGCGGCGCGACTCGATCTTCAATGGCGCCGACGACGACGGCTCCGGCACCGCCGTCCTCCTCGAGATCGCCGAGCGCTTCGCCAGCGAGAAGCCCGCGCGCTCGATCCTCTTCATCTCGCACCAGGGGGAGGAGGCGGGACTCCTCGGCTCCCGCTGGTTCGTCGACCATCCGACCGTGCCGCTCGAGAACATCGTCGCCGCGCACAACATGGACATGCTCGGCAAGGGACGCGCGGACCAGGTGAAGTTCGGCGGCCCCAACTCGGTGCAGACCCTCGGCGCCCGCCGCCTCTCGCGCGAGTTCGGCGACATCATCGACTCGGTGAACGCCGTGCGCGCGGAGCCGATGGCGATCGACAAGAGCTGGGACGTCACCGCCAACCCGATGAACCGCTTCTGTCGCAGCGACCAGGTGAACTACGTCAACAAGAACATCCCCGTCACCTACTTCTCGCTCGGCTACTCGCTCGACTACCACCAGCTCACCGACGACCCGCAGTACATCGAGTACGAGCATTCCGCGCGGCTCGGGCGCTTCATCCACGACGTGATGATGGCCATCGCGACGCGTGCCGAGCGGCCGGCGATCGCGGGGCCGGACCCCGCCTACCCATCCTGCGGGCGCTGAACCCGGGAGATCCCATGCAGAGCAAGGCCACGACCGTCGCCGCGTACCTCAAGTCCCTCCCCGCCGACCGGCGCAAGGCGATCGAGGCGGTGCGCGCGGTGGTGCGGAAGAGCGTGGACAAGGACATCGAGGAGGGGATGCAGTACGGGATGATCGGGTGGTACGTCCCGCATCGTGTCTTCCCCGCGGGCTACCACTGCGACCCGGCGCAACCGGTGCCGTACGCCGCGCTCGCGTCCCAGAAGAACCACATGGCGCTCTACCTCATGTGCGCGTACACCGAGAAGCCGGTGGAGGAGTTCATCCGCGCAGGGTATGCCGCGGCCGGGAAGAAGCTCGACATGGGGAAGTCGTGCATCCGGTTCCGGACGCTGGAGGAGCTCGACCTCGACACGATCGCCGAGGCGATCCGGATGACGCCCGGCGCGGTGCACATCCGGAACTACGTGCGGCAGGTGGGGGAGGGCGCGTGGAAGAAGAGGGCCCCGGCCGCGAAGAAGGCCGCCGCGACGAAGAAGGCGCCCGCCGCGAAGGCGCGCCCGGCGAAGCGGAAGGCCGCGGCCAGGAAGAAGTGAGCGGTCGCGGCCTCCCGCGCGTACAGATGGACGGACCTCCACCACGGCGCGCCACCAGGCGCGCGACACCGGACCTCGAGATGATCACCGCCGCCCGCCGACTCCTCGCGACCCTCCCCGCAGCCGCGCTCCTCGCCTCCCTCTCCCCGCTCGCGCCGACGCCGGTGACGGCGCAGGCCACGGCCCAGGCACCGGCACGCCAGGCCGCCGATGCCGCGGCCGGCGCGTGGGACCCGCAGGAGATCCTCAAGGCGGAGCGTTTCGTCCGGCCGCCGGCCGTGCTCGAGCGGATCGTCCTCGCCCCGCGCACCGACATCTCGTTCGACGCGCCGAGCCCCGACCGCACCTGGTTCCTGCGCACCACCGGCGCGGACCGCGGCACCGTGGCCACCTGGGGACTCCCGCACCTCTTCCTCGGCGGCCTCCAGGTGGACCCGCGCGCGAACCGTGCGCGCTCGCTCACGACCACCACGCGCACCGGGATCACGCTCGTGAACCCGCGCAGCGGGGAGTCGCGCGCGATCCAGACGCCGGCGGGCGCGACCATCGCCGGCGAGACCTGGTCGCCCGACGGCCGGCAGGTCGCCTACATCGCCAACTTCCCCGACGCCTCGTACGCCTACGTCGCGGACGTCGCCTCGGGGCGCTCCACGCAGGTGAGCCGCTCGCCGCTCCTCGCGACCTTCGTGACGGGCGTCGACTTCACCGCGGACGGGAAGCAGTTGCTCGTCGTGCTCGTCCCTGACGGCCGAGGCGCCGCACCCACGCACGGCCCGAACGGGATCGAGGACGGCCCGCAGGTGCGCCTCACGGGCGGTCGCGCGGTGCCGCAGCCGGTGCACGCGAGCCTCCTCGAGGACCCGCACGACCAGGCGCTCCTCAAGTACCACACCACCGGCCAGCTCGCGCTGCTCGACATCGCGCGGCGCACCGTGCGGAAGGTCGGCGCCCCCGCGATGATCCGCAGCGTCGACGCGGCTCCCGACGCACGCCACTTCCGCGTCACGCGCGTGACCGAGCCCTTCTCGTACCTGGTGCCCGTGAATGCGTTCGGCACCGTGCAGGAACTCTGGGACGCGAACGGCACGGTCGTGGCCACCCTCGCCACCACGCCGCTCCGCGAGGAGCGCGGCGGGCCGGGCCAGGGAGGCGGCGCGAACGCCGCCCCCGACAGCGGCAAGCGCAACATCCAGTGGAACCCGGTGGGACCCGGCCTCGTCTACCTGCAGTCGGTGTTCGCTCCGGCCGCCGCACCCGAGGCGGCCCCCGCGGGCGCGCAGGCCCGGGACGCCGGCGCCCATCCGGCCCGTGGCGCCGCCGCGCGCCCGCAGGTCGCCGGCGTCCGCTACATGAACTGGCTCCCCCCCTTCGGCGCGAACGACACCAAGGTGCTCTACGAAGGTGGCGCGCAGCTGACCAACGTGGCCTGGAGCGCCGACGGCCGCACGATGTTCGTGAACGACAGCGGCGCCGTCTCGGCGATCCGCGTCACCGATCCCACGCGGAAGTACCCGTTGGGCCGCGGCGTCACGCTGCCCGGTGGCGGCGGGTTCGGCGGGTTCGGCGGCGGGGGCGGCTTCGGCGGCGGGAACGCCGCGCCCGACACCCTCGGCACGGGCGGCGCGCTCGCCACCCGCCGCGGCCCGGCGGGCCAGCTCTTCGTGACGATGAGCGCGGACCAGAAGGGCGTCTTCGTCTCCGGCACGCGCCAGTACGGCGCCGCCTGGGCCACCCGCGCCCCCCGCCCCTGGACCGACCGGATCGAGATCGAGACGGGGGCGCGCACGCGCGTGATCGACGCGCCCGCCGACGTCTACGAGCGGGTGGTCGCCGCGCTCGACGATGACCACGCGCAGGTGATCGTCACCCGGCAGTCCGCCACGATGATCGAGGACGCGTACCTGCGCGACACGCGCGCCGGGACGCTCAGGCGCCTCACCAATGCGGTCGACGTCGCGCCCGAGGTGACCGGCGCCTCCCGCAAGCGCATCCGCGTCACGCGGCCGCGCGACGGGTTCGCCCTGTGGGTCGACGTGACCTTCCCCAAGGGGTGGCGCTCCGGCGACGGCACGCCCGGCATCATCTGGTTCTACCCGCGCGAGTACGCCACGCAGCAGGCATACGAGCGCTCGCGCTGGAGCACGAACATCAACCAGTTCCCCGCCGTCCCGGCCGCGCGGCCGGCGACCGCCACGGAACTCTGGGTCGCCGGCGGCTACGTGTTCGTCGAGCCCGACATCCCGATCTTCGGCGACTCGGGGCGGATGAACGACAACTACACGCGCGACCTGAAGGAGAACCTCGACGCCGTGCTCGACGCCATGGTCGACTCCGGCTTCGTCGCGCGCGACCGGATGGGGATCGGCGGGCACAGCTACGGCGCCTTCAGCACCGTGAACGCGATGACGCTCGTCCCGTACTTCAAGGCGGGCATCGCCGGCGACGGGATGTACAACCGCTCCCTCACCCCCTTCGGGTTCCAGAGCGAGCGCCGCAGCTTCTTCGAGGCGCAGGACACCTACCTCGACATGTCCCCCTTCTTCCGCGCGGACAAGATCTCGGGCGCCCTGCTGATGTACCATGGCCTCGAGGACCAGAACACCGGCACCGCGCCGATGAGCTCCGTGCGCATGATGGCCGCGCTCCAGGGTCTCGGGAAGGAGGCGGCGCTCTACATGTACCCGTACGAGGACCACAGCGTGGCCACGTACGAGAGCGACCTCGACCTCTGGGCGCGGTGGCTGGCCTGGTTCGATGTACACTTGAAGAACGCCAAGCAGGAGCGGCCGACCTTCACGCCGTAGTGTCTCACTGAGATCGGAGATCAGATGCGATCGATCACGCACCTCGCCCCGACGGCCCTCCTCACCGCGACGCTCGCGCTCGTGCCCGTGGGCGCGCAGGTACCCGGCCTCACCGGCACGGTGATCATCACCAACAAGTCGCCGTCCACCGCCACGATCGTGGACGTCGCCTCCGGCCGCACGCTCGCCACCCTCCCCACCGGCCACGGCCCGCACGAGGTGGTCGTCTCGCGCGACGGCCGCACCGCGGTCGTCACCGACTACGGCACGGGCCCGGCGCCGGGGAGCACGCTCACGGTGATCGACGTCCCCGGGCTCCGCGTGGCGCGCACCATCGCACTCGGCGGCTACACGCGCCCCCACGGCATCGTCTTCCTCCCGGGCGACTCGCTCGTGGCGGTGACGAGCGAGGCCGCGCGCGCGGTGGTCGTGGTGGACGTGCGCGCCGGCACGGTCGTGAAGGGCGTCCCCACCGAGAAGAACGGCTCGCACATGGTGGGCGTCGCCGCCGACGGCCGGCGCGCATGGACGGGGGACATCGGCAGCAACACGGTCACCGAGCTCGACCTCGTGGCGGGGAGCGCGGTGCGCAGCATCACCGTTCCCGCGCAGCCGGAGGCGATCAACGTCACCGCCGACGGGAGCGAGGCCTGGGTGGGGAGCAACGCCACGGGGCGCGTGAGCGTGGTGAATGCGCGCACGGGATCGGTGACGACCGCGGCCGAAGGGTTGGGGTGGCCCTATCGCGTGCTCTTCTCCCCCGATTCGCGGCTCGCGATCATCCCGGATTACCGGGGCGAGGAGGTCCGCTTCCTCGACCGCGCCTCGCGCGCCGAGCTGGGGCGCCTCGCGATGACCGGCGAGGGACCGCAGGGCGTCTCGATCACCCCGGACGGGCGGCACCTCTTCGTCTCGCTCAGCAGCCAGGCCCGTGTCGCGGTCGTCGACGTCGCCTCACGCAGCGTCCGTGGACACCTCGCCGTGGGCGAGACCCCCGACGGCGTGGCGTACACCACCTTCGTGGTGCCGCGCACGCCCTGAGCCCAGAGCGCCGCCAGCCAGAAGGACGGAACGACGAACGGACCCCCGAGCTTCCGGGGGTCCATTCGTTCCTGTCTATCCGCCTTCTCCTACTCGCGCTTCGCGACCTTAGGCGGGGAGCGCGTTCACCGCGGTGAGCTCGAAGGTCTCGATCTGCGGCTTCCCGGTCATCAGGGACAGCAGCTTCGCCTCGAGCTTCGGATAGACCGTCGATGCGTACTTGTTCAGCTCGTCCTGGCTCTTCCAGAGGCTCACGCCGACCACGTGGTCGTCATTCACCATCATGATCTCGTTCTTGAAGCCGTCCTGCTTCTTCAGGATGGGGAGGAGCTCGTCGTTGAAGAGCTTCGTGAACTCGGCCTTCTTCCCCTTCTGGATCGGAAATCGCACACTGCGGGCGATGTTCAGCATTAAGTAGTCTCCTTCAGCACCTCGTCGAGGCCCCATGTCACGACCGCGGGACGAGGGTCGACCGCAGGTCTGGGCGCGCCGGTCGGGACTCACGGCGTCTTCTTCTTCGATGAATGAAGTATAGCACAACGGATAGTGTAAGTCAATTCCCGACAATAACTTACGACTACGACGCCGGGAACTCCACCCGCAGGGTGCTCCCCTCCGGCAGCTCGGCCCACTGGGCCGTGAGGCGCGCACGGAGCTCGCGGATCGCATCGAACTGCGCCTGCGTGACCTCCGCGCACGGGGCGTGGCCCTGATCCCGCATGCTCGCCGCGAGCGCCGTGTTCAGTTCGGCCGCGTCGTGCACCACGCCCCGCTCGAGATGGCCCACGACGTTCTCGGCGCACATCGCCTGCGTCGGCATCCGGCTCGCCGCGCCCGGGAGGGTGAACGCGTCGATCTCCCACCCGACGGCGACGAGTCCGAAGAACGCCTCGTGGTAGCCGAGCACGCTCTCGACCGCGCAGTGGGTGAGGTCGTGCGTGGGGAAGAAGGGATGCACGCGCGCCCAGGTGCGCGATCCGTCGGCGCGCACGCAGGCGAGGCTCGGGCGACCGTCCCTGGTCTTCTTGAGCTCGATCGTGAGCGTCGCTCGTGCCACGCGCCTCAGTCCGTGCTGATGAAGCGGTAGAGGACGCGGATCAGGCGGTACGCGTCCGGCATCGACTCGCGCGTGAACTCCACCGCGTGGGGCGAGAGGGCGCGGATCTCGCGGAACGCCGTCGCCACCTCGGGAATGGTGGGATCGCGGAACTGCATCTGCACCACGTACTGCGGGAGCCGCGCCGGCGCGCCCTTCCGCGCGGCGGCCACGCTCTCCTTCGCGGCGACCTGGATCTCGCGGCGCGTGTCCGCGAGCGGCCGGAGCTCCACCGCGCGGCTGTTGATCGCCCGCTTCACCACCACGCCGCGCACGCCCGGCACCGTCTCCCGCTGCTCGGCGACGGCGACGTCGTCCCCGGTGACGAGCACGACGGGCACCCCGTACCACTGGGCGAGGATCGCATTCATCCCCCCTTCGCCGACGGACTGCCCGTTGATCCGGAGGTCCGTCAGCACGCCCGAGCCCGTGTGCGCGAAGAGGCCGCGCGCCGTCCCGGCCTTCGCGTGGTAGCCGACGAAGATCACCGCGTCGAAGCTCTCGTCGAGCCCCTCCATCATCCCGTGCCGCTTGAAGCTGTGGCTGATCAGCCGCGCGCGGGGATCGAGGTCCTCGGGGAGGAGGTTGCGCTGGCCGCCATGCGAGTCGTTCACGAGCACGTCGGTCGCGCCGCCCTCGAACGCGCCGCGGATCGCCGCGTTCGCGTCCTCCACCATCAGCCGGCGCGCCCGGCCGTACTCGGCCCCCGCCGCCGAGGTCTGGTTGTCCGAGTTCACGCCACTGATCCCCTCCATGTCGACGGAGATGTAGACCTTCATGGTGCGCTGCGCGGCGGCCGGCACCGGGGCGGCGGAGAGCAGGGCCGCGGCGAGCAGGGCCGCGGTGAGGACGGGGGCGCGCATCCGGACTCCGGGAGGAAGGGGGGTTCGCGACGCGATTCTCGCGCGGCGGGGGGCGTGTCGCAAGTCCCGACGCCTTGTAGGACTTTCTCCCGATGCGGGGCAACCGCAGCAGGGCGTATTTAGTAGGGAGTCCCCTCACCACCCGAGGTCCGCACCATGGCCGCACCATCCCGTCCCGTCCGCGAGGGTCTCGTCGTCGGAACGATCGCGTATGCGGCCGTCGCGGTCTTCTACGCGCTCTTCGACTTCCTCGCGGCGCGCGGGCCGCTCTACACGGTGAACCAGCTCGGGCGCGCGGTCTTCCGCGGGGCGCGGGACCCGGCGAGCCTCGGCATGCCCCTCCCGATCGACGCGACCGCGATCCTCCTCTACACGGCGCTCCACCTCGCGGTCTCGCTCGCGATCGGGCTCGTGGTGGTGGCGCTCGTGGCGCACTCGCAGGAGCGCCCGGCGCGCGCGCCGATGATCCTGGTGGCGATCATCGCCGGCTTCGTGGTCACCATCGGCGCGGTCGGCTTCGCGACCATCCCGCTGCGCGCGGTGCTCCCCTGGTGGTCGATCATCGTCGCCAACGCCGTCGCCGTGATGCTCGGTGCGCGGTACGTGATGCGGCGCTACCCGCGGGCGTTCCACGACCTCACGGATCCCACGGGGTGAGGCGCGGGGGGCCCCAGCGGGCCTCCCGCGCGCTCAGAGCGCCTCGACCGCCGCCTGGATCATCGAGGCCGATCCGTTCAGGACGTAGCTGATCCGCCCCGTGCGCGAGATCACGTAGACCAGCGCCGGGTGGACCAGGTCGCCCGTGCGCTCGTTGCGCACCCGCGGCACGCGCCAGGCGTTGAGCGCCCGCTCCACCACCTCGGGCGTCCCGCTCAGCACGTGCACGTCCCCCGTGACGCCCCACGCCTCGGCCATCGAGGCGAGGCGGCTCGGCGTGTCGCGCCAGGGGTCGAGCGTGAGGATCAGCACCGCCGGGTCGTGCGCCCCGAGCCGCGAGGTCGCGAGCAGCACGTCGTTCACGATCAGCGGGCAGATCGCCTCGCAGTGCGCGAACGCGAAGGTCACGATCACCGGCCGCCCTTCGAACCGGTCGAGCGAGATGGTGTCGCCGGCCTGGTCCACGAGCGCGAAGGTGGGGGGCGTGTCGTTCACCCGCGTCAGCCCGCCCGCCATCCGCTCCGTGGGCGACGACGCGAACGGCTCGGCCCCGGCGGTCTGCACCCGCAGCACCACGCCCCCCACGCCCGCGAGCAGGAGGGCCGCCGAGACTCCCACCAGCAGCTGCCCGGGCGTGGTCCCGAGGAGCCGCCGTCCACCCTGTGCGAGTTCCTTCCCCCAGACCGCCACCAGCACGATCAGCATCCCGAGCGGCTGGCCCACGAGCAGGAGCCAGCCGCCGGCGTTCGGGAGTCCGCTCCCCGTGGTGCCGAAGCACACCTCGCGGGTGCGGGTCAGCCACTCCGGCGCCATGCCGGGGTCGATCGGCCAGAGGGCGAGCGCCCACCACGAGACCGTGATCACCAGGATCACGCCCAGCGCGGTGAGCGCCGTCCCCGTCCGCGGAGCCGTCGTCATCCGATCTTCCACACGAAGGAGAGGATCTTCCAGTTCACGAAGAAGTAGAGGATGAACGCCGCGAGGAAGACGAAGACCAGCACGATCGTCCCCGGGGCCGGACCCATGATCCCGCGCCCGGGCGCGTGCAGCGCCGCGTTCCGCGCGTCCACGTCGGCCGCGTGCACCGGCGGGTGCGTGATGCCCTGCGGCACGCCGACCATCGCCGTCCCCTTCGTGATCTCCCCGAGGGGCTTCCCGAAGAAGACCGACGCCACCGCGATGGCCACGAACATGAAGGCCCCCGTCGCGGCGAGGAGCCCACCGACCGCCACCACCGCCAGCACGAGGTCCACCACCGGGCTGAAGGGCACGTCGAACGGCGCCTGGCTGAAGGTGATGTCCCAGTGGCGGCGCGGCACGCCGAAGCTCCCGGCGAAGGTCATCGAGAGCGTGAAGATGAACATCCCGCCCGCGAAGATGTAGGGCTGCCACTGCGCCATCCGCCAGAACGCGACGCGCTTCTGGAAGACCAGCGGGATCAGGTAGTAGGTCGCGCCCATGAACGCCATCGCCGTGCCGCTCACGACGGTCGCATGGAAGTGCCCCGGCACGCGCAGCGTGTTGTGCACGATGATGTTGATCTGCTCCGTGCCGATGGTCACGCCGGTGATGCCCCCGACGAACCCGAAGACGACCACGGAGAGCACGAGCGAGCTGAACCCGGGGTCGTGCCAGGGGGCGCGCCGGAGCCAGTCGAACATGCCGTTGGTGTAGCCGCGGAGCCGCATCCCGAGCTCCATGCCGGCCGGGACGGTGAAGCCGTGGATCATCGACGCGAGCACGGCCATGTACATGAAGTAGCTCGTGTTCACGACCTTCCACGCGGGCCCCATCCCCGGGTCCACCAGCAGGTGGTGGGCCGACGCCATCGAGATGAAGAGCACGTAGAGCACGAAGGCGGAGCGGCTGATCTTCTCGTTCAGCACCACCGCGCCGATCGTGAGCCCGCCGAGCATGTACCAGATCGCGACCATCGCGGCCACGTTGATCTGCTGCGACGAGTGCCCGAGCCCCCACCAGACCATCCGGTACACCTGGGGATCCACGTGCATGAGCCCCAGCGACCAGAGGAAGGTCGGGATGTAGATCGCCGCCCCGTGCAGCAGGGTGATCACCGTGATGATCGCCGCCGTGACGGCGCCATAGACCACGAGCGGCAGCGACCCCTCGTAGCGCTTCTCCCGCTTGGCCACCACGAGGTTCGCGAAGAAGATCCCCGTGACGATCAGCGCTCCCACGGCGAAGAGGATGATGCCGAGGTAGTACGCGGGCGACGCGCGGAGCGGCACGTACGAGGTGAAGAGGACGTCGGCCTTCCCGCCCCACATCATCGCCTCCACCAGCACCGCGCCCCCGAGCATCAGGAGGAAGGAGAACCAGGCGAGCTTGGGCGCCACCAGTCGCGCATTGATCAGCGCGGTGCTGGCGAAGTACAGCACGGCCATCTCGAAGAACACGATGAAGAAGATGAGCATGCTCATCCCGTGCACGCCGAGCAGCCGGTAGAACCAGGTGGCGGAGAGGAGGTGCACCGCCTGCCAGCGCGTGAGGACGATCAGCACGGCGGCGATCGCCCCGATCAGGAGCGCGACCACCGAGACGACGGCGTTGATCTTGACCAGCGACTCGGCCTGGTCGTGGATCCGGCGCGTGGTGACCGGGCAGGTGCGGAAGGTCGCGGCGGGGGCGGTCATGGCGTGCCTCCCGTGCCGGGCGTCCCGGTGGCGGGCGCATCCTCGACGATCACGCGCCCCACCATCGTGTGGTGCCCGATGCCGCAGAACTCGTTGCAGATGATGCGGAAGTCGCCGGAGGCGTTGGGCGTGATGCGGAGCCCGTAGTCATAGCCGGGGATCACCTGGAAGTTCACGTTGATCGGGTAGAGCGAGAACCCGTGGTTCACGTCGAGGGCGGACAGGTGCAGGATGTACTCCGCGCCCTTCTGGAGCTTGAGGATCGGCGTCCACTGGAAGCTCATCCCCGTGAGGTAGATGTCCGAGCCCGGCGGCGGCGCCACGATCGGCATGCCGCGGTCGGTGTCCACCTGGTATTGCTGGATGAACTCCTGCGTGCGGGCGAAGAAGGCGGCGGGCTCCACGCGGCGCCGGATGCCCGACGGGTTCTGCCCTCCCTTCCAGTGCCAGAGCGGCATCATGGCGAAGAGCACCATGCACCACGCGAACGCGATCCCGACCCAGACCTTCTCCGACTTGTGGGCGGGCTTCCACCAGATCCCCTTCGGGGACTCGAGCCCCGTGTGCGTCTCGGTATGCATGGCGGTCAGGGTAGGGTTGCCTGGGGCAACGTCAGGATCTCCCAGAGGCCCCATCCCGTGTACAGGACGAAGACCACGAGGAGACCGAGGCCGAGCAGGAGGAAGACATTGTCGAACAGGCGCTGCCCGAGCGGGACCTGCTCGGCGGCTTCGTCTGGTTTCACCGGATCTGGCATCGGGTCTCCGTGTTCCGGTCGGGGGTGAGGGAGGATCAACGCGAGGATACGGCCGTAAAGGTGCATGTGCCATACGGCTTTTCCCTGACGCGTGTAGGGGAACTCCCTGACAGTGGCGCCCGCGCGCCACGGGCTACCTTCTCCCGCGTGATGCCCTTCCCCGTCCCGTGAGCGCCACCACCCGACCCCCGACGGAACGCGTCGCGTTCCGCGCGCTCGCCCGGGCGGACGCCCTCGCCAACCGGCTCTACGGCTGGCGCGCGAACCCGCTCTACCAGAGCGGCACGATCGTCATCGCGCTCCTCCTGGTGATCCTCGTGACGGGGCTCTGGCTGATCCTCTTCTATCGCGTCGGCGCGCCCTGGGCGTCGGTGGAGCGGATCACCGCGGACCGCTGGGTCGGCAACTGGATGCGCGGCATGCACCGCTACGCGAGCGACGCGGCCGTGCTCGCCACGATCGTCCACGCGTTCCGGATGTACGCCCAGGGGCGCAGCTGGGGACCGCGCGCGCTCGCCTGGGTCACCGGCGTCGGCCTCCTCGTCCTCCTGATGCTCTGCGGGTGGACCGGGTACGTGATGGTGTGGGACACCTTCGGCCAGACGCTCGCCCGCGAGGGCGCGCGGATGCTTGACGCGCTCCCGGTGCTCTCGGAGCCCACCAGCCGCGCCTTCACCGGCGAACGGCCACTCCCGCCCGCGTTCTTCTTCCTGAACCTCTTCGCGCACATCGGGATCCCGCTCGCGCTCGGCATCGGGCTCTGGCTGCACATCTCGCGCGTCGCACGACCGGCGCTCCTCCCGCCCAAGCCGCTCGGTTACGGCGTGGTGGGCGCGCTGCTGGCGATCTCGCTGGCCATCCCGATCACGATGCTGCCGGAGGCCAGTCCCTTCACGATCCCGGCGACGGTGCCGGTGGACCTCTTCTTCGGGTTCTGGATCCCGTTCGCGCGGCGGATGAGCGGGGGCGGCGCGCTCCTCGCGGCCGCCGGCGCCGTCGCGCTCCTCGCCGCCGTGCCGCTGCTCACCCGGCGCCGGGGCGACCGCGCGGCCCCTCCCTCGACGGTGGACGAGGAGATCTGCGTGGGGTGCGAGCAGTGCGCCGCCGATTGCCCGTACGACGCGATCGCGATGATCACGCGCGCGCCGGGGGGCCGATCCGAGCTCGTGGCGCGCGTGGACCCCGCGCGCTGCGTGAGCTGCGGGATCTGCGCCGGCTCCTGCGCGCCGATGGGCGTCGGCCCGCCGGGGCGCACGGGGCGGGACCAGCTCGCGGAGGTGCGCGCCTTCATCGAGTCGCCGGAGCGCCGCGCGGGCGAGCACGTGGTCGTCGCCTGCGACCGGGGCGCCTCCCGGTGGGGCGACGCCATCCGCGGCGAGGGCGCCGCGCTGCTGCCCGTGGACTGCGCCGGCAACCTGCACACCTCCGTCGTCGAGCTCCTGGTGCGCAACGGCTCGGCCGGCGTGCTCGTGGTCGCCTGCCCGCCCCGCGACTGCTGGAACCGCGAGGGCCCGCGCTGGCTGCTCGAGCGGATGTACCACGACCGCGAGGCCGAGCTGCAGGCACGCGTGGACCGCAGCCGGGTGCGCGTCGCCTACGCGAACGCCGCTGAGGGCGCGGACGCGGTCGCCGCGCTCCGCGACTTCGTCGCCGACACCCGTCCCCTCGGCGCCGTCGCCGCCGATCCGGGGGAGGTCGGTGCGGAATGCGACGTCGAGCTCACCGGGCCCCGCGAGTGACCGCGCCCCCTCCGACCCCGCCCCGCACCTCCCCCGGCCTGCGCTCGCGCATCGCCGGCGCCGCCCTCGCGCTCGCGGCGGCGGTCGGGATCGCCCACGGCTCGCACGTGCCCCTCACCCTCGAGGACGGCACCGGGGCCGTGCTGCGCGTGGCCTTCGCTGCGCGCCCGGAGCGCATCGAGGTCTGCCGCACGCTCACGCCCGCCGAGTTGGAGGCGCTCCCCGCGCACATGCGGCAACCCGTCTCCTGCGAGGGGACCACGGCGCAGTACGAGCTGGAGGTGCGCCGCGACGGCGAGGTGCTCTCGCGCGAACGGTTGCGCGGGGGCGGGATGCGCAGCGACCGGCAGCTCTACGTCTTCCACGAGACCGCGATCCCGGCAGGGCGCTCCACGATCGAGGTCCGCCTCGCCCGCCTCGACACGGCCGCCACGGCCGTCGCGGCCGTCACGGCGGAGCAGCCGCCGGCGGACTCCGCGCGCACGCGCCGCCACGACGGCGAGGTCCCGCCGCTCCTCGAACTGCGCGAGTCGGTCACGCTCGGCGCGCGCGAAGTGGTGCTCGTGACCTACGACGGCGCCACGCGCACCCTGCGCGCGGTGCGACCCACGCCCTGACACACGCCCTGACACACGCCCTGACTCACGCCATGACGCACGCCCGAGGCCGCACCTCGTGACCCGCGACCTTCTCCGCTCGATCGACCGCGGGGACGCCCGCGCGCTCGGCCGCTGGCTCGCGGCCTGGGCCTTCCTCGTCTTCCTCACGGTCGTCGTGGGCGGCGCCACGCGCCTCACGGAGAGCGGCCTCTCGATCACGGAGTGGAAGCCGGTCACCGGCGTGGTGCCGCCGCTCTCCGAGGCGCAGTGGGAGGAGGAGTTCGCGAAGTACCGCCGGATCCCGCAGTACGCGCAGATGAACCCGGACATGGACCTCGCCGGCTTCAAGCGCATCTACCTCTGGGAGTTCGTGCACCGCATCATCGCCCGTCTCGTGGGCGCCGCCTTCCTCCTTCCGCTGATCTGGTTCGCGCTCCGCCGGCGCATCCCGCGCGCGCTCGCCCCGACGCTCGCCACCCTGCTCGCGCTCCTCGCGGCACAGGGCGCGATGGGATGGTGGATGGTGGCGAGCGGCCTCAGCGTGCGCACGGAGGTGAGCCAGTACCGGCTCGCCGCGCACCTCTCGATGGCGCTCATCCTCTTCGCGCTCACGGTCTGGACCGCGGCCGACCTCCTGCGCGCGGCGGACCTGCCTGCGGGCGAGGCACCCCCGGAGCGCGGCCGGGGGCGGACCTTCGGCGCGCTCACCGGCCTCGTGCTCCTCACGGCGTTCAGCGGCGCGCTCGTCGCCGGCCTGCGCGCCGGCAAGGTCTACAACTCGTTCCCGTTCATGGGCGACGGGCTCGTCCCGCCCGGCTACGCGAGCATGGACCCCTGGTGGCGGAACCTCTTCGAGAACCATGGCGCGGTGCAGTTCGACCATCGCCTCCTCGCCACCGTCACCCTGCTCGCCGTGCTCGCCACCTGGTGGCGGCATCGCACCACCACCGACGCCCGGTTCCGCGTGCGCGTCCACGCGATGCTCGGGGTCGTGCTCCTGCAGTTCGCGCTCGGCGTCACCACCCTGCTCCTCGCGGTCCCGATCTCCCTGGGCGTCGCGCACCAGGGAGGTGCGGTCCTCCTCCTCACGGTCGTGCTGCTGGCCTGGCACGCCCTGCCGCCGGCGTCCATCCCTCCACGATCGTCGCCGAGCGGTACAGGTCATCCGCGGCCTGGAGCACCTTCCCCCTGAGGCGCGGCGGGTAGTCCGGGTGCGCGGCCAGGAACGCCTCCACCGCCGAGGCCGCGGCCGCCGACTGGTGCCCGTCCAGCGTCGCGTTCAGCCACCGCAGCGGGAAGAAGATGTCCCCCGTCTGCTGGATGGGGAGCACGAGGTCCAGACTCGCGGTGAGGTTGGGGAGCGCCGCCGTGGCGCGGAGCGGATGGTTCATCGCCGCCATCGCGTCGAGCACCCAGGACTCCCGCCGCCGGTTCTCCACCTCGCGGAAGGTGGCGAAGAGCGAGTCGCGCACGCGCACGTCGGCCGAGAGCGCGGCGCGCATGAAGCGCATCCGCTGCCGGCGGTCGGGGTTGGTCACGCGCCCCTCCTGCTCATCGAGGATCCGCTCGGCGTTCGGCACGCCGCGGATCGCGAGCGCCTCGGCGAGCCCGATGTACTGCTGCTCGGCCAGGGGGAGCCCGCGCGGCGTCTCGGCCTTGTTCCAGATCCGCTCGAGTCGTGCGGTGCCCTCCGCGGTGAGCGTGCTGCCCACGATCGCGGAGAAGAACGCCCCCTTCCGGCCCGGCGTCGGCGCGCGGTCGAGCTCGCGCCAGAGCGCGGCCTCCACGCGGGGCGCGAGCGCGCGGCGCACGGAGTCGGAGAGGAAGCGCCAGTACACCCCGCGCACGAGGCCCAGCACCTGCAACTGCACGAGCTCCTCGCGCTCCGCCGCGAGCGCCGCGAGTCCCGACTCGAGGAGCGTCGCAGGGGGCAGGAATCCGTCGAGCATCTCCTCGTGGAGCGTCTGCCAGGCCACCGCGCGCTGCACCGGGTCGCGCAGCGTGGTGGTGCGCGCGAGCAGCGTGGCGCGGCTCGCGGAATCGAGGAGGAAGCGTCCGTACCCCACGCCGTCGGCGCCGGGGAGGATGAACGAGGGCGAGGTCACCCCCGGCATCGGGACGAACACCTGCGCCTCGCGGAGCGCGACGCGCCGGTTCGCGACCGTGCCCGCCGAGTCGAAGGCGAGGACGATCGGCTGCGTCCAGCGCAGGGCGCGGTCGGGGAGCGGGTCACGCTGCGCGAGCACCACGCCTGAGTCCGCCCAGCGCGCCGTGATGCGCGGCCGGCGTGGTTCCTCCACCCAGGCGCGGCTCCACGCCGCGAGGTCCTCGGGCGTGCGCGCGTCGAGCACCGCGATGAGGTCGGGCCAGGTGGCGTTCCCGAACCGGTGCTGCGCGAGGTACTCGCGCAATCCGTCGCGCATCGCCTCCTCGCCCACGAGCTGCTCCAGCTGCTTCATCACGATCGGCGCCTTCTGGTAGATGATCGCGCCGTAGAGCGACCCCGCCTCGCGCAGGTTCTCGAGCTCCTGCCGGATGGGGTTCGCGCCCGCCGTGCGGTCCACCCCGTACGCCGTGGGGTGGTGCGCCTGGAAGAAGCGGAGGTCGAGGTTGATGTCGGGGAACGCGGGCCCCGCGATCTTCGCCGCCATGAAGTTCGCGAAGACCTCCTTCATCCAGACGTCGTTGAACCAGCGCATCGTGACGAGGTCGCCGAACCACATGTGCGCGGTCTCGTGGGCGATCAGGCTCGCGCGCCCCAGCTCCTGGTTGCGCGTCGCGGTGGGGTCCAGGAAGAGCCCGTCCGCGCGGTACCAGATCGCGCCCGGATGCTCCATCCCGCCGAACTGGAACGAGGGCACGGCGAAGAAGTCGAACTTCCCGAACGGGTACGGGATCCCCGTGTACTCCTCGAGCCAGCGGAGCGCCGTGGCGTGCAGGTCGAAGATCGCGTCGCGGTTCCGCGCGAGCTTCGCGGCGTCGGTCTCGCGATGGTACATCGTGAAGGTGCGCCCGTCGCGCACGGCACGCTCGGCCTGCATCCGGCCCGCGGCGAACGCGAAGAGGTAGGTGCTGATCGGCTCCGTCTCGGCGAAGAAGATCGTCTCCCTCGTGGGCTCCTCCAGCATGCCACCGGTGCTCGCGACCACGGTCACGCGCTCGCGGCGCGTCTCGGCGCCATTGCTCAGCGCCTGCCAGCCCGCCGGTACAGAGATCGCGAGCCGGAAGCGCGCCTTGAGGTCGGGCTGCTCGAAGACGGGAAAAGCGGTGGAGGCGCGGTCGGGGACGAAGAGGGCGTAGAGGAAGTCCGCGTTGCGGTTGAGCGCCGCGTCCGTCGACCGGAATCCCACGGTGACCGTGTGCACTCCCTCGTTGAGCGCCGACGCCGGGATCACGATGTGATCCTCGGGGAGGGAGTACGCCACCGAGTCGCCGTCGAGCCGCACGCGGCGCACGTGGTCGCGGGGGGCGCGGAAGTCGAGCACGAGCGGGCGTCGGGCGTCGCTGAGCGCGAACGAGATCGTGATCTCCCCCGTGACGGCGGAGTCGCGTTCCGCGGGCACGTACAGATCGACCTGGTAGTGCAGGTCCGAGATCGTCTGCGCGCGCTGCTCGGCGAGCGCGCGGGCCACGCCGGGCTCGGGGTCGCGCGGCGCGGGGGTGCAGGCGCTTGCGCCGAGGAGGGCGAGGCCGGTGGCGACGAGAAGGGCACACTGTGACACGATCGGTCTCACTCCGCACACGGGGGGATGGCGAACACCGGCAGGCCGCGCCGGAGCGTCGCGCCGGCGCGCGAAGTCGCGCTGCGCCGCGCCCAAGTATCCGCCCGCGTCGCCGGTGCGGCAACCCGCGCCGCGCACGGCCATCGCCAGCACGGGACGCCGGTCTGTCCTACATTCGAAGTATCCACTTGGAGGCGACGCTCATGCGCAACGAACAGCTGCAGGCCGAACTGCAGGAGGCGCTGGCGGAGTCGTACCAGATCGAGAGCGAGCTCCCGCGCGGGGGGATGTCGCGCGTCTTCGTCGCCACCGAGGTCGCGCTCGGGCGGAAGGTGGTCATCAAGGTCCTCTCCCCCGAGCTCGCCGCCACGCTCTCGGCCGAGCGCTTCAAGCGGGAGATCACGCTCGCGGCGCGCCTGCAGCATCCGCACATCGTCCCGCTGCTCGCCGCGGGACAGGCGGGGCGGCACCTCTACTATACGATGCCCCTCGTCGCGGGCGACTCGCTCCGGGAGCGGATGGCCCGCGAGCGGCCGATGCCGATCCCGACGATCATGCGGATCCTCGAGGAGGTGGCGCACGCGCTCGCCTATGCGCACGCCGAGGGGATCGCGCACCGCGACATCAAGCCCGAGAACGTGATGTTCTTCCACGACCAGGCCGTCGTGCTCGACTTCGGCATCGGCAAGGCGCTGCAGAAGGCGACGACGGATGGCGGCGACGACGACCACGCGCTCCGCATCACCAAGCCGGGGACCAGCCTCGGCACGCCGACCTACATCGCGCCCGAGCAGGCCGCGGGGGACCCCGACCTCGACCACCGCGCGGACCTCTACGCGCTGGGCGTCGTCGCGTACGAGATGATCACCGGGCATCCGCCCTTCGCGGGCCGCTCGCCGCAGCTCGTGATGCGGGCGCACCTGCACGACCCGCCCGACCCGATCGGGCCGCGCCGTCCCGACGCGCCGCCGGCCCTGGTGCGGATCGTGATGCAATGCCTCGAGAAGCGCCGCGAGGACCGCCCTGCCACCGGCGAGGAGATCGCGCAGGCCCTCCGCCCCGCGAGCGCGGGGAAGCGGGGCCCCCTGGCGCGCGCACTCGGGAAGGTGCCGCTCTGGGTGCCCTGGGCGATCGCCGCGCTCTCCCTCGTCATCGCGATCACCGCCGTCGTCGTCGCGCTGCGGAGCGGGAGCTGACGGCGACGGGCGACGACGGGCGACGACGGGCGGCGACGGGCGACGATCTAGCGCGACTGGCCCTCGCCGCGGAATCCGGGTACCTTCGCGCCCGGACCTTCCCGCCCCCACCCTTCCCGCCATGACGTCCAAGCTCCTCACCGAAGCGATCGGCACCTTCGTGCTCGTCCTCACGATCGGACTCGCGCGCGTCCAGGAGGGCGTTCCCTCCCCGCTCGCGGTGGGCGTCGCCCTGATGGCGGTGGTCTACGCGGGGGGCCACATCTCGGGGGCGCACTACAACCCGGCGGTCACGATCGCCATCTGGATCCGCGGGGCCATCCCCACGCGCGAGGTCGTGCCCTACGTCGTCGCGCAGTCCCTCGGGGCGCTCGTCGCCGCGTTCTTCGTCTACAAGTTCAACGGGTTCCCGCTGCACATCGAGCCGGGGGAGGGGGTCAGCGCGTGGAAGGCGGTGACGGGCGAGGCGATCATGACCTTCGTGCTCGCGTGGGTGATCCTGAACGTCGCGTTCACGAAGGGGACCGCGGGGAACGACTACTTCGGCATCGCCATCGGCGGGACCGTGATGGGCGGGGCCTTCGCGCTCGGCGAGATCACCGGCGCCGCGTTCAATCCCGCCGTCGGCCTGATGACTGCCATCTTCGAGCCCCTCGTCGGGTACGACCCGTCGCCGTTGGCCTGGATCTACGCGATCGGCCCCGTGCTCGGCGGGCTCGGCGCGGCGGTCGTCTACAAGGCCTCGCAGCCCGCGGAAGCCCAGTCGGCGTAGGGCGCGGGCGCGGGGTCACCCGCGGGGCCTGAGCCCCTATATTCCCTGCATGGCCCAGACTCCCATCTATCTCGACCATGCCGCGACGACCCCGGTGCGCACGGAGGTCTTCGAGGCGATGGCGCCCTTCTACGGACCGCGCTTCGGCAACCCCTCGTCTACGCACCGGTGGGGACGCGAGGCCCGGGCCGCGCTCGACGAGGCGCGTGAGCGCGTGGCCACCTGCCTCGGCGCCGCCCCCGACGAGGTCTGCTTCACCTCCGGCGGCACCGAGGCGGACAACCTCGCCGTGCTCGGCGGCTGGCGCATCCTGAAGGAGAAGGGGCGCAAGGCCGTCGTGACCTCCCCGATCGAGCACAAGGCCGTGCTGCAGTCCGTGCACCAGGCCGCGAAGGAAGGGGCCGAGGAGCGGCTGCTCAAGGTGGAGGCCTCGGGGGCCGTGGACCTCGCGGACGCCAGGGCCCAGCTCCGCGACGACGTCGCGCTCTGTTCGGTGATGTGGATCAACAACGAGACCGGCGTGATCCAGCCGATCGAGGAGCTCGCCGCGCTCACCAAGGCCGCCGGGGGCGTATTCCACACCGACGCCGTGCAGGCGTTCGGCAAGGTGGAGGTCGACGCGAGGAAGGTGCCCTTCGACTTCGTCTCCGTCAGTGGCCACAAGCTGGGCGCGCCCAAGGGGATCGGCGCCTTCTATATCAGGCGCGGCACCCCGCTCGAGCCCCTCTTCTTCGGCGGGATGCAGGACCGGGGGCGTCGTCCCGGCACCGAGAACGTCGCGGCGGCGGTCGGCCTCGCGACGGCGATGGAGCTCGCGGTGGCCGAGCGTGAGGCGCACTGGAAGGAGCTCGAGGCGCTGCGCGACAAGTTGGAAGCCGCGCTCGTCGCGCGCGTGCCGGACGCGATGGTGCATGGCCGCAACGCGAAGCGCGCGCCGCACATCCTGAACGTCTCCGTCCCCGGCACCGACTCCGAGTCGCTCCTGATGGCGCTCGACCTGCAGGGTGTCGCCTGTTCGAGCGGTTCCGCCTGCCAGAGCGGGAGCATCACGCCGTCGCACGTGCTCGCCGCGATGGGGGTGCGGGCCGACCTCGCCAGCGCGGCGATCCGCATGAGCCTCGGCTCCCTCACCACCGAGCCCGACATCGCGCGTGTCGCGGAGCTCTTCCCCGCCCTGATCCAGAAGGCGCGAGGGCTCGCGGGAGCGGCGTGAGCGGCGAGCTCGGCGGACAGGGCGCGGCGGCTCCGGCGAGCACGCGAGGCATGCACCGGGGCCCGCGCGTCCTGGTCGCCATGTCCGGCGGCGTCGACTCGTCCGTCGCCGCCGCCCTCCTCGTGCGCGAGGGGTACGACGTCGTCGGCGTGACGATGAAGCTCTTCCACGACGGCGGCGAGGTGCCCGACCGGCCCTGCTGCTCGCTCGACAGCGTGAACGATGCGCGTCGCGTGGCCGAGGCGCTGGGCGTGCCGCACTACGTGCTCAACCTGCAGGACCGGTTCGGGCGCGACGTGCTGCAGGACTTCGTGGACGAGTACGCCGCCGGGCGCACCCCCATCCCCTGCGTGCGCTGCAACACCTTCACCAAGTTCCGCGACCTCCTCGAGAAGGCCGACGCCATCGAGGCCCCCTTCATCGCGACCGGCCACTACGCCCGCGTCGCCGACGGGCGCCTGATGCGCGGGCTCGACGATGCCAAGGACCAGACCTATTTCCTCTGGGGCATCGACCGCGCCGTGCTCGGCCGGATGCTCCTCCCCGTCGGCGGGATGACGAAGGCCGAGACGCGTGCGCTCGCGCGCGAGCTCGGCGTGCTCACCGCCGAGAAGCCGGAGAGCCAGGAGATCTGTTTCGTGCCCGACGGCGATTACGTGAAGGTGCTCGAGCGCGAGCTCCCCGCCGACGCCCCCGCCCTCTCCCCGGGCCCGATCGTCACGAGCGACGGGACCGTCGTCGGTTCGCACGAGGGATTCGCGCGCTACACCGTCGGCCAGCGCCGCCGCCTCCCCGGCGGCTCGTCCGAGCCCATGTTCGTCGTCGCCCTCCGCCCTGCCGACCGTGCCGTGGTGATCGGCCCGCGCGAGGAGCTCCTCGGCCGCGGCCTCGTCGCCAGGGAGGTGAACTGGCTCGTCCCCACCCCGCCCTCAGACGGCGCCCCCATCCAGGTCCGCATCCGCCACCGTGCCAGGCCCGTCCCCGGCACTCTCCTCCGCAGCGCGGCCGGTGAGGTCGAGGTCGCGCTGGACGTCGCCGTGCCGGCGATCACGCCCGGGCAGTCGGTGGTGTTCTATGATGGGGACGTGGTGCTGGGCGGGGGCGTGATCGAGCGCGGCAGGCGTGGGTTGCCGGTGCGGGCGGCGTAGCTCCGTGCCGGCGAGGGGCTTTCACCGCCCGCGAATCCCCGCTTAGGCAGTTCTGCCTTTCCCTGCCTGCGGCCGCTTTGCCCGGCGATCGCTGCATTCCCGGAGCCGGCCAAGGCCGCCCATCCGTGTGTGTTGCGGAGATTTGCGCGGCGGTGAGTATTGGCGGGACCAATTAGGCAGCGCGGGCTAATTCGGTGGGTGTGGGAGCGGTCCGAATTAGGCGGGGCTGTCTAACACACGTTAGGCGCACGACACAATCTTTCTGCCTATGACCACCTCGGCTCAAGCTCTGTTCGAAAGTCTGTCAACGTGGCAGAGTATCGAGGATCTGGTTTCCACTGGCGAGGCGGAGAGCCAGCTTCTCGAGTGCAAGGCTCCGCACTCTCCGATCCTAGACAAGGGATTCAAGGCCCAGCTCGGAACGATTCTGAGCGGTTTTGCTAACGCAGGGGGCGGAGTCGTCGTGTTCGGCGTGAGCACTTCGAACAAGCTTCACAGCGGCCTTGACGTACTCGCCCAGATTGAACCCATCGCCGAGTGCACAAAGTTTGCGCAGCGCATCGATCGGATTCTCGCGACACTGACAACACCTGTCGTCCCGTGTCCGCCGGTGCGTGTGCTTAAGAAGTCCTCAAAGGACTCTAAGGGGGTGGCAGTCCTGCTTGTGCCGGGAACCTCAGGCGACCCGGTCCAGTCCATTGACGACAAACGCATCTGCATCCGCGTTGGTGCGGAGTTTGTCGATATGCCGTATCCGATGATCAAGCGGATGTTCGCCGGCAGCGAAGCGCCAGACATCGCACCGATCTTCGACGACCGGCTCGTCACGCGAGAGTCAAACGGTGCATGGCGGGTTCCTCTGATTCTTGGCAACAGTGCCTCGCGTGCTGGACGCGACATCGATGTCACAGTCACTGTGGAGAATCCGGACGCGTGCTCATCGATCATTGCGCAGCACCTCGCCGACATTAGCGACATCAATCCTGGCGAGAAGACGTTCTCGGCTCATCAGGACCGACCGCTTCATCGAGGCTTCAATGTTGTTATCGGAGCACTCGTATTCGAGATGAAGAAGGGCGTACGCGCAAAGCGCGTCGTCACTCTCGCAATTACGGTCTACTGCAGCGGGATGCGTGCGCGACGCTGGCGTATGCGCGTTCAGCTGGCGAAGAAGGGATTCTCGGTCAAGAAGCTGCTTGACGAGTATTTGTACTAGCGGCGCCTAACGACGCTTGGTGACTGACGGCCGGCTAGGGTGGCGGGTTGGCGGCCGCGCCTTATCGTTGAGGCGGGTTTGGCGCGGCCGCCAACCCGCATCTATTTGATCGGCCGCAGCACAAGCTGACGTTAGCCAGACGACCTTGGTGTCTTGATGACTCGCGACAAAAGGAGCGCCATAGCAGTCGGACTCGGTTGGCTGGCGGTCGCCGGGCTCGCCGCGGTGCCTCTCCTGCCGATGCTCCGGACGGGGAGTGAGGCGCTCCACTCGAGTACGGGCGCTGCGTCCTCCGCGATTCCGATTGGCTGCGCGGCACTGGGGGCCGTCTGCATCGTACGCCGTTGGCCGGTCGCGCTGTCACTTGTGGGCCTGATCGCGGTCATGGGTGCCGCGTACCTCAACTGGAGGCTGTACGCAGAGTCCTGGGACCTGACTCCTTCGCCGATCGGCTGGGGTGCCTCGGCGTACTTCCTCGCCGGGCTGCTCGCGGTCAGCGCTGGCGTATTGGCTCGGCGACGCGCTGGCTAACGACGCTTGGTGGCTGACGGCCGGGCTTCGGAAGCGGCGGCGGGGCCGCCGCTCCATGTTATGGAAGGCTTGCGGCGGCCCCGCCGCCGCAAATTATTGGAACGGCCGCAGCACAAGCTGACGTTAGCTGGATTCTCAAACATTCGAAGCACTCATGGCGCCGCTCAGCCTAGGCATCATTCTCCGGGAACTCAGGGCTGCGCAGCAGCGCGCGACATACGGCGCGGTTGCCGGACTGGTGGGCCGTCTTCCACGATCGGTGATGCAAGGCTTACCGAAGAACGCGGCGAACTCGTGGGTTGTGCTGAGTGACTCCGGGGAGCCGAGCGGCTATCATGCCGCGCAGCTAGATCCGGGGCTGCATCGGAATCCTCACGTCATTCGTGACGTAGACGAGTTGAGGGGCTGGCTCGACGCGCGAACCAGCTAACGGCGCTTGGTGCAGACGGCCGGGCTTCGGAAGCGGCGGCGGGGCCGCCGCTCCATGGTATGGAAGGCTTGCGGCGGCCCCGCCGCCGCAAATTATTGGAACGGCCGCAGCACAAGCTGACGTTATGCCGACTCGCGCGCGCTTGAGGAGCGTCTGATGAAGCAGGTCTTCGTAGTTGGCACTGTGCACGCCGAGAACGGGCAGGCGAATCCTGCGGAGCTGGTAGCAATTCTGGAGCGCATCCAGCCAGAGGTGGTCTTCCTGGAGGCGCCAGTCGGAAGGATTGACGAGTATTTGGAGGGACCTGAGCCGTCACTCGAGGCGATTGCCGTCAGTCACTACCGCCAAGGCAGATCAGTTGAGCTCGTCGCTGTCGACCGGCCGACGCCTGTAGGCGAGTTCTTCCATCGCGACCGAGAGCTCAACCGGGAGATCGAAGTCCGGAGCCCCGAGTACTGCCGTGCTATTGATTTGCACAGCCAATACACGTATGTGCACGGCTTTCACTACCTCAATAGCGAGCAGTGTGCTCAACTCGGATCTGATCTCCGCGACGCCATGCTGTCGACCCTCAGAGTCATCGCAGACCCTCGGCTCGACGCGTTGTTCCAACTCTGGCTCGACACGAATCGACTCCGTGAAGAGGAGATGATGACGAACATTGAGCGCCAATGTCGCACTGGGACTTTCAGAACGAGCGTCCTACTGACTGGCGCGGCGCATCGACCGGGGCTCATGAGACTCGCCAGGGAGAGAGCTCCCGGGGGTGATTCTGGCGCGGTCTGGGATTTCAACGCATCTCTTGAGCCCTGAGGAACTCAGGCCTGAATGGCGAGGCGGATCAATGCCTACAGCAAGGAAGGGAGCGGCATAACATCGCTTGCTGCTGATGAACGCGGCGAATGATGCAGTTGTGGGGCGGCCGCAGTATGAAGCATGGGACGGCCTAGCGGCCGCCCCACAACTGCTTCTATTTGAAGCGTTCACAGCAGAAGCAATCGTTATACGGACTAGTCGAGGGAGAGACTCATGAAGAAGTTCTTCAGCGCGGTCGCAGCTGGCGCCAAGGCGATGAGCAGTGGACCGAGCGGTGAGCCGTTCGAGGTCGCTGGTAAGCCCGTCCGCTGCCCGCACTGCGGTGGCGAACGCTTCGTCGAGGGCCGCGCGCAGCTCAACTCCGCGGGCCTCACGTTCCTGAATCTCGACTGGGCCAATCGCTCCGCCGCGACCCTCGCGTGCGTGGAGTGCGGCCGTCTCGAGTGGTTCCTGACGGACCCCGAAGAGCGCGGATAGCCGATGTTCGGAATGTCGTGGTCTGCGGTCGTGCTCGCGTATGCGCCGGCGGCGCTGGTCGCTATCGGCGTCTTCTACCTTGGCTTGCGCGCCGTCCGCAGCATGGAGCAGCGTCGCGAGTCAGCGTCCAGCGACGACCTGTTGTTACAGCGAATCAGCGCGCTCGAAGACGCACAGGTGCGTGCCGCCGAGGAGATCCAGCACCTCCGCGCGCAGCACGACTTCACGACTAAGCTGCTGGAACAACGGCGCGCACCGACGGATGCCGTATAACGACGCTTGCTGCCGATGAACGCGGTGCGGATTGGGTTGGGCGGGGCGGCCGTGATGCCCTAGGCGTGTTGCGGCCGCCCCGCCCAACCCTTTTTATATGAGCGTTCACAGCAGAAGCAAACGTTAGACGGACGACATCATGGCGAAGCGGGTGTTCTTCAGCTTTCACTATCAGGATGTCATCGACTTCCGAGCCAACGTGGTTCGGCAGCATTGGATGCTGAAGCCCAATCGCGAAGAGGCCGGGTTCTTCGACGCATCGGTGTGGGAAACCGCGCGCAGAACGAGCCCGCTGGCCGTGAAGCGGCTCGTTAACAGCGCGGTCGACGGAACCACCATCACATGCGTTCTCATCGGATCGGAGACGTTCGCTCGCCCTTGGGTGCGCTATGAACTCCTGAAGAGCTTCCGCAAAGGGAACAAGCTTCTCGGAGTCCACATTAACAGCATCGCGGGCAAGAATCGGATGACCAAGGCCCTCGGTCCCAATCCGTTGGCGCACATTGGCGTCAGCTATTCAACCGACGGCCAGACGGGCACGCTTCACCAGGTCGTCAATGGCAAATGGGAGCAATACTCCGAGATCGACGGGAGCGCGTCCTTTGCCACAAGCGTTGCGGCGCCGTATCGCGGGAATGGATATAACCTTTCCCAATGGTACAAGACGTATGATTGGGTCACGGACGACGGCTACAACAACTTCGCTACTTGGATCGATGCATGACTGCCGCCTCGAGAATTAGCGCTGAGTCTCCGGCCGTTCAGGCACACCTCGGGATCGTCCAGGCCGTCATTCAGCGAATGGCCGCCAACAGCGCGTCTGCGAAGTCGTGGTGCATCGCGCTCAACTCCGCAATCCTAGTGTTTGTCGTCGAGCGCAGCGACGCGCGATTCGCTTGGGTCGCGGCGCTGGCGACCCTTCTCTTCCTCGCCCTCGACACGTACTATCTCGCGCTCGAGAAAGGATTCCGGAACGCGTACAACGAGTTCATCGACAAGTTGCATCGAGATGAGCTTGCAAGTGCGGACCTGTATGCTGTTCAGCCTTCAGGTAGCTCTTGGGACCTGTTCCGGCATGCTGCGCTCTCGCTCTCGATTCTCCCGTTCTACCTCACGCTCCTTGGCGCATCGGTCGTGATCGCGAAGTACTCCTAAGCTCGCGGCCCGCCGTCTAACGACAGTTGGTGCAGATGGCCGGCTAGGGTGGCGGGTTGGCGGCCCCGGCCTCATCGTACTTCATGGTCGGCCGTGGCCGCCAACCCGCATTTATTGAATCGGCCACAGCACAACTTGACGTTAGGCGAATCCACACGCTTCAGAGCCAACTCACCCTAGGGCTTCCGTTTCCTCGGAATTCCGGTGACTCGCGGCACGTTGAAGGCGAGAATGCCTTTGAAGACGATCGCGCCACGCGGTACC
>WYBP01000007.1 GCA_011525845.1 Gemmatimonadaceae bacterium | reverse complement strand
GGTGAGGGTCGGCGGCTTGGTCGTCGCGATTTACCGGCCGATCTTCCAATTTAACACGGGGGTGAAATCGGTACAGTGGTGAGTTGGTTGTGGGGTGGGGGCGGCCCTGGCGGGCCGCCCCTTCTCACTTTCCGGGGTATGTTGGGCGAGGCCACCACACGTGAGGGGGCGATGAACCGATCCGGAACGAGGGGCTTCCTGCTGGCGGCGGTGCTGGCGCTCCTGCCGGTGGGACCGCTGCGGGCGCAGGGTGCGGGGGGCGCGCAGGGTGCGCCAGGGGCGGACCCCATCGCGAGCGCGGCCTGGCTGGCGGGGTGCTGGGAGCTCCGCACCGATCGGCGATCGGTGCTCGAGGTCTGGATGCCGGCCGAGGGCGGGATGATGCTCGGGTCGAGCCGGACGGTCGCGGGGGGCGTGGCGCGGCAGTACGAGCACCTGCGCCTCCATGCGGACGGGGAGCGTCTCGTCTACACGGCGATCCCCTCGGGACAGCGCGAGGCGGCGTTCACCTCGCCGGCCGCCGCGCCCCTGCGCGCGGACTCGCTCGTGTTCGAGAATCCAGCACACGACTTCCCGCAGCGACTCGTGTACCGCCGGCTCGGGGCGGACTCGTTGACGGTCCGCGTGGAGGGCCCGGGGCCGGGCGGGTCCGTGCGCGGGTTCGACCAGCCGATGCGGCGCGTGCGCTGCGAGCCGCCGGCGTAGGAGTAATCCCCACGGTGCGCGCAGGGCCTCCCCGATGGACCCGTGCGCCCGCGTACGGCGAGCGTACGTGATGACCCGCTCGCCCCTCCTCGTCGCCCTCGCCTTCGCGACGCTCGCCACGCAGGTGGCGGGCGCGCAGGGCATCGCCGTCGCGGCGCCCCTCCCCTTCGGCCTCGGTGAGTCCCTCGAGTACGAGGTGCGGACCTCGCGCCTCGGGAGTGTGGGCCGCTCGCGGATGTGGATCGAGGGGCCGGTCCTCGAACGCGGGGTCTCCACCTGGCAGCTGCGGTCGGAGATGGAGGGAGGGAAGGGGCCGATCCGCGCGTCCGACCGGACCGCCTCCTGGATCGACCCGCGCACCTTCAGCACGCTGCGGTTCGAGAAGCGCGAGCGGCACCTCCTCTCGCGCAGCGACGAGCGGGTGACGATCGACCGCGCGACCCGGCGCTGGACGGACGCGGAGGGACCTTCGGGCGAGCTCGCGCACGACGCGCCGCTCGACGAGCTCTCCTTCCTCTACTTCCTCCGCACCCTCCCGCTCGGCCGCGACACGACGATGGAGTTCGCACGGCACTTCGACGCCGAGCGGAACCCGACCATCGTGCGCGTGGTGGGGCACGACACCCTCACGACCCCGGCGGGGATCTTCCGCACCGCGATCGTGGAGATGGAGGTGCGCGATCCCAAGCGGTACAAGGGGACCGGCGTCATACGCCTCCACATCAGCGTGGGGGACTGCCAGATGCCGGTGCGGATCGAGAGCCGGATGCCGCTGCTCGGTACCACGACCCTCACCCTGACGGGCTGGTCGCACCCACCGGGGTACCCCGGCGCCACCGTCTGCGGCGAGTAGGGGTTCTCCCCACCCCCGTCCGTCGGAACGCCCGACCAAAGTTCCGGCCTCCCACTACTGAAGCGCCCGCCGCCGGGGGAGAAGTTGCGTCCACACGATGCGCACGGTGCGCATCGGTGGACCGCTTCACCAGGAGAGTACCCATGCGCAGCGCCATTCGTGGAGCCACGGCGGCCCTGCTCGTCCTCACCGTCGCCGGCGCCTGGCGCCCGCTCGGACAGCCGCTCTCGATCGGAGCAGAGAGCACGCTCCAGTTCGACGGGAAGTCCACGGTGCGCGACTGGTCGTGCAAGGCGACCGCGATCGAGGGCGTGATCGACGCCTCCGGCACCGATGTCGTCGCCGGCGTCCTCGCGGGCCAGAAGGCGGTGAAGGGCGCGACGCTCACCTTCCCGGCCGCGAAGCTCGACTGCGACAACGGCACGATGAACAAGCACATGCTGAACGCGCTCAACGCGTCGAAGCATGCCGCGATCACCTTCGCGCTCACCGACTACGACCTGACCGCGGCGGCCCCCGTGACGGGGACGCTCCGCGGCGTGCTCACGATCAACGGCATCGCCAAGCCGGTCACGATCCCGTCCACGTTCGAGGCCGCGCCGTCGGGCGCGCTCCGCGTGACGGGGACCTACGTCCTAAACATGACGGACTGGGACGTCGAGCCGCCCAAGCTGATGCTGGGCACCCTGAAGGTCCGGGACTCGGTCACTGTCGCGTTCAACCTGTTGCTCCAACACTGACCGGCGCCGCCGGTCCCCTACCCCCGAGGCTATCTACATGAAACTCCACCGTTCGCTCCTCATCGCCGCTGCGGTCGCCACCATGGCGCCCCTCGCGGCCACCCTGCCGGCCCAGACCGTGGACACGGCGCAGGCCCGCTTCCAGCAGCCGGTGACCATCCAGTACCTCCGCGCGCAGGACAAGCGCGGGATGAACGTGTTCGAGACCACCAAGGAGCCCGGCGTCGCCTACACGGGATTCCAGCTCGCGTGGGGCGCGGCGTTCACCCAGCAGTTCCAGGGGCTCCGCCACGAGAACACCGCCGACTCCGTGCCCACCAGCGGCACGAACCTCGTGAACCGCAATCGCCTGATGGAGATCGGCAACGGCTTCAACAACGCGACCGCGAACATGTACCTGCACGCGCAGCTCGCCCCGGGCATCCGGGTGGCCCTCACGAGCTACCTCTCGGCGCGCCACCACAACGAGACCTGGGTGAAGGACGGCTATCTCCAGATCGACGAGTCGCCGCTCGACGTGCCGTTCCTCAACGAGATCATGAAGTACACCACGGTGAAGATCGGCCAGTACGAGGTGAACTACGGCGACATGCACTTCCGTCGCTCGGACAACGGGCAGGCGCTCTACAACCCGTTCGTCGGCAACACCATCATGGACGCCTTCTCCACCGAGGTGGGCGCCGAGATCTTCGTGCAGAAGAACGGCATCCTCGGCATGGTCGGAGCGACGAACGGCGAGAGCCGCGGCCGCGTGGACCGCGCGTCGGACCGCTCCCCCGCGATCATGGCGAAGCTGGGCTTCGACAAGCAGATGAACGACGACCTGCGCGTCCGCCTCACCGGCTCGTACCGCACGCAGAAGAGCGCGATCGGCAACGTCATCTTCGGCGGTGACCGCGCGGGGAGCCGGTACTACTTCGTGATGGAGAACTCGGCCGCGACCGAGTCGGCGAACTTCACCTCGGGCCGCATCAACCCCGGCATGCGCGACAACAGCACGGAGTGGGTGATCAACCCGTTCGTGAAGTACCAGGGCCTCGAGCTCTTCGGCCTGTACGAGAACGCGAAGGGGAAGGGCTCCACGGAGACCGTGGACCGCGAGGTGAAGCAGTCGATGATCGAGGCGGTCTACCGCTTCCTCCCCGGCGAGAAGCTCTTCGTCGGCGCGCGGTGGAACACCCTCACCGGCGACCTCGGCGGCGGCAACAGCGACATCGAAGTGACCCGCACGAACTTCGGCGGTGGCTGGTTCATCACCCCGAGCCTGCTGCTCAAGGCCGAGTACGTGACGCAGGACTACAAGAACTTCATCACCACCGACATCCGGAATGGCGGGAAGTTCAAGGGATTCATGATCGAGGCCGTGACGGCCTTCTGACCGGGGCACCGCGTGAGCGGTGACACCTTGGGGGCGGAGCGGGGTAGGGCGTGCACGATGAGACGCCTTGCCCCGCTCCTGCGTGCCCCCCTGTGCGCGCTCCTGCTCGCCTTCGCCGGTTGTGGCGGGCCCACCGAGGTCGTCGGGTCCGTGGCCATCGGGGAGCCGTTCGAGCTGCGCCTCGGCGAGACGGTGGTCGTGCGCGACCGCCAGTTCAGCCTGGCGGTGCTCGCCGTGCTCGAGGACTCGCGCTGTCCCACGGACGCGCTGATCGTCTGCGTCTGGGAGGGGCGCGTCCGGCTGCGGCTCGCCACGGCGCCCCTGACCGGCGACCAGGCATTCCATGAGATCCATCTCGGCGACGAGCCGAACGTCGTCACCCTCGGCGACCTGCGACTCCGGCTCCTCGAGGTGCTGCCCGCCGCACGCCTCGACCGGATCCCGGACCGCGAGTACCGCGCGCGCTTCGAGCTGACCGTCGCCCCCTGACGCGCGATCGGGCAGATTGCGGGCATGACGAACACCGCGATCCGCCGTACCGGCGCCCTCGCCACACTCCTGCTCGCCGCCTGCGCGGGCGCCGCGGGCGTGGCCACCGATACCTCCTCCGCCGGCCCGGCGCCGAGCGCGCCGCTCCCCGCGCTCGATTCCGCGCGGCTGATCGCCGACCTGTACCGACTGGCGGACGACTCCATGGCCGGCCGCGCGACGGGCACGCCGGAGAATGCCAAGGCACGTGCCTGGCTCGTCTCGGAGTTCCGGCGGATCGGCCTCGCGCCCGTCGGGAGCGGGTTCGAGCAGCCCTTCGCCTTCGTGCGCCGCGGGGCCTCCGATTCCACGCGCGGGGCCAACGTGCTCGGCCAGCTGCGGGGCTCGCGCGTGCCGGGACGCGTGCTCGTGGTGAGCGCCCACTTCGACCACGTCGGCACCCGGAATGGCGAGATCTACAACGGCGCCGACGACAATGCGTCCGGGACCGCGGCGGTGCTGGCGATGGCGGCCTGGTTCAAGGCGCACCCGCCCGAGCACACGATCATCTTCGCGCTCTGGGATGCGGAGGAGATGGGACTGGTCGGGGCGCGGCACTTCGTGGCGAACCCGCCGGTGCCGCTCGCCAGCATCGCCGCGAACGTGAACCTCGACATGGTGTCGCGGAACGACCGCGGCGAGCTCTACGCGGCCGGCGCGACCCCCTATCCGCAGCTGCGCCCCCTGCTCGAGGCGCTCCGGCCGCGCGCGGCGGTCACCCTCATGCTCGGCCACGACAGCGGCACGGGGAGCGAGAACTGGACGAACCAGTCCGACCAGGGCGCGTTCCACGCCGTGCAGATCCCCTTCGTCTACTTCGGGGTGGAGGACCACCCGGACTACCACCGGCCGACCGACGACCCCTCGCGCATCCAGCCGGGGTTCTACTACCGTGCGGCGCGCACCGTGGCGGCGTTCGTCGAGTCGCTGGACCGCGCCTTCAGCGCCCCGGCGCCGTAGCGGAGCGGTCGAGGAAGGCGCGCACTGCGGCAATCGACAGGAGGGTGCGCGCCTCGCCGCTGCCGCGGATGAGTGCGATCCGGGCGCCATGCGCCTCCAGCGTCCGCGCGAACTCCGCGTGCAGCTCGAGGCGCCGGTCCGGGCGGTCGCGCACGCCGTCGGCGCTCCAGGGCAGGTCGGGCTCGCAGAGCAGGTAGAGGTCGGCGAGCCGCTCCCTGGCCTTCGCGACGATCCAGGGCGCCACGGTCCCGTAGTAGTGGCGCGCATACACCAGGGTGCTGACGAGGTCGGTGTCGCGTACGAGCAGTGCGGGCCCGGCGGCGAGCGCCTCGTCCTCGAGCCGCATCGCGAGCCGGGCGATCGGCGCGACCGTCTCCGCGGAGAGTGGCGTGGCCGACTGCTCGGCCACGATGCGCGCCGCCTCCGGTGTCCAGGGCGCGGCGAAGGCCTCGGCGAGCGCGCGGGCGAGTGTCGTCTTCCCGGCGCACTCCGGCCCCGTGAGCACCACCGTGCGCGTGGCGCGGCCTCCCGTCCCGGCCTCGTTCGGACCTGTCACGCGGGGCTCGGTGCGACGTCGAGCCCCGCCGACGTGCGCGCGTAGGAACGGCGCCAGTCGAGGAATCCCTTCACCGCGAGCACGAGGAGTACCCCGTAGAGCACCGTCGTGAAGCGGAGCCCCTGCGAGAGGTACATCGGGATCGACACCACGTTCACGCCGATCCAGACGAGCCAGTTCTCCAGCAGCTTGCGCGTCATCATGTACTGCGCGACCAGGCTGGCGGACGCGACGGCGGCATCGACCCACGGGATCGCGGCGTCGGTCATGCGGGCGAGGCCGAGGCCGAGGAGTCCCGCGCCGATGACGCCGAGGGGAAGGAGCCAGAGGACGTCACGCGCCGTCGTGCGCGAGACGCGCAACTCGGTGCGGCCCGTGCCGCCGAACTTCCACTGGTACCAGCCGTAGCAGGAGAAGCTGAAGTAGATGAGCTGGAGCCCCATCGCGGCGTAGAGCCGGGCCTGCTGGTAGACCACGAAGTAGAGCAGGACGCTGACGATCGCGATCGGCCAACTCGCGATCCGCTCCCGGGTGCTGAGCCAGACGCTGAGGACCGTCAACAACGAGGCGATGAGTTCGAGGCGGTTCACGGAGGGAGGCTAACGGTTCCGTCCGCCGGTGGACAAGGCGTGCGGGGCACCGCCATCTTCCGTGCGTCCCTTGCCCAGGTCCGTCCGTGATCACTCCTCTCCTGCTCCTCGCCCTGCACGTCGGGCCCGCGCCCACCTGCGACCTCGAGCCGACGGCGTCGGCGACGGCGACAGCCACACCGCCGGCCGCGGCCGCACCGCGGGACTCCTCGCTGCTGGCGCTCTACGAGAGCGGCGTGCCCTACGAGACCTTCCTGGCGAAGGCGGAGGCGCGGCGCGCGATGTGGGTGCGGAACTCGGAGCAGGCGGCGGTGGCGCCGGACGCGCTCGCCAGCGCGCAGGCGATCCCCGGGCGGTGGCGGATCCTCGTCTCCGCGGTGGACGGCTGCAGCGACTCCGTGAACACCATCCCCTACCTGGCGAAGCTCGTGGCGCTCGTGCCGTCGCTCGAGATGCGCATCGTGCAACCGGGCCCGGGTCGCGTGATCATGGAGGCGCATCGCACGCCGGACGGGCGTCCCGCGACCCCGACGGTGGTCATCCTCGACGGGGAGGGGCGGGACGTCGGCTGCTGGGTGGAGCGTCCCGCCGCGCTGCAGGAGATGGCGCTCAAGGCCAGGGAGGCGGGAACACTGGATGAGTTCCAGCGGAACAAGCAGGGGTGGTATGACGCGGACGCGGGCGCCTCGACCGTGCGGGAGGTGGTGGCGGTGATCGCGGCCGCCGCCGCGGGGACGCCCCTCTGCCTGCAGGGGCGCTGACCCCTGCCGTCGATCGGGGCAGGGCGCTAGCTTTCCGGTTTACCGTTCATCAGGACCTATGGCGAAAGAAGAAGCGATCGAACTCGAAGGGACCGTCTCCGAAGTGCTCCCCAGCGCGACATTCCGCGTGCTCCTCTCCAACGGGCACGACGTGCTCGCGACCATGGCCGGCAAGATGCGGCGGTTCCGCATCCGCGTGCTGCAGGGCGACCGGGTGACCGTCGAGGTCTCGCCGTACGACCTGAGCCGCGGGCGCATCACCTTCCGCCACAAGAACTGACGCCGCGCGCCTGGTCCGGCGCCGCGGGAACGAGAGAGGGGCGCGATCCGCATGCGG
>WYBP01000002.1 GCA_011525845.1 Gemmatimonadaceae bacterium | reverse complement strand
GGTCGATCGTCACCGTGCGTGGCGAGGCCGCCGTGCCCGCCACCACCGGCACCGCCACCGTCGGCGTCGTGCTCGTCAGCGTGACCGTCACCGCCTGCCCACCGAAGCGGATCGCCGACTCGGTGTTCACCGACTGGTTCGGCGCCGTGCCCGTGAGCTCACCGAGGAAGACCACCCCCGACCCGTCCCCGCCGAGCGTGGTGAGACTCGTCGTGCCGGAGGCCTCGACCCCCAGCGGGTTGATCGTGATCGTCACCGGCGTGGGTGCCTGGTACTGGGGAACGCTCGCGCTGAGCACCGCGGTGGTGCCGCCCTGCCCCTCGATGCCGGCGTACCAGAAGCTCGCGGCCGAGCTCCCCGGGGGGATGGTGATCTGTGCGCTCCCTGCGCCGACCGTCACGGCGTTCGGCGCGACGACGAGCCGCGTGTCGTCCGATGACTGGAGCGTGACCACCGTGCCCCCCGCGGGAGACGGGGCACCAAGGAAGAACGTCGCTTGCCGCACCAGCCCGGCGCCGACGTTCGGGCCGAGGCTGAAGGTACTCGTCGGCGGCGGGTTCACGGTCACGCGCGCGCTGTCGATGTCGAAGCTCGCGGAGGACACGATCAGGTAGGTCGTGCATGGCGTCACGGCCGAGCCGCCATAGGCGGCCTGCGTCGCGACGCTGTTCAGCCCCGCGGGCACGCTGATCGGCGCGGGCGCCGCGAGGCAGGCCGCGTTCCGCGAGGTGAACGTCAAGGGGATACCGCCCGCCGGCGCCGGAAACACGGTGCCGCCGCTCAGGAGCCGGGTGGTGATCGTCGCGGTGCTGAAGCCCGCGTTAATCGAGATGTTGTCCTCGAGGATGTCGAGCGCGGCGGTGACCCGCACCGACGAGGTGCCGGTCGCGAGGTTGGGACCCGTCGCCGTCACGGCCACCTGGCCCAGCTGCAGCCCCTCGAGCTGCGCGTTGCCGCTGAAGCCGCCGGCGGCGATGAAGACGTTCGGCGTCTGCACCCCGACGATCGAGGGGTCCTGCGAGGAGACGGTGATCGTGACGCCCCCCGCGGGCGCCGCCTGCGTGAGCGTGATCGGGAGCGAGGCGGTGCGCGTGTACGGCACGTTGAGCTGCAGCGGCACCGAGATCGTGTTCGTGCTCACCGTGACGTCGAGCGTCCCGTTCGCGTACCCGGCGGCGGTCGCGGTGAGCGTCACGCCGCCGGTCGAGATCCCCGTCACGGTGAAGTCCGCCGTCGAGGCGCCCGCCGCGACGAAGACGGTCGCGGGGGCGTTCACGGTGGCGCGGTTCACGTCGCCGCTCACGAGCGTGACGTTCACGCCGCCGGCGAGCGCGGGCTGCGCGAGCGTCGCGCGCACGGTCGCCGTGCCGTTCACGCCGACGATGGGCGTGTTGACCAACGCCAGTGCGATCGACGGCGCGGTCACGGAGAAGGCCGCGCTCGCCGCACTCGTCATCCCCGGCGCGGAAGCGACCAGCACCCAACTCGCGTTCTCGGTGTCGACCGTGAGGTCCCCGAAGGTGGCGGAGCCCGAGACCGCGTTGCGCGTGGTGGTGCCACCGAGCACGGCAGCCGGCGGGCCGTTGGTGAGGGCGACCTCGATGGGTCCGGTGAAGCTCGGCGTGAGGTTCCCGATCGTGTCGCGCGCGACAACGGTCCACCCCGGCGTGATCGGCCTGCCGAGCGCGCCGCCCCCGGTGTTCAACGTGAAGGCGAGCTGCGCCGGCGGCGACGGGAAGACCGTCGTCAGGAAGCTCTGGGGCGAACCGGTGAGTCCCGTGGCGATCGCCTCGACGGTCACGTCGAATGCGAGGCGCGGGAGCGTGAGGGTGTAGCTCGCGAAGCCGGAGGCATCGGTGACCGCGTTCACCACCTCGCGCTCGCCGCCGCCCCAGAGGACGCGCCAGGTGAGCGCGGCACCGGCGACGCCGTTCCCGTTCCCGTCGACGATCCGGACGACATGTGGCACGGGGAGCGTCGAGCGCACCTCCCCCGACTGCCCGTCGCCGGAGACCTTGAGGATCTCGGTCGCCGCGGCCGCCGCGAGCGTGAACGTCGCGGTGGGCTGGAAGGCATCGTAGCCGGCGGGTCCGGTCGCCGTGAGCGTGACCGCGCCCGTCGTCCCGCTGCGCGCGAGACGCAGGGTGGAGAAGTCGCCGTTCGCGGGGTCGCGATAGAAAGTGGAGTCGCGGCCGTAGCGGAGCGTGAAGGTGATCGCGTCGGCGGGCCCCTGGTCGGGCTCCACCGTGTACGCGGAGCTGAAGAAGCTCACTCCCGCCACGGCGGGACTTCCCGACGTGATGGTGAACGCGGCGCCGCCGGCGGAACGGCTCACTTCCATCGGCACGAAGGTACCCGGCGTCGGTTCCGCACCCACCGAGAGCACGAGCGCCGGATCGGCACCGCCCACGGCCGGCACGCTCGCCGGCCCGACCCGTGTGAGCGCGAAGCGCGGCCGCGTGAGCGTGACCTCGATCGTGTCGGGCTCGTAGCCGGGCGCGCTCGCGACGACCATGGTGCTGCCGACCGCGCCCTCCACCCCCTGCAGCCACCAGCGGAAGGTGGCCGCCCCGGCGAGCGCATCGGAGACGATCGTGTCCCGACCGATCGTCTCATTGTCGAGGGCGAGGAGCACCACCGAGGCATCCAACGTCAGGAGGGTGACGAACGTGTCCGCCGCGATCGCTGCGGGGAACGCGCCGTCGAGGCGCCGCTGCAGGCCGGCGGGATGCGTGAGGTCCGGGCCGAGGGAGAGCTTCGGCAGCACCGGTGCGGTGATCGTCAGCGTCACCGGCACGTCCACCGGCGCGACACCGGCGATCGACGAGCTCACGGTGACGGTCGCCTCGTAGGTGCCCGCGGGGAGGGTCGACGTGGCCGGCGCGAGCGTGAGGGACGCGGGCGCGGTGGTGCCCCCGAGCGTGAGCGCGATCCAATCGCTCGCACCGGCACCATACGCGACGTCGGCGGTGAGTCCGGAGAGGGTCCCCCCGCCGGTGTTCGAGACGCTGAGCTGCTGCGGCGCGGGCGACGCGCCCGCCACGACCGTGAACCCGACGGCGCTGGGCGAGACGCCGATCGCGGGCACCGCCGGCGCGGTGAGCGTGTAGAGCACGCTCGGCGGCGCGGGATCGTACTCGCTCGGACCCAGCGCGCTCACCACCAGCGTCCCCGCCGTGCCGCTCCGCACCAGGAAGAGGTTCGCTGGCTCTGGCGTCGAGAACCCGTCCGACGTCTGGCTCCGGCCCGGGGCGAGCGAGAAGGTCACCTGCGCGGCGGGACCCTGGCTGGCGCCGATCGTCGCGGCGCCGGCGTCGAACCGCACGAGCGCCAGCGACGGCGTGTCGCTCGTGAGCGAGAAGGTCGGGGCGGTGCCGCCGACGCGCACGGCCATCTGCTCGACACTCTCGTTGCCGTCGTCCAGGCCCACGAAGAGCACCATCGCCGGGTCGGCGCCGCCAGAGGCCGGGACGCTCGCCGGTCCCGTCCGTTCGAGGCCGAAGCTCGGGCGCACCACGCTCACGAGCATCGTGTCGGGCTCGTACCCGGCCGCTTCGGCGACCACCAGCGCCTGCTCGAGGCTCGCGCCCTCCACGCCGTGCAGCCAGTACGAGATCGCGCTCGCGCCCGCGTCCACCTGCCCCGTCGCCTGCGCCGTGCCGACCACGTCGCCGCGCGTGCTGACGAGCACCGCCGAGGGATCGAGCGAGCGCAAGGTGACGCTCAGCGCGGACGGCACCGCCGCGGGCAGGTCGAGCGTCCGCTCCGCCTGCAGGCCGGCGGGATGCGTGCGGTCCGCCCCGAGCGCGAGCTTCGGCGTCGCGACCGGCGTCAGGGTGAGCGTCAGGCTGCCACCCACGAGCTGGTACACGTCGCCAACACTCACCAGCGAGAACGACGCGGTCCCCGCGACGCCGGTGCGGATGACACTCAGGCTCGCGGGCACGCCGAGCGTGGCGTCCGGGAGCGTGGTGGCGCGGAATCCGGCGCGGAGCTGGAAGAACACGCAGACCTGCGCCAGCTGGTCAGCGCCGATCGTGGCGGCCGTCGCGCGGAAGGTGAGCGTCGCCCGCGCCTGATCGTTCGCGAAGACGTCGAACTCCGGTGCCACGCCACCCGCGCGCACGGCCATCGGACGGAACCCGCCAGCCTCGTTCGCACCCACCGCCACCTGCAGCACCGGGTCGGCGCCGCCGCTGGCGGGCAGGGTGTTCGGTCCCACCAGGGTGAGCCGCGCCGCCGGCTGCGCGATCGTCACGACGATCGTGTCCGGGTCATACCCGGTCGCTTCCGCGATGAGGGTGACCTCGCTGCCGACCGTGCCCTCGAGGCCCTGCAGCCAGAAGCGGACGCTGGTCGCCCCGGCCGCGACGCCCACCGCGAGCGATCCCTGGCCGACCGTCGCGGAGTCGGGCGCGAGCAGGATGACCGAGGGATCGAGCGTGCGGAGCGTGACGGCCATCGCGCCCGGCGCGGCATCGAGGAGCACGAGCGTGCGCTCGTCCTGCAGCCCGGCGGGATGCGCGATGTCGGCGCCGAGCGAGAGCCGTCCGGGCACCGGCGGGGGCGCCACGACGAAGGTGACGCCGACGGTGAGCGGCGCGACGCCGCTCACCGAGGAGGAGATCGTGATGGTGGCGCCGTAGGTGCCCGCGGTGAGCGAGCCGAGCACCGGGGTGACCTGCAGCGTGGCGGGCGCGGTGGTCGCGGAGAGCGACGCGGTGAGCCAGCCAGAGGCGCCCGCGCCGTACGAGACGCCGGTCGAGAGTCCGGAGAGGGTGCCGGTCCCGCCGTTCGTGACACTCACGTTCTGCGCGGCAGGCGAGGCGCCTCCGCTGACCGCGCTGAACGAGAGCGTCGAGGGAGATGCCGCGATCACGGGCGTCGGCCCTGCGACGACCTGGAACTGCACCGCGCCGGCGATCACGTCGTACTCGCCCGGCCCGGCGGCAGTCACCTGGACCGCCCCAGCCGATCCCATGCGCGTGAGCTGTACGCTCGCCGGCACGCCGGCCGTCTGGCCATCCGCGCTGGCCGACTGTCCCGTCGCGACGCCGAACGTCACCTGCGCCGCGGGGCCCTGGTCGGCGCCGATCGTCTGCGCGGATGCGACGTGGCGCAGCTGCGCGACGCCCGGCGCGTCGCTCGTGAGCGTGAACGTGGGCACCGCGCCGCCGAGGCGCACGGGCATCGGCACCACGGCGCCGCCGACCACCTCGCCGACCGTCAGCACCATCACGGGATCCACCCCGCCCGTCGCCGGCACGTCACCCGCGCTGGTGCGCGAGAGGCTGAACCCCGGCCGCGCGAGCGTCACGACCATCGTGTCCGGCTCGTACCCGGTGGCCTCCGCCACGATCGTGGCCGTGGTGCCGGCCGTCCCCTCGACGCCGTGGACCCAGTAGTCGACCGTCGTGCTCCCGGCGGCGACGTAGGTGAACATCGAGCTCCCGCCGATGCCGACGCCGTTCGCCACGACGAGCAGTCGCGCGGCATCCAGGGAGCGGATCGTGACCCCCACGGCCGACGCGACGGCGGCGGGGAGTGCCACCGAGCGCGCAGCCTGCAGCCCCGCCGGATGCGCGCGGTCGGCGCCGAGCTGGAGCTTCGGCGTTGCGGGAGGCGGCGACACCGTGATCGTCGCGCCGTCGGAGATCGCGCCGACCGACGCGGTGATCCGCGCCGCACCGGGGGCGACCGCGGTGACGAGGCCGGTGCCGTTCACGGTCGCGAACGACGGATCGAGACTCGCCCACGTGAACGTCGCGCCGGGGATCGAACCGTTGAACGGGTTGAACGCCTCGGCCGAGAGCTGCACCGTCTGGCCGGGCGCGGTGAGCGTCGCGACCTGCGGCGTCACGGCGACGCGCGCGACCTGCGTCGACGGGACCGCCGTCGCGTTCACGAGCGCGGTCGCGTACCCGGTGGCGGAGGCGGCGGCGATCTGCGTGCCCAGCGGGGCGCCGAGAGTCCAGGAGACGCTCGCCTGCCCTGCCGCATCCGTGGTCGCGGTCGCGGCGGAGAGCAGGCCGCCGCCGGACTGCACGGCGAAGTCCACTGTCACACCCTGAACGGGCGCGCCAGTGCCGCCGATCACGCGCACCACGATCGGAGACGCGAGTGCGGCCCCCTGCTGGCCGGTCTGTGCATCGCCTGAGACGACCTCGACCCGCGGCGCGACCGCGTTCACGGTGACCGGCACCCCGAGCGAGAGCGCGCCGTACGCGGCGCGCACCATGGTGTTGCCGCCGCCGACCGCGGTCACGAGCCCGGCGGCGTCCACCGTCGCGATCGCGGGGTCGAGCGAGGTGTAGGTGAGCGGCACGCCGAGCTCGGGCTCGGCGGCACTCCCCGCCGCGGTGAAGAGCGAGGCGGTGACCTGCCCCGTCGTCCCGAGCGAGAGCACGAGCTGCGCGGGGGCGACGCGCATGCTGCGCGGCCGCGCCTCGCTCCCCGCGTCCGGTCCCGTGATGATCCCGTTGCACGCCAGCAGCCCCGCCACGAAGACGAGGGAGCCGACGCGCGTGCGCCAGGCCGGGCTGCGGCGCCGGGCGGACATCAGAAGCTCCGCCCCAGCGTGGTGGTGAGGAAGCGCTCGCTGAATGCCGGGCGGACGCCCTGCGCGCCGAACTTCATCCAGCGCGCCTGCAGGCTGAACGCGAGGTCGCCGGGCAGGGTCCACCCGAACTGCGCCATCGCGGTCGTCACCGCGCGCGCGGAGACGAAGGTCTGCGTGAACTGGCCGCTCGCGGTGATCGCCTTGAGCCCCTGGGCGCTCAGTCGAAGGCTCCCCAGCACATTCTCCCCCTGCGTCCCCTCGCTCGGCAGCACGGCCGAGACCGCAGGGGCGGCGGTGAGCCACTTCGAGACCGGGAGCGAGAGCGCGAGGTTCGCGGTCTGCACCGAGACCTTCGGCGTGAGGCGGACGGGGTTCAGGTCCTCCGTCGATTGCACGGCATAGGCGACGGTCGCAGAGGCGTTGCGGCCCGCGAGCTTCCAGGGCCGCGAGAGCGAGGCGTTCACCGTGGAGGTCTGGTTGTCCACGCGGAGCGTATCGTTCGCCTCGTCGTTCCCCGCGGTCGAGAGGAGCCCGACGACGGTGGCCGTCAGGTTCGCCGGGAGACGCATCACCACCGTGCCGGTCATCACGTCGCGCGTGGTGGTCGCGACCCGCTGCGCCTGCAGGTTGTTCTGCTGCTGCTGGTAACGCCCCTGGAGCGCGAGCGCGCCACGCAGGAGGCGCACGTCCCCGCCCGCGTTCCAACTGCGGCGGTCATTGACGAGATACGCGAGCCCGAGCGAAGTGAAGCCGGCCCCGACGCTCTCGTAGCCCCCCCGCACCCCGAAGCTCCGGCCCTGCCAGGCGGCGTCGAGGTTCCAGGCGGCGTCGCCCGAGCTCGAGGTGCGCAGCGACGTCAGTCCGCCCACCGGCGCGCCGGCGCTGTCGGGCACGATCTCGGGACTGGTCAGGTCGCGCGTGAGCAGCGCGCCCGCGAGCTCGCCCTTGAGCGCGAGCCGGCGGTCGAAGAGCCGGAGCGAACCGCCGAGCGCTGCGACCACGTTCTCCTGCGGACGATTGCGCTGCTGCGGACGGAGGTCGGCGGGGAGGGTATCGACGCCGAGCGTGTCGAACACCGGCGTCTCGTCGGGGACCAGATCGTCCTGCGCGCGGAGGAGCCGCAGGTCGAACGCGCGCTCTCCCACGCGCCCCATGCCGAAGGAGGCCGCGATGATGTTGCGCCGGTAGCTCGGACCGTCGACGGTGCTCGGGATGAGCGCGGCGCTCCGCCCTCCCTGCAGCGAGGCGCGCACCCCCCATCGGTCGATGTCGAGGCCGCCACCGCGGATGCGGAGGCCCTGCATCGTGTACGGCGAGTAGTCCTTGCTGAAGTCGCCGAGGTGCAGCTGGCCCCAGCCCCACGACGGCTCGATCGCCACCTGGTTGATGCTCTGCCGCGCGTCGTTCCCCTCGGACGAGAGGAGGAGGTCCATCCCGACCTCCGTGCCGCCGATGAGGCCGAGGCGCGGCGACGCGATCACGCGCCAGGTGCTCCCAGGGCGGCGGCGTTCCATCCCGGAAATGCCGTACACCTCCGAGAAGAGCTGCGCCTGGCCGCTGAAGCGGCGGGTGAGCCAGGACATGCTGCTGCCGGCGGTGTCGGGGGACGTGCCACCGACCGCGACCTGCGCGCGCGCGGGCGCCGCGCCCGACGAGATCGCGGCGACGATCACCGCGGCCAGCACCGCCGCTTGCCGGACGGGCCGTGCAACGGACATCACGCGACGTGCGCTCATGGCCGCCTCCAGGTGGAGTCCGCGGTGAGGCGTGCCGCCTCGTCGAGGCGGCCGAGCCGGTGCAGGATCTCGATCTCGTGCTCGCGGACGGCCCGGCTGTCCGGGTAGAGCAGCCGCAGCCGCCCAAGGCTCGCACGCAACTGCGGCAGCGACCCGGCGGCCTCGTGCGCGGCGAGGACGGCTCGCCAGCTCGCCTCGTCCTCGGGGGCGAGCTCGAACCGGGCCTGCAATGCGCGCAACGCCTCCGCGGAGCGTCCGACGCCCCCGAGCGCCTGGGCGCGCCAGCGCAGGAGCTGCGTGTCGCGGGGCGCGGCGACGGCGAGTCCCTCGATGGTGCGGAGCGCGTCCGCCGCGTCGCCCGCGCGGAACGCCGCGCGCACCTCGGCGCGGCGCACGAGGTCGGCGCCCGGCCACTCCCCGGCGAGTGTGCGGATCGCGCGCCGGCCGGGTTCCCCGGCAGCGAGCAGCGTGTCGAGCGCGGCGATCACGCGCGCGCGCGCGTCATCGCGGCGCTCGAGCACGAGGTCGTCCGCCGGCCGCAGCGTGCTCTCGCCGGAGGTCGGCATCAGCTCCCGCTCCGCGCGCAGCAGGCGCGAGAGCTCGCCGCGCAGCGCGCGCACGGTGGGTGCGACCACGCTGTCCACGCCCGCGGTGCGACCGGCCCCCTGTGCGGCGGCAGGCGCCGCACCGAGCAGCGTCACGATGAGCAGGAACGACCGGGCACGCCGCGTCATGGACGCTCCGCCGTGACGGCCACCGGACTCTCGGCCGACTCGTTGCCCGACGCATCCACCGCCCGCACGAACCACCGCGTCCCGGCGGGCGCGGACCGGTCCACGTACTCAGTGACGTTGGCCGGCACGGAGGTCACTCGCGTGCGCGGCCCGTCCGTGCGCTCGGCGCGATAGATCACGTAGCCGCGGAGGTCCGTGGTCACCACGCGCTCCCACTGGAGCGTCGTGACGCCAGCCGTGCGGATCGCCGTGGCCCGTCGCGGCGCGGGGGGCCGCGTGAGGTCGCGGAAGGTGAGCGTGTCCCCGAGCGGGGCGGAGCGGTTCCCCGCCGAGTCGATCGCCACCACGCGCCAGCGCGCGAGCTGTCCCTTGGCGACGGTCGTATCGCGCACCGCGTATTCGTCGCGCACGCTGACCGTGCCGACGACGATGGGAGCGGTGGCCGCACCGGTGCCGGACGCGGCGGGGACGCGCTCCACCACGTACCGCACCACGTCGAGCGAGGGACTGCCCGTCCAGGTGATGTCGACGCGCCGGCCGAGCTCGTTGTGCACGAGCACGCTGCGTGCGGGGTCCGGTGCCTCGTCGTCCACGATCCGGAAGCGCTTCTCCACCGGCGTGGAGACGTTCCCGGAGCTGTCCACGGCGACCACGCGCCAGGCGTACTCGCGTCCCGGCTCGAGGGTGTTGCCGTCGTAGCCCGAATCCACGTAGAACAGCGCGCGCATCGGCACGGCGGTGAGCGCGCCGAACACCGTGTCGCCGGGTTCGGCGCGCGAGATCTCATAGCCCCGCACATCACGGTCCGGCACGGCACGCCAGGTGAGGCGCACCCGGTGGCCGCTCAGCGGCGCGATCACGAGATCCGTTGGGGTGGCGGGCGGGCGCTGGTCGAGGGCGCGCGTCGTCGTCGGGTTGGACGGTGCGCCGGCGCGGCCCGCGGCATCCACCGCGCGCACGCGGTAGCTGTAGACCTGCCGGCCGCGGACGAGCGTGTCGACGAACTCCGGCTCGTCCCCGCCGATCGGCGTGCGCGTGACGCGCGTGAAGCTCGAGTCGCCCCCGACCGACCGCTCGACGTGGTAGCCCGTGGTGCGCGGCTCCGGGGAGATCGTCCAGACGATCCGGATGCGGCCGTCGGTGACCTCGGCGGCGACCTGCGGCGGTGGCACGGGCCCGCGGGTGGAGGGCGCCCGCACGCTCGCGCTCGCGCTCGGCTCGGAGAGCCGGCCGAGCAGGTCGGCCGCGCGCGTGCGATAGCGGTAGAGGCGACCCGGTTCCGCCGACTCATCGCGGTAACCGCTCGTGGGGTCCACGAGGCGCATCACCGGGTACTCGCTCACGCGTCGGAACTCCCCTGTGCTGTCGGCGCGCTCGACGGTGTACGCCACCACGATGTCGTCGCTCGCGCCGGTATAGCGCGGGGTCGTCCAGGAGACCGTCACCGCGTCGTCGGTCACGCGCGCGGTGGGCGTGGCGGGCGTCGCGATCGGCATGGTGGCGACGCGCACCGAGGCCGCGGCGCGCCTGAGCACCGAGTCGGGGCGCGAAAGGCGCACGAGCTCGGCAGTGTAGGTGTGGAGCGAGCCCGGTGCGGCCGTCGAGTCCACGTAGAGCGCGCCGAGCGCCTGCGCCGCGCGCGGGGAGAGGATCTGCGTGATCCCCGCCGCGGTGCCGCCGCCCCGCACGCGTCGATACGCCGCGAGGGAGTTGTCGGTGCCGGTGATGCGCTGGACGAGCGGCAGGTCGGAGCCCACGAGGGCGGCGAACTCCGCAGGCCCCTGCGCACCCGCGATCGGATCCCGGGTGAGGCGCACGCCGTCGCGCAGGTAGATCCACCCCTCGCCTTCGCTCGGGACGCGGCTGGGGTAGAGATGCACGCGCCCGAAGGCCACGACGACGGCGAGACGGTCGACCGAGGGCGCAGCGGCGCGCGTCGGCGCCTGCGCGCCGACCGACGTCCCCCCGAGCGACGTGACGCCTAGCGCGACCGACGCGCCCAGCGCGCATGCGAGCAGCGGGCGGCGCATCAGCGGATCCTCGCCACGGTCGGCGCGCTCGAGAGGCCCTTGCCGTTCCGCACGCGCACGTAGGCGTAGAGGGGCGACGAGGTGCCCACGGACATCTGCACGTTCGTCACGCCGACGCCCGCGGTCACGGTCGTGTACGGGATCACGAGTCCGGCGGTCGATCCCGTGAGCGTCGGGTCGGACGGCGAGGTGCCGAAGGCGACGTCGACGCCCGCGATCCCGCTCTCCGGATCGTCCGCGATCGAGAGCGTGAGCGTCGCCACGAATCCGCGCCAGGAGGAGGAGACGCCCGCCATCGGCGGCGGCGAGAAGTCGACCAACACCTCGCCGCTCCGGGCGACGTCACCGAACGCACCGCTGCCGTTCACGGCGCGCAACTCCACGATGTGGCGACCCCCGGTGGACGCCGTGCCGATGCTGGCGATCGTCGTCTGCGTGCTCGCCGAGGCGTTGGCGAGCCGGAAGCCCTGACCGGCGGCTGCCTGGTTGGCTGGCCAGTCGACCGCCGTTCCGGCCGGGAAGTCGCGGACGATCGCGCCCGTGGGCCCACGCACCCGCATCTGGTAGCCGCGCACGCCCGTCTCGGCGTCCACCGACGGCGTGTGCATGTAGGCGACAAAGCCGGTGGACGAGATGTCAGCGCAGAAGGACGGCGCGTTCGGCCCCGTGGGGTCCGCGACCGTGACCGGGCCGTAGACGATCGGCGCGGAGCGGCCACCGGCGCCGTTCTCGGCCACGAGGGAGACCCAGCGCGGCTGGCCGTAGAGCATCTGCGGACCGGTCGCGGTGAAGCTCGTGCCGCCGACCGGGATCGGCGTCCATCCATCGGTAGGCACCGGTCCGGTCGGCGCCGCAGCGTCGACGCGGTAGTGATACGCGGCGACCCCGGTCTCACCGTCGGTCGCCGTGGGGAGTCCGAGCAGGAGGCTCGCCTGTGCCCCGCCACCGACGACGACGTTGTTCGGCGTGACCGTCACGAGACGGCCGTTCCAGACCGGCTGCGGCGTCGAGGCGCCGAACGTCGCGATCACCTGGCAGGCGGGCTGGAGCGGGGGGAGCATGCCGCCGATCACGAAGAAGGCAGGTGCGAAGTAGGTACGACCGCCGTACGCGAGCGTGGCACCGGCCGGGAAGGCGGGCGGCGTGGGATCGTAGCGGAGCGTGGGCGAGCCGTTCGCCGCGCCGGTGAGCCCCGCGCCGTTCTTCGCGCGGACCTCCACCGAGATGAGGCGGTTCGGCGGGAGCGTGAGGCCCTGGATCGTCATCGAGGTGCGGCCCCCCGCGCTCGCCCATTGCGTGAGCGGCGTGGGGATCATCGGCGTGAGCATCATCCCCACGCCGAGGCCCGAGTAGGTGTTCCGCGGCGGCGACGGCAGGTCATAGGTGACGACCCGGTACTCGTACTCGGCGATCCCGCTCTCGGCGTCCGTGGCGGACCACCGTACGGGGATGCGCGTGGCGTCGCCCGTCCAGTACTCCGTCTCGCCCGATGTGTTGGCGATGCCGCGCAGGCCGTTGAACGAGACGATCGGCGCGGTAGGCGCGGTGAGGTCCACCGGCGGCGTCGCGACCTGCGTGACGGGGTTGGAGGAGGAGCCCTGCCGGAAGGTGACGGCATAGGGTGTGGTGGTGCTGCCCGTGAGCCCGGCGCCGCCGCGCACGGAGACCACCTGCGCACGTGCGAATCGCCCGCCGGCCGGGAGGACCGTGTACATCCAGCGGCGCGTGTCACCCTGCGCGCCGACGGTGAAGAGGGAGTCGTCGCCGTCCTGGATCAGGTACTCGTAGACCCCGCGCGGATGCGTGCCCGACCAGGTCGTACGGATGGAGGAGAGGTAGCCGAAGTCGGTGACGGTGACGGTCGGGTTCGTCACGCGCGGCGCCTGCAGCATCTCGGCGAGGACCGCCTTGCGCGCCAGGTACTGCTGGCCGGTCGCGTCGGCGCTGCCGTAGGTGCTGAGGTAGCCGTCGTACAGGTCGTACAGCACCCCGTAGAGCTCGGCCTGCCGGTTGTTCAGTTCGGCGAGCTGCGAAGTGATGTTCGCGTGCATGTCGCGCATGGCGCGGATGACGGGCTGGGCCTCGTTGTTCGCCTGGTCGACGAGGACCTGCGCGCCGTCACGCGCGGCGGTGAGCCCCACGCTCGCCACCTCCCACCAGTTCCGCAGCCCGTAGTTCACCGCCTGCGTCTGGAAGAAGGTGACCACGTTCGCCAGCGTCCCGGCCGCGGACGCGTTGGACGGATCGGTGCGCAAGGCACTGGCGCTCGAGGTGCGCTGCGCCCGGAAGTCCGCGGCGGCGGTCTGGTATGCGGCCAGGATGCTCGGGTCGTTGGCCCACGCACTCAGGTACCGCGCGCGATGCGCCGCGAGCGAGTCGAGCTCCACGGCCGTGCCGTTGCTCCTCACCCACGCAGTGGTCGAGTTGGCGTTCTGGAACGCTGCGATCGCGCTGAGCCGGTCGTTCAGGCGCTGCACCACCCCGGCGCGTTCCTGCGCCAGCGTGTCGAGGCGGGTCTGCGCCCAGTTCCGCCGACGCATCCGGAAATCCACGTTCGCGGCGTGCTGGTGCTCGATCGCTTCCACCGCGTCGCTGTGCACCCTCGCATAGCTGGCGAAGGAGCTCGGATCGCTCGCCGTGGTGGCGGCGATCACCGTCGCCAACCCGGCCTCCACCGCCGCGAGCTGTGCGCGGAGCGCCGGCGCGCGCGCGGCGGTCGCGGCCTGCGCGGCCGTCATCGCCGCCTGCGCCGCCCCGGCCAGCTGGTCGTCCAGCACGAAGGTCGGTGCACCCGCGAGCACGAGCGTCGGCTTGCCGTCCGGGCCCGCAGGGCCGGGGACGAACGTCGGGTTGCCTGCGTCCCACTGCTGCACCGGATCGGCCGGCGGCACGAACGCCGCGGCCGCCTCACTCTCGTCGAGCTGCAGGCGCAGGGCACGGATGCGTTCCTCGACCCCCGCGCGCCGGTCGTTGATGACCGCGAGCTTCTGCATGGCCTCCTCGCGCCGCTGCCTCACGATGGCGGTGTCCGCCGCCGCGTCGCCGTTCGAGAGCACGCGCTCGTAGAAGCCCACGTACGAGTCCGTCGCGCCCAGCGGGATCAGACCACCACGCAGGTTCCCCTCGCCCGCGCGGAACCCGCCCCAGAGCACGAGCATCTCCGCCCAGTTCCACCGCTGGAAGTTCCGGTACGCCGCCTCGAGGCTCGCCTGCGACACCGCGATCGGCGTCCGCGCCCGTTCCTGCGCCGCAGCGTCGATCCCGGCGAGGATCTGGTTCGCCTCGGCCTCGAGCGCTGCCGCGACCGCCTCGGCGTTCGCGATCACGGCCGCGAGCTCCTCGTTCTGGCCGATCCCCGCCGCCGGCCCCCGCGACGTGTACTGCACCCACGCGTCGAACCGCAGCGCGTCGATCCCGATCACCTGTGCGGTGCCCTGAGCATAGATCGCGAACTCCGGGTTCACCACCAGCGCGCCGATCAGCGTGATCTGCGCCCCGATGCCGAAGGCCTTCACGGTGCCGTCGAGCTTCACGTACGCGCCCAGGTCGTTGGTCGACGGGCGCGAGTAGACCCGCATCAGCGCCGAGACGCCGACCTCCACCACCGAGGTCTTCACCCCCACATGGAACCCGACCCTCGCCGTGAACCCACTCGGCACGATGATCACCTGGGCCGTCGACTGGATCACCTCGACGATCGTCATGCTGACGTCGCCCTTCACCGCGAACTGGTTGCTCCCGGCGAAGAACTGCACCTGTGCCGTGCCCGAGACCTGCTTCTTGATGTCGATCTTGAGCGAGACGTCACCGCGCACGTACACCGCGGGCACCCACCCCACCTGCAGCGCGAGGTCGCCGGTGATCTCGTCCTTCCGGTTGAGGAAGGTCGCGGCCACGTTGAGCTGGAACGCCTGGTCGGTGATGGTCACCATCGCGCGTCCGGACGCGACCGCGGCGCCGGCGGTACCACCGATGTCGACCGAGGCGTAGAGCATCACCGCGAACGCGCCCGCCGGCGGCATCCCGATCCGGTTCGCCGAAGGGCCGCTGAAGCCGGCGATCCCCTGCACCAGCGCGAGGTCGTTCGCCGTCGGATTGATGAAGAGCCCGCCGCCGACCCCCGTGAGCGTGACGATGCCCGGGATGATCGGAACGATCACGCTCGAGCGCAGGAAGAGGCCGGCCCGGAACTGGTCGCCCCGCTTCCCCATCACCCCCACCATCGCGATCTCGAACTTGCTCAGCAGGTTCCCGCGCGCGGCGAGCGCCATCTCGAACCCGTCGGCGAGCTGGTCGTATTTGAACGACCCGACGAAGTCGATCACGTCCGGGATCTGGACCTGCAGGCGGTCGATCAGCAGGTGCGTCGTCTGGTCCGTCTGCACGTAGACGAGGAACCGCCGCACCCCACCCTTGAAGACGTCCGCGATCTCGACCTGCGCCCCGAGGCTCAGGAAGCTCGAGACATCCACCTGCACGCTGTCCACCGTCACGTTCCCGTCCGACAGGGGCGGGAGTGCCTTCGGCACCCAGATGCTGGTGTCGGCCTGACCCCACGCGATCTGCCCGACGATGACCTTCACCGTGTTCTGGATCGTGAAGGTGCCGCCGTCGATCCGCGCGGTGTTGACCTTGATCTCGCCGGCGGAGGTGAAGCCGAGGTTCGTGAAGGAGAGGCTCCCGCTCGCCCCGTCGAGCTTGAGGCCAAGGCTGCCGTTGATCGCCACCTCGAAGCCGGTCGCGGTGGTCTGCGAGGTGATGCGGGTGAAGGTGAGCTTCACCGGGTCGAGGTCGATCGCGATCGGACCCGGCATGTCGATGCCGCCGAACGTGACGTCGCCGTTCAGCGCCACCCGGAGCCCGGGGTTCACGGTGCCGCCGTTGACGCTCCCGAAGCGCAGCAGGTTGCTCTGTTTCTCCTGGATGTAGATGTCCGCGACCACGGAGACGGCATTGTTCGCCTGCGTCTGGAAGTCGATCGCGAAGTCGAGGTGCCGCAGGTGGAAGGCCGCGACACCCGTCCGCAGGATGGTCCGCGCGGTGGCCATCCCCTCGGGTTCGCTGATCACCACCACGCGCCCGCCGCCGGTGACCTGCCCCTGCGGCGAGATGCGGAGCGTGAGCTGTTGCGGCGCCTGTGTCGTGAACGGCGCGGGGAGCTTCACGTCCCCGCCGAGCTCGAACTGGTTGTTCGCGATCACGGCGCGCGTGAGGCGCACGTAGTCGGGGATGATGTCGATCGGCCGGCTCAGGAAGCTCGCGCCCTGGATCGAGAAGGTGCCGTCGGTGCCGAAGCGGAGGCCGATGAAGCGCGTGGTGTTCTGAAGGAGCGTGATGTAGCCGGAGAGCTCGAACCGCACGGCCCCCTGCACCACCTGGATCCCGATCGCGGGTGCCACCTGCTGACCCGCCACCACGGAGTCCTGGAGCGCGAAGCGCGCGCCGAAGAGCTCGAACTCCGCCGTGTTGGCGGGTGCGGTAATCGAGACATCCGGGATCCGCACCCCGGCGGACCCGACCGTGAAGTCGCGGACGCTCAGCGAGAAGCCAGGCGCGATGGTCGGCAGGCGGAGCGAGCCGCCGATCGTGAGCGAGAATTCCTGCGCGTTCGCGATGATCGCGAGTCCCGGCCGACCCAGCGAGCTCTCGATCGTCAGCTCGGCGACACCGATCGGGATCGGCTGCTCGGGATCGCTCAGGTCGGCGGAGGCATTGAAGCCGTTGGGGCCGAACATCGCGCCCAGGTGGATCACGCGCGGCGCACCCGCCGCGTTCTTGAGCAGCGCGGATCGGATCCCGCCCGAGATCTGCACGGCGGTGTTCGGGCCATCCAGCGTGAGGATCGCGCCCGTGAACGCGATGCTGAGCGTGTCGCCGAGCAGCGCCGCCTCGGCGATGGGCGTGAGCCCCGGATCGTAGATGGTGGAGTACCGCCCGAGCTCCACCTCACCCGTGAGTCCCTGTGCCGAGATCTCGATGTCACGGAAGACGAGGCTGGTGTTCGCGAGCGGGCCGGGCAGCGTCGCACGGGCGCCGGCCTTCAGCCGGAACCCGCCTGTGTCCGCGCGGAAGCCGAGCTGGGTGATCGCGATGGGCGAGCCCTGGATCGGGAGCAGCGACTGCCCCGGCGCCGCCTCCACCGCCAGCGCCCCCGAGACGGGCCGCATCGTGCGCGAGTTGAGTACCAGGTCGAACTCGGCTTGGATCACCGGCACCGGCCCGCCGTTCGCCAGCGCCGGGAGCCCGACCTGCACCCGCTGGCCCGGCAAGGTGCGCAGCCGCACCGTCTCCGCGCCGAACTCGGTCTCGATCAGGAGCTGCGAGGTATCGGCGGGGTTCCGGAGCTGGATGTACGCGACGTCCACGCTCGGGATGCCCAGGCGCGCCGGGATCGGCAGCACCGCGAACACGTTCCCCGGCCAGAACCCGGCCGAGTCGGCGTAGGCGATGAGCTGGTTGCCCGTGTCCCGCAGGTTGATCCGGCCGCGCGCGATCCCGACCTTGCTCCCGAACGCGATCGTGAAGTCGTTCGCGAACTCGCTCACGAGCGCCGCGTACGTCTCGCCGCCGAAGGCCAGCGTCGCCGTCGCCGTGCCGCTGATGTGCACGCCTGCGCTGTCGATCACCGCCCCGCTCGGGAGCACGAGCCGCGCCGAGGCGGTCGTGCCGCGCGGCGCGGATACGGGATAGACGCCGAACATCATGTTCCCGTTGTCCGGGATCTCGATCCCGATCGCGGCGTCGGCCGTGAGACGGATGCGCCCGCTCTTCAGCTTGATGGGGTTCAGGTCGAACGCGACGTTCTCGAACGCGATGTCTACCCCGGCCCCCTCCGGCGTGCGGATCTGGCCGGTGGCACCGAACCGGAGCTCCCGCTGCGTGAGCGAGGCCTGGCTCACGATCAGCTTAAGGAACGGGTTCGCGGTGTCCGGCGCGAAGAAGAAGGGCTGGTCGATCGCGATGGAGGCGTCGTTCACCCGGCCGCGCACGAGGTCCACTGCGATGGAGCCCGTCGCCGAGACCGTCGCACCCGGCGTCGCGCTCGGCACCCGCAGCGTGACCGCCGCCGCGAGCTCGGCCGTCACCTGCCGGCTCGGCGCGTCATAGCCGAAACGGACGGTGCTCGTGCCGAACTGCAGGTCGAAGGGTCCGAGACCCATGTTGCACTGCGGGATCACGTTCCGGATCGAGCCGAAGAGCGTCCCGTTGCTCGCGAGGAAGAGGGTGTCGTTCGGCGTCGAGAGGTTCACCCGCCGCGCCGCCTCGTTCGGGCAGGCGAGCATGTCGGGGAGGCGCAGGTCCGCCAGGAGGCCGATGCGGATGTCCGGCACCTGCCCCGCCTCCACGGCGAACGAACCGTAGGCGCCCCGGATGTCCGCCACCGGCGTGCGGATCGGCACCGGGATCTGGATCGGCTCGAACGACCCGGTGAACCGCCCGTTGGTGATGCCGACATTGAGCGCGCGGAGCGAGATCCGCGCCGCCTGCCCCTCGAGCGAGGACGGCAGGTCCTCGATCCCGAACTCGAGGTCCACGCCGAAGTTGAACTGCGGCGGGGGCGCGTTCGCGAACCAGTTCCAGCGGAAGTCGCTCACGCGGTACGCGAGCGCCGCCACGCTGAACCCGCCGAGGCGGAGCTGCCGGACCTCCGAAACGAAGGGGTTCCCGGACTGGGCACCGACGGGCACCGAGTTCATCTCGAACGCGGGGATGTGGATCCCCTGCGGCGTGATGCTCACGTCCCGGATCTCGGGGAGCATCAGGCTGTCGAGCGCTGGGATCTGCATCCCGATGTCGAACAGCAGCTCGAAGTCGAACCGCTTCTGGACGAAATCCCAGCGGAAGAGCGGCGCCCGCGCGCGGCCGAGGCGGAGGTCCACGCCGGGGAGCGGGATGACCGTCAGCGACTCGGCCGCGGCGAAGTTCACCAGCGCCGCCTCGGCCGGGGAGAGCCGGAAGGTGGCGCGCGCCAGCGTCGATTCCTTGCGCTTCTCGACGTCGTAGTAGGCGAGCCGCCCCGGCGTCTCCACGCGCCACTGGAAGCTCTGCCCGATCTTCCCCTGCGCCGTGAAGCGCAGCGTGTCGATGTGGAACTTGAAGAGCGCCGAGCCGTTCACGAGCGGGAGGGAGTCCACGAACGACTGTTCGGCGCTGGCCCGCAGCTCCCCACCCCCGAGCATCGCCAACGACACGTTCATCGGGCGGAACTCGCCCGGGAAGAGGTCGATCCGACCGTGCACGAAGAAGGCCGGCTCCGCGCCCCGCGCCTGGTTGTAGACCACGGAATCCAGCTCGAACGGGAAGTCGGGGTCGTTGAAGTCGTCGTCCGGACCGGCCGCGGCCATTGCCTTGATGCTGCCCGCGAGCGGCAGCCAACTCCCCTGCGCGAGCGTGAGGTCCATCGAGATCGCCGCCGCGGGCGGGGTCTGGCGGCTCCCCTTGAGCGCCGGGATCACGATGCGGACCGGCGTGCCCTCCCGGGTGCGGATGCGCGGGCCCTCGTTCGTCTCCGACACGTCCACGAGCAGCTGCCGCTGCGCGTCCCGCAGCACGACGTACGCGCTCCACTTGTCGAACAGGAAGAGCGTGTCGGGAATCACGGTCTGGACGAGCTCCGCGATCGCGAGGCGCCAGCCGCTCGGCTCGAGGTAGGCGATCGGATACTGGTTCATCCTCACCAGTGCACGTCCGGCCGTCACGCGCCCCGCTCCCGGCCGCATCGCGAAGCCGTTCTCGAACGAGACCGTGGCCCCGTCGTACCGCGACTTCGCGAAGGCGACGTTCGCCGGCGCAGCGCCGGAGATCCGCATCCCCTGCGAGTCCCAGGTCGGCGTGGTCGGGAGGTTGAGGCGGATGTTGCCGAAGGCGCCGGAGGGATCGAAGGCACCGGTCGCATCGACGAGCTTGAAACCGAGCACGTTGGTGCCGGAGACGGTCTCCGAGAGCCGGCCGCCAAGGGAGTCGAGGCCGCCACCGCTCGCGAGCCCGCCGACCGCCGCCGTGCCGACGGCGACGATCGCGTCGAAGGGTGAGGACTCGAGCGCCAGCTGGCCGTCGAAGGTGACCGTGCCTGCCGTGATGTCCCCGCCGACAGGATCCAGGCGCACGCGGGCGAAGGTCACGCCGATCGTGTCGTCCTTCGTCTCGTAGGACGTCTCGGCGGGCTTGCCCTCGGTCGCGGCCTTCGTGGTGCCCGTCGTCTTCTTGACGATGGTGCGGTGCCGGCCATCCACCAGCAGCCCGGTGGTGTCGAGCGTGGCCGCGCTCAGGATGAAGGTCACGAACCCGACCTGGATCTTGAACGGTCCCTTGAGCGGCACGTTGCCGTCGAGGAGTCGCTTGCCGAGGTAGTCGATCCGCGCCTCCGCGGTCGCGACGTCCCCGGCACCGCCGAACAGGCCTCCGAGGAACCCGGCGGCGCCCTCCGCGACATCAGCCGCCGTGGTCTCCTTCTTCTCCTCGTCCTTCTTCGGCTCCTCCTTCTTCGTCTCGTCGACCTTCTCCACCGTGACCACCACGGGCCCGTCGTAGACCGCTGTCTGCGCCCCCGCGGTATCGACGCCAAGCGCGAGGTCGCCGCCGGCGAGCTTGAGCTTCGCGAACCGGAGATTGAACTCGCCCCACGAGGGCGCGAACCCCTGCACCTCGCCACGAATCCGCCCGCGCGGCGTGAGGCGCAGGTCACCCGAGAGCGGCGACGCGTCGGTGCCGTTGGCGTACTCCTCGATGGACCAGGTGTTGCTGTTCCAGGTGAGCGCGTCGCCCGTGATGGACGGGAGCTCCGTCACCCGCGGTGTCTCGTCGAGTGCGATGGCCACGCGCCCGCCCACCGAGATCACGCGGAGCTGCAGGTCCACCGCCGCGTGCAGCCGGCACCCACCCTCCCATCGCTTCTCCTTGAGCGCGGCGTCGAGGCGCCCCGCCTTGATCACCAGGGTGTCCACCTCGAAGGGGACGCCGTTCAGGCAGTCGGACGACGCGGAGCCGATGTACGGGAAGCGGATCCAGCTCGTCCCCGAGCCCCATTCGAGCCCGGGGTCGGTTCCGCTGAGCCATCGGGAGTACGGGACGAGCCCGCCGCGGAACCCCATGGTGCGCGGGACCACCCCCACCTCGGCGAGCTCCACGATCCCCGAGGTGCTGGTGCCCGGCGCGTCCGAACTGGTCGAGGGAAGGTTCACGCCGTCAAGCGTGAGCGCCACGTCGCGGATCGTCGCGAGCTGCAGGTTGTCGGCGTTCCGCACCGACGGCACGAGGTCTACCAGGACGCGCCAGATGAGGGTCGCGCCGGGATCGTACTCAAGTCGCGTGATGCGGAGGTTCGAGAGCGCGAGCTTCACCCAGCCGTAATCGGCGACCGCCTCGCCCACTGCGCAGCGGCTCTGTTCGTCCTCACGCGCGATCGCGTCGCGCCGGAAGACCATGGTGAAGTCGAGGGCGCAGGTGCGGTTCGCGTCCCCCATCACGCTGAACGAGGCGGGCGCCCGCAGGTCGGTGCCGAGGGTGTCCGTGAGGAAGTCGGCCGCGAGCGTTCCGCCGAGCGTCCCGAAGGTCAGGAGCGACCGGGGCGACGAGGGGTCGGGGCGGAACCCGCTTCCCGGCTCGCAGTAGACCGGAAGCATCACGACGCCCCCCTCGAGGGCGCCGGTGCTTGCGCATGCGATGTCCTGCTCGAAGAGGCGCACCTGCCCCTGCAGTTCGAGGCGCCCCTCGGGGAAGGTGAGCCGCGCCGCCGTCGCGGCGTATTGCACCGGAGCGCGCCCCACGCTCGCGATCGTCGCGCCGGTCGCGCCAGTTGCACCGCCCTCGAGCCGCCCGTAGAGCCCGCCACCCGTGAGCTGCACCGCACCCGTGAGAGGCACCGCCGCACGCCCCGGCAGCTTGAGCGAGGCCGTCGCGCGGAACCCGGTCTGCGGCGTGAAGACGAGCGGCGCGAAGGTGACGAACCCGCGGAGCGACTCCGGGATCGCCGCCTCCGGCATCGCGGCCTCCACCCGCCCGGCGAGCAGGGTGAGCTCGTCGCCGCGGAATCCGGCGCGGAGTCCGCTGGCCCGCACGAGCTGCGTCTTCTCCGAGAGGCCGCCGAGGAACTCGAGCTGCAACTCGCCGTCGATCGTCACCTCGGTCTCGCTCGTGCGCAGGCGCGCGCGCTTCACCCCGGTGAGCTGCGCCACCCCCGGGAGCAGCACGAGCGTGTCCGGCAGGTCCTTTGTGGAGCCCACGCGCTCCAGGAGGTCGTCCGACATCTCGAACGACCAGATCTCGCTCTGCGCGCCGTCGCGGAAGAGCTGCTGGCCGGCGTCGTCCACCGCGCGCACCCGCCAGGCGTACCGCTTGGTCCGCTCCAATGGGAGCGCGTCGATCGGATAGATGAGGAAGGGCGTGCCCTGCACCTCGCGGTAGACCGGGATGTTCGCCTCGAGCGCCGTGCGCGGCAGCTGCGACCCGATCATCTCCACCACGGTCACTTCGTACCGCAGCGGCACGGTGGGCGGCGCGAGTACGGGGGTCCACTGGAAGAACGGTTGCGCGGCGACCACCACGTCGCCGTCACGCGGCATCACGAGCTGGGGCGGGTCGGGCTGGAAGATCGAGAAATCCGCGCACGCCTCCGCGGCCTGCGTCCCCGCCGCGCCCACGAGGACGCGGGCGCAGGCGCGGTAGTTCCCCTCGGGGATCTGCCCGGTGCGGATCGCGCCGTCGGTGATCGCCTGGTTGCGCGAGACGGTGGTCCAGTCGAACACCGCATCGCGCGCATTGTAGAGGAACGAGGCCGGTCCGCCGGCAACGGTGGAAGACGGGCTCTCGGACGAGCCGATCAGCCCCCGCTCGGTGCTGGTGAGCGTCACCCGGACGCGGTAGTCGACCGTCGCGGTCCCGGTGTAGGTGAGGCTCAGGAGTGCGGTGGACGGCACCCGCTCCCAGTCCGAGAGGTAGGGACTCGGGTTCGGCGCGATCGTGAGGATCGCGTTCCAGTCGGGCGACTGAGCGGCCACCGTTCCGGACGCGCCGATGGCGGCGGCAAGGATTGCCGTCACCACCCTCATCAGTCGAGCCGCAGGCCGTCTGTCCAGATCGCCCTCGCCGGAATGCCGCCGGGGCACGCGCCCCGTGGAGTGATTCACACGCGGCGAACCTACGAGGCACTTCTCAGACGCCTATCAGGCCAGTATCATCCGGGTCAGGCCGAAGCGCGCCAACGACTTACAACGGCCGCACGGACGGAACGACCACCCGAATCGCCGCCCCCTTGTTCAAGCTGAGACTCTTCGGGACGCCTCAACTCGAGGGACCCGCCGGCGCGCTCCCCTCGCCAGGCCCGCGGCGGCTTGCCGCGCTGGCCTCGCTCGCGGCCGCCGGCGCGGCCGGCCTCACCCGCGACAAGCTCATCGCGCGGCTCTGGCCGGAGACCGACGAGGACCGCGCACGGCGCAACCTCTCCCAGCTCCTGTACGCGATGCGAACGGAGCTGGGCGCGGAGCTCGTCGAAGGCACCGGAACGCTCCGCCTCGATCCCGCGCAGTGCTCCTCGGACGTCGCGACCTTCGATGCCGCGATCGCCGAGGGACGCGACGCGGAGGCGGTCGCCGTCTATCTCGGGGAGTTCCTGGACGGCTTCCACCTCTCGGACAGCGCCGAGTTCGAGGCCTGGTCCGAGGCGGAGCGCTCCCGGCGCGCGACGCAGGCCGTAGCCGCATCCGTGCGCGTCGCGACCGCCGTCCCCGCATCCGACCTGCACGCGTCAGCAGCTGCCTGGCGTCGCGCGGTAGCCCTCGATCCGGTGAACGCCCGCACGGTGCGGCGCGCGATGGATGCGCTCGCCGCCGACGAGGACCGGGCGGGTGCGATCCGCGTCGGCGAGCAGTATGCGGCGCGCGTGCGGTCCGAATTCGACGCGGAGCCGGACTCTGCCGTGCTCACCCGGCTCGACGAACTGCGGCGCGCGCCGGGCGGGACGGCTGCCGGGGCCGGGGGTGGTGCGACACGGACGAGCCGCCTGGTCGAGGGTCCTGTCGCGTCGGATGCGCCGGTGTCGACCCCGGTGCACGGTGGGCCGCGCGCCGCTGCACGGACGCGCTGGAACGGGATCCCACGGCGTCGATCCGCATTCCTCGTGGCCGGGACCGTCGTGCTCGGCCTCGGCGCACTGTTCTGGGGACGGCAGCCCGCGTCGGTGCTCCGCGAGGGCGAGTTCGTGATCATCGCGGAGTTCGTGAACCGTACCGGCGACACGCTGCTCACGCGGACCGTTGGGAGTGCGATGACCGCCGCCCTGCAGCAGTCCGCCCGAGTCACACCGCTGCCCCGCGCGCGCGTCGCCGCGGCACTCGTCCGGATGCAGCGACCGGACACCACTGAACGGCTTGACCTTTCCGACGCCCGAGAAGTGGCGGAACGGGAGGGCGTCCGGCTCGTCATCGCGGGCGAGGTCATCGCGGCGGGCCCCGAACGCCAGGTGATCGGACGCGTCATCGAGGCGCGCAGCGGCCGCATCGTCGCCACGCGCACCGCGCGCGCGAGCACGGACGCGGACCTGCTCGCCGCGATCGACCGGCTCGCGGCGGCCATGCGCCTCGCGCTCGGCGATGCGGCAGCGGCGGTGACGGAGGCCGTGCCCCTCCCCGACGTCACGACGTCGTCGCTGGCGGCCCTGCACTACTTCGCGGAGGCGCGAGAGGCGTCGCGCCGGAACAATGAGGACCTGGCGATCTCGCTGTACGCGCGCGCCGTGGCCACCGACTCCACCTTCGCCTCCGCGCACGCCCAGCTCGGCGCTGCGTACGCGCGGAACAACAACCTCCCGCGCTCCGCCTTCCACTTCCAGCGGGCGCTCGCGCAGGCCGACCGGCTCCCGCTCGACGAGCTCCTGACCATCCAGATCGCCGACGCGTACGCGCGCGGCGACCTCGGCGTGGCCGTGCACTACAGCAGGAGCTACCTCGCACGCCGTCCGCGCGACGCGGGGGCGTGGCTCCGCCTCGCATTCTACCTCTACATCTCCGGGCAGGACCAGGCCTCGCGCGAGGCGTACGCCGAGGCCGAGAAGCTGGCGCCCCTTCCGACCGTGGGCATCCTGAACCTGGGCAGCACCTGGCTCTCGAACGCACGCCGCACGGGCCAGCGGGAGGGCTTCGACTCCGCGCGCTTCCACTACGAGCGTGCCTTCCGGCTCGACCCGGCGCTGGAGTACAACACCTTCTACAACCAGCAGTACGGCGCCATCCTGATCGGCGCCGGCCTCCCGGATTCCGCCCGCGCGACCTTCGACCGCATGACTGCGCGCGGGTCCCTCGATCGCGCGCGCGGGCTGCGCTCGAACGGGTTCCTCGACGCCCTCGTTGGCGACTGGTCCCGCGCCGCCAGCGCGTTCGCCGACGCCGCGCTCCAGAGCACGGCCGACCGGCAGTGGACCTCGGCCCTGCGCAACGAGGCGCTCCACGCGGACCTCCTCCTCACCATCGGCGACCGCGCCGCCGCCGAGGCACCGCTGGGGCGCGCCACCGCGATCGCGTTGCGCGAGACGCTGGAGGCGCGGGCGCTCGCCTTCGTCGCGCTCGCGCAGGTGAAGGCGGGCGGGCGCCGCGAGGCAGAGGCCGTGCTGGCACGGATGCGGCGCGTGGCTCGCCCGGAGAACGCCGGCGAGCGTGCGGTGATCCTGGCGGTCGAGGGGGCGCAGCACCTCGCGGCCGGGCGGGCGGCCGCCGCGCGCACGGCACTCCGCACCGCATTCGTGGAGGACTCGCTCTCACTCCAGATCCAGGTGCTCTACGCCAGGGCGCTGGTGGCCGTCGGCGAGGACTCCGCCGCCCTCGCTGCCTGGGACCAGGCTGCCCGCACCGCCGCCTTCGGGTACGAAGGGCAGTTCGACTGGCAGTTCGCGGACTACGAGCGGGGACGCCTCCACGAGCGACTCGGCCGTCCCGAGGAGGCGGCGGCCGCCTATCGCCGCCTGGTCGCGCGCTACCCCGTGACGGCGGGTCGGACGGACCCTCGCGAGATCCGGGAGGCGCGCGAACGCCTCACCCGCCTCGAGTCCGCGCGACCGTAGCGCGGCGCGCGTCCGCACCCTCGGCCTCCAGGGGTGTCCGCCTGACGCGCCGGGGCACGGGGGTGAGATGCACGAGGGGGGCGCACCCACCGTGGATGCGCCCCCTTCCGTTCTCTCCCCTCTCCCCTCTCACATCCGCCGCCCGATCAGCCCTCGTCGGCCGGCGAGGCCAGCAGCGAGGCATCCGCCTCGGCCGGCGGCGTCAGGAAGCTGGCCGGCAGCTCGCCGAACCCGAACTCCTGCACCGGGGCCGGCGGCGGCGTGATGTCCATGTCCACGTCCGAGTACCGGTACATCCCGGTGCCGGCGGGGATCAGGTGGCCGATGATGATGTTCTCCTTGAGGCCCAGGAGGTTGTCCTTGGCCCCGCGGATCGCGGCATCGGTGAGCACCCGGGTGGTCTCCTGGAAGCTCGCGGCCGAGATGAACGACTGCGTCGTGAGCGACGCCTTGGTGATGCCGAGGAGGAGCGGCTCCGACTGCGAGGCCTTCTCCTTCTTCTTCTTCGCCTTGTCGTTCGCGTCGCGGAAGACCGCCTTGTCGACGTTCTCCCCCTCGAGGAACTCGGTGTCGCCGGACTCGACGACGCGCACCTTCTGGAGCATCTGGCGCACGATCACGCCGATGTGCTTGTCGTTGATCTTCACGCCCTGGAGCCGGTAGACCTCCTGCACCTCATTCAGGAGGTACTCCTGCACCGCGCGGGGGCCCTTGATCCGCAGGATGTCGTGCGGGTTCACGGGTCCCTCGCTCAGGCGGTCGCCGGCGCGCACGCGGTCGCCCTCGTGCACGCGCAGGTGCTTGCCCGCCTGCACCTCGTACAGCTGGGGCTGCTGCGTCTCGTCGAGCGAGCCGTTTGGCTCCAGCGGGTGCACGAAGATCTCGCGCTTGCCGCGCTTGATGTCGCCGAACCGCACGACGCCGTCGATCTCCGAGATGGTCGCCGGGTCCTTCGGCTTCCGGGCCTCGAAGAGCTCCGCCACGCGCGGCAGGCCGCCCGTGATGTCGCGCGTCTTGTACGCCTCGCGGGAGATCTTGGCGATCGTCTGGCCGGCCGCGACCTCGCTGCCGTCCGCGATGATCAGCTGCGCGCCCACCGGGATCACGAAGTCGCGGACCTTCTTCTCCTTCCCGCCCTTCTTCTGCCAGATCTCGATGTGCGGGTGCAGCTTCTTCTCCCGGTCCTCGACCACCACGCGCTGGCGGAGCCCGGTGAGCTCGTCGAGCTCCTCGGAGATCGTCTCCTCGTCCACGAGGTCGACGAACCGCACCTCGCCCGCGACGTCGGCGATGATCGGGTTGGTGTACGGGTCCCAGGTGAAGATCACCTGGTCCTTCTTCACCTCGTCGCCGTCCTTCACCATCAGGATGGCGCCGAGCGGCACGGCGAGCCGCGCCATGACCGGGGCGTTCTTGTCGCTCGAAGCGCGCACGTAGAGCTCGCCCTCGTACGACGTGACGATGTCCTGCCCGTCGGGGTTGGTGACGTGCACCAGGCGGTCGCCGTACTCGATGATGCCGGCCACCTTCGACTTCCGGGCCGTCTGCTCCGCGATGCGGGCCGCCGTGCCGCCGATGTGGAAGGTGCGCAGCGTGAGCTGCGTGCCCGGCTCGCCGATGGACTGCGCCGCGATGATGCCGACGGCCTCGCCCAGGTCCACCATCTGCATGGTGGCCAGGTTGCGGCCGTAGCACATCCGGCAGAGCCCGCGCTTGGCCTCGCAGGTGAGCACCGAGCGGATACGCACCGTCTCGATCCCCGCCTCCTCGATCGCCGTCGCCGTCTCCTCGTCGATCATCTGGCCGGCCTCGACCAGGAGCTGCGGCCGTCCCGCCTCGTCGAGCAGCTGCGGATCGGTCACGTCCTCCGCCGCCACGATCCCGACGATGCGCTCGGCCAGCGGCTCGATGATGTCCTCGCCCTCCTTCAGCGCGGCGATCTCGAGCCCCATCACGGTGCCGCAATCCTCCTCGTTGATCGTCACGTCCTGCGCGACGTCGCAGAGGCGGCGCGTGAGGTACCCCGCGTCGGCCGTCTTGAGCGCCGTGTCCGCGAGGCCCTTGCGGGCGCCGTGGGTGGACGAGAAGTACTCGAGCACCGAGAGCCCCTCGCGGAAGTTCGACTTGATCGGGTTCTCGATGATCTCGCCGATGCCGCCCGTGAGCTTCTTCTGCGGCTTCGCCATCAGGCCGCGCATGCCGGCCAGCTGGCGGATCTGGTCCCGCGAGCCACGCGAACCCGAGTCGAACATCATGAAGACGGTGTTGAAGCCGTCCTGCGACTCGCGCATGCGCTTCACCATCGCGTCCGCGATGTCGTTGTTCGCGTGCGTCCAGGTGTCGATCACCTTGTTGTAGCGCTCACCGTTGGTGATGTTGCCCGTCTGGTAGGCCTTCTGGAAGCGCGTGACGCGCGCCGTGGCCTCCTCGAGCAGCGTCTCCTTCTCGCTCGGGATCTCGAGGTCCTCGATCCCGATCGACACGCCACCGCGGGTGGCGTTCCGGAAGCCGAAGTCCTTGAGCCGGTCGAGGAACGCGACCGTGCCCGAGAGCCCCGCCTGGCGGTACGACTCGAACACGAGCTCGCCCAGCGCCTTCTTCTTCATCTCGCGGTTCTGGAACGGCAGCTCCGGCGGCACGATCCCGTCGAAGAGCACGCGTCCCGCGGTGGTGGTCACCCACTTCCGGGTGTCCCCCTCGCCGCGCGCGTGGTAGCGCACCGCCGAGTGCACGGTGAGCTGGCCGAGCGCGAGCGCCATCTCGATCTCCGCCGCCGACCCGAACGTGCGGAGCCCCAGCTGCGCCTTCTCGTCCTTGAGGAGCGCGTCGAAGCCGATCGGCGCCTTGGTCGCGAAGTAGCAGCCGAGCACGATGTCCTGCGACGGCTCCGCCACCGGGCGGCCGTCGCTGGGCTTGAGGATGTTGTTCGACGACAGCATCAGCACGCGGCACTCGAGCTGCGCCTCGTACGAGAGCGGCACGTGCACCGCCATCTGGTCGCCGTCGAAGTCGGCGTTGAACGCCGCGCAGACGAGCGGATGGATGCGGATCGCCTTCCCTTCCACCAGCACCGGCTCGAACGCCTGGATGCCCAGGCGGTGGAGCGTCGGCGCGCGGTTGAGCAGCACCGGGTGGTCGCGGATGATCTCCTCGAGGATCTCGAACACCTCCTCGGACTCGCGCTCCACGATCTTCTTGGCGCGCTTCACCGTCTCGGCGATCCCCTTCTCCACCAGCTTGTGGATGATGAACGGCTTGAAGAGCTCCAGCGCCATCGCCTTCGGCAGGCCGCACTGGTGCAGCTTGAGCTCCGGGCCCACCACGATCACCGAGCGGCCCGAGTAGTCCACGCGCTTGCCGAGCAGGTTCTGGCGGAACCGGCCCTGCTTGCCCTTCAGCATGTCCGAGAGCGACTTGAGCGGGCGCTTGCCGCGGCCGCGGATCGCCTTCGAGCGGCGCCCGTTGTCGAACAGCGCGTCCACCGCCTCCTGCAGCATCCGCTTCTCGTTGCGCAGGATCACCTCCGGCGCCCGGTGCGAGATGAGCTTCATCAACCGGTTGTTGCGGTTGATCACGCGGCGGTAGAGGTCGTTCAGGTCGGACGTGGCGAAGCGCCCGCCGTCGAGCGGCACGAGCGGCCGCAGGTCGGGCGGGATCACCGGCACCACGTCGAGGATCATCCACTCCGGCTTGTTGCGCGTGCCGCTGTGGTCCCCGGAGTTCCGGAAGGCGTCGACGATCTTGAGGCGCTTGAGCTGCGCCTTCTTCTTGTGCTGCGAGGTCTCCACCAGGATCTGCGCGCGGAGCTCGTCGGCCACCTTGTCGACGTCGAGCCGCTTGAGCAGCTCGCGCACCGCCGGCGCGCCGATGTCGGCGTGGAAGGCGCTGTCCCCCTCCTCCTTGGCCTTCATCCGCAGCTGCAGGAACTGGTCCTCGTCCAGCAGGTCGTTCGCCGAGACCTCCTGCTCCCCCGGGTCGATCACGACGTAGTTGGAGTAGTACACCACCTTCTCGAGGTCACGGAGCGTGAGGTCGAGGAGGTTGCCCATCGGGCTCGGCAGGGTCTTGAAGAACCAGATGTGCGCCACCGGCACCGCCAGCTCGATGTGCCCCATGCGGTCGCGCCGCACCTTGCTGAGCGTCACCTCGACGCCGCAGCGGTCGCAGATCACCCCGCGGTAGCGGATGCGCTTGTACTTCCCGCAATGGCACTCCCAGTCCTTCACCGGACCGAAGATGCGCTCGCAGAAGAGGCCATCCTTCTCCGGCTTGAACGACCGGTAGTTGATGGTCTCGGGCTTGGTGACCTCGCCCCACGACCACCAGCTGCGCATGCCGGCCATCTCCAGCCGCTCGCGCTCCTTCTGGTCCTTGGGGCCGCGGATCTCCTCCGGGGAGGCGATGCGGATCTGGATGTAGTCAAACGCGGACGCGCTCTTCTCGCGCGCACTGCGGAAATCGATCATCAGTTATTCCTCGCTGCCATTGCCGAAGGGTGACGAGATGCCGGCGTGGCCTCCCTCGGCGTGCGAATCCATCGTGACATGGATACCGAGCGCCTGCAGTTCCTTCACGAGCACGTTGAACGACTCCGGGGTCCCGGGCTCGGGCAGGTTCTGCCCCTTCACGATCGCCTCGTACACCCGGCTCCGGCCGTTCACGTCGTCCGACTTCACCGTCAGGATCTCCTGCAGCGTGTGGGCCGCGCCGTACGCCTCCAGCGCCCACACCTCCATCTCGCCGAAGCGCTGGCCGCCGAACTGCGCCTTGCCCGCCAGCGGCTGCTGCGTGACGAGGGAGTAGGGGCCGATGCTCCGGGCGTGGATCTTGTCGTCCACCAGGTGGCTGAGCTTCAGCATGTAGACCTGGCCGACCGTGACGGGGTTGGCGAACCCCTCGCCCGTGCGGCCGTCGCGCAGGCGGATCTTCCCGCCCGGGAGCAGCCCGCCCCGCTTGATGAGCTCCACCGCCGCCGCGTCGACGTCGGTCTCGCCCTTCTTGCCGAGCGCACCGGCCAGCGCCGGCATGCCCATCGCCTCGAGGAGCGACGCCGCGTCGAGCGCCGCGCGCTTCTCGAGCTCCTTGAGCGCCTTCTTGAACTCCGCCTTCTGCTGCGTCGGCGTGTCCTCCGCCTTGATCGCCTCCTCGTGGAACGCGATCGCGTGCGTGGTCGCCTCCGCCTCGCGCGCGGCCAGCTCCGCCGCCGCCGCGTGCAGGTAGTCGAACACCCGCTTGTAGACGGCCTTGGCCGCCGCGCCCAGCCCGCGACCGTTCAGGTCGTTGAGCGAGGCGTCATGCAGGAGCTCCACCTTGTCCGAGTGCCCGCTCTCCGGCCGGAACTCGGCCAGGATCGCGCGCACCTCGTCGGGGGTGATCCCCGGCGCGTCGCACTCGAGGTCGAGCGACCCCTTCACCCACTCGAGCCCCGCCAGGCGGAGCGCCAGGCCGATCTCGCGCTCGTTCGCGCCCTGGAACACCGGCGTCTTGGCATAGAACCCGAGGATCTTCGCCGCCCACCCGAGGTGGGTCTCGAGGATCTGCCCCACGTTCATGCGCGAGGGCACGCCCAGGGGGTTGAGCACGATGTCCACCGGCGTGCCGTCGGGCATGAAGGGCATGTCCTCCTCGGGCACGATGCGCGCCACGATGCCCTTGTTGCCGTGCCGGCCCGCCATCTTGTCGCCGACCGAGATCTTGCGCTTCTCGGCGAGGTAGACCTTCACCAGCTGGATGACGCCCGGGGGCAGCTCGTCCGGCTGGAGGATGCGGTCGATCCGCTCCTCGGCCTTCTCCTCGATCTTCGCCTTCACCGCGTCGGCCGCGTCGATGATCTCGCGCACCGCCGCGTTCACCTTCTTGTCCTCGACCCGGAAGGTCTTCAGGTCGAGCGTGATCAGGCGCAGGTCCTCGAGGAACTTCCCGCCGAGCTTGGTGCCCGCCGGGATCGCCTCCTCCACCGTGCCGTTCTGCAGCGCCAGCGCGACCACCTGCCCGTCGAGCAGCGCCTTGATCTCGTCGTCGCGCACGTCGTTGACGCGGATCTTCTCCTCGCCCTCGAGCCGGCGCACCTCGCCGATCCGCTCGCCGCGGTCCTTCTCGACGACCTGGTCCTCGACGCGCGAGAAGATCTTCACGTCGATCACCACGCCCTCGACGCCCGGCGAGACCTTGAGCGACGAATCCTTCACGTCCTTCGCCTTCTCGCCGAAGATCGCGGTCAGGAGCTTCTCTTCCGGCGAGAGCTCCGTCTCCCCCTTCGGGGTGATCTTGCCCACGAGGATGTCGCCCGGGCGCACGTGCGCGCCGATGCGCACGATGCCGCGCTCGTCGAGGTCCACGAGGGACTCCTCCGAGACGTTCGGGATCTCGCGCGTGATCTCCTCCTGGCCCCGCTTGGTGTCGCGGACGTGGAGCTCGTGCTCCTGGATGTGGATCGACGAGTAGACGTCGTCCTTCACCAGGCGCTCCGAGAGCACGATCGCGTCCTCGAAGTTGTGGCCGTACCAGGGCATGAACGCGACGGTCACGTTCGACCCGAGCGCGAGCTGGCCGTACTGCGTGCCGGCGCCGTCGGCCAGCACGTCCCCGGCCTTCACCTTCTGGCCGAGGGTGACGAGCGGGCGCTGGTTGAGCGCCGTGTCCTGGTTGGTGCGGCGGTACTTCTTGAGCTTGTACCGGTCCTGCTGCATGAGCCGCTGCAGCGGCGCGTTCGCGTCGCGGTTGGTCTTGGAGCCGCCCCCCGCGTCGACGATGATCTCGTCGGCGGTCACGCGCGTCACCACGCCCGGACGCTGCGCGATCAGCACCGCGCCCGAGTCCACCGCCACCTTCTCCTCGAGCCCGGTGCCGACGAACGGCGTCTGCGGGTTGAGGAGGGGGACGGCCTGCCGCTGCATGTTCGAGCCCATGAGCGCGCGGTTCGCGTCGTCATGCTCGAGGAAGGGGATCAGCGCCGCCGCGATCGAGACCAGCTGCTCCGGCGCCACGTCCATGTAGTCCACCTTGGAGGGCGGCAGGAGCGGCACGTCCGCCTGCTGGCGGCAGAGCACGAGGTCGTCCACGAACGTCCCGTCCGCGTTCAGCCGCGCGTTGGCCTGCACGATCACCGCCTCCTCCTCGCGGTTCGCGTCGAGCCAGGCGATCTCGTTCGTGACCTTCGCGTTCTTCACCACGCGGTACGGCGTCTCGATGAAGCCGAGGTCGTTCACCCGCGCGAAGCAGGCGAGCGACGTGATGAGGCCGATGTTCGGCCCTTCCGGCGTCTCGATGGGGCACATCCGCCCGTACTGCGAGTAGTGCACGTCGCGGACCTCGAAGCCCGCGCGCTCGCGCGTCAGGCCGCCCGGTCCGAGGGCCGAGAGGCGCCGCTTGTGCGTCAGCTCGGCCAGCGGGTTGGTCTGGTCCATGAACTGCGAGAGCTGCGACGAGCCGAAGAACGCCTGGATCACGGCCGAGACCGTGCGCGCGTTCACCAGGTCGTCGAGCGAGATCTTCTCGCTGTCCTGGTTGATGCTCATGCGCTCCTTGACCAGGCGCGCCATGCGCGAGAGGCCGACGGAGAACTGGTTCGCGATCAGCTCGCCCACCGAGCGGATGCGCCGGTTGCCGAGGTGGTCGATGTCGTCCACGTGCCCGCGCCCCTCGTGGAGCTCCACGAGGTAGCGGATGATGGCGATGAAGTCCTCGGTGGAGAGGACGGTGTGGCTCGCCGGCGTGTTCAGGTGCAGGCGCTGGTTGATCTTGTAGCGCCCCACGCGGCCGAGGTCGTAGCGCTTCGGCGAGAAGAAGAGCCGCTCCAGCGCCTGCTTCGCGGTCTCCTTGTTCGGGGCGTCGCCCGGCCGGAGCAGCGAGTAGATCTGCTTGAGCGCCTCGTCCTCGGACTTGGTCGGGTCCTTGGCGAGCGTGTTCTTGATCAGCATCGACTCCGCGCGCCCGGAGGCGACGAAGCAGGAGACCTTGGCGATCTCCGCCTTCCGGAGCCGCTTCACCAGCGTGACGTTGAGCGACTGTCCCGCCTCGGCGAGCACCTCGCCGGTGCCGGGCTCGACCACGTCGAGCGCGAGCGTGCGCGCCGGGTTCCGCTCGCCGCTCTCGAACGCGTCGAGCTCGTCGCGCAGGTCCACCGACTGGTAGGACGCGAACACCTTGATCTTGTCGATCTTCTGGCGGCGGAGGCGGTTGAACACCTCCTCGGTCAGCTCGTCCCCCTCGGCCACGAGCATCGCGGCCTCGGCGCGCTCGCGCTCCGCCTTGGCCTTCTTGGTCTTGGCCTTCGGGGCGTCCTCGGCGGTCGCCTCGCCCGGGAGCTCCACGGCCTCGGCGATGATCGCGCCGATGACCTCGCGGTCGCGCCCTTCCTTCCGCTTGGTGAGGTCGAGCTCACGCACGCCGAAGAAGAGGCGGTAGATGTCCGCGTTGGTGCCGTAGCCGAAGGCGCGGAGCAGCGCCGTGGCCGGGAACTTCTTCTTCTTGTCGATGTGGACGAAGACCACGTCGTGGATGTCCACGGTGAACTCCACCCACGAGCCGCGGAACGGGATGATGCGCGACGAGATCAGGCGCTGCCCGTTCGGGTGCGTGCTCTCCTCGAACACCACGCCCGGCGAGCGGTGCAGCTGGCTCACGATCACGCGCTCCGCGCCGTTGATCACGAAGGTGCCCAGCTTGGTGAGCAGGGGCAGCTCGCCGAGGTAGACCTCCTTCTCGATCTGGTTCTTGACGCGCTTCTTCTTCTCGTCGGCCGGGTTCTCCTCGAACACGGTGAGGACGAGCGTCGCCTTGAGGGGCGCCGAGTACGTCATGTCGCGCTCGATGCACTCCTCGACCGAGTACTTCGGCTCGCCGAGCGTGTAGCGCTTGAAGTCGAGCGAGAAGTTCTCGTGGACATCGGCGATCGGGAACAGGTCCTTGAAGACCCGCTCGAGACCGACGTCCTCGCGGTCATGCGCCGCGGCGTCGAGCTGGAGGAGCGACTCGAACGCGCGAGTCTGAATGTCGAGCAGGTCCGGCATACCCATGCCGTGCTCGAGCTTTCCGAAAGAGATCTGTGTGATCATGGCAACCCGGGACTCACCCGTGAACAGGCGAAAACCGCCTCGCCCCCGGACGGCGGACCCGTCCGGAGCGAGGCGAAAGGAGCTTCAGATGTGGAGCGAAGGGAGCGAATGCGACATCAGCGGGACCAAGTGAGGGTGGAAGGAGTTCCGCGCGGCGCCGGCCCGCGAGGGCCGGCGCCGGGCGGTGCCCCTCGCCCTTACTTGATCTCGACCGTCGCGCCTTCGGCCTCGAGCTTGGCCTTGACCTGCGCCGCCTCGTCCTTCGAGACGCCGGCCTTCACGGTCTGCGGCGCACCGTCGACCATGTCCTTCGCTTCCTTCAGGCCCAGGCCGGTGATCTCGCGGACCACCTTGATGACCTGGATCTTCTTGCCGCCGGCTTCCTTGAGGACGACGTCGAACTCCGTCTTCTCCTCGACCGCGGCGGCGGCGGCGCCACCACCACCCGCGGCGCCACCAGCGGCGACGGCGGCGATGGTCACGTTGAACTTCGTCTTGAACGCCTCGATCAGGTCCGTGAGCTCGATGACCGACATGTTGCCGATCGCTTCGAGGATCTCGTCCTTGCTCAGGGTCGCGTTAGCCATTGTTCCGTTCTCCAAAAGTGTTCCCCCAGGGATCCCTGGGGCGTGTGATCAGGCAGACGCCTGGGGGATCAGTTCGAACCTTCGAGTTGGGTCTTCTTCGCTTCCAGCGCCAGCGCGAACATCATCAGCACGCTGTTGAACGTGCCGACGAGGATCGAGAGCGCCTCCGTGCGCGTCGGGAGCGACGCCAGCTTCTTCACCGTCGCCTCGTCGATCTGGGCGCCCTCGTACAGGCCGCCCTTCACGCTCGGCTTCGCGTCGTTCTCCTTCGCGAAGTCGTGCAGCAGCTTCGCCGCGGTGATGGGGTCCTTCGCCACCACCACGCCCGTCGGGCCCTTCAGGCGCTGGCTCGTGAGCCCCGCCTCGTTCACCGCGCGGAGCGCGAGGGTGTTCTTGATCACCACGTACTCGACGCCCGCCTTGCGGAACCGGCGGCGGAGCTCCGTCATGCTCTTCACGTTCAGGCCCGTGAAGTCGGTGTAGAACACGCCCTCGGCGCCCGAGAGCTTCGTCTTCAGCTCGGCGACGAGCTGGTCCTTGTCGGATCGCTTCATCGTCGGTTACCGGTAGGGGTTGGTATCGATGCGGACACCGGGGCCCATCGTGCTGGACACCGCGACCGTGCGGACGTAGACACCCTTCGCCGCGGCGGGCTTGGAGCGCATGATCTGCTCCATGAACGCCGTGAAGTTCGTCTCGAGCGAGTCGAGGCCGAACGACACCTTGCCGATGGCGGCCTGCACGTTCCCCGCCTTGTCGACGCGGAACTCGATCTTGCCGGCCTTCGTCTCCTTCACCGCGCGGGCGACGTCGAACGTCACCGTGCCCGCCTTCGGGTTGGGCATCAGGCCGCGGGGGCCGAGCACCCGGCCGAGCTGACCGACCTGCCCCATCTGGTCCGGGGTGGCGATCATCACGTCGAAGTCGGTCCAGCCGTCCTTGATCTTCTGGATGTACTCCGCGCCCACGAAGTCGGCGCCCGCGGCCTGGGCCTCGTTCGCCTTCTCGCCGACCGCGATCACCAGCACGCGGATCGTCTTGCCCGTGCCCGCCGGGAGCACCACGGTGCCACGGACCACCTGGTCCGCGTGCCGCGGGTCCACGCCGAGGCGGACGGCGATCTCCACCGTCTCGTCGAACTTGGCGAAGGCGCCGCTCTTCACGAGCTCGAGCGCGGCCTTCGGGGCGTACGTCGCGGCGGCGTTCACCTTCTCGGCGGCCGCGCGGAACTTCTTGCCGTGCGTCTTCATTCCTTGACCTCCACGCCCATCGAGCGGGCCGCGCCGGCCACCATCGCCATCGCACCCTCGATCGAGTCGGTGTTGAGGTCGGGCATCTTGAGTTCGGCGATCTTCCGGACCTGCGCCTTCGTGATCGAGCCGACCTTGTTGCGGTTCGGCTGACCCGAGCCCTTCTCGATCCCGGCCTCGCGCTTGACGAGGAACGCCGCGGGGGGCGTCTTCAGGATGAACGAGAACGACTTGTCGGCATAGATCGTGATCTCGACCGGGAGGATCGAATCCTGGCCCTGCGTGCGGGAGTTGAACTCCTTGCAGAACGCCATGATGTTGATCCCCTGCGGACCGAGCGCGGTGCCGACCGGCGGGGCCGGATTCGCCTTGCCTGCAGGGATCTGCAGCTTGACGAAACCGGTGACCTTCTTTGCCATTGCCTTCCTCTGTACGTGAAGCGGCGGCGGGCGGCATCCGAGAGCGAATGCGCTGGCGTCAACCGCTGACTCCCACGGTTCCGTTTAGCGTCGTTGTGGTATCCGACGGTGCGCTACTCGCTGCGTCTCGCAGCTGCCCCGCGCAAAGGCATCAACCGGCAGAGGGGAGATGGGAGATGGGAGATGTGAGGAACTGCCTCGCATCCGACCCTTCGTGCCGCCAAGGCGCGCCCGCACGGGCGCGCCCCTCCCCTCTCCCATCTCACATCTGCAGTCCGACTAGTGCCCCTTCAGCTGCAGATAGTCCAACTCGACGGACGTCGGCCGCCCGAACAGCGACACCGACACCCGCACCTTCCCCTTGTCCGCCATCACGTCCTCGACCGTCCCGTTGAAGTCCGTGAACGGGCCGTCCGTGATCGCCACCGCCTGCCCGACGAGGAACGGGATCTCCTCCTTCGGCTCGGCTTCCTCTTCCTCGACCGCGATGCCCAGCAGGCGCTTCACCTCGTCGTCGCGCAGAGGCTGCGGGTCGCGATCCTTCCCCACGAACTTGATCACGCCCTGGATGGCGTTGATCATGTGGAGCGTCTCCTCGCCCAGCTCCATCTCCACGAGCACGTAGCCCGGGAAGACCTTCTTCTCGACGGTCACCTTCTTGCCGTTCTTGATCTCCACCACCTGCTCGGTGGGGACCAGCGCCTGCCGGACCGCACGCGCGTCCGCGGGTGCCGGATCCGCGTCGATCTTCCGCTGGACCAGCATCCGCACCTTGTTCTCATGCCCAGAGGTCGTCTGGACCGCGTACCACCGGTGGCTCACGGGCTCAGGCTCCGAAGATCGACGGGATGCCCCGCACCAGGATGGCCTGGAACACGAGGTCCATCAGCCAGATCACCAGGCCGATGAAGAGCGAGAGGATGATCACGCCGATCGAGAGCTGGCGCGCCTGCGGCCAGTCCGGCCAGGTGACGCGCTTCATCTCCGCCACCACGTCGTTGTAGAACGTGTACAGGCGCCTGGGGAGACTCGGGGCGACGGTCACCTCGGTGGCCATCTACTTCGTCTCCTTGTGCAGCACGTGCTTGTTGCAGCGCGGGCAGTACTTCTTCCACTCGACGCGCTCCGGGTGGAGCCGCTTGTTCTTGGTGGTGAAGTAGTTGCGGTTCTTGCAATCACTGCACGCGAGGATGATCTTGTCGCGCGGCATGGCTTTCTCGGCGGAATCGGGTTCACGGGCGCCCGGACCGGGGACGCGCCGGGCCACCCGACGGCCCGGGAAACGGGCGCAGGGTGGCGAGCCTTGAAAGGTAGAGGGACGGAGGACCGCGTGCAAGTCCTGCCCCCACGCGCCTTTCCACCCGCCGGGGCGTCGCCCCCTCGCCGGCCCCCGAACGCGAAAGGGGCCCCGGACTCGCCGAGGCCCCTCCCCTCCTGCCCAAAGCACGCGACCGGGATTGAACCGGTGACCTCGCCCTTACCAAGGGCGTGCTCTACCAACTGAGCTACGCGTGCAGTCAGGTGCCGCCCGTGCACCTCCCTCCTCACACCTCACACCTGCCGTTCACAGAGCGGGAGACGGGGCTCGAACCCGCGACATCAAGCTTGGAAGGCTTGCGCTCTACCAGCTGAGCTACTCCCGCAGACTATCCCAGGGTCCTCACCGCTCCCCTCTCCCACCTCACATCTGCCGTCACATGGTGGGGGAAGGATTCGAACCTTCGAAGGCATAAGCCGGCAGATTTACAGTCTGCTCCCGTTGGCCACTTGGGTACCCCACCGCGACATCGATCGCACCATCCGCCGGCCACGGGACCACTGATCCGAGAGCCGACGGCGAGACTCGAACTCGCGACCGCCCGATTACAAATCGGGTGCTCTACCAACTGAGCTACGTCGGCGAAACCGATCTCCTGCGCGAGCTTCGAAGGATAGTCGGGACCATGCGGAGCGTCAATCAGCGCGTCGCCTTCCAGCGCGTGCCCCCGGCCCCGTCCTCGATCACGATCCCCTTCGCGTCCAGGGCGTCGCGGATCGCATCCGCCGCCGCGAAGTCGCGGCGCGCCCTCGCCTCCGCCCGGGCGGCGAGCTGCCCCTCCACCCACGCGGCCAGCGCGCCATCCGCCTCGACCGGCTCCGGCACGATGTCGAGGATCCCGTCCGCGAGCGCGAACACCTCGCGCGCCCGGTGGACGGCACTCGCGTCCGTCCCGCCGGCGTCGAGCTCCTTGTTCGCCACGCGGATGAAGGTGAAGAGCGCGGCCATCGCCTCGGGGGCGTTCAGGTCGTCGAAGAGCGCCGCACGGAAGTCGTTCTCGAACCGGTCCGCCGCGTCGTCCAGCGCCCGCGTCCCGCCCTTGGCGGCCGCCAGCCGCTCCGCGAAGTCCGCGACGCGCCGTACCGCCTCCATCGATCCCTCGAGCGCGTCCCCCGACAGGTTGAGCTGCTTGCGGTAGTGGGTGGAGTACACGAAGTGCCGCACGGCGGCGCCACTCACCCCCTCCGCGCGCAGGTCCGCGACGTTCTGCACGTTGCCGACCCGCTTGGCCATCTTCGCGCCGTCGGTGAGGAGGAACTCGCCATGGCACCAGCAGCGCGCGAAGGGCTTCCCCGTCGCGGCCTCGCTCTGCGCGATCTCGTCCTCGTGGTGCGGGAAGATGAGGTCGATCCCCCCGGTGTGCAGGTCGAGCGTCTCCCCGAGGATCGCCATCGCCATCGCCGAGCACTCGAGGTGCCAGCCCGGACGCCCGCGCCCCCAGGGGGAGTCCCACGCCGCCCCGCACGCCTCGTCCTCGGGCTTGGCCGCCTTCCAGAGCGCGAAGTCCTGCGCGTTCTCCTTGGAATAGTCGTCCTGCGCCACCCGCGCGCCGCTCTGGATCTCACGCGTGTCGAGCCGCGAGAGCTTCCCGTAGCCGGCGAACTTGCGGATGGCGAAGTAGACGGACCCGTCCTCCGCCTGATAGGCCACGCCGTTGCGCACGAGGCGCTCCACGAGCGCGATCATCTGCGGGATGTACGCGGTGGCGCGCGGGTAGTGCTCCGCGTCCGCGATGCGCAGGTACTTCCGGTCCTCGTGGAAGATGCTCGCGACCGGGTCGGTCACCTCGCGGATCGTCTTCCCCTGCTCCGTCGCCCGCTTGATGATCTTGTCGTCGACGTCGGTGAGGTTCATCACCTGGTCAACCTTCCAGCCGCGCAGCTGCAGCACGCGCCGCAGCAGGTCCGTGAAGAGGAAGGTGCGGAAGTTCCCGAGGTGCGCCGGGTTGTAGATCGTCGGCCCGCACGAGTAGAGCTTGACGGTCTCGCCGTCCGCGGGCGCGAACGGTTCGACGGTGCGGGAGAGCGAGTTGTAGAGCTTGAACCCGGGCATCCGCGAAAGCTACGGACTCGCGCCGCGCGCGGGCAACGGCGCGCCTAACGGCGCGCGCTCCTCGGCCACGCGCGACGCCCGCACGCGCACCCCCGCGTCACGGAAGAGCGCGAGCACCGCCTCGGGCGAGGTGGCGTGGAGCGCCACCCGGAGCCGACGGCCGCGGCGCGCGAGGCTGGGGAGCCGACCCGCCAGGCGACGCATCGCGTCCTCCGGGCTCGGGACGGAGAGTTCGAGCACGCTGCGCCCGGGAGCGCGCGGGGCGACGCGCCCCCGGTCGAGTCGCACCACGCGGTCGGCGAGCGCGAGGTCCTCCGCGCCCGCCTCGTCACGCGTGGCGACGAGGATCCCGATCCCCCGCGCGGCGACCGACCGCAGGAGCCGAGCGCCGAGATGGCGCTCCGCCGGCCCGCAGAAGGCGAGCGGCTCCTCGCAGCAGATGAGCGCGGGCTCCGCGAGCAGCGCCTGCGCCACGACCACCCGCAGCCGGTCGATCGCACTCAGCTCGCCGAGCCGGCAACGCGAACGGCCGCGCAGTCCCACGGTCGCCATGAGTGGCACGAAGCGGGTGCGCGGCGGGAGGTCCGCGCTGCGGAGCGCGAGGACATCGGCGTGGAAGGCGAGCGCCTGCCGCACGGTGAGGAAGTTGTACTCCCAGGGGCGCGCGCCGATCAGCTGCGGTCGCACCGCGTCCGGCTCGGGGGCGCCTCCCCAGCGTACCGTGCCGCTGGTCGGCGCGGTCTGCGCGCTGGCCAGGAGCAGGAGGGTGCTCTTCCCGGAGCCCCCCGCGCCCGTCACCACGACCACCTCACCCACGTGCACGCGGAGCGTGCAGGAGTCGAGGGCGGTCTCCTCGCGCCCGGCCCCGAGTATCCCGGAGCGCCAGCGCCGGGTGACCTGCTCGAACTCGAGCACGGAGGGGCGGGGGTCGGTGATCACCCGCGAAGGATGGGCGGGATCGACGGCGCACCGTCATCGCCTTCGTGCCGTGCCCATCGAAAGCGCAGTCGAGGCCCGCGCTACCTACGGCCCGGGTGGCTCCTGGAACTCCCCCGATCGACGCTCCGCCTCCTGCCGCGCCTTCTTCTCGCGCCGCGAGAGCACGGGCTGCAGCACCGGCTTGGCCGACGCCGCGTCACCGTACACTCGCACGATCAGCACCCGGCGCACGAGCACCATCGTGACGGCGAGCGTCGGCACCGCCACCAGCAGCCCGAACGGCCCGAGCAGCTTGCCGCAGATGAGCACGCTCATGATGGTGAGCACCGGCGGGAGGTCCACCTTCCGGTGCATCAGCATCGGGATGACGAGCTGGTTCTCGGCCACGTGGATCACCGTGCCGAGCAGGATCACGAGGAGCGCGCGCGTGCCGCCGTCCGGCCCCGGGAGCACGAAGAGCGCCGGGAGCAGCGTCGAGACGAAGGTACCGAAGAAGGGGACGATCGCCACGAGCCCGGTGAAGATCCCGAACGCGAGCCAGTACGGGACGTCGAGCAGCCAGAGCCCCACCGCGGTGAGCGCCGCCAGCGTGGTCATCGCCAGCAGCTGCGCGATGGTCCAGGCGCGGAGCGTCTCGTTCACCGCCGTGATCACCTCGGTCGCGGCATCGCGGTACGCGGGGGGCGTCACCGCGATCGCGAGGTCGCGGTAGAGGTCGGGCCGGAGCGCGAAGTAGATCGCCATCACCAGCACGGCGACGAGGTTCACGACGAGGTGCAGCGTGTCGAAGAGGCGCGGGACGAGCTCGCCCATGAGGCGCTGGGCCTCCTCGAGCGCGACGGCGAAGATCCGGTGCTCCCCGGGGACGAGGACGTCCTCCATCCCGGGGATGCGCGCGACGATCCGCTCGAGGCCGGCCTCCCACTCCCCTACCACCTCGGGGAGCACGGTGAGGAGCTGGCGCGTCTGCTCCACGACCGGCGGGATGAGGAGGAAGCCGATCCCCACCAGGGCGGCGAGGGAGACGACGACCGCGATCGCGAACGCGGCGCCGCGCGGCATCGACGTGCGCGCGACCAGCAGGTCCGTCACCGAGGAGAGGTAGACGGCCAGCAGGATCCCGAGGAAGAGCAGGAGGAGCAGGTCGGCGACGGTGCCGGCCAGCCAGACGAGCAGGACCGTGACGAGGATCGCGGTGAAGCCCGGAAGGATCCAGACCTTCCGCACCGCGGGGTCGATCACTTCTTCCCCTTCTCCTCGACGTCCGCGTTCACGGTCTCCTCACCCGCCCCGATGCGCTTGGGCGGCGCGGCCGCGCCGGGGCCGAGGAGCCCCATCTTCTGCTTGAGCGCGAGGAGCTGCTGGTCGGCGCTCGCGGCGCCGGCCGTCTTCTCGAGCCGCTTGAAGTCGTGCGCGAGGCGGTCGCCCGAGAACTCCTCGTCGATCTCCGAGCTCGCTTTGATCATCCGCTCGTTGGAGGTGATCTTCTCCTCCATCCGCGCGAAGGCCTCGAAGGCCGACTTCTCCGACATCGAGCTCATCGTCTCGGAGATCTTCTGCTGCGCCTGCGCGCGGCGCTGGCGGGCGAGGAGGAGGTTCTTCTTCCGCTTCGCCTCCTCGATCTTGTCGTTCAGGTCTCGGAGCGAGTTCTTGAGCTTCTCCGTCTCCAGCTGGTGCGCCTGCCAGGTGGTCTCGAGCGTCTGGCCGTGCTCGAGGTGCTCGCCGTGCCGCACGAGCGCCTGCTTGGCGAGGTCGTCGCGCCCCTCCTTCACCGCCAGCATCGCCTTCGCCTCCCAGTCGGCCGCCGCCTTGTACTCGGCCTCCGCCTGGTCCTTGAGGCGCTTCTCGTCCGCGATCGCGGCCGCCACCTGCTGCTTGGCGCGCGCGAGCTGGTTCCGCATGTCGGTCACGATCTGGTCCAGCATCTTCTCCGGATTCTCCGCCTTGGAGATCAGGTCATTGATGTTGGACTTCAGGAGCGTGGCCAGCCGGTCGAAGATCCCCATCGTCAGCGCGCCTCTTTGAAGGTCGCCAGCTCGCGCAGGTGTGACGCGAGGGCCAGTGTGATGCTCTCGTAGCTCGCCAGGAACTCCTCGAAGTCGAGGTGCGAGAGTTCCAGCGCTTCGGTCAGGACCACCTCCTCCCCCTGGATCCCGTAGGAGCCGTGGAGCAGGTCGGTCGCGTTCAACTCCAGCAGCCGGCGGCAGAGGCCGTCGGACTGCTTCTTCTTCTCGGGCAGGGTCATCACCTTCACCCGGATCACGACCACCGGGGGGGAGTGATGGATGACGACGGTCAGGTCCAGCTCGCCACCGGGGTGCACTGCCCAGAGACCGGGCTCCACCTCGTTGTAGGAGGCGCCCTCCGCCGCGAGGCGGCCGAGGAAGCCTTCGATCTGTTCCGGGGTCACCATGACGAACCTTTGCGTGAGGGGACGCGTGGGCCTACGCGCCGAGTGTGTCGGAAAGTTTCACCCCTGAGCGGCGCAACGCCAGTCGGGGGCGGGAGATACGGCGCCCGGCGAGGCGACCGGGCGACTCCGCTGCTACGCCCGCTTGATCTGGGTGAGCCGGTCCTTCGCGAGCCGCCGGCCCGTCGGGGTGGCCGCCAACCCGCCCCCCGCGGTCTCCCGGTACCGCACGTCCATCTCCCGGCCGATCTCCCCCATGGTGTCGATCACCTCGTCGGCCGGGATGGCGAACTCCACCCCCGCCATGGCCATCTCCACGGCCGCGAGCGCGATGGCGGCACCGGTCGCGTTCCGGAACACGCAGGGCAGCTCGACAAGCCCGCCCAGCGGGTCGCAGACCAGGCCGAGCGTCCCCTGTTGGGCGAGCGCGACGGCGTGCCCCACCTGCGCGGGAGAGCCGCCGAGCATCTCCGTGGCCGCCCCCGCCGCCATCCCCGCCGCCGCCCCGGTCTCCGCCTGGCACCCCCCCTCGGCCCCCGAGAGGGAGGCCCGGTGCGCGACCACGGCGCCGATCAGCCCGGCGGTCGCGAGCGCGTCGACCAGCCGCGTGTCGTCGACCTTCTCCTTCTGGGCGATGCCGAGCAGCACGGCCGGGAGCACACCGGCACCGCCGGCCGTTGGCGCCGCGACGATCACCCCCATCGCGGCATTCACCTCCTGCACCGCGAGGGCGCGCATCAACACGTCCCGGAACACCGTGCCTGCGAGCGGCCCGGCGGGTCCGGTGCGGAGCTTGGCCGCGTCCCCACCCACGAGGCCCGAGGCGGAGCGGAGGTCGCCGGTGAGCCCTTGCTCCACGGCATGTCGCATCACGGCGAGCGCGCGACCGAGCGCGGAGCGGATGTCCTCGACACTCCGCCCCTGGTCGCGCGACTCGATCTCGAGCGCGACCGTGGCGAGCGTCACGCCGCGCGCCTCGGCGTCGCGGATGGCGTCGTGGAGGGCGGTGTACATCAGCCCCCCACCTTGTCGATGCGGTGGCTCCATCGCACCCAGGGGAGCGCCTTGAGGTCCGCGCCGACGCTGTCCGCGGGGCGCTCGTCCACCTCGATCACCATGAACGCGTCCCCGCCCCGGTGTTTCCGGGTGAGGCGGAGGGTCGCGATGTTCACGCCGTCGTCGCTCAGGATGCCCGCGATGCGCGCGATGGATCCCTTGATGTCCTCCGCCACCAGCACGATGGTGTGGCTCGAGCCGTCGACCTCCACCGGGTAGCCGTCGATCTGGCTGACCTTGATGCGGCCGGCGCCGAGGGAGGCGCCGACCATCACGTGCTTCCGGTGCTCGCGCTCCACGGTGATGCGCACCGAGTTGGGATGCACCTCGGGTTCGGGCCCCAGGGTGGTCTTCTCGAAGCGGTAGGGGAGCCCTTCCTTCTCCATGATCGTGAGCGCGTCGCGGAGCCGCTCGTCGTCGGGGCGGAAGCCGAGGAGGCCGCCGACGATCGCCTTGTCGGTGCCATGCCCCTCCCCCGTGCGCGCGAAGGAGCCGTGCAGCTCGATCAGCGCCGACTGCGGCGTGCCCGCGACGAGGTCGCGCGCGATGAGCCCGAGGCGGCAGGCCCCCGCGGTGTGGCTGGAGGACGGGCCGACCATCACGGGCCCGATGATGTCGAGGATGGAGACCATGGTGCGTGGAACTTAGCTACAATGGACGGATGTCACGCGCTTTCGTGAACGAGGACCACGAGCCGCCGCGCAAGCGGATGACCTTCGACCTGCCTTCGCCCGACGACCCAGGGTTCGACGCGGCGGTCGCGCGGGCGCTCCTCGAGGCCGCGCGGGTGAGCGAGGTGGCCGAGGCGGAGGTGGCGACGGGCGTGAAGTGGGGGGAGCCACGGCTGGTGCGGCACGTGGAGCGCGTCCTGGCCGAGGCGACCGCTGCCGGTGACGACCGGCTGGAGCAGGTGGCGGAGCGCTACCTGCGCGCCGCCGACGCTACCCCTTGAGCACCTTCTTCAGGTACTGCCCCGTGTAGGACCCCTTGGTCTTCGCCACCTCCTCGGGCGTCCCCGCGGCGACGATCCGCCCGCCCCCGGCTCCACCTTCGGGCCCAAGGTCGACGATCCAATCTGCCGTCTTCACCACGTCGAGGTTGTGCTCGATCACGAGCACGGTGTTCCCCTTGTCCACGAGCTTGTGGAGCACCTCGAGGAGCACGCGCACGTCCTCGAAGTGGAGCCCGGTGGTGGGCTCGTCCAGGATGTAGAGCGTGCGCCCGGTGTCACGCTTGCTGAGCTCGGTGGCGAGCTTCACGCGCTGCGCCTCGCCGCCGGAGAGCGTGGTGGCGCTCTGGCCGAGGTGGATGTAGCCGAGCCCCACGTCGTTGAGCGTCACGAGCTTGTGGTGGATGCGCGGCTGGTTCTCGAAGTGCGCCATCGCGTCCTCCACCGTGAGCTCCAGCACCTCGCTGATGCTCATCTCGCGGAACTTCACGTCGAGCGTCTCGCGGTTGTAGCGCTTGCCGCGGCACTGCTCGCAGGTGACGTAGACGTCGGGGAGGAAGTGCATCTCGATCTTGACGAGCCCGTCCCCCTGGCACGCCTCGCAGCGCCCGCCCTTCACGTTGAAGGAGAAGCGGCCAGGGCCGTACCCGCGGAGCTTCGCCTCCGGCATCTCCGCGAAGAGCTCGCGGATCGGGGTGAAGAGCCCCGTGTACGTCGCCGGGTTGGAGCGCGGCGTGCGCCCGATCGGCGTCTGGTCGATGTCGATCACCTTGTCGAGGTGCTCGAGGCCGACCACGCGGTCGTGGGCGCCGGGGATCACGCGGGCGCGGAAGAAGTGCCGCGCGAGCGTGCGCTGCAGGATGTCCTCGACCAGCGTGGACTTCCCCGAGCCCGACACGCCGGTGACCGCCACGAAGAGCCCGAGCGGGAACTCGGCGTCGATCCTCTGCAGGTTGTGCTCGCGCGCGCCCTCCACGCGCAGCACGCGCTTGGGGTCGCGCGCTCGGCGTTCCTCGGGCATCGGGATGGTGCGCGCCCCGGTGAGGTACTGCGCGGTGATGCTCCGCTTCACCTTCTTCACCGCGTCGACGGTGCCCTCGGCGATCACCTCGCCACCATGCTTGCCGGCGCCCGGCCCCAGGTCGATCAGGTGGTCGGCCTCGAGGATCGTCTCCTCGTCGTGCTCCACCACGAGCACCGTGTTCCCCAGGTCGCGCAGCCGCTTGAGCGTGCCGAGGAGGCGTGCGTTGTCGCGCTGGTGGAGCCCGATGCTCGGCTCGTCCAGGATGTAGAGCACGCCGACCAGCCGCGAGCCGATCTGCGTGGCGAGGCGGATGCGCTGCGCCTCCCCGCCCGAGAGGGACTCCGCGGAGCGGTCGAGCGTGAGGTAGTCCAGGCCGACGTCCACGAGGAAGCGGAGGCGCTCGCGCACTTCCTTGAGGATGGGGCCGGCGATCCCCGCATCGATCCCGGGCTTCCCGTTGGATCGCACGGGGATGCTCTCGGCGAACGCGAGCGCGTCGGCGGCGGAGGCCTCGGTGAACTCCCCGATGTTCCGCCCGGCGAGCGTCACCGCGAGCGACTCCGGCTTGAGGCGCTTCCCGTTGCAGTCGGGGCACTCGGCCACGACCATGTACCCCTCGAGGTCGCTGCGCACCGAGTCGGAGTTGGTCTCCGTGTACCGGCGCTGTACGTTCGCGAGGATCCCCTCCCAGCGCGCGGATTCCTCCCCCTTCTTCTTGCCCGAGGTGCCGAAGAGGAGCTCGAACTTCACGCGGTCGGGGAGCTCTCCCCACGGCGTGTTGAGCTCGAACTTGAGCTGCTTCGCGAGCCCGGGGAGGATCACGCGCCGCAGGTAGCCGTCCGGCTCCCCCCACGGAAGGACGACGCCCTCGAGGATGGAGATCGAGTGGTCGCCGAGGATCAGCTCCGGGCTCGCGCTCCGCTTGGTGCCGAGGCCGCTGCAGGTGCCGCAGGCGCCGAAGGGGGAGTTGAAGGAGAAGTGGCGCGGCTCGAGCTCAGCGAGGGAGATGCCGCAGTCGGGGCAGCCGTACTTCTCGGAGAAGAGGTGCTTCCCCTCGGTGTCGTCGTGGCGCACGACCTCCACGAGGCCCTCGGCGAGCCGCAGCGCCGTCTCGATCGAGTCGGTGAGGCGCCCGCGGTCCTCCTTGCGGACCGTCAGCCGGTCGACGACCACCGAGACGTCGTGGTTCTGGCGGCGGTTGAGCTTGGGCGGGTCCGCGAGCTCGATGAGCGAGCCGTCGACGATCGCGCGCACGAAGCCCTGCTTGCGCGCGTCCTCGAAGAGCTCGCGGAACTCCCCCTTCCGGCCGCGGATGAGGGGGGAGAGGATCTCGATCTTCGTGCCGCTGGGCCAGGCGAGCACCTGGTCGGCGATCTGCGCGGGGGACTGCCGTTCGACGGCGCGCCCGCAGTTGGCGCAGTGGGGCGTGCCGGCGCGCGCGTAGAGGAGGCGGAGGTAGTCGTAGATCTCCGTGACCGTGCCGACGGTGGAGCGCGGGTTGGCGCCGGCGGTCTTCTGCTCGATGGAGATCGCGGGGGAGAGCCCCTCGATCGCGTCGACGTCGGGCTTCTCCATCAGCCCGAGGAACTGGCGGGCGTACGCCGAGAGCGACTCCACGTAGCGGCGCTGGCCTTCCGCGAAGATCGTGTCGAACGCGAGCGAGGACTTCCCTGACCCCGAGAGACCGGTGATGACCGTCAGGCGATCGCGGGGGATCGTGACGTCTATGTTCTTGAGGTTGTGCTCGCGGGCACCGCGGATGATGAGGGCGTCGCCGGGCATAGTCACGCAAGTTCGCTAGCGGCGCGGATTTTTGGAAGGAGACCGAACGGCAGATGTGAGATGGGAGAGGGGAGATGTGAGGAACTGCGACTTCTCGGCGCGGAGGGGGCCCGGGCGGTGACCGAGGCTTAGATTCCGGAGTCTTCCTACCTCACCCCTCCCACCTCACCCCTCCCACCTCACACCTCCCACCTCGAACCTTGTCCACCAACCCGTTCGCCCCCCAGGAGCCACCCTCCGCGCCCGATCCCGAGCAGCTGCCGCTCGGGATGTTCGAGGGCGTGCCGCTGGTGCCGCTGGAGACGATCGGCCCGGACGACGAGATCGTGGTCATCCCGGTGCGCGAGCCGCCGGTGTGCGGGGAGTGGTCGTACGACGACAGCGAGCTGGAGGAGCCGCGCTTCGCGGGGCGGCGCGTGGACGGGGTGGCCGCTCCCACGAGCAAGGCCACGCCGGTGATGCCGATCCGCGTGACGATGGACCCGCGCGCGAACGCGGCGCGCGTCGCGGCGCACGAGGCGGCGCGCCCGGAGCCCGCGCGTCCCGCCGTGGAGGCGCCTCCCTCGCGCGCGAACCGCCCGACGATCGAGGCGCTGCGGCTCGCCCACGAGCAGACACCCGGCGACTCCGTACGTGCGCTGGCCTACGTCGCGGCGCTCGAGAAGAAGGGGGACGCGTCCACCGCGCTCACGGTGCTGGACACGGCCGAGGCCGCCGGTGCCGACGCCTTCGGAATCGCCTGCGCGCGTGCGAGCGCGCTGGGAGCCAAACTCCGCTACGCGGATGCCGCGAAGATGATCAAGGCGGCGGCGAAGCTGCGGCCCGACGCCGCCGAGGTGGAGCTGCAGACGGGGATCCTCGCCTGCCGGCGCGGCCGGTGGCGCGACGCGATCGAGCCGCTGCAGCGCGGCGTGGCGCTCGAACCGGACAACGCGACGGCGCACTATTTCATCGGCGAGGCGCTGAACCACACGGACGACCTCCAGGGAGCGCTCGCGGCGTACCAGCGCGCGGCCGAGCTCGAGCCGGACCACTGGCGCGCGCTCAAGGGCGTCGGGATCGTGCTCGACCGGCTCGGGCGCCCGGGAGACGCGGCGGCCTACTACCGCCGGGCGCGGGACGCCCAGCGCGCGTGACGGCATGACCACCCCCGCCGCCCCCACGGATCCGAAGCGCGCGACGCGCACCCGCGGCCGGAACCGCGCCATCGCGGCCGCCGCGATCCTCCTCGCCTGGGGCGTCGGGCTCGGCGCGCTCGTCGACCGCGAGTTCTTCCGTGAGCGCTCGGCCGTGCTCGCCGAGGCCGCCATGCGCCTCGGCCCGAGCACGAGCTTCTACGTGGTGGAGCAGGACGGGCGGCAGATCGGGTTCGCCTCCACGACCATCGACACGTCGACGACGACGTTCGAGGTGGTGGATTACTTCACGGCCGACCTCCCGCTCGGCACGGGGGTGTTCCGCGCGTCCGCGCGGAGCGTGATCACCCTCTCGCGCGCGCTCGCGCTCCGCGCGTTCGACGTGCAGTTCGAGTCCGCGGACTCACCGATGAGCGTCACCGGGCAGGCGGAGGGGGACTCGGTCGTCTCCTTCGTGCTGCAGCTCCCCGGGCAGCCGGCGGACAGCCAGCGGATCCGCGTCGGCGGGCCGATCCTCCTCCCGACGCTGATCCCGGCGGCGGCGATGCTGGTGGCCGACCCGGCGGTGGGGCGCACGGTCACGATCGCCAGCTTCGACCCGCGGACGATGACGACGCAGGACATGAAGCTCCGGTTCACCGCGGAGTCGCTCTTCACGCTCGTGGACAGCGCGGCGTTCGACTCGACGCGGATGGAGTTCGTGCCCGCCCTCGTGGACACGGTGCGCGCGTGGCGGCTCGCGCCGGAGGACGCGGCGGGATTCACCGGATGGGTGGACGCGCAGGGGCGCGTGGTCGAGACCACGCAGCCCGGCGGCATCAAGCTCCGGCGGATGGCGTACGAGATCGCGTTCGAGAACTGGCGCCGCACGCGGGGCGCCACCCCCAGCACGTCCACGGCGCCGGCGGGGGGCATCCTCGAGGGGACCGCGATCGCGGCCGGCGCGCTCCCGGGGAAGGACGGTCCCGACCGTCTCCGGGTGCGCCTGAGTGGCGTCTCGCTCACCGGCTTCGACCTGCAGGGAGGGCGCCAGCGGCTCGAGGGGAACGACCTCACGATCGAGCGCGAACGCGAGGAGGCGCTGCGGGCGGACTGGTCGCTCGCCACGCGCACCGCAGGGTGGCGCCAGCGCTTCGAGCCCGAGCTTCGCGCCGAGCCGCTGCTCCAGGCCGACGCGCGCGAGATCATCCAGCTCGCGGTGCGCATCGCCGGCCGCGACCGCGACCCGCGCGTGGTGGCCGAGAAGATCAATCGCTGGGTGCACGACTCGCTCGCCAAGGAGATCACCGTGAGCGTGCCGAACGCGCTGCAGGTGCTCCGCACGCGGCGCGGCGACTGCAACGAGCACACGCAGCTCTTCACGGCACTGGCGCGCGCGGCGGGGATCCCCACGCGCATCGCGACGGGCGTGGCGTACGTGGATGGGAAGTTCTACTACCACGCCTGGCCCGAGGTGCGTCTCGCGGACTGGGTGGCGGTGGACCCGACGTTCGGCCAGTTCCCCGCGGACGCGGCGCACCTGCGCTTCGTGCGCGGCGGGCTCACGCGGCAGGGGGAACTGCTCCGCCTGGTCGGCAACCTCCGGATCGAGGTCCTGGACGCACGATGATCGAGATCGAGAAGCTCACGAAGCAGTACGGCGACTTCACCGCGGTGGACGGGATCGACCTCGTCGTGCCGCGCGGCGAGCTCTTCGGCTTCCTCGGGCCGAACGGCGCCGGGAAGACGACCACGCTCCGGATGATCGCGGGCATCCTCAAGCCGTCGAGCGGCACGATCCGGGTCGCCGGCGTGGACGTCGCGGCCGACCCGATCACCGCGAAGTCGAAGCTCGGCTTCATCCCCGACCGGCCCTTCATCTACGAGAAGCTCACGGGGGCCGAGTTCCTGCGCTTCGTCGCGGGGCTCTACGACCAGCAGGGGGAGGAGGTGGAGCACCGCGGGCGCGAGCTGCTCGCGCTCTTCGACCTCGAGGAGTGGCGCGACGAGCTCGTGGAGAGCTACTCGCACGGGATGCGGCAGAAGCTGATCATCTCGAGCGCCTTCGTGCACCGTCCCGAGGTGATCGTGGTGGACGAGCCGATGGTGGGGCTCGACCCCAAGGCGGCGAAGATCCTCAAGGACCTCTTCCGCGAGTACACGCGGCGCGGGCACACGATCATCTTCTCGACGCACACGCTCGAGGTGGCCGAGTCGCTCTGCGACCGGCTCGCGATCATCGTGAACGGGAAGATCCGCGCCTACGGGACGATGGCGGACCTGCGCCGCGACCTGCAGGGAGGCGAGCGCGGGCTGGAGGAGATCTTCCTCCGCCTCACGGGCGAGAACGCCGCACGGAACCTGGTGGATGTCCTCGACGCCTGAGTCCCTCGCGGCCGTGGACGTGCTGCCGCCGCGCCGGAGCTCGAGCGGGAGCATCCGCGCGGTCGGGCCCCTCCCGGACCCGCCCCTCCTGCACCTCCTGCTCCCCAAGTGGCTCACGGCGCGCTCGCGCACCATGCAGGGGGAGAAGGGGCGGGGCGCCCGCTTCGCGATCCTCGGCGTCACGGGCTTCTTCTTCTGGGCGCTGGTGTTCGGCGTGCTCTACCGGCTGCTCAGCTACTTCCGCGGCGTCGAGGAGATCGGGGCCCTGCTCGCGGGGAAGCTGCTCGGGCTGATCCTGCTCGGCTTCACCTCGATCCTGCTCCTCTCGAACGTGATCACCTCGCTCTCGAGCTTCTTCCTCGCGAAGGACCTCGACATGCTCGTGGCGGCGCCGGTGGACTGGTTCCGGCTCTACGGGGCCAAGCTGCTGGAGACCGTGCTGGCGTCGAGCTGGATGGTGTTCCTCGTATCGATCCCGATGTTCGCGGCGTACGGCGTGGCCTACGATGGCGGGTGGAGCTTCCCCTTCCTCGTCATCGCGCTGATGGTGCCGCTCTTCATCATCCCGGCGGTGGTGGGGAGCGCGATCACGCTCCTGCTCGTGAACATCTTCCCGGCGCACCGCACGCGCGACATCCTCTCGGTGATCGCCGTGCTCACGGCCGGCGGCATCGTCCTCCTCTTCCGGCTCATCCGTCCGGAGCGACTGGCGCGCCCCGAGGGGTTCCGCTCGCTGATGGACTTCATCTCCGTGCTCCGCACGCCCACCTCGCCGCTGCTCCCGAGCGAGTGGGTGCAGCGCTCGACGATGGGGTTCCTGAACGACCGGCCCGAGTGGCTCTCGCTCTACCTGCTCTGGACCACCGCCGCCGCGGCCGTGGTGCTCGGCGCGCTCCTGCACCGCTGGCTCTACATGACCGGGTTCAGCAAGGCGCAGGAGAGCGCGCAGCGGGTCGTGACGGGAGGGGGCACGCTGGCGCAGATTGGGCGGCGGCTCCTGAGCCCCTTCGGCGTGCTGCGCCGCGAGCTCGTGATGAAGGAGCTCCGGCTCTTCTTCCGCGACACGACGCAGTGGTCGCAGCTGATCCTGCTCGCGGTGCTCGTGGTGGTCTACGTCTTCAACATCAAGTACCTCCCGCTGCGGGGCGAGGGGATCACCTTCTTCCTCGTGAACGTGGTGCCCTTCCTGAACCTGGTGCTCGCGGGCTTCGTGCTGGCGTCCATCGCGGCCCGCTTCATCTTCCCGGGCGTCTCGCTCGAGGGGCGCACGCTCTGGCTCCTCCGGTCGAGCCCGATGGAGGTGCGCGACCTGCTCTGGGCGAAGTTCTGGGTGGGGACGCTCCCGTTCCTGGTGCTCGCGCTCGCGATCGTCGGGGTGACGAACGCACTGCTGGAGGTGAGCGACTTCATGTTCTTCGTCTCGGTGGCGAGCATCACGCTCCTCACCTTCGCGCTCTCGGGGCTCGCGATGGGGTTCGGCACGATGTTCCCGCAGTTCGAGACGGAGAACGCCGCGCAGATCCCCACCTCGTTCGGCGGGCTCCTGTACATGATGGCGTCGGTGGTGGTGATCGGCGGGGTGGTGATCCTTGAGGCGCGCCCCGTCTATGGCTACCTCTCGGCACGCGCGTTCGGCACGCCGGCGGACCCCACGGAGATGATCCTCGGGTTCGGCTCGGCGGCGCTGCTCTGCGTGGCCGCCACCATCATCCCCATCCGGATCGCCCTCTCACGGCTCGAGGCAGTGGAACGATGACCCGCATCACCAGCGCGAACGAGACGGACATCCCGATGCTCGTCTCGCTCAACAACCGCTTCTCGGCGTCAGGCCTCACGCTGGCCCGCACGCCGGAGTTCGCCGCGAACCACCTCGGCGACTATCGCGTGCTCCGCGATGCCACGGGGGGCGTGGTGGGGTGCGTGGCGCTCGACGAGTACTCCCCCTCGGTGGCGGAGGTGATCTCGCTCGCGGTGGAGCAGGACGCGCAGGGGCTCGGGCATGGCCGCGCGCTGATCGCCGCGGCGGTGGAGCTCGCGCGCTCGCGCGGGTACATCGAGCTCTTCTCGGTGTCCTACTCGGACGACCTCTTCCTCTCGAGCGGGTTCGAGCGCGTGCCACTCACCACGTATCCCGAGAAGATCTCGCGCTACGTGAAGGTCGACAAGACGGAACTCGAGGTGGGCGAGAAGCACTGCTTCGCGCGGCGGCTCGCCTAGGGCTGGGCGCCCGGGACGGACCGCCGCGCGCGATCGGTCAGCGGCTCACGTCCCCGTCACCAACTGGAAGAGCGCCGGCACCGCGCCGATCACCCAGATCACGGCCGCCGCCATCATCCCCTTCTCGCGCGGGATCTTCGCGACGACGGAGATGCCGATCCCGATGAGGATCGTGATCCAGATCGTGAAGAGGTCGATCCGGCCCACCACGCCGAGGAGCCCCGCCGAGGTCGTCGCCGGATCCATGAAGCGCCCGACCCCCAGTGAGAGCTGGTAGCGGCCGGTCATGGTCGAGGTGTCGAGGACCAGACCCTGGACGGCGACGAGCACCGACTCCACGACGCGCGGCAGGTATGAGTACGCGGCGATCATCAGGCCAGCCTTGAACGCGATCGATCCGCCGAAGAGCTTCGTCACCAGCCAGGTCGCGAAGCCCAGCGCCAGGACGATGATCGGGATGAAGACGATCACGCCGAACGTCGCGCTCATCTCCATGATCCCGCGCATCCCCTCGACCTGCTCGGCGGTCATGCCCGGGTTCTGCTCCTGGATGTCGGCCACCGCACGCCCGAACTCGGCGTCCATGATCCCCTGCATCGGACCGCGATTGGCGAAGTAGAGCACGCCGATCAGCAGGGTGAGCACGAGCGTGACCACGACGAACCCGGAGTCCGCACGGCGCGCGAACACCTGGGAGGGGCTCGTGAAGATGTCGATGAAGTCCTCGAGCAGGGACGCCTTCTCTGGTGTCGGCGTGGTGGGAGCGTCGACGATCTCGGGCACGGGAGTCTCCGAATTGGAAGGAGGGGCAGACGACCCCACTAGTCTGCCCCTCCTTCCCTCCCGGCCGCAATGCTACGGACGGCGCGCGGGCGCGCCGGGCGATCGGCCCGGACGCATCCCGCGGTCCCCGCGCGCGCCCGGCGCTCCCCGCGCGTCCCCTGGGCCTCGCGCGCCGCCACGCGCACCGCCGCGCGGGCCTCCGCGCATCGCACCGCCGCGCCCGCCCTGCCGCGCCTCGCGCATCCCGCGCTGCCGACCACGCTCCTCCGCCTGCATCTCACGCACCTGCTGCCGCTGCGCGTCCGTCAGCACCCGCTGGGCCGCGGCGCGCGAGGCGGAGTCGCGACGCCGCATCTGTTCCATCTGTGGGCGCAGCGTCTCCATCCGGGCGCGCATGGCGGAATCGGCGACGCCGCGGCGCCGGTCGGCGCGCTCGCCGGGAGCCGGGGCCGTGCCCTGCACCGACGCGCGCACCGAGTCGCCCATGGCGCGCATGCGGGTCTCCATCTGGCGGCGCTCCGCGACGAGCGAGCGCTCGATCGAGTCGAGCTGCGCCACCTGGCGCGGCGTGAGGTCGAGCGCGCGGCGCGCGTTGAGCAGCGCCGTGACGTCCATCGGCGGGAGCTCGGCGCGCGCGCCCGGAGCGCCCTGCGGACCCTCGGGAGCCGGCCGGCGGGGAGCCGTGCCGGGCTGGGCCGGCGCGAGCGAGGGCAGCGCGAGCATCAGCGCGCCCAGCACGAGGAAGGAACGAGGGATGGGGTGCTTCATGGTCCTCTCCTGGCATCTGCGGTGCGGGCGTCCGTGGTGGACACCCGGTTCTGTCCATCTGACGCCAGGCGGACGGGGATGTTAACCGCGTCCCCGGGCGCGCGAACCCGCCAGCCGCCCGCCGCCTCGCGTGGCGCGGTTCCGCCGTGGCACGATAACTTCCGCGCTCCCCTTTCCCGCCCCACCCGACCTCCGCGATGCCGACGTTCCACGACCCCCCGCGCTTCCCCACGGGCTTCCGGTGCGCCAGCCGCAACGTCGGCCTCAAGCCCAGCGCCAGGGACCTCACACTCTTCGTGAGCGACGTGGACGCCGCCGCCGCGGCCGTCTTCACCCGGAACCACTTCCCCGGCGCGCCGATCGTGCTCGGCCGCGAGACGATCCGCGGTGGCACGCTCCGGGCGATCGTCGCCAACAGCAAGGTGAGCAACGTCGCCACCGGGGCGCGCGGACTGGAGAACGCGCGGCGCATGGCCGCCGCGGCCGCCGCCGAGATCGGGACGGGGGCCGACCGCGTGCTCGTGAGCTCCACCGGCGTCATCGGCGTGCAGCTCCCGGTGGAGAAGATCGAGACCGGCATCCGGGGCATGGCGGCGGACCTCCAGACGGACCCGCTGGTGGGCGCGGAGGGGATCATGACCACCGACACGCATCCCAAGGCGCTCTCCACGAGCGTCGGTGCGTCGACGATCACCTGGGTGGCCAAGGGCTCGGGGATGATCGAGCCGAACATGGCGACGATGCTCGCCTACATCTTCACCGACGCGGCGATCGCCGCGCCCACGCTCGACCGCATGCTGCGCACCGCCGTGGCGCGCTCGTTCAACATGCTCAGCGTGGACACGGACACGAGCACCTCCGACACCTGCGCGATCCTCGCGAACGGCCTCGCGGGCCCCGTGGACGAGGGCGCCTTCCTGGAGGCGCTCGTGGCCGGCTGCGTGCGGATGACCGAGATCCTCGGCCGCGACGGCGAGGGCGCCGAGCACCTGCTCCGCGTCTCGGTGCGTGGGGCGCGGGACGCCGGCGAGGCGGCGACCGTCGCCAAGTCCATCCTCAACTCGCCCCTCGTGAAGACGATGGTGCACGGCGCGGACCCGAACGTCGGGCGCCTGCTGATGGCGGTGGGCAAGTGCTTCGACTGCGAGATCCGGCCCGCGTCCACCGACGCCTGGATCAATGGGTTCCAGGTGGTGCGGGGCGGGGAGCGGCTCACCTTCGACGACGCGGTCGTGCGCACCGCGCTCGCCGCCGAGGTCGTGGACCTCGAGGTCGCCCTCGGCGTCGGCGATGGGAGCGCGACCGTCTACGGCTGCGACCTCACCAAGGGCTACATCGAGGAGAACGCGTCCTACTACTCGAGCTGACGCCGCGCTACGAGCGCGGCGCCTCGACGCGCAGCTTGTCCTTGGACTCCGCGAGCAGCTTGGTCACGAATCGCTGACCCTCCGAGATGCGCTCGACCTCGACGGCGATCGAGTCGACGGCGGTCTCGAGCCGGCCGAGACGCTCGGCGTTGGCGCGCTCGAGCGTGGCGTCGGCCGGCGGCGCGGACCCGCGGCGCCAGATGCTGCGCGCGATCGTGAACGCGATGGGTGCGAGGACGAAGAGCGTGAAGACGACGGAGACGGCGGTGAAGTCCATGCGGGGGATCCCGGGGATCGAGGGTGCGTCGTCCACGACACTTCCCGTCGCGGAGACGAGGAGTCGGCCGCTCTCGGCGATGTCGGCCTCGAGCTTGAGGATGCGCTCGTCGAGGAGGTCGATGCGCGCCTGCAGGCCCGGTTGCGCGGCGTCCGGAGCCCTGGCCATGTCGCGGGCGAGTTCCTCGCGGCGGCCGGCGGCCGAGACGAGCTGGTTGGAGAGTTCGGAGCGCTGGTCGCGCAGCGCCCGGATCTCCGCCGCCGTCGTCGGCGGGTTCAGCACCACGCCCGTGGAGGTGACGTAGGGCGCGCTCGGTGACGGCGGCGGTGCGGGAGGCGCTGGCGGGGCGCTCTGCTGCGTGACCCCGGCGGGTGCTGCCTGCGTGACGGCTTGGTCCATGCCTGAACTTACGGCGCGGCGGCCGGCCTGGTGTCAGGGGTCCCGCCGCGCCCCCGCCACCAGAGATAGGCCGGCACCCCCGCCAGCAGCACGAGCGATCCGCGCAGCGCATTCACCGGATTGGAGACGATGGCACCGAGCACCACGTAGAGCGCGGCGAGCATGAAGAGCCCGGTGCTCCAGGGGTGGAGCGGAGCGCGGTAGTGCTCGCCTGCGGGAGCACGGCGCCGGTACACCACGAGTGTGGCCGCCGTCGCCCCGAAGAAGATCCAGTCCGCGAAGGTCACCCAGTCCAGCAGCTCGCCATAGGTGCCCGAGAGCACGAGCGCGACGGCCCACGCTCCCTGCAGGAGGATCGCGTTCACGGGCGTGCGGGTGCGCGGGTGGAGCGTGGCCAGTCCGGCGAAGAAGACCCCGTCACGCGCCATGGCCTGGTAGACGCGCGGCGTCACCAGGATCACCACCATCAGGAAGCCCGCGGTGGAACAGGCGATGCCGATCGCGATCGCCGTGCGGCCGGCGGCTCCGAGATGGAGCGCCATCGTCTCGGCGGCAGGCGCCGTGCTCGCCGCCAGCCCGTCGATGCCCAGTGCCTGCAGGTAGGCGAGGTTCACCAGCAGGTACGCCACCGCGACGATCGAGACGCCGAGGATGAGCGCGCGCGGCAGGTCGCGTCGGGGATCGACCATCTCCTCGGCCACGAAGTTCGTCTGCTGCCAGCCCCCGAACGCGAAGAGCACCGGCACGAGCGCGGTGCCGATCGCGACGGCGAGGGCGAGCGCCCCATCGGGAACGGTGAGCGCGGAGGCGGCCGGCGCCGCGGCGGACCCGGCAGCGATCGCCGCCGCGGGGGTGGCGTCGAGCGCCCCGAACGCACCGACTCCCACCAGGACGAGTCCGGTGATGGCCGCGAGCTTGAGCAGGGTGAGGACGTTCTGCACCCAGGCGCCCGGCGCGACACCCACCACGTTCACGAGGGAGAAGAGGGTGATCGCCCCCACCGCGAGCGCGCGCTCGGTGCCGGGCGCGAGGCCCACGAGCGGTGCGGCGTAGTTGGCGAAGGTGACCGCGACGGCCGCCGTGGCGCCGCTCGCGATGGCGAGCAGCAGGGCCCAGCCGTAGAGGAACGCCGGGAGCGGTCCGAAGGCATCCCGCAGGTAGGCGTACCCACCACCGGCGGCCGGTGCGCGCGCACCGAGCTCCGCGAAGATGAACGCGCCGAGGATCGCGACCAGGGCACCGAGCGCCCATGCGACCATCGTGAGCGCGGGCGTGCCCACGCGCTGCGCGACCACCGCGGGGTTCAGGAAGATCCCCGACCCGATGATCCCCCCGACGACCAGTAGCGTGCCGGAGAAGAGCCCGAGCCGGCGCGCGTAGGTCGCCCCCGTCACGCGGGGAGGGTCACGGACGCGGGTCGGGCGGTGTCGGCGGCTGCGGGCGCGCCAACGAGCGGTAGTACTCCTCGACCTGCGCGCGGTACTCGCTCGGCACCGGCGACCGCGCCCCGAGGGCGGACTTCGGGCCCGCGTTCTGGGTGAGCTCGCGGTGGAGCGCGAACTCGAAGGCCTTGAGGCGTTCGAGCAACGCGGTCTGGAGCGCCTCCGTGGCGTGGTAGTCGTTGAGCGTGCGGCCGGCCTCGAGGCGCCGCAGGTCGTCGATCGCGCGGTTGAGGGCGCTCACGTCGAGTCCCTGCGCCCGCGCGAGCTCGCGGAGCGACTCGGCGTCCTCGCGGCGAAGCCCGAACTCGCGGGAGAGCTGGCGCTGCTGTGCGCCCGAGAGGGTGGGCGTGCGGTTGGCGCCGGGGCGGCCGTCGGCCATCCCGCCATTCTGCGGATTCCCGTCGCCGCGCTGGCCGGGCTGCCCGCCGCCCTGGCCTTGCTGCCCTTGCTGCCCTTGCTGCCCTTGCTGCCCTTGCTGCCCTTGCTGCCCTTGCTGCCCTTGCTGCCCTTGCTGGCCCTGCTGCCCCTGTTGCCCCTGCTGCCCCTGCTGGCCCTGCTGCGCCTGCTGCCCCTGCTGCCCCTGCTGGCCCTGCTGCCCCTGCTCGCCCTGCTGCGCCTGCTGCTGCGCGCGGTCGCGCAGGCTCTCGACACCGCGCACCAGCGCGCGCGCCTGCTCCAGCGCCCGCTCCTGCTGGCGTGCCACCGACTCGCCCGCCAGCGCGCCGACGGCCTCGCGCAGCTTCTCCGACGCCTCGGCGATGTTGTCCCCGATCTGCTCCTCGAACGCGGTGGCGTACTCCGGTGAACCGCCGCGGATGACGCTCTTGGAGAACTGGATCTTGTCCTGCACCCGGTTCTCGCGGATCGCGTCCGACGCCTCGCGCAGCCGGCTCGCCGCCGTCGGCTGGTCGCGCCGCCCCTCGCGCGAGAGGCGCTCCGCCTCCGCCTCCAGCCGGCCGACCTCGGCGTTCAGGCCGTCCTTCCGCTCGGTGAGCTGCCGCTGCTGTTCGGCGCGCTGCGCGCCGCTCGACCCGAGCATCCGCTTCACGTCCTCGGCGATCGCGCGCTGCCGCGCCTCGAGCGCCTTCGCCTGGTCGGCGAGCTGCTTGATGCCATCACTCAGGTCGCGGTTGCGCGAATCCTCCAGGCGGCGCGTCGCGCGCTCCAGCTCCTCGAGCGCGGCACTCCCCTGCGCCTCCGACCCGCCCGCCGCCTGCCGCATGGCGTCCGCGGCGCGCTGCATCTGCCGCGCGGCCTCGGCGAGGTCCTGCGACTGCTGCTCGCGCGCGAGCCGCTCGAGCCGGCGCGCCTCCTCCTCCGCCTGGCGCGCGAGTTCGCGCTGCGCGCCACCCCCTCCGCCGGCGGCCTCGCGCCCCATGCGGTCGCGCATCGCCTCGGCCTGCCGCTGCAACCGCTCGTTCTCCTGCTGCTGTCGCGCTGCCAACTGGCGCAGCCGCTCGAGCGTCTCGTTCACCTCCTGCGCGCCCCCAGCCGCCGCCTGCTGCTGCACGGCCTCGTACTGGTTGCGCATGCGGTCGTTCTCGAGCTCGAACAGGTCGGCGAGGTCCTCGGCGCGCTGTCCGCCGCCGCCGCCTCCCCCGCCCCCCTGCTGGTTCCCCTGCTGGATCTGCACCTCGCGGTAGAGCGCGTCGGCGCGCTGCAGGTCGCGGAGCGCCCGCTCCTCGGAGGGGAGGGCCGCGCGGCCGTCGCGGGTGCCGAGCTTCTCCTCGGCGACCTTCATCTCCTTGGTGGCGCTCACGAGCGCCTCGCGGATCTGCGCGAAGGTCGTGTCCCCCTGCGTGATGCCGCGCTCGAGCATCCGCTGCGCCAGCGTCGCGACCTCCTCGCGGAGGCTCCCCTGGGCGATGGCGAGCGTGGTGACGTCCTCGTTCCGCTGGCGCTCGGCCGTCTTCGCGCTGTCGCGGAGCCAGTTGTAGGTGCCCGCCACCACGTCGCGCTGCCGCTGCACGAGGTCGCCGGGCGACTCGCCGCCGCCTGCCCCGCCACCTCCGCCGCCGCCTCCCGACTCCGCCTGGCGATAGTCGCGCGACCAGGGGCGCACCTGCAGGAAGTAGACGTCGCTCAGCGCTTCCTGGCCCGCGGCATCCGTGGCGGCCGCGTTGTAGGCCACGAGGTCGCCTGGCTTGAGGCCCATCTCCTCGAGGAGGAGGGTGTGCGCGGCCTGCGTCTCCTCCGACTGCCCGCTGGGCGTCGCGAGGGTGATCCGCTGCTCCTCACCGCCGTTCACCCGGTAGCGGAGCTCGAGGGAGCGCACGCCGAAGTCGTCGTTCGCGAGCGCCTCGATCGTGACCTCCTCGAGCGCCGTGACCTTGGTGTCGCGCCCGGGCTCCTTGATGCGGACCTGGGGCGCGCGGTCCTGCAGCACCTCCACCGCGTACTGCACCCCTCCCGCGACGCTGCGGCCGTCGGCGGCGACGAGGTCCACGCGGTAGAAGCCCGGGGTCGCGAGGCGGAAGCGGCCGCGGAGCTGGCCCGTGGAGTCCGCCTCGAGCGCGACCGTGCGGCCATCATCGAACACGAGCGTCCCGCTCCGCACCGGGCGCGTCACCTTGGGCTCGATGGTGACCATCGTCCCCGCGACCGCCGCGATGTCCCCGCCATCCTCCGTGCGGTCCATCGGCAGCCCGGTGTACGCGGGGAAGCGCAGCTCCACGGCGAGCTGCGTGACGGCGGGCAGGTCGGTGATGCGGAGTCGATACGTGCGGGACCGCACGCCCGCTGCCTCCACGTAGTACTCGGTGGGCTGGCTCAAGTCGAAGAGGCGGCCGGCGAAGGCGCCGTCCGCCGTCTCGCGCCCCATCGGGAGCCGCACCCACTCCGCCGCGCTGTCGGCGCGGAAGACGACCTCGGCGCCGTCGGCCGTGAAATGCGCGAGCGTGGCGCGCACGTCGATCGCGCCGCCGCGCGGCACCGCGGCATCGCCCGGCTCGACCTCGACGGCCGGCGCCGGCGGCGTGGCCGCGATCGCCACCGACCAGGGCGCGAAGAGCACGCGCGCCATGTCGCGCACACCGGCGGGTCCGAAGGCGAGCAGGAGCACGGCCGCGGCGACGGCACCGCCCAGCAGGCGCTGGGCGCGCCGCTCGCGCGGCCGCTCGATCCGGCGTTCGGTGGCCAGCGGGCGGAGGTCGCGCACCGCGTGCGCCACCACGCGCGCGGTGAGCGCGGGCGACGACTGCTGCGCGGGGGGAGCGCCGAGCTCGTGCACGGCGGAGATGAGTCCCTGCCGAAGGGACGGCGCGTGCTCCTCCACGTAGAGCGCGAACTCCGCGTCGCTCGCGCGCCGGAGGAGTGGGAGCACCAGGAATCGCACCGCCGCCGCCACGACCAGGCCGTACCCGACGAGGCGCGCGACGAGCACGCCATCCCCCGTGCGTCCGAAGAGCGCCGTCACGAGCTGGCCGACGAGGATCGCCGCCACCGCGGCGATGACGACCGAGGCCGCCGCCTCGAGCAGGAGGCGGTTCCGGCGCTGCACACGCAGCGTGCGCAGCAGGTCGTGGAGATGCTCGGTGGCGGTCATCCCTGGCTCTCCTTCGGAGTGGCGGCTGGTCCTACGACGGTGGCACGCCGGGCGCGCCCGCGCCAGCCTCTTGATGCGATCACGGACTCGGCGAGCAGGAGCAGCAGGCCGACCAGCAGCAGGATGCGCCACGCCAGCTGGCGCGATTCGATCTCGACGGACGTCGGGGGCGCGAGGCCGCGGAGCGTGGAGTCGGCGGTCTCGGCGACGCCGAGCAGCAGTTCCGACGGATCGGCCGGGGTCAGGTCGGACTCCGCGGCCCCGACGTTCACGGCGATCCGGTCCCGCGGCGAGCCGTCCACCCGTCCCTCATACGCAGCATACACCCCGACCTGTTCAAGGGTCAGCGCGACGGCGAACTCCGTGGCTTCGGGGCGGAGCAGTGTGCCGTCCGGAGCCTGGATCACCGGGGCTCGGCGGACCCCGCGCGGCATCCAGCTCTCCCCGGTGCTGCGCCAGAGCGGCGCGGCCTCGTGGCCCGCCGCGTAGAGCGCGACGCGCCGCAGGAACGGAAGGAACGCCGGTTGGAGCGGGAAGTCGCCCTCGCGCACGTCGAGGCCCGGGGCGAGCACGAGCACGCGCCCCTCGCCGGCGGTCCGCTCGAGGATCGCGGGCGACCCGTCGTCGAAGCGGGCGAGCACCTCCGAGCCCACGAGCGGTTCGAGGCGTGGATAGCGGAGGAAGCGCGGCGCGCTGAGCGCGGCCGGGGCCGCGCGGAAGGGCGTGAAGAGGGGATGCTCCATCCGCACCTCTCCCACCGTGGCGCCGCCCGCCGCGCTGCGGTCGGCCTGACCATTGACGCCCGCCGTCGCGGCCAGCGCCGAGACGCGGCGTGCGCCCAGGCGCGGGCCGGCGAGGACGACCAGTCCACCGCCGCCCTGCACCCAGGTGTCGAGCCCAGCACCCGCGGCGCCGCTGGCCGGGGCGACATCCCAATGGAAGACGATGCCCGCGCGCGCCAGCGTCGCGGCATCCACGGCACCGGTGCGGCGGCGCTCGATACGCACCGCCGGCGCCCGGCCGATGGCGAGCGCGCGCTCGAAGTAGAGCGTCTCGTCGCGGTTGAGGTCGTCGGGGACCACGAGGACGACCGTGAGCGCGTCGTCCGCGGGGAGCGCGAACTCGAGGCGGTCGTCCCCCGGCAGCGCGTCGGAGTCCACGGTGACGCGGCCGCTGATGGCGCCCGCGGGTGCGGTGACGGGGTCGAACACGACGTTCAGCTCTCCGTCCGCCGGGAGCGTGACGGTGCGCGTCCCCACCTCGCGCCCCGCGAGCGCCAGCGCGAGGCGCACCGACCGCGGCGCCGGGAGTTCGCGGGTCGTGACTCGGGCCTGCACGTGCAGCTGCACGCGCGAGCCGTCCGCGACACGACGGGCATCCACCGAGGAGACCGCGGTGTTGGCGCGCGCCGGCGGTGCGACGGAGACCACGCGGATCGGCAGGCCCGCCGGCATGGCGAGTCCCGCGACGCCGGTGAGCCCGCTCCGCTGGAGGTCGGTGACGAGCACGATCTCGGGTGCCCCCGGCGGGGCGGCGACGAGCGCGCTGCGGGCCACGCGCAGTGCCGCGCCGAACCCCGTCGCGCGCGCGGCCGGCTCGGTCGCGTCCACGATGGCCCGCACGGCGGCACGGTCGGCCGTCCAGTTCTGCGCGAGCGTCGCCTCCTCGTCGAAGAGCACGAGCGCCACCTGGTCGTCCGTGGCGAGCCCGTCGAGGAGCGCGCGCACGGAGTCCCGCGCCGCCGCCCAGGTGCCGGCGTACCCCATGCTCATCGAACGGTCGAGCATGACGACCATCGTGCGCACGCGCCCCTCGCCCGCCGCCGCCGCGTCGCGGCCGAAGAAGGGGCGCGAGAAGGCCAGCACGAGGATCGCCACCGCCAGCGCCCGCAGGAGCAGGAGCGGCCAGTCCGTGACCTTGCGACGGTCCGAGGTGCGGATCGGGAGCCGCACGAGGAACATCAGCGACGGGAACCGGGTGGGTGTCTCCTCGTTCCGGTCGCGGAGGTGCATCAGCAGCGGGATCGCGATCGCGGCGAGCCCGGCGAGGAAGGCGGGGACGAGGAAGCCGAGTCCCATCAGCGCACCCGGCTCCGCGAGAGGCGGTGGTCGAGGTAGGCGTAGAGGGCGTGGTCGAGCGGCTGGTCGGTTCGGAGCGCGACGTACTCGACGCCGGCGGCGGCGAAGCGCCCCTCGAGGTCGGCGCGGTGCGCGCGGAACATCCGCTGGTAGCGCTCCTTCACCTCCTCCGGCCGCAGCGGCATGCGCAGCCCGCTCTCCCCGTCCTCGAACACGGTGGCCGCCTCGAACGGGAAGGACTCCTCGGCCGGGTCGAGCAGGTGGAAGACGAGCACGTCGTGGCCGCGCGCGCGGAGCGTGTTCACCGACCGGCCGATCGCCTCGGGTTCACCATAGAAGTCGCTCACGAGGATCACGATCCCCGGGCGCGTCGCGACGTCCGCCACGCGGTCGATCGCGAGCGGGAGCGCGCCCTCCCCCTTCGCCACCGCGCGGCCGAGCACGCTCAGCAGGAGCTGCAGGTGCCGCGTCGAGGGGGGCACCATGTCCACGAGGTCGTCACCGAAGGTGGCGATCCCCACGCGGTCCCCCTGCCGCTGCGTGAGCCAGGCGAGCGCAGCCACGAGGATCTTCGCGTACGTGAACTTGTTCACCGCGGCGCTCGCGTAGTCCATCGACCCGGTGACGTCGAGCGCGAAGAGCACGCCGGCGTTGGTGTCCGCCTCGTACTCCTTGATGTAGAAGCGGTCGGTGCGGGCGTACGCCTTCCAGTCGATCCGCCGCAGGTCGTCCCCCGGCTGGTACTGGCGGTGCTCGGCGAAGTCGAGCGAGAGCCCCTTCTTCACGGAGCGGTGCAGGCCGTGCATGAAGCCGTCCACGACCATCCGCGCGATGAGCGGCAGGTCGCTGATCCGCGCGAGGAGCGCGGGGTCGAGGAAGGTCTCCTTGGCCGGCGTCGCGGTCATCGGCGTCAGAGCGACGACTTGGGCACGGGCACCGCGGCGACCAGCTGCTCGATGATCCGGTCGGTGGTGACCTTCTCGGACTGCGCCTGGAAGTTCGCGATGATCCGGTGGCGCAGCACCGGGCGCGCGAGCGCGACGACGTCCTCGTACCCGACGTGCGTGCGCCCCTGCAGGAGGGCACGCGCCTTGCCGCCGAGGATGAGCGCCTGGGCGGCACGCACGCTCGCGCCGTACGACACGTACTTCCGCACGAAGTCCGGCGCGTTCGGCTGCGACGGCCGGCTCGAACGCACGAGGTTCACCGCGTAACGCGTCACCGCCTCCGCGACCGGCACCCGCCGCACCACCCGCTGGAAGGCGAGGATCTCCTCCCGCGTCAGCACCGACTGCACGGGCTCGGGCGGGAGCGCCGTGGTCTGCTTCACCACGTCCACCTCGTCGTCCTCGGAGAGGTAGTCGAGGAAGACCTCGAGCATGAAGCGGTCGAGCTGCGCCTCGGGGAGCGGGTAGGTGCCCTCGAGCTCGATCGGGTTCTGCGTGGCGAACACGAAGAACGGGGGCTGGAGGTCGTAGGTGCGGCCCTGCACCGTGACGCGCCGCTCCTGCATCGCCTCGAGGAGCGCGGACTGCGTCTTGGGCGGCGTGCGGTTGATCTCGTCCGCCAGCAGCACGTTGGCGAAGACGGGTCCCGCCATGAAGGCGAGGCGGCGCTGTCCCGTGGCGGGGTCGTCCTGGATCACGTCGGTGCCCGTCACGTCGGAGGGCATCAGGTCCGGGGTGAACTGGATGCGCGAGAACTTGAGGTCGAGCGCCTGGGCCAGCGTCGAGATCAGGAGGGTCTTCGCGAGCCCCGGGACGCCCACGAGCAGGCAGTTCCCGCCGGCGAAGAGCGCGATCAGCGCCTGCTCCACCACGGCGTCCTGCCCGACGATCACCTTGCGCAGCTCGGCGGTGATGCGCCCACCCGCCTCGTGCAGGCGGTCGGCGACGGCGCCGTCATCGAGTCCGGCGAAGGCTTCGGCTGGGGACGTTCCGGTCACGAGTGTCTCTCCACGTAAGGGTCAGCGACTGAGGGCGTAGATGATGTAGTTGATGCCGATCTTGTACGCTTCGTTGGTGATGTCCACGGCGAAGAAGCCGTTGCCGGACCACTCCCAGTACTCCGACATGTCGTTGTCGCGGTTGGCGATCGCGAGCATCCGCTTCCTGGGGTCGTTCTCCTCGAAGATCGCCCAGTACGTCGGCACCGCGTCGTAGGCGTTCATCACCTCGGGATTCGTGATGCGGTAGAACGAGTCGAAGATCGGGTGCGTGGCGTCGATCTGGACGAACCGGAGTTCGGGGAGCACCTGGCTCATCCGCTGCTCGAGGTTGAACCAGTCGCGGCCGCGGAAGTCGTCGAAGATGATGAACCCGCCCTTGAGCAGGTACGCGCGCAGCCCCGCGACCTCCGCGTCGTTCGGCGTCCAGAATCCCGGTTCCGACATGTACGCCACGGGATACTTCGTGAGCTCCGGGTCGTTGAGCGAGAGGATCACGCTCTCCCGCGTGCGCACGCGCACGGTGGCGAGCTCGGAGAGGATCTGCGTGAAGTTGCGCTCGCCGCGCGGGTAGTCGTGCGCCCAGGGCGGGAGCCCGCCGCCGCCGCGCCCGCGGAAGCCGAACTCCGAGTTCAACCCCATCTCGTAGCGCACGCGCACGAACGTGAACCGCCCGTCGTAGCGCGGGTTGTCCTCGGGCTCCACGAACCGCTCGCGACCGCCGCCGCGCTGGGCGCTCGCCGTGGACGGCAGCACGGGCACCATCGCCAGAGCCATCGCCACCGAGACCGCCAGCATCGTGATCCGCGTCATCGCGAGTCCTCCGGCGGCGCACTGCGCCGCAGCTCGAGCAGCAGGGTCTGCGCCCGCTCGAAGGTCGGCGCCTGCTCCAGCACGGCGAGCACCTCGCGCCGCGCTCCGGCGCGGTCCCCCGCGCCCAGCATGGCGCGGGCGAGCTCCACGCGCGCACCCAGCGGGTCCGAGGGGCCCAGCGCCAGCACCACCCGCCGCTCCCGCAACGCGCGCGCGAAGTCCCCGGTGCGCGCGGCCGCCTCGGCGAGCTTCACATGCACCCCCGCGTCGTACGGCCAGACCCACACCAGGCGCTCGAGCGCCGCGACCAGACCCGCGTCGTCACCGGCGCGCTCCCGGGCCGCCACCTCCTGCAGGAGCGGCTCGAGCGCCGCATCGCCCTCGGGCGCCTCCGACACCGTCCGGTCCCTGAACCTCGCCTGCACCCAGGTGTCGAAGCGCGCATCGAGCGCGGGCAGGTCGATCCGCAGCACGCGCTGCACCACCGCCTCCGTGGTGAGGCCGTCGCGCCATCCGCGCAGCATCGCCGGGAGCGCCGGGGCGCCGAACTCGGACTCGATCCACTCGCAGACCAGCGATGCGTGGTAGTAGCTCAGCACCACCTCGTCCGGGCGCCGCGGCCGCACGAACCCCTCGTTGAGCGTGCTCACCGGCCGCATGAACTTCGCCTTGAGCGCCGCGAGGTACTCCGGCGTCGGCTGCGCTCCCCACCCCGGCCGCGCGCGCCGCTCCTCCAACACCGAGACGCCCTCGGAGAACCAGCGCGGCACCCGGTTCCCCGAGAGCCCGAGCGTGAAGGTGTGCGCCAGCTCGTGCCAGGAGGTGGACCCCCAGTTGAAGCTCCCCGGCGGCCGCGCGGAGGGCGCGTCGATCGCGAGCACCCGCCCGAAGCTCACGCCGAGCGCGCCGAGTCCCGTGAGTCCCACGGTGCGCACGGAGAAGTCCGCGTGCCGGTCATAGATCTCGAACCGGATCGGCGCCGCGGGGCGATAGTCGTACCGCCTCGCGAGGTCGGCGTACGCCTCCTCGAGCAGCGGCGCGAGGTACGGGAGCAGCACGTCCGCCTCCCTCGCCGGCGCGACGAACCGGAACCTCCCCTGGTCCACCGTCCGGAACCCGTCGAGCACGTCGAGCAGGTCGAGCGTATTCTTGTGCCAGAGGTTGAACGGGTCGATCGCGAAGGCGCGCTCGATCTGCGCACGGCCGGCCGCGATCTCCCCCGCGCGCAGGCGGTTGGTGCCGAGCGCACCGAGCGCGGCCACCGAGAGCGAGTCGAGCGCGAGGGCCTGGGCACTGAACGCCTCGGCCGCCGCGTAGCGCCGCTGCCGCGCCGCCGCGTCCGCGAGCGTCACGTAGAACGACGCCGGGCTCGTCGAGAGCCGGTGCGCCTCCGCGCGGGCGCGGTCCCACGACGCGGAGTCACCCGCGAGCCAGGCCACGGCACCCAGCGTGGCCCAGGCATCCATCGCGCTCGGATCCACGGCGAGGGCGCGCCGCGCCGCCGCCTGCGCCGAGTCGCCGCGCTCCGCCTCGAGGTGCAACCGTGCGATGAAGAGCTCCGCGGCGACGAGCGACGGATTCGCCTTGAGCGCCTCGCGCGCCCTCCCGATCGCGTCCCCATCGTTCAGGAACTCCATCACGCGCGCGAGCCCGAGCGTGGCGCGCGCGTTCCCGCGCTGCACCGCGAGTACGGATTCGTACCCCTTCTTCGCCTCCGGCGCGACGAACTTCTCGAGGAAGAGGTCGGACGCGCGGAGCGCGGCATCGACCAGCGTCGGCTCCTGCGCCGTCGCGGCATCGAAGGCGCGCAGCGCGCTCCGCACGGCGTTCGCGTCGCCGCTCGCCACCAGCAGGTAGGCGCGCCCCAGTGCGACCTGGTCGCGCGCGCTCCAACCCGCGGTGCCCCGCGCCGACTCGGCGATGAGCGCGCCCGCCATCCGGGCGGCGCCGGCGCGGTCCCCGCGGCGCGCCATGAGCTCCGCGAGCCCGACGCGCGCGCCACGCTCCTCCGGGCCGCCGGACGCGACCGCGGCACGATACGCGGAGTCCGCGGCCGCGAGCCGCCCGCGGAGCACGAGGACGTCCCCCAGGGCTGTGCGCAGCCCCGCGCCACCGGCGCGCGCCGTGGCCTCAGCATCCACGAGCTGGCCGGCCTCGAGCATCGCGTCCACGCGCGCGCGCGCGCTGGACGGCTGTGCCGTGTGCCCCGCCCCGGCCGCGACGCCGACGACGAGTGCCGCCCCGACCGCCACGATCCACCGGCTCATGGCTTCACCCCCGCCGCGCGGATCGCCTCGGACTTCTCCGCGATCGCGACGAGCAACCGCTCGAGCGCGTCCTCGTACGCCGCCGCCGGCATGCTCGCCTTCCGGGCGCGGAGCGCCGCCACCGAGTCCTCCAGCACGCGCCGCTCCGCGACGAGCGCGACCACGCGCGGGTCGTCGCTCGCGGCCGCCGCGGCGAAGACCGTCCGCGCCGCCAGCGTCGAGTCGCTGAGCGCCGCGTGCTCGGTGAGCATGCGCTGGTCCTGCTCGTAGACGCGCGCCACCTCGCGCACCGCGTAGGCGAACGCCTCGAGCACGGTGGTGCGACCGTCCTTGTCCGCGTCCGCCTCGGCACCCGAGAGCCCCCGGACGAAGTGCTCGCCGAAGATGCTCTCGTTCCGCTCGAACGCGGTGCGCGTCGCCGTCAGGACCACGCGGTTCGGCGCGCGCAGCACATCCACGAAGTCCCCGCTCGCGCTCGCCGCGTTCACGAACACCACCGTCTGCCGCGCGAAGCCCGAGAGCCAGGCCGCATAGTCCGCGGCGGTGGGGTCCGCGCCAGGCACGTTCACGCGGGAACCCGGCCCCTCCCCGCTCCCGTGGCCGATCAGGATCACGACCAGCACGTCCCCCGCCGCGACGCGTCGCGAGAGGGAGAGGAACGCGGCCCCGATCGCCTCGCGCGTCGCGCGCCCCCGGATGCGCCGGGGGTCGCGCGCCGGATCCTCGGCGAGCCAGACGACGCTGGAGTCCGCCACGCGCCACTGCGTGCGCGCGAGCGTGTGCAGGGCCGCACCCTGCCGCGCGAACGCCTCGGAGAAGCGCGGCTCCCCGCCGAGCCCGGTCACCACCAGGAGATGGGTGCGCTGCGCGCCGAGCGGCGCGGCGAGGACGAGACCCGCGGCCAGCGCGATCGCGGCGAGAGAGAGCGCGCGGCGCATCACGCCAACCCCCGCGACCTGCGGAGTGCCCACTCCACGCCGAGCAGCGTGGCCAGGACGAGGAAGACCACCGGCATGTCCCAGAGGTCGAGCGCCTCGCGCACGGTGACGCCGCTCTCCGTGTAGAGCACGTCGTCGCTGAGCCGCTCCGCCTCCGCGAGCGGGTAGTAGCGGCCACCCGTCTCCCGCGCGATCCGCTGCAGGAGGGGGGCGCGCAGCTCCGCCTGCTCGACGTCCGCTCCCTGGTCGTCGGCCAGCATCGCGACGCTCCTCGCCGCGGCGACATCGCGGCCGCGCCGCGATTCGGCGCCGACCGCGTACACTCCCGCCTCCTCCGCGACGAATCGTCCTGTGTACACCCCGTTCTCCGTGAGCGCCCACTCGAGCGGGACCTCCGCCTCGCGCCCGGATGGCGTGCGGACGGTCGCGGTCACCGCCGCATCGTTCACGTCGAGGTACTGCTCGTCGGCCACGCGCGCGCGGATCTCCACCGGCTCGCCGGGTGCCACGCGGTCCGGCGTGACGGCGAGCTCGACGCGGTCGGGGCTCTCCTCGGTGAGCGACCGCACGAGCTGCCGCCAGAGCGTCACGTGGGTCGCATCCTCCACCGGGATGTCCGCGTGCATCTTCCAGAGCCAGCTGTCCTGCGCCGTGAACACGGTCGCGGTGCCGCGGCCGAACCGCTGGGTGGCGAGCACGGGCTGGTCGGTGGTCTCGCCCTCCGCGCGCCCCGTGAGGTACGCGGTGGCCCCGGGGCGCAGCGAGCCGAGCGCATTCACCACCGTGAGGGGCGGGAGCGAGTCCCAGACGCGCGCGGAGGCGGTGTCCGACGCCCGCAGCTGCAGCGCGGGCGCCGACGTGCCCGCGACCGTCGGCCGGATGCGGAGTTCGAGCGCGGGCCCCTCCGCCTCGCGCGGCGCGCGGTCGAGCGCCAGCGGCATCACCTCGGCGAGCGGGGTGCCACGGAAGCCCCCTTCGGCGAACGCCGCACGACCGCCCAGGGCGAGCAGCCCGCCGCCGCGCTGGTTCACGAAGTCCGCGAGCATGCGCAGCTGGTCCGGCGTGAAGAACGCCGCCTCGATGCTCCCGAGGATCACGCCGCGGTACGCGTAGAGCTCCTGCCGCGTGGTGGGGAAGCCCCCCGCTAGCTCGAGCGAGTCGCGCACGCCGAGCCGGAGGTACTTCCGCTCCGCGCTCCGCAGCAGCGCGACGAGCTGCAGCGCGCTGTCGGTCGCGATCGCGCGCCGGATGAAGCCGAGCTCGGCCCGCGGCTCCCCTTCGAGGTAGAGCACCCGGTCGGGTCCGCCGCGCACCTGCACGATGCCGTGCGACTCGTTGTTCTCGGCCACCGTCTCCCGCGGCAGCACGGGGGTGCGCACGGTGATGCGATGCGTGCCCGGCGCCAGGTCCGCGAGCCGGAGCCGCACGCGCACGCTCTCCTCGCGGGAGGGGAGGGTGACCTCCTCGGTCGCGACGACGCGGCCGTCCGCCTCCGCCGTGAGCCGGATCCGCTCCCCGCCGACGCCCCGGAGCCGCAGGGTGACGTCCGCGAGCAGGTTCGCCCCGACCAGGGGACGCGCCGGGAGCGAGACGCGCTCGATCGCGACGTCGCGCGGGAAGCGCTCGAGCCCGACGCCCACCGTGTGCACGGGCACCTTGCGGGCGCGCAGCGCGAGCACCGCGGGCTCGAGGTCGCGGCCCCCGTTGTCCGCGCCGTCGGTCACGACGATCACGCCGGCCAGCGGCGTGCCGGCCAGCTCCTGCCGCGCCCCTTCGAGGGCGCGCGCGAGGTCGGTCCGCGTCCCCGCGCTCCGGAGCCCCGCGGCCTCCGCCGCCGGCCGCACGTCGGCCGCGAACCGGTAGAAGCGGAGCGCGAATCGGTCGGAGAGCGCACGCACCAGCGCGGCGGAGTCGGCGAACGCGCGCTCCACGCGCGCGGCGCGCGACTCCGCGCCCCCGTCGTTGAGGGCCATGGAGCGCGAGTCGTCGAGCAGGATCGCGAGCACGTTCCGCTGCGGCACCGCGCTCGCGACGACGAGGCGGGGCCGGAGCAGGCACGCGACCAGCAGGAGGAGGGCCGTCGCCCGCAGCGCGAGCAGGATCGTGCGGTGCATCCGCGAGATCCCCTGCACCCGGTGGTAGGTCATCGCCGCCACCGCGATCGCAAGGAGCGCGAGCCCCGCGATGAACCAGGGTGGCGCCACCGGGCTCAGGACGACCTCACCCCGTTCCCAGACCCGCGACGAATACTTGAACAGGAACGTGAGCACGGCATCCATTGAAGGGAGTACGCGGGTCGCGAGGAGTACGCTGAGCGCGCGCGACCGTTAAGGACGTCCCTTGCCTATACCCGCTCCGCCTGCGCGAGATGCCGGTGCATGTGCCGCGCGACGACCAGGAACGCCGAGTATCCATCATACGACACTCCCGGGGCGAAGGGGGATTCCAGGCGCGTGCGGTCGATCGGAAGTCCCTCGGCCGCCGCGAGCGTGCGCGCGTGCGCCTCGAGGTGCCGCTCGAACTCGGCGACCACCGCCGCGCGCGCGAGCTCCCCGCCGGGAACGAAGGACGCCGGCGTGCGCACCTTCCCCAGGCGGAAGCGCCCGATGCCGGGCGCGGGCCCCACGATGGCGCCCAGCATCCGGCCGATGAAGGTGCGACGGAAGCGCCTCGGTGCCCCGCCCCCGAACGCGCGGGCGTCCGCCACGCACCGCTCGAGCAGGGGCTGCATCGCGCGCGACGCGAGGTTGAGGTGCGCGATGCACTCCGCCACCGACCATCCGCCGTCCGCGGGCCGCACGCCCCAGCGTGCATCGGACGTGGCCGCCATCAGCCGGTGGAACCGGCTGCGGGCGGTGGCGAACTCCTGCTCGACGGACTGCAGTTGCGGGTGCATGGCGCGCTCCGTGCTCGGGGGTCCGGTCGCGGAAGATGCGGCGCGGCTCGCCACGCGTCCACGCCCGCCCTTCCCGCGACGGGCACCCTGTCGCATCATCCGGGGTCCTCCCTTCCCCCATCCCGCGCCCGACCGATGCCCTCCACGACCCGTTCCGTCCTCGCCGCGCTCGCCCTCCTGCTGGCTCCGCCGGTCGCGACCGCGCAGGTCTCGCCCGTGCACGCCGAGCTCGACCGGCTCACCTCGCAGGTGAACGCGAAGGTCGTGGCCTGGCGCCGCGACATCCACGAGCATCCCGAGCTCGGCATGCAGGAGACGCGCACGGCGGCACTCGTCGCCGCGCATCTCCGCTCGCTCGGGATGGAGGTGCGCACCGGCGTCGGCGGGACGGGCGTGGTGGGGGTGCTGCGCGGCGGACGGCCCGGCCGCGTCGTCGCGCTCCGCGCCGACATGGACGCGCTCCCCGTGACGGAGATGGTCGACCTGCCCTTCAAGTCGAAGGTGCGCACCACGGTGCGCGGGCAGGAGACCGGGGTGATGCACGCATGCGGCCACGACAACCACGTCGCGATCCTCATGGGAGCCGCCGAGGTGCTGGCCTCCATGCGGGCGCGCATCGCGGGCACCGTGGTCTTCCTCTTCCAGCCCGCCGAGGAGGGGCCGGGGGGCGCCGAGCCGATGATCAAGGACGGTGCGCTCGACAACCCGAAGGTGGAGGCGATCTTCGGCCTGCACGTCTGGCCCGGGCCCGCCGGCGACATCCTCTACCGCTCCGGTCCCACCCTCGCCGCGTCCAACACGCTGAACATCATCGTGCGCGGCCGGCAGACGCATGGCGCCAATCCCTGGGGCGGCGTGGACCCGATCGTGATCAGCTCGCAGATCGTCCTCGGCCTCCAGACCATCGTGAGCCGGCAGATCAACATCACCACCGCGCCCGCGATCGTGACCGTGGCCGTGTTCAACGGCGGGATCCGGTCGAACATCATCCCGGACAGCGTCGTGATGGAGGGGACCGTCCGCACGTACGACATGGACATGCGGAAGAGCATCTTCGAGAAGATCGCCCGCACGGCCGAGCAGATCGCGGCCGCCGGTGGCGCCACGGCGGAGGTGCGGATCGACTCGGGCTACCCGGTCACGCGCAACGACCCCGCCCTCACGGAGCGGATGCTCCCGACCCTCAAGCGCGCCGTCGGGAACTTCTCCGTCGACGTCGGCCCGCTCATCACGGGCGCCGAGGACTTCTCGTACTTCCAGCAGCGGGTGCCGGGTCTCTTCGTCTTCCTCGGCGTGACCCCGCGCGACCAGGACCACACCAAGGCGCCGGCGAACCATTCGCCGTACTTCTTCGCGGACGAGTCGGCGCTCCCCGTGGGCGTGCGCACGATGTCGTCGCTGGCGCTGGACTTCCTGATGCCGCCCGCCGCGCGCGTCACGCCCTGAGGGGCGGCGCGGGTGGCGCGGGCTACGCGGCCAGCGTCCCGCCGCACTCCGTGCAGAAGCGCGCGCGCTCGGCGTCGACCTTCGCGCCGCAGCGCAGGCATGCGGCGGCGAGGTAGCGCCCGCAGTCGGAGCAGAAGAGCGCGTCCGACTCGGGGCGCGGGCCGCACTTCGCGCATTCCCGGGCGCGGGACTTGGCGCGGTTGATCAGCTGCTCCGCGGGGTCGGTGGCGCTGGAGCTGGAGCTGGAACCACCGGCGGGCGCGCCGGCGCTCGCCGCCGCCAGGGCGTCGCGCGCCCGCAGTTCCTCCACCGCACGCGGCGCGAACTCCGCGCGGAGCGTCGCGTAGTCCTCGGCGGCCAGCTTCCCGGTGGCGTGGTCGAACTCGATCTCGCGCAGCGTCTCGAGCGCGGTGGCGCCGGCGTCGACGGGACCGGCCGGCGTGGCGGCCGTCACCGCCGGGACCCCGCGCAGGATGGGCAGCAGCACCCACGCCAACCCGGCGACCGCCAGGACGCCTCCCAGCAGCAGCGCCGCCATCAGGCGGCCCCGACCTCGACGCCGGGCGCGAGCTCCGCCGCGTACCCGCTCTGCCGCCGCCGCTCGGACTGCGGCCACATCACGATCAACCCGCCCACCGCCATCAGCAGCCCGCCCGCCCAGACCCACATCACCAGCGGGTTGAAGTTGATCCGCACCTCGGCGCGGTTGCCGATCACGCCGGCGAGGACGAGGTAGACGTCCTGACGCGCCGTGTAGAGGATCCCCACCTCGGTGGAGGGCTGGAAGGTCGGGTTGCCGCGCGAGTCGACGTGCTGGCGCTTCTCGCTGATCAGGAGCGGGAGGGCTCTCCCCTCCATCTCCGGGCGGAGCGAGACGGCCACCACCTCGCGGTTGAGCACCTTGTACTGCGAGAGCCCGTCGTTCGTGAAGGTCCAGCTGCGCCCGTACGGATCCAGCGTGGTGAAGGACTCGCCGTCGGCGAGCGTGACATCGTGCTCGGCGCGGAACGCCATCCCCGCGAAGGCCGCGAAGAGGATCACGATCCCCGCGTGCACGATGTAGCCGCCGTAGCGGCGCCGGTTCCGTGCGACGAGCCGCGCCAGGGCGACCGGTGCCGCCTCGTCGTACATGCGACGGCGCGCGCCCACGCCCTTGTGGAACTCCTGCAGGATGGTGCCGGCGACGAAGGCGCAGAGCGTCCACGCCACGAGCGGCGAGAGCTGCCGCACCCCGAGCGTGAAGAGCACCGCGCCGACGATGAGGCCGAGGGCGGCCGGCGCGGCGAACTGCCGCCGCACGTTCGCGAACGACGCGCGACGCCACGCGATGAGCGGTCCGATCCCCGTGAGCGCGAGCAGGAGGAGCCCGAGCGGCACGTTCACCGAGTTGAAGAACGACTCGCCCACCGTGATCTTCGCGCCCCGCACCGCCTCGGAGAGGATCGGGAAGAGCGTGCCCCAGAGCACGCTGAACGCGATCCCCACCAGCACCAGGTTGTTGTAGAGGAACGCCGCCTCGCGGCTGATCATCGCCTCCAGCTCGGCCTTCGGCTCCAGGTCCTTGAGCCGGATGGAGACCAGCCAGACGGAGGCCGCGAGCGTCCCGGCGAGGAACCAGGCGAACCAGGCGCCCACCGGCGACTGCGCGAACGAGTGCACCGACTGGATCACCCCGGAGCGGGTGATGAAGGTGCCGAGGATCGAGAGCAGGAAGGTCCCGATCACGAGCACCACGTTCCACTTCCGCAGCATCCCGCGCTTCTCCTGGATCATGATGGAGTGCAGGAAGGCGGTGCCGGTCAGCCAGGGGAGGAGGGACGCGTTCTCGACGGGGTCCCACATCCAGTAGCCCCCCCAGCCGAGTTCCACGTACGCCCACCACATCCCGAGCACGATGCCCACGGTGAGGAAGACCCAGCTCACGAGCGCCCAGCGGCGCACGGCACCGAGCCAGGCGGCGTCGAGCCGGCGCGAGACGAGCGCCCCCACGGCGAAGGCGAAGGGGATCGCCGTGGCGACGTAGCCGAGGTAGAGCATCGGCGGGTGGATCGCCATCGCGGGGTTCTGGAGCTGCGGGTTGAGCCCGCGGCCGTCCGCCGGCACCCACTCGAGCCGCTCGAACGGGTTGGACGAGATGGCCGTGGTCGCGACGAAGAAGAGGAGCACCAGCGCGCTGGTGCCCGTCACCCAGGGCATGAGCTCGCGGTTCTTGCCCCGGTTCACCCAGGTGGCGAGCGCCGCGTAGAGGGCGAGGATGAGGCACCAGAAGAGCATGGAGCCCGCCTGCCCGCCCCAGAACGCCGAGATCTTGTAGACGATCGGGAGGTTGGCGCTCGTGAACGAGGCGACGTAGCGGAGCGAGAAGTCGCTCGAGAGGAGCGCCGTCCAGAGCCCGACGGAGGCGAGCGCGACGAACCCCGCGCCGGCATAGAGGCCGCGCTCACCCGAGGCGACCAGGTCCTCACGGCGGAGCCGCCCTCCCGCGAACGAGAGGGTGACGGACCACGCGCACATGAGCAGCGCGATCCAGAGGGAGAGCTCGCCGACGAGGATCACGGCGCGCGCCTAGCGCGGCGTATCGGTCGCCGGCGTCGCGGGCGTCTCCGCCGCGGCGCGCTCGTACGCCTCGCGCGTGCCGGGCTTGTATCCCTCCGGAGCCGCCTCGTAGCGCGAGGCGCACTTCGCGAGCAGGGTGGTGGCGCGGAAGGTGCCATCGGCGCCCAGGCGGCCCTCCACGACGACGTCCACCGAGTCGCTGAAGGTGTCGGGGATGATGCCGCGGTAGTCGACCGTGTAGGTCGCGGTGCCGTCCGTCATCTGGAAGGTGACCTGGCGGCCACCCGAATCGCGGACCACGGAGCCGGCGACCACGCGCGCGCCGACCTTCACGCCCGTCTCGCGGAGCGTCGGGTCGGCCGCGACCTTCGCCTGCAGCTCGGCGGGCGTGAGGAAGTAGACACCCGTGTCGCGGATGCTGCCGGCCATGAGGAAGCCCGCGGTCCCGAGGACCAGCGCGCCACCGATGATGAACTTGTTGCGGGGATGCATAGGGACTCGGTGCGTGGGTCTGCGCGGAATATAATCGCTGCGCCGCCCGACGGGCCCCTCCGGCTACCGCGGGAAGGGGTCCGCGAACCTGGGGTCGGCGAGGAAGGCCGGGTCCGTCAGGGTGCGGAGGTACGCCACGAGGGCGTCCCGCTGCGCCTGGCTGAGCCCCAGGCGCTGCGAGAGCCCGGCCGCATTGCGAAGCACCGGGTCGAGCCCGGCCACGTCGGCGACCCCGTTGTTGTAGTGGTCCACCACCTGCGCGAGCGAGGAGAAGCGCCCGTCGTGCATGAAGCGCGTGCGCACCCCGACATTCCGGAGGGAGGGGACCTTGAAGCGTCCGCCCCCCGCGCCGGTGTCGGAGGGAGCGAGCACGAAACCGATGTTCCGCGCCTGCGTGGCGATCTGCGCGTTGCCCACGTGGCAGACCGCGCACTTCCCCACCCCGCGGAAGAGCTGCTCCCCCTCGGCCTCCTGCGGCGTCAGGACGGCCGCGAAGTTCCCCACGGCGCCGCCCTGGAACGCGTCGTCATACCGGGAGCGCGCCGAGACCATCGCGCGCACGAACTGCGAGAGGGCGCGAGCGACGCCCGTGCGCGTGACCGCCGACGTCCCGAACGCCGCCTCGAAGAGGGGGCCGTAGTGTCGCGTGGCGCCGAGCTTCGACTCGAGGGAGTCGAGCGGGAGCCCCATCTCCGCGGGGTTCGCGATCGGGTCCAGCACCTGCGCCTCCAGCGTCGCGGCGCGTTCGTCCCAGAAGAACCGCCCGGGCGCGTAGAACCGTGCGTTCGCGAGTGACGGCGAGTGCCGCGTGCTGAGCGTCCCGTTCAGGCCCCGGCTGAATCGCGCCGTATCGCCGAAGGCCACGGACTGGAGATGGCACGACCCGCAGGAGACCGTGTTGTTCGCGGAGAGGCGCACGTCATAGAAGAGCACGCGACCCAGGGTCGCACCCGCGTCCGTGATGGGGTTGGTCGCGGGCGTGTTGTCGGCGGCGACGACCGCGCCCGGTCCGGTGATGAAGTGCGCCGGCAGCGGATTCCCCGCCACCCGGTAGGAGAGCAGCGCGGCCGGGAGCACGGGCAACGGGAGCCCGTCGTCCGCGACGACCGCCGCGACGGGCGCGTCGGCTCCGCAGCCGACCATGAAAGAGGCGCCGAGGATCGGCAGTGCTGCAAGGAGACGGAGCGGACTCGTGACGCGCACGGGAGGGGAATGATGGGGCGGATGTCGCTGCGGTTCCCACCCTTGGACGCCGGACCCCGCGGATCGTTAGCGGTCCGCCTGGCGCATCACGACCGCGCCCGCGCCGCCGCCGAGCGCGTCGGCCGTGAGGTCGCGCCAGGAGAAGGCGCCCCGGCGGCGGTCCCAGAGCTCCTTCCCCACGCCGACCGAGAGGGTCATCGCCCCGGCGGTCCACGCGGCCTCGCGATACGCGACGCCATTCGCCCGGAGCACCGAGTGCCCCGCGCTCTGGATCGCCGCCGAGACCACGAAGTGCTTCAACTTGTCCGCGCCGAACCAGGGGTCCGCCGGTGCCTCGCGCGCCGGTCCGCCGAACGGGAAACCGCTGAGGACGAACGCCAGCGCGAACTTCATGTCCCGCGATCGGTGTCGCGCGCCCACGAGACCGCCGCCCGCACGGCACGCCGCCAGCCCCCGAGCCCCTGGCGCGCGACGTTGGCCCCCGGGGTGGGCGAGAAGCGCTGGTAGGTCCGGGAAGCGAAGAACGTGGCGGCGTCCGGCCAGACGCCCGCCGCGATCCCCGCGAGTCCCGCCGCTCCCATCGCGGTGGTCTCGATCACGTCCGGACGCTCGACCGGCACGCCGAGCACGTCGGCCTGGAACTGCATGAGCCAGTCGTTGAAGGTCGCGCCGCCGTCCACGCGCAGCACGTCGAGCGGGGCGCCGCTCGCGCCGCGCATCGCCTCGAGCACGTCCGCCGTGCCGTACGCCATGGCTTCCAGCGCCGCGCGCACGAGGTGCTCGCGCGTGGTGCCGCGCGTGAGGCCCACGATCGTGCCGCGCGCCTCGGGCTCCCACGCCGGCGCGCCGAGCCCGGTGAGCGCCGGCACGAAATAGACGCCCTCGTTGCTCGCGAGTGCGCGGGCCATCGCCTCGCTCTCCGGCGCCTTCTCGAGCAGCCGGAGGCCGTCGCGCAGCCACTGCACGGCCGCGCCGGCGACGAAGATGCTCGCCTCCAGCGCGTACGCCGGCGCCCCGGTGGCGTCGCAGGCCACGGTGGTGAGGATCCCCTGGCCTCCCGCGGGCCGCACGGGCCCGGTATTGAGGAGGAGGAAGGCACCCGTGCCGTAGGTGTTCTTGCTCTCCCCGGCCGCCCAGCACCCCTGCCCGAAGAGCGCCGCCTGCTGGTCCCCGGCCACGCCGAGGATCGGGATGGCCGCACCGAGGTGCTCCGCGCCCGCCACGCCGAACGCGCCCGAGGAGGGGCGCACCTCCGGCATCAGGTCGCGCGGCACGCCGAAGAGCGCGAGCAGCTCGTCGCTCCACGCCATCCGGTCGATGTCGAAGAGCATGGTGCGCGAGGCGTTCGTCGGATCGGTGGCGTGCACCGCGCCGTTGGTGAGCTTCCAGACGAGCCAGCTGTCGATCGTGCCCGCGGCGAGCCGTTCCAGGGGGACCTTCGCCGCGCGCGCCTTCTGCTGGAGCAGCCACTCGAGCTTGGTGGCGCTGAAGTACGGGTCCGGCACGAGCCCGGTGGCGCGACTGATCGCCTCCGCGTGCCCCGCCGCGCGCAGTTCGGCGCAGCGCGCCGTCGTGCGCCGGTCCTGCCAGACCAGGGCGCGGTCGAGCGGACGTCCGGTCGTGCGGTCCCAGAGCACGATCGTCTCCCGCTGGTTGGTGATCCCGATCGCGTCCGGGGTGACCCCGGCCTCGCGCAGCGCGTCGCGCGCGGCCTCGACCGTGCCGCGGAAGATCTCCTGCGCGTCGTGCTCCACCCAGCCGGGCTGCGGGAAGTGCTGCTGGAGCTCGCGCGAGCCGCGGCCGACGACGCGGCCATCCGCCGCGACGACGAGCGCGCGGGAGCTGGTGGTGCCCTGGTCGAGCGCGAGGACGTGGCGCACGGGTCTCCTACACCGGGGGTGGGACGAGCGCGGAAGTTACCACGAACGGGAAGGGCGGCCGCAGCACGCCACGGTCGGTGATCATCGCCGTGATCAGCGTGTGCGGCGTGACGTCGAACGCAGGGTTGTGCACCTCGGCGCCCGCCGGCACCACCTGGCGCCCGCCCAGAACGGTGAGTTCCTCGCGCGCGCGCATCTCGATCTCGATCGACGCGCCGTCGGGCGTGGCGAGGTCCACCGTGCTCCAGGGGGCGGCGACCACGAAGGGGACGCCGTGATGTTTCGCGAGCACGGCGAGCCCGTACGTGCCGACCTTGTTGGCCACGTCGCCGTTCGCGGCGATCCGGTCGGCGCCGACGATCACCAGCGCGACCGCCCCCGACGCGAGCACGCTCCCCGCCATGCCGTCGGTGATGACGGTGACGGGGATCCCGGCGCGCCGGAGCTCCCAGGCGGTGAGCCGCGCGCCCTGCAGGAGCGGCCGAGTCTCGCAGGCGAAGACATGCGGCGTCACGCCGCGCGCGTGCGCCACGTAGAGCGGCGCGAGCGCCGTCCCGATGCCCGCGGTGGCGAGGGCACCGGCGTTGCAGTGCGTGAGCACGCCGATCCCCGGCTCCATCCAGGGCTGCCCGTGCGCGCCGATGGCGCGGCACATCGCCTCGTCCTCCGCGCGGATCGCCTCCGCCTCCGCGCGCATCGCCTCGCCGAGCGCGTCGCCCCCCGCGTCACCGGCATCCGCAGCGGCGCGCGCCACGGCGAGCATGCGGTCGAGCGCCCACCCGAGGTTCACCGCCGTGGGGCGCGTCCCGCGCAGGAGCGCCGCCGCGGACTCCACCTCGGCCGGCGTCGCGCGCGGGAGGGAGGACGCAAGACCGATCGCGGCCGCCACGCCGATGGCCGGCGCCCCGCGCACCGCGAGCGTACGGATCGCGTCGGCGACCTCCTCGATGGTGCGCGGCGTGAGCAGCACCTCGCGCTCGGGGAGCGCGCGCTGGTCGAGGAGCTGGAGGCCCCCCGCCGGCGACCACCCCACGGCGTGCACCGGCGTCCCGGTCTGCGTCATGCGCCTAACGTATAGATTGTCCCCGGTACACTCCAGCCGACTTCTGCGCCCCGAGCCATGACCGCGCCCTTCGAATTCCTGCTGCTGGACATCACCGACCGCATCGCGACGGTGACGATCAACCGGCCCGACAAGCTGAACGCGCTCAACGCCGCGGTGATCGGCGAGCTCGACCGCATGTTCGGCGAGCTCGCGACGCGCCCGCAGGTGGGCGCCATCATCCTGACGGGCGCCGGCCGCGCCTTCGTGGCGGGTGCGGACATCGCCGAGGTGGCCGCCGCGGCCGCGACGCCGGCCGGACTCGAGGCCACCTCCGCGTTCGGTTCGGCCGTCTTCACGCGGATCGAGCGCGGGCCCAAGCCGGTGATCGCGGCGGTGAACGGGTTCGCGCTGGGCGGCGGCTGCGAGCTCGCGCTCGCCTGCCATTTCCGGATCGCGAGCACCCAGGCCAAGTTCGGGCTCCCCGAGACGAAGCTCGGGCTGATCCCCGGCTATGGCGGCACGCAGCGCCTGCCACGCCTCGTCGGGATGGGACGGGCGCTGCAGCTGATCTTCACCGGGGAGATGGTCGACGGCACCGCGGCCGCCGCCATGGGGCTCGCCAACAGCGTGCATCCGCCCGAGGCGCTCATGGAAGCCGCACGCTCGATCGCCCGCGAGGCGATCAAGAACGGCCCGCTCGCGCTCGCGCACGCGATCCACGCCGTCACCGCCGGCGCGGACCTGAGCCTCGACGACGCGCTCGCGCTCGAGTCGAAGGAGTTCGGCGCGGTCGGGCGCACCGCGGACATGCGCGAGGGGACGCGCGCCTTCCTCGAGAAGCGCTCTCCCGAGTTCCGCGGGGCCTAGCGTGGGCGCGGCGGCGCGACTGACGGCGCTCGCCGTGCGCGACTTCCGCAACATCGCCCGGGCCGATCTCGCCTTCCCGGCGGCCGGCGTGGTGGTCGTCGGGGAGAACGGGCATGGCAAGACGAACCTGATCGAGGCGATCGCCTACTTCCGGCTGATGCGTTCGCAGCGCGGCGCGCGCGACCGCGACCTGATCCGCTTCGGCGCCCCCGCCTTCCACCTCGAGGCCGCGGGCGAGGGCCTCCGGGCGCGTCGCGCGACCGCGGCGGTCGACCGCAGCGGACGCAAGAAGGTCACCCTCGACGGCGGGGAGGCGGAGAAACTCACGGACGCCCTCGACACAGTGCCCTCCGTCTCCTTCTCCCCGCGGGACGTGGACCTGGTGGCGGGCGCCCCCGCCGAGCGCCGGCGCTACCTCGACATCACGCTCGCGCTCACCTCGCGCGCGTACCTGGGCGCGCTGCGCCACTATCGCGGCGCCCTCGCGCGCCGCAACGCCGCGATGCGCGAGGCGGGGCGCGCGGGCCGGAGCGACCTCTCGAGCGTGGCGGCCTGGGAGCCCGCGCTCGCGGAGCATGGCGCGGTGCTCGTCACCCAGCGCCGCGCCTGGGTCGCGGAGCGCGCCGCGTCCTTCGCCGACCAGTGTGCCGCGATCGGCGAGCGCGGGGCGGCGACCATCCGCTATGACAGCCCGCTCGCCGACGAGGAGGACCCGCGCGGCGCGATCGCCGCGCAGCTCGAGCGGCAGCGCGAGCATGACGTGCGCCGCCTCGTCACGCACGCGGGGCCGCACCGCGACGACCTCGCCCTGGCGATCGACGGGCACGACCTCCGCACGATCGGATCCGCGGGCCAGCAGCGCACGGCCGCGATCGTGCTCCGCCTGCTCGAGGCGGCCACGCACCGGGACGCGGCGGGGGTGACCCCGATCCTCCTCCTCGACGACCCGTTCGCCGAGCTGGACCGCCGCCGCTCCGACCGCATCCTCGACCTGCTGGGTGCGGTGGGCACGGGGCAATGCGTGGTGTGCGTCCCGCGCGAGGACGAGATCCCGGCGCAGTACACCGGGCTCCCGCGCTGGCGCGTGCGCGACGGCGTGTTCGCGGCGGAGGCGGCGTGAGGCGGCGGCGCGACGGGGAGACCGGGCGTCCGCGCGCGATCGCCGACGCGCTCGAGGAGATGCTGCGGCTTCGCGGGCTCGACGACGACGTGGCGCGCGCCTGGGTGCTCGAGACGTGGGCGGAGCTCGTGGGCCCGCAGATCGCGGCCGTGACGGAGCCGCGGCTGGTCGCCGAGGACGGCACGCTGGTGGTCGGCGTGCGGACGCACGGGTGGATGACCGAGCTCGCGATGATGGAGCGCACGCTCGTCGCGAAGGTGAACGCCGCGGCCCCCAAGAACCCCGTGCGCCGGATCCGCTGGGAACTGCAGCGCTGACCCCCGTTTTCAGAGGGGGAATCGCGTTGCTTTCACCCTGACCGCGGGTTATTTTTCACTGTCTGTCCGCGCTGCGATTTCGGCATTTCTTCGCGCGCGGGAACCGTCCTCCCCAGTCCCGGAACATGGCCAAGACGAACGAAGCCGCCGAGTCACACTACGACGCCGCAGGGATCCAGGTCCTCAAGGGACTCGAGGCGGTGCGGAAGCGGCCCGGGATGTACATCGGCTCGACGTCGCACCGCGGCCTCCACCACCTCGTCTACGAGGTGGTCGACAACTCGATCGACGAGGCGCTCGCCGGCTACTGCGACTCGGTGAACGTCACGATCCACGCGGACAACTCGATCTCGGTCGAGGACAACGGGCGCGGCATCCCGGTCGACATCCACCCCACGGAGAAGATCCCGGGGCTCGAGCTGGCGCTCACGGTGCTCCACGCCGGCGGCAAGTTCGACAAGGGGTCGTACAAGGTGTCGGGCGGCCTCCACGGCGTCGGCGTCTCGGTGGTGAACGCGCTGTCGGAGAGCCTGAAGGTGTGGGTCAAGCGCGAGTCCAAGGAGCACTACATGGACTTCGTGCGCGGCGGCACCACCACCAAGCTCAAGGTCCTCGGGGCGGTCAAGGCGAAGGACACCGGCACCAAGGTCTGGTTCAAGCCGGACCCGCAGATCTTCACCGAGCTCGAGTACGACTACACGACCCTCTCCTCGCGCCTCCGCGAGCTCTCGTTCCTGAACAAGGGCGTGACGATCGTCCTCACCGACGAGCGCGAGGGGAAGGAGAAGAGCGAGACCTTCCACGCCAAGGGCGGCCTGAAGGAGATGGTGGCCTTCCTGAACAGCAAGCAGAAGCCGCTGCACCCCGAGGTGCTCTACCTCGACGGCGAGAAGGACGACATCGGGATCGAGCTCGCGCTGCAGTACAACGACGGCTACAACGAGAACGTCTTCTCGTTCGTGAACAACATCAACACGCACGAGGGGGGCACGCACCTCACGGGGCTCAAGTCCGCCCTCACGAGCGTGATCAACAAGCACCTCGACAAGTCCTCCTTCGCGAAGAAGGACAAGGAGGTGAAGCTCTCGGGCGACGACGTGCGCGAGGGGCTCACCGCGGTGCTCTCGGTGAAGGTCCGCGAACCGCAGTTCGAGGGGCAGACCAAGACCAAGCTCGGCAACTCCGAGGTGGAGAGCGCGGTCAAGACGGTGGTGAATGAGTGGCTGGCGGCCTACCTCGAGGAGCATCCGCGGGTCGCGAACATCATCCTCGAGAAGGCGCTCTCGGCCTCGCGGGCCCGCGAGGCGGCACGCAAGGCGCGCGACCTCACCCGCAAGAAGTCGGCGCTCGACGTCGGCAACCTCCCGGGCAAGCTCGCCGACTGCTCCCTCTCCGACCCCGCGATGTGCGAGATCTACCTCGTCGAGGGCGACTCGGCCGGCGGCTCCGCCAAGCAGGGGCGCGACCGCATGTTCCAGGCGATCCTGCCGCTGCGCGGCAAGATCCTGAACGTCGAGAAGGCGCGGATCGACAAGATCCTCAGCAACGACGAGATCCGCACCATCATCACGGCCATCGGCGCGGGGATCAAGGAGGAGTTCCAGCTCGACAACGTCCGGTACCACAAGATCATCATCATGACGGACGCCGACGTCGACGGCGCCCACATCCGGACGCTCCTGCTCACCTTCTTCTTCCGCCAGATGCCCGAGCTGATCGACGCCGGGATGGTCTACATCGCGCAGCCGCCCCTATTCCGCGTCGCCAAGGGGAAGGAGGAGTACTACGCCTACGACGTCGAGGAGCGCGACGCGATCGCGGCCCGGATGGGGAACGGCGACGGCAAGACCAACATCAACCTCCAGCGCTACAAGGGCCTCGGCGAGATGAACCCCGAGCAGCTCTGGAAGACGACGATGGACCCGGAGACGCGGACGATCCTCAAGGTCACGCTCGACGACGCCGTCGAGGCGAACGAGATCTTCCAGACGCTGATGGGCGACGACGTGGAGCCTCGCCGGGAGTTCATCGAGGCGAACGCGAAGTTCGTCTCGAACCTGGACGTCTGATCAGCGGCGGACGGTGAGGGCGTAGCCGCCGAGCGCCTCGCGCAGGCGGTCGTCCGGCCCCGACACCTCGAGCACCTGCGCCTGGACCGCCGCCGCCGCGTCGGAGACCTCCAGGCGCGCGACGACGCCGCTCGCGAGGTCGCCGAAGAGCGCGAGACGCACGGTGTCCGCCGTGACCCGGTGGAAGAGCTCGAGCCCCGCGCCCGCGGTGACCGCCGTGACGGTCACGCCGCGCGGCAGCACCACCTTGGCGAGGAGCGCACGGTCGTCGGCGTTGGGCGAGGCGAGCGAGAGCTCGAGCGTCCCCGGCACCGCTCGCGGCGGCGCGGTGGGCTCGCTGCAGGCCACCCCGATCGCGAAGGCGGCGGCGAGGCCGATGAGCAGGTGCCTCGGCATCGGTCTCATGGTGCCCTCCGCTGCGCCAGCAGCGTGTCGAGGCGCTGCAGCTCGGCCGGCGGCTCGGCCGGTGATTCCGCCGCGGCGGCCAGGATCCGGTTGCGCCACGCGCGCACATCACCGATGTCCACGCGCCCGTTCCGGTTCCCGAGCAGGTCGAGATAGCGCTGGTGATCGTCCGCGAGGCGCGCGCCGCCGAGCAGCTGGTCGATCACGGCGGTCGCGGCGAGCGTCGGTTCGGTCACGGTCATGGTCATGGCGCGGTCGGCCGTGGCGGTGCCCGCAACGACGCGGACGGTGAAGGAGAAGCTCCCGCTCGCCTCCGGTACGCCGGCGACCGCTCCGGTCAGTGAATCGAGCGCGACGCCGGCCGGGAGCGCACCCGAGGTGACCCGCCACCGCACCGGTGCGCTCGGCCCGTCGGCACTGGTGAGCTGGTCCGCATAGGCCGCCCCCATCACGCCGGCCGGACGGAGCGACGCGCCGGTGATCGCCAGCGGCGCGTAGACGCGGAGCGAGTCGAGGATGCGCGCGGGGGACCCGGTGGCCGCGGCGGTGATGCGGATGGTGTCCACGTGCCATCCCGCCGTGAGACCGGCCGCGCCGCGCGTCCAGCGCAGCGTCCCGGACCCGAGCCCGTTGGCGGTGGTGAGCGCGATCCAGGTGGACGAGCGCGTGGCACTCCAGCCCACGCTGCCGCCGCTCGCCCCTCCCAGGGTCACGAACGCCGAGTCGGCGACGATCGTCGAGGATCCCGCCTGCAGCTCCGTCCGCCGCGAGCTCGCCGAGACGGCGAGGGTCGCCGGTGCCGCGGGACCCGCGATGAAGAGGCTGTCGATGAGCTGCGCGCCCGTCCCACCGCCGGAGACGAAGGCGAAGCGGATGGTGTCCACGTGCCAGCCACCGCTGCGGCCGGCGACGTTCCGCACCCAGCGGATCCACTCCGGCCCGGTCCGCTGGTTGGGGATGAGGCTCCCCATCAGCGGGAAGGCGAGCCGCGTCGGCGGCGCATCCGCAGCCCAGACGCGACTCGAGCTGGACGGTCCCTCCGGGTGGACGAACACGGAGTCCTCGCTCACGGTGGTGCCGGCCACGAGGGAGTCGCGCGTGGTCTGTCTCGAGAGCTTGAGCGCGGAGGTCCCGGCGACCACGACGAGGGTGTCGACGATCGCGAAGGGCTCGACGTCCGGCGCCGCGGAGAAGGTGAACCCGATCGTGGCGGGATAGACGCCGGGTGCCAGGTCACCCGGCGCCCGCGTGAAGCGGAGCCACCCGCTCCCGCGCGGCAGGGGATACTCGGGCATCAGGTAGAACGAGCCGGTCGACTGGTTGGCGAACCATTCCCCGCCCGCGCCCCAGGGGCCGCTGATCTCCACGCGGAGCGAGTCGCGCACCGGCATGGCGCCCTGCGCGAGCGTCGTCCGGGAGGCGCCGCGCGCGGTCACGCCCCACGAGGGGCGTGCGACCACGCGCAACGTGTCGTACATCGTGACGCGCGAGGGGGAGGCCGCGGGCACGTCGACGAGGATCTGCGCCGTGTGGAGTCCCGGTGCCAGCGACGTCGCGTCGCGCGTGTAGGAGACCCAGCGGTCCCCCCGACCCGCGACCGAGTCGACCGTGATCCAGGGCGCCGCGCTGCTCACCGTCCAGCTGGCGGTGTCGGCGCCGGGGCCGCTCAGGCGGACCGCGGTGAAGCCGGACCGCCGGGTGCCGGCGATCGTGGAGTCGTGCAGCGCGGTCTGCGAGAGGCCGGCGACGAGCGTGCCCGAGGCGGTCACCTGGAGCCGCACCTCGAGGTCGGCGAACACCGCGGGCATGAGTTCCACGCGCACCGACTGGTAGTACACGCCGGGTCCGAGTCCTGCGGTCTGGAGCGTCCAGCGGAGCATCCCGCTCCCCGTCCCGCTGGTGGTCTGCAGGGCGAGGGGCCCGGCGAACATCGAGCGCGCGGTCCAGGTGGTGCCCGGCGGCACGCCTCCGACGGTGAGCACCGCGGAGTCGGCGATGGCGGCCGTCGTTCCCGCGGTCGCCGTGAGCTGCCGCGAGGGCACGCCGATCGACACGCGCGGATGGTCGCCGAGGCGGATCGTCACGCGGAAGGCATTCCCCACGCGCTCGATGACGGAGACGGTGATGTCGTTCACGCGGTCCTCGAACACCTCCCCCGGCGCGAAGACCGCCCCCAGGTCGCTCGGCTCGAAGTTGCCGTCCGGGTCCACCACGTTCGAGGCGGTCGCGCCTCCGCCCCCCACGCGATGGATGACGATGCCCGCGCCCGGGAGGGGCGCATCGTAGCCGGCGAGCCCCCGCGCCTCGAGCGTGTAGTACTGCGAGGCGCCGAAGCGCGGCGTGGGGACGCGCGCCATCAGGGGGTTGCCGTTCGCCGCGGGCTGTGCCGCGCTCTCGATCAGGATCGTCTGCGTCCCGACGACCGCCTCGTAGTGCCTCGCATCGGGGATCCAGCCGAGCCGCCGCTTGCCGTACGCGTTCACGTGCGAGCCGATGACGAACCCCTCCCCGGGCGTGACGTACCAGGCACCCATGCTCATCACGTCCCAGCGGGAGTCGTAGACGAGGCCGTAGGGCCCGCTCGAGTGCCCGAGCCCGAGGGAGTGCCCCATCTCGTGCGCCACGAACCCGACGTTCCGCATCACGTCGCCGCCGAGCCAGGTCATGCCGTAGGATCGCGGCCCGCCGTCCAGCGTCAGGCCGCCGCTCCCGCCCCAGAAGCAGCAGCCGATGTCGGTGTTCATCACGAAGTTCACGCCCGCGAAGTCGGGGAAGTGGACGTCCGCGTCGGCCGCGGCGGCGCAGTCCCGCGCGAGGAGCGTGACGTTCGCCTCGCTGCTCCCCACGTACGCCGACTTCGGCTGGGGAAGCGTGTACCACCCGCGCACGATGCTTCCGGCCATCGAGATCTCGCCGTTGGAGACCTCGTCCCAGTAGTGCGCCATCCCGGGATACGTGCCGCCCATGGCACGCTCGGCCTCCGCGAGGGTCGCGGGCCGGATGTCGGGGAAGTCGGGGAACGCGCAGAGCAGCGTCACGTAGGGACGCGGCTGTGCGAGCCCCGCGAGGAGGCGTGCCTCCGGCAGCGTCCCGGCGGCCGGCGCGTCGATGCCGCGGATCGCCGTCACCTGCCCATCGCGCAGGGCCACGCGCACGCGCCGGCGATCGAGCGCATCGAGCCCACCGTACGGCTCCGCGAGCCCGCGCGCGATGCCGACGCGAAGCGTGGTGCCGTCGTCGAGTGTGAGGTGGTGCGTGAGGGTGGCGGGCTCGCCGGCGCGCGCGGGGTCACGCCAGACGGCGTGCACGGTCCCCGATGTCTCAGGCCCTTGGGCCGCAATACTCAGGGGGAGCAGCGCGCCGGGGAGCGCGCACCGCAGGGCGCGAGAGAGGGACATCGGAGTCGTGCGTCAGGACGGTGGTCGTCGTTGGGGTCAGCACCGTTCTACGTCGCTCGCCCCCTCCGGGTTTCCGGTGGCCTCGGCGCGAGCGCCGACGGCCCGGATCCCCTCATCCCCGGATCGAATCCGCCCCGCGCTTGAGCTGCGCGGCGAAGTACAGGTGCACCGCGGAGAGCAGCCCGAAGATCACGAAGGTCGAGATGCTGGCCGCGTGCCAGCTCACGGCGTCGATGCCGCCGGACGAGACCGGGCGGATGAGCCAGACGAACCCGAGCCAGGCGGCGAGGATCCCGCCGGCAGCTCCCTGCGCCCCGAGGGCGGCCATCTTCTGGAAGTCCATGGCCCTCAAGTTGCACCCGGACCGGTGAGTTCCTCCAGTCCCCCGCTCGTGATGCGGTGCGAGACGCGCCGGCGGGCCGGGGGCGCCTCCTCGCCGATGACGATCGCGCGCAGGAGCGCCTCGCGCGCCGCCTCCAGCGTGGTGGCGTCGCGGGCGAGGATGGTGGCGAGCGTCTCGCCGGGGCGCACGGCACTCCCCGGCTTCACGCGCAGCCGGAACCCGACGGCGTGGTCGATCTCGTCGTCCACCCGCTGGCGTCCGCCACCCAGCGTGGTGATCGCCCGCCCGATCACCCGCGGCTCCACCCGCTGCACCACGCCGGCGCGCTCCGCCGCGACCTCCACCTGGAGCGGCGCCTGCGGGAGGTGCTTCACCGGATCGTCCACGGCGCCCGGATGCCCACCCTGCGCCTGGACGATCTCGCGGAACTTGGCGAGCGCGGCCCCGCTCATGAGCGCCTCGGCCACCTTCGCGCGCGCGGTCGCCCGGTCCGCCGCCACCTTCCCCACGAGCAGCATCTCGGCGGCGAGCGCCAGCGTCACCTCGCGCAGGTCCGCCGGCCCGCCACCGCGCAGCACTTCGATGGACTCCACGACCTCCACCGCGTTCCCGCACGCCTCGCCGAGGGGCGCGTCCATGTCCGTGAGGAGCGCGACCGTGGGACAGCCGTGGCGCTCGCCGAGCGCGATCATCGTGCGGGCGAGCTTGATCGCGTCCTCGAGCCTGGGCATGAAGGAGCCGGCGCCGGTCTTCACGTCGAGCACGAGCCCGGTGAGCCCCTCCGCGAGCTTCTTGCTCATGATGCTCGCGGCGATGAGCGGGATGGCCTCGACCGTCGCCGTCGCGTCGCGCAGCGCGTAGAAGCGCCGGTCGGCGGGCGCGATCTCGCGGGTCTGGCCGATCAGTGCGCATCCGATCCGCTCCACCTGCTTCGCCGCCTGCTCCAGCGTGAGGCGCGTCTCGAACCCGGGGATGCTCTCCAGCTTGTCGAGCGTGCCCCCCGTGTGGCCGAGCCCGCGCCCGGACATCATCGGCACGGCCGCGCCGCAGGCGGCCACGAGGGGCGCCAGGATGATCGAGACCTTGTCCCCCACGCCACCGGTGGAATGCTTGTCCACCCGGGCGACCGTGAGGTGCGAGAGGTCGAGCCGGCGGCCGCTCTCGAGCATCGCGGTCATCAGCGCCTCGGTCTCGGCGTCGTCCATCCCGCGGAAGTAGACCGCCATCGCGAGCGCCGCGACCTGGTAGTCGGGCACGTCGCCGCGGGCGTACGCCGCCATGAGCGAGTGCCATTCCTCGGGCGTGAGCCGGCCGCCGTCGCGTTTGCGCTCGATGAGCTCGACGACCGTCATTGACCCACCCCGCCCGCTCTGGCAACGTTAGACTGACGATCGTGCGAAGGATCCATCCCATCAATAAACCGCCGGGCCTCCCGGGAGTCCATAAGATGATGATCTCCAAGCAGATGAACGCCGCGCTCAACGAGCAGGTCGGCAACGAGCTCGCCGCCTCGCACCAGTACATCGCGATCTCGTGCTACTTCGATGAGGAGGGGCTCCCCGCCCTCGCCGCGCACTTCACCAAGCAGGCCGCCGAGGAGCGCGACCATGCGATGCGCTTCGTGCGCTACATCCTGGACGCGGGGGGCGCCGTGAAGATCCCCGCGATCCCCGCGCCCAAGCCGACCTTCAAGAGCTCCGTCGAGGCGGTGAAGCTCGCGCTCGACTCCGAGCTCAAGGTCACCCGCCAGATCAACGGGATCGTGGACCTCGCCATCAAGGACAAGGACCACCTCTCCAAGAACGCGCTGGAGTGGTTCGTGAGCGAGCAGCGGGAGGAAGTCTCGTCCATGGACACGCTCCTCCGGATGGTGAAGCGCGCGGGCGAGCCGGGGCTCTTCTTCGTCGAGAACTTCCTGCTCCAGGGCGGACTCTCGGAGGAAGGCGACGCCTCTGCCGCGGGCTGAGAAGGGACCGGGAGGCGCGACACCGGCGGCGCTCGCGGCACGCGCCGCCGAGCTCCGCCGCGCGCTCGAGCGCGCGGCGCACGAGTACTACGTGCTCGACAAGCCCACGCTCACGGACGCCGCGTACGACAAGCTCTTCCGCGAGCTGCAGGCGCTGGAGCGCGACCACCCGGAGCTCCGGGACGAGGACTCCCCCACCGCGCGCGTCGGCGCCGAGGTGGGGGAGAGCCACCTCACCAAGCACACGCACCTCGTGCCGATGGCCTCGCTCGACAACGCCTTCGACGAGGCCGAGCTCGCCGAGTGGGACGCGCGGCTCCGCAAGCTCGTCGGCGACGCCGTGGACGCGGACGGCTACTGCTGCGAACTCAAGATCGACGGCGCCGCGGTCTCGCTGACCTATCGCGACGGGACCCTCGCCGTGGGCGCGACGCGCGGCAACGGGACCGTCGGCGAGGACGTGACCGCCAACCTCCGCACCATCGCCGACATCCCGCGCCACCTGGACGGCACGGGGTGGCCCGCCGAGATCGAGATCCGCGGCGAGATCTACATGACCTTCGACGGCTTCGAGCGGATGAACGAGGAGCGGGTCCGCGCCGGCGAGGACGTCTTCACCAACCCGCGCAACTCGGCCGCCGGCGCGCTCCGCCAGAAGGACCCGCGCGAGTCGGCGAAGAAACCGCTCCGCTTCTACGGCTACGCCTTCGCGGTGCCGGGCACCGACGCGCTCCCCTTCGCGACGCAGTGGGAGCTCCTCGAGACCCTCGCCTCCTGGGGGATCCCGGTCGCGCCGCACCGGAAGGCCTGCCCCACGCTCGACGCCGTGCACGAGTGGGCGCGCTCCGTCGAGCAGGTGATCCGCGCCGAGCTCCCCTTCGCGATCGACGGGGGCGTGGTGAAGGTGAACCGGCTCGCACTCCAGTCCGAGCTCGGCGTCGTGGGCGGGCGCGTGCCGCGCTGGGCGGTGGCACGCAAGTTCGCGCCCGACATCGCCGAGACGATCCTGCTCGACATCGAGGTGCAGGTGGGACGCACGGGCGCGCTCACCCCGCGCGCGGTGCTCGCACCCGTGGAGGTCGGCGGCGCCACGATCAACTACGCCACGCTGCACAACTTCGAACTGGTCGCGGAGAAGGACCTCCGGATCGGGGACGCGGTGCAGGTGAAGCGCGCGGGGGAGGTGATCCCCCAGATCCTCGGGCCGATCCCGGCGCGGCGGACCGGGGAGGAGCGGGTCGTCCAGGTGCCGACCCACTGCCCGGTGTGCGGCACCGCGGCCGTCCGCGATGAGGAGGAGGTGGCGAGCTACTGCCCGAACGTGGCCTGCGCCGGCCGCCGGATCGAGGCGCTCGCGCACTTCGCCTCGCGCGACGGGATGGACATCCGCGGGCTCTCCTACCAGCGGCTCGAGCAGCTGATCGCGGCGGGGCTCGTGAAGGATGCCGCGGACCTGTACACGCTCACGGTGGAGCAGGTGCTGACGCTGGAGCGCTTCGCCGAGAAGAGCGCCGAGCAGCTCGTGGCGGCCATCGCGGCCTCGCGCGCACAGCCCCTCGCGCGGCTCCTGAACGCGCTCGGCATCCGCCACGTGGGAGCCGAGTCGGCGAAGCTGCTGGCGCGCTCGTTCGGGTCGATGGACGCACTCGCGCAGGCCACGGTCGAGGAGATCGAGGCGCTGCACGGCGTGGGGCACACCATCGCCGAATCGGTGCACGACTGGGCGCACGACCCCGCGGTGCGGGACCTGGTCGCGCGGCTGGCCGCGGCGGGCGTGCGGATGGACGAGCCGCGCGCGGTGGCCGCGGACGGTGTCTTCAAGGGGATGAAGATCGTCCTCACGGGGACGCTCCCCACGCTCTCGCGCGGCCAGGCCACCGAGCTCGTGGAGAACGCGGGGGGCAAGGTGACCAGCTCGGTCTCCAAGGCGACGGACCTCGTGGTGGCCGGCGCCGAGGCCGGCAGCAAGCTCGAGAAGGCGGAGCAGCTCGGCATCACCGTGATCGACGAGGCGGAACTCTTGCGCCGCCTCGGTGCCTGACCCTTCTTTCGACTCCATCATGACGCCTCGCACGCTGAGCCCCGCCTCGCACTCCGCCATCCCGCACGCCTCCCTGCGCGCCCTCCGCGCCGCCCTCGTGCGCGACATGGGGGACGGGTTCGCCGCCGTGCTGCAGGAGTCCGGATATGCCGGCGGGGAGGCGGTCTTCGCCGCCTTCCGCGAGTGGTGCGAGCAGGCGGGCCGGAGCGCGCCGGAGGCGATGTCGTACGCCGACTTCCAGCAGGCCGCCGCGCGCTTCTTCGCGGACGGGGGCTGGGGGAGCGTCGCGATGACGCCGATCGGGGACGCGGCCGTCGCACTCGACAGCGCGGACTGGGCCGAGGCGGACCCCTCCGCCGCGATGCCCTACCCCTCCTGCTACTACTCCGCGGGGATGCTCTCCGACTTCTTCGGCCGGGTGGCAGACGGCACCCTCGGGTGCATCGAGGTGGAGTGCCGGTCGAATGGCGCGGAGCGGTGCCGGTTCCTGCTCACGAGCGCCGAGGTGGTGACGCACGTGTACACGCGGCTCACCGAGGGGGTGGGGTACCAGGAGGCGCTGCAGGAACTGGCGTAGGGTCCGCCGCCATGTGGTGCGCCTTGCGCCCTCCGCGCGAGAACCGGTGCGCCGCATCCTGGTGGTCCAGCAGCAGGAGCGCCTCATCCACCGCGCGCGCCGCGAGTTGCTCGGCGCCCTCGCGCAGCTCCGCGCTCTCCCGCACGAACCGCACGTTGTTCTCCATGTCCTCCGCGGTCCACCCGCGGCTGTGCGCCACGTACGGGAACTGCGGGAAGTGGAACCCGATCTCGCCGAAGAAGCCGAGCAGGTGGCCCGCGACGGCCTGCACGTTGTCCTGACCGCCGGTGATGATGAACGCCGCGACCTTGTTCTTGATGAGGACGCGGTTGGCGATCGTCACCTGGTTCTGGATGCAGTTGAAGCGCTCGATCATCCTGTAGTAGAGCGCCGAGGCGTTCCCCCACCGGATCGGGGTCGCGACGAGCACCACGTCGGCCCAGTGCACCACCGCCTCATAGACCCGGTCCAGCTGGTCGTCGGGGTCCATCTGGGTGATCGAACAGGGCCAGGTGCAGGCGTGCGCGCTCTTCGAGTAGAACCCCTCGCACGCGCGGAACTCGAGGTCCCGGAGCCGGAGCATCCGCTGCTCGGCGCCGAGCGATGCCGCCGCGAAGCCCAGCGCGTGCTCGAGGAGCGCCTCCGAGGTGGAGTAGCGCGGATACCCCGCCTCCATGTTGGTGGTCGAGATCCCGAGGACGCGCGGCGGGCCCGGCGCGCGCTCGACCCGCCGCGCGAGCGGATGCGGGTCGTGCGGCTTGCGCGACCGCTTGGTCCCGTTCGCGATGTCCACCTCGAGCCGCCCTTCCACGACGCGCACCGGATACCGCGGCACCGCGTCGTCCTCGTACCCCGGCTCGCCGAGGCCCGTGAGCCGATGGTACTTCCAGTGGTGCCAGGGGCAGACGACGTAGTCGCCTTCGAGCGTTCCCTCGCCGAGGGGCCCTCCGGCGTGGGAGCAGGCGCCGTGCACCGCGCCGAACTCACCGTCGCGGAAGGAGACCGCGAGGCGCAGCCGGCCGATCGTCACCTGCTGCAGCGCCGCGCTCCGGAACGCCTCGGCGGGTCCGAGGTCCTGCCAGCTCGGTTCGCTCATCGCGGGTCCTGGTAGCCGAGGGTCGCGAGCGCGGTGCGCACGCGCTCGCCGAGGGCTTCGGGGGCACCATCCGCCTGCCGCGCGCGGTGCAGCGCCGCGCGGAAGGCGCGTTCGAACCGCAGGTGCGGCCCGCAGCGGTCGCAGAGCCGCACGTGCGCGTCGATCAGCGCCAGGCGCTCGGCGGGGAGCTCCCCGTCGAGGAAGTCCCAGAGCTCACGCATCACGGCTTCACAGTCGATCATCGTCCGACCAAGCGTTGGCCCGGGGGATCGGTTCCCGGGGCCGGGGCTCCTACTGGACGACGACGGTCCCGGACATCGACGTGCCGTGCACCGTGCAGTGGTACGGGTAGGACCCCGCCGCCATGAAGGTGCGCGTGTAGGTGCCCGAGGTCTGCGTGGCGGAGGCGGGGCCGCCGTCGAAGGTGACGTTGTGCGAGGCCGAGCCCGCGCCCCAGGTCCAGGTGACCGTCGCGCCGTTGGGCACCGTGGTGGCGTTCGGGTTGAAGAAGTTGTTCCCCACCGTGATCGCGGTGCTCGTGCTCCCGCCGGAGCCCGGGCCGGAGCTGTCGCCGCCACATGCGGCCGCGAGGCCGGCGACGGCAAGGGACGAGATGATCGATCGCAGCGCACGGCGCATCACGGCTCCCCCGACGTCAGTCGATGTATGGTCCGTACTTCGGGTTGGCGCGCAGCTCCCCCTCGACGATCGACTCATGGTCCCAGGGGAGCACGATGTTGCTCTCCGTCTCGAGGGCGTGGAAGTCCGGCTTGTAGCTCCCGGTGCGGAAGCTCACCGCGGTGCGCACCTCGGAGGCACCGGCGTTCACGATCGCGGCGACCGCGAGCCGCATCGTGTCCCCCTCGTTGCAGGTCTGGTCCACGAGGAGCACGCGGCGGCCGATCACCTCCGCGGGGGCGCCCGAGAGCACGGCGGGCGTCTCGCGCACCGTCTTGGCCTGGTAGCGGCGGCTGACGATGATGGAGAAGAAGGGGAGGTCGAGCATCGCGGCCACGACCGCTCCCGGGACGACCCCGGCGGTCGCGACTCCCACCACGACCTCGGGCTCGAACGCGTGCGAGACCTTGAGCGCCAGGGCGCGCGAGAGCTCGCCGAAGAGCGGCCAGTCGACGTAGAGGGTCTCCCGGGTGGGGTCCGTGGTGAATCGGTTCGCCGGCATGGGCTGGGCCTCGTGGGAGCGGTGGGACGGTGCCTCCCAAGTTAGTACCCGGGCACCGCGGTTGCTGGCCCCTGACCGCATCAATAGCTTGTGCGGGACACCCGCCCCCTCTCGACACGCCATGTCATTCTGGGACCGCCTCTTCGGCGGCCGCTCCGAGTCCGCGCAGAACCGGCAGCGTCTCGATTATCTCAACGAGGCGCTGGTGCTCGAGCGTCAGGGGGACTACGACGCCGCGGTGACCAGCTACCGGCTGGCGCTCCGCGAGCGCCCGGACGACCTCAAGATCCTGCAGAACATGGCGATCGCCCTCTCGCGGATCGGGCGGCTGGAGGAGGCGGTGCGGGCCTATCGCAAGGCGCTGGACCTCGATCCGACGCTCTCCGGGGCCCACTACGGGCTCGCCTTCCTGCTCCAGAAGCGGGGGGACAACGTCGGCGCGATCAAGCACCTGAACGCCTTCCTGGCCCGACCGCCCAAGGGGCCGGACGCCGAGCGCTGGGTGGCGCACGCGCAGGCCACCATCGACCAATTGCGCGCCCCGACGGACGGGACCGCGCCAGCCGCAGGGGAGTGAATTGGGGACCGTCCTCGCGATCGTGAGCCAGAAGGGGGGAGTCGGCAAGACGACCACGGCGGTGAACCTCGCCGCGGCGTTCGCGCGGCGTGGCCTGAAGACCCTCCTCGTCGACGTGGACCCGCAGGGCTCGGTGCGCTACGGCGCCGGGCTCCGGCGCGGGCACCCGAGCTACGGCTTCGCCGACCACCTCTCGGGCGACCGCACGCTGCGCGACGTCCTCCTCCCGACGACGCTTCCGTGGCTGCGGGTGATGCTCGCCGGGAGCGTGACGGACGCGGTGGACCACACCGCGTACCAGGAGCAGATCGCCTCGTCGGACCTGCTCGCCAAGATGCTCAACTCCGCGAGCGAGCGGTGCGACATCGTGGTGGTCGACACCCCCCCGGGGCTCGGCCCGGTCACGCGGGGCACGCTCGCCTCCGCCGACCGCGTGCTGATCCCCCTCCAGGCGGAGCCCCTCGCACTGCAGACGACGCCGCAGATGCTGCGGGGTATCCAGGACATCGTGACGCAACACGAGCGGCTCGTCTTCGACGGGATCCTGCTCACGATGTACGAGGAGGGGAACCCGGCGTGCGAGACCACGGCGAACTACATCCGCGAGAAGGTGCCGAGCCACCTGATGTTCGACATCGTGGTGCCGCGCTCGCACGCGGTGGCGGAGTCGTTCGCGGCGGGGCAGCCGGCGGTGGTGCGCTCGCCGGCGGACCCGGCCTCGCAGGCGTACGTGAACCTCGCGACGCGGCTCGCCGAACGCGCCGGGATGTGACCGCGGACCGTCGCTGCACGCGCGTCCTCGGCCGGCTCCTCCTCCCGGGCGCGCTCCTCCTCTCCGCCTTCGGGGCCTGCGCCGACCTGAGCAGCGGCCCGGACGTCCCGGTCGCGCTCGAGTTCGACAGCATCCCCTACCCCGCCGTGCTGGCGGGGGACACGCTCCGCGACTCGCTCGGCGCCGCCGCCCCGCTCCGCGGGCTCGCCTTCAACTCGAGCGGCGGCGTGATCGCGGGGGCGCCGATCGCCTACCTCTCGCTCGACACCGGCGTGACGATCGACGCCGCCGGGTTCCTCCGCACGACGCGCCGCAGCGGCACCATCCGGCTGGTCGCGAGCATCAACGGCCTGCAGAGCGCCACGCGCAGCATCACGGTGACCCGCACCCCGGACACCCTGATCGCGCCCACCACCACGCGCATCGCGTACAACTACGTCCTCCCCGACGTCGCCACGAACCTCGCCCCCGAACTGCGCGTCACGCTGCAGAGCTTCGACGTCGCGGGGGGGCTGACTCCGGCGGTCACCGGATGGCTCGTGCGCTGGCGCGTGGTGCACGATGGCGATACCCTCTCCCCGACGGACACGACGCGGGTGGCGCTCCAGAGCACCACCGGGCGCCGGTCGCGGCTCGACACCACGAAGACCGATGGCACGTCGGCGCGGCGCCTCCGGGTGTTCGCCAACACCATCACCCCCACGACGGACAGCTTCCGGGTCGTCGCGGACGTGAAGCGGTTCGGTGTGCCGGTGCGCGGCAGTCCCGTCGTCTTCACCGTGACCGTCGCGCCGCCTCCCTGACCTTCCCCTCGCCCCACGCCCAGCCATGAACTCCGCTGCCGGTGGACCCCGCCCTGCGCCGACGACGCTGACCGCGCTCTTCTTCAAGGCGGTGGAGTCGTTCGACCTCCCGGCGGCGTACCTGTACAAGAAGGACGGCGCGTACACGCCCATCTCGCACCGCGAGACCCTGGAGCGCGTGCGTCGCGTCTCCCTCGGACTCGGCGCCATCGGCGTCAAGCGCGGCGACCGGGTGGGGATCATGTCGGAGAACCGGCCGGAGTGGGCGCTCGCCGACTGGGCCTGCCTGGGGGGCGGGATGACCGACGTCCCGATCTACCCGACGCTCCCCGCCGAGCAGATCGTGCACCCCCTCAATGACTCGGGGGCGTCCGCGCTCTTCGTGTCCACGCCGGAGCAGGCGGCCAAGGCGGCCTCGGTGCGGGGGGAGCTCAAGTCGGTGCGGACGATCATCAGCTTCGCCGAGCCGAAGCCGGCCGGCGCGGACCTCACCTTCCGCGAGCTCGAGGCGAAGGGGGCGGCGCTCGACGGCGCGGGGAAGGCCGCGGAGTGGAAGGCCGCCGCGCTCACCGTGAAGCCCGCCGACCTCGCCACGCTCATCTACACCTCCGGCACCACCGGGCTGCCCAAGGGCGTGATGCTCACGCACGACAACATCTCGTCGAACGTGCTCGCCTCGGCCAACAACGTGAAGACCACGCCGGGTGAGGTGGCCCTCAGCTTCCTCCCGCTCTCGCACATCTTCGAGCGGATGGGGGACTACCTCTTCTTCTCCGGCGGCGTGACGATCGCGTACGCGGAGAGCATCGATGCGGTGCCCTTCAACCTCTCCGAGGTCCGGCCGCACTACGCGATGTCCGTGCCGCGGCTCTTCGAGAAGATGTATGCGCGGGTGCTCGAGAACGCCGTCTCCGGGGGCGCGGTCAAGGCGCGCATCTTCGGCTGGGCCCGCAACGTCGCCGACCGCTGGGCCGACCAGAAGCTCGCCGGCCGGACCCCCGGCGGATTCCTCGGCTGGCAGTACGGGCTCGCGCAGAAGCTCGTCTTCTCCAAGCTCAAGGAGCGCACCGGCGGCCGGCTGCGCTACTTCGTGTCGGGAGGTGCCCCGCTCGCGCCGAGCATCAACAAGTTCTTCTACGCGGCGGGGCTCACGATCCTCGAGGGGTACGGGCTCACCGAGACCTCGCCGGTGATCGCGGTGAACAGCGACGCGGCGTTCCGCATCGGGTCGGTGGGGAAGCCGGTCGCGGGCGTCGAGGTGCGGATCGCCGAGGACGGGGAGATCCTCACGCGCGGCCCCCACGTCATGCAGGGGTACTACAACCGGCCGGACGCGACGGCCGAGGCGATCGACAAGGACGGCTGGTTCCACACCGGCGACATCGGCGTGCTGGAGGACGGCTTCCTCCGCATCACGGACCGCAAGAAGGACATCATCGTGACGGCGGGGGGGAAGAACATCGCGCCGCAGCCGATCGAGAATCGCATCAAGCTCAACAAGTACGTCTCGCAGGCCGTGATGATCGGCGACAAGCGGAAGTTCCCCTCCGTGCTCATCGTGCCGAACTGGGACAACCTCGAGAAGTGGGCGGGGCTCAAGAACATCATCTGGACCGAGCGGCGGCAGTTGCTCGAGATGCCCACCATCCGCGCCAAGATGGAGAAGGAGGTCAAGGGCCAGCTCGAGGGGCTCGCGTCGTTCGAGGTGCCGAAGAAGATCGCGCTGCTCGAGCACGACTTCTCGATCGAGCGCGGGGAGCTCACGCCCAAGCTCAGCGTCAAGCGCCGGGTGATCGACCAGTCGTACAAGGCGCTGATCGACTCCCTCTACGACGGCGGCGAGTGACCGTCAGCTCCGCCGGCCGAGGGTGACCATCGGCGCGGCGGGGACGGTCTCCCCGACCCACTCGCGCCCGTCGCGCGCGAGCTCCTGCACCCCGTCCGGGCGCGGCAGTGCGACCGGCGCCACCACGCGCCCACCGGGCACGGTGCAGCGGAGCACATCCTGGACGAGCGCCGGGCCGAGTCCGGCGTCGAGTGCTGCGGCGCGGAAGGTGCCATCGCTGAAGGGCACGGCCGCTGGTGCGCCCCGCACCGCGGCGAGGGCGAACCCGCGCTCGTGGCCGTCACCCGGTGCGGGCCCCTCCCCGCGGTCGGCGAAGGTGACCACGGAGAAGTCGAGGGTCGCGGCCAATGGGAGCGCGAAACGCGCATAGCCGCCGGTGAGGAGGATGGCGCCGCCGGGCTCCGAAAGGCCGAGCAGGGCCATGAGCCGCTCGAGGCCGGCGATGTCGTGCGACGGCGCGACGCCGGTGCCGGCTCCCGCGCCCTCCTCCACCCGCGTTCCGGCCGGCGCGGCGGCGTCCTCGAACCAGAGGTCCCCGCGCGCGATGCGCACCTCCGCGCGGCAGACGGGACAGCCGGCCGTCCCGCGCACCAGGTCACGCTCCAGGACCTCATCCGCCACGATCACCAGCGGTGTCGGCTGGTGCGCGGAGGGGCAGCGCAGGCGTTCGGAGAGGTCGAGGCGCATGGGTCCGGAGCGGGCCGTGAAGGTGGCGGAACGGTTAGTATACTAGGAATCGACAATATCCCCACGCGCGCTCGCGCGCTGATCCGTAAGAAGCCATGAAGCTGGAATTCGCCAAGTCGGAACCGTACACGCTGGGCGTCGAGGTCGAGCTGCAGATCGTCGACCGCGAGACGCACGAACTCACCCCGAAGGCCTCGCAACTCATCAGCCGGTGGGGGGAGTCACCGAAGGTGCAGCCGGAGATCTTCCAGTCCATGCTTGAGATGAGCACGGGGATCTGCCGGTCCCCCGCCGATGCCGAGCGGGACCTGCGCGCGACGGCGGTGCCCCTCCTCGCGCTGGCGCGGGAGCACGGGGTGCGGTTCATCTCGACGGGCACGCACCCGACCGCGCGCTACCAGGAGCGGAAGCTCTTCCCCTCCGAGCGGTATCACGGCCTGATCGCCCGCAACCAGTGGATCGCGCGCCGGCTGCTGATCTTCGGGCTGCACGTGCACATCGGCATGCCCGACGCGGAGACCTGCATCGCCGTGCAGAACGAGCTCCTGCGCGAACTCGGGCTGCTCCTCGCGATCTCCACCTCCTCGCCCTACTGGCAGGGCGAGGTGACCGGGCTCGCCTCCTCGCGCGTGACGGTGTTCGAGGCGATGCCGACCGGCGGCAGCCCGATCCTGCTCAACGACTGGAAGGAGTTCACCTCGCTCGTCGAGACGCTCCAGCGGGTGCACGCGATCACCTCGCTGAAGGACCTCTGGTGGGACATCCGGCCGAGTCCGCGGTACGGCACGCTGGAGATCCGCGTCTGCGACGGCCTCGCCTCCATCCGCGAGACCTGCGCGATCGTCGCGCTGGCGCAGGCGCTCGCGAAGCGTGCGGGGGCGCGCGTGGCCGCCGGCAAGGGGCGGAGGCACCCTCCGGAGTTCCTCGTGCGGGAGAACAAGTGGCGCGCCTCGCGGCACGGCATGGAGGCGGAGTACGTCACCAGCGACGAGGGGCACACCGAGCCGGTGCGCGACTACCTGCTGCGCACCCTGGAGGAGATCGCCCGCGAGGGGCATGCGAAGGGGAGCGAGGCGTACTTCGCGGAGCTCCGCGCGATCGGCGAGGGTGCGCCGACGAGCGCGGACCGGCAGCGCGCGCTCTACGAACGGACGGAGAGCTTCTTCGCCGTCACGCGGGCGCTGGCGGACGAGTTCGAGGACGACGTGCTCGCGGGGATCGGCGCCACCTGAGCACCCGCGCGCTCAGCTCCGCGCCAGCCGCACTTCCTCGACGTTGACGTGCGCGGGGCGGGTCACCGCCCAGCAGACGGCGTCCGCCACGTCCCCGTCCCGGAGCATCTCCGCGCGCGAGGGGAGGGTGGGGGACAGGTCCGGATGGTGCGGATCCCAGATCGCGGTGTCGGTCGCGGCCGGCGAGATGAGGGTGGTGCGCACGCCACTCCCGCGCGATTCGGCCCGCACGGCCTCGTGGGCGGCGCGCAGCCCGTGCTTGGACGCGGCGTACGCCGCGTTCCCGGGGAAGACGATGCGGTCCGCGACGGACCCGATCATCACGAAGTGCCCGGACCCGCGCGCGCGGAACCCCGGCATCAGGGCGCGCACCATCCGGATCGGGAACGCGACGTGCAGCGCGAGCGCGGCATCCAGCTCGGCGTCGGCGAGCGACTCGACCGGCGAGAGCGGGAAGGTCCCGGCGGCGTGCACGACGATGTCCGGGGGCCCGCCGAGCGCACCGTGCACCTGCGCGGAGAGCTCGGTCGCCGCCGCCGGTGCCGCCAGGTCGGCCGCGATCGCGACCGCCTCGTGCGGGAGCGAACGGGCGAGCGCCTCGAGGGCGTCCTTCGTGCGCGCGGTGACGACCACCCGGGCGCCGAGCGCCGCGAGCGAGCGCGCGGTGGCCGCGCCGATCCCGCGCGAGGCCCCCGTGACGAGGGCGCTGCGCCCGGCGAGCGGCGGCGCGGTCACCGCGTGGCCGGGCCGTAGGCGAGGCGGAGGAACTCGTCCCGCGTCATCGCATCGTCGCGGAAGGAGCCCCGCAGCGCGGAGGTGATGGTGCGCGAGTTCTGCTTCTCCACGCCGCGCATCATCATGCAGAGGTGCTCGCACTCGATCACCACGCCCACGCCGTGCGGCGCGAGGACGTCCTCGATGGCCTCGGCGATCTGCTCGGTGAGCCGCTCCTGCACCTGCAACCGCCGCGCGAACACCTCGACGATCCGCGGGAGCTTCGAGAGCCCCACGATCCGCCCCCTCGGGATGTACGCGATGTGCGCCTTGCCGTAGAACGGGAGGAGGTGGTGCTCGCAGAGCGAGTAGAGCTCGATGTCGCGCACCATCACCATGGAGGCGTGCTCCTCCTCGAACACGGCGTCGCCCACGACGTCGGCCACGTCCATCGCGTAGCCGCGGGTGAGCCAGGCCATGGACTTGGTGACGCGCTCCGGGGTCTTCAGGAGCCCTTCGCGCCCCGGGTCCTCGCCGAGGAGCTCGAGCTGGCGGCGCACGATGTTCTCGAACTCGAGGCGGTCCGCGCCGCGCAGCGGCGGGTCGGCCTCGAACTGGTCCGATCCCGAGATCGGCTTGACGTCCATGCGCGCGAGCTCAGCGGCCTTCGTAGTCGACATAATGGTTCTCCGTTTCCCAGAGGCGCAGCTTGGCCAGCCGCGCCGGGGCGACCTTGGGCGCGAGGATGCGCCAGCATGCGACCACCAAGTTCTCGGTCGTGGGAATGGTTCCCGACATGAAGGGTACGTCGAGGTTCAGGTTCTTGTGGTCGAGGTGCACGATCAGCTCCCGCTCGGCGACCCGCTTCAGGTCGCCCAGGTCGATCACGTACCCCGTCTTCGGGTCCACCTCGCCCTCGACCGTCACCTCGAGCGTGTAGTTGTGCCCGTGCCAGTTCGGGTTGTTGCACTTCCCGAACAGGCGGTCGTTCTCCGCATCGCTCAGCGCGGGGTTGTAGACGCGGTGGGCGGCGTTGAAGCGGAGGATGCGGGTGATGGCGACGAGGGGCATCGGTCGGGGGCGGGGATTACATTTGAGGCACGCAGGGGCCGAAAGACCGAAGCCCCGTCCCGAGGGACGGAGCTTCGGAGAGAGGTGGGAACGAAGAGAGGTTTTTGAAGCCCTGTCGAATGCATGAGGCCCTCACCCTATTTCCGTCTTCCCGGCGTCCGGGCATGGCGTTGACAGAGATGTCGGACCCGCCTCTAAGGACTTATCGGCTCAAAAAGTGAATTCTCTCCGCCCCAACTCGTCACTGCGTCGAATGTAGGACCCGGCCCGCCGACCGTCAATCGGCGATTCCCCTTGCTCCCGTCACGATGGACCTGACCACGATCGCTGGGCTCGCGATGCTCGTCCTCTGGGCCGCCGGCACCTTCCTGTTCGAGGCCCCCGGCCTGATCCACCTCCTGCTCACGCTCGGGGTGTTCTTCGTGATCCTCGGCGCGGTCAAGCGCGGCGAACGCGCGCGGAAGCGGACGCCGTAGCGCCGCGTCAGATCTCCCAGTTCGAGAGCACCACCCCCGACGCCGCCGGCACCTCCTCGAAGCCGGTGAGGTTCATCCGCAGGTCCGTCCAGCGCACGTGCGCGCCGCGCGCCACGAGTGCGCGGAACGCGCCGGGATAGTCGCCCTGCACGCGGATGGCGACGCGCATCACGCCACTCCGCCGGGCCTGCGCCGCGAGCGCCTCCGCCATCCGGGGCATCGCCCCGACGTCGCGCAGCACGAGCTTGAGCACGCGGAGCTCCTCCCGGCTGCGCCCCTCCACCAGGGGCGCGTCGTGGAAGAGCGCGAACCCCTCCATCTCCCCCCAGTTGTCGCGCAGGAGGAGCAGGTCGCCGAGCCCATGCCCGAGGGTGAGCACGATCTCGCGCGAGTAGTCGCTCCCCGCGCGCACCGCATCGGCCAGCGCGGCCGCCTCCGTGATGATCGCCGCGCGCTCGTCCGCCGCATGCTCGCTGAGGAGGGGCGGCCGCCGGTCCGTCGCGGGCTGCGCGTCGAGCGTGAGCGTGATGGTGAGCCGGCCGGGGAGGAACCCGAGGGCGGCATAGAAACCGATGTTGTCCATCGTCCGCGGCATCGTCTCGAGCCCGATCACCCTGCAGCCGGCCCCGCGGAGGTACTCGATGCCCGCGCGCACGATGGTGCGCCCGAGCCCGTGACCCTGCAGGTCGTCACGCACCGCGAGCGGTCCCATCCAGCCCTCGCGGCCGGAGACGTGCGCGAGGTTGAAGGCGGCGATCTTCCCGAGGCCGTCGCGCCAGAGCATCGCGCCCTTCGCGGACCCCTCGATCGCGAAGCGCCAGATCACCGGGTTGAGCGGCGGCACGCGCACGCCGGCCATCCCGTCGCGGCGGTAACGCTCGCTGAAGGCGTCGCTGAAGAGCCCGTTGAGGGCCGTGAGGTCCTCGTCGCGGATCGGGAAGGGGCCGCTCACGCGGGAGGCGACGTCGCTCACGCCGCGCTCCCCGCACCCGCGCCCGCGCCCGCGCCCGCGCCCAGGAGCGCGCTCTCGGCGAGCGCCGGGTCGGCCGTCGTCACGACCGCAGCGCCCGACTTCGGGTCGAACCCGACGGAGACCACGCGGTCGAGCCCGTCGCGCACCCCCTCGATGTGCGTGATGAGGATCACCTGCTCGAACCGGTCGTGCAGGCCGCGCAGCAGGTCGATCACGTTCTGCCGGTGCACCTCGTCGAGCGAGCCGAACACCTCGTCGAGCACGAGGAGGGAGAAGGACTGCCCGGCGCGGTCCGCGATCATCTGCGAGATCGCGAGGCGCAGCACGAGGTTCGCGATGTCCTCCTCGCCCCCGGAGATCACCGGCTTCGGCACGCCCTCCTCGAGCACGAGCAGGCGGTACTTGTCGTCGAGCTCCAGCTCGGTGTAGCGCGCGTCGGTGAGTTCCGTGAGGAAGTTCGACGCGATCTCGGAGACCTCCGGGCGCAGCTGGAAGTTCAGGTCGGTGCGGAGGTCGGAGTAGGCGCGGTGCAGCTCCTCGTGCAGGCGCCGGTCGCGCTCGAGCGCCTCCACGAGGGCGGAGAGCCGCTCGTACTCGGCGCGCGCCGTCGCCGCGCGGTCGGCGGCGGCCTGGGCGAGCTCACGGCCGGCGCGTGCCCCGGCCGCCGCCCGGGATGCCTCGGCGTACGCCGCCGCCACCTCGTCGTGCAGCCGCCGGAGCTCGAGGTACTCATCCTCGGGGAACTCGAGGGCCGCGAGCCGCGCGCTGGCGGCCTTGCGGCGCTCCTCCAGCGCGGCGCGCTGCCGCGCGAGCGACTCGGCCTCCCGCAGCAGTGCCGGCTCGCGCTCGATGCGCGTGGAGAGCCGGTTGGCGAGCGTGCTCGACTCGGCGAGGCGCGCGTGCTCCGCCTCGAGCGCGCGGTGCCGCGCCTCGTCGTACCCGCCGGCGATCCCCTCGAGCTCGGCGCTCGCCGCGGCGAGGCGCGCACCCTTGGCGGCGAGGTCGCGCTCCACCTGTGCCAGCTGCGCCACGCCCGCCTGCACCTTCGCGAGCCGCCGCTCCGACTGCCCCACCTCCGCCTGCAGCTTCCTGCGCTGTTCGTCGAGGTGCTCGATGTCGGCCGGCATCCCCTCGAGCTGCTCCAGCCGGGACCGGAAGTAGGCACCATCGGCCTCCACGGTCTCCATCTGGCGCTCGAGCACGTCGAGCACGTTGCGGAAGTGCTCGCCGAGCGGGCGCGTGCAGGTGGGGCACTTCCCCTCGTCGCCGAGCTGCACGAGGGTGTCGCGCTGGTCCCGGAGCTCGGCGTACTGGCCGCGGAGGGCGCGCAGCCGCGTGTCGACCTCCTGGCGGTCACGGACCCATTCGGTGCGCCGCGACTCGAGCTTCCCCTGCGCCTCCTCGAGCGCGCGCCGCTTCGTCTCGAGTTCGAGGGTCGCCTGCTCCTCCTCCGCCGGGGCCGCCGCGAGCCGCGTGCGCTGTTCGCCCAGCACCTGCACCTCCAGGGCGAGCGCCGCCTGCGTGTCCGCCAGCGCCCGCCGGCGGCCATCGCTGATCGCGAGGGCGCGCGAGGTCTCCAGCTCCTTCCGCACCCGCTCGAAGGCCTCGACGTCCGGCAGCAGCGGGGTGAGCGCCGTCCGCGCCTCGGCCACCTGCTCGAGCTCCTGCGCGTGGCGCGCCTCGGCGCGGGTGAGCGCCCCGGCCTCGCCTTCCACGGCCGCCAGCTCCGTCGCCACGCGCTGCCGCTCCTCGCGTCCCGTCTGCGCCGCCAGCCAGCGCGGGGCCACCGACTGGAGCGCCTCCTGCGTCTCCCGCTCGAGGCGGTCCGCCTCCTCCGCCGCGCGGGTCGCGGCCTCGAGCGCACGCGCCGTCTCCGCCTCGTCGCGCGCCACGGCATCGCCCTCGGGCATCCCGGTCCGGAGCCCCTGGATCTCGCTCGCGAGCTCCTTGCGCCGCGCCGCGCAGAGCTCCTGCGCGGCGCGGAGCCGCTCGTACCCCAGCACCCGCGACAGGAACTGCGCGCGCTCTCCGGCGGTGAGCGACTGCATCACCGCGAGTTCCTTCTGGCCGGTGAAGTACGTGTTGAAGAACTCGGTGCGCGTCATCCCGATGCGCCGCTGGAGCATCTCGGCCACGGCCGTCACCGAGTTGGCGATCGGCTGCTCCCCGCCGTCCAGGAAGAGCTCCGCCGTGGTGAGCCCCCGCACCACGCGGTAGCGGTGCCCGCCGAGGTCGAAGTCGAGCTCCACCCGCACGGGCGCGCGCGCGCTCGCGCGGTGGAAGCGGAGCGACTCGTTCCCGCCGCGCACGGTGTTCCCGCCATAGAGCGCCCAGGCGATCGCCTCGAGGATGGTCGACTTCCCCGCCCCGTTCGGGCCGATGATCCCCGTGAGGCCCGAGTCGAACTCGATCTCGCTCTCCGCGTGCTGGCGGAAGTTCAGGAGCCGGAGCCGCGCGAGCCTCATGCGCCCTCTCCCGGCAGCTCGGGGGAGGGCTCCGAGACCTCGGCCTCCTGCAGGTAGTGGAGCCCGAGCGCGATGAGCGCGTCACCATCCACCCCGGCAGGGAGCGACCGGCTCCGCAGCGCCTCGCGCAGCGTCTCGGCGAGCGAGGGGCGCCGGCCCGGAGACCCACCGCCCACCTGCCGCTTCACCAGCTCCGGCCGGCGCGTGTCGAAGTGGAAGTGCAGCGCGCTCCGCTGCAGCTCGCGGAGTGCCTTGTGGTCGATCTCGCGAGCGATGTGGCGGGGAACGTTGCGCGCGACGAGGCGCACCACCTTCCCCTCCACGCCGCCGCTCACCCGGGCGACCGCCGCCTGGATGGCCTTGTCGAGGTCCTCGGCCGACATCCCGCGCCCCTCGATCGGCGGCAGGTCGAGGTAGGCACGCGTGACCGGCAGTGGGTGGAAGGTCTGCTTCCCGGTGGCCAGGTCGCGCTCGATCATCCCCTTCCCCGGCAGCTTGGCCGCCTTCTCCTCGGCGAGCTCCCCCCAGGGGTTCGTGCTCGTGTACTCGAGCGAGCCCGAGTAGTACACGTGGTCGGCGACGCGCTTGTACACGTGGTAGTGGCCGAGCGCGACGTAGTCCCATCCCTCGCGGGTGACCTCGGCCACGGGGATCTGCGCCGCGGCGCGGTCCGGCGTGTCGGCGTGCGGGAGCGCCCCCTGGATCTCGCCGTGCAGGAGGAGGACGTTGTACCGCACCGTCGGGTCGGGCGCGAGCTCGACGCTCCCCGGCGGGAGGTCGGGTACCGCGAGCACCGCGAGCTCGAGCGCGTCGAACCGCAGTCGCCGCGGCTCCCGGTCCGCCACGTGGATCCCGAGCGGTGCGGCGAAGAGCCGCAGGATGCAGATCGTCTCCGTCGACCGCGGCATGTCGTGGTTCCCGGCGACGATCACCACCTCGGTCCTCGGGAGGGCGGCGACGAGGCGCGAGAACTGCTGGAACGCGTGGAGGATCGACGTGTTCGTGGGGCGCACCGTATGGAACACGTCGCCCCCGATGAGGATCACGTCGGGGGCGAGGTCGATGAGCTTGTCCACCGCGCGCGCGAAGGCCGCCGCGACGTCAGCTTCACGCTGATTGATCCCGGCCGGGGTCTGCCGCTGGAACTGGCGGAACCCGAGGTGGAGGTCAGAGAGGTGGACGAGGCGCACGCTGCGGGAATCTACGCCCGCCAACCGCGCCGCCGCACCGGTCAGCCGTAGGGATCGTCGGGGGGCGGGACGCGGAGCGGCGTGGGCCCGCGCGGCGCCGCGCGCTCGGCGGCGACGCGCTTGCGGAGCTGCGCCTTGAAGTACGCCTTCACGTCGTCGGGGCGCGCCTGCAGCGTGCGGTTCCGCGCGCGCAGGATGCCGTCCTCGTCCTCCCCCGCGAGGGCGAGCGCGTCCTGCACCCACCCGAGGGTGACGGACGGGTCGAGGCGCCGCAGCCCCTTGGTGACCGCGGCCTCGAGCGTGAGCTCCTCCGCCTGCGGGAACCGGGCCACGCCCTCGCGCCCGCCGAGCACCGCCGGCCGCGGGAAGCGGACGAAGATCGGCTGGCCGAAGTGCGGGTGCCGCACCATCAGCTGCCCCTTCTCGAGGGTGGCGAGCCGCGCCTTGATCGCCGGCGTGATGGTCTGGTAGCCGGGGGTCGCGAGCTCGTCGGGATCCATCCGGCCGTAGAGCGCCGTGCCGCTGTTCCCCACCACGCGCCGGTGCACCTGCGACCGGAACTGCTGCGCGCCGAAGAGCACGAGTCCCAGGTAGCGGCCGCGCTCGGCGATGTCGAGGAGCATCTTGCGCACGTACGTCTCCGGCCCGTCCGCCGGCGCGTACTTGTTGAGCTCGTCGACGAACACCACCACGTGCTCCACGCCGAGCTGGCGCCGCTCGAGGTGCTCGCGCAGCTGCGAGACGATGCGCGCGAAGACGAGGTCCTGCGCATCCTCCTCGAGGTTCGCGACGTCCACGACGTACACGCCCCGGTCCTCGAACGCGCCGAACGGCAGGTCGCTCATCGAGCCGTCGTTCGTGACGAGGCCGCGGCAGCGCGTGGAGATGTTCGAGAGCCGGTTCCGCACCTTCCGGATGGTGGCCACATGGTGCGTGCGCCACTGGTCGGCGTTCCGCTGCTCCATCGCGCGCAGCAGCTCGCGGAACCACTGCTCCAGGTCCGCGAACGAGCGCACCTCGTGCGCGCGCTCGAACGCGGGGTCGCTGAAGGGCTGGTCGAGCACCCGCTCCTTGATGAAGTCGATCAGCGCGTCCGCCTTCGCGTCGATGTCGTCCTTGTTGAGCAGCACCTCGGCGTACTGCAGCGTCTCGCGCAGGCCCCAGGTGAGCGGGTGCACGTTCTCCTGCAGCGCGTCGTTCGAGCGGAGGGTCGCCAGCTGGGTGCCGCGGGCCGTCCAGGGCGCGTAGTAGCGGACGTTCGTGAAGGGCTCCGCGGGCACGCCGAGTGCGGCGTACATCGCGCGGTCCTCGTCGGCGAGCGCGAGGGCCGGCTGGTCGAGGAAGCAGAGGTCGGGGCCCTTCACGTTGAAGCAGACCGCGGCCACGCCCCCCTTGGACGCCGGGAAGTGCGTGAAGATGCTCTGGAGCAGCCACTCCACCGCGCTCGTCTTGGTGGCGAGCCCCGAGACGCCGGAGATCGAGAGGTGCGCGGCCTCCGGCCCGAGGAGGAAGTCGGCGTCGAGCTGCACGGCGGCCTCCGTGCCGCCCGCGCGATAGAGCCCCACGGGGATCCCGCGTGGCGCATCGCCGGTGACGTACGTGTCCATCCGCAGCGCCACCTGCACGTCCGCCTCGCTCGCGAGGTGCACGGTGCCCATCGGCACGGGCTGGAGCGGCTCCTCGGGCAGGTGCCGGAGCACGGCGGCCGTGTAGAGGCGGATCTCGGTGCGGTCCGTCGGCGCGAACGCGCTCGCGCCCGGCTCGCCGTCGGCGCCGAGCACGTCGTGCAGCGGCGTCTGTAGGTCGGTGTAGCCGAACGCCTCCGTCACCACGCCGTAGATGCGCGGGAGCACGCCGTTCACGGGGCGCGCACTCTCCACGCGCACGATGGTCCCGATCCCGACCGGCGCGTCGAGCGCGGTCCAGAAGTGGAACTCGTGCGGCGTGTTGGGCCGGCGCTCGGTCGCGACGACGCGCCCGAGGACGGCGGGCGCGGACGGCGGGGGCGGAGGTGTGCTCACAGGATGGCCGAAAGGTACTGCTCGCACTCGCGGATGCCGTAGACCATCACGTCCCAGCGCTGGTCGGGGAGCGCGACGGGCGTGCGCTCCGCGAGGAGCCAGCGCGAGATGCGGTCGGCGCGCCCGGTGAGATCCTCGCCCCGGGCGGCCTCCACGCGCACGAGTCCGTGGAGCGGAGAGCGTCCCTCGTGCGTCCGGAGCCGGAGGTACCAGCTCGCCACCGGCGTGCGGCGCGGCGTCGAGAGCCCGATCGCCGTCGTCCGCTCCCCCTCGCGAAGGCCGAGCACGAGGCCGAGCGTGTCGCCGCTCACGTAGAGCGTCCGGTGGGACTTCACCACCCCCACCGCGCACGCGGCCCGCGCCGCGTCGGCGTTCGCGCTGATGCCGCCGTCCACCAGCACCGGCTCCGCGACCTCGCGCACCCAGCGCGTGAGGAGCTCCTGCTCCGCGCCCTCGCGCGCGCGCTGCACGGCCGTGAGGGCGCGTGCGCTGACCTCCTGCGGATGTCGTGCGGCATCGGCGGCCTCGTCCGCGAAGGTGTCCACCATCGGACAGTGCTCCTGCAGCGCCGCGGCGAGCGCCGCGGGCAGCGCACGCAGGGGGGCGTAGAGCGCCTCGGCCACGACCGGCTCCTGCCAGGTGGTCAGGCGCCGACGCTCCCGCCGCCGCACGGCGGCCGCGACGGCGCCATGGACGATCGGGACCGTGCCGGCGTGCGCGAGGACGCGCGAACGCTGGATCCCGTCGAGGAAGGCGACGAAGGACGTCGTGCCATCGGGCTCCACGCGCCGCACGCTGACCTGGGACCCTTCGAGCGGCTCCGCCGCCTCGAGCCGCGGCGGCTCATCCTGGCGCGCCAGCGCCTCCAGGGGAACCGCGCCGGCGGTGGCGTGGATGCCGGATCGCCGGAGCGCCCGGAGGGCGTCGCGGATGCTTGCCGCTCCCTTGGACGGGCCATAGCTTGGCCAGATGCGCCGTCCCGTGATCATCGCGAGCATCCTACTCCTGGCGCTCGCCTGCGACAAGCCGAACGAAGCCGAGCTGCCCCCGCCCGTTCCGCTGACCGACATGAGCACGGCGAGCGCCGTGCTCTTCACCGTCTACGGCGCGCGCGACGAACCGCGCGCCGCCCCGATCGCGATCATCGCGAACGGCGCGCTCCAGCCCATCGTGCTCGACAACGACGGGTGGCGCACCTTCGACTCCACGTACTTCGGGGCCGGTGCCCGCCTCCCGATCTACCGCGACGGTGCCGACGTCGGGGCGGTCGAGGTGAGCCGCGGGATGTGGATGGACGGCGTCGACGCCCTCTACGCCCTCCCGGCCTGCCGCGAGGTGGTGCCGCAGGCCGAGGTGCGGCTGCAGGCGACCATCACGCCGGAGGAGAGCGTCGAGTTCCTCGCCTCGAGCGTGCCGCTCCCACAGAAGAAGAAGGCGGACCCGCTGCCGCGGGACGCGTCCGCTCCGGGGCGCACGATCGCGAACGCGGTCGCCACCGCGGGCGGCGTGGGGCGTGAGGAGCTGCAGTCCCTCGACTTCATCGGGCGCTGGTTGTCCACGGGGGCGGGTCCCAGCGGTCGCACGCTGCTCGGCAGCTACATCGACCCCAACGCCGGCGACGCGGGACCGGGGGCCGGCCACACGACGATGATCCTCGCGCTCGCGGAGGATTCCGCGGGCACCCAGAACACGAGCTACTCGCACCTCGCCAACGGCGAGGCCCGCGCCGTGGACTTCCAGCGCGTCGCCAACCACGTGGACCTCGACGGCGACGGCGTGGACGAGATCATCGTCGAGCAGTGGCGCTACGCCGCCACGCCGGACCTCATCGTGCTCAAGTACGGCGCCGGCAAGTGGTCCGAGGTGTTCCGGATGGGACTCGGCTGGTGCGTCCGGAGGACGGACGACGGGCGCTGATCAGTCGACGCCCATGTCCCAGGCCTGTTCCAGGTCGGCCTTGGAGTAGGCGCGGAACGCCGTGAGCGTCGTCGTCTTCACGATGCCCGGCACCTTGGGGAACTGCTCCGTGACGATCTGCGCGATCTGCTCGTACTCGCGGACCTTCACGAGCACCACCAGGTCCCACTCCCCGGAGACCGAATAGACGTCCGTCACGCCCTCGATCCCCGCGAGCGCCACCGCGCACTTGGGGATGAGACGGGGCTCGGCTTGGATGAGGACGATGGTCGTGATCATGACGTGGCGGGGAACGGGGGGACGTTGAGGAGCCAGAGGCCCGCGACGCGGGAACGCGCGTCCACCTCCACCATAAGGTCGCGGGCGATGCGCATCGCCCGGGACGAGCGCTGCGGACCGATGCGGAAGTGTATCGTCCGCTCGGCCTTGTCGGCTACCGCCCGGATGGTCGTGTCCACCTCGACCGCCGCCAGACCGGGCTGCGAGGGGCGCGAGGGGACGCGCAGCCGGACGGCGCCGTTCTCCGCCGGCAGCCGAAGCGTGTCGACCGTCTTCACGTCGGGCCAGACCGCGATCTCCACCGACGCCACCCGCCCGCCGGTGACCTCCAGCATGATCCACGCGCCGTCCGGCCCCTGGATGTCCACGGAGCCCGAGAGCCCCTCCGCCACGCCGGCCGGACGGAGCGCGGCGGTGAGGATGTCCGTGTCCGCGTCCCACCGGTAGTCCACCGGCGGCAGCTCCTGCTCCTCGATCTCCTCCAGCCGGACCTCGATCGACACGGATCCCCCCGGGTCAGCGATGCGACAGCGTGGGCCCGGGCGCGGCCCGCGACGACAGCCGAATCGCCCGCGCCACAGCGGAAGCGCGCGGCGACCGGCGGAGCGACCTCACCGCGCGACCATCGCCTCCGTCGCGCGCACCACGCGACGGCAGGCGTCGAGCACCTGTGATCGCTCCGCCGCGTACGAGATCCGGATCCAGTCCGGCGTGCGGAACGCGAGCCCCGGCACCACCGCGACTCCCTCCTCCTCCAGGAGGAGGGTGGCGAACACACTCCCCGCGTCCGGCACCGAGCCCGCGCCCGGCGCCCGGACGTAGAAATAGAACGCCCCCTCCGGCGGAAGCACCGTCAGGCCCTCCGCGGCCCGGAGGATCGGGAGTGCGGCATCACGGCGCGCCCGGAACTCGTCCACCATCGCACGGACCGCGCGCTCCACGGGGTCGCCCAGCGTCAGCGCCGCGAGCGCCGCGTGCTGGGCCACGGTCGTCGCGTTCGAGGTGGTGTGCGACTGGAGCGCCGTCATCGCCTTGGCGACGGGGAGCGGGGAGACGGTCCAGCCGATGCGCCACCCGGTCATCGCGTACGCCTTCGCGACGCCATTCACCACCACGAGGTTGTCCCGGCGCTCGGCGACGTCCAGCGCTCCCGCGGCGGTCCCGTCGTAGGTGATGCGCACGTAGATCTCGTCGCTGATCACCCACCAGCCCCGCGACGCCGCGAGGTCCAGGATCGCGCGCAACTCCTCCCGCGAGTAGACGGCGCCGGTGGGGTTGCTCGGCGAGTTGAGCATCACGCCGCGCGTGCGGGGCGTGGCGTGCCGGCTGAGCCGTTCCGGGTCCACCTTGAACCCGCGCGCCGGGTCGCCGTGCACCTCGACCGCCGTGGCCCGCGCGAGCCCCACCATCTCGTAGTAGCTCGTCCAGCTCGGCGTGGGGACGAGCACCTCGTCCCCCGGGCCGAACAGCACCATGCACGCGTTGAAGAGCGACTGCTTGGAGCCCGTGGAGACCACGACCTCGGCGGGCGTCACGCGATCTGTCCCCTGCCAGGCCGCGTTCGCCGCACCCGCGATCGCCTCGCGGAGCGGAAGGATGCCGTCCACCGCGGTGTAGCGCGTGGCACCGCGGTCGAGGGCCGCCTTGGCCGCCTCCCGGATCGGCTCGGGGGTCTCGAAATCGGGCTCGCCCGCGCCGAGGTCGATGATCTCGCGGCCGGCGGCCTTGAGGGCCCTCGCCCGCTGCGACACGGCGATGGTCGCGGACTCGCGCATCTCCGCGATGTTCGCCGATGGGCGGAACGTCAGGCCTCCAGGCAACGTGAGGGCTCCGGGGTGGATGGCAGGGTTATATTGCGACTTCGACGAACGATACCCACGCGCCCCGGTGCGCGCCATTGAAAACAGAGGTCCCGCTGTGACGACCCCCGAGCGCGCGACGGCAGGCGCCGTCCGCTCCGCCCATGTGGCGTACTTCATGCCCCCCGACTGGGCGCGCGTCGCGCGCCTGGCGATCCCCGCGCTCGAGCGCCTCGGCGCCGAGGCCGCCCAGCCGCAGCTGCTGCTGATCGCACCCGATGCGCTCGCGACCGTCGCGCTCGCCCGGGCGATCGCCGCGCTCCCCGCCAGTGCCGGGAAGCGCGTGGTCGCGGCCTCGTCGCCCGCGCGGGCGAAGCGACTGCTCGCCGCCCAGCCGGCGCAGGTCGTCATCGGCTCCCCGGCGGCACTCGCACCGGCGCTCATCGCCTCGGCGCTCAAGCTCGACGAGGTCGCGACGGTGCTCTTCGCCGCCGCCGACGAACTGGACCCGGAGGACGCCGACGTCGCCGCCGTGATGGCGGAGGTGCCGAAGGGCGCCGCCCGCCTCCTCACCGCGCTCGCCGCGACCCCCGGCGTGGAGGCGCTCCTCGAGCGCTACCTCCACAAGGCGCGCCGCGTGATCGAGGATGTCGTCCCGGCCGCCGGCGCACCGGCCGCCCAGGTGGTGAAGTACCTCTCGGTGCGCGGCGCTCCCCTCGAGGGGCTCCCCACCGTGCTCGATGAGATGGACGCGCCCTCGGCGACCATCGTGGTCACCGACCACGACGCGCTCGATGCGACGCGCGCCCTGCTCGACGCGCTCGGGTACCGCGACGGAGCGCTCGCCTGCGTCACGACCGATGCGGTCGCGGCGAACACCTCGCTCGCGGTGCTGCTCGGCGTGCCCACCGCCACCGTCTGGAGCGGGGTCGTGGCCGCGCAGCCCTCCACCGTCGTCGCGATCATCTCGCCGCGCGACCTCCCCGCGCTGCAACTGCTCACCGGCGAGACCGCGCCGCAGCCCTTCGCGGCCCGCTCCGCCGTCATGCGCGCCCGCGCCTCCGAGGCCCGGGTGCGGGCCGAGCTGCGCGAGATGCTCGCGGAGGGCGTCCCCGCGCGCGAGGTGCTGGCGCTGGAGCCGCTCCTCGGGGAGCACGATGGCCTGGAGATCGCGGCGGCCGCGCTGCGGCTGCTCGAGCGGACCCGGGCCGCGCAGGCGGAGCTGGTGCGCGAGACGGAGGTGCGCGTGCGGACCGTGATGAAGGAGGCGATGCGCGAACGCGAGGAGGCGACGGGCGCCGGCGGCGACCGCTTCCCGCGCCCGCGCAGCGCCGCTGACCGGGGCGCGCGCCCAGAGCGCGGCGGCCGGCCCGAGCGGGGCGGACGCCCGGATCGGGGCGAGCGGGGCGAGCGTCCCCGCTCGTTCACGCCGCGGGGCGGCAAGCCCAAGGGCTTCGCGCCGCGCAATGAGAAGCCGCGCGGCCCCCGCCGCGACGATGGCCGCGGCCCGAGGAACGAGCGGTGACGGGGTCGTTCCAGCTGACCGGCGGCTGGATCGAGGTCATCGCCGGCGTGATGTTCAGCGGGAAGAGCGAGGAGCTCATCCGCCGCGTGCGCCGGTCGATGATCGCGAAGAAGCGGGTGCAGGTCTTCAAGTCGCACCTCGACGACCGCTACTCGGGGGGCGTCTACGCCGTGGGGAGCCATGACGGCCGCACCATCGAGGCGGTCCCGGTGGACTCGTCGCACCAGATCGCGCTCCGGCTCGACCCGCTCGCGCAGGTGGTGGCGATCGACGAGGTGCAGTTCCTCGATGCGGGGATCGTGCCCATCGCGAGTGACCTCGCCCTCCGCGGGCGCCGCGTGATCCTCGCCGGCACCGACACCGACTTCCGGGGCGAACCCTTCGGGCCGATGCCGCAGCTGATGTGCGTGGCCGAGGTGGTGGACAAGCTGCACGCGATCTGCGTGCTCTGTGGCGCCCCTGCGAGCCGGAACCAACGCCTCATCGACGGCCGTCCGGCCGCCTATGACTCCCCGACCGTGATGGTGGGGGGCGCCGAGGCGTACGAGGCGCGCTGCCGGGCCTGCCACGCCGTGACCCGGGGAGACACGCAGCAGCTGGTGCTGTAGCGCCGGGAACCCGCTGGGATCCGCGCGAGAAGCGGTCGAGAAGAGAGCGGAGGCGAGAGAGAGGAGGAGGGGAAGCGATGGGAACGCGCCCGTAGTTCCTCACCTCTCACATCTCCCACCTCTCATCTGCCTTTCAGCAGGACCTCTTCGAAGAACCCGACCGCCCGCGGGTCATTCGACTGCCCGAGCCAGAACACCGCGCTGCGGCGCAGCTCCGGGTCCTTGTGCGTGCGCGCGATGCGGATGAGCGCGGGCACCGACTCGTCCTTGGGGCGCTGCGAGAGCGAGAACACCGCGCTCTTCCGCACCTCGCGGTCGCCGGACGGGTCGTCCACGATCTCCTGCAGCCCAGCGGTCACCGCGTCCCCCACCGCCTGCCCGACCCAGAAGAGGGCGGACTCGCGGACCTGGCGTGGCCGCTCGGCATCCTTCGCCAGCGTCAGCAGTCGCGGCCAGACCACCGCGCCCTCGGCGATGCTCGCCGGGAAGATCGCGTCCTTCGCCGGCCGGCCCTCGCCGCGCTCCGCGAGGCCCAGCAGGTAGTCCGTCGCGGCGGCCGGGGGCACCGTCCCGAGGTCGAGGGCCGCCGTGCCGCGCCACCGTCCGCCGACGTAGGTCCGCAGCGCCGTCACCGTGCCGCGCGAGACGTCGAGGGAGACGCGCACCGGGCCCGGCTCGCACTCATCCTCCCATTCCTTCGAGGAGAGGTTCCCGCTGCCGAAGAACGAGTTCCGGCCGCCCGTGCGGACGGAGATCCCGCCGCGGCCGTTCCCGCAGGTGCCGGGCATCGCCGCGAACGACATCCAGACCGTTCCGGTGCGCACCGCGGCGACCCGCTGGGCGATCGCGCGCGCGCTCGCCTCCCCGCCCCCCTGCGCCTCCGCGGCGGTCGCGACGGCGGTGGCGACGGCGGCCAGCGCCAGCGTCACGGCGAGTGCCGCGGCCGCGCCGACGGCCCGGGACCGCTCCGCCCGGACGCTCACTTGTTGATGATCTCCTCGAGCAGCTTCGCCACGCGCGGGTCGCGCGACTGCCCGAGCCAGAAGATCGCCTGCCGGCGGAGGTCGCGGTCGGGCTCCCGCCGCGCGATGTCGAGGAGCTTGTCCACCGCGGCGTCATCGTTCTTCTTCTGCGAGAGCACGAAGATCACCTGGTTCCGCAGCTCGGTGTCGTCGCCGCCGCTGTCGTAGATCTCGGCGAGGTCCTTCGTGGGCGCGCCGCTCTGCCCCGCCCAGAAGAGCGCCGACTTCCGCATCTCCGGGTCGAGCCGGCGGTCCTTCGCCTGCTGGAGCAGGAAGCGCGTGTTCTCGGGCGACCGGCTCTGCGACACCGAGAAGAGCACCTTCTCCTTCAGCTCCGCGCTCTCCAGCGACGCGTAGAGCTCGCGGAGGAAGGCGGCGTTCGCCTCCCCCTTCCGCTGCCCGAGCCAGAAGATCGCCTCCCCCCGCACGTCCTCGGAGACGTCGCGCCGCTTGGCGAAGTCGCGCAGGATGACCCGCGACCGATCGCTGTCCATCTGCGAGAGCGAGAAGAGCGCCTTCTTCTGCATCTCCTCGTCCGGTGCCTCCTTGAGGAGGATCTGCTCGAGCACCTCGACGGCGCGCGGGTGCTTGGTCTGCGAGAGCCAGAACACGGCGTCCTCGCGGGTGGCACGGTCCGGGTCGTTCTTCGCCGCGCTCAGCAGGATGTCGAACGCCTCGTCGTTGTCCCGCTGCGAGACGAGGAAGACCGCCTTGCGGCGCAGCAGCTCCGAGCACTTGTCGCGCCGCTCGAGGACCTTCTTGAGGATCGGCAGGGCGAGGTCGGCGTCCATCTGCATCAGCGCGTTCAGCGCCTCGATCCGCTCGTCATCCACCACATGCTCGCACCCGGGCGGGATGTCGCCCCCGCGACCGCCGCGCGACTCGCGCGAGATGCGCACGCCGGCCTGCGCCAGCTCGCGGCGCGCCTCGGCGAGGCCGCGCTCGATCTCGGGGCGCGCACGCTCGAGTTCCGCGGCGGCCTGCGCCATCGCCTCCCCCACCCCCGCGACCGTCGCCTCCGCGATCGCCGCCGCCATCTCGGAGACCGCGGCCGCGGCGTCCGCGTCACCCCGCCGCGCCAGGCGGCCGTTCACGCGGGTGAGCAGTGCCGACGACTCGCCCGAGGTGAAGGTCGCCGCCTTGGGATACTCGACGCGCTGCTGCTCGAGCGCCGACGCGGCGCGACGCAGGTCGCCCTGCGACCCCATCCGCTGGAGCGCGAACGCCTCCCAGTAGAGCGCGTCGCCGGCGTACGCCGACTTCGGGTAGCGGTCGACGATCTCGCGGAACGCCTGCGCCGCGCGCGACCAGGACTCGTCGGAGATCGCGATGCGACCGCGACGCCAGAGCGAGTCGGCCGTGTCGCGCGGCGCCCAGCTCTCGGCCGGGACCTGGCGTCCCGGCTCGTGCACCGGGCGCGCGGCGTCCGGGAGCATGGCGGTGGTGACGCCAGCGGCGGCGAGGAGGGCGATGGACAGGAGCTTCATGTGCGGGTCCTCAGGGTCAGGTGCCGGTCGCGCCGGAGCGCAGCCGTGTCAGGAGTTGCGTGCGCTGGAGCGTGCGGTCGATCATGTCCCGCTCCTCGACCGTGCGGCCGGAGCGCTGGACCAGTTGCACGAGCAGCGTCTCGAGGTCTTCCAGCAACCGGCGACGGATCGGGTCCTCGCCGGCGGGTGAATCGAGCAGGAGCCGCGTGTTCGTGAGCACATCGCGCGCCCAGCGGCCCATCAGGGAGTCCATCATCGCGTCGGCGGGCATCGTCGCGACCACCGCCACGAGCGCCTCGGCGCGCGAGAGATGCTCCCGCGAGGCGACGGAGTAGGCGGTGCCGGGCTCTCCCGCGCCGGAGCGTCCCGAGGGCAGGAGGCCACGCGACTGGACATCCCGTGACGCCTGGCGCACGGGGACGGTCCGCGTGGTCGTGGGCTCGGCGGTGTGCGAGGCGACGGCCGCCGCCGGGGACCGTGCCCCTTCCGGAACGCCGTCGAGGCCGACTTCGCGCGCCACGCCGGGCGCGACCGGGATTCCCGGTGTGCCGGGCTGGGCATCCTGCGGGACCGTCGTGTCCGCTCCCGCGAGGCGCGTGGGGTCGGCGAGCGAGGCGTCGCGCTGCAGGGCGTAGCGGCCCACGCCGATGCCGATCAGGAGCGTCGCGGCCATCCCGATCCAGGGCGCCATCCGCCACGGGCGGCGCGCAGGCGGAGCCTGGCGCGTGGAACGGGCGCGGGCGACCACCGCCCACATCTCGTCCCGTGGCACCGCGGCCGGCGGCCGGTTGTACTCCGGCGCCTCGCGCTGCAGGAATGCCTCGAACCGCTCGTCGTGCCCGTCGTTCATGATGCCCACTCCCCGGCGAACTCCGCCAATTCCGTGCGCAGCTTGGCCCGTGCCCGCGACAGCTGCGCCTTGGACGTCCCCGACTGGATCCCCAGTGCGGTCGCGATCTCCTCGTGCGTGTACCCTTCCACGTCGTGCAGCACGAACACCGTCCGGTATCCCTCCGGCAGGCCATCGATCGCCCGCCGCAACCGCACCTTGAGGTCCGGCTCGGCTTCCCGGGTGGGGAGGGTGACCTCCGGCAGTTCGTCCCCGCCGATCTCCCGTCCCCGGATGCGCCGCACCTTCTTGAGCCCGTTCAGGATCACCGACACCGCGATCGTGTGCAGCCAGGTCGCGAGGGAGCTGTCCCCCCGGAAGTCGGCGAGCCGTTCGAAGGCCCGGATGAACGTGTCCTGCGTGAAGTCCCGCGCCAGCGTCTCGTCGCCCGCCATGCGGTAGGCGAGACGGTAGATGCGATCCACGTGCGCGTCGTAGAGCTGACGCTCTGCCCGCACATCTCCCCGCAATGCCTCGGCGATGATCTCGTGGTCGGTCACTGGGCGGGGTGGGGTGGCAGGCTCGTGGACGTCCCAGAGACAATGGGAACGCCGGAAGGGTTGCGCGAGGTGGCCCGCTGGGGCCTGTGGTGGCATTCCCTACGGCAGGCGCCTGCCCGTGGTGCCGGCGCGCGGGCGGAGGCGCCTAGAGCGCCTTCCCCTTGAGCCGCATCAGCAGGGAGCGGATGCGGGACGGCGTGTTCGCGAGCGTCGGGTCCACTTCCAGGGCGCGCACGAAGGTCGAGCGGTTCGTGGTCGGGAAGAAGGGGGGGCGCCGCGTGGTCGACTGGCACCGGTCGACGATCCCGTAGTACCGGAATCCCGAGTTCGACGTCCCGCCGTAGAGCGCCGAATAGGTGCGCATCGCGGCGCTCCCGGTGATCGCGAGGCATCCGCCGTTGCTCGCCGTGCCCGCGCCGTCGTCGGGGCAGAGCATCTGCAACGCGGCCGCGCCCATCGACGTCGCCGGGTTCTCGACGCCGACAGTGCCGCCGGTGCTCAGGTAGTTCCCATGGAGCGTGAAGCGGCGGGATCCGCCAGGGATCACGCTGAATAGACTGTCCAGAAGGATCGGGGTGATGATGTTCGGTTTCCCGATTCGCCGCACGCGCGACGTGAGCCCCTCGACGACGAGAATGTCCCCGGAGGCTACGAGTCCGAACTCGTCCTCGCAGGCTGGCTTGAGCGGATCGTTCGCGTCGCGCGGGTAGCTGATGCGATCGACGATCTTGACCGCACCCGTCACGCGAAGCGTGACGCGCCCTCGTACCTCGCCGCTGACGAAGAGCGGCCCAGCGGTCGCGCTGATGACGCCTCGCGATGAGGGATTGTGCTGCGTGGTGTACGGCCAAAGGTACGGAAGCTCCTGTGGCTGACGGACCGTGGTCGCGACGCCCGCGACCGGCGTTCCCGCATAGAGTCGCCAGCTCCCCAGATCCCGGAGCGTCCCGGGATCGCAGCGACCCAGGATCGCGAGCAGCCAAACAGTGCAGGTGCGACTGCGTACCGTAAAGGTCGTGTCCGAACCCCCGTACCCGGACGGCGCCGAGACGGGCCAGCCTCCGGGCGGCGTGACGACACCGAACGGAATGGAGTCCGCGGCCGTTCCGGTGATAACGCCGGCGAGGTTTGTCATCCGCTCCGTCGTCATGAGGTAGGGACTGCCCGCCGGGAAGCAGCGGGCGGTCGTCTGGTTCCTCATGATGAGCTCGACCGCCGTCATCGATGTGTCATCCATGACATTCATCGTCGCGAAGTCGACCTCTGGCCACGCAGAGGCGCCGGTCTGCTGGATCACCGGCCGAGCCCAAGCCAGTCGGTGCGTCGAGATTGGGAAGAAGTGCCACCGCCCGCCACGTCGGTAGAACGCGCCGCATTGCCGCTGGATCACCGGGTCATTCCATCGGTAGTATGGGACCAGTCCGAAGAACGCGTCATAGACCGTCGGCGCCACCTTGAGCAAAGTGGTGTCCACGTTTGCCGCGTTCGCCAAGTCGAAGATCCGCGCGAACCCCTCGGCCGCACTCACGTTGCCATCGTTGTTGGCGTCGAACGCCACAAACTCAATCCGCGTCCCCTGCGCCGAGCCCGTGAGGGGTGTGAACGCGAGGTTCGCCCCCGCCGCAAGCGCGTGAAGTGCCGGGAAAGTCGAGTCGGTCGGGAACCGCACCCGGGCGCCTCCCACGACGGTGTCGGAGCGGAAGGTTCCACTGCCGGTCAGGCCGCCCACCGCCGAGACGGTGTCCTCGTAGGTGTTCCCGGACCCCGAGCTGCGCCAGGTCGAGTTCGTGTGCACGCGGCCGGGCGCCGCGGCCGGCCCGTGCGTGAGGCTCCCGGGGAAGGAGTCCACGAAGAGCCCGTAGCGGGAGAAGCTCTCCTGCCGGAGGTCCACGCGCCGCACATGGCGCGTGCCGCCGGCATCGTACGCCTGCGCGACGAGCGTGATGAAGGGGAGGAACGCCCCGGTCGTGTCTCCCGTGACGGCGGCGTAGACGTTCACCCGCACGCGCGGGAGCACCACGCCCTGCGCGTCCCGCACCTGGTAGCCGGAGAGCAGCACCCGCATCCCGGTGTCCGGCACCACCAGCGTCGAGTCGCGCCGGAGCCGGGTCCGCGCGACCTCGAGCGCGGCGTCAGCCGCGAGCCGGTAGTCGCGCTCCCGGTCGTAGAAGGCCGAGAGGAGCCCGGCGCTCGACGACATGAAGATCGCCGCGATCGAGAGGCCCGCGACGGCGAGTGTCATCATGAGCACGAGGATGAGCGCGGAGCCGCGCCGGGCGCGCATCATGGGAGCGTCACCACCGCGCTCACCACCTGCGCGGAGAGGAGGCCGCCGCAGTCCGCCGCCCGGATGCCGTACTCGTAGTCGCCGATCACGAGCGGGTTGGCGTGGGTCCACAGGTAGGTGCCGGCGCGCGTCGCGGGCACGGTGGTCAGCGTCCGCCAGCTGTTCCCCGTCCCCGAGACGCGCCACTCGATCACGTAGTACTGCACGTCGTTCGGTGCGGCGCTGTCGTCCGACGATGCGTTCCACGCGAGCTGCACGCGGTAGGGGAGCGAGGTCGTGACCTTGGTCGGCGTGAAGGCACCCGGCGCGGCGGGCGCGGCGCCGCAGGTCCGCGCCGCACGGCCCTTCGCGTTCGGGATGACCGTGGTCCAGTTCACCGTGCGGATCGTCACCGCGGACGTCATCCGGTCCTTGTAGAACCCGGCCGCACGGATGCCGACGCTCGTCACGGAGTCCACCGCGACGGAGTCCCAGTAGAGCGGGAGACGCGCATCGGCGATGCGCGTGAGCGTGCCGCCGACCGGCCGGTGGTAGCTGAAGAACGCCGAGTCGGTGGGCACGTGCAGGCTGCGCACGACCTCCACCGAGTCCCGCGCGTTCACCTTGCGGTAGAGGACGTAGATGTCGGAGCGTCCCGTGACCGTGTCGGGATGGAGGAAGTAGCTGATCGTCTCGATCCGGCTGATCACCCCGGCGCCGTCGAGATAGTCCTGCGCCGGGTAGTTCCGCCCGGTGGTGGGGAGCACCGCCGCGTCGGCGAACCGCCAGGAGTCGGTCAGCGTGGAGGGGGCGGACGCATCGATGTCGGCCGCGCCCGGATCGGTCGTGTCGACGGCGAGGAGGTTCGCGTTGAACGCGATCGCCATCGGCGCGGCGAGCACCAGGAGGGGCTGGCCCGGGATCGCGCTCGCGAGCCGCAGGTCCTTGTCGATCGCCCGCTGCGCGTACCGCGCGAGCTGGTCCGCGTCGAGCCGGCCGGCGCTCGTCCCGAGGGCGCGCGTCTGGGCGCGCACGAAGGGGAGCGTGATCGCGAAGACCGCCAGCGTCAGCGCCATCGCCACCATGATCTCCACGAGGGAGAACCCCGCGCGCGCGCGCCCCCTCACCGGAACGCCGAGATGATCGTGGTCTTCGCCACGGGCTTCGACAGCACCTCGGCCGTCACCGTCACCGTCACCGTCACGAAATCGGTCGTGTCATTCACCGTGCGGAGTGCCAGCGTCGTGCGCGTGTACCCGTCGTTGCCCACCATCGACGGGTTCGCGCCGACCGTCGCGCTCGTCTCCACGGTGTTGTCGAAGGTGGAGACGATCGTGCCGTAGGCCGCGTGCGCCCGCACCGCCTCCACGCGCGCCGTCGCCAGGTCGCTCGCGATCGTCAGGTGCGAGGCGTTGCGCGCCGCCCGCGTGAAGCTCTGCCCGAACCGCGAGAGGCTGAGCATCACGCCGGACAGGATCACGATCGCGAACATCACCTCGATGATCGTCATCCCGGGACGGGCCCGGGCGCGCGGGGCGTTCATAGGCGGAAGTTACGGACGCAGGAGGGGCGGACCAACCCAAGGAAAGGACGCTGTCCCTCGCGTGGCTGTCACATCGTGACATTCGGCGGGCTCGCGCCGTCATTACCTCGGGAATTATCGACGCACGACCCGTGCCTCCCGCGCGAGACCACTCCCAACCGCCCACCCCCTATGGCCGCGATCGCCACGATGCTTCCGGATGCCCGCGCGTCACAGCGTGTGAACGCGGCCGTGCAGGGCGAGCACCGCCTGGTGCACTGCCGCGACTGGACCGAGCTCGAGGCCGCCTGCCAGGACGAGGAGGTCACGCTCGCGATCATCGACCTGTTCGCCGACGGCCACAGCCACTTCGACGTCGTCCGGCGCCTGAAGATGCGCGCCGAGCGCCTCACGCTGGTGGCGTACGTGACCCTCACGCCGGACCGCGCCCGCGACCTCTTCGACGCCGGGCGCGCGGGATTCGACGGACTCCTGATCGTCGGGCAGGATGACACGCCTGCCGCATTCCGCGCCGTGCTCGAGCGCGCCACGGCCCGCGGCGTGGCACAGCTGATCCGCCCCCGCCTCGCCAACCTCCCGCCCCTCGTGCGCGATGCCGTGATGGTCGCGGTGACCCGCGCGCACCTGCGGCTCACCTCGCACCGCCTCGCCGAGATCTGCGGGTCCTCCAAGCGCGCCCTCCTCACCGGCCTCGCCGACGCGGATTTCCCGCCCCCGCAGAAGCTCCTCGCCTGGGGGCGCCTGATCGTCGCCGCGCAGATGCTGGAGGACCCGAACCGCGCCGCCGATGCGGTCGCGCGGCTCCTCGACTTCCCCTCCGGCTCAGCGTTCCGCAACACCTGCCAGCGCTACCTGAGCGCGACCCCGCAGGAGATCCGCGCGCGCGGTGGCGCGGCCTGGGCGGTGGAGCACCTCTTCAGCGGGATCGGGCGCTAGCCGGACGGATCCGCGATGGGTGGGACGCGCGCGGTCCCTGCGCCGCGCGTGCGCAGCCCGTCAGTTGTTCCGCTTCAGCCAGGCACCGCCGCCATTGGTCCAGAACCCCGTGCGCGAGGTCGCACCGACGATGGACATCGCGCGGAAGTCCTCGGGCAGGTTCCGCGGCGACCCGATGTACACCACGACGTCCCCCGAGAGCGACCCGTTCGCCGCGATGCGGATGGCCTTCTGCAGCGGGTTCCCGGTCGCGATCACCCCGGGCCCGGTCATGTACGCCGGCGCCGCGCCGTCGATCGTGGTCGGCGGCACCTGGAACTGGGCCCCATCCGCCAAGGGACGGTAGCGCGCGCTGTCGCTCGCATCCATCAGGCCGTTGTTGTTGAAGTCCTGCAGGATGCGCACCCGGTGCTCGTTGGCGTCGAACATCACCTGCACGGTGACGTTGCGCGTGATGGCGAGCTGCTGGGCCCCGATGATCACGTTCTGCAGCAGGCGGATGTTGGAGTCCATCCGGTACCCCCAGTAGCTCACGCGCGTCACCGCGAACCCCGTGACGATCCCGATCAGGGCGATCACCATGAGGATCTCGATCAGCGTGAAGGCGCGGCGGCGGCCGGGACGGGACATGCTGCGAAGGTAACGCGCATCTGGCGCCACTCGTAACGCGGCACGTACGATTCGCCCATGCTGATCGTCGGCCTCACCGGGAACATCGCTGCGGGGAAGTCCATGGTGGCCCAGCGCCTCGCCGCGCTGGGCGCGACGGTCATCGACGCCGACCACCTCGCGCGCGAGGCCGTGCGCCCCGGCACGCGCGCCCTCCGCCGGATCGTCGACCGGTGGGGGGTCGGCGTGCTCATGCCCGACGGCACGCTCGACCGCACGGCCCTCCGGGAGATCGTCTTCGCCGACGACGTCGAGCGCGCCGCCCTCGACGCGATCGTGCACCCCGAGGTCGCGCTGCTGCGCGAGGAGGAGGTCGGCGCCGCGCGCGCGCGCGGCGACCGGCTCGTGGTCTGCGACATCCCGCTCCTCTTCGAGGTGGGGCTCGAGGGGGAGATGGACCGCGTCGTGCTCGTCGATGCGCCTCCCGAGGTGCGCCGCGAGCGCCTCATGCGCGACCGCGGCCTCTCGGCCTCCGCGGCCTCCGCCATGATGGCCGCCCAGATGCCGTCGCAGCGGAAGCGCGACCGCGCCCATCACCTCATCGACAACGACGGCACCGTCGAGGAGCTGGACGCGAAGGTGCGCGCGCTCCACGCGGAGCTGCTCCGCGCCGCGGCTTGACCCCCACGGACGCCCCGGGTAGCCTTCCACGCGAATCGCACCCCAGTCCACCCGCCCACGACGGAGTCGCGCGTGTCGTCCATCCCGCAGGACCTCCTCTACACGACCGACCATGAGTACGTGAAGAAGACCGCCGACGCCTCCGTCGTGCTGGTCGGCATCACGGACTACGCCCAGGGCGAGCTCGGGGACATCGTCTACCTCGAGATGCCGGCGGCCGGGAAGAAGTTCGGCCACCACGAGGTCTTCGGCACCATCGAGGCGGTCAAGGCGGTCTCGGAGCTCTTCACCCCCCTCGCCGGCGAGATCGTCGAGGTGAACAAGAAGCTCGACGGCGAGCCGGCGCTGGTGAACACCGACCCGTACGGCGACGGGTGGATGGTGAAGATGCAGGTGGACCCGAAGGCGCTCTCGGGCCTCCTCGACGCCGCCGCCTACGCCAAGCACATCGGGCAGTAGGCGGCGTCCGTAGCGCTAGTGCGCCCGCGGAGCGCGCACTGGCGCGCTACGCCGAGGCGTACTCCTCGATCGGCGGGCAGGAGCAGACGAGGTTGCGGTCGCCGTAGGCGCTCTCCACCCGTCCCACCGCCGGCCAGAACTTCCGCTCCCGCACCCAGGCCAGGGGGAACGCGGCCCGCTCGCGCGAGTAGCCGCGCGACCACCCGTCGCTGAGCACCACCTCGAGCGTGTGCGGCGCGTGCTGGAGCGGGTTGTCCTCCCGCCCGAGCACCCCGCGCTCGATGTCGCGCACCTCCTCGCGGATCGCGATCAGCGCCTCGCAGAACCGGTCGAGCTCCGCCTTGGACTCGGATTCGGTGGGCTCGATCATCAGCGTGCCCGCAACGGGGAAGCTCACCGTCGGCGCGTGGAAGCCATAGTCCATCAGCCGCTTGGCGATGTCCTCCACCTCCACGCCGGCGAGCGCCTTCAGCGGCCGCGTGTCGATGATGCACTCGTGCGCCACGCGCCCGTTCTTCCCCTTGTACAGCACCTCGTAGTGCCCGCGGAGCTGGTGCGCCACGTAGTTCGCGTTGAGGATCGCGACCTTGGTGGCCTCGGTGAGCCCGGCCGCCCCCATCATGTCGATGTACATCATCGAGATGGGGAGGATGCTCGCGCTCCCCCACGGCGCCGACGAGACGGCACCGATCCCCTGCTCCCCGCCCGTCTTCACCACGCTGTGCCCGGGGAGGAAGGGCGCCAGGTGCGCGGCCACGCCGATCGGCCCCATCCCCGGGCCGCCCCCGCCGTGCGGGATGCAGAAGGTCTTGTGGAGGTTCAGGTGGCAGACGTCCCCCCCGATGTCCCCGGGGCGGCAGAGTCCGACCATCGCGTTCATGTTCGCGCCGTCGAGGTACACCTGCCCGCCATGCTCGTGGATGATGGCGCAGATGTCCTTGATGCTCTCCTCGAACACGCCGTGCGTGCTGGGATACGTCACCATCAGCGCCGCGAGGTTCGCCGAGTGCTCCTCGGCCTTCGCCCGCAGGTCGGCGACGTCGATGTTGCCGTTGGCGTCGGTCTTCACGACGATCACCTGCATCCCGACCATCACCGCGCTCGCCGGGTTGGTGCCGTGCGCCGACTGCGGGATCAGGCAGACCCGCCGGTGCCCCTGCCCTCGCGCCTCATGATAGGCGCGGATCACCAGCAGCCCGGCGTACTCCCCCTGCGAGCCCGCGTTCGGCTGCAGCGAGACGGCCGCGAACCCGGTGATCTCGGCCAGCGCCCGCTCGAGCCGTCCGAACATCGAGGCGTATCCGGCCGCCTGCTTGGCCGGCGCGAAGGGGTGCAGCCCCCCGACCTCCCGCCAGGTGACCGGGAACATCTCGGCCGAGGCGTTGAGCTTCATGGTGCAGCTGCCGAGGGGGATCATGGAATGCGTGAGCGAGAGGTCGCGCGACTCCAGCTTCCGCATGTAGCGCAGCATCTCCGTCTCGCTGTGGTAGGTCGAGAACACGGGATGCGTCAGGAAGCTCGAGGTGCGCGCGAAGCGCTCGTCGTAGCGCGCGTCGATCCCCTTCCCCAGCGCGTCAAGGTCGAGGCCGTGCGGCTCCCCCTGGTTGAACGCGGTGAGCAGGTCGCTGACGTCGGCAACGGTGGTGTTCTCCCCCATCGAGACGCCGAGGGTCTTGCTGTTCACCACGCGCAGGTTGATGCCGAGCTTGGCGGCGGCGCGCACGATCTTCCCGCGCTGCCGGTTCACCACGACGGTCACGGTGTCGAACACGACCGCCGGTTCCGGCGCAAGCTCCATCGCCCGCAGCCCGGCGGCGAAGAGCTCGGCGCGGTGGTGCACCCGCCGTGCGATCCGCACGAGCCCCTCCGGGCCGTGCCAGACGGCGTACATCCCCGCCATCACGGCGAGCAGCACCTGCGCGGTGCAGACGTTCGAGCTCGCCTTCTCGCGGCGGATGTGCTGCTCGCGCGTCTGGAGCGCCATGCGGAGCGCCGGCTTCCCCGACGAGTCGCGCGAGACGCCGATGATGCGCCCCGGGATCTGCCGCTTGTACTCGTCGCGCGTGGCGAAGAACGCCGCGTGCGGGCCGCCGTACCCGTAGGGCACGCCGAAGCGCTGCGAGTTGCCCACCGCCACGTCCGCCCCCCACTCCCCCGGGGGTGCGAGGAGCGTGAGCGCCAGGAGGTCGGTGGCGACGATCACCAGCCCGCCCGCGGCATGCACCTGCTCGCAGAGCGCGCGATGGTCCTCCACGGCGCCGAAGGTGTTCGGGTACTGGAGGAGCACGCCGGCGGTCTTCTTGTTGGGCCGCATCTTCTCCGGCGCGACGACCCTCACCTTGATGTCGCGCGCCGCGGCACGCGCACTCACCACCTCGATGGTCTGCGGGTGGCAGTCCTTCGCCACCAGGATCTCGTTGCGCGTGTCGTCGCCGACGATCGCATGCACCATCGTCGCCGCCTCGGCCGCCGCGGTCCCCTCGTCGAGCAGCGAGGCGTTCGCGATCGGGAGGCCCGTGAGGTCGCTCACGACGGTCTGGTAGTTGAGCAGCGCCTCGAGGCGCCCCTGCGCGATCTCCGCCTGATAGGGCGTGTACGCGGTGTACCAGCCCGGATTCTCCAGGATGTTCCGCTGGATCACCGCCGGGGTGTGCGTGTCGTAGTACCCCATCCCGATGAACGAGCGGCGCACCTCGTTCGCGGACATCTCCTCGCGGAACGCGGCCAGCGCCTCCTGCTCCGACTTGGGCGCGGGGAGCGCGAGCGCCCGGCGGAAGCGGATCGTCTCGGGGATCGTGGCGTCGATGAAGGCGTCGAGGGACCCGTAGCCGAGGGCGCGGAGCATCTCCTGCTGCTCGTCGGCGGAGGGTCCGTTGTGGCGGCTGACGAAGGTGTCGGGCTCTGGATGACGGAACGTGGTCACGGCTCGGGCTCCTGTGGGGCGGTCGGACTGCGTCGCGGCGAAAACTACATGGGTGGGGTCGCCCCCGTACATTCCCCAGACCCCTGACGGAGGTGTGGATGGCGAGTACCCGAGTGGAGGTCACGCGCGCCGGTGTCAGCTTCGGATCCGCGCTCGCGATCGCGATCTCCTGGAGCACGCATCAGTCGATCCTCTGGGCCGTGGTCCATGGGATCTTCAGCTGGTTCTACGTCGTCTACTTCGCGGTCACGCGCTGACGACCACCCTCGTGGCGCCTGATGCCGCGCGGACGCTCGCCACCCTCGGCGCGCGCTGGCGCCTGCTCGCCTCGGGCACGGACACCGGCGCCCGCAACATGGCGACCGACGCCGCGCTCCTCGCGCACGCGCGCCGCTCGGGCGAGGCCACGCTGCGGCTCTATGGCTGGTCACGGCGCACCCTCTCGCTCGGCCGCCACGAGCGCGCCAGGGGGCTGTACGACCTCGATCGCCTCGCCGCGGAGCGCGTGGACGTGGTGCGGCGACCCACCGGCGGCCGCGCCCTCCTGCACCACCGCGAGCTCACCTACAGCGTGACCGCGCCGGCTGCCGGCACCTCGCTCGGCGAGAGCTACCGCGCGATCAACGCGCTCCTCCTCGACGCGCTCGCGCGGCTCGGGGTCGCCGCGGAGGAGGCGCCGCGGGCCCCGGACTCCGCGGGCGCCACGCGCGGGCGCGGCGTGCCAGCGATGCGCCCCGAGGGCGCGTCCTGCTTCGCCGAGCCGGCGGCCGGCGAGCTCACCTGGCGCGGCGCGAAGCTCGCGGGGAGCGCGCAGCTCCGTGAGGACGGTGCGTTCCTGCAACACGGCTCCATCCTGATCGAGGACGAGCAGTCCCTCATCGAGGCGCTCCGCGTCGGCCCGCCGGGGGCACCGCGGGAGGGCCGCACGGCACGCACCGCGGACGTCCCCCCGGCCACGCGACGGGCGGCGACCCTCACGGAGGCGCTCGGCCGCCCGACGACGCCGGACGAGGTGGGCGCCGCACTCCGCGCCTCCCTCCTGGCGCTCGTCGGCGGGGCGCGACCGGTCGCGGAGCTCGATGGACGGTCACTTCAGGCGGACCTTGCGCGTCTAGAGGGTGCGTTCGCCTCCGACGCCTGGACCTGGCGTCGCTAGGCCTCCCGCCCCGACCCGACACCCGCAGCCCCCTCCGCCATGCGCCGCCTCCTCGCGTGCCTCCTCCTCGCGTCCTCGCTCGCCTGCAGCGACCGCTCCTCCGGCGGTTCATCGGGGGGAACGGTGGTGATCGGCGCTGCCGCCGACGCGGACGCCCTGCTCATGCCGTTGGTCGAGGGGATCCAGGGCCGGATCGTCGCCGAGCTGCTCTTCGACCGGCTCGCCGAGATCGGACCGTCCCTCAACACGGTCGGGGACGCCGACTTCCAGCCGCGCCTCGCGCGCAGCTGGCGCTGGAGCCCGGACTCGCTCGCGATCGTGTTCGAACTCGACCCCACCGCGCGCTGGCACGATGGACAGCCGGTGCGCGCCGCCGACGTCGTGTACGGACTCGCCGCCATCCGGGACAGCGCCAACGGCTCTCCCCTCGCCGCCTCCATCGCGGACATCGTCTCCGTGACGGCACTCGACTCGCTCTCGGCGGAGGTGCGCTTCGCGAACCGGTCGCCGGAGCAGTTCTACTCGGCGACGCTGGTCATGCCGCTGCCGGCGCACATCCTGGCGGCGCTGCCGAGCGGCGCGCTGCGCACCAGCCCCGCCGCGCACGCGCCGGTGGGGAGCGGGCGCTTCCGCTTCGTGCGCTGGGAACCGGGGGTCGCCATCGAGCTCGCGACCGTCCGCGACCACTACCGCGGCCGGGCGAAGCTCGACCGGGTGCTGCTCAGCGTCTCGCCGGAGATGGCGGCGGGGCTCGCCCGGGTGAAGGCCGGCGAGGTCGACGTCTGGGACCCGCTCCCGCCCACCGAGATCGGCGAGATGGCCGCGCAGCCGCACCTGCGCGTGGTCACCGCGCCGGGGTTCGACTACGCGTTCATGGCCTTCAACTTCCGCGACCCGCGGGCCCCGGCGCGCCCCCACCCGCTCTTCGCGGACCTCGCGATGCGTCGCGCGATCACGATGGCCGTCGACCGGCAGGCGCTGGTGCGCGGGATCTTCGACACGCTGGGGCTGGTCGGGATGGGACCGTTCACGCGGACGCAGTCCACGGCCGACACGACGCTGCGGCAGATCCCGTTCGACCGCGCGGCGGCGGAGGCGCTGCTCGACTCCCTGGGCTGGCGTGAGCGCGGCGCGGACGGCGTGCGGCGACGCGGCGGCCGGCGGCTCACCTTCCAGGTGATCCTCCCGAGCTCGAGCCGCTCGCGCGAGCGCGCCGCCGTGCTGATGCAGGAGCAGCTCCGCGCCGTCGGCGTGGAGATGACGATCGACCGCTCGGAGTTCCAGGCCTTCCTCGACAAGCAGAACGCCGGCCGCTTCGACGCCGCACTCGGCGGCATCCGCACGACGCCCAGCCCGCGCGGCGTGCGCGGCTGGTGGACCAGCACCGCGATCCCCGGCGGCGGCACCCAGAACGCCTGGCGCTACACGAGCGCGCCCTTCGACTCCCTGATCGACGCCGGACTCCGCGCCATGGACCCCGAGCGCTCCCGCGCGCTGCTCCGGCGCGGGTACCAGCAGGCCGTCGACGACGCGGCCGCCGTCTGGCTCTACGAGATCAAGAACGGCACCGCCATCCACAGGCGCCTGGTGCTCCCCCCGTGGCGCCCGGACGCCTGGTGGCTGACGCTCGGCGAGTGGACGGTGGACCCGGCCCAGCGGCTGCCGCGCGACGCGACGCCAGCGACCCCCTGACCGTCCGGGGGCGTGCGCCGCATCCTGCTCTCCCGGCTCGGCCAGGGCGCGACGGTCGTCGCGCTGGTCGTCGCGCTCTGCTTCGCGCTCATCCGGCTCGTCCCCGGTGACCCGTTCGCCACCTCGCTGGAGCACGAGACGATCCCCGCCGAGGTGCGCGCGAGGATGCTGCAGGTGCACGGCCTCGACCGGCCGATCCCCGAGCAATTCGGCCGCTTCGTCCTGAACGCCGCGCGCGGCGAGTTCGGCTGGTCGCACTCGCGCAACCAGCCGGTGGCGACCGCGCTCGCCCAGTCCCTCCCGCCGACGATCCTCCTCATGGGCACCGCGCTCCTGCTCGGGTGGATCGGGGGCGTCGCGCTCGGCGCCTGGCTCGGCTGGCGCGGCGACTCGCCCGCCACGCGTGCGGCGGGCGGCCTCACGCTGCTCGTCATGAGCGTTCCGGAGTTCGTCGTCGCGCTCCTGCTCGTGATGGGACCGGCGCTCGCCTGGGGACTCTTCCCGATCGGCGGGATGCGGCAGGACTTCCCGGCGGCGGGCCTCGCCGGCGCGATCGACGTGCTGCACCACCTCGTCCTCCCCGCGCTCACGCTCACCCTGCTCGTCGGCGCGATCGTCGCGCGGCACCAGCGGCGAGCGCTCCTCGAGGTGGCGGACGCGGAGTTCATCCGGGCCGCGCGCGCGAAGGGCGTCCCCGAACGGCGGATCCTGGTGCGGCACGCGCTCCGCAACGCGCTCGTCCCCGTGCTCACCCTCGCCGGCGTGCTCTTCCCCGCGCTCGTGAGCGGCGCGGTGCTCGTGGAGAAGGTCTTCGCCTGGCCCGGGATGGGCCGCGTGGTCGTCGAGGCGGTGCTTCGGCGCGACTACCCGCTCGTCTCGGGGGCGGTCCTCGTCAGCAGCCTGTTCGTGGTCCTCGGCACCGTGCTCGCCGACGTCGCCGTGGCCTGGGCCGACCCGCGGCGGCGGCGCTGATGCGCGGCACCGCACGCCTGCGGAGGGCGGCACCCTACGCCGCGCTCGCCGGGCTCGCTGCGCTCGGCGTGCTCGGCCCCTGGCTCGCGCCGTACGATCCGCTCGCACAGCCGGACCCCGTGGGCCTCGCCGCGCTCCCCCCCTCGTGGGCGCATCCGTTCGGCACCGACCCCATCTCGCGCGACGTGCTCAGCCGGATGCTCGCGGGTGCGCGCGTCTCCCTCGGCATCGCGGCGTCGGCCGTGCTCGTGGCCGTCACGGTCGGCACCGCCATCGGTGCCACGGCGGCGCTCTCGGGGCGATGGGTCGACGCGGCGCTGATGCGCATCACCGACGCGGCGATGGCGATCCCTCGCCTCCTCCTCCTCCTTACCGCGGTCGCGGCCTTCGGCACGGTCACGCCCCTCGCCCTCGCCCTCCTCCTCGGCGTCACGGGGTGGATGACGACGGCGCGCCTCGTCCGCCACGAGACGCACCGGCTCCTGGCGAGCGAGTTCGTGCGCGGCGCACGCGCCCTCGGCGTCCCGCCGCGGCGGCTCCTGCGCGTCCACCTGCTCCCCGCCCTCCTCCCCACCATCGGCGTCGCGGCCACGGTCGCGCTCGCCGCCGCGGTCCCGCTCGAGGCCGGACTCTCGTTCCTCGGCCTCGGGGTCGGGCCGCCGCACCCGAGCTGGGGGAACATCATCCTCGAGGCGGAGGGCGAGGTCGTGCGGCGCTGGTGGCTCGTGCTCTTCCCGACCCTCGCGATCGTGGCGACGGTGCTCACCACCAACCTGATCGCCGAGCGCCTGGGCGAACGGCCGGACGCATGATGGATGCCCCGGTGCTGTCGGTGCGGGCGCTCGGAGTCGTCCCCCGCGATTCCCGCACGGCCGGCGCGCGAGGACCGGCGATCCTCGACGACGTGACCTTCGACCTCGCGGCGGGGAGCAGCGTCGGCATCGTCGGGGCGTCGGGCGCGGGGAAGAGCACCCTGGGCCTGGCGCTCCTGCGCCTCCTCCCGGCCGGCCTCCTCCCGACGCCCGGATCGAGCGCGCGGCTCGCGGGTCGCGAGCTCTTCTCCCTCGGGGCGGCCGAGCTGCGCGACGTGCGCGGACGCCAGCTCGCGATGGTGTTCCAGGAACCGATCACCGCCCTCAATCCATCGATGCGCGTGGGAGATCAACTCGCCGAGGCCGTCACGGTGCACGGCGAGAAGGACGCACGCGCGGCGCTGGCGCGCGCGACCGAGATGCTGGACCGCGTGGGCATCCCGGACGCGGCCGACGCGGCGCGGCGCTATCCCCACGAGTTCTCGGGTGGGATGCGCCAGCGCCTCCTGCTCGCGATGCCGCTGATGCTCGACCCCCTGCTCATCATCGCCGACGAGCCCACCACCGCGCTCGACCCCGTGCGGCAGGCGCGCATGCTCGACCTGCTCGAGCAGCTGCGGCGGCGCTCGGGCACCGCACTCATGCTGATCACGCACGACCTGGATCTGGTCGGTGAGCGGTGCGAGCGCGTGCTCGTGCTGGACGGCGGCCGCGTCGTCGAGGATGGTCCCCCGGCGGCAGTGATGAGCGGTGCGCGCTCGTCCGCCGCGCAGCGGCTGGCCCGGCATCGCCTGGCGATCCCGACCGCGGATGCCGCCGCACGCGAGTCGGCGGAGGGCACCTTGGCGGACCCGACGCGCGCGGACTCCCCGCGCGCAGCGTCGCCACTGCTGGAGGTCCGCGCCCTCCGCGTGCGGTACGCGGAGCGCCGCCGCGGGCTGCGCGCGACGCAGGCGGTCGAGGCGGTCCAGGACGCCACGCTGCACGTCGCGCGCGGCGAGGTGCTCGGGGTCGTGGGGGAGTCGGGGTGCGGGAAGACGTCCCTGGCGCAGGCCATCCTCCGGCTCGTCCCCTGCGTGGCGGAGGCACTCCGGCTCGACGGCGCGGACCTCATGGCCGTGCAGGGGGAGTCCCTGCGCCGGCGGCGCCGTCGCATCCAGTACATGCCGCAGGACGCCGGCGCCTCGCTCTCGCCCCACCTCACCTGCGAGGCCCTGGTGGCCGAGGGTCCGGTCGTGCACGGGCTCTGCGGCCCGGACGAGGCGGCCGCGCGGGCGCGCACCCTGCTCGAGTCGCTCGGCCTCCCCGCGGACGCTTCGTCGCGGCTCCCGCGCGCGCTCTCGTCCGGGCAGCGCCAGCGCGTGGCGCTCGCGCGGGCACTCGCGGTGGAGCCCGACCTCCTGGTCTGCGACGAGCCCGTCTCCGCCGTCGACCCTCCGACGCGCGGGCAGCTCCTCGACACGCTCTCGCGCCTGCGCGCCGAGCGCGGCCTCGCCCTCCTCTTCATCTCGCACGACCTCGCGGCCGTCGCCCGCATCGCGGACCGGATCGCGGTGATGCACGCGGGGCGGATCGTGGAGACGGGACCGACCCGCGCCGTGCTCTCCGCGCCGGCGCACGACGCGACGCGGACGATGCTGGCGGCGGTGCCGACGGGCGCGCCGCGGCGCTGACGCGCGCGCCGCGGGTCCTCCGGGCGCCCGTTCGGTCGAAGGTCCCAGCACCCATGTGACGCCGCGCACGCCCGGGCCCCTGGTGTGATGGGGAACACCGAGGGCCGTCACCGCGCGCGCCGTTTGCAAGTGACATCGTTCGCCCCGAACCCCCGGACCACCGGCGGTCGAACCTCCGCGAAGGATGACCCAGATGCGCATCTCCCGTTTCTTCCCAGCCGCCCTCCTGCTCGTCGCCACCTCGGTGCTCATCAGCTGCGCCGACGCCGTGGCGCCGGAACAGCCCACCGAACCCGCGAACCTCTCGGCGGCCACGGCGAATCCCGACCTGCTCGAGGCGCTGAGCCCGACGCTGACCCGGGTCGGCCTCCTGCGCTGCACGCCGATGCCCGCCGTGCGCGTGCGGCAGCGCGTCGGTCCGGAAGGGGGCACGATCGACGTCGGTCCCCACTCGCTCCGCATCCCGCGCGGCGCGCTCAGCGAGCGGGTGACGATCACGGCGTACGCGCCGAGCGCGACGGTGAATCGCGTGGAGTTCGGGCCGCACGGGCTCGAGTTCGGTCGCCCGGCGGTGCTCACCATGAGCTACGCCAACTGCAACCTGCTCGGCTCGCTGGTGCCGAAGCACATCGCGTACATCGATGAGGACCTCACGATCCTCACGCTGCTGGAGACGATCGACGACTTCCGCCGCCGCGAGGTCTCGGCCCGTCTCGACCACTTCTCCGAGTACGCGGTGGCCTGGTAGGATGTCGCTCGCCGTCTCCCTTCCCGCGGCGGGTCTTCCCGCCCCGTCCCCGCGTCCAGGGGCGGGGCGCTCGCCCGCGCAGTGCCTGGCCGACGCACGGTCCCAGGAGCGGGTCGGGTGCATCCCGGAGGCGGTGACGCTCTACGAGGCGGCGATCACGGGTGCCGAGTCGGCCGGCGCCCTCCCGGTGCTCTCCGAGGCGCTCCGCCGGCTCGCGGTGGTCCGGCACAAGCGGGACGAGTGTGCCGTGGCGCGCGAGCTCTGCCGCCGGAGCCACGCGGTGGCGGCGGAGGCGGGGCACGCACTCCTGGCCGCCGAGGCGCTCAACACGCTCGGCGTGATGCTCCTGCGCGAGGGATCGCTCGAGGAGGCGTCGACGGAGTTCGAGCGGGCGCGCACGCTCGGCGGCGCGAGCCGCGAGCTCCGCGCGCGCATCGAACAGAACCTGGGCATCATCGCCAACATCCACGGGAACCTGGACGAGGCGCTTCAGCGCTACCTGCAGTCCCTCAATGACTATCGCGCGGCGAACGACGAGCACGGCTGCGCGCTGGCCTTCCACAACCTCGGGATGGTGAGCGCGGACAAGGGGCTGCTCGACGACGCCGAGTGGTACTTCACGCAGAGCCAGGGGATCGCGGAGCGTGCGGGGGACGTCCACCTGCACGGCCTCTGCCTGCTGAACCACGCGGACGTGCTCGCGGCGCGGCAGCGCTTCGAGGAGGCGCGGCGCAGCGCCGAGTCGGCGCTGGTGGTGTTCGACCAGCTCGGGGCGCCGGGGCACAAGTCCGCCGCGTACCGCGTCATCGGCGTCGTCTACCGGGAGACCGGGCGGCTGGCGCTCGCGGAATCGCGGCTGCGCTCGGCGATCGAGCTCGCGGTGGCGGCCGGCACGGTGCTCCACGAGGCCGAGGCGACGCGCGACCTCGCGGTGGTCTACCAGGCGATGGGACGCAACCAGGAGGCGTTGACGCTCCTGAACGCGGCCCACGGGCTCTTCGGCCGGCTCAACGCGCGCATCGACCTCGTCAACGTCGACGGCAAGGTCCGCGACCTCGAGGACACCTACCTCGCCGTCGTGCGGGAGTGGGGTGGCTCGATCGAGTCGAGCGACAGCTACACCTTCGGCCACTGCAGCCGCGTGGCGGACAATGCCGTGGCCGTGGCGCGCGCGCTGGGTCTCGACGACCTCGCGGTCACCACCATCCGCCTCGGCGCCTACCTCCACGACCTGGGGAAGGTGAAGGTCCCGCACGAGATCCTGAACAAGCCCGGCCCGCTCACGCGCGACGAGTTCGAGGTCGTGCAGATGCACCCGGTCTGGGGCATCGAGCTGCTCGCGGAGGTGGAGTTCCCGTGGGACCTGAAGCCGATCATCCGCTGGCACCACGAGAAGTACGACGGGACGGGCTACCCGGACCAGCTCGTGGGGGACGCGATCCCGGTGGCCGCCCAGGTGGTCGGCATCGTCGACGTGTACGACGCCCTGACCACCACCCGCTCCTATCGCGCGGCGATGTCCCATCCGATGGCGATGCAGACCATCGCGAACATGCGCTCGAGCTGGTCATCGGAGGTCTACTCGGCGTTCGCCTGTGCGCTCGCGGTCGCCCCCGTCGCGCCGGTGGCCCCCGACGCGCCGGCGGTCCAGCCACCGGCGCGCCGCCTCTCTCAGTCCGACGCCGCGCGGGTGGGCTCGCCCGAGTAGGGCTTCTTGAGCCGGCGGCGCAGCATCTGCCCCGCCGCGCTCTCCAGCGCCTCCCGGTTCAGGATCCGGATCCCGTCCGGCATCGCCTCGATCAGCCCCTTCGTCGTGAGGGCCCCGATCGTGCGCGAGACCGTCTCGCGCGACGAGCCCACCATCTGCGCGATCACCTGGTGGGTCGGGAGCCCGCGCACATGCTCCTCCCCCAGGCGCGACGCATGCTCAAGCAGGAAGTGGGCGACGCGCCCCGTGACGTCGAGCAGCATGAGGCCACCGATCTTGTGGTCGGCCTCGAGCAGGCGGCCCGCCATCGCGCGCAGCAGGCCGAACGCCACGTCGGGGAGGTCGCGGATGCAGCGCCGGAAATCGTCGCGCCGCAGCACCAGGAGCTTCGACTCCTCCATCGCGATCACGCTGGCCGCGTACGGCTCGTCGTCGAGCAGCGTCATCTCGCCGAAGAAGTCCCCGTCGCGGAGCAGCGAGAGCACCACCTCGCGCCCGTCCTCCGCGATCAGCATCACCTTCACCTGCCCGGAGATCACCACGTAGAAGGTGTCGCACGGGTCGTGCCCGAAGCGGATCACGCCGTTCCGCGGGTACTCGCGGGGCACGAGCAACCCGGCGAGCCGGGTGAGGTCGCTCTCGCGGAGCTGCGAGAAGAGGGGGACGTCCCGGAGGGTCCGTGAGAGGCTCATCGTGGCAAGGATAACGCATCCGGCGGCCCGCGCGCTGGGGTATCGCAATGCGCCGATTCGTGCCAGAATCCTCGCCACCCCCGTTCGCCCCCCTCCCTCGACCCGCCATGGCCACCGACATCACTCCATACGTCAACGACCGCCGGTTCTTCGGACACCCGCGCGGACTCGCGACGCTCTTCTTCACCGAGATGTGGGAGCGGTTCTCGTTCTATGGCCTGCGCCCGCTCCTCATCCTCTTCATGGCCGCCGCGCTCACCGAGGGCGGGTTCGGCTTCGACCGCACGCAGGCCTCGGCGATCGTCGGCATCTACGCGGCGTCCGTGTACGTCGCATCCCTCCCGGGCGGCTGGGTGGCCGACCGGCTCCTGGGGCTCCGGCGCGCGATCTTCCTCGGCGCGGCGCTCATCACCTCGGGGCACCTCTCGGTCGGGCTCTCCGGGCTCGCGGGACCGGGCGCGGGGAAGATCTTCTTCTTCCTCGGCCTCATCCTGATCGTCCTCGGCACCGGGCTGCTCAAGCCGAACATCTCGGCGATCGTCGGCGACCTGTATCCCGAGGGGGGCGCCCGGCGCGACGCGGGCTTCTCGATCTTCTACATGGGCATCAACCTCGGCGCCTTCCTCGGCCAGATCGTCACCGGGTTCCTCGGCGAGGCGGTCGGCTGGCACTACGGCTTCGGCGCCGCGGGCGTCGGGATGTTCTTCGGCCTCGTCGTCTTCGGGCTCTCCGCGCGGAAGACGCTCGGGCCCATCGGCGAGGACGTGATCAAGCACCCGGACGCGGCGGTGCAGGCGAAGCAGGAGTCGATGGTGAAGCTCTCGATCAGCATCGGCCTCGGCGTGGTGGCCCTCGTCTTCGCGCTGGCCGCCGCGGGCACCATCACCCTCGACGCCCAGCGCATCGGGCAGTCGATGACCCTCGTGCTCGTCGGGCTCGCGGTGGGGTACTTCGCGTACGTGTTCATCGCCGGCGGGCTCAACAAGGACGAGATGAAGCGGGTCGGCGTGATCGTCGTGCTCTTCGTCTTCGCGGCGATCTTCTGGGCCGCGTTCGAGCAGGCGCCCACCTCGCTGAACCTCTTCGCCCGCGACTTCACCGACCGTGCCGTCGGCGGCTGGACGATCCCGGCCACCTGGTTCCAGTCGGTGAACTCGGGCTTCATCATCATCTTCGCCCCCATCTTCGCGGCCCTCTGGGTGGGACTCGCGAAGCGGGGCTTCGACTTCTCCAGCCCCACCAAGTTCGCGCTCGGCCTCTTCCTGGCCGGCATCGGCTTCCTGCTGATGATCTTCGCGGCGAACAAGGTGGTCGCGAGCGGCGGCACCGAGCTCGTCTCCCCCTGGTGGCTCGTCGCGAGCTACTTCTTCCAGACCATCGGCGAGCTCTGCCTGAGCCCGGTCGGCCTCTCGTCCATGACGAAGCTCGCGCCGCGCAAGTTCGTCGGGCAGATGATGGGGATCTGGTTCCTCGCGTCGGCTCTGGGCAACCTCATCGCGGGGCTCGTCGGAGGGCACGTGGACCCGAACCGGCTCGAGGAGATGCCGCGGCTCTTCACGGCGACCACCGTCCTGCTCTTCGGCGCCACGGTCGTGCTGGGCGCGATGGTCATCCCGGTGCGGAAGATGATGGCGGGGGTGAAGTAGGGGCGCGCGCGGCGCCCTACTCCCGCCCCATCCGGCGCTTCAGCTCCTCGAGCTTGGCGTCGGCTCCGGCCTCGCGCTCCGCCCGCTGCTGGCGGCGCGCGAGGCCGTCGAGTTCCCCGCGCAGCGGCGCGTCGTCGGGGAGCCCGAGCTCGGCGTCCGTGGGACCACGCGACCCCTCCGAGAGCCCGCTCCCGGCGCCCACGCTCGCCTGCTTGAGCTGCTTCACCATCTCGTCGTAGTCGCGCTCGGCGAGCCCGCACTCGGCTTCCTGCGCCTCGAGCTTCCGCTCGAGCACCGCCACGCGCTCCGCGTGCTGCGCCTCGTACTTCGCCGCCACGCCGACCGTCTCCGCGTCGTTGATCCCCTCGGCGAGCGTGCGGCGGCGGGTGGCCGTGGCGAGGGACTCGCGCTCCTCGGCGAGTCGGCGACGCGTGACCTCGAGTCCGTCGCGCAGGTCCTCCACGCCGAGCTTGGCCTGCACGAGGGCGCGCTTCATCTCCGCGATCACGACGCGGCGTTCCGCGGGGGCCACGCGCCCGCCGAGGAGGTCGGCGAGCGTCGCGCGAAGGGATTCGAACACCAGGCGACTCCGGTGGGACGGGACGAACGACGGATGTCGCGAATCTAGCTGGGGTGCCGCCAGCGCGCCTCGTCGCGCACCTGCCGCAGCAGGCGGTCGGGCGAGTGGTTGTTCGGGAAGAGGAGCCCGTCGCTGATGCGGTTGAGCGCGATGCGCAGCACCGGAAAGCGCTCGGCGGCGAGCGCGAAGAGGAGCGCGAGGCCATGCTCGTTCGCGAGCCGGTGCTGCGCGGCGAGCTGGAACCCGCGGCGGCCGAGCTGCTCGAAGTAGTCGAGGTCGGGACCGCCACGCCGCCAGCGGCGCCGCTCGATGAAGTCCGGGAAGAGCCCGCTCATCCAGAGCGCGTAGTTGCCGAGGTGCGCCTGCACGAGGAACGCGCGGCGCGGGTCCGGTCCCTCGGCCGCGGCCACGAGCCCGGCGAGCGTGTCGTACGTCTCGTCATCGTGGTCGCCCACGCGCTGCGCGCGGTCGCGCAGGCCGAAGTGCAGGAGGATCGCCGCGGCGTAGTCCGCCAGCACGCGGTCCCGCTCCCCGCCCTGCAGCAGCGCCTGCCGCACCACCACGTAGGCGAAGAGCGGGAGCGAGGCGTGGGCGCCGCGGGGCGTCTCCAGCAGCGCCGGCAGCAGCGCCGGGTCGTCGAGGAAGGCGTCGAGCCCCTCCTCCTGCAGGGTGGTCTCGCTCCGGTCGCGCGCCTCGCTCCCCGCCTGCGCGACGAGCGCGAGCGCGAGGCCCACATCCTCTCGGGTCAACCGGGAACGCACGTTCGCAACGATCACGTGAATGCCTCCAGTCGAATGACGCACTAGGTTACCGCGCGTGTCCTGCCTCCAACACCCGTGAAACGGCGGCCGGTTCCACCCGCGCTCCGGGCCCTGCGGGTCCTCCACGTGGACACCGCCCGGGAATGGCGCGGTGGCCAGCGACAGCTCCTCCTCCTCGCGGCCGGGCTGCGCGCCGAGGGGATCGAGCCCCTCGTGGTCACGCCCCCCGCCACCCCGCTGCTCCACCAGCTCAAGACCGCGGGCCTGGCCTCGGCCTCCTTCCCGATGCGCAGCGCGCTCGACCTGCTCGCGCTCCGCCGCCTCCGCCGCCTCCTCGTCACCTGGCGCCCGCACGTGGTGCATGCGCACGACGCCCGCGCCCTCGCCCTCCTCGACGGCGCCCTGCTCGGGCGCCGCGTGCACAGCCCGCTGGTGGCCACACACCGCTCCACCCTGGTCCCCCGCCGCACGCTCCGTGCCCGCGGGCGCGTGGACCGCTTCGTCGCCATCTCCTCTGCCGTACGCGACGCGCTGGTCGCGGCCGGGGTCACCGCGGACCGGGTGTCGCTGGTCTATCCCGGAGTATCGGCGCGGGACCCCGTCCCCCCCCGCGACTGGCGGCGGGAGTGCGGCTGGCCCGGCGGGTCGCTCGTGGCGGGGGTGGTCGGTCCCCTCACCTCCGGCGGGCACCAGGAGGAGCTCGACGCGCTCGTCGCGCACTTCCCTGCCGCGCTCCGCGAGCGGATCGGCCTCGTCCTCCTCGGCGGGCCGGCGTCGGGCCGGACGACGCTGCACGGCGTGCGCTCCTACCGCGCGGGTTACGTCCACGAGGTGCAGGCCGCGCTCGCCGGCCTCGACCTCCTCCTGCACCCCGGGAACGCCGAGGGGCTCGGCACCGCCGTGATCGAGGCGATGGCGCTGGGTGTTCCCACCGTGGCGTTCGACACGGGAGGCATCGCGGAGATCGTCGCGCACGAACGGAACGGGCTGCTCGTCGCGCCGGACGACGTGCGCGGGTTCGGCTCGGCGGTCGCGCGGCTGGCGGACGACCACGCGCTGCGCGCCACGCTCGCGGCCGCCGGACCAGCGCGCGCGAAGCAATTCGATACGGCCCACATGGTCGCCGCGCACCTCGCCGCCTACCGTGACCTGATCGAACGTTCCGTGGTCTGATGGGATATGACGTGGGGTACGCCCGGCCGGCCCCTTCCCCTAGCTTGCGACCGTGATCTACATCTGCATCCCGACCTTCGACGAGGCCCCGACCGTGGGCGTCCTCCTCTGGCGCATCCGCAAGGTGTTCCAGGAGTACGCGCGCGAGTACGAGATCCTCGTCTACGACGACGCGAGCACGGACAGCACGCGCGAGCTGCTCCTGCCGTACGCCAAGGCGATGCCGCTCACCGTGATCGGCGGCCCCTCGCGCGTGGGGTATGCGCGCTCGGTCGACGCGCTCCTGCGGGAGGCATCGCAGCGCACGCGCTACCCGCGCCGCGATGCGGTGATCGTGATGCAGGCCGACTTCACCGAGCAGCCGGAGGGGATCCCCGAGCTCGTGAAGCGCTTCGAGGGTGGGGCCGACGTGGTCGTGGCCGAGCGCGTGGTGCCCGCCGACGCGCCCGAGCCGGTGCGGAAGCTGCACCGGCTGGCGGGGTGGCTCCCGCGCCTCTGGCCGATCCGCGGCGCCGTCACGGTGGAGGGGATCACGGACCCGTTCGGAAGCCTGCGGCTGATGCGGATCACCGTGGTGCGCGACCTGCTGCGCGCCGCCGGCGACCTCCCCGTCACGCACGCCCCGGCCACCTGGCAGGCGAACCTCGACTTCCTCCGGGCGGCGGTGGCGCAGGCGCGCCGCGTGGAGACCGTGCCGCTCCCGCTGCGCTTCGACGTGCGCCAGCGCCCGACGCGCCGCGACCCGTGGCCGGATGCGTGGGCCCTCGTGAAGGAGGGGTGGGCATCCCGAGGCCGGCCGCGCCCACCGACCGCGGCGTGATGCGCGCGGTGCGCTTCCTGCGAGGGGTGCGTGCCGGCGCCTGCGCGCCGGCGTTGGTCTCGGGGCTGGCCGCGGGACTGGCGGTGGCGCTCCCCGCACCCGCGTCGGCGCAGGGACTCGTCCTCTCCTCGCGCATCGCGGCGGCCCCGGTCCCCTTCAACGAGGGGGAGCAGCTCGTCTACGACGTGAAGTTCGGCGTGCTCAAGGTGGGCACCGCGCGCATGCGCGTGCTCGGCATCGAGCCCATCCGCGACGCGCTCACCTGGCACGTGCAGTTCACGCTCAAGGGCGGCACGTTCTTCTACAAGGTCAACGACGTCTACGACAGCTGGATGGACATCCGGACGCTGAACTCGCTCCGGTACATCCAGGACACCGACCAGGGGTCGCGCGAGCGCGAGCGGAAGTACGAGATCTTCCCGGAGCGGGCGGTCTACAACGAGGTCGCGAAGAACAACCGCGAGATGCCCTCGGTGCACGACCCGCTCGACGATGGGTCCTTCCTCTTCTTCGTCCGCACGGTGGACCTCGAGGTCGGGAAGACGTACGAGTTCAACCGCTACTTCAAGCCGGACCGCAACCCGGTCATCATCCGGGTGCTCCGCAAGGAGCGGGTGCGGGTGCCCGCCGGCACCTTCGACGCCATCGTGCTCCAGCCGATCATCAAGACCTCCGGTATCTTCTCCGAGGGTGGCCAGGCCGAGATCTGGCTCTCCGACGACGACCGGCGCCTGATGCTCCAGCTCAAGTCACGCCTCTCGTTCGGGTCCCTGAACCTGTACCTGCGCTCGTACCGCCTCGAGGCCTCGGCGGACTCCAAGGAGAGCGAGATCCCGTGAGGGCAACGACAGCATCGCAGGACGCCGCCGCGCCACCGGCGCAGGGCGCGTGAGCAAGGAACGCGGTTCGCGCGGCGCACCGCGCGAGGCGGACCTCGCGCGGGTCCGGACCGTCCCCATCGCCCTCCGCCCCAACAAGGTGCGCGCCGAGGAGTTCGCCGGCGTGCCCGGCGAGGACCGGTCGTTCGGGGCGTTCCTCGCGGCCCTCCCCGACGTGCTCAAGGCGCAGGACTTCCGCCGCGTGGTCGAGGCCACCGTGCGCGCCGCCAAGCGGAAGCGCGCCGTGATCGTCATGCTCGGCGGGCACGTCGTGAAGACCGGCGTGGGCCCCGTGCTGATGGACCTCATGAAGCGCGGCGTGATCACGCACCTCGCCATGAACGGATCCGCGGCGATCCACGACTACGAGGTCGCGCGCTTCGGCGGCACCTCGGAGGACGTCGCCGCCGGCCTCAAGGACGGGTCGTTCGGGATGGCCGAGGAGACGGGGCGCGGGCTCAACGAGGCGTTCATCGCGGGACAGCAGCACGGCTGGGGGATGGGCGAGTCCGTCGCACGCGCGCTCGAGGCCGTGCCGAAGCTGCTGCACCCCGAGCACTCCGTGATCCTCGCGGCGCACCGCCACTGGATCCCCGTCACCGTGCACGCCGCACTCGGCGCCGAGATCATCCATCAGCACCCGGCCGCCAGTGGCGCGGCCATCGGCGACACCAGCCACCGCGACTTCCGGCGCCTGGCCGCCTCCTGCGAGGAGCTGCACCAGGGGGGCGTGGTGCTCAACCTTGGGAGCGCGGTCATCATGCCCGAGGTCTTCCTCAAGGCGCTCACCGTCGCGCGCAACCTGAATGGCGGGAAGCCGACCGAGTTCACCACGGCGGACTTCGACATGCAGCGCCACTACCGGCCGCGCGTGAACGTGGTGCAGCGCCCGGTGCTCGCCGGGGGCGAGGGGTTCGAGATCACGGGACACCACGAGCTGATGATCCCGCTCCTCGGCTGGGCGGTGGCGGAGGCGCTGGACGCGGGGTGAGCCGCGCCGGGGGCGCGACACCGTGGAACGCTGAGCGGCGGCACCCGGTGGGTGCCGCCGCTCTCGCACTTCAGGACCGAGGGCTCGCCGCGATCGCCGGGCTCGCCGGGCTCGCCGGGATCGCCCGCGCAGCCACCGGACGGATCGCCGGCGGAGTCGCCGTTGGGACCTCCGAGGCTCAGTCGCCGCCGAACTTGCTGCGCAGGTCCTTGGCCGTGTCCGGCGCGAAGACGCGCAGCACGAGGTAGATCAGGCCGCCGACGATCGCGATCGGGATCGCGAGCCGGAGCAGGAGGAACAGGATGCCGAACACGCCGCCCAGGATCCCGAAGAAGAGCTTCAGGACGAAGAGGCCCGCGAAGGCGATCAGCCCGATCATGAAGATGGTGCGCAGCATGGAAGTCCCTTGTGCGAGTGTACTGACCATACGCACGTCCCTTCCGGCGGGTTTCGGCCGGTGACGGGGTGGCCTCGGCGGCCTGAATCCAGCTTGCGATTACCGTAACCGTTAAACTCAGCTATTGATGGTTACGCACACTTACGCGACCCCTCGCCCGGTCTATATTCCGGCACCCTCGCTCCCGAGGGCGATGCCCCTTGGGCCGGCCGCGGCCGGTCACCTCACTCCCACCCCCGGGGTCGGACACTGATGGGCGAGGTCCTGTACCAGATCATGGGCCGGCATCGCGCCGAGCCCCTGCCGGAGCGGAAACCCTCCTGGCTCAAGGTGAAGGCGCCGGGGGGTCCGAACTACCTCCATCTCAAGCAGCTGATGCGGGAGCTCGACCTGCACACGGTCTGCGAGGAGGCGCACTGCCCGAACGTCGGCGAGTGCTGGGAGCACGGCACCGCGACCTTCATGATCCTGGGCGACGTCTGCACCCGGAACTGCGCCTACTGCGCCGTCGCCCACGGGCGGCCGCCCAAGTTCGACCCGGCCGAGCCAAGCCGCGTGGCCGAGGCGGCGCAGAAGATGAACCTCCGGCACCTCGTGATCACGAGCGTGGACCGCGACGACCTCCCCGACTTCGGCGCCTGGGCCTTCGCCGAGGTGATCCGGCAGGTGCACGAGGCGGTGCCGGGGTGCTCGGTGGAGGTGCTCGTCCCGGACTTCCAGGGGAACGTCGATTCGATCCGCACCGTGCTCGAGGCGCGCCCCGAGATCTACAACCACAACACCGAGACCGTCCCGCGCCTCTACAAGAAGGCGCGCCCGGGGGGCCGCTACGAGCGCGTGCTCGAGATCTTCCGCGCGGCCAAGCGCATCGCCCCCGACATCCCGACCAAGACGGGGATCATCCTCGGGATGGGGGAGACGAACGAGGAGGTCCTCAAGACCATGCGCGAACTGCGCGAGGTGGACGTCGACATCCTCACCCTCGGCCAGTACCTCCGTCCCTCCGACGACCACATCGCGCTCGACCGGTACGTCACGCCCGAGGAGTTCGCGATGTTCCGCACCGAGGGGAAGGCGATGGGCTTCAAGCACGTCGAGTCGGGCCCGCTCGTGCGGTCGTCGTACCACGCCTGGGAACAGGTCCAAGCTGCCCAACTGCAGGTGTGAGGAGTGAGGGGGGAGGTGTGAGGAACTGCCTGCTCGGCGACCCTCCCACCTCCCACCTCATACCTCCCACCACACACCTCCCACCTCACACCTCCCACCCGCCGTTCAATGGCCGCGAAGAAGAAGTCCGATTCCGCGAAGCTCCCCGGCGACGCCGAGCTCCGCCGCGAGCTCCTCCACTCGATGCTCCTCCAGCGCCGCTTCGAGGAGAAGGTCGGCGAGGCGTACGCGCTCGGGAAGATCGGCGGCTTCTGCCACCTCTACATCGGGCAGGAGGCGGTCTCCACGGGCGTGCTCTCGATGCTCCGCCCCGACGACTACGTCATCACCACCTACCGCGACCATGGCCAGGCGCTCGCCCGCGGGATGACGCCGCGCGCGATCATGGCCGAGCTCTTCGGGCGCATCGACGGGTGCTCGCGCGGCAAGGGGGGCTCGATGCACCTCTTCGACCGCAACCTCAACTTCCTCGGCGGGCACGGCATCGTCGGCGGGCATGTGCCGGTGGCGGCGGGCGTCGGCTTCGCGATCAAGTACCGGGGCGGCGACCAGGTGATCGTCTGCTTCATGGGCGAGTCGGTGGTGAACACCGGCGCCTTCCACGAGGCGCTCAACATGGCCGCCCTCTGGAAGCTCCCCTGCATCTTCATCATCGAGAACAACAAGTACGGGATGGGGACCGCGGTGGAGCGCGCGGCGGCGATCCAGGACCTCTCGCGCCGCGCCGACTCCTACGACGGGATGGACGGCGAGCACGTGGACGGGCAGGACGTCTTCGCCGTGCGCGATGCGATGGAGCGCGCGCTCGAGATCTCGCGGCGCGAGTCCAAGCCGGTCCTCCTCGAGATCCGCACCTACCGTTACATGGGCCACTCGATGTCGGACGCGGTGAGCGGCACCTACCGCACCAAGGCCGAGCTCGACGAGTACCTGAAGCGCGACCCGATCAACCTCCTCAAGGCCCGGATGATGGACGCCGGCGACCTCACCGACGCCGACGTCGCCCAGATGGAGCAGGAGATCAAGGCGGTCGTGCAGGACTCCTGGGACTTCGCCGACGCGAGCCCCGAACCCCCGCTCGAGGCGCTCTACGAAGACGTCCTCGTCGACACCACGAGCTGACGATGCCAGTGATCACCTACCGCGAGGCCCTGAACCAGGCCCTCCGTGAAGAGATGGCCCGCGACGACCGCGTCTTCCTGATGGGCGAGGAGGTCGGCGTCTACAACGGGGCGTACAAGGTCTCGAAGGGACTCCTCGAGGAGTTCGGCGAGATGCGCGTGGTGGACACGCCCATCACCGAGCTCGGCTTCGCCGGCGTGGGCGTCGGCGCGGCGATGGTCGGGCTCCGGCCGATCATCGAGTTCATGACCTGGAACTTCGCGCTCCTCGCGATCGACCAGATCGTGAACGCCGCCGCCAAGATGCTCTACATGTCCGGCGGCCAGTACCCGATGCCGATGGTCTTCCGCGGCCCGAACGGTGCGGCCCTCCAGCTCTCGGCCCAGCACTCGCAGGCGTTCGAGTCCTGGCTCGCGCACATCCCCGGCCTCAAGGTCGTCACCCCGGGCACGCCGTACGACGCGAAGGGGCTGCTCAAGGCCGCCATCCGCGACGACAACCCGGTGATCATGCTCGAAGGGGAGATGCTCTACAACAACAAGGGCGAGGTGCCGGAGGAGGAGTACATCATCCCGATCGGCAAGGCGGAGCTCAAGCGTGAGGGAGACCACTGCTCGATCATCACGAACGGGAAGATGGCGCTCGTCGCGATGAAGGCGGCGGACCAGCTCGCACAGGAAGGGATCCGCGTGGACGTGGTGGACCTCCGCACCGTGCGGCCGATGGACGTCGAGGCGATCGCCACCTCGGTGCGGAAGACGAACCGCGCGGTGGTGCTCGAGGAGGGATGGGAGCTCGCCGGGATCGGCGCGCAGGTGGTGGACTACGTGCAGCGCGAGTGCTTCGACCACCTCGACGCGCCGGTGGTGCGGGTGCACCAGGTGGACGTGCCGATGCCGTACGCGAAGGCGCTCGAGAAGGCGGCGAAGCCGGACCTCGGGAAGACGATCGCGGCGGTGAAGAAGGTGATGTACCTCGAGTAGCAGAGATGAGATGGGAGATGGGAGAGGTGGGGTCACGACCGCTCTCCCCTCCACTTCCCGAATCAACCCACGGACACGACTATGGCGACGAAGGTCTTTATGGAGGCGCTGAGCCCCACGATGGAGGAGGGGCGCCTCGTGAAGTGGCTCAAGAACGAGGGGGACGCCGTCAAGACGGGCGACCTCCTCGCCGAGGTGGAGACCGACAAGGCGGTCATGGAGCTCGCGGCGCGCGGCGATGGCGTGCTGCGGAAGCGAGTGATCGGCGAGGGGGTCACCGCGCCCGTCGGCGCGCTCGTGGCGGTGATCGGCGCGAAGGATGAGGACATCTCGGCGTTGGTCGCCGGCGGTGGCGCGGCTGCCGCGCCTGCTGCGGCTCCAGCACCTTCTCCGGCTCCCGCAGCGAGTGCGCCTGGCGCCGCTCCGGCACCCAGCGCTCCGGCCAGTGCGCCCGCGGCATCGGCTCCTGCTCCCACCGCATCTTCGGGCGGCCGTGCGTCGCCGCTGGCCCGCCGCCTCGCCGGCGAGCAGGGTCTCGACCTCGGCTCCGTGCAGGGCACCGGCCCCGCGGGCCGCATCATCAAGCGCGACATCGAGGCGGCGATCGCCGCGGGCGGTGCTCGTGCCGCCACCCCGGTCGGCGCTCCCGCCGGCGCGGCCGCTCCACGCCGCGCCCCGAGCGGGAACGAGTTCGACGACGTCGCCCTCACGCAGATCCGCAAGACGATCGCCAAGCGGCTCTCCGAGTCGATCGGTCCGATCCCGACCTTCTACCTCACGGCCGAGTTCTCTCTCGACCGCGCCGCCGAGATGCGCGCCGCGGCCGCCGAGCTCGGCCCCGAGTTCAAGGTCTCGTTCAATGACATCGTCCTGAAGGCCACCGCCACCGCGCTCCAGCAGCACCCGGAGGTGAACGCGCACTGGCTCGGCGATCGCATCCGCTACTTCAACACCGTCCACCTCGGCATGGCCGTGGCCACCGACGACGGGCTGATCGTCCCCGTGATCTTCAACGCCGAGCAGAAGCGGATGTCGGAGATCAGCGCCGAGGCGAAGGTGCTCGCGAAGAAGGCGCGCGAGCGGAAGCTCAAGCCCGAGGAGTTCACGGGCTCGACCTTCTCCGTCTCCAACCTCGGGATGATGCAGATCGACCAGTTCACCGCGATCATCAATCCTCCCGAGAGCGCGATCCTCGCGATCGGCGCGATCGAGGACAAGGTGATCGTGCACGCGGACGGGAGCTTCGGCACGAGCAAGCGCCTCCGCGTGACGATGAGCTGCGACCACCGCGTGATCGACGGCGCGGTGGGCGCCAAGTTCCTCCAGACCCTCCGCCGCCTGATCGAGAACCCGCTGTTGCTGGTCTTCTGACCGAGACCCGTGCTGACGCTGTTTTAGGTTGCAAGAGGATGAGAGAGGGCGGAGCCATCCGAGTCGCGCCCCCTCACATCTCCCATCTCCCATCTCCCATCTGCCGTTCCCATGTCCACTTTTGACGTCATCTACGTAGGCGGAGGCCCGGCCGGCTACGTCGGCGCCCTCCGCTCCGCCCAGCTCGGCATGAACGTCGGCGTCGTCGAGCGCGAAGGCCTCGGCGGCACCTGCGTCCTCTGGGGCTGCATCCCCGCCAAGGCGCTCCTCGAGGCCGCGAGCATCGCGCAGAAGGTGGCCAAGGGGGCCGAGTTCGGCGTGAAGGCCGAGAAGGTCACGCTTGACTACGGCGTGGCGATGAAGCGCTCGCGCGCCGTCTC